>NZ_MWLK01000025.1 GCF_002198715.1 Rhodomicrobium sp. R_RK_3 | reverse complement strand
AGCGGAGAGGCGAGTGGGCCCCGGCTCTAACGGCCGGGGCGAAGGAATCGAAGTTTTGCAAAGGTCTTCCATGGGAGAGGGAGCTTGGCTGCGGCTTGGGGTCTGAAGCTTGGCTCATTTCCGCTTCGGCCGCGAGCACGGGGCGCATGGCGGTCTCCCGGGGCCCACGGCCAAGTGGGCAAACCACATCGGCGCGGAGGCGCCGATGCAGCTAAGAGTCTAGCCGCAAGCCAAAGCGTCAAAGCTCCGGCGAGGCAGCGAGCACCGCGTCCGCCGTCTATCTCCCCTCAATGCGTCCGGCGCAGCGCATTGCGGGCGGCTTCGGCGACGTCGTCGGCGATGCGGGCCTGGCCTTCGGCGGTGGGGTGGAACGCCCCGCCATAAGTGCTGGCGAGAAAAATCTGGAACGGCGCCCAGTATTTGCGCGCGACCGCTTTCAGCGTGCCGGTATAGAGCGCGCTGCAATTGGCGCCGAAAGCCGACACCGTCTCGGCATGCATGTTCGAGGTCAGAAACGCGTCATTCGGCGTGCGGAACCAGCGCTGGCGCGGCGCATAGGCCGGATAGTGCGAGGGCTTATACGGCGTCCAGACGCCATCCTTCAGGCGCGGAAAAGCCAAACTCTCGGCCGGGTTGTCGCCGTTCGTCGCACACAGGCCGCGGGAGCGGAAATCCTTGCGGTAGCCGTCGACATAGGTCCAGTCGCGGCCGGCGATGGCGGCAAGGCTGCGGTTCAGCTCGGTGGTGAACTCATCCGCCTTGCCGACCTTGGCGGCATCCAGCCGGAAAGGCGGGAACACCTCCAGCCCCTTGCTGCCGTCGCAGGAGCTGACGCCGTCTTCGGCATAGCCCATGTTCGGATAGCCGGTGAGGATCACCTTGCGGTCGCTGGCGCTGCCCTTCACGCCGAGAAAGATGTCGAGCGAATATTTCAACCCGTCGAAGCGCTTCTTGACCAGGTCGAGCCGGGCCTTGGCGTGATCGACGCCATAGACCGAATTCAGCCGCTGGCCGAGCGTGCGGTAGATGCTGGTCTCGCTCAGAATGCTGTCCGAGATCAGCGGCACGAAGCCGACATCATTGCCGCCGACCGACAGCAGCACCAGATCGACCGGCCGTTTCAGGCCCGACTGGCTGCCGCCGCCTTCCTCGGAGATCTTGGCGCAGCGCGTGACGCGCATGTCGCGTTCGGCGAGGCTACGCAGCTCGGGCATGCGGTTGATGATGGCGGCGGGCATCAGTGCGCTCTTGGTCACCGACGTGCACAAATCCTGCGAGGCGGAGGACAATTGGCCGGGGACGGAATAGGACTCGCCCGCCCGGCATTCGCGCACCGAGGTGCGCAGCAGGATGCCTTGCGCGATCTCGGCGCCGCTGCAGCTATAGCTGACGAAGGTGATGGCGCGCTTGGGGTCCTCGACGGCCAGTTGCAGCGCCGCGCGGAACTGATGCGAATAGAGCGAGCGGTGGCATTCGCGGTCCCACCAGCGAGCGCGCTCGGCGAGGAAATCCGGGCCGGATAGCGTTTGCCATTTGCCCTGGCGCGCCGGATAGCCGTCCAGCCGCTCGCTGCTGCGCGAGGCGGCGATGTCCACCTCGCCATAGTCGAAGGCGCGGCTGTCGGTCAGCGTCACCGGATGGTCGGGATTGCCTTCGCCGGCGCCGAAACTGTCGCCGAGGCCCAGGATCAGCACGTCGCGGATCTTGATCTCGAGCAAGGGCGCGGCGTCCCTGCCGTCGCGCTTGACGCTGAGCCGCCCGCCCGCCGGGAAAGGCACGTCGAGCTTCACCGGCTTGTCGCAGGGGCTGGTCACGCTGGCGACCGTCTTGCCGCTGCTTTCCAGCCGCCAGACGCAATTGCCGGTATGCGGCTGATCCGGCAGGAAGAGGTCGAGAAAGCTGTCCTCGCTGCCGAGCTGGGCGACGATGCGGTGGCTTTTCGGCAGCACGTAATCCTTGCAAGCCGTGTAGCGGTTGTCGGCGCGGCTATAGCAGGTGTCGTTATACATGTCGTCCGCCCAGCCGCTGCCGCCGAAGCGGGCCTCGAGGCGGCGCTCGGCGGAGAGGATCGGCAGCCGCCGCTCGGACATATTGAGGCTTTCGAAAACCTGCCGGTGCAGCTCGGTATGCTCGGGCTTCTTGAACAGGCGGAAGGGGTTTTCGAGCCGCCATTCGATGCGGCTGGCGGCTTGCGCCGGCGACAGCGCGCCCGCGGCAAGCGTCAGCACCGCGAATGCGGCCCACACTAAGGCTCTCATGAATTCCCCCGCTCCGACTGTGCGGGGAAGTTTTAGCGCAGGTCAGGGACGGGCCGCAATGACCGGCGGGCCGCACTTCCCCCTCAATCCCCGGGTCAATCCGCCCGGCTGCCATTGCCGGCGACGGCGCGCGGCATCGGGTGCTCCACTTGCGTCTCGCGCCTTGCCGGCTGCGGCATCGCGGCGAAAGCCGATTGCAGCCATTCCATGTCGCGGATGCGCACGTCGGTGAGGCCGTGCGGAATTTCGATGGCCTCGGCGCGCAGCGCTTCGAAGATGTTGATGCGCAGATCGGTGCGCAGGTTCATCGATTTGGTGATGTCGTAGGTATAGGCGTAGAGCTTGAAGTTCAGCGCGTTCTGGCCGAAATCCTCGAAATAGACATTGGGCTCTGGCGTTGCCATCACCTGCGGATGCGCCTTGGCGACTTTCAGCAGGATGTCGCGCACCCGGCGCGGATCGCTGTCATATTCGACGCGGACCGGGATCATGATGCGACCGCTGTAATTATGCAGCGTCCAGTTCTTCACCTTCTCGGAAATGAAATAGGCGTTGGGGATCACCACATTGGCGCGGTCGAAGGTCTCGATCTCGGTCGAGCGCACGCTGATCTTGCGCACGATGCCCTCCTCGTCGCCGACCACCACCCAGTCGCCGACCTTGATCGGGCGCTCGACCAAAAGGATCAGGCCCGAGACGAAATTATTGACGACGCCCTGCAGGCCGAGGCCGATACCGACCGACAGCGCGCCGGCGACCAGGGCGATGTTGGACAGGTCGAGTCCGGCATAGGAGACGGCGAACAGCCCGGCCGCGACGACGCCGAGATAGCCGACGCCGGTGCGGATCGAATTGCGCGTGCCGCCGGAAATGCCGGCCGGCTCCAGCACCCGCCGGTCGAGCCAGCCCTGGAACAGCCGCGCCGCCAGATAGCCGAGCGCGAACACGATCAGCGAGGCAAGGATCGCGGCGATCGAGATGCGGGTGTCGCCGATGGTGAAGCCGAAGAACAGGCTCGACGCCCACTGGCTGATGTCCTTCCAGTCGAAGCCCCATTGCAGCAGCACCAGCGGCAGGCCGATAATGACCACCAGGGTCTTCAGGATCAGCATGACCGGCAGGGCGAGCTGTTCGCGGCGGCGCTGGTCGAGGCCGGCGGTCTCCTTCAGCCACGCGCCGGCCTGCGCGTTCTCGTCGCCGATGCTCTGGCCGACGGCCTCGATCCAGATCATCAGCAAGTAGAGCACCGCCAGCACCGTGCCGGTGACGATGATCTGCGCCGAGGCAAAACGGGCAAAGCCGATATAGCCCATCAGCGCGCTGGCAAGGATCAGCAAGGCGATGCCCCAGATCGGATAGCGCAGCCGCCCCACCCAGTCGAATTCCGGCGCGCCGTCGAGGCTCGGAGCATTGCGCGGGGTCTTCAGGATCGCCAGCACCAGGCAGGCGATGATGACGGAGGAAATGCAGCTCTGCGCCACGGTCAGCGTGAAGGGCGCGTTGGAGACATAGCGCACCGTGCTCAGGAACAGCGTCAGACCGTGAACCGCGGCGAGCGCCACGACGAGCCAGCGGATACGGCTGGCCGCCTTGTCCTCCATCGGCAAAAGCCGCCAATGCGGGCGCTTGGGCGCGAGCGCTGTTGCGATCAGCGCGCTGACGGCGACCACGATCAGGATCGAGCGCATCGCCGAATAGGCGAGCCGGTCGATATCGGGCGTCATCAGTTCCTGATAGCTGAAGCTGAAATAGAGGAAGGCGACCGTGGCGGCGACCGGCAGGCAGCGCAGCAGGATCACCCAGGCGGCCGATGTCGAGCGGCGCCAGAGCGGCGGCTCGCCCGGCTCGTCCCATCGGCGGAAATGGCGCACACCGCGCTGGGCGGCGTAGAAGCTGATGGCCGCGAGCAGCAGGCCGAGCGTCAGCGTCTGGATGGCGTCGGAGCGCTGGTCCATATTCTGCCACCAGCCGGCGACGATCTCCCCGGCCTTGTCGAGCGCATAGCCGAGCTGCGCCGGGGCGCTGGTCCAGGTGTAGGTGCTGTGCGCTTCCGGCACGCGCTCGAACAGCCGGTTGGCGAATTTGCGGCGGCGGATTTCCTGTACCTTGCCGCTGAGCTGCGCCGCGCGCAGCCGCGCCGATTCCGCGATATTGCGGGCGGCGCCCAAACTGCCATAGGCCTTCTGCAATTCCGCGCGCTGGGCGGCGACGGGCTCGGGATCGCCGGTCGCCGGCAGCGGTCCAAGATTGTCGATCTGGGCCTTGGCGGCCTCGAGCTTGGGCGTCAGCAGGCCGAGAAATTCGCCGATCTCGCCGGTGATGGTGTCGAGGCTGTCGCGGGCGCGGTCGAGCCGGGCATAGGAGAGCACAGGCGAGCCGAGCGTCTGCTCGAGCTCGTCCAGCGATTTCGCCCAGCCTTCAAGCTTCGGCACGGCGGGCGTGCCGGTCGCGCTGTCGACGACGGAAAAATCGGGCTGGCCGGATTTGGCGTCGGCCGGCGCGGGGGCGGCAGGCTGCGGCTGGTTCTGCGCGAAGCGGAGGCCGCCGCCGATATCGGCACCGGCAAACGGCGTTGCCGGCTTTTGCGGGGCAAGCTGGATCTGGGCGGCGGCCAGCGTGGTAAAGGCCGCCAGCAGCAGCGGAGCCAGCACGAGGCGTTGGAAAACCCGTCGGGCTTTCGGGCTTTGAGCCATAAGTCTATCGCTCCCATTGTGCGCGCTGGCCACTCGAGGCGTCCGCGTCTTCCTGGTCCGGGATTTATGGAAGTTCGTTAGAGCCCTGCTTTAGCGCTTAATTGTGGCATAGGGCCGATCGGGAATTCGCCCGGGCGGAGTTAGCACCCTTTCCGGCGGCGACACGAGCCCGATCAGCCGGCCTGTGGACGAAAGGCGTACAACCATCTACAGCGACCCATCGGCGCAGGCACAACTGGGCCGTCCAAGGCTGGGATTGCAGCAATGTCACGCCGCAAATTTAGTAAAACATGATTACACTTATCTGCTCGACAGGGGGTTGACTGCCAATCACTATGGCGCCGAATTCAGGCTGCGGCATTCTCCGTTGAGGGACGGGCAAATGCCTTGGCCGGGGCGTAATAGTCTTTGGTTCCAAGCGAATCGCGGCACCGTGACGCCGCGCAGGTGGGGACTGTTTGCAGGAGACGGGGACGGTGGCGAAGGCGAGGATTCCCGCATTGGGACCGGCGGCGTCGTGGCGGCGCGCGCGGCGATTGTGGGCGCTTGCGCCATCCGCAGTGCTGCTGAGCGGGTGCATTCTCAACCCCAACGTGCCCGACCCCGTAATCGACGTGCCGACCGAGTTCACCACCGCGAGCCTGCAAGGCTCCAAGCCGCTGCTGGAGCAGGATTTCGAGATGTACCGCTCGCGCCCGCTGGCTGAGCTGGTCTCCACGGCGCGCGCCTCCAATCTCGACATCGCGCAGGCGGTCGCCCGCATCCATCAGGCCGATGCCCAGGTGCGCATCGCCACGCAAGCGCTGATCCCGCTGCTCGATTTCGAGGGCGATGCCAGCCAAGCCTATGGCGGCTCGGGGGCTGGACGCGGGCGCTCGACCAATGTCACCGCCGCCCTCGTCGCCAGCTATGAACTCGATTTCTGGGGCCGCAACCGGGCCGGGCGCTATTCGGCGCAGGCGAGCGCCCTCGCCAGCCGCTATGACGGGGCGGTCGTCGCCATCGAGACGGTGTCGAGCGTCGCCGAGACCTATTTCAACGCCGTCACGGTGCGAAAGCGGATCGAGATCGCCCGCCGCAATCTGGGCATCGCCCAGCGGACGCTGGACGCGATCAAGGCGCGCAACGCGGCCGGCACGGCTTCCGGTCTCGATGTCGCCCAGCAGGAAACGCTGACCGCCAATGTGCGGGCGCAGATCCCGCCGCTGGAGCAGAGCTACAAGCAATTCGTCAATGCGCTCGCCGTGCTGCTCGGCTCGGTGCCGGAGCATTTCAATCTCGACAAGGAAGATCTGTTCTCGATCCGCGTGCCCCGCATCGCCGCCGGACTGCCCTCGGACCTGCTTTGCCGCCGCCCGGACATCGCCTTCGCCGAAGCCCAGCTCGCCGCCGCCAGCTTCAATGTCTCGCAGGCCCGCGCGGCGCTCTTCCCCAGCATTTCGATCACCGGACAGGGCGGTTTTCAGAGCGAGGCGTTCAAGAACCTGTTCCGGCCGGACAGTTTGTTCTATCAAATGGCGGCGAATGTGGTGCAGCCGCTGCTTAGCGCCTATGGCTTGCGGGCCGAGCTCGATCTAAATCGAGCGCGCTATCAGGAACTGCTGGAACGTTACCGCCTGTCGGTCATTTCGTCCTTCCGGGATGTCGAGGATGCATTGACCGCCTTCGCCAAGACGACCGAGCAGGAACGGCTCCTGCAGATCGCCTTGGTGTCCGCCCGGCGGGCCTATCAGATCTCCGAAGAGCAGCTCAGGACCGGCATCATCGATTTGACGCAGCTCCTGGACGTGCAGCAGTCGTTGTTCGCGGCGGAGGACTCCGTCGCCCAGGCAAGGCTCTCGCGCCTGCTGGCGACGGTCGCGCTGTATCAGGCCTTGGGCGGGGGATGGCAGATTCCGGAGGGCGCCGAAATTGCGCAGGTCCCGGTTCAGGTGGCGGTGCCTATACCGGTGAGGCTGAAATGAGTTTTGTAGATCTTTTAAAGATTGAGGCGCTTTTGCCGTGAAAAGAATTCTGCCTGCCCTGATCCTTATCCTTGTGACGGCTGCGGCCGTCGCGTTCATTTATAAGGACAAGATCTTCCCCAAGCCGCCGGGCGAAAGCGCCGAGAACGGACGCGGCGGTGGCGGCGGCGGCGGACGGCGTGGCCGCAGATCCTCGGACCCGAACCGCGCGGTATCGATCCTCGCCGAAGCGGCCAAGACCGAGAATGTGCCGATCTATCTGCACGGCGTCGGCACGGTGCAGGCCTTCAACACGGCAACGGTGCGCGCGGAAGTCAGCGGCCGGCTGATCGAGGTCGGCTTCACCGAGGGGCAGAATGTGAAACAGGGCGACGTGCTCGCCCGCATCGATCCGGCCACCTACCAGGCCGCCTATGACCAGGCCGTCGCCAAGAAGGCGCAGGATCAGGCCTCGCTCGCCAATCAGCGCGCCGATCTCGTGCGCTATGAATCGCTCGCCAAGGCCAATTACAGCTCGCAGCAGCAGGCCGACACGCAGAAGGCGCTGGTCGCCCAGACCGAGGCGCTGATCCGCCAGGACCAGGGCGTCATCGACAACGCCAAGACCGATCTCGACCGCACCACCATCGTCGCGCCGATGGCCGGCCGCACCGGCCTGCGCGAGGTCGATGTCGGCAATCTGGTCTCGGCCGGCGATACTGGCGGCATCGTCGTCATCACCCAGATCCAGCCGATCTCCGTCGTCTTCACCCTGCCCGAGACCTATGTCGGCGAGCTGATCCAATCGAAGGCGGCCGGCCCGGTCGCGCTCGAGGCGAGCGTCGGCGGCAAGATCGTCGGCACCGGCGCGCTCGACGTGATCGACAACCGTATCGACCAGAATACCGGCACGGTGCGCATGAAGGGCACCTTCCCGAATGAGGCGCTCGGCCTCTGGCCGGGCCAGTTCGTCAATATCCGCCTGCATCTGAAGACGCTGACCAATGCGACCGTCGTCCCCTCCGCCGCCGTGCAGCAGGGCGCGGCCGGACGCTTCGTCTACCGCATCGAGCCGGAGGACAGGGTCAAGCTGGTGCCGGTCGAAGTCGCCCAGGAAGGCGAGGACCTGACCGTGATCGGCAAGGGCATCCAGCCGGGCGAGAAGGTGGCGACCTCGGGCTTCTCCAATCTGCAGGACGGCTCCAAGGTCAGCATCGCCGACCCGAACGCGCCCGCCGAGAATGCCGCGCCGAATGGCGAGCGCCGCCGCCGCCGCAATCAGGACGGCCAGGGCGACGGCGCCAAGCCCGCCGCGCCCGGCCCGACATCGAGCGAACAGCCGCAGGGGGGCGACGCGACCGGCGCCAATCCGGAAGCCAAGGCCGCCCAGCGCGAGGGCGGTCCGGCGCAATGAGCGTATCCTCGCCTTTCATCGCACGGCCGGTCGCGACATCGCTGCTGGCGGTGGCCGTCCTGCTTTCGAGCATCCTCGCTTATATCAACCTGCCGATTTCTTCGCTGCCGCAGGTCGATTTCCCGGTGATCCAGGTCACCACCCAGCTCCCCGGCGCCAGCTCCGACACCATGGCCGCGCTCGTCACCGCGCCGCTGGAGCGCCAGCTCGGCCAGATCACCGCGCTGACCTCGATGGCCTCGACCAGTTCGCATGGCCTGAGCCAAGTGACGCTGCAATTCGCCCTCGACCGCGACATCAACGCGGCCGGCCAGGACGTGCAATCCGCCATCAGCGCCGCCGAGGGCGACCTGCCGGACGGCCTGCCCTATCCGCCGACCTACGCCAAGGTCAACCCGTCCGACCCGCCGATCATCACCATAGCGCTGACCTCGAACAATGTCTCGATGGAGACGCTCAGCGATTTCGGCGACACCTACATGACGCCGCGCCTCAGTCAGGTGAGCGGCGTCGGCCATGTCACCGTGCAGGGCAATATGCGCCCCGCCGTGCGCATCCAGGCCGACCTGTCGCGGCTCGCTTCCTACGGCATCAGCATGGAGACGCTGCGCACCGCCATCGCCGACGCCAATGTCACCGGCGCCAAGGGCACGCTGAACGGCGCGGCGCGCGCCTATACGATCGGCGCCAACGATCAATTGGAGGACGCCGAGAGCTACAAGAACGTCGTCGTCGCCTATTCGAACGGCGCGCCTATTCTGCTCAAGGACGTCGCCAAGATCGTCTCGGGCCTCGAAAATGTCCGCGCCTCGGGCCGCTATAACGGCACCCAGGCCATCGTCATCGACGTGCAGCGCCAGCCGGGCGCCAACATCGTCGACACGGTCGACCGAATCAAGGCGATGCTGCCCGAACTCGAGCGCGGCCTGCCGGCCGGCATCCGCACCCAGATCGTCGCCGAGCGCACGGCGACCATCCGCGCCTCGGTCGCGGAAGTGCAGTTCACGCTCGTTCTCAGCATCGGCCTCGTCATCATGGTGGTGCTGATCTTCCTGCGCACCTGGGCGGCGACCATCGTCGCCGGCATCACCCTGCCCTTGTCGCTCGCCTCGGCCTTCGGGCTGATGTGGTATGCCGGCTTCAGCCTCGACAATCTCTCGCTGATGGCGCTGACCATCGCCACCGGCTTCGTCGTCGACGACGCCATCGTGATGATCGAAAACATCGTCCGCTATATCGAGAAGGGCCTGTCGCCGATGGAGGCGGCCTTCAAGGGCGCGGGCGAAATCGGCTTCACCATCATCTCGCTGACGGTGTCGCTGATCGCGGTGTTCATCCCGCTTCTGTTCATGACCGGCATCGTCGGGCGGCTGTTCCAGGAATTCGCGCTGACCCTGACCATCGCCGTCGTCGTCTCCGCCATCGTCTCGCTGACGCTGACGCCGATGATGTGCGCGCGTCTGTTGCGCCCGCATACCGGCCATGAGCGCCCGACGCTGATCGCCCGCGTGCTGGAAGCCCCACTCGACGCCATGGCGACCTTCTACCGCGTTACACTGGATGTCGTGCTGCGCTTCCAGGGGCTGACGCTGATCGTCGCCGCCGCAACCTTCGTGCTGACGGTGATGCTCTATCTCGCCATCCCGAAAGGCTTTCTGCCGGACCAGGATACCGGCTTCCTGACCGTCGAGACCCAGGCCGGGGCGGATGTCTCCTTCGAGAAGCTGCAGAGCCTGCAGAACCAGGTCGAGGCCGTCATCCGGCGCGATCCGGACGTCCTCGGCGTCGTCTCCATCGTCGGCGTCGGCGCGACCAACAGCGCGCCCAATATCGGCCATTTCGCCGTGACGCTGAAGCCGAAATCGGACCGCGAGGCGACCGCCGACGAGATCGTCAGGCGCCTGACCAGGGGGGCGCGGCGGGTGCGTGGCATCGCCAGCTATTTCCAGGTGGTGCAGGACATCCAGATCGGCACGCGCAAGAGCCGCACCCAATATCAATATGTGCTGTCGAGCACCGATCCGGCCGATTTCTCGGAATGGGCGGGGCGGATGCTGGCGGCGCTGAAGGCCCGGCCCGAGCTGCGGCAGGTCTCCACCGATCTGCAGGAAGGCGGCCTCGCCCTCGTCGTCAATGTCGACCGGGTGGCGGCGGGGCGGCTCGGCGTCTCCATGCAGGACGTCAACAATGCGCTCTACAATGCCTTCGGCCAGCGTCAGGTTTCCACCATCTACGGCCAGTCGAACCAATATCGCGTCGTGCTCGAAGCCGATCCGGCCTTCCAGACCGATCCGTCGGCGCTTGAAAGGCTGTTCGTGCCCGGCGCGTCGCTGAGCACAGGCGCGAGTACGACCACGGCGACGGCCTCCACCGGCTCGAACGGCTCGACCGGCGTCAATCAGGATGCGGCGCGGCGCACCGGCCAGATCCCGCTCTCCTCCTTCGCCACCATCGAGCGCACGACGCGGCCGCTCGCCGTCCACCGGCTGCAGCAATTCCCGGCGGCGACGATCAGCTTCAATCTCGCGCGCGGCACCTCGCTCGACCAGGCCGTCGCCGCCATCCGGCAAACCTCCGCCTCGATCGGCCTGCCCTCCTCGATCAGCGGCAGCTTCGAAGGCGCGGTGGAGGAATTCAACTCATCGCTGCAAAGCCAGCCCTATCTGATCCTGGCCGCGCTGATCGTCATCTATATCGTGCTCGGCGTGCTCTATGAGAGCTTCATCCACCCGCTGACCATTCTCTCGACGCTGCCGTCGGCCGGCATCGGCGCGCTGCTGGCGCTGGAATTCTACGGCCTCGAATTCACCTTCGTGGCGCTGATCGGCGTCATCCTGCTGATGGGCATCGTCAAGAAGAACGCCATCATCATGATCGACTTCGCGCTCGACGCCGAACGCGAGCGCGGCATGTCCGCCTATGACGCCATCCGCGAAGCCTGCCTGTTGCGCTTCCGCCCGATCATGATGACGACCTTCGCCGCCTTGTTCGGGGCGATCCCGCTGGCGCTCGGCCATGGCCCCGGCGCGGAGCTGCGCGTCCCGCTCGGCATCACCATCATCGGCGGCCTGCTGCTGAGCCAGCTTCTGACGCTCTACACCACGCCCGTCATCTATCTGGCCATGGAGCGGCTGCGCGAGCGCATCGTCAGGCGTGTCGGCGGCGAGACCGGCTTCGAACAATTGCCGCATGATCTCGGCGGCGGCGGCGAGACGCTGGAGCCCGCGCGGAGCCCGGAGGCGCGATGAACATCTCGGCGCCCTTCATCCGGCGGCCGGTCGGAACCGTATTGCTCGCCATTGGCCTCTTCATTGCCGGCATCGTCGCCTATGAGGACCTGCCGGTCGCCAATCTGCCCAATGTCGATCTGCCGACGCTCTCGGTGCGCGCCAGCCAGCCCGGCGCCGATCCCGAAACCATGGCCGCGACCGTCGCCGCGCCGCTCGAGCGCCGCATCGGCGAGATCTCCGGCATCACCGAGCTGACCTCGACAAGCCGCCTCGGCTCGTCCAACGTGTCGGTGCAATTCGAGCTGAGCCGCGACATCGAGGATGCCGCGCGCGACGTGCAGGCCGCCATCAACGGCGCCCAGGCCGACCTGCCCGGCAATCTCAGCCGCCGCCCGACCGTGCGCAAATCCAACCCCTCCGCGACGCCGATCCTGATCCTCGCCGTCACCTCGCCGATCCGGAAGCCGGAGGATATTTACGACATCGCCGACCTCGTCCTCGCGACGCGACTGGCGAGCGTCCCCGGCGTTGCCGAAGTGCAGCTCGGCGGCTCGCAGCAGCCCGCCATCCGGGTGACGGTCGAGCCGGCGGCTCTGAACGCGCGCGGCATCGGACTCGAGGATGTGCGCGCCGCGATCTCGGATGCCAATGCGCTTCTGCCGCTCGGCCAGATCGACGGGCCGGAGAAATCCTTCGTCGTCTCGACCGGTGGCCAGCTCCGCACCGTTGCGGACTACGCCTCGATCGTGCTGAAGAACCAGAACGGCATCGTCGTCCGGCTGGGCGATATCGCCAAGATCGAGCAGAGCCGGTCGAGCCGCCTCAGCGACGGCTGGTTCAACAAGGACCCGGCCGTCATCCTCATCATCCAGAAGACGGCGGAGGGCAATATCGTCGAGACGGTCGATGCGATCAACGCGATGCTGCCCGAGCTGAAGGCGCTGATCCCGCCGGACATGAACATCTCCGTCATGTCCGACCGCACGACCGGCATCCGCACCAGCATCAAGGATCTCGAAATCACGCTGAGCGCCAGCATCGCGCTGGTTACGCTCGTCGTGTTCGTCTTTCTGCGCCGGCTGGTGCCGACCTTTGCCGCGATGATCTCGGTGCCTCTGTCGCTCGCCGGAACGGTGATCCTGATGTGGTTCGCCGGCTTCAGCCTCGACAACATCTCGCTGCTGGCGCTGACGATTTCGGTCGGCTTCGTCGTCGATGACGCCATCGTCATGATCGAGAATTGCTACCGCAACATGCAGGCCGGGCTGCGCCCCGTCGAGGCGGCGATGGCAGGCGCCAAGCAGATCGGCTTCACCATCGTCTCGATCAGCATCTCGCTGATCGCCGCCTTCATCCCGCTGCTGTTCATGCCCGGCGTGCTCGGCCGCATCCTGGGCGAATTCGGCTGGACGCTCGCCTTCTCCATCATTATCTCGGCGGTGATCTCGCTCACCCTGACGCCGATGATCTGCGGCCGCTTCATGCGCCGCCTGCCGCAGCCGCGCGAAACCTGGCTCGACCGCCGCATCGAGCCGGTGCTGGAACGGCTCAGCGCACTCTATGAACGCTCGCTGGACTGGGCGCTCGCGCACCGCTTCCTGATGCTGATGACGACCTTCGTCGTGCTCGCCCTTACGGTGATGACCTTCTTCGTGCTGCCCAAGGGCCTCATTCCGAGCGGCGAGGAAACGCTGATCATGGGCTCGACGCGCGCCGAGCCCGATGTTTCCTTCGAGACCATCAGCAGGCTGCACCATCAGGTCACCGATATCATCCGCAAGGACCCCGATGTCGTCAGCGTCGGCGCCTCGATCGGCGGCACGTCGGGCTTCGGCGCCAACAATCAGGGCCGCTTCTTCGTGACGCTGAAGCCGCATGAGGAGCGCGAGGCAACGACCCAGGAGGTGATCGAGCGGCTGCGCCGTGCAACGCGCGTTGTCACCGGCGCCGAAGTCTCGCTGAACTCGCCGACCTCGATCCGCACCGGCGCGCGCTCCTCGCGCTCGAACTATCAGGTGACGCTGTGGAGTACGGATCTCGCCACGCTCGCCGAATGGACGCCGAAGGCGCTCGCCGCCGCGCGCACCGTGCCATCCATCACCGACGTCAATTCCGACCGCGAGGCCGGCGGCCCGCAAGCCTTCATCCAGATCGACCGCGACCGCGCCGCCCATCTCGGCGTCTCCATGCGGGCGGTGAATTCGGCGCTGAACAACGCCTTCAGCGAGCGCGAAGTCTCGACCATCTACGGCGACCGCAACCAATATCGTGTCATCCTCGAAGCCGACCCGAAATTGCAGCGCAGCCTCGACGGCCTCGCGCGCATCTTCGTCACCAGCAGCCGCGGCGCCGAAGTGCCGATCTCGGCCTTCGCCACCATCACCACGTCATCGGCGCCGCTGGTGGTCAACCATCAGAACCAGTTTCCGGCCGTCACCATCAGCTTCAACCTGAAGGAAAATGAGACCCTGGAAGGCGCCGTCGACGGCATCATGGAGGCGCTGAACAAGCTCCGCATGCCCGGGACGATCCGGGTCCAGCTCGCCGGCGACACCGCCACGCAGTCGCAGCAGGGCACGCAGCAGCCGCTCCTGATCCTTGCCGCGCTGATCACCGTCTATCTCGTGCTCGGCATTCTTTATGAAGATCTCGTCCACCCGCTGACGATCCTCTCCACCCTGCCCTCGGCCGGGCTCGGCGCGCTGCTGATCCTGCACGCCACGGGGAGCGAACTATCGCTGATCGCGCTGATCGGCATCATCCTCTTGATCGGCATCGTCAAGAAGAACGGCATCATGCTGGTCGATTTCGCGCTGGAAGCGGAGCGCTCGCGCGGCCTGACCGGCGAGGAGGCGATCCGCCATGCCTGCCACGACCGTTTCCGCCCGATCCTGATGACGACGCTCGCCGCCATGCTGGGCGCGCTGCCGCTGATCCTGGCGACCGGCCCCGGCTCGGAACTGCGCATCCCGCTCGGGCTGACCATCATCGGCGGCCTCGCCGTGTCGCAAGTGCTGACCGTCTACACGACGCCGGTGATCTACATCTTCCTCGACAAGCTCCGCCGCCGCGGCAAGCCCGCGCCGTCGGTGGAGCAAGCGCCGGCGCCGAGCGCGGTTTAAGGCGCGGCGCCTGACCCCGTTGCGGCTTAGTTCCCGCCCCCGCTGGGAGAGGGCTGGCTTCGGCGGAAACGTCGCGCGCCGACGCCTCCCCTTTTTGTCATTCCCGCGAAAGCGGGAACCCGGTACGCCGCAGCCTTCGCGGGGATGACAAAGAAGGGCGGTCCCTCCCGCGCGCCGCGGGGCGTCAGCCGTCGAAGGCGGGACCGCCGCGTTCGGAGGAGCGGCAGCGCAGGAAGACGCGGGCGACCGAGCCGAGCAGCATGGCGAGGCGGACCAGCAAATAGCCGGTGCCGAAGGCGGCGACGATATAGGCGGTGCTGCGCAAGGCGTGATTGATCGCCGTCTGCTCGTTGCCCAAGAGCTGGCTGATGCTGGAGCAGACCTCGACCACGCCGAGCACAGCGAGGATCAGCAGGAAGCGGCTGATCTGCTTCTCGGCATTGTGCTCGCCGAAAGCGTGGATGTCCTTCACGCATTTCTCGTGCTCGGCGAACATGGCGAGCCCCGCATCGATGCGGTCCTGAACGCCGCGCGCGTCGAGAATATTGTCGAGCGTCACCTTCTCGTTTTCGTAGCGGAAGGTATTGGGCGGCATGCGCGAAAAGAAATCGCGGAATAGCCCGAGCCGGATCTTGGCGAATTTCCGGACGATCTCGCCGCCCGCGCCCGTCAAGGGGGCATCGAGATAGGCCAGCAGGTCGACATGGTCCTTCATATAGCGGTTGTTGACGACGACATTCGAGCGCGCGCCATAGGCGATGCGCTGCATATAGTCGTCCAGCGTCTCCGCCAGCTTCTCGCGATAGGCGGCGAAAACCTGGACCAGATAGAAATAGGGGCAGGTGCCGAGCGTGCCGCGCGCCTGCGCATAGGTGCGCGAGCCAAGATTCAGCTCGGCCAGGAATTTCGGATGGCAGTAGATCGACAACACGCCGTCCTTGCGGATCGGGCGCAGCGATTCCCGGACTTCGGAATCATCCTGGCGGCGGAAATCGGCGATGTTCTGCAGGAGCCCGGCCATCAGCCGCAGATGGTCGGTCGCCGGCGCGTTCTCATCGGCGACGAAGGCTTCGACGGCGTTGAACACCTCGTCGCTGTTGAAGAAAGCCGCCCCCGAATGCAGCGCGGACCATGAGATTGCCGGGATGGCGATGCCGTCGCGCTCCAGCCGGTGCTTGAAAATCTCGTTGGCCGTAGTGCCCTCGGTGGCGATGGCCTTGCGCAGCCGCGCTTCGAGGAAAGCAGCGAGGTTGCGCGTCGTCACCTGTGCATCGCTGAAACCGATGGTGTCGCGCAGATAGCCGCATTCCTCGGTCGGCGCGACGAGTTTTTGCAGCGTGAACAGGTCATATTCGCTGCCGCTTTCCTCCGGCTTGTCGGATTGCGGGAAAACAAAGGTGGCGTTCAGGAACATCAGCCCGTTCGAGAACAAAGTCGCCGCCTCGCGCAGCTCCAGCCGCAAGGGCGCGGCGGAGCGGTGGCGGCGGTCGATGTGGAAGCGCTCGCCCTCGGCGGTGAAATCGAAGCTCGCCGGCAGCTCGACGTTAACCGCGGGCGAGGCCGTGCTGTTCAGGAGAAAGGTGATCTGCTGGCTGGTCGCCTCGGAGCGGGCGTTGAGGATGTCGTCGAAGAAAGAAGCGCAGGGCTTGATCGAATGCGCGTAGATCTCCGGCTTCTGCGCCTCGATGGCGTCTTTCAGCCGCTCGACATCGATGGAGCGGTAGCGGTCCTTGCCGCCGAACAGGTCGAGCGCGAAGGTCAGGGTGATGGAGGCGCTTCCCGCCAGATTGAGGAAGCGGTCGTCGTTAAGCCAGCGTGCCTCTTCGTTCATCGCGCCCGTTCCCCTTGCCCTGACTCATGCGCGCGTTATGCAAAATTAAGGGCTTCAGGGCAACCGATTTGACGCTCTTCAAATGCGCGAGAACGCGCTGGCAGGGTTCATCCCTATCCAGGCGCTCGCCGACCAGCGCGCGGTAGAAGCTATTCAGGAAACGGCCGATTACGGCGGCGTCCATCACCTCGGCGTCGCCGGGAGAATAGGCCATCAGGGTGAGATTGCGCACATGCGCCTTGCCGGGTGAAAGCGGCGGCTGGACATAGGGGAAATCCAGCGATTTGAAGCCGATCCCCGCCAGTGCGGAGAAGCGCTTTGCGGCGGCCTCCTGCTCATGCGCGGGAGCGGCAGCATCGACGATTTCCGTCTCGGCAAAGAGGGGCAGCGTCGTGCCGGGATGGAGATGGGAAATCTTGCGCAATTGCTGGAAGGCGATCTGCATCAGGCGTTGGGCCAGGCCCCGGCGGCGCATGTGCGGCGCGACCATGATGTAAGTCACCAGCGCGCCGCGTCCGCCGCGATACCATTCATAGCAGATGCCGCCGCCGACCTTCCAGCCACGCCCCTGCGGCACCAGCGCCAGGCTGACAAAGCCCCAAGGCTCGCGCCGCCCGAAGCCGCGCGGATCGGAAAGCTGCTTCAAGCGCTCCGCGCTCTCGCGCATGTCGGGATCGGTGATCTCGCGCGCCAGGATGCCGTCATAATACGGCTTGAAATGGCGTGCGAATTCGGGTGTCCAGCCATCGGCGGCGTGGAGGATGCGCAGGCGCGGCAGCGTTTTCCCCATACGGGTCCCCTTAGCAGCGCGGCCCCGCGATCAGAAGCCGAAAATCGCCCTTGCGGCCGCGAGGACGCCGCCCACCAGCGCGATGACGTAGACCGTGCCCAAAATGCCGATCAGCGAGCCGACGATGATGGCGAGCCCGTCCCTTTCCAGCAGGCCGGCGGCGATGATGGCGATGCCGAACGAAGGCAGCGCATTGCCGAAAGGCACCGGCACCAGCAGCACGATGGTCAAAATCGTCAGCCAGACGCCGATGGCGCGCTCCATGCCGCTGGAGGTCAGAAAGGTCAGGCGCGGCTTCAATAAACTTTCGATCTTGGTGAGATAGCGCACGACATAGTTGATCGCCTTGGTAAACGTCTCCCGGTCGAGCTGCTGGCGGCGCATGAATTCGGGCAGCCAGGGCTTTTGCTGCCCCATGGCCATCTGGATCGAAAAGATCAGGATCGGCGTGCCGAGCACCCAGGCGATCGGCAGAATGGTGTTGGGCAGCGCAAACAGAATGATGATGATGCCGAAGCTTCTATCGCTGAGCGCATCGACGATCTCGCCGACGCCGATGCTTTCGCGGTCGCCCTGGGCGGCAAGACGGGTGAGAATTTCGGAAATCCGCGCAGGCTGCGCCTTGACCGCATCGCTGGTCGGCACCCGGTAATTCATGGCAAGCCCTCGCAATCTCTTACTTTTTACTTAGGTGCATTTCCGGAGAAAAACAGGCTTCGATCGCGCCGGAGCAATATTCCTGGGAAATGCTAGCGGCGGACCATGCAATCAAGCGGCCTCGCTGTCCAGCCCTCTTGCGTCCTGGTTGGACGGAAGAATGCAAGTCACGGTCGTGCCTTCGCCGATCCGGCTCTTGATTTCGAGCCGGCCATTATGGAGTTCAAGGATCGAGCGCGAGATGGCAAGGCCGAGGCCGGTGCCGCGATGGCCCTTGGTGAATTGGTTCTCCACCTGCTCAAAGGGCCGTCCGAGTTTGGCGATCTCATGGCGGGGGATGCCGACGCCGGTATCGGCGATGGCGATGCGCACCGAACCGCGATAGCGATAGGTGCGGATGGTCACATCGCCGCCGACGGGGGTGAATTTCACCGCGTTGGACAAAAGATTGATCAGCACCTGCTTCAACGCGCGCCGGTCGCCGGAGAATTCGATGCCGGAACTGCCGATGGTTTGCAGGCGGATATTGCGCTGCTGCGCCGTCTGCTGCACCACGCGCATGCTCTCGGCGGCGATATCGCTGATATTCACGGTCTCGATGGCGAGCGCCATGCGGCCGGCCTCGATCTTGGACATATCGAGAATATCGTTAATGACTTCCAGCAGATATTGACCGCTTTGCTCGATATCGCGGGCGTATTCGACATATTTGCTCTGCCCGATCGGCCCGAAAATCTGCCGGTGCATCATCTCGGAAAAGCCGATGATGGCATTCAGCGGCGTGCGCAATTCGTGGCTGATATTGGCGAGGAATTCGGATTTGGCGCGGTTGGCGGTCTCGGCGCGCTCTTTTTCGGCGGCGTATTTGTTGGTCAGCTCGAAAAGCTGGCGGGTCTGGGCGTCCTGTTTGACGCGGGAAGCCTGGAGGTCGGCGACGGTCGCTTGCAGCTCCATTTCGCGCTCGGAAAGCTGTTGCTCGCTCAGTTTCAGCGCGGTGATGTCGGTGCCGACGCTGACGAAACCGCCATCCTCGGTCCGCCGCTCGCCAATATGCAGCCAGATGTCCTCGCTGGCCTCGGCCTCATAGGCGCTGGTCCCGCGCTTGGCGTCGCCCTCGAGGGTGCGCGGGCCTTGCAGCAATTTCTCCCGCGCCGCCAGGGCGATGTCCTTATAGGGCGTGCCGGGCGCCAGCAGCCGGTTGGGGATCTTGTAGATCGCCTTGAATTTGCGGTTGCAGACGACGAGCCGGTCCTGGTTGTCCCAGAGCACGAAGGCTTCCGAGATCGCCTCGATGGAGTCGCGCAGGCGCGCGGCGGTGTCGACATTCTCGATCTGCTGCTCGCGCTCGCTGGTGACGTCGGTGACGACGGCGACGAGGATGGGCGGGCCGTTCAGCAGCGGGCGGCGGATGCGGCCGCGCAGATCGAACCAGAGCCAGCCGCCATCATCGCCGCCGCGCAGGCGGAAGCAGGTGCGCACGTCGTCCGCGCCGCTGCGAATATGGTTGTCGACGATCTGGTAGAGGTCGTCTTCCGGATGCAGCAGCTCGCGCATGTCGCGATAGGGCATGCGCCCCTCCGGCAGCTTGCGCCCGAGCATGGCGAACAGCGATTCCGACCAGCACAGCTCGCCCTTGACGAGGTTCCAGTAGAGCAGTGCCGAGCCGCCGTCGCGCAGCAGCAGTTCGGTGCCGTCGCGCAGTTCAAGCGCGGAGCGCAGGAGGACGGCGTTGCGCCCGCGCGTCGCGACAAAGGCGATCATGGCGCCGAGGAAGCCGCCGACGAGGGTCGCGGCGATGAGGTCGCTGGGGATGCGGTCGAAGTCGAAGGCTGAGGCGGGCGAGGCGCTGGCCAGGAGGGTGCAGGTCGCGAGGCCCAGCGCCGAGCGGGCCCGCAACAACGCGCCATTCGCGAGGCTGGCGCGCCGCGATATCGGCATGTCGGGACGGGGCGTGGCCTCCAGCATGGCTTTGGTCGGGACGCGCGATCTTTCGAGGAGTTGTCGATCCTCCACTCTGCGCAGATTCGCGCATGATTTTGAATGGCTAAGCCGGTCGTCTTTGTTTCGGCAGGAAAGGTCGGGGCAAGATCAAGTCATTGCCATTTCGTCGTCCCGGACGGCGCGCAGCGGCGAGCCGGGACCCAATGGCCCATCAGCGGGCGCTACGGCAGGGGAGAGGCGAGTGGCCCCGGCTCTTACGGCCGGGGCCATGAAATGAGCGAGGCGCTTGAGTTCGCGGCGTGTTCGGCGCCGCAAACCCAGCCCTAGTTCTCCGGATCTTTCAGCATCTTGCCGGCGATCTCGAACACGTCGCGCGACAGATTCTTCGCGGCGGCGACCCGTTCGAGCTGTTTGCGCGCGGCCTTCTGGCGCGTGGGCTCCAGCATCCGCCACATCTCGAAATTGCCGAGCAGCCGCGCCGCCATCAGCGAATTGAAGCCGTCCAGCTCCAGCACGGCATCGGCGACGAGCTTGTAGCCCTTGCCATCGGCGGCATTGAACTGAAGCTGATTGCCGCCCGCGAAAGCGGCGATCACGGCGCGCACGCGGTTCGGGTTCTTCATCGAGAATTGCGGATGGCGCGTCAGCTCGGCGACGAATTCCGCCGTGCCGTGCATGGGCGAGCGCGCCTGGGTGGAAAACCATTTGTCGAGCACCAGCGGGTCCTTGCGCCAGCGCTTGTAGAAGGATTGCAGCACCGCCTCGCGCGCCGGGGCGTCGACCTCGCCGAACAGTTCCAGCGCCGCCATGGCGTCCGTCATGTTGGTCGCCTGCTTGTAATGGTCGCGCAGGCGCGGCACGGAGGAACGGCCGCCTGCGACCGTCAGCAGGCTCAAAGCCGCGTTGCGCAGCGCGCGCTTGCCCGCGCTGGCAGCGTCCGGGGAATAGTCGCCTGCGACCGCATGCGCCTCGTAAACGGTTTCCAGCTCGGACTTCAGCGCCTTACCGAGGCTTTCGCGGAAGGCGCGGCGGGCCTGGTAGATGGCCTCCGGATCGATATCGGTGCCGATTGCGAGCGCAATGTCGCGGGCGCTCGGGATCATCAGCATGGCGGCGCGGAAATGCGGCTCGAGACTTTCATCCGCGACGAGCAGCGCCAGCGCCTTGGCGAAACGCTGCGACGGCCTCGGCTTCTCGCCGGCCCGGACCGACGCCGTCATGGCGATCAGCGCCTTCATGGCCAGCGTCTGTGCCGACTGCCAGCGGTTGAACTGGTCGCTGTCATGGGCGATCAGGAATTCCAGGTCGCGGTCGCCGATATTGGCTTCCAGCTTCACCGGGGCCGAAAAGCCGCGCAGCAGCGAGGCGACGGGCCGTTCGCCGATGCCGGTGAAGGTGAAGCTTTCCGAGCGCTTGCGCAGGTGCAGCACGCCGTCTTTCACCGCCGTGCCGTCCTCAAGCTTCAGCGCGAAATCCTTACCCTTGCTATTCAGCAGGCCCATCTTGAACGGGATGTGCAGCGGCTTCTTCTTGGGCTGGCCGGGCGTCGGCCTCTGCTCCTGCTTGACGGTCAGGCGCGCGGTCTTGCTGTCCTCGGAATAGGTGATGCGGCAGGTCAGCTCGGGCGTGCCGGCCTGCGAATACCAGAGCATGAACTGGCTGAGATCGGTCTTGTTGGCGTCGGCCATGGCGGCGATGAAATCCTCCACCGTCGCCGCCGTGCCGTCATGGCGCTTGAAATAGAGGTCGATGCCTTTTCGGAAGCCTTTCGGGCCGACGATGGTCATGATCATGCCGCACAGCTCGGCGCCCTTTTCGTAGACCGTGCGGGTGTAAAAGTTGTTGATCTCGATAAAGCTTTCCGGACGCACCGGATGGGCAAGCGGGCCGCCATCCTCGGCGAATTGCTGCGTCCGGAGCGCCCAGACGTCCTGGATGCGCTTGACGCCGCGCGAGCGCAGGTCCGAGGTGAATTCGGCATCGCGGAAAACGGTCAGCCCTTCCTTCAGGCAGAGCTGGAACCAGTCGCGGCAGGTGATGCGGTTGCCGGTCCAATTGTGGAAATATTCATGGCCGATGACGGCTTCGATGGCCTCGTATTCGCCGTCGGTGGCGGTGTCGGGGCTGGCCAGGATCAGCTTGTCGTTGAAGATGTTGAGGCCCTTGTTCTCCATCGCCCCCATGTTGAAGTCGCTCACTGCGACGATCATGAAGATGTCGAGATCATATTCGAGGCCAAAGCGGTCCTCGTCCCACTTCATCGAGCGCTTCAGGCTTTCCATCGCCCAGCCGCAGCGGTCTTCCTTGCCCGGCTCGCAATAGACGCGCAGCTCGACCTTGCGGCCCGATTTGGTGGTGAAGCTGTCCGCCACATGGCCGAGCTTGCCGCCGACCAGGGCGAACAGATAGGACGGCTTCGGAAATGGATCGTCCCAGACCGCGAAATGGCGGCCGCGCGGCAGCTTCCCCTCCTCGACGAGATTGCCGTTGGAGAGCAAAACCGGCGTGTCCTTCAGGTCGCCCTCGATGCGCACGCGGAAGCGCGACAGCACGTCGGGGCGGTCGAGGTAATAGGTGATGCGGCGAAAGCCTTCCGGCTCGCACTGGGTGCAATACAGCGTGCCGGAGCGGTAGAGGCCCGACAGCGCCTTGTTCGCCTCAGGATCGCAGACGGAGGTGATTTCGAGAATGAAAGGCTCGTCCGGCGGGCTGGTGATGGCAAGGCCCGCATCCCTTACCTCGTAAGCGCTTTCGGGCAGCGCCTTGCCGTCGATCGCGACGCTGAGGAGCTTCAGCTTCTCGCCGTCCAGCACCAACGGACCCGGCTTGCCGCCATAGGCCGGGTTCGGACGCATGGACAGGCGCGACGCAACCTCCGCCGCGTTCGGCTGCAGCTTGATGTCGAGCGCGGTCTCATCGATCAGATAGGGCGCCGGGCGGTAATCCTTCAGATAGATGGTGCGAGGTTCTTGCGTCTTCATGGCGGCCTTCATCCGTAAATGACATTGCTTAAGCGCCGTACCGGCCATTGCCAAGCTGAAAAAATCCCGAAACTGCCATTCATCGGCCGCTCAGACGCCCTAGGCCATAAGGGGTGAAGCGCGAATCGGCCCGGCCGAGACGCCATCGCCCGCGCGGACCCGGAGCCGCGATGCCAGACTTTGGAGAGACCTATGAGAGCATTGATCACCACCGCCATCCTCGCCGCTTTCGCCACCCCCGCCATCGCGGACGACGCCAATCTCGCCGCGGCAACGACCGTGCTCGCCCAGATCCAGAAGGACGATGCCAAGCTGAAAGCCTATTGCGAAATGCAGGCGCTGCTGATCAAGGCCGATGCGGCGATCGAGAAGAAGGACCAGGCTCAGGCCAAGGCGCTGAACAGCGAAGCCGCGGCGAAGTCCGATGCGCTCGGCGACGATTTCGACAAGGTCACCTCGCTGGATGTCGACATCGATCCCAGTTCGGATGACGGGAAGAAGTATTTTGAGGCGTGGGAAGCGCTGGAGAAGAGCTGCGTGAAGAGCGGGGCGTGACCGACGGCGCTTCCCTCGTCATTCCCGCCAAGATCGGAATCCAGTACGCCACAGCGGTAACTCGCAGGCAGAGCACACCAGTGAACTCCGAAAGGACTGGATACCCGCTTTCGCGGGGATGACATTGGGGTCCGTGTCGGAGCCCCGAAAGCTAGACGTCCGACGCCAGCATTTGGCGGCGTGAGTACAGCATGTCCTTGGAGGCGAGCAGCGCACCGCCGGTGATCGCTGCCGCCGCCAGCCACAAGACCGGACTCCCCTCCGCTAGCCCGAAGGCGACCAGCAGCACCGTCGAGAGCAGCGGCGCGAAATAGGCCGAGGCGCCGAGTACGCGCAGGTCGCCATGCTTGCACCCATGATCCCAGACATAAAAGGCAAGGCCGACCGGACCGAGGCCCAAGGCGATGATGGCGACAGCCTGCACCGGGCTCAGCGGCCACGTCGTCGGCTCGAAGGCGAAGTGAGCCAGCGCCGCCGCCGCCGCAGTGACCGCGCAATAGAGCGTCACCGCGCTGCTCGGCACGGCCGCGAAAAGCCGCGACAGCACGGAATAGCCCGCCCAGGTCAGCGCCGAGAGCAGCGCGACGCCGTAGCCCGCCAGCGCGCCTGAATTCAGCGTCGGCAGCGCGGCGCCCGTGGTGATGGCGAGCAGAGCGCCCGCGAAGGCGGCGAGCGCGCCGATCAGGTGATGCGCGCGCAGCCGTCCATCGGCATTCGGCAGCAAGGCGGAGAACAGCACGATCAGCAAGGGCCAGAGATAGTTCACCAGATTGGCTTCGAGCGGCGGCGCCAGGGTCAGCGAGAGGAAGTAGAAGAAATGGAAGCCCAAGAGCCCGCCGACGCCGAGCAGCGTCGAGGCCCAGGTCACCTGACGCAGTTCGGCCCGGGCATCGGGGCGCGCGATCAGATAGGCGAGACCGATCAGCGCGCCGATGGAAAAGCTCGTCGCCACCAGTTGCAAGGGCGGCACGCCCGACGTCAGCACCGTCATCGGTGCCAGCGTCGCCCAGAGCAGCACGGCGAGCAGGCCGAGCAGCGTCGCGGCGGTACGGCGGCTCATGCCGCGCTCCGCCCGATGGCGCGGGGAAACTCGCAAGACTGTGCCGAAGAATTCCGCATCGAAAATCCGGGAAGAACGCGCGCCTGGCTAGGGTCAGGCGCCTGTTCTGCCGGAAATCGGCTCAGCCCGCAATATACTGGCCGCCATTGGCCGTCAGCGTCGAGCCGGTGATGAAGCCGGCCTCATCGCTGGCGAGGAAGGTGACGCAGCGCGCGATCTCGGTGCAGGTGCCGAGCCGGCCGACCGGGATCTGCGCGACGATGCTCTCCAGCACCTTCTCCGGCACCGCCTGCACCATCTCGGTGTCGATATAGCCCGGCGCGACGCAGTTGACGGTGACGCCCTTCTTCGCCGTCTCCATCGCCAGCGCCTTGGTGAAGCCGATGACGCCCGCCTTGGCCGCCGAATAGTTGGTCTGCCCCATCTGGCCTTTCTGGCCGTTGATCGAGGTGATGTTGATGATGCGGCCCCAATTGCGGTTGCGCATCCCCTCGATGACGGGCTGGGTCATGTTGAACATGGAGCCCAGATCGATGCGGATGACCTCGTTCCACATCTCCGGCGTCATCTTGTGCAGCATGGCATCCTTGGTGATGCCGGCATTGTTCACCACCACATCGATCGGGCCGAGGTCGCTGGCGACCCGCTTCAGGCCGGTGGCGCAGGCTTCGTAATCGCCGACGTCCCAGCGGTAGACGGGGATGCCCGTCTCGGCCTGGAATTGCTGGGCCGCATTGTCATTGCCGGCGTAATTGGCCGCAACGCGAAAGCCCCGATCCTTCAAGGCGATCGAGATCGCGTAACCGATGCCACGCGTCCCGCCCGTTACAACTGCGACCTTCGGCATGCCAATATCTCCTTAGTATCATCTTTGTTCAGCGCCCCGATTCGGCCGCCACAGGCAACTGCTTTGACGCCGAAACGGCCCTCGCGGGCACCCTCATGCACTGGCGTTCCACTCGCTGAAAAGTTTAAGCATCATATGGGCGCTCGACATTTCGGCGACGGTCGGGTCTTCCTCGACATTCAGCGCCCGGATGATCCCGTCCTGCGCCCACAGCGCATAGCGGCGCGAGCGGATGCCGAGGCCCAGCGCCCGGGCGTCGAGCCGCATGCCCATGGCGGTGACGAAGTCCGCGTTGCCGTCGGCGAGAAACACCAGCTTGCCCTTGGCGTCGGTTGCGTCGGCCCAGACGTCGAGCACGAACGCGTCGTTGACCGCGGTGCAGGCGACGGTGTCGACGCCGGCATTGCGGAAGGTCTCATACTCCTCCAAGTAGCCGGGAATGTGAAGGAAATGGCAAGGCGGCGTGAAAGCGCCGGGCACGGCGAACAGCACCACGCTGCGGTCGCGGAAGACGTCCTCGGTGGTGATTTCCGCCGGACCGGTCTTCGTCATGATGTTGAACGTCGCCGCCGGGATGCGGCTGCCGATGCTTGCCCCCATCTCTCGCTCCCTCGAAGCTCTCCCCAGTAACGCCAACTCTATCACGAATTATAAAAACGCCCCGGCAAAAACCAGGGCGCTTTTACGACAGAATTGGGTCCGCGAAAGTCTCAGTCGCGAGCCACGCACATGGCGATGCCCATGCCGCCGCCGATGCAGAGCGTTGCGAGACCTTTCTTGGCGTCGCGCTTCTTCATCTCATGCAGCAGCGTAATCAGCACGCGGGCGCCCGAGGCGCCGATCGGATGGCCGATGGCGATGGCGCCGCCATTGACATTGACCTTGTCCGGGTCCCAGCCGATGCCCTTGTTGACCGCGCAGGCCTGCGCCGCGAAGGCTTCATTGGCTTCGATCAGGTCGAGCTCGCCCGCCGACCAGCCGGCCTTCTCAAGCGCCTTCTTCGAGGCCGGGATCGGGCCGGTGCCCATGATGGAGGGATCGACGCCCGCCTGCGCCCAGGAGACGATGCGGGCGAGCGGTTCGAGGCCCCGGCGTTCGGCTTCGGAGGCCGTCATCAACACCACGCCCGCCGCGCCGTCATTCAGCCCGCTGGCATTGGCCGCCGTAACCGTGCCCTCTTTCGGATCGAAGGCCGGGCGCAGCTTGCTCATGTCCTCGAGCTTGGCGCCGTCGCGGATATATTCGTCCTCGGAGAAGATGACGTCGCCCTTGCGGCCCTTGATGGTGACGGAGACGATCTCGTCCTTGAACTTGCCCGCCTTCTTGGCCGCCTCGGCCTTGTTCTGCGAGCCGAGCGCGAAACGGTCCTGGTCTTCGCGGGTGATCTGCCACTGGCGGGCGACGTTCTCCGCCGTCGTGCCCATGTGATAGCCGTTGAAGGCGTCCCAGAGGCCGTCCTTGATCATGGTGTCGACCATTTCCAGATTGCCCATCTTCTGGCCCTGGCGGATATAGGACGCATGCGGCGACAGGCTCATGCTTTCCTGGCCGCCGGCGATGACGATGCTGGAATCGCCGTTCTTGATCGCCTGATAGCCGAGCGCCACCGAGCGCAGCCCCGAGCCGCAAACCATGTTGACGAGCCAGGCCGGCGTCTCGATCGGCAGACCGGCATTGATCGAGGCCTGCCGTGCCGGATTCTGCCCCTGCGCCGCCGTCAGCACCTGTCCGAGGATGACTTCCGAAACCGCGCTCGGGTCGATCTTGGCGCGGTTCATCAACTCGACGATCACCGTCCGCCCCAGCTCGTGCGCCGGGACATTGGCGAGGGAGCCGTTGAAGGCGCCGACGGGTGTGCGCGCGCCCGCCGCGATGACGATTGCCTCTTGATTGCTCATCGAGATTGGTCTCCTCTGTTGGCCCCGAACGCTGTCGATTGACCCGTTCTCAGCTCCCGATTGGATTTTTATCGTTAAATGGTGCCTAATGGTGAAAAGCGATACAAGCTTTCCGTTAAACTACCAAATATCGACGCAATCGGTCCGATGACGCCCTAAAGACTGCGAAAGCCCTAGTGCTTTGCACAAATCTCATGCTACTCGTTGGTGCGGTGCAACCATCCGGCGGCAGGAATGAATGATATGTCAGAGAAATCTCAGTCATATGCCAATGGATTTTCCGAGAGCCCTGGCCACCGCGAAGCGGAAGCCCAGCCCGAGCGGCCATCCATCGTCATCAAGAAATACGCCAATCGCCGTTTGTACAATACCGATACGAGCACCTATGTGACGCTGGACGACCTTGCCGGCATGGTGCGCTCGGAGCGCGATTTCGTCGTTTACGATGCCCGCACAGGCGAAGATCTGACGCACTCGGTCCTGACGCAGATCATCGTCGAGCAGGAAAGCAAGGGCAACCAGAATCTGCTGCCGATCGGCTTCCTGCGACAGCTCATCCGCTTCTACGGCAATTCGATGGAACGGCTGGTGCCGAGCTATCTGGAATACAGCCTCGACACGCTGACCCGCGAGCAGGAAAAATACCGGCACCAATTCGCCAACACGTTCGGCAGCGCCGCCGTCGAGGCGATGCAGGAGCAGACCCGGAAGAATCTGGCGATCTTCGAGCGCGCGCTGAACATGTTCGCGCCGTTCACCAGCTTCCAGCCGCTGATGCCCACGGCGGCCGCCCCGGAAAAAAAAGAGTCCGCTTCACGCGAACAGGCCGAGGAAATTTCGGAGCTGAAGACACAGCTCGCCTCGATTCAGTCGCAACTGAACCGGCTGGCCGACCAAAATAAATAGCCGGATGGCCTAGGCCATACTCCGGTCAATATTCTCCCGGACATTGCCCTGGGTGGTGAGGGAGGTTTTTGTCGGCCGCAGTTGGGCTTAACTCGACCGGATGCGTGTTGGTTGCACGCAAGAAGACAGGGTCCGCTTAAGCATGCTGCGATATGGTTCGGGGGCGATCCTCGGGGAAATCCCAGGGTCGAATGTAACCATAACGGCAATCGCCTAACGCCGGTGTTGAAGTTGCGAGATGCTTGGGAGCAATCGCCTCATCGCTGCCGTGAGGAGGAGTTGATGGTTCGTATTCTCGCCTTGGCACTGCTTGCCGCCTCGCTTTCGGCATGCTCGATTTCTCCCCCCTCGTCGCTGTTTGCTTCGCTCAACACCGATGAAGAACCGGCCAAGCCCGCCGCTCAGCCCGAGCCGCAGAAGACCCAGCAGGCCGGTATCGGCAGCTCCGTCGCCGGCGTCTGGGATTCGATGAAATCCGGCCTCGGCTTCGGCGGCGGTTCCGCCTCGAAGGCCAGCGCGCCCGCCGATCAGGACCTTGCCCAATTCACGCCCGCCCAGGCGCTGCAACTGGTCAACGACTATCGCGCCCAGAAGGGCCTGCGCCCGGTGCGCCTCAACGCCAAGCTCTCCGAGGCGGCCTATAAGCACTCGACCGACCTGTCCAAGGGCGACCGCATTTCCCATTACGGCTCCGACGGCTCCGACACCTGGGACCGCGTCCGCCGCACCGGCTATGTCGCCAAGGTGACGGCGGAGAATGTCGGGACAGGGCAGCACTCGATCGCCGAAGTCTTCAAGGGCTGGCAGGACAGCCGTGACCACAATGCGAACCTGCTGCTGCCCGACGCCGAGGAGATCGGCATCGCGATGGTCTACAGCCCCAACACCCAGTTCAAGACTTTTTGGACCCTGGTGCTGAGCGCCCCCGTGCCGAACAATCAGGTCTCCTCGATCCGGCAGTAAAAGGCGCGATCGGAAACGGGCGCAAGGCAGACCGCGAACGCGTATCGTTCAAGCGAGACCGAAGCGCGTCGCTCGTTGGTGAGCCCCCGCCTGAGGACGCTGCGTCCGGGCTTCTGCCACTCGCCGCGGAAACCCGCAAACTACCGCAATGTAAGGTCGTCGCCCCGGCCGTCAGAGCCGGGGCCTACTCGCCTCTCGGCGGGCACCGCGCTTGCGGATCGGGAACGGCAAGCGGATCACTGTCTGGCTGACGGCCGCCCGGGACGACGGAGGAGAGGACCACGCCAAGCGAAGCTCTCGCACGGCGAGGGAATTGGCAGCCGGTCTGGCGGCTTCAGGTCTTCGGCTGCTGCGGCTTGGCGGCGGGCTGCTTTGCGGCCGGCTGGCCGGGCTTGGCCTTGACGCGCGCCTTCTTGCGGACGCGGACGGGGCGCGGCTTGCACACGATGGGCCGCAGGTCGCCGGGGGCCTCGCTGGCGCTGGCGTCGAGGGCGATCTGGTCGAGCCGGGTGGAGAACATCGTCTTCCACTGGTAATTGTCAAAACCGTGCTGGATGAGCTGCGCCGCCCGCGCCGTGCGTGCCCCGCTCGACTCCGCGCCGAGCACCACTGCAAGAATGCGCCGGTCGCCGCGCTTGGCGCTCGCCACGACATTATAGCCGGAGGCGCAGATGAAGCCGGTCTTCATGCCGTCGGCGCCTTCGAACACCTTGAGCAGGCTGTTATGCGAGCGCAGCGTCCGCTTGCCGACCTTGAAGGAGGGCAGCGAATAGAGCGATTCATGCTGCGGGAATTCGGCCAGCAGCGCGCGGCCCAAAGTGGCCATGTCGCGCGCCGTCGTCACCTGCTGGTCGTTCGGCAGGCCGTTGGCGTTGAAGAAATGTGTCTGCGACATGCCGAGCCGCTTGGCGGTCTGGTTCATGCGCTCGACGAACGCCTCTTCGCTGCCGGCGATGCGCTCGGCCAGCATCACCGCGACGTCATTGGCGGATTTGACAATCAGCGCCTTCAGCGCCAGGTCGACGGTCATCTGGCCGCCGACCGGCAGGCCGATCTTGCTCGGCGGCTGGCTCAGCGCGTGCTCCGAGCAGGTGATCTTGTCCTCCAGCGACAGCTTGCCGTCGCGCAGGGCCTCGAAGGTGATATAGGCCGTCATCAGCTTGGTGAGCGAGGCCGGATGCCAGGGCCGGTCGGCCTCTTCGGCGTAGATCACGAGGCCGGAGGCCGGCTCGATCACCATGGCCGGCCCGCCGCCCTGGGCGCTGGCGGGCGAGGAACTCAAAAACATCCCGGCAAGAGCGGCCAGGAACAGGCGGCGGTAAGGCGTCATTCCCACATCGATCCTCTTCGCCGGACGGTTCACGCGCGCTCCGAGCACTGGCGGATGGGCGCTAGAGGCGCACAGACCGGTGAAAATCCGGTCAACGCCGCGTCCGGAAAGCCATGATGGCGGTCCCCCGACCCTCAAAACATGTCGTCTGTTTGGTAGCATCGGACGGGCCGCACCTCAAGTGCGCATCGCCCCGGCGCGGCGGCCAGGGCGATGCGGCGTGTCGCAAATTGTACCGGTGCCGCCCGGCAGTGGACAGGCGCAGTCCGAGGATTTGCGTGCTGCGGAATGCGCGCAAGCGACGCCCGCGCCGTCGGGGCCGGCTGACACACAAGCGGAGGCGGGTGAGCTCTTGCAGAGCTTGGTCGCGCCGTCCGATTTGGTGCGATGAGGGAGGTGGTGCGGGCGGTCGGACTCGAACCGACACTCTGTCACCAGAACCGGATTTTGAGTCCGGCGCGTCTACCGATTCCGCCACGCCCGCAAGGCTAGCCGAAGCGCTGTTTCATATCGCTTTCGCGCGCCGAGCGATAGGGTTTTTCGCGCCCGCGCCAAGCGCCGCCGATGATAATCATCAGGGCGACCGCGTCAACACCGACGGGGTGGCAGAAACGGCTGCAAATACGAAACTCTCCCGTCGCCCCGGCCGTCAGAGCCGGGGCCCACTCGCATATCCTCTCGCCGCAGCATTCGCGGACAGATGATTGGGTCCCGGCTCACCGCTTCGCGGCGTCCGGGACGACGGGAGGGAGAGGCATTGCCATATGCTCAGGCTAAGAGGCTGCACTGGGAGCGGGTGAGTACAAGGCCGCTACCCGCCGCTTCCTCAACGGCTACTCCGCCGCGCGCGGCCTGTGGCGCACCAGCGTCGCATTGAGCGCGCGCAGGACGCGGCGCTTTTCGCTCTCGAAATCGGGCGAGAGGCGGTCGCGCGGGCGGGGCAAATCGATGTCGAAAATATCGGCGATCCGGCCGGGGTTGGGGCGCATCACCACGATGCGCGAGGCGAGCACCAGCGCCTCCTCGATGTCGTGGGTGACGAGGACCAGGGTCGGGCGGTGGTCGGCCCAAAGGTCGAGCAGATGGTCCTGCAGCTCCTCGCGGGTGAAGGCGTCGAGCGCGGAGAAGGGCTCGTCGAGCAGCAGCACGGCGGGGCGCGGCACCAGGGCGCGGGCGATGGCGACGCGCTGGCCCTGGCCGCCGGACAATTCGCGCGGCCAGCGCCCGGCATAGTCGGCAAGGCCGACGCGGGCGAGCGCCTCCTGCACGCGCCGCTCGCGCTCTTCGGCGGGAAGCTCCTCGAGGCCGAAGCCGACATTGCCCGCGACGGTGAGCCAGGGCAAGAGGCGCGGCTCCTGGAACACGATGCCGACGGCGGGGTGCGGCTCGGTGATGGTGACGCCGTCGACGCCGACGGTGCCGCGCGTCGCATGGTCGAGGCCGGAGAGCAGGCGCAGCAAGGTGCTCTTGCCGCAGCCCGAGCCGCCGATCACGGCGACGATCTCGCCGGCGTCGACGCTCAGCGACAGGCCGTCCAGCGCGACGGTGCCGTTGGGGTAGGTTTTGCCGAGGCGTTCGATCTGCAGCATGTCCCCTCCCCTACCGCCCGCCGGCATAGACGTCGACCCAGCGCAGGAACGGCGCGGTCAGCGCGACCAGCAGGCTGTCGCTGAGCTTGCCGAGCACGGCGAAGGCGAGGATCGCGGCGACGATCTGGTCCGGCTTGCCGAGCTGCTGGCCATCGACCAGCAGATAGCCGAGCCCTTCCGAGGCGCCCATGAATTCGGCGGCGACGACGAACATCCAGCCAAGGCCAAGGCCCCCGCGCAAGGCGAGCACATAGGCGGGCAGGATCGCCGGCAGCAGGATGCGGCGGACGAGGCCGAGGGCCGAGAGCCGGAAGACGCGGCCGACTTCGACGATCTTGCGGTCGATGGAGAGGATCGCGCCGAGCGTGCCGAGATAGACCGGAAAGAACACGCCGACCGCGATCAGCGTGATCTTCGACTCCTCGAAGATGCCGAGCCAGAGGATGAACAGCGGCACCCAGGCGATGGAGGGCACGGCGCGCAGGCCCTGGAGGGTCGGGTCGATCAGGCGGCGCATCAGCGCCGAATAGCCGGTGACGACGGCGACCAGCGTTCCCGCCGCGACGCCGATGGCGAAACCGGCAGCGACGCGCGCGGAGGTCGCCAGCAGGTGGCGGGAGAGTTCGCCCGACTGCCACAGCTCGTTCAGCGCCAGGAAGATGCGCGAGGGCGGCGGCACCAGCCGGCCGTTCACCAGCCCGAAATGGACCAGCAGCTCCCAGCCGAGGCCGACGGCCACCGGAAGCAGAAGACCGAGCGCCCAGGAAAAACGCCACCCGGTCCTTTCGGGCCGGGTGGGCGGAGCGATAGCCTCTGGTGGGGCGGGCAGGACTTGATCGACATTGCTCATCGGCTCGAGCATTCCCGTAAGGCAAGGCCCCCGCGCCTGCGGGGGACAAATGCGGCTGCGTGTCCCCGCGCCGGCAGCGAGCCGGACAGGGCAAGGATTAGCGCGAGGCCGTCGCGAAGCTGGTGTCGACCAGCGCCGAGACGATGGCCTTCACATCGACATCCGGCTTGATAACGCCGGCCTGCTGCAATGCGATCCCTGCGGCGGTGATCGAGTCCACCTGCGCCGCGCCGATATTAGAATGCGTCAGCTCGGTGCGTTCGGAAAGCTGCTTGGCGATGACGGCTTCGGGAAGCTTCGTCGCGGCGACGAGATAGCGCTTCACCTCGTCCGGATTGGCGAGCGCCCATTGCCGGGCGGTTTCATAGCCCGCGATGACGCGCTTGACCAGTTCAGGATGATCGGCGGCGAAGGCTTCGCGCACGTTCAGGATGCCCCAGGTGTTGGCCTCGGGCTTGCGGAAGAACAGCTTTGCGCCGTCCTCGACCTCGGCGGAGGCCATGATCGGGTCGAGCCCGGCCCAGGCATCGACATCCTTGCGCAGCAGCGCGGCCTTGCCGTCGGCGTGCTGCAGCAGGACGATGGTGACGTCCTTCTCGGTCAGGCCGACCTCTTGCAGCGCGCGGATGAGGAAGATGTGCGGGTCGGTGCCGCGCGTCGCGGCGATGCGCTTGCCCTTCAGGTCGGCGACCTTGGTGATGCCGGTATCGGGGCGGGTGACGAGGGCGGTCCATTCGGGGCGGGAATAGACATAGATGGATTTGATCGGATTGCCGTTGATCCTGCCGAGCAGCGCGGCGGCGCCGGCTGTCGAGCCGAAATCGAGCGATGAGGCATTGAGGAATTCCAGCGCTTTGTTCGAGCCGGCCGACTGCACCCAGCGGATGGCGATGCCGTCCTTCTCGAATTCCTTCTCGAGGATGCCGCGCTCCTTCAGCACCAGCGACACCGGATTGTAGGTCGCCCAGTCGATGCGGATTTCCTTCGGCGCATCGGCGGCGAAAGCGGGCGCGGCGGCGAGGCCGATGGCGAGCGCGGCGACGAAAGCGCGGCGGGTCAGGCGCGTGGACATGCGGATTTCCTCCATTAAATCCGGCCGAGATTATGCGGCGAGATCACGGCGGTGAACCAAGAAAATCTGCTGACCTTATTCAGAATATCGGATTGCTTGGGAGGCCGCCCCCAAATCAGGGCGTCTGCGCCGGGGCGGGGGCGCTCGGCGGCGTCAGATCGAGATAGAGCTTCTGCGCTTCCGAGGGTGGGCAGCGGCGCGGGCTGAAGCCGGTGATCTGCAGGATGCGCACGCGGCCGAACACCGCCGCCGTGATGACATCGCCGCATTTCACCGGAGAGGCGGGCTTTACCACCTTCTCGCGGTTGATGCGGAACTTGCCTTGCGCGACGAGATCCGCCGCGAGCGAGCGGGTTTTGACGATGCGCGCATGCCAGAGCCATTTGTCGAGGCGTTGCGTCTCCCTGGCATCGCCTTGGCTCGCCATCGCCTCAGGCTTGGTCCTGCGAAGCGCGCGCCATGCGCTCCTTGAGCTGCAACAGAGCGGCGAAGGGCGAATCCGGGTCGGCGACCGCCTCCTTCTGGCGTTTCGCTGGGGCGGCCGACTTCACCGCATGATCCGGACGCCCGCCTCCGCCACCCTTGGGACCACCGCGCCACTCGCCGCGGCGGCGATCGTCACGCGGCTTGTCGCGCTCGCGGTCACGATCACGCCGGGGCGGCCGGTCGGGACGGCCCTCGGGCTTGGCCGCTGCAACGGCGGGACGGTCGGCGGCCGGGGCATTGGCGGCCTGCTGCTGCGGACGGCGCTCGCGGTTGCCTTCCGGCTTGCGGTGCGACTGACGCCGCTCGTCATTCTGGACACGCCGGCGGGGACGCCAGATTTCCTCGAATTCGGGCTCGGCCGGGGTTGCGGCAGCGTCTGAAGACTCGGCGGCAGCAGGCTCCGCGGCAACCGCCTCGACGCTTTCGGCGGCGACTGGCTCCGCCGGGGCGACCTCATCCGCATCCGAGGCTATGGGCGCAGTCGCCATGGGCTCGACGGCTTCGGCAACAGAGGGTTCGCTTGCCTCGGCTTCGGGCTCAATGGGCGCGGGCTCAGCAGCAATTGCCTCAGCGGACTCGGCGGCCTCGGTGTGAACGCCGTTCGCCGGTTCGACAGCAGCCTCCGCCGACGCCTCGGCGACGGCCTCGACGCCTTCGATCTTCACCTCGGGCGCGGCGGCGACCTCGACCGGCTTCGGCTGAACCTGACGGCGCTCCTTGCGGAAGCCGAGCACGAACAAGACGTTGCCCATCTCCTCGGCCGAGCAGCCGATGATCGACAGCATCTCCGGCTGCACTTTGAAGCCGCCACGGCCGACGGCCCCCGCAGGCGGCTCGGGCCGCGCCAGCGAGGGCTTCCAGCTCGTCAGCGGGCGGATCAGGTCGGCGAGTCGCTCCAGCATGTCGACGCGGATCGCGCGCGGCCCGCAGACATGGAAACCGGCGGCGCGGTAGAACACATCCGGCAGCGCCTTGTCGACGGCCACCGAAGTCAGGCCCTGGCGTGGCGGCTCGGGCAGGTTGGAAACGTCGATGCCGGCGGAAGCGCCGTTCTTCAGCGCCCAGAGCAGCAGCAGCATATCGGCAGCGGCCGGCTTCAGCAGCAGCGGGAAGTAGATGTTATAGGCGCCGAAGCGGACGCCGAATTTGCGCAGCTCCGCGCGTGCCTGCTGGTCGAGCGAGCGAATGTCCTCGGCGATGGTCTCGCGCGGCAGGATGCCGAAATTCTCGACGAGCTGGAAGCCGATGCCACGTGCGAGGCCGGTGAGATCGGGCGCGCGCGACAGATCGAGCAGGGGCTTCAGGCGCAATTCGATCAGCGCGGCAAGCCAGGTCTCGACCCGCTTGACCACCCGCTCCTTGTCCTGCGGGGTCAGGTGCTCATCGGCGATCAGGCCGAAAACGGGCTTCAGCGGCTCCGCTCCTGCCTCCAGGCGGCCGATCTCCTGCTTCTCCCACATCACCGCGCCATTGCGCGCAAGCGTGAAGGCGGCGTCCTTGGCCTCGCAGAGGCGGTCGGCGCGCTCGCTCAGCTCCTGCGCCAGGACCTTTGCCGCAGCGTGGCGCGCGGCCTTGCCGTGAATGCCCGCCGCCGCCGTGTCCGGCGTGAAGCGGAAGCCCTCTAGCTTGCCGACATAGTGCTTCTCGACAAAGATCTGCCCGCTTTGCTCGATATCGGCATAGAGTGCATCCTTGTCCCGCATGCTCTTCATCAGCACGCTGGTGCGGCGGTCGACGAAGCGCTGGGTCAAAAGATCGTGCAGCGCGTCGGACAGCGTGTCCTCGATGGCGCGGGTGCGTTCGCGCCAGCCCTCGCTGTCGGCGAGCCAGCCGGCGCGGTTGGAAACGAAGGTCCAGGTGCGGATATGGGCGATGCGGTTGGACAGCGTGTCGATATCGCCATCGGTGCGGTCGGCGAGCGCGACCTGCCCCGCGAACCAGTCCTCGGGGATGACGCCCTCGTCGCTCATCAGATATTTATAGAGGCTGGCGGCGAGATCGGCGTGGTTGGCGGCTGAGATCTTGCGGTAATCCGGGATCTGGCAGACTTCCCAGAGCAACTTGATCGCGGCCGGCGAGCGGGCCATGTCGGCGATGGCGGTATCGGCGCTCAGCGCGTCGAGCGCCTGCACGTCGTCGGCGTTGCGGGCACGGGCGAGGCGGGCCGAGGTCGGCGTCTCGCGAAGGCTGTCCTTGAGGCGGTCGATGGAGCCGAATTCGAGCGCGTGATTGCGCCATTGCAGGATCTTGACCGGCTCGAACTCGTGGTTTTCCAGCCGGCTGATGATTTCAGAGCTGAAGGGCTCGACATCGCCGGTGACGCCGAAAGAGCCGTCATTCAGATGGCGGCCGGCGCGGCCGGCGATCTGGCCGAGTTCGCCCGGCGCCAGCTCGCGGTGATTGCGGCCGTCGAACTTGCGGGTGCCGGCGAAGGCGACGTGATCGAGATCGAGATTGAGCCCCATGCCGATGGCGTCGGTGGCGACGAGGAAATCGACATCGCCGGACTGGTACAGCGCCACTTGCGCATTGCGCGTGCGCGGGCTGAGGCCGCCGAGCACGACCGCCGCGCCGCCGCGCTGACGCCGGATCAGCTCGGCGACGGCATAAACCTCATTCGCCGAGAAAGCGACGATGGCCGAGCGGCGCGGCAGCCGCGTGATCTTCTTCTGGCCGGCATAGGTCAGCTTCGACAGCCGGTGGCGGGTGACGAAATTGGCGCCCGGCAGCAGGTCGCGGATCGCGCCTTCCATGGTCGCGGCGCCGAGGAGCAAAGTCTCGCTCTGGCCGCGCGCGGAAAACAGCCGCTCGGTGAAGACATGGCCGCGCTCGGGATCGGCGCAGAGCTGGATCTCGTCAATGGCGAGGAAATCCACTTCGATCTCGCGCGGCATCGCCTCGACGGTGCAGATCCAGTAGCGCGGGCGCTCCGGCTTGATTTTTTCCTCGCCGGTGATCAGCGCGACATTGGCCTCGCCGGCGCGGGCGACGACCTTGTCGTAGACCTCGCGCGCGAGCAGGCGGAGCGGCAGGCCGATCAGCCCGCTCTCATGGCCGAGCATCCGTTCGATCGCAAGATGGGTCTTACCGGTATTCGTCGGCCCCAGGACCGCGATCACGGAATGCCCAAGGGCAGTCCGGCGCGAGGCGGAAGCGGAAGCGATCTCGGTCATTACGGCAATTCCTTAAAGGCTGAACGCGCGTGAACAGGACAAGCGCAACTGATGGTTGCTCCGGCGGTATAGAGCATAATGACGGCCGGTTTGGCCAGCCTTGAAACCGGGTTTTGCGGACTGTGCGGCCATGGGACGGCCGGCGCCCTGCAAAACGGTCCAGCACCATCGGGAAAATATCATGAACGACTCATGTACGAATCGCACGAGGCACGGCTTTCGCCCTTTGTTCACGCCCGTTCTTGCGCCGATCACCGAATCAGCGCGGAACCGGCCTCCCTGGAGGTTTCGACCTCGATGCTTGAGGACGTCAGCGTCGCGCTGCCGACCGGCGTCGGAACATAAATGTAATATGGTACGTAAAGATCCGCCTGGGCGAGCGGAACCATCCAAAGCTCCATGCCCTCGTTCTTGGCCGCGAAATCATTCTCGTCGTCGCCGCGCCGGTGACCGGCGATCGGCAGGAACTTCACCTTACAGACGTAGGCGGGGCCCGTATAGCCATAGGGCGTCGTCACGGGTTTGGTGGCTTTATAGGTCAGCTTCAGGTCGTAGCGGGCCTTGCCGTCGAAAATCGGAATGCGGCGGCTGCACACCTCGCTGCCGGTATGGTTGCTGCCGATGTTGGTCAGCATGACCAGCGCGCTCAGCGGGTCGACGACGTTCTGCATGTGCTTGCGCATGATCGGCACGCGCCCCGGCGCCTGCCGCTGCGGCGGCGTGACGGCGATTTCCTCGACGATATTGTTGGCGAAGCGGATATTGATGTTTTCGCCGCGGTCGCTGGTCCGGTAGCCGAAGGAATAGGCATAGGGGCGCGGCAGCTTTGCCATCACCTGCCCGCTCGATGCGGTATCGCCCCGCCATTCGAACAGGATGCCCGCGAGCACGCTGATCGTGGCGCGACCCTTGAGGCTATATTCGGTGTTGTTGAGATCGGACCACAATTTGAAGGTGCCGATGCCCATGCCGTTGAAGCCGATGGAATATTCCGCCGTCACCTTCCGGGCGCCGCTTTTTGCGGCGACCTCGCCGCCTGACGCGCTCGTCGCCACCAGCATGAGGGCCGCGATGGCGGCGGTAAAAGAGATACTGCGACGGCCCACGCGTCTCGCGTCCATGACTAATCCTTGATCAACTCACGACTCTGCCCGGCAATCGCAATTCGATAAAGGCGGCGCCCCTTGCCCCCAGCAAGCTCACGCCACCGGAGACGCCCCGGCCAGTTCTGCCACGACCCCTATCAAATGCCCTATTTTCGGATTTCGTCAATTGTATGTTTTTGTGTCACTTGCCGGCGGATTGGCCCAGATTTTGCGGGGGATTCGGCGAGCGGCGCCCTCGGCCGGCAAACTCAGCCTCCGGCAAGACGGAGCGTCGCGATGGGCTTGATGCTGCCATCGCCCTGGATCTCCGTCAGATAGACGTGATCCATGCCCTGATTGTCGTCCTTGCCATAGTGCAGCGTGACGCCGCCAAGGTCGAAGCTCTCGCTATGGATGGTGTCGAGCAGCCCTTGCCGCGACGGCTCGCCGGGCATTTTCTCCAGCGCGGCGATCAGCAGCCGGCCGACCATGTAGCCCTCGAGCGAGACGAAGCCGGGCTCTGCGCCGGGCAGCAGGCCCTCCAGGGCGGCCCGGTAGCGGGCGACCAGCGGCAGGGAGCTGTCTTCGGGAAAGGGCACGACCTGGGTCACCACCACCCCGGCGCCCGCCTCGCCGAGTTCCTTGGCGAAGGCGTTCGAGCCGACAAAGGAGATGTTGACGAAGAGCGGGTTGAAATTCACGTCCCTGGCCAGCTTGATGAATTCGGCGCAGGGCCGGTAGGGGCCGATCATGATGACCGCTTCCGGATTGCCCTTGCGGATGGTCAGCATGGCGCCGCGCACGGCGACCGAATTGCGCTCGAACGTGCCTTCGGAGACCAGCGACATTTGCCGCTTCTCCAGCGCCCGGCGCGTCCCGGCAAGGCCGGCGCGGCCAAAACTGTCGTCCTGGAACAGGATGGCGACGCGGGTGATGCGGCGGTCACGGGTCAGCCGCTCGATCATCTCCTCGGTCTCCTGATAGTAGGAGGCGCGGATATTGACGACATTGGGCTTGAAGGGGTTGCGCAGGAATTCGGCGCCGGTGAACGCGCCGATGAATGGGACGCGGGCATCGTCGGCGACCGGCTGGGTCGCGGCCGAGGTCGGCGTGCCGACGGCTCCGACGAGGGCGAAGACCTTGTCGTCCGTGATGAGCTGTTTGGTGGCGTCGATGGATTTCAGCGGCTCGTAGCCATCGTCGCGGGAGATCAGCTCGAGCTTGCGGCCATGAACGCCGCCCGCCCGGTTGGCCTCGCCGAAGGCGGCAAGCAGGCCGTCGCGCATTCCGGTGCCGAGCGCGGCGGCTTGGCCCTCGAGCGCGGCCGCCTGTCCGAAAACGATCTTGCCGGGATCGACGCCCGGGTCGGCCGAGGCGAGGCAGGCGCTGAACATAAGGCCCAAAGCCGCCGCCAGCATCGGCGGCAATATGATCTTTCCACGCATGCGCGAAACCTCACCTGGTTATGCACGGGCTGAGTCTTATCAGCAAAGTGCTTGCGGCAAGGTTTCCGAGAAGCGTGGCATTTGCCGAATGTTGAGACTTCGCTCAATATCGGGCGAATAATCGGAAACATGAACAATATGACGCGGCGCGGTTCCCGAGACAATGCGGCCCGATAAACTTCCACCGCGAGTTCTTATTTTGAGACGCTGCCGAGGTTTTATTTACCCAACCTCGCCCTAGGCTAATTTTGGGCGGTCCAAGGGTCATAGGTCCCGATCACCCAGATGTGGCCCTCGGGGTCACGGCAGGTGAAGTCGCGGCTGCCGTAATCCTGGTCCTTGATGTCGATGATGATTTCGGCGCCCGCCGCGACCGCCCGGGCATAGACCGCATCGACATCGGAGACGACGAGGCAAGGCGTTTGGGTTTCGACGCCGCCAATATCGGCCGGCTGCTTGATGAGCCGCCCCCATTCGCCGTCCCGCTCCTGCGGCTTCACCGAGCCGAGCATGATCATGCCGCCGCCGAGCGTCAATTGCGCATGGGCGATGCCGCCATCCTCGGCCGGCACGACGAAATGCCGCTCAAAGCCGAAAGTGTCGCAGAGCCAGTCGATCATGCGCGGGCAGTCGCGATAGCGCAGGCAGGGGATGATGGTGCTGGACATGGGCGTTCTCCTCTTCGCGCAAGCTTAGGCACGAATTGGGAGAAATCGTGATGATTCGGCAAGCGGCGCAGCATCGCCCCGGCCGAGCCGGGGTCTACTCGGCTTTCCTCTCGCCGCAGCGTTCGCGGATCGATGACTGGGTCCCGGCTCACTGCTGCGCAGTGTCCGGGACGAAGGAGTAGCCCTCAGTCGTAATATTTATACGACAGGAACTTGCCCGACATGACCAGCTTCACCCGGTCGCCCTTGGCGTCGGGGAGGCGTTCCATGGTCATGTCGAAATCGATGGCGGACATGATGCCGTCGCCGAATTCCTCCTCGATCAGCGCCTTCCAGGTGGTGCCGTAGACGGAGACCAGCTCGTGGAAGCGGTAGATCAGCGGATCGGTCGGCGGCGTGGTCGGCAGCGAGCCGCGATAGGGGATCTCGGTCAGCATCCGGCTCTCGGATTCGGTGAGGCCGAACAGCTCCTTGGCCTTGCCGGCCTGCTCCGGCGTCAACTTCATCTGGCCGAGCAGCGCGGCGGTGATGAGGATCGGCGAGCAGCCGCCGATCGCGGTGCCGATCTCCTTCCAGGTCATCGCCTTGTCGCGCTTGGCATCAAGGATTTTTTCGGTGAGTTCTTCGCGTTTCATGGGGTTCTTCCCTTTGGCTGATGCGGGTTCGGGCGGGGCGCGGGGCGCCTCAAAAGCTGGGTGCGCCGCTGCGCCGGGCCGGCCCTCCTTCGGCGACCAGGGCGGGGGCAAGCTGCGGCTCGGGGATGCCCGGCTTGACGACGGGCGGATGGCGCGGGTCGTAATCGGCGGCCATGTCGGCGGCGAAGCTCTTCGACCGGCTGATCAGGAAATCCATGATGTGGTTGCGCAAAGGATAATAGGCCGGATGGCGGTGCATGTCGGCGCGGGTGCGGTCGCGCGGCAGGGCGTTGACGACGCATTCGGCGATGCGCGCGCCCGGCCCGTTGCTCATCAGGAGGATGCGGTCGGCGAGATAGATGGCCTCGTCGACATCATGGGTGATCATGAAGACGGTCTGGTCGGTCGCCGTGCAGATGCCGCGCACCTCGTCCTGCAAGGTGCCGCGCGTCAGGGCGTCTAGCGCCGAAAAAGGCTCGTCCATGAGCAGGATTTTCGGCTCGATGGCGAGCGCGCGGGCGATGCCGACGCGCTGCTTCATGCCGCCGGACAGCTCCGCCGGCTTCTTGTGTTCGGAGCCGGTCAAGTTGACGAGGTCGATGAAGCGCTGCGCCTGCGCGGCGACCTTTGCCCGCGGCCATGCCCGCCAGCGCGAGGTGACGGCATAGGCGATGTTGCCCATGACCGAGCGCCAGGGCAAGAGCGCGTGGCCCTGGAAGATGACCGCGCGGTCGAGGCTCGGGCCGGAGATCTGGCGGCCGTCGACGATGACGGTGCCGGCCGAGGGCTCGTCGAGACCGGCGAGGATGTTGAGCACGGTGGTCTTGCCGCAGCCGGAATGGCCGATGACGCAGACGAATTCGCCCTGGCCGATGCCGAGCCACAGATCCTCGAAAACCGCCGTCTGACCGCCACCCGGTGCCGGATAGCGCTTGGCGATGCCCTCGATGGAGATGAATTTGCCCATGAAATCTCCTATTCGGGGAAGCTGACGGCGCGGCCGAAGCGGGCGAGCATCTGGTCGAGCGCCATGCCGACGAGGCCGATCAAGAGGATCGCGATCATCACATTGGTGATCGACAGGTTGTTCCACTCGTTCCAGACGAAGTAGCCGATGCCGGTGCCGCCCACGAGCATCTCGGCCGCCACGATGACGAGCCAGGCGATGCCGATGGAGATGCGCATGCCAGTGACGATGGTCGGCGCGGCGGCGGGCAGGATGATGGTGAAGGCGCGCCGCAGCGGCGGCACTTCCAGCGTGCGGGCGACGTTCAGCCATTCCTTGCGCACGCTCGCCACGCCGAAAGCGGTGTTGATCAGCATCGGCCAGACCGAGCAGATGAAGATGACGAAGATCGAGGACAGGTTTGAATCCTTGATCGTGTAGAGCGCGAGCGGCATCCAGGCGAGCGGCGAGACCGGTTTCAGCACCTGGATGAACGGGTCGAAGGCGCGGCTCAGCAGCGGCGACATGCCGATGACGAAGCCGACCGGGATGGCAATCGCAACGGCAATGACATAGCCGAGCAGCACCCGCCCGAGCGAGAAGGCGAGCTGGATGCCGATGCCCTTGTCGTTCGGGCCTTTGTCATAGAAGGGGTTGGTCAGATGCTCCCAAAGCTTGGCGCCGACCGCACCGGGCGTCGGGAAGGCCGATGTGCCTGTGGTGACCTGCGCGCCCATCAGCTTGGCGTATTCCGGGTCCATGGTCGCGACGGCGCCGGTTCCGGCGGTCGCCAGCCACCAGACGGCGATGAACGCCGCGAAGATGATGGCCGACAGCGCGGCGGACCGGACGGGCAGCGATTTGATGACGGCGTTCATGGGTCACGTTCCAATTCGTCGGCCGAGCTTGCGGCTCCCCCCTCACCCGCCCGAAGACCTATGCTGATCGTTCGCCTTGACGGCTCACGATGCGGGAGAGGGCTACAAACGAGAGGCTTCCGCTCCTTCGCCCTCTCCCCTCGAGGGAGAGGGCTCCCGCCGCAAGGCGGCTGGGTGAGGGGGCTTCTTCTTTTCGTAATCCCCGCGAAGGCGGGGACCCAGTACTCCGCAGCAAACCTGGCCGGGCTGAGAACTACGGCTCAGTTTGCCCCTTACAGGGCCCCCGCTTTCGCGGGGATTACGCAGTGTCGTATCCGACGCCCTGCCTAAGCGGCCTTCTTGATCTTGAAGCTCGCCAGATATTCCTCCGGCTTCGAGGCATCGAAAGGCTTGCCCATCACCGAAAAGCTCTTGCTGCTCGATTCCGGCGGCGTCAGCCCTGCTTCGGCCATCAGCTTTTTGGCGTCCGTCGCCAAAAACACCTGCTTGGCCACACCGGCGTAATCCACCTCGCCCTTGATCTGGCCCCAGCGCTTCATCTGCGTCATGATCCAGACGGCGAAGGACTCGTAGGGGAAGGGCGAGAAATCGATGCGGTTCGGCACCGTCTTCACATTGCCGAGCCCGTCCGCGAAGGTCCCGGTCAGCACCTGTTCGACCACCGTCACCGGCTGGTTGAGATAGTTGGTCGGCGCGATCGCCTCGGCGATGGCCTTGCGGTTCTCGGCTTTGGTGGCGAAGGCCGTCGCCTCGATGATGCCCTTGATCAGCGCGCCGTAAGTGTTCGGCATCGACGTCACGAAGTCACGGCTCGCGGCGAAGGCGCAGCAGGGATGGCCGTCCCAGATCTCCTTCGAGAGCAAGTGAATGAAGCCGACGCCGTCGAACACAGCGCGCTGATTGACAGGGTCAGGGGCGAGGAAACCATCGATATTGTCGGCGCGCAGATTGGCGACCATTTCGGGCGGCGGCACGGCGCGGATCTGCACGTCCTGGTCCGGGTCGAGCCCGGCTTCGGCGAGATAGTAGCGCAAGAGATAATTGTGCATCGAATAGTCGAAGGGGACGGCGAATTTAAAACCCTTCCAGTCCTTCGGGTCGCGCTTGTCCTTGTGCTTCATCGCCAGCGTGATGGCCTGGCCGTTGATATTCTCCACCGCCGGCATGGTGTAGGGGATCGGGTTCGAGCCGGCGCCCAGCGTGATGGCGATCGGCATCGGCGACAGCATGTGGGCGGCGTCATATTCCTTGTTGATGGTCTTGTCGCGGATGACGGCCCAGCCCGCCGTCTTGACGACTTCGACATTCAGCCCCTGCTTGGCGTAGAAACCCATCGGCGCGGCCATGATGATCGGCGTCGCGCAGGTGATCGGGATGAAGCCGATCTTCAGGTCGGCCTTTTCCGGCTTGGCGGTCTGGGCGAAGACTTCGCTCGCGGTGCCGAGCGGGAAGAATTGCGAGATCGCGGCGAGCGCGGTCGAGGCGCCCACAGCGCGCAGAAAATTGCGCCGGTCGATGTCGGACGGGAAGAGGGCGCGCATCACGGCGCCTTCGACGGGCCGGCGGATGAGATCGTCGCCCTCGGGCATCGCCGCGCGCTCGGCCGCGTCGTGCTCGGCCTGGCTCCGATGCGCGCCGCAATCGCAGCCGCCCCGGCCGAGGCCCGTATTGGCGTCAAACGGATCGTTCTTCAGGGACATCGATCTCTCCTTGCCGTTATTGGTTGCCGGACAAGGAGCAAGCATCGTGCCAAACGGCTATCCGGCTGCCACGATTGAATTATAGAGGCCGAAAGGGGTAACGAAATTTCGTAAAATACGAAGCTTCGTAGCCGCCTTACGAAATATCGCATTGACCTGGCTTCGTCGTGCTATCCTGGCCTCATGCAATGAGGATGACCCATGTCGGATCGGACGCAGGCTGGTGGGCTCGCCAATTTTCTCTGGGATTTTGGCCTGGAAAGCAGCGAGGCGGCGGCACTGATCGTCGATCCCGTCGCCAACCGCATCCATCAGCACAACCGCGCCATGCTAGCCCTGGTCGGCGCCGCGCCCGACCGGCTCACCGGAGCCAAGGTCAGCGACATCTTCTCCCGCCATCTGCCCAAACTCGTCGCGCTCACCGAGGAATGCCTGGATCGCGGCACCGCCTGGAGCGACGACCTCGCGCTCGGCATCGACGGCGGGCCTTTGCGCGATGTCGAGCTGTTCGCCTCGCGCTTCCAGCTCGGCGAAACCCGACTGATCCTGTTCCTCATCTTCGATAAGCGCGAATTGCGGCTCAGGCGCTCCGAGCGCGACCTGTTCCAGCTCTTCAAGGGCGAGACGCCCAACCTGAAGCACCTCGAATCCGTTTTCCGCAATTTGGAGCGCGGCAACCGGCTCATCCTCGACGCCGTCGGCGAGGGCATTTACGGCGTTGACACCGAGGGCAAGGCGACCTTCCTCAACCCCGCCGCCGAGCGCATGCTGGGCTGGCGCGCCGACGAGCTGGTCGGCCAGATCGTCCACAATGTCGTGCATTACAGCCACGCCGACGGCGAACCCTACCCGCTCACTTGCTGCCCGATCTATGCCGCCTTCCACGATGGCGCGGTGCACCGCGTCGATCACGAGGTGTTCTGGCGCAAGGACGGCACCGCCTTCCCGGTCGAATATATCTCGACGCCGATCAAGCATGGCGGCCGCAGCGTCGGCGCGGTGGTCGTCTTCCGCGACGTCAGCGAGCGGCGCACAGCCGAGCGGCGGCTACGCGGCGCGCTGCAGGAGATCGAGGAGCTGAAAAAGCGGCTCGAACTGGAGAACGCCTATCTGCAGGACGAGCTGAAATCGGAGCACAATTACAAGGAGATCGTCGGCAACAGCCATGCCATCCGCACCATCATCGAGCAGATTGAACTGGTCGCCGCGACCGATGCCAGTGTGCTGATCACCGGCGAATCCGGCACCGGCAAGGAGCTGATCGCCCGCGCCATCCACGAGAACAGCCCGCGCGGCAAGCGCCCCCTGATCCGCGTCAACTGCGCCGCCATCCCGCGCGAATTGTTCGAGAGCGAGTTCTTCGGCCATGTGAAGGGCGCCTTCACCGGGGCGGTCGGCGAGCGGGTCGGGCGTTTCGAGCTGGCCGATGGCGGCACCATTTTCCTCGACGAGGTCGGCGAGTTGCCGCTGGAGCAGCAGGCCAAATTCCTGCGCGTGCTGCAAGAGGGCCAGTTCGAACGCCTCGGCGACGGGCGCACACACAGCGTCAATGTCCGCGTCATCGCCGCGACGAACAAGAATCTCAAGGCGGCGGTGGCGGCGAAAGCCTTCCGCGAGGATCTGTATTTCCGGCTGAATGTCTTCCCCGTCGAGGCGCCGCCCTTGCGGCAGCGGCTTGACGACATCCCGCTGCTCGCGGCGCATTTCATCGGCAAGATCTGCAAGCGGCTGAACAAGGGGCCGGTCGTCATGACCCGCGGCGAGATCGAGCGGATGCAGGCCTATGATTGGCCGGGCAATATCCGCGAACTGGAAAATGTCATCGAGCGCGCCGTCATCGTCTCGCGCGACGGCAAGCTGCGGGTCGACCTGCCGCTGGCCGGCAAGGACGGCGCGCGCCAGCGTCCGGCGCCCGGCGCGGCGGGCATCCTGACCGAGGACCAGCAGCGGCTCGGCGAGCACGCCAACCTCATCAATGCGCTGAGATCCTGCGGCGGCCGGGTGGCCGGACCGGGCGGCGCGGCGGAACTGCTCGGTGTTAAACCGACCACGCTCTATTCACGGCTCAAGCGATTTTCCATCGACGCGAAAGCCTGCGTCCAGGCCGAGGCAAGCTAGGTATTGGCACGTGGTGCCTGCGTGTCCTCCGCAAGACGCCGCGCGCCTCACCGGGTTTCTGCGCGCGATTAGCACTTCGTATAATTTTTGCGACTGCCGCAAAAGCCGATAGTCGATATTGGCCTGCGTTAGAATTTGAGGCATTGCACGCCAGCAAAGAGCATGATTAATGAGTGCCCGCCTTCGCCAGATGACGTGGAGCCTAAATTGAACAAGGCATAATTCTCAAGAAGCGGGTTGCTTCGGATCAGCAGCGCCGCAACTCGGTCACATCCCCGCCGGCGCCCCGGATGCCGGGCTGGGCCGGCATCCGAAGGCGCGGCCGGCCGGATCAGATGCGGCCCATCAGCAAGAGCACCACGACGACGACCAGCAGCGCGCCGAGAATGCCGACGCCGCCATTGCCGAAACCGTAGCCATAGCCGCCGAAACGGCCGCTGAAGCCGCCGAGCAGGAAGATGATGAGGACGATAACCAGGATGGTCCCGAGCGACATGGAGTGTTCTCCTTTTGCGTCATATCAATGAACGATCGCGTTTCCGCCGCCTTGGCGCGAGAAAAGCCGACCAACACATTCCTTGAGGGGCAGACCCGGCCGTTCATGATAGAGCCATACAAGCGCGCGACCGCCCCACTCGAACGCGATCACCATTCCGGTCGCGATAAGCGGCTCGCCCTGATTACGACTCATATCTCCCCGCAATCCCACCGAATCATCTTAGGCGATGGTGGGAAGTTGCTCATAGACTCGGAACCTACTCAGAGGCTGACCGGAGCCGCATGATGAAAATCGGCATACGCATCATTTCGGAGAAAATCGGCATACGA
>NZ_MWLK01000024.1 GCF_002198715.1 Rhodomicrobium sp. R_RK_3 | reverse complement strand
ATGCTGATGGCCCATTACGGCATCTACGTACAGCCCATCAATTACCCGACCGTCGCCAAGGGCACCGAGCGCATCCGCCTCACCCCGACGCCGCTGCACACCGACGAGCACATGGACTGGCTCGCCTCGGCGCTGTCGGCGATGTGGGCGCAATGCCCGGTCGGCCAGGGCAAATATGTGGGGCTGGCGGCGGAATAGTTGCCGCCGCGCCAGTGTTCCGCCGACAGCCTGCGCCGCTTCATTCATCTCGAATGGGTGGCGCAGGCTTTTTTGTCCGACCGCTCCAATGCGGCTCGGCCCCTCCTATTCGTCGTCCCGGACACCGCGAAGCGGTGAGCCGGGACCCACTCGCAGATCAGCGACCACTGCGGCAAGAGGCGAGCAGGTCCCGGCTCTGACGGCCGGGGCGACGTGGGGAGGTCCGTGAAAACCTCCAGGAGAGGATGAACTGCGCGCCGACCTCTCCCAACGGGCGAGGGCTTATTGCTTTCGCCTGGAGCGATAGACTCTCAAAGCTTCCCCGTTTTACTGCCGCCAAGCTGGACGCGGCCGGCAAGATGCTTCTAGATTGACGGTCCCGCCGCTTGGAGACCAGTCGATGACGCTTCGCTATGGCTCGCCGCCGGCTTTCGGCAAGGCCGATTTGTCGAATTGCGAACGCGAGCAGATCCAATTGGCGGGATCGATCCAGCCCCATGGCGCGCTGCTGGTGGTCAGCGAGCCCGACTTCACCGTCATCCAGGCCAGCGCCAACGCGGCCGCGTTTCTCAAGCTCGATCGCGACGTGCTCGGATCGCCGCTCGACGATCTGGAGGGCGATCTCCTGGAGCGTATCCGCCCCAATCTGGGCGAGCCGCTCTCGACCATTCCGCTGGCGGTGCGGTGCCACATCGGCAATCCCGCCTCAGCCTTCGACGCCCTGCTGCACCGTCCGCCCGAAGGCGGGCTGGTGATCGAGCTGGAGCGGGCGGGCCCCTCGGTCGACCTTTCCAAACATGTCGAAAGGGCGCTGCAAACCATCCTCAAATCCAATTCGCTGCGTGCCCTTTGCGACCAGTCGGTGCGCATCGTGCAGGAGTTGACCGGCTACGACCGCGTCATGCTCTACCGCTTCGACGAGGACGGCCACGGCCAGGTCTATTCCGAGCAGCGGAGGCCCGAGCTGGAGCCTTATCTCGGCAATTGGTATCCCGCCTCCGACATCCCGCAAATCGCCCGCCGCCTCTATGAGCGCAACCGGGTGAGGATGCTGGAGGATGTCGAAAATACGCCGGTGCCGCTGGTGCCGCACCGCTCGCCGCTGACGGGCGAGGATCTCGACATGTCGCTCTGCTTCCTGCGCAGCATGTCGCCGATCCACATCCAATATCTGAAGAACATGGGCGTCCAGGCGACGCTGGTCGCCTCGCTCGTCGTCGGCGGACGGCTCTGGGGCCTGCTCGCCTGCCACCATTACGTGGCGCGCTTTGCCCATTACGAGGTGCGCGCCGTCTGCGAACTGCTCGCCGAGACCATCGCCACCCGCATCACCGCTCTCGAGAGCTTCGCCCGCGCCCAGTCGGAAATGTCGGTGCGCCGGCTCGAGGAGCGCATGATCGAGGCGATGGCGCGGGAGGGCGACTGGAAGACCGGCCTGTTCGCCAGCCCGCAGCCGGTGCTGCAGCCGCTGAACGCCACCGGCGCGGCGCTGCTCTATGAAAAGCAGGTGTTCTCGGCCGGCGAGGTGCCCGGCACGCACAAGCTGCGCGATATCGGCAAATGGCTCGACGGCAAGCGCGCCCGGCTCATCAGCACCACGTCGCTCGGCATGGATGAGCCCGAATTCGCCTCGCTGACGCCGGTGGCGAGCGGGCTGGTCGCCGTGCCGGTCTCGAATGTCCCCGGCGAATATCTGATCTGGTTCCGCCCCGAACGGGTGCATACCGTCACCTGGGGCGGCAATCCGTTCAAGCCCTTCATCATTGGGGAGACCCCGAACGACCTTTCGCCGCGCCGCTCCTTCGCCAAATGGCACCAGCTCGTCGAGGGCACCTGCGAGCCGTGGAGCCCGGCCGATCTCGCCATCGCCAGGATGATGGGCGAGTCGGTGTCGGACGTGGTGCTGCATTTCCGCTCGCTGCGGATGCTGATCATCAAGGACCAGCTCGATCAGCTCAAGCAGCAGATCCGCCCTTCCGACGATCTCGTCATCATCGCCGACGCCAAGGGCGACATCATGCTGACCAACGAGGCGTTCGATCTGCTGCCGCAAGGGGCCGGGACGGCGCTGCGGAACATTCTGGAACTGGCGCCGCTGTTCTCCGAGCCGGAGGAGGTGCGCGGCCGGCTGAAGGAGCTGATGCGGCAGCGCCGCTCCTGGCGCGGCGAGGTGGCGTTCCAGACCAAGGCCGGGACCAACACGCTGCTGCTGCGGGCCGATCCGGTCGTCGCACCGCCCGGCCGGGTGCTCGGCTTCGTGCTGCTGTTCTTCGACGTGACCGAGCGCAAGGCGGTGGAGACGGCGCGGCGCCGTCTGCAGGACGGCATCATCCGGAGCCATGACGTCAAGTCGCCCCGGCTCGGCAGCGACACCGACATCGCCTATCTCAACCTGCTCGCCTCGCTGGTCGGCAATGCGCAGCGCGCCGCGCTCGAAATCGCCGACGGCGTCGACCTCGCCCGGGTTCCGGAGATGCTGGAGAGCATCCGCTCCTCGGTCACCCGTACGGCCGAATTGCTGGAGCATCTGGTCTGGCACGCCAAGAACCGGTCGGAGGGCAATTAGCGCAGCGCAGGATCGTCGAGGCCATCGGCTTCGAACGACCGGCGCGCTCCGAATAGATCCGAGCCCTAGGCGGTTGCGCTGTTCATTTCGCACCCACCCCTCGCCTTATCCCGACAAATTGAATCGGCCATCCCCGGTGATTCAGCTTATCTATCGGGTGTCACGACAATCAAGGGGGAAAAAAACCATGACGTTCCTAAGTCCATTCAGCGGGGTGCTGCTCAGTGTCCTGCGATTCATGACCGGGCTGCTGCTGCTGCAGCACGGATTCACCAAATATCTGAACTTCCCGGTCGGCCCGATGAACAACGCCTCGCCCACCACCATGGGCGGCGCCGCCGGCATCCTCGAACTCGTGGGCGGCGTGCTGCTCATCCTCGGGCTGTTCACCCGGCCGGTGGCCTTCATCCTGTCCGGCATGACCGCCGTCGCCTATTTCTACGCGCATTATCCGCGTGGCTTCTACCCGATCCTCAATGGCGGCGAACTGGCCGTGCTATATTGTTTCGTGCTGCTCTATATCGCCTCGGTCGGCGGCGGCCCTCTCAGCCTGGACCGGGCGGTGCGGTCGGAAGACTAGATCAGCTTTTTTTGGATCGGCTCAATCCAAATTCATGACAGTGATCTATCATATGGCCTGGAGCGGGATGAGGCGGGGGGAGCCGGCCCCACATTCCCCTACCCGCTCCAAGCGCTCGAATGGTCCCGCGTGTTGCCGGTCCGAGCTTATCGAATTGGCAATGCGCGGTGAATGCACATGCAAACAATTTGCAAGTATATCGATAGGGATAGCAAGACCCGTCCGAATTTGATACGGCCTAGCCGCAGTGCTCGTTGCGCTTCGACGGAGTGCGACCGGTGATATTCGGAGGGGCCGTGAAAAATATTCAAACGCTGGCGGCGGGCAGCATCGTCATTGCCTGCATCGTCTTCGGGCTGAAATATCTGGCCTATGCCTGGACTGGCTCGATCGCGTTGTTTTCCGACGCGCTGGAAAGCGTCATCAACGTCGTCACCGCCTTCGTGGCGCTCGCCGCCATCAAGACCAGCGCCAAGCCCGCCGACTCGAACCACCCCTACGGACATCACAAGGCGGAATATTTTTCGGCGGTGCTGGAAGGCGTGCTGATCGTGGTCGCGGCGCTGGCGATTTTGCGGGCCGCCTATTTCGGCATCATGACGCCGAGGCCGATCGATGCCCCCTGGGAGGGTATGGCGGTCAATGCCCTGGCCAGCGTCATCAACGCGGGCTGGTGCTGGCTGCTGATCCGGACCGGCCGGGCGCAGCGCTCCCCTGCCCTCGTCGCGGATGGAATGCATCTGTTCACCGACGTGCTGACCTCCATCGGCGTCCTGGTCGGCCTGCTGCTGGCGGTGCTGACCGGATGGGCGGTGCTAGACCCGGTGCTTGCCGCGCTGGTGGCGCTCAGCATTCTCTGGTCGGGCTGGCGCCTGCTGAAGGAGAGCGTGAGCGGCCTCATGGACGAAGCGCCCGCTCCCGAAATCCTCGGCCGCATCACCGCGCTTATCTCTGCCAATTCCCAAGACGCCATCGAGGCGCACGATCTGCGCGCCCGCCATGCCGGCCGGCGCACCTTCATCGATTTTCACCTGGTGGTGCCGGGCGACATGACCGTCGCCCGGGCGCATGAGATCTGCGACCGGATCGAGCAGGCCATGCAGGCCGACATGGGCGACACGCTCATCACCATCCACGTCGAACCGGACTTCAAGGCTAAGCATAGCGGGATGCTGGCGCAGTAGGGCGGCGGTTCCTGCCCGTCCCCGGGATGGCCCCAATGCAAAAGGCCCGCCGGGTGGCGGGCCTTCGCATGTCATCTGGCTCGGAGGACTTAGTAGTCCATGCCGCCCGGCATCTGCGGGGCGCCGCCGGCGTCCTTCTTCGGCTTCTCGGCGATCATCGCCTCGGTGGTGATCAGCAGGCCGGCGATCGAGGCCGCGTCCTGCAGAGCGGAGCGCACCACTTTCGCCGGGTCGATCACGCCCTGGGCAACCAGATCGCCATACTCGCCCGTCTGGGCGTTGTAGCCGAAATTGTAGTTGCTGTTTTCCAGGATCTTGCCCGCGATGACCGCGCCATCTTCACCGGCATTGGTGGCGATGGTGCGAGCCGGTGTCTGGATCGCCTTGCGGACGATGTTGACGCCCGCCTTCTGGTCCTCGTTGGAGACTTCGACCTTGTCGAGCACCTTGATGGCGCGCAGCAGCGCAACGCCGCCGCCCGGAACCGTGCCCTCTTCGACGGCCGCGCGGGTGGCGTTCAGCGCATCGTCGACGCGGTCCTTCTTCTCCTTCACCTCGACTTCGGTCGCGCCGCCGACGCGCAGCACGGCAACGCCGCCCGCGAGCTTGGCCAGACGCTCCTGGAGCTTCTCCTTGTCGTAATCCGAGGTCGTGTCGTCGATCTGCTGCTTGATCTGGGCGACGCGGGCCTGGATGTCGTCCTTGCTGCCGGCGCCGTCGACGATGGTGGTGTCATCCTTGGTGATGACGACCTTCTTCGCCTTGCCGAGCATCTTGATGGTGACGTTTTCCAGCTTGATGCCGATGTCTTCCGAGATCAGCTCGCCGCCGGTCAGGGTGGCGATGTCCTGCAGCATGGCCTTGCGGCGGTCGCCGAAGCCCGGCGCCTTCACGGCCGCAACCTTCAGGCCGCCGCGCAGCTTGTTGACGACGAGCGTGGCAAGAGCCTCGCCCTCGACGTCCTCGGCGATGATCAGCAGCGGCTTGGAGGACTGCACGACAGCCTCGAGCACCGGCAGCATCGCCTGCAGGTTGGACAGCTTCTTCTCGTGGATGAGGATCAGCGGATCGTCGAGCTCGACGCGCATCTTCTCGGCGTCGGTAACGAAATAGGGCGAGATGTAGCCGCGGTCGAACTGCATGCCTTCGACGACTTCCAGCTCGGTCTCGAGGCTCTTGGCCTCTTCGACCGTGATCACGCCCTCATTGCCGACCTTCTCCATCGCTTCCGCGATCAGGCGGCCGATTTCGGCGTCGCCATTGGCGGAAATCGTGCCGACCTGGGCCACTTCGGCGCTGGAGGAAATCTTCTTCGACTTGGAGGCCAGTTCCTTGACGATCGCGGCAACGGCGAGATCGACGCCGCGCTTCAGATCCATCGGGTTGGCGCCGGCGGCGACCGACTTGGCGCCTTCCTTGACGATGGCCTGGGCGAGAACGGTCGCGGTGGTCGTGCCGTCGCCAGCCATGTCATTTGTCTTGGAGGCGACTTCGCGCACCATCTGCGCGCCCATGTTCTCGAACTTGTCCTCAAGCTCGATTTCCTTGGCGACGGTGACGCCGTCCTTGGTGATGCGGGGAGCGCCGAAGCTCTTGTCGAGCACGACATTGCGGCCCTTGGGGCCAAGAGTAACCTTCACGGCATCGGCGAGAATATCCACGCCGCGCAGCATCCGCTCGCGCGCATCCTGGCCGAATTTAACGTCTTTTGCTGCCATCGATTTGTCTCCTTGGAATTCGGATCAGAAATTAAGCGGCTTTCGACTTCTTCCCACCGACGGCAGCGCCCTCGATGATACCCATGATGTCGCTCTCTTTCATGATGAGAAGGTCTTCGCCGTCGATCTTGACTTCCGTGCCCGACCATTTGCCGAACAGCACGCGGTCGCCGACCTTGACGTCCAGCGGAATGAGCTCGTTGTCATCGCCACGGGCACCCGGGCCGACGCCGACGACTTCGCCCTGCTGGGGCTTTTCCTGGGCGGTATCGGGGATGATGATGCCGCCGGCGGACTTCAGCTCGGCATCAATACGGCGAACGACGACACGATCATGAAGCGGACGAAACTTCATAGACAAACCTCCATCAAAGGACCGGACGAGAAATTGAAGGCAGGGCGATAAGAGGGGGCGCCGCTGCCTCTAACTCGCGATCTAAGACCAATTGTTAGCACTGTCAAGTGGTGAGTGCTAACTATCCGGGCCGGTGATCGAGCCTGTGGATGAGCCGTTTATTTTTTGGAAACCATTGGGCTGGCGGGAGCCCGACCCTTACGGCAGCGGGGAAATTTCAGCGGGCATTCGATGCTCTTGCTGACGGCGATATCGCGGACGCGGCAGCGGGCATATTTGCGCGGACAGGGCGCGTTGCTGGCGATGGCGTCGCGCAGCAATCGGCACTCGGTGCGCTTGGGATCGCAGACTTTCGCCCGCTCCTCGGCGGTCTGGGCGCGCTGGGCCCGGCTCGGCAGCTTGGCGTTCGCGCCGGCGACGCTGACCGCGGGTTTGCGGAGCGGCGTGCAGACCTTGTTGCCGCCGAGCGGAACGCGCCGCGCGGTGCGTGATTGGAAGGCGTATTCGCCGCCGCAGACATAAGTGCGGGGCGGCAGGCCGTCGCGCAGGAAGAGGTCGTGGCCGCGCTTCAGGCCGGTCCAGAAATCGATCCAGTCGTCATCGGCATGGCGGGCGAGATTGGCGCGCGTCAGCGGGAAGGGGAAGACGTTGACGGTGACGCGCGGCTGGCCGGCATCGAGCGCGGCGGCAATGATCTCGTAAACTTCCTCGACGACGGGATCGGTCATCGAAAAGCAGCCGGTCGAGGAGCATTTGCCGTGGATCAGGATGCCGCCGCCGGTCAGCCCGAGCGCCCGGTCGCGCGAATTGGGAAAGCCCAGATTCATGGCGCGGTGCCACCGGCTGTTGATGACCAGGTCGCGGCCCGAAATGAAGTAGACGCCCTCGGGGCTTTGCCTGTCGCCCTCGGCCAGCTTCGGCCCCAGTTCGCCCGACCATTTGCAGATCTTGTAGTTCTTGAAACGGTAATAGCGCCCGCCGCGCCAGAGCCAGAGCTCCAGCGTCGCGCTTTCCTTGAAGATGCGGATGAAGGCAGGTGTGCCGAGTTCGAAGCCTTGCGCCTTCAGGCGGCGCTCCAGCGCGGTCGGCACGGCTGAGGAGTCCGCGGCTGCGTCCGTTGCCTCCCTGGCCTGGGCGGGGGCCATGTCCCATGGGAGAAGCCCAAGCAGAAGCAGCAGGAACAGGATGCGCATTGCGGGCAGACTCAATGGCTCAACGGGCGGCCGCGCGGGAAATCCCGTGCCGCCCTCCACAATTCTCCAACGCGAGGAAAAGCGATCGAGCCGCGGCTTCGTTCCAAATTGGGGCTGGGCCGGCACCTATTGCTGTCTGATAACCTCAAGCGCGCGTTTAATTTTTTGTTCAACTTTCCAGACATTGGGGATGATGATGGAATATTGGCCCTCGCGCTGCGGGCTGAGCCGCATATCGCCGGTTTGGAACAAGCCGAGCGCCTTGCGCAGGAAATCCATCGGCCGCCGGCTGATGCTCATCATGATGGTCGGGTAGACCTTGTCGTCCTCGTCGTCGAGCGTGTGGACCTCCAGCAATTGCCCTTCCTGGAATTGCCAATAGGTCAGCGGGTCGAAAATGAAGAGGGCGATGAGCCAGACGATCAGCAGGATGTTCGAGAACATGAAATAGAAGCCGAGATTCATGTAGACGACGAGATCCGGGACGTTGGCGACGATCATGATGAGATTGCCGGTGCGGTCGAGGATCTCGATGGCAAACAGGAGCCCCAGAATGCCGATCACCGCGAGATAGCCTTTGATGCGGATCGCGGAGAACATGATCGTCATCAGCAGCAGGACAAGAAACGACCAGCCGAGCCAGGAGCCTTCGTAGATCTGGAAAGGCCGGCTTGCCTCGCTCAGCTTGATGGTCGTGCCGTAGAAATAGGTGACCGCCGCGCAGACATAGCCGTATGCCCAGATCACCCACCAATAGAGGATGTTCGAGTGTCCCCAGACGCGAAGGTCATAATGGCGCTTTCTGGCGCCGTTGGTTGAACTTGCCATGTTTCGACCTCTCAGGTGAAGCGCGCGTGTGCATCATCGTCAGGCGAGCGGCATTCTAGGGTGAGAGGTTTTTTGGAGGGCATCGCGGGGCGGGCGTCGAGGGAGCGGCGCTAAAAAAGCCCGGTGCTGACATCAGACCAACCTTTGATTGTATTGATAAAAACAGGAGCAAGAGTGATTATTAAATTTGTAATAAAAATGTACAGAACTGGTTCGATCGCCGTCAAGCCGTCAATCCGAATACGAGAGACCCAGGCGGGCCGGGTTGCCCCCAGCCGATGCGCCACAATCCTTTTGCAAAGCTCGAACCGCTTGCATCGGTAGACGCCCGGAATTCCCACACGCGATGAGTGTTTCTGCACGGCTAATTGCGTGCCGAATTGGCACCTTGCCGGTTGAAATTGTGGGGAATGCAGGTGATTTCGTATGGGTTCCTGTCAACAGACGGTTACTTTTCCAACGCCTTCAGCGATCGGCTCCAGTGTTATGGGGCGATTTATCCCAATAAGTCATCGCGCGGCACAGATTATTGGCCCGCCACGCTACCTAAACGCCGACAAAGACTTCAAAGCCCATCGCCTCAGCCTTGCCCGCCCGGCCAGCTTGCGCCAGCCTTACGCCCCAAGCCTTCGGTCCCGGCCTTTGGTCTCATTCATGACAAGATGAATTCTTATAAGCTCGGGGAACGGAAGCCCCGGCCGGCGAAACCTTTGCCGGGCTTTTGCGCCACCCGAAAAAATACCTATTTGGGTTGTGGTGGCGATACGCCACCTGCAACGTGTGGTATAGTTCCGTACGCGCTTCGCGCGGCACGTCGCTTTTCTTGCGGTTGAATCATTGCGGGGTATGAGATGGCGAAATTAATCGCCGAGCTGGACAGCACGCAGATCTGGATTTGGGCCCTCGTCCTTGCCGGATTGGCTGGCTTTCTGGCGGGGAGCTTTTACCGGGTCGGGGCCGTGATTACTCTATCTTTCGCGGTCCTCGTGGCGACCATCATTATCGGTGTCAAGCTCGATTGGTCGTTCTGGCGGGGGGCGCTTTCGGTCCTCGGCCTGATCGGCACGTTGCAGCTTGGCTATCTGCTCGGACTGATCCTGGCCTCGACAGGCGGCAAGTTGAAGGCCGCGGTCGCTTTGCGTGCCAGGTGGTCGGCGCTGTTCAAGGATCTGGCGCGCCGCTAAAGGCGGCTGCCGCCGGGACCGGTGCACCCCACCTCCTCGCGGTACGGTTGGGAACTGCGTAGCATTGCATAAGGCGCGCGCCTCGGCCGACAGGCTATACCCCCTCGGCAATACTACCGGGCCACGGGATTATGCACAGCTTTCCACGGAATTTGCAGCGCGTGGCCGGGCGCGCTGAGTTCGAGCGCCTCGACATTGAAGACGTCGCGCAGCAGATCCGCTGTCAGCGTCGCCTCCGGTGCCCCGAAGGCTGCAACTTCTCCGTCCCGCAGCACCAGGACGCTGTCGGCGTAGCGGGCGGCGAGGATCAGGTCGTGGCTCACCGCGATCACCAGCCGGCCGCTCTTTGCCTGCGCCACCAGAATGTCCATCACCGCGAGCTGATGCGCCGGATCGAGCGAGGCGACCGGCTCGTCCGCCAGCAGCAGCGGCGCCCCGACCGCCAAGGCCCGCGCCAGCATCACCCGCGCCCGCTCCCCGCCGGACAATTCTGTGATCGGCCGCTCGGCAAAGGCCCTGGCATCGACCGCGTCGAGCGCCGCATCGATGGCCTGAGCGTCGGCATGGCTCAGCCGAGTCAGGCTGGTGGCGAAGGGGGCGCGCCCGATCGTCACCACGTCGCGCGCGGTTATCGGCCAGTGCGCGACATGGCCTTGCGGCAGATAGGCGATGAGCTTTGCGCGCGCGGCGGCACTCATGCCGGCGAGGCCCTGGCCGTCCCAATCCAGCCCCCCGGATGAGGCGAGGAGACAGGCGATGGCCCTGAGCAGGGTGGTCTTGCCCGCTCCGTTCGGCCCGACCACGATCATCAGCGCGCCGCGCCCGGCCTCGAGCGAGATGCCGCGCAGCACCTTGCGGCCGCCCATCATAACGTCCAGCTTGTCCAGGCGAAGGTTCATGCGCCGCCTCCGGTGCCGGCCAGTAGGTCGCGCCCGCGCTGCTTCAGCACCAGCCAGATGAAGAAGGGCACGCCGATCAGCGCCGTCAGCACGCCGATGCGGATCTCGCCCGTGGACGGGATCAGCCGGGAGGCGCAATCCGCGGCCAGCAGCAGCGCGCTGCCGGCCAGCATCGCCGGGACATGCACCCGCGCCGGATCGTGGCCGACGAAGGGGCGCACCAGATGCGGCGTGATCAGGCCGACAAAGCCGATCACCCCGGCAACCGCCACCGCCCCGCCGACGCCCATGGCGACGCCGAACACGGTCACCAGCCGCAGCCGTCCCATATCGACGCCGCTGGTGCGCGCCACGTCCTCGCCGAGCGTCAACGCCCGCAACGGCCCGCGCACGCCGAGCAGCAGCAGCCAGCAAATGGCGATGAAGGGCGCTGCCATGGCGACATGGTGGAAGCTGCGGTCCTCCAGCGATCCGAGCAGCCAGAAGGCGATTTCGAGCGCGGCATAGGGGTTGGGCGCGAGGTTGAGCGCCAGGGAGACGGCGGCGCCCGCCAGACTCGACAAAGCAAGGCCCGCCAGCAGCAAGGTCACCATGCTGGCGGAAGGCCCGGCCAGGATCAGCAGCGCGCCGACCGAGACCAGCGCGGCAAGCATGGCGGCGAGCGGCAGCGAAAAGGACAGGCTGTCGGCCATGCCGGTGCCGATGGCCAGCACCGCGCCGAAGGCCGCCGCGCTCGGCGCGCCGAACACCGAGGGCGCCGCCAGCGGATTGCGCACGAGGCCCTGCAGCGCCGCACCGCCCAGCGCCAGCGTCGCCCCGATCAGCACGGCGAGGATGGCGCGCGGCAGCCGCAATTCCTGCACGATCAGCACATCGACGGGATCGCCGAGCCCGGCCAGCGCGCGAACGACCGTGCCCGGCCCGAGCGGCGCGGGACCGAGCTGCAAGGAAAGGATGAAGAGCACGGCCGTCAATATCGCCAGGGCGGCCATGAGTATTGGCGCGGTCAGCCCGCCCCGTTTTGCCCGGTCCGCGTGCCTTAAGGGCGTTGATTCCACATCGGCTCTCATAGGGCCGTCATAGTGAGCTGCGGCGGCCTTGGCAACGCGCATCACCGTGACGGCGTCCGAGGGCGGTGGCGCATCAAACTCCCGCCGCCGCCAAAATCTGACGCCGCATCTCGGCATCCGGCAGCGGGCCTGCGCCCGCCCGCGCATTCATCGCCATATGCTCGGGCTTGCTCGTCGCGGGGATGAGGCAGGTCACCGCCTCGTTCGAAATCAGATATTTCAGCGCCAGTTCGGCCCAGCTCGCAGCGCCGAGCTCGGCGGCGACATCCGGCAGCGGCTTGCGGGCAAGGCGGCGCAGAAGATTGCCCTGCCCCAGCGGCCGGTTGATGAGTACGGCGATGCCGCGCTCGGCGGCGAGCGGCAGCAGACTGGTTTCGGCGGCGCGGTCGTCGAGCGCATAGTTGAATTGCACGAAGTCGATCGGTTCGCTGCGCATGATCGCGGCGAGATCGGCGTGAGCGCCGGCGGTGTAATGGGTGATGCCGAGATAGCGGACGCGGCCCTCGGCCTTCCAGCCGCGCAAGGTGGCGAGGTGCGTGCGCCAGTCCAACAGATTGTGGATCTGCATCAGATCGATGGTCGAGACCTTAAGCAGGGCGAATGACCGCTCCATTTCGGCGATGCCGGCCTCGCGGCCCCGGGTCCACACTTTTGTGGCGACGAAGGCCCGCTCCCGCATCCCCTCCTCGGCGAGGAGGTCGCCGGCGACACGTTCCGCCTTGCCGTACATGGGCGAGCTGTCGATCACCGAACCGCCGGCCGCGAACAGGGCGGCGAGCACGCCGCGCAAAGGCGCGCGCGTGGCGGCGGCCGCGCCGACATCGAAGGTCTGGTAGGTGCCGCAGCCGATCACGGGCAGCATTTCGCCGCTGGATGGAATGGGTCGCTTCAGCATTACATCGCCTCCGGCGGCCTCCCGCCGCGCCAGCCAGTGTCGCGCATGAGCGCCGCCGGGTCACCGCGTTTCGGCCTTCGTGCTGAATGGTTCGATGCGGCCGGATTATTGGTCGGAGTGAGAGGATTCGAACCTCTGACCCCCTGCTCCCGAAGCAGGTGCGCTACCAGGCTGCGCTACACTCCGACGCCAGGAAGCGCCTTATCCCATAGGGCTTTTAAAGCCGCAAGTCCTAATCGGCGTTGGCAACAAATCGAACAAAACGAATACGGATGAGAAAGCGTCCCGAAACTGTCCCGAACAGATTTTGGCTCGTTCGCCGAGCGTTCACGCCTGCGCCGCGGCTCCCTAGCCGCGCTGGATGGAGCAGGTATAAATTCTCTTCGCACTCGACTTGTCAGCTCGACTTTGGCTCATGTTTTCACGGGGGTGACATGATGATTCGAGGGGGAAGAGTATGTGGCACGCTCTGACGCAGCTCGCGGCAATAGCGCCTTTATTTGTCGCCGCGTCTGCAGTCGTCGGCGCCGCCGTTGCGGTGCTGGGGTATCGAAAGTGGCATCCGGAAGCCACTGGAAAGCGAAAGATTGAGCTGGCCGAAGATATTCTTACGGGCATATACGAGGTGCGTGAGGTCATCGCCTGGGCTCGTAGTCCTGCTGGCTTTGTCGGCGAGGCCGAAGGCCGACCGAGAGCGGAGGACGAGGATCCAGGGCATGCTCAAATGCGGGACGCTTACTTCCGCACAATTGCTCGGCTTGAACAGGATAAAGCGGCGTTCAGCAATCTTCAGGCAAAAAAATACAGGGCGATGGCTTGCTTCGGCCAAGACGCAGGTCAGCCATTCCTGGAGCTGAAAGCACCGCACGCGCAGATTGGAACGGCAGCATTAAGCCTTATCAGAACATGGCCGCCGCACGGAGTGCATATGAGTGCCCAATGCAGAAAATGGGAGGCAATCATTGGTTGGGGATACGAGCCGAACGCTTCCGACGCGATACAGCAGGAGCTTGAGCAAATAATTCGGCGCTTTGAGGAGCTTTTCGGAAAGTCGCTCCTGCGTGAAGGCGCTGGCTAGCCGGCCGGGCGTGGCCTGCGGCCGCTCACTTCCATACCACTTTGCGTGTTTCTATCGTCCCAGCGCGCGTGCCTTCGATCGCATAGCGCAGCGTGACGTCGTCGGCGCCAAGATTGTTCTTGGCCGCCACGAGGATCCGCTGTTTCTGCTTCACAACGGGATTTTTGTCGCCTGGGTCAGGGATGACCGAGTAGGCCGCGCGCGCCAGCTCCAGGAAGGCCGTAGAGCCAGCGAACGCCTCCTTGTGTTCCTTGTCCTTCGGCGGGTGCGCGATACCCAGGATGGCCACGCGGCGCCGCTCTGCCCATGCCAAAATGGGATCAAGCGCCGCCCGGACGCCGAGATTGCCGTGCAGCTCCGCGTCGCCAAAGAATTTCCTGATCGGGCTCAGCACCACCAGGCGCAGATCACCGCGCCGCTTGGCTTCGGCCTCGAGCAGCTCGAGGCTCTGCGTCAGGTCGAGAGCCTTGCCCAGCCCTACGCGCCGCAAAACGGCGCCGGCCGCCATCAGCCGCGGCGTCACCGTGCGGGCGACGTCGTCTTCCGCCTCGAGGACCAGCGCAGAGCCCTTCTCGGCGCGCTCGCCCGTCGGCCATGAGCCGCCGCTCGACAGCGCGGCGGCGAGGGAGATTGCTGCCTGGGACTTGCCCATCCCGGCAGCGCCGCCGAGCAGCGTAAGCGCGCCGATCGGGATGAAGCCCGGCCAGAGCCATTCGAGCGGCTTGGCCTCGACCTCCTCGGCGCGCAGGAAGGGCGACTCGGCCGCGCGCGTGCGCAGGTCGACCAGTTCGCCGTCCCGGATTGTGTAGGCGGTCGGCAGCGCCGGCATCATCTGCACGGGGAAGCGCTGCACGAGCGGCGCCCCGACCGTCTTATAGAGGATCGTCCCCGGCAACGGGATCGGCTCGTCGACCGCAGGCCGCCCGCCAATGTCGCGCGCGAGCTGCGCGCTGAGCGCCTTCGCGATCGCCGGCTTCATCGGCTCAGCGGCTTTCTGCGGCGCGGGAAACCTGGTCGGCGAGCGCAATAATTTCTTGCTCGGCATCGATCGCCCCCGCATCCTTCACCGCGGTAGCGGCGTCGCGGAGCATCTCGGAAGCAGCGTCGGTAAGAATGGCGGCGCTCGCCAATGGTGGGGATCGGTCCGGCATTTCCGCTCCTACGCAACCCATGCGGCTCGCTGCCGCCTGATTAGTAATACAGAAGACCGGTAAAACTGGCAATTATTAATATGGAAAGAGCGATGACTCCAGAACAGCTCCGGATGGCCAGGGCACTTTTGAGGATGAAAACCAGCGACCTAGCCGAGCAATCCGGGGTGAATAAAATGACGATCTCCGGCCTCGAAGCTGGCAAAAAGGCGCCACATGCACAGACGGTGCGGCGCTTGACGGAGTTTCTGCAGTCGAAGGGGGTGATATTCATCGGGGCGCATGAGCCGATCCACGGGCCGACTGTTGCCTTGCGCCACGGGATGGAGCCGCCCGCGATTGAGGGCGAGAACGCCAGTGCGGGCGAGGATGCAGACGATGGCGGTCTGCAGGCGACGGCTTGGGACGATGATGAGGATCTGGCGATCCTTGCCCGGCGCGACGTCGACGATTTGCGACGCTATTGGGCCGAGGGCGGCCGCTGGGCGCGGCTGTCGGAGCCAAGCCGGAAGGCGCTAAGGCGCGCTATGGGGCAGGCGCCGATGACGGCGTGAACGGGTAATACCGTCCAGCCAAGCTGAGGGCGCCACTTCTGCTTACGCCTCAACTCGGACATCAGTGCTCGGCTTACGACAACCGGGACGCCTCGTCTCCACCACAGCGGCGTTTGCGTGAAGAAATCATCCATTGGGTTAGTGCGTGCGCACACTGAAAAATCGGTTTACAGGTGCTATAATTATGCGCTGAGTGGGTGTACAATGCCGATGAACCTCCGGATCTGTTCGAATTCGATTTCATCCTTACTTGCCCATTGTTTGGAGCCGCGACCACACAGCGAGTAGCAGCTCCCTCTACGTGCATCAATTCATTTCCCGATTACCGCAAGCTTTCGAGGAATTTCATGCTGACTTCACTCAAAGAAAATCATTTTGTGAGGAATGAAAAGTTACCTATCCGCGCTGCAACAGAGCGAGAGGTTAGTATAAATTATTTGCAAAAACGATCGAGGGCTCGCGAGATACTAAAAGAGTTAGCATCAAAGCTTGATCGACCCAAACTTGTATCGAGCGCCTACGGAGAAATAACCAATATACTACTAACAATGCCGGATTGGTTGTTTAACGATCCGCCAGCAAAGCGCGATCCTTATAAGAACGCTTATACCAAGCTCCTTAGCTCGCTTCCTGCGGATTTAGAGTTTACAATTTTGACCCATGACTCGACCCTAGACGAGTGTAAAAACTGGGTGAGCGGACTGGGGCGCTCCCATAAAACTGTGATCGGGACGGCGGATCCGTCCTTAAACTTTTCTATCTGGGCTCAAGACGCTTATTGCATATCTGACGATCTACACGACAGCGAAAAATACTTCGTAGAGTCAGCAAGTTTCAGAAGATATGCGGACGAGTTTATCGCGGATGAAGTCGCTGAGTTTACCCCCCTCAAACTGGCCCTCTCGAACCTGTATTTTCAAGGCGGAAATATACTCGTTGGCGATGAGACTTGGTTGATTGGACTCGACTATCCCAACAATTCGTTCGAAATTGGCAGCATTACTCAGCGCCCCGACGAAACGAAGCTAGAAGCCATTAGACGAGCATATAGTTTAGAGATGGAGAGAGATCGGATTTTATATCCGATTGGCACCCACCTGCCCGTTCCTGAAGAACAGAAGGTCCCCCAAAGCATAAATGGCGATCTGTGGCATCATGTTGTCTATCGTGGCAATCAACGAGGCACTGCGCAGCCCCTCTTTCACATCGACATGTTCATCACCCTACTTGGAAAAAATTCCAAAGGCCAGGAGATTGCCCTAGTCGGAGATCCTTCGGAAGCCGAGAAAATGCTCAGCAGGTTCGACTACATCCAATTCGCAAAAGGGTACTCCATGCAAGGAGTATTCAACGACATTGCGAGGCGATTAAGGCGTATTGGCTTTGAAGTAATCAGAAATCCTTTACCTTCAGCATACTACGTAGATGCAAAAAAAAAGGAGATCTTGTGGTATTTTGCCACATCGAATAACGCTTTAGTCCAAGTCAATGGCAATAAAAGAGACATTTGGATGCCGGAGTACGGGTTTGGTAGCTTCCAAGAACTGAACGCCACCGACCAAAGGAATCGAGAAATTCTAGAAGCTCAGGGATTTACAGTTCACGGGCTTGGAGATTTCCATCCGTTTGCTGGGGGCCTTGGCGCGGTGCATTGTATCACGAAATATCTCGGTCGGAAGATAAACGGCGGCCTTATCGCATGACGCGGGTCAGAGTAGCTGACATGCTTACTTAGAGTTTTTTCCAGTAACGACGATGGAGATAACTTTGGCTAACAATGAAGTGCGTCGAATTGTAACTGGAACCGACAATCCTGTTGCAAATAGCGCCACCTTAATCGCCGAAATTATCTCGAGTCCTGGAAAGCCTTTCGTCATAAGCACTGATGGTCCAAGGCAAACCGAGGCGCCAGTCGATCTGGCTGACCCCAACTTGGGCCGCCGGTCCGCAAAGATTATTGAGGTTGGATCAACATACCAATTCATACTTATAACGGTCATTATTATAACCGTTCTTACTATACCTATATATGGATATGCGGTATATAAATTTCCCGCTCCTACTGAGGCTCAAAAAAATTTTATGACATTACTGGATTTTCTAGCAAAGACTGGCTTTGGTACCATCGTAGGCCTGCTGGGCGGAAAAAGCCTATAGAAGACGCAGATCGGGTACGGCGCGACTTCCGCTAGCACCCCATAGCGGACATGGCACATAGCGGATGCATGTCGCCGTTTCAGCGGCGCGCATCGCTGAATTCCGTCTTCCATCGCAGTGCGGTCTCCACTGCTTCCAGACGTTTCATCACCGACGAGAGCTGACTCTCCATCACCGCCATCGGTGAGCTGTTGATGCTGGTGCTGATAAAAATGATGGCCGCCGCGCCCATGCCGATCAGAATGCCTGCGTCCTTCACGAAACTGAGGATCTTCATAGGCTCGAAGGCCGGGCGGCCCTCTGCCTTGCTCAATGCCGCCTCGATACGCCCCAGCGCACTATCGACGTTGTCCAGCCGCTTCTCGGTGGATTGGGCGTGCCGCTCGAGCAGCGCCAGGCGTGAGCCGAAATCGTCGGCGACGGTCTGGCGGCTCATTTCGCGCGGGCCTTCTGGGCGTTGATGACGGCCTGGTGCGCGCGATTGTGAGCGCGGACTTCGTGTTTGGTTTGCGGCGAGTCGGACGGCGACCAGGTGATGAACCTGTAGGGCGCCGGGGACGGCACCTCGACCACGCGAGTCATCACGTCGGGCTGTTGTGCCGAGCAGCCCGCAGCCATAAAAAAAGCGCCTCAAGAGCGCTGGTCAGTCCGGTCATTGGATCTCCCTAAGAGATGATACCGTCAGTTTGGAATTTCGGTTATGGCAGCACCTGTTACGCCAGCGAGCTCGATTCACACACCGACGTCACGCTCGGGCATTTAAGAGATCCGCGCATGCCGGCATTACGCCGGGCGCGGCAATTCCCCTTGCGCCTCATTTCCGAAGCGGCCAGGGAGTCTGCTTCCGGCTCAAGAGCGCCGCTAATGGGCCGTTATCAGCGGCTAGGTTGGGGTGACGGCTGGTTCTGCGGCTATGCTGTCTCGGCCACTTTTCGACGTCCTCGCTTTGACTTTTTCTCGTCAATAGCGATTTCCAGGCCTGCCTTCTTGTCGAGGTAACGCAATGCAGATTGCTGGATGTCGCGCCCCAAGTCGGTGACACTGTACCGATTTAATTCCCGAAGGAAGCTGCGCACCATCAAAGCCAGACCAACCACTGCGAGCGTAACGCCCGATCCCATAATCAGGGCCTTGAAGGCCTCCGCTTCAAGACCGCTGCCAATCAGCAATCTTGAAGGCGCGTTCACTGAGAAGACAATCACAAAAAGGACTGAAGCCACGTAGACGAGGGCCTCACCTGAAAGTCGCTGTCCGGCGCGCGACAAGTCAAAACCTTGGAGCAGTCCGAGAGAAGCGAGCTTGTTCGCTTGTACTTTTTCGCGGGAATTCTCTGCCTCAAAAGCCCGCGAAATACGCATCAGAAACCTCGCATCGGCCTCATTGAGTTGCTTGATAATATCCAGCCATTCGTTTGCGCTGGCCTGCTTTTTGTAGATCGCACCTAGTAGGCTCTGCCATAGGGCAGCAATCTCCGGATCATCGGGATCTACCTCCTGCGCGCGTTCGATCCACTCGCTTATGAGAATGAGCTGTTTTTCGGTGGGCTCGCGCAGAACCGGTGCGCCATCCTTTTCCTGTACCTTGGCGGCATGCGCTTCGAGGTTCTTTTCTCGCTGTTTCTTCCACCCCTCTGTGATGTCGTTGATCCGCCAGCCCAAATAGTCGCCGAAAGCCTTGGCGGCAGGTGTAAGCAGGGCCTTTACTGGTCCACTGTTAGCGGCCTTTGCTACGGCATTCCCAATCGTTGGGAGCGGAATACTACCTTCTTTTTCGTCATCGTCCATTTTCACCCTCCACGGGACAGAGAGTCGCAGTTTTCGCGGTGCCTCCGACACTCTTCATAAACTTGGCTACAGCCGAGATCGTCTTAGTCTGCTTAGCGAGCTAATGCCAGCCAGTACAATTGCCAGTCGCGTCCGTTTGTTGACCAAACTCACTCGGAGATCGCGATAGGAGCGGTGAAAGACACCGCGTAACGGACGTGCACCTAGTCTGATTATTTGTCTGTGATCGACGGCATCCGCGAAGACCTATGGACCGAGATCCAGAAGGCCGCCGCCCGGATAGCGCGCAAGGCGGCAAAGGCAGGCCGCTGAATCTTGCCGGCGATGGACGCCCAAGGGATGCAGCTAAAATCGCGCGTATTTTTCGAACTGATCGTCAAAAGACCGATGGCGACCTAGCCCGATCGTATCGAACTCGTCCACGTCGGATTTGCGCTTCACGCCTAACAGTTTTAGAGCGGCGTTGATGCCGTCCGGGGTCGCTGGCATCGCGATGGTCAAGCCGCAATAGACAGCGGCACATTGCTCGCCAGCGCCACCGAAATAGTCCGTCTCGATCAAGGCGTACCGCTCCATGCCGAGCCTGCGGGCAAATTCATGCGTCACTGGACGGTCGAGGACCATCTCGGACAATTCGGTGTTCTCGAGCCCAAGCTCCTTACTCCAATGATCGCTATGGGTGGCATCGAGCCCCACGATCGCGAAGTCGTTCTCGATGATGACAGGCAAATCGAATTGCCGGGCCGCCTCAGCATCGATGGGCGCCCTCGCGATCAACGCTGAAATCTGATGTCCCACAGGCGTCCTCGGCGCGAATAACCGCATCAGTGAAGATCAGCGACCATTCCGCGTCAAGGCTCCGGGTTCGCCATTTGTGTTCACCTATGTGGTTCAGAGAGGAAAGCGCAAAGGCGAGAGGATGCCGATTACCGAGAACGGCCTTCGCCGAGTGACCGACACTGCGTTCACCGCGGCAGGGATCGATGATTTCCGTAGGCATGACCTCCGGCATACATTTGCGAGCCGGGCGCTCCGCAGTGGCAATGGCGATCTGAGGACGTTGATGGCGGCGATGGACCACCAGGACATTGGATCGACTGCCCGATACACCCACATGGCAAGCGGGCAGGCGCGCGACCTGCGGGCGAGCGTTTCCGTCAACCGCGAGCTGCCAGCGAACGTCAGGCCGATGAGACGCGAAAACTGAAGAGCGCATTGCAAGCTCGTCCCGAATATGTACCGAAGATCATTTCAGGGAATTTAGGAAATCGGAGAAAAGCGATTGCGCAACAACGACTTAGGTCAGATTTACCTGAGTGATGCGCCTGCTCCCGAAGCAGGTGCGCTACCAGGCTGCGCTACACTCCGACGCCAGGAAGCGCCTTATCCCATAGGGCTTTTAAAGCCGCAAGCGCTAAGTGCAGCCTCTCAGGACAGAACAAAAACGAACACGGATGAGAAGTCGTCCCGGAATTGTACCGGAGTGGCGCCGGCACGTTCGCTGCCCGTTCGCTTGAGCGACCAGTGGAAATTGGCAGTTGCACGGGGACGAATGCCTTCTAGGAGAAATTCCCGTATAGCGCGCATCTCGGATCTGTGGTTCTGACGCACATCCTGTAGTTGCGGTCGGACCAAACTCTGATGTAACGACCGTCTGCCAGTAAAGAGGGATTCAATGAGAACGCATCTGATCGCCGCAACCTGCTTGCTCACTCCTGCCAACGCGTACGCCGAGAACGTCTCTGTCGTTGATCAAATCGGAACGTCGCACACCATCACAGTGGAGCAGCAGCAGCTTGGCCCCTCGGCGGAAAGCACCGTAAGCATTCATCAGGAGGGGTCGGCTCACACAGCGAGAGTCAGCCAAAAAGCCTTGAGCTGGCGAAGCGCTGCGACGATCGATCAGACCGGGAACTCTCAGGAGGCGTATGTAGAGCAGCATTCCGATCCCGGTAGCAATGACGCTGGCATCTCTCAGTCAGGCATCGGCAACCATGCGACTGTCCGACAATTTGCAACCGAGTTCGGTGGACAATACGCTGATATCGAGCAGGCGGGGCAAGGCAACCTAGCGGAAGTGGAACAATCGGGCCAAGCCGCAGGCTCCATTATCCTACAGACCGGTGGCGGCAACCTGGCCCGGTCGACGCAGTATACGTTCGCCGCGGGTGCGAGTTCCGAGATCAATCAGCACGGCTCTTACAATGAGGTCGACGTCCGGCAAGCCACGTCCTTTCAATTGGCGATCTCCGATGTGAACCAGCTCGGCCAAGATAACGCGGCATTGGTCCAGCAAAATGCAGCCTTCGCAATGCAAGAGGTCGTAATAAACCAGGAGGGCATGGAGAACATCGCCGAAATCACCCAAGGCGGCGGCTACGCCAGTGCTGACGCTGACGTCGATCAAAACGGCGGTGGCAACGAGTTAAAGCTACTTCAGGACGGTGGCGACATGAATAGCTTCGCCACAATCTCTCAATCCGGAGCCGGCAACAAAGCTGAAGCGTATCAAACGGGCTTCGGTACGGTCAACACGCTGGTCATTATCCAGGACGGGTTCGACAACATTGCTGCGCTTACTCAAACAGGGGTCTTTAGCAACATTGATGGGGAAATCCACCAGACGGGATTTTTAAATGTGGCCAGCCTCCGGCAGTCGTCGTCTGAATTCGGGAACTTAGTATACACCATTCTGCAAACCGGCACCGGGAATGTCGCACACGTCGTGCAGTCGACTGGACCTTGAGGCGCCTCATATCAATTCCTCGAGGTGCGAATGCCGCCCCCTACGCCGCATTCTAAAAGGCCGGGATCGAGGATTTCCGCCGACACGGTTTTCGCTTAATCGATGACGGAAGGCATCGCGCCTCAGGCGGCCCGCCTCAAACCGCGTCGGCGGGGGCGGGGGCGAGGATGCGTTCGGGGCGGGTGAAGACCTCGAATTCATCGCCGCGCAAGACCGCCACCAGCGTGATCCCCGCTGCCTCGGCAAGGCGAACGGCAAGCGCCGTCGGGGCGGAGACGGCGGCGATGATCGGCGCGCCGAGCCGGGCGGTCTTCTGCACCAGCTCGACCGACACCCGGCTGGTCATCAGCACGACGCCGTCTCGGCCATCGATGCCGCCGCGCGCCGCCGCGCCCAGAACCTTGTCGAGCGCATTATGCCGGCCGACATCCTCGCGGACGATCAGCTCGCCGCCGGGCTGCCAGAAAGCGGAGGCGTGCACGGCGCGTGTCCTGGCATTCAGCGCCTGCAACGCCTGCAAGCGCCCCATCGCCTCGGTCAACTCCGCCGGGCCGATGGTCAGCCCGCTGTCGATATGCGAGACCGGCTTCATCGCCTCGGCGATGCTTTCGACGCCGCAAAGACCGCAGCCGGTCGGCCCCAGGATCGCGCGCCGCCGGCCGATATGGCGCTTTGAAAATTCCGGTTTCAGCCAGATCCGCGCCTCGATGCCGTCGTCGACGTCGATGATTTCCAGCGTGTCGATATCGGCGGGGCTGTCGATGACGGCCTCGAACAGGCTGAAGCCGATGGCGAAATCTTCCAGATCGGTCGGCGTCGCCATCATCACGGCATAGCTCGAGCCGTCATAGGTCAGCGCGACCGGCATCTCCTCCGGGATCGAGCGCTCGCCGCGCAAAAATGCGCCGCCGCGCCAGGCCAGCCGCTTCACGTCCTTCGCCGGAGATTGCATCGCGTTCACTCCACCGCCTCCCGCATCATCGCACGGGCGGCGGCTCATCGTCAGCGTTATTGCCCAGCTCCGGATATCGGGGCCGGGCAATTCGCGTGCAAGCTAATTCGTGGCGAAACAATAGAAAAGCCCGGCGCCGCCGGTGCCTTTCAGCGCGTCCTGGCTGCATCCGCCCCGCGAGGGATGCGAGGAATTCCAGGATTTTGCCGGCGGCTGGTCGTTCAGGCCCATGCGGTCGTGATGGCCCAGCATGGCGGCGCCGTCCGCGCCGCTTTTCGTCCAATTGCCGCAGGTTCGATCCTCGCCGGCGGCAAAAGCGGTGCCGTCGGGCTGGGAGCCCGTGAGCATGTCATGGGTGTTCGGCGTATCGCCGCGCCCGTTCACCGGGTCGCCCTTCTCGGTCAGGGCGGTGGCCTTGGTCAGGTTGTTCTCGCCATGCAGCTCCTCGACGCTCTTGGCGATGACGACGCCCTTGGCATTCTGCCACGGCCCCTTGCCGATGCGATCCCGCGCGTTCACCGCGCCGCTGCCCTGGGTCGAGAGATAAGCATGCCAGCTCTTGCTGCCCGCGCCGACGCCCTGGGCTAAAGTCTGGCAGATCTTGTCCGCCCCTTCGAGCCCGCCGAGGTCGGCGCCCTTGCCCGAACCGGAGCTGGCGACGAAGAAGCTGATCGCATTCTCCTGCGCCTGAGCGAGGCCGGGCGCGAAAGAAAAAGCCGCCGCAAGCGCCAAGCCCGCCGTGAATATGAGACGTGGCATCCGTTTTCTCCCAAATATTGTTTGAATCGATCCCGGCCCCGCTATTTGGATGAGGCATGAGATCGCGAGCGCATGATAGCGCCGCCAATATCTTCATGCTACGACGGCGGAGTAGGACGCCTTTGGTCGGAAGCCGATCAGCTTTCCAAATCGATTGTCACGGCGCGGGGTGCGCCGGTTTTTGTAAGGTGAAGACAATGCCTGTGAGGGATGCCGGCCGGCGCGCGACGCCTGGGGCCGGGCAGGAATCGGTGTGGAATTATCCGCGGCCCCCGATGCTCGACCGCGTCACCGAGAGGCTGCGCGTCGTGCATGGCGGCCGCACCATCGCCGACACCACGGCGGGCTTCCGCGTTCTTGAGACCAGCCATCCCCCGGTCTATTATTTCCCGGCCGGCGACGTGAGCTTGGAGTTTTTGAAGCCCGCCGGCGGCCGATCGGTCTGCGAGTTCAAAGGCGCGGCGCGCTATTGGTCGGTCGAGGTCGATGGCCGGCGCTCCGAGCAGGCGGCCTGGAGTTATCCGGACCCTTCGGCGAATTACGGCGTGCTGAAGGATTTCATCGCCTTTTATGCGTCGCGCGTCGACGAATGCTGGGTCGGCGACGAGCGCGCCAAGGCGCAGGAAGGCGACTATTACGGCGGCTGGATCACCTCGAAGGTGGTCGGCCCGTTCAAGGGCGCGCCGGGGACGTTGAGCTGGTAGCGCGGCGGATCCCGGCGCTTTGAGGGCGATCCGGGATCCGATGCCTATTATCGATCGTCCGCAGGATGGCGGATCCGCCCCTTACTTCCCCTTCTTCGCCGCCGGCTTCTTTGCCGCGGCGCCCGCGGCCGGCTTATCTCCAGCCGCGCCAGCATCGGACTTGGCGCGGAACCGCTCGACCATGGCCTGCTTGGCCTTGGCGGCGGCGTCGAGGCGGTCCTGGAGCTCGGGGCTCTTGCGCGATTTCACTTCGCTGCGACCCGGATTCTTGCTGGACATCGTTGTTCACCTTTCATGATCGTCTCCCGGCGCTGCCCGCGCCGGATCGCTCGCCTCATCCGGTCTATCCGATTTGCCGCGAGACGTCCTTATATCCAACCGCAAGGCAGTTTGTTCAAGTGGATCGCGCTTGGCCCGGATCGCGGCCCATGGCGTAGAATTCGTCATTCGGCCGCATGCCCGTGACATTCGCCATACGGTTGCTCAGGCTGAACAGAGCGGTGACGGCGGCGATGTCCCAAATGTCCTCGTCGGCAAAGCCGTGTGCGCGCAGGGCCTCGAAATCTGCTTCCGCGATGGTGCCTGAGTCGCGGGAGACCTTCATCGCGAAATCCAGCATGGCCGATTGACGCGGCGTGATGTCGGCCTTGCGGTAATTGACGGCGACCTGGTCGGCGATCGTTGGGTTCTTGGCGCGGATGCGCAGCACGGCGCCATGCGCGACGACGCAATAGGGGCATTGGTTGGCGCCCGAGGTGGCGACGACGATCATCTCACGCTCGGCTTTGGTCAGGCCGCTATCCTTGTCCATCAGCGCGGCGTGATAGGCGAAGAAGGCGCGGAACTCGTCCGGCCGGTGCGCCAGGACGAGGAAGACGTTCGGCACGAAGCCGGTCTTGTCCTGGACTTCGAGGATCTTGGCGCGGATGTCGTCGGGGAGACCGGCGATGTCAGGCACGGGAAAGCGGCTGATCGGCGCGGCGCTCATGGGTGTCCTCCTGTCGGCTCGGCTGCATGGTGCCCACGGGCCGGCCGCGACTCAGCCAACCGCGCATGGGGCGTTCGAAAGGGCGCCCCGGCGCTCGTGGCTGAGGATTTTATAATATTTTTTGGCGCCTCGCGTCCCCTCCCCTTTCACTCCGCCTCACATCACGTCACGCCCCGCGCTCTCGGCCCGGCCGTTGCGGCGTCCTCCCGCGCCGCCTCGCGCGCGGGCAGCGGCTTCTGCGCCGCCGAGCCCGGGCCTTCTTCATGCACGATGTCGGCGGCGAAGCCCTCCGCCTGCATCAGCGCGTTCAGCGCCCGCAGATCGTCGCACCAGCTTTGCTCGACCTCGACGTCGCGGCGGTTGACGCCGTCGCCGCGGCCGGCATGGGCATAGGCGCGGACTTTCGATTGGATGCGGCCGTTCGGCGGGGCGGATAATTGCACGTCGTAATTCGGCTCGCCGGGCCGCTGGATCTCGAGCTGCGTGCCCTCCGCCCATGCCTCGCCCTGCAGGCGCAGTTCGTAGCCGAGACCGCTCAGGGCCTTCAGCATGGCGGCCCGGGCCAAGGCGCCGTCGCGGCGCTTGGCTTCCGCCGCCGCCAGCGCGCGCGCTTCGTCGAATAGCGCCCTCGCCTCGCCGACATCCGCCGCGCGCCGCAAGCGCTCGCGCATGATGTCGGCGGCCGGGCTGTCGAAAGGGGTGAGTTCGGCGAGCGCTTCGCCGGTCAGCCGCGACAGGTCGCGGGCGGCGCGGCGGCCGGCCTCGCGTTCCGAGATCTCGATCACCAGCGAGTCGAGCTGCATCGCCCTGGTCGAGCCATCCGTCTCCCCAGCGATGGCGAGGACGCGGTCGATATAATGTCCGGCATCCTCGTCGAGCGCCGAAAGCTGCGCGATCAGCCGTTCGACGCGGGAGCGATCCGCCTCCCCGGCGAGCGGCGGTACCAGCGCCTGCCGGCCCAGGCCGCTAATCCGCTCTGGAGGCGGCGCATCCGGATGCCGCAGCGCGCGGGCCAGTTCGGACTGGGCCGCTGAGACGGCGCTGGCCGCCGCGCCCGACGCCGCGTTGAGCCTTCGCGCCAGAACCGCCTCGATCTTCGCATCGGCCGCGTCTAGCGCATCGGCGCGCATCATCTTGGCGCCGCGCGCGATCGCCTCCAGCAACGGCTTTTCCTCGCCGGAGGCATCGCCCGCCAGGGTCCGCGCGGTCAGCTCGAGGCGGAGGCGGCGCCCCTTGGCGGCGGCAAGCTGCTGTTCGAGCCGCTGCTCGAGCGCGGGCAGGCTGTCATAGAGCCGGTTATAATCCTCGACGAAATCGTCCCAGCGCTGCTCCGCGACCGCCCGGTCGTAGCGGGCGAGCGTCTGCGGCAGGTCCTCTCCCTCGACGGGTTCGAAACGCTCCAGCCTCTCGCGCAGCGCCGCGCAGCGCCGCAGCAGCTCCCGGACCTGCGCGATCTTTTGCAGCGCCGCGCGCCGCTCCTCCTGCGTCGGGACGCGATAGTGATAGACCGCCAGCTTGCTCATGCCTGCGCCTCCGTTGCCTCGCGTGCCGCCTGAAGCAGTCTTTCGCGCTCGCCGGCGGGATCCTGAACCCAGGCAGCGGACACCACCCGGTGCAGCCGCATGCCGGAGCGCAGCAGCAGTTTCGGCCGCCAGATCTCCCTGGCGCGCGCGCTCGCCAGCAAGGCATGGCGGGGCGCGTCGAACTCAATGCCGAGGGCGTAGAGGCCGGTCGCGGGATGGGTGACGGCGATGTCCATGGCGAAAGCGTCGTCCGCCGGCATCGAGCAGGCGTCGAAGCCATGGCGCCAAAGCAGATCGAGCGCATCATCGACCAGCGGGTCGGGCTCGCGCATGCCGCCGTGATCGGCGGGCTGGTCGCCGCGCGGAAAAACGTTCAGCAGCGTCATCGCCTCGGCGAAATCGCCCGCATCTACAAGCTCGCAATAGCGCAGATAGGCTTGCAGATAATCGCGGGCGAGGTTGGGCTCACGGCGGCCTCCGAGCAGCGTCGAGACGTCGGACGTCGGCATCGAGGTGAACAGCAGCACCTTCTGCTTGGCGCGGGTGACAGCCACATTCAGCCGCCGTTCGCCGCCCTGCTGGCCGAGCGCGCCGAACACGCGCTTGAACACGCCGTCCTCGTCCCGCCCGAAGGTCGTCGAAAACAGCACCCAGTCGCGCTCGTCGCCCTGCACGTTTTCCAGGTTCTTGACGAAGAAGCCGACATCCTCGTCGCGGTCCTTCCGGCTGCTTTCGCGCTCGAAGGCCTTGCCGAAATTGCGGTCGCTGTCGGCGCGCTTGGCGAGTTCGGCGCGGATGAGATCGGCCTGCTTCATGTTGAAGGTGACGACGCCGATGGTCGGCGGCGCCGGGTTTTCGCGCCAGAGCCGGCCCAGATAGTCGACGACCGCGGCCGCTTCGTCCGGGTTGGTCTGCGCGCTGTAGACGCCGTCAACGCGGTGCAGCTCGATCGGCTTGAACTTCGCGACCTCGGCGGAGGGACGGCGCACCGGGACGTTCAGGCGGCCGTCATAATAGGCGGCATTGGAGAAGGCGATCAGCTCCCGGTAGGCCGAGCGGTAGTGGATGTCGAGGCTGGCTTGCGGCAGCAGCCCGCGCGAAAGCGCCAGCAGGTCTTCGCAATCCTTGACGTGACGGCGGCTCTCGCTGAGCTGGCGGCGGCTGCGTTCGGCGCTTTCGGCCTCGGCATCGCCGGTATCGGTGTCGACCCAGTCGTCGTCATCCTCATCCTGCTCGCCGGAATCCAGGCGCGATCCGAAGAAGCTGGTCGGCGGCAATTGCTTGTCGTCGCCGCTGACGATACAGCGCCGGGCGCGGAAGAGAGCCGGCACGGCATTGGCGACGCGCATTTGCGAGGCCTCGTCGAAAATGACGACGTCAAACAGCCCGGCATCGAGGGGAAACATCCGGCTCACCACGTCCGGATTGACGAGCCAGACCGGCCGCAGCTTGAACAGGCCGAGGCCGCGCCCCTGCTCGACCACCTGCCGCAGGCGCTTCGAATTCCCCCCAGAGAGCGGCCAAAGCGGCGTCCAGGATTGCAGGCTCGAAAGCTGCCGGCCATCGACATGCGCCAGCACCTTGAGATTGGCGTCGCGCATCTTGGCGTCGAGATCGGACAGATGCGCGACGCGCTCGTCGATCTGCTGGCGCATCTGCAGGAGCTGCGGGAAATCATTTTCGATCTCCTGCTTCCATTGGCGGGCGGCTTCACAGCGGAGCAGCGCCGCCAGAGCATCGCGCCGCCCTCGCGGGTCGAGATCGCGCAGGCGCGTCGCCAGCGGCCCGAGCGCGGCGAAGACCGCCGCCGCTGCCGGGGACAGCGCGCGCGACCGCAGGCGAAAGGCCTGATAGGCGAGGAGATGCGGCAGCGCCGCCTCGATTGCGGCGAGCGGCAGGCGTTGCGGCCGGTCTTCCGCGATGTCGGCGGCGCATTCCTGCGCGGAGCGGGCATCGATGCACGGCTTGATCGCGGCAAAGGCGCTCCCCGCGGCCATGCGCGTTTCCGCCACCGCCGTCGCCTGGACGAGCCGTTCCAGGAATGCGGCGAAGGCGGTCGGCGGGGCGCCGCCGTCGATCTCGAATTCCGCGTCGAAGGCGGCCCGCCAGGCCTCGCCGGCCAGCGGACACGCATCCAAACGCCGGGCGAAAGCTTCGAAGCGGTCGAGATCCGCCGCCAGCGACTTGGCTTTGCGGATGACGGAGCGCAGATCGGAGGCCTCGCCGCTGTGATCGATCCCCAGGGCTTGGCTGATCTGATGCAATTTGGATGCGGCCTTGCGGGTTTCCCGCTCGAGGCGGGCAGCCTGCGCGAAGGCGGCGCAGCTTGCCTCATCCAGGGGGAGGCCGAGCTTGCGCATCGCGGCGCGGGCGGTGACGCGGGCCGCGAGCCGCACCGGGCTCATCTGCTCGAAGAGCGATTTGGCCGGCTGGAAATGCACGCCTCGCCGTGCCGCAAGCGCCAGGCTGCGTTGATCGAGCACCTTCGCATAGGGGGCAAACGCCGCCGCCCAGCCGGGCGCGGATAGGCGGCTGAGGCGATCCAGCAGAGACGCGAGCGCGCGCCGCTGTTCGGCGCCCGCCGCGCGGCGCGGACCGTTCGCGGAGAACAAGGGCTGCCAAGCGACGACGCAGGCGAGGATTTCGGGTCCGGTGGCGCTCAGCGCGGCGGCATGGGCCCGGAGCCAGTCGGCCGCGGGTCTGGGATCGGCGACCGGCAATGGGCGATCGCTTGCCGAGCCGGGCCGGCGGTAGGCGGCGATGGCATCGGCGCGCCTCGTCTCGCAGGCCTGCCAGAAGCGAAAATCCTCGGCAATCCGCTCGGCAAGGCCGGCATCGACCGGAAACGCGGCAAACACGGCCAAGGGCGACCCGTCGACATGCCCGTCTATCCAGGCATCGACCAGCCCGGCGCATTCACCGACCGCCGCCTCGAGGCGCCCCGGATCGAGCGGCCCGAGAATGTTGCGCAAGGCAGGGGCGGCAAGCCCTCCGGTGCGGGTGCTCTCAGTGGCGATGCGCGACAGCACATCGCGATAGGCGTAACCGAGACGCCGGTGCGGCGCGTAGATCGCCTCATGATAGGCGTCGAGATCGGCTTCGGTCTGATCGATGCGCGCCGCCAGTTCCAACCGCCGGCCTTGCCTTGCCGTTGCATAGCGGTCGTTCTGATGCAGCAGCGGCGGCACCTGCGCCTGCAGGGCCTTCAGGATCTTTGCGCGGTCGCTGACCGTGTTCTCTACCCGGAAGACGCGGTGATCGAGGCCCTCCGCCGAGAGCCGCTTATGCACGACTTCGAGCGCGGCCTGCTTCTCGCAGACGACGAGAACGGTTTCGCCACGGCCGAGGCAATCCGCCACCACATTGACGATGGTCTGGCTCTTGCCGGTGCCCGGCGGCCCTTGCAGGACGAGCCCGGGCGCGGAGCGGGCGCTCAGCACCGCGCGCTCTTGCGAGGGGTCGGCCTCGAGCGTCGAGAAGCGTTCTGCTTCCGACGGGCGGCGAGGCGGCGGGGGGAATTCGGCATCCTTCAGGCGGAACAGGCATTCGAGCGCCGTCGCCTCGAGCGGGCGCTTCTGCAAATGCCGCAAGTCCTCGACAATGGCCTGGCTGGCGAAATCCGCCAGGAACAGCACGGCGGCGGAATGAAGCTGGGGCTGTCCAGCCTTGCCGGCCGCCGTCGCCTTCGGGATCGGAGCGACGGTGGCGCCTCCGGCCAATGGCGCGACCTCCTCGAAGGCGGTCAGCACATCGCTCGCATCGGCGATGCCGCCTTGCAGCAATTGCTCGGCGAGAAGCTGCCAGCGCGCGCAGACATCGGCCCCGAGGATGGTGTCTAAGACCGGATTGAGCTGCACTTCGCGCTCGGTGTCGAAGCCGAATTTTACCGCGCCCGTCGCGCCGGCCTGGATCGAGATCTTCAGCGGCCAGAGCAGCACCGGCGCGATCTTGACCGCCGAGGCACCATCGCTCTTGGCCTCCTTCAGGGTGAGGATCGGATAGCCCAGCATCAGCGCATTGACGCCGGTGTCGCGGCGATAGGTGCGAGCCTGCGAATCGAGCCTGCGCAACCGGTCGACGACCGGCTGCTCGGGCCGTGACCGCCCCGTCAGGCCGCAATCATATTCGCGGCGCGTGACGATGGCCTTGAGCACGTCCTCCCGGATCTTCGGGCCGCCCAGATCGACGAGATCGACCCGCGCCGAGGATTTCGAGGTTTTGAGCTGGACGAGCGGCCCGCGCTGTACGCCGGACAGCACCTTGCGCTCCAGGAAACCGAGGACGTTGCGGACGTAGTCCTGGTGCGGCGGTTCCCGCCAGTCCTGCTCCGGCACAGCGAGGACGACGATGGCGCGCGCAAGGGAAATGCGCTTGTTGCTCTCGCGGTAGCGGTCGACCCATTCGTCGACGGCCGGGCGTCCGCAGCGGGAAAAGCCGGGCAGTCTTTCCGCGAGCTGGTCGGCGAGGTCGGCGCGCGGCAATCGCAGCAGAGCACCGGCGGCTTCCCGGTCGAACTCGGGCACGCCGGCGGCCTCGGCCAAAGCCTCGGCTTCGCGCAGGACCTCTTCCCTGGGCTTGAACGCGCCGGCTTCCACGCTGAGGAGCAGCAGCATATCCTCGTCGGTCAGCATCCGCCGGTCGAACATCGCGGCGAGCGCCGGTGCGGCTGCGTCGGGGAAAAGCTCGCGCTTCTTGCGCCACTGCGCATCCAGCGTGGCGGCCGATGCCGTCAGCCGGAGGACGGCGAATTGCTCCGCGTTCAGAGTGAGCCGCAGGTCGCGGATGCGAGCCTTGACGCGGTCGGCGCGCTCGGCGAGTTGGACCAGCCAGCGATCCTTATCGCGCTTCAGATCGCGCAGATGCCGCTGGGGCGCTGGGGCCAGCCAGGCGCCGCCCTTTTGCGGGTCCGCCAGCAGCCAGTTCGGGCCGATGATTTCGCCGCGCTCGCAAAGCGGCAGATCCTCGCTCAGCGCCGCGAGCGACAGCGCGACGCGGTGATCTTCCGCCAGATTGATGTCGGCGGCGATCTTGCGCAATTGCGTCAGGCGGCGGCTTTTGGGGTCGATCTCCTCGAGCCAGCTCGCGACGGCGCCGCTTTCCAGAATGGCCGCCGCCTGCGGCCAGTTCTCCTCCTCCGCCGCGGCGAGCGCGAAAGCTGCGGGCGAAACATAGCGGGTGCCCTTGAACGGCAGCGACGGGCCCTGCTGCGGCGCCTCGGCTCCCGGCTCGTCCTGCGCGGTGCGGATGCCGCGCTCGCCGTCGGCCCAGCGCATGGCTTCGTCCGCCTTCCAGCGCTTGCCGTGATCCCGCGTCAGCAGGCCCCTCAGCAATTCCTGCCAGCCGGGCTCGAGGTCCTTGGGCACCGCCACGCCGCGCGTGACCAGATGCAGGAGGAAGGCGCGATCCTGCACGCCGGCAAAACAGGCGCCGTCCGTCGCCAGCTCCAGCAGGATGATGCCGAGGCTCCACCAATCGGAGGCGCTGGTCGTTGCCTCCGCGATGGCTTCCGGCGCCATATAGCGGCTGGGCTGCCGGATGCGGGCAATTTCGACGTCGAATTCGGCCAGATTGGCGGTTGCGAAATCGGTGATGGCAAGCAGCAAGGGCAGCCGCGAGCGAACGCGCACCACGGCAGGTTTTAGCCCGCCATGCCGCAAGCCAAAACTTTCGAAACTGGCCAGCGTGCGGATCAGACTGGCGGCGACCTCCTGCAGCAGCGCCGGGTTCGGGCGAAATTGCGAGCGCAGATCATCGAGCGTCGGCCTGTCGATGTGCTCCCAGACCTCGAAGGCGCGCGCGCCGAGCCGGCCATGGCCGAGCAGCGCCGCCGCCATGCCGGGTTCGAGCCGCCCGAGCGCGGGATAGATGGCCGGATCGGGCTCGACGCCGGGCCGGTAATATTTCAGCAGCACGGTTTCCGGGCTGTGCTCCGCGCGGGCGAGGAAAAGCTCCGCCTCGTCCGCCGGGCCCGGCAGCGGGGCCAGGATCTCCCAGTCGCCGATGTTTTGGGGCGGCGGGTCGGGATTGGGGGCGTGCCCGGCGACGATCTCGCCGCAGGTCAGGCAGAGGGCGTCATCCTCATCGACCGGATGCCCATTGGGGCAGGTACCCGCGAGGATTTCGGGCGCCGGAGGTTCAGGAGGCGCCGGAGGGGGCGGAGAGGCCGGCTGATATGGTTCGGGCTCGGGCTCCTTTAGCGCCGGCGGCGCGGGTGCCACCGAGACGGGATAGATATCGTGCAGCGGGAACTGGCAGATATTGCCGTCATCGAGAATCTGTTCGCAGACGAGTTCCGTCGCCGGGCGTTCATGGCCATTCGGGCAATGCCGCACATAGTCCATCAGGAAGCGCCCCCCATGCGGCCGGCCGATGTCGCGAGCCTGATGCCTCGAGTGGCGAGTATATGCGAAAGCCGGTGGAGATCGCCACGGCGCGGAACGCCGGCGATCCAGACCGATCCGTCCGCGCCCGAGACCAGATCGAGCGAACCGGCCCGCGCCGTATCGAGCCCCGCGAAGCGCTCGGCGCCCAGGGCGGTGAGCAGATGCAGGCGCTGATTGGCCGAGCCGCGGATGGGCCTGTCGGTCGGCAACGCCTCGACGAACGGTTCGCTGATCAGCGCGTCGATGAGCGACAGCGCCCGGCCATGCGCCGCTTCGAGGACGCCGAACGCATAGCCCGAATAGGCCAGCACATCGCCGTCGAAGCTTTGGCGAAGACCGGCGAGCAAAGCCAGCAGTCCCTCCGGCTGGTCGAAAGGTTCGCCGCCCGAGATGGTCACGCCGTCCGCTTCCGCGAGCCAGGGCGTGATGCGCGCGACGACCGTCTCGACGGGCTCGCCTGCCCGCGAGAATGACCAGGTGTCGCGGCTCATGCAGCCCGCGCAACGGATCGAGCAGCCCTGGAACCAGATGCCGATCCGCCGTCCCGGCCCGAGCGCGGTGATGGGGAAATGCAATTTCGACAGCGAAAGCCTGGGAACCGTCATGGCTCAGGCCACCCGGCGGGCGATTGTCAGCGACGTGACGCCGCCCGCTTGCTCGACGCTGTCCACCGACAGCCGCTCCCCGGCCCGCATGTCCAGCGCGAAAGCGGCACGCGCCAGCGGATTGACGAAATGCGCCTCCAACTGGTTCCGCACGCCGCGGCCGCCATTGGCGAGGTCGGCAAGGCAGATCTCGGCGAGGGCGGCGCGGGCGGATGGCGCAAGCTCGATTTCGACGCCCTGCTCGGCACGGACATCGGCCAGGATGCGCGCCAGCATGGCGTCGAGAATCTCCTCCGCGATGTCGGGGCGGATGAAGTCGAAGACGATGATGTTCTCGCCGATGCGGTTCAGCAGTTCCGGCCGGCCGATCTCCAGCTTGAAATGCCGCTCGATCTCGGCGCGCACTTTGGCCCGCATCTCGTCCAGCGGCTCGCTCGGAAACACGTTGGCGGCGCGGGTGCCGTCCGGCAGCGCCCGGGTGATGCCGAGATTGGAGGTGAAGACGATCAGGCTTTCGGAAAAATACACCCGCTCGCCGCGCCCCGATGTCAGCACGCCGTCATCGAGGATCTGCAGGAATTTATCCAGGATCTTCGGGTGCGCCTTCTCGATCTCGTCGAACAGCACGACCGAGAACGGTTTTTCGCGGATGGCGTTGGTCAGCTCGCCGCCGGTATTGTAGCCGAGATAGCCGGGCGGGGCGCCGATCAGCCGCTGGTCGGAATGTTCGAGCGAGAACTCGCTCATATCGAAGCGGATGTAAGCGCTCTCATCGCCGAACAGCAGGCCGGTGATGGTCTTGGCAAGCTCGGTCTTGCCGACGCCGGTCGGTCCCGCCAGGAAGGCCACGCCGCGCGGACGCCCGCCGCGCTTGCCGCCGAAGCCGGTCGCCGCCCGCTTGACGATGTCGAGCATATGGCTAACGGCATGGGGCTGGCCTTTCACGCGCGCGGTGACCGTCGCCTCGGCCTGCGCGAGCTTCTTGCGGTCGATCTTGCGCCAGGGATCTTCCGTGACGCCGAGCTTGTAATGGCGCACCGCCTCGGCCACGTCGGGCGCGGCCAAACCTTCTTCGCGGGCAAGCTGGGCGATGGATGCGAGGTCGATCACAAGCAGGCCCTCGGAGCCTTCGACGAAGGCATCCTCCGCCTTGGCCAGCGCGTCGGGCGTGGCGTCGCCGGCGGGAAGGCTGCGCATCAGGCCGTGCACGACGCTGCGGCGGACGACGTGATCCGGCTTGGGGATCGGGATATGGCGCAGGCGCGGATTGCCGATCACGAACCAGTCGGGCAGGTCGCCCTCCTTTTCGACGACCCAGACGATGGGGTTGAAATAGGGCCGCCGCGTCTTCGGATGAGGGCGCGGCTCGACCGCGTTCGCCGTGACCAGCGCGCGAGTGAAGCCGCGATGTTCGAGGTCGATCATATGCTCGGGCCGCACCACCAGCCGCGCCGCGAAATCCGCGATCAGCGCCGTCGGCTCAGGGGCGGCGAAGGCGAGCATGGTGGCGATCTCGAAAAATTTCTCGGTCGAGGCCGGCGCGCGCCCCGCGGCGTCGAAACTGATGCCGAATTGCGCGAAATAGCCCTGATCGGCTTTGACGTCGCGTCCGAGGATGCCCGGCACGCCAAAACCGCGCGCCGGATCAAAGCTGATAATGCGGCCGATGCCGGCCTCCACCAGTTCCGCGCCGAGATAGGACACCAGCGGCAGGATCAGCGGATCGCCCGAGGGGGCCGGGGTCGGATAGCGGTCGCGTACATTGCCCGAAAGCACGAACTGGCTTTTCAACGGCAGAAAGCGCAGGAAATCTTTGGCCCAGCGGGGCTTCTCGAAGAGCTCGCTCAAATTGAATACCGCAAAACAACGAGAGTTACTGGCAGAATGGCAGTCCGCTGAAGTAGCCATAATGTCTTAAACCGTTGGCCGAGGGAGTCAATCGGCCTCGCGGCGGGACGGCGCGGCGTCGCCACTGCGGCAGGAGCTGAGGCCCGCTCGCCACTCCGCAATTCGGTGAGGAGAGGTCGATGCGACACGCAAATGTCTCCCAGGAGAGGGAGCTTGGCGCGGCCGGCATTCGTGTGCGGGGCGCCCCCGTTCAGCCGACCAAGTCTAGATGGGGTCCAATTCCTGCGCGCTCAGATTGCCTGTCACGACAAGCGCAAAATCCTGGCCCACCCGCAAGAGGTTGCGTGCGAAGACCTGGACGATGTAGTCGCCCGGCGGCGGCTGATCCAGACGCACGATCTGGACATTGTTGTTGGGATCGAACGGCCCGAGCGGGTTTGGCCGGTCGGCATTGCCGATCCATTTCTTGCGCGTCTCCGGATGCTCGACGATTAGAGCCAGAAGGTTCTGCACGCCCCGGCCGGGCGGATCGATCCAGGACAGGCAGACGCGCAATTCCTCGCCCGCCGCGAGCTGGAACCGGTAGCCGAAGCGATCGCCTGTGCGCATGAAGCGCTGCGCCGCGTCCTGCCAGCCATCGACGAAGGCGAGCCGCAGCTTCGGCCGGCCCGGATTGGGGATCGAGCCCGGCATGTGGATGCGGCCGAAGCCTTGATGAACATTGGGAATTTTCGGGTGGTCGGCCAGCGCCGACTCCGATGTCAGCCGAACGGTGCCGTTGATGAGCGTGGCTTTGAGCAACGCCGCGCTGGGCAGGACGCCGCGCTCCTTGACGTAATATTGGCGCACCAAAGCGGCGCAGCCCGAGACCAGCGGCGTCGCCATGCTGGTGCCGCCCATATAGCCGTATTTCGGATTGGAATTGTAGGGGCCCCAATAGCTGCGGTCCGGGGCGATGGCCGAGCGCGTCGACAGCACGTCGGTGCCCGGCGCCACCAGATCGGGCTTGATGCGCCAGTCGTCACAGGGACCACGGCCGCTAAACCCGGCGATCGCCTCCGGGTCGCCGGAGACCGGCTCGGCGGCGATCGGGGGATCGGGAAAGCGGTCTGTCCAGACGCCGCCATAGGACCGGGTGGAAAAGCCGCCCGCCTTCCTGTCGCTGCGGCTCGCCCCTACGGTCAGGGCGTTCTTGGCGGTCGCCGGCGACCCGATGGACAGCCAGTCGACGAAGCCGACGGCGCTGTAGAACCGGTTGCTCGCGACGCCATTATTGCCGGCGGCGATCACCACCAGCATGTCGCGATGCTCCCAGACGAATTCATCCACCTCCACCGAATTGAAGGTGTAGAGCGACTCCGTGTCGGCGCCCCAACTGTTGTTGTGGATGCGGGCGCCATGCTGGTAGGCCTCCTCGAACATGTCGCCGAGATCCGCGGGCAGCCCGGTCAGCCGCCCGCTCGCATCCATGATCGACTGGAACACCAGACGGGCGGCGGGGGCGGTCCCGCGGATCTCTCCCTCCGAGGCCATGCCCTCGCCGAGCGCCGAGCCGGCGACATGCGTGCCGTGGCCGTGAAAGTCGGTGGTGTCGCCCGGCCGGGCGCGGGCGATGAGCTTGACGATGCGCGCCGGCCGGAAATCCGGATGGCTGTCGTCGAGGCCGGAATCGGCGATGGCGATAATCTCGCCTTCGCCGGTCTGCCGCAGCGGCGCGGCCGCCGCCGCATCGGCCGCCGACAAGCCGATAAGCGCCCGCGCGCGGTCGTTGAACAAAGTCGGCTCGACATATTCCTGAATCTCGGCGACCGCGCTCACATAGGCGATGTGATCCACCACCGGGCTGCCGTCGGGGAGCCTCACCCGCAGCTTGCGCCGTGAGACCGAAACGATCTCGGCGCCTTGCTCCACCAGCCACTGGCGCACGCCGTCGATGTGCTCGGCGGTATGCAGGCGGATGTCGTAGAGCTTTCCGCTGTCGGCGGCGAGGCCGCGGTGACCGCTCTCCTCGAACAGGCCCTTGGTGCGGCCCACGGGCCGCTCCCGCCGCAGATAGCCGACGGCCTTTGTGTCGCTGGCGTTGTAATAGCGGCAGCGCTCAACGAAAGGCAGGGCCTTGACCTGCGCGAGCTGTGCATCGGTCAGCAGCGCGGTATAGGCGTTCTGCGGGATGTATTCGAGGAAATCCACGCCGAGCATTGTGCAGGCCTGGCGCCACTCTTCGAGCATCGGCCCTTTCAGAACGATCAGATAGGGATTGCGCGCGTTCGGATCGAGGCTGGGCAGGTCGGGCGGCGGCGGCGCGAAGGATTTGGGCCGCGATGCCGATGGCGTCCGGCGTTGCGGCGGGGGCGGAGGTGGCGGGGCGCGGAAGAGGCTCGTAACCGCCTCCCACCAACCCCGCGTCTGGGCAGGAGGGGGCGGCGGCGGCGGAGGCGGAGGAGGCGCCGCCTCCAGTGCCTCGCGATTGAGGTTGCCGGGCGTTAGCGGCTCGGCCACCTCCGGTTTGACCTCGATGATGATGTGGTCCCGGCGCAGCGCCTCGATGGCGTCATCGGTGAGCTCACCAATGACGAAACTGTGCGAATGGCGCGGATTGTGGATGACCGCGTCGACGGCTTTGCGCTCGTGCTCGTGCAAGGTGTAGGCGATGACCTTTTTCATGATGCTGTCACCCTCTCGCTTCGCCGACAGCGCCTAGTCTTGTGCCCGGGCACCAACCCACGGCAACGCTGAGACTGGCGCAGGTTTTGGCACGGCGGCTTTTGCGTCCAGATAGGTCAGAATCGCACCGATTGCGGCGGCGACGCCGGCCTGCCAAGGGATGAAAAGCAAATATGGGTTAGCGGCCGGATCCTTAAGCATAGCCCACGGCATTGCGAGCAAAGCTCCGACCATCGCCGTAAAAAATACAAGAATAAGCACGTCGATGGTACTGTAAAACGCAAATATTGCAAGACCCACCATAGCGGCGCCGACAAATCCACACAACGCCGACGAAAGAATACTGATCTGAATGTCATCGCCGGCGGATACAGCTAAATTAATGCCGAGGCCATATGCGATATGCCATCCCACCGGTGTCGCAACCAAGAGGGAAAGTATTATCTTTTTGTCTACGTAGAAAAAGGCGACAATGCAGGATAAGCCGATAAATAAGACCAAAGGCGGCCACTCACTGGCATCTTTGTTGACGCCAATGACGGTAAACATTCGCTTATAGAAGCTGGGAGCGCCATCCGGCCAAGTAACGGCAAACGCAGACATCACTCCGCACAGCGCACCAATAGCGCCAAATACGGCTAGGCGCCTGGAAAGCATTTTTCTCCAAGGAAATTCCGCCCAGTCGGTTGCGCGAAAGTCTAACCCCGGCGACGGCTTCTGCGATAATTCATAGGCGATAGCCAATCCAACTCCGGCAAATGCCACGATGCGCGCGATATAGGTTACCAAAATTCCACTTGCAATTGAGTAAGCGACACCTGCTAGGCAAAGAACGAAAGCGTTCGTCCACGCCCTCGGCGAAGAAAACAAATCAAAACAGAGAGCAGCGCTAGCCCAAATCAATACTGATAATGTAGCAATGGTCAAAATAGCATTCCACAGCGAGCCTTGTAGCGATTTGTCTTTGGCGTCAACGCGCCGCTGTTCCTCTGCCTTAGCCTCCTGCAACGATGCATTTAGGTCGAATAGCGCTTTGTCATTCGGATTGATCTGTTGAAAGGCTTCAGGGTTAGCGGCGTCTTTGCCCTTTGCGAAGTAGTTGACTTTGGCCCCCGCCAATTCGAGAGTACTTATCTGTTTTTCTATTTCAGAAATTTTTGTCCGTGATTCGTTAATGCGGTCATATAGAAGTTGATAGTCTTTTTCGAAGAAGTGCTCGACGAGCGGGTCTGAAATCATCGGCTTGGTATGGACCACGATAACCAGCGACAGCAGGGCGAAGATCGCAATCATGGGGTAGAACGGGTTGGCCCCAGAAGAGAAACGGCTACGCTGCCTCGCCGCAAACCAAGTTGCCAAGCCCAGCAGCGTCGCGAAGGCGAGCGCCCCGTAATCTGAGCTAGTCATCGTCTTGGTCGCGGCGGCGAGCAAACTCGCGACAATGCCCAGCCCTGTGAAGATCACCGCCGGCCGATAGCTGCGACCCCGGAAAAAGAAGCGGCTCCGGAAGGACGAGTTGGCCCAGACCGTCTGCGCGGCCGCGTCCTTGAGGCTCTCCACATAGAGGCTGGCCCGCATCATCAGATCGTTGATTTCAAGACCCCGCGTCGTGATGTGGCCCGCGATGCCCTCGGTGAAGGGGCTGAGCCCATCTCCAGCATAAGCCACGCTTCCCGGCGCCGTGGCGAAGGCGATGTAATTGTCGGCCCCCCACATGGTGGCCCGGTCCTGGGCGAGGTCGGAGGCGACGTTCAGAGCGCGCTTTTCCGTCGCCGCCTGCACCATGCTCTTGCTGCGCGCGATGGCATCGCCGAAGCTGCGGGAGACGGGCTCGTTGCGGCAGGCGTCGAAGATGACGATGCATTTCTTCGCCTTCTTCGACATCCGGGCCATGAGGTCCGGCAGCGAGGGGAACTGCCGCAGATCATCGGCGTCCCGCAGCGCGCCGTCGGTGGGAACCAGATAGTTCTCCCCGCCCACCTGCACGCCATGTCCCGAATAATAAAGCAGCGCGACATCCGCGCCGTCGAGGCTGGCGACGAAGGCGTCGAAGGTCTGCTGCATCCCCGCCGCCGGCAGATCGAGGCCGATGCTCACGCCGAAGGAGCATTTTTCCAACGCCGCCATCATGATTGCGGCGTCCTGCACAGGGCTGGCGAGGGTCGCCGCCGTGTTATAGGCGCCGTTGCCGATGACGAGCGCGACCCGCTTCTCGAACGGCTCGCCGCGCAGCCAGGCATTCGCCCGTCTCAGCATCGCATAGGCCCATTCCATCCGTGCTCACTCCACAGGAACCCCGATCGCGCGCAATGCGTCCGCCACCTTGGTGATGGCGATGGCGTAATTGGCGTCGAGCGTCCAGCCGCCGAAATGCAAACCGAATATTTGCGCGCGCTCCTCTTCCCAGGCCGCCAGCAGGGCGCCGGAAGTGCCGCCGAAAGTGGTCGGATCGTGGCCGAAGACCGAGCGCGCGGTATCGCTTTCGTGGAAACCCAGCGGCTCGGAGAACTTGCCGGGGGCGACGCGCTTGAAGCCGAAACGGTTGCCGAACAAGGTGTTGGTCACGAACGCCCAATCGACCTCCGCATCCTGCTTGAACTGGCCCGGCCGGGCGGGGCCTGGAAAGCCGACGACGATCAGCGAGCTTAGTTTGCCTGCGGCGAAGTCCGGGTTGGAATCGAGGACGGCGCTTTGCTCCGGCAGGCCGTTGTGGGCGCCGGGGAGCGGCTCGAGCCGCAGCACGGCGGCATCCAGGTTTCGCATCCCCCGGCCGAAACCTTGCGGCAGGATGACCTCGACCACCCGGAAGCGGTTCTGCTCCTCCCGGTCGGCCTCGCCGCCGAAATCGACCTCAAGCCCCGAGGGAACGCGCAGCCGGTTGCCGTTCTGGATCATCGGAACCGACCAGGCGGATCTTGCATCGTCGACGACATGGTAATTCGTCAGCGCCAGCCCTTTGGCGCTGTCCACCATGGTTGCGGTGCCGATAAATTTCGAGGCATGGCCGCGTGTCGGCTGAACGCGGCCGACGGTCCGCGCCAAGGCCTGCACCTTCTTGTTGTGCGCGGCCATTTCATCGGCCCACATGCCCAGGAAAGGGTGATCTTCCGGCGGCAGGCCATCGGCGAGCAGGAAGCTCGGCCGCGTGCCATCGGCGATGATGACGGCTTCCAGGGAGGCCGCTTCGTCCGGCGTCACGCGCGGAGTCCGGTCGCGCCCGAGATCGGCGAGTTTTTTTACCGCGTTGCCGCCATGCTCGAACAGCGTTTGCAGCGCCAGGCCGAAAGCCACCGGGTCGCCTTTTTCGCTGGCGGGCATCCGGCGGGCCACGTCGAAGACCCGCTGCAGGACATCGTCCGGATGCGGCATGTCCTCGCCGGGCGGCAGAGTGCTCTCCAGCGTGAGGGCGCGGGCGGCTTGCGAGCCCGCTCCCGCCAGGTCCTTCTCGGCGAGCTGGCGCGCGATGATCTGAGTGCGAAGCTGCTCCAGCCGGCGGCTGTCCGGGCCTTGCACCCGATCATCGCCTTGCGTCCGCGGCGGTGTCGGGAACTCGCGCGGCGGCAGGGTTTGCCTGTCGGCCTCCTTCAGCGCCGCGAGAACCGGCTCCGGCACGCCGGCCAGCGCCGATGGCAGCTCTGCCGCTTCCAGCCCCTCCGCGGCCGGCCGGGCACGGCGCCCGCCGAGCACGGCAAGGCTGGTCTCGGCACCATATTTCATCCAGTCGATCTGCGCCGCCGCCGCTGGCTCGCCGAAGGTTTCCAGCGCGAATTCGCGGAGCGAGGCGTCTTCCGTGCGGCCGGCATAGGCCGCCGAAGGTGTTTCCGTCTCCCGGCCGGCATCGAGATCGGCCTCGAGCAGCGCCCTGGCGTCGACGATGCCCGCGCCCATGTTGAAGACGTCCCAGCCCGGCCCCGGCCTGCGTGCGCTCGCCTTGATGAGGCGCCGGAACATCGACTGCAAGGTCTCCCCGCGCCGCCGTGCCTGCGCCGCCAGCGACGAGCGTCCGTGATGGGCGAGCCAGCACGCCGCCACGCCAGCGGTCAGCGCCACGGCGAAGCTGGTGCCCTCGCCCTGGCCGGAGGCGGCGGTGCCGGCCTTGGCGCGCCACACGTTCTGGGCAGGCGCCGAGACGGTCACCGACGCGCCCCTGCACGACCCGATCCAGACCGTGTCGTCGATGGTGGAACCGCCGACGGCGATACAGTCGTCGAAGCGCGCCGGCCAGACCACCAGCCGCACGCAATTGCCCGCCGCCGCCAGCACCAGCACATCGGCGGCGACCGCCCGCGCGAGAGCCCGGTACAGGGCGTAGGACCAGATGCCGCCAAGCGACATGGATATGACATGGGCGCCCATCTCCACGGCGCGGTCGATCCCGGCCGCCACGTTGGTCTGCGACAGCCGCACGACGCTCTCGATGGCGCGAATGGGGAGGTGCCTCGCCTTCGGCGCGGTGCCGACCACCTCGATGCTTTCCGGGCTGATGATGACGCTGCCGGTTGCCGTGCCGTGACCGCGTGACCCGTTCTTCATGGGGTCGGTGGCGTCCTCCCGGCTCGCTCCGTCGCCGAGGATATTCCAGGAGCCGGCGCGGGCGGCGTCGGCGAGTTCGGGATGATCGGTGACGCCGGTATCGATCTGGGCGATGACGATGCCCTCGCCCTGGGCGGGACGGCGCATGTCCCGCGACAGCGCCCAGGCCTCCCGGACATGCATCCGGTCGAGGGCCCAGCTCTTGTTTTTCTCGACCTTTTTCTCCTCGCCGGCCCAGCAGCCGGGGAAGTCATCGACGGACTCCAGTTCCGGGCCGTCCCCCGGACGCTCGATCGGCACGACATTATGCACGATGTCCGGCTCGACGGGTGACAGCCCCAGCTCGCCTTCCAGCGCATGTCCGGCGGTGTAGGCAGGCGGGGCCGCGACGAAGCTGCGCCCCGGCAGCGTCAACACGAGATCGCGGGGCGCCGAGGCCGAGATCTGTTCGACGACGGGCGTGAGGGCCCCAAGCCGCGCCGTCACCTCGTCGGCGACGTCCCTGGGATCGCGGCTCTCGGGAACCGGGATGAAGTAACGGGCGACGGGCGCATCATCGCCCGGCATCAGCGGGACTGTCGCGGCCTCGATGGCGGCAAGCGCCGTGAGCATGGGTGCGGGCATGTGAACGTCTCCATCCCAAGAAATGTCGTTATCGCCGTCGCTCTCCGGGACGGTCAGGCCAGCGCGTAGATATTGAAGCCGAGCAGCTCGTCCATTGCCGGCGAATAGATGCCGTCGGCCCAGCCGAGCTTGGCTGTCTGCTTTTTGATCAGTGCCTGCCGCGTGACGGGGCCGAGGCGTTGCGTGGCGTCGGGCGCCAGCCCCAGCGCCGATTGCAGAGCGGCGACGCGCGGGCCTTGCGAGCCATGTCGCAGGCGCAGGAGGCTGGCCGTGGCGTGCTCCCCATCGCGCACCGAGGCGGCGATCGCCGCGTCGAGACCGGTGAACAGCAGCAGCGAATATTGATTGCCGTTGGAATTGGCGGTGATGCCGGCCGCCGCGCGGAAATCCTTCCAAATGCCGCTATGCTGGCCGCCCTGGAAGAAGCCGGGGAGCGTGAGACAGCCGGCAGATGAAAATCCGCTGCTCTTCTGGCCGGGGTGGATATTGTCGGCGGGGATTGCGATAGGCTGGGCGTCGAAGCGGTCGTAGATCACATCGCCCAGCGAGCGCAGCACGACGACCTTGGAGGCCCCGGTCGCGGTGGGGCTGAGCCGGAGGACGGTGGGAATTTCGTTGGGCTTGCCCGGATGGTGCGTGCCGACGGTGTAAGTATAGCAGCCGGTGGGCAGGATGTTGCCCATCAGCTTGTCCATGGCGACGCCCGCCTGAGCCTGGCGAAAGCATTTGAAGACGAAATCGGCGTTGGGCACGGTCGAGGCCTGATAGGCCCAGAGCAGCTTGGCGGTGCGGTCGTAGACGCCGATGATGCAGCGGAAGTTGCGGTGATCGGGACGCTGGTCGGTAATCACCACGGAGGCCACGCTCTCGCGCTTGGCCTGCCCGCCGAGCGAGGCGCCGCGCAGGGCGAACAGCACCTTGCCGGGCCGCACCTCGTATTCATTGGCGGCAATCAGGGCCTCCAGGTCCGCCGGGACAAGTTCGAAGCTCCTGCCCGCAAGGGAGGTGTCGAGATGCCGGTAGTCCGGCTGCTCGTCGTCTTTCGGGTTCCAGTGGACCGACGCGGCCGTGAGCCCAGCGCTTTCCAGGCCCTCCGCCTCGAAATCCGCCGCCTCCTGGGCGTCGTCGGCGGCGTCGGTCTGCTCCAATTCGGTGCCTTCGGGCTCCTCCGATAGCAGGCCGGGGGCGGCTTCCAGCACCGCCGGCGCTTCGCTTACCTGCAAGGAGGCCACCGATTGCGCGAGCCCCGCTTCGTCGAGGCCGGCCTCGAACAGTTTCGCCTCGCCCCGGCGGCGCTCGGCGAGGCTCGACCGCTCGCCCCAGATGCGCTGCATGTCGCGCAGCAATTGCGGGATGCGGGCGAAATCGGCACTGGTGCCCGATTTCATGGCGGCATGGATGGCGCGCATCTCCGCATAGCGCTCGCCCGGCGTCTGGAAGGGCACTCCGCGATTGAAGGTGAGGCTGAGCAGCGCCGCGCGCGAATGCGGATGCAATTTGTCGACATTGTCCAGCGCGCCGAAGAGCTGCCGGAGGATCTTGGGATATTTCGAATTGTCGAACTGCTCGATGGCCATGTTCCAGGGAACGACGATGTCGGACAGGCTGCGGACAAACGCTCTCGCGCGGGCGACCTTGGCCTCCCGGTTCGGGGCGACCGTCTTCAATCCCAGGGTCGCGGTCAGGCGCCCGAAATCGGCGGCGCCGAGCCGGGTGCCCCATTGCTCGCGGAACTCGGCCAGGGTGTGGTAGCCGAGGTCGAACCCGCAGCCGATGGTGATGCCGGAGGCGAATTTCGGCCAGATCGGCCGCCCCTTGATCACCCCTTCGTAATATTCCTTACCGCCCGTTTCCCAGCGTACGATGAACTCGTAGCCGGAGGCCGATATCGAGGCGCGCCAATCCGCCGGAAAGGGCGTGGATTCCAGACTTGGCCCCTCGGCGGCGGCGTCACGGGGTTCCACCATGTCCTCACGGAAACCCGCCGCCTCAGTGACCATTTCGTCGGTGACGCCACGCAGGAGTTCCGTGGCCAGGGGAGAAAGTTCGTCCATTGGAAGACTCCACCGCAACAAGTACAAAAAATTACTGTTCTGCAACTGCGATGTTCTGAGAGTATGCTATTCAATAAGAGCCTTTGCTCAGCAATGAATAATCTATGCCGCCAAGCTTGCGCGTGAAGACTTAACCGGGCCGCGATGACGCCCGCACATTTAGATGCCGTTGGTTCGTATCTGGAGACAGCACCCCCGTAGGCTCGGCTCGGACGCGATGCGAAATGCCACCAGCGAGACGGATCGCCCTACGGCTCCGCCTGACGATCAAGACCTGATAGGTGTGGGTGCGCGATCAGGATTGCTGCGATGAATTTTGCAGCAGCTAAGACGGATGCTTTCACCGCAAAGCCTCAAAGGTAAAAAATATCTAATAGATCAATCGATATGGGTAAATTTATCGGACGCTAGTCCATTTGTCTAGTGCATACTGAATTATAATTATGTCGAACCTTCGCCTTCCGGCGAGTGTGCGTGCCGCTTCTATGCAACCCCATGGAGCGGCGTCCGACGACTAGCGCCCTGCTGCCCCCTTTTTGGCTGGAGCGCGAGGCGCCGCCGCCGCGCCTGCTTGGACCGCTGGACGGTCATTGCCTTGCAAAGCGCGAGAGGCGGCCTGACAATGCCAAGACCCGCAACAGACATGAAGGACAGTATTTCCGTATCGCAGCGCAGCAAAATCCGCCCCGTTCAAGAGGGCGCAACATTTAGAGGAAACGCCTGCATGAAAAAACTCTCTGTGCTCCTCGTCGCCGGGCTGCTGGCCGCGGCGGCGCCGGCCCTCGCCCAGGACAAGGCCTGGCCCAAACATTCGGTCACGGTCGTCGTGCCGTTTGCCGCGGGCGGCACCACTGACTTGTTCGGCCGCATCTTCACCTCCGACATGCAAGCCAAATACGGCGTGCCCTTCATCGTGGAGAACAAGCCCGGCGCCGGCGGAACGATCGGCACCACGGCGGCGGCCAGAGGCGATAAGGACGGCCATCTGCTGCTCGTCGGCACCGCCAGCACGCATGGCATCGCGCCTTACGTGTACAAGTCCTTGGGCTACGACGCCGAGAAGGACTTTCAGCCCATCAGCCTCTTCGCCAAGGTGCCGAACCTGCTGGTGGTCTCGAACAAGCTGCCCGCCAAGAATGTCCAGGAATTGGTCGAGCACGCCAAGGCCAATCCGGGCAAGCTGACCTTCGGCACCGCCGGTATCGGCAGCAGCCAGCATCTGGCAGCCGAACTTTTCCAGGCGATGGCGGGCGTCAAGCTCAACCACGTGCCCTATAAAGCCTCCAACGAGGTGATGGCCGCGATCATCGGCGGCGAGATCGACCTTGCCTTCGACAACATCACCTTCGCGCTTCCGCAGGCGAAGGCCGGCACCGTGCGCGCGCTCGGCGTCACCGGCCCCGACAAGAGCGCCGCCGCCCCCGAAATCCCGACCATCGCCGAGACGCTGCGGGGATTCGACGCCCAGACCTGGCACGGCCTGTTCGCGCCCACAGGCACGCCGAAACCGGTCATCGACCAGATCTCGGTGGACGTGAAGCGCATCATCGAACAGCCCTCCGTCACGGCGAAGCTGAAGGAGATCGGCGCCGAACCCGCGCCGATGACGCCGGAGGTGTTCGCGGCCTTCGCGTCCGGCGAGCGCGCGCGGTTCCGGGAGATCGTCGCGAAATCCGGCATCGCCCCGCAATGAGCAAGCGGCGCGGCGGCTGGACGAGCGTATCCCGGCCGCCGCGCGTCGCTAGAGGGCGATCATTTCAAATGGAAATGCCGCATCCACTTTTTGTCATTCCCGCGCAGGCGGGAATCCAACATCCTTGAGGCGCCCGCCGTGGACGCGGCTGGATACCCGCCTGAGCGGGAGTGACAGCACAACGGGTCGCGCCGATCGATTCCGATTCAACCGGTCCCGCCCCCGCCCTCCGCGATGACCGGTGCAGATTGCGCTTGCGGTCGGCAGTCCGCCGCCGGATACAACCGGCATGGATTTTGCCGCAACGCTGCCGATCGACGCCGTGCTGGACGCGTTGCGCGCCGCCCTGGCCGAGCGCGCCTCCGCCGTCCTGGTCGCGCCGCCCGGCGCCGGCAAGACGACGCGCGTCCCCCTCGCCTTGCTGGACGAAAGCTGGCTCGGGGGCCGAAAAATCCTGGTGCTGGAGCCGCGCCGCATCGCCGCGCGGGCCGCCGCCGAGCGGATGGCGCAGACCCTGTCGGAGGCGGTCGGAGAGCGGGTCGGGCTGCGCGCGCGGATGGTGTCGAAAACCGGGCCGAAGACGCGCATCGAGGTCGTCACCGAGGGGGTCTTCACCAGGCTGATCCTCGACGATCCCGAACTGTCCGGCATCGGCGCGGTGCTGTTCGACGAATTTCACGAGCGCTCGCTGGACGCCGATCTCGGCCTTGCCCTGGCGCTCGACTGCCAGCGCGGCTTGCGCGAGGATCTGCGCATCCTGCCGATGTCGGCGACGCTGGATGGCGCGCGGGTGGCGCGGCTGCTGGGCGATGCTCCGGTCATCGCCAGCGAGGGCCGCGCCTTTCCGGTCGAGACGCATTATCTCGGCCGCGATGCCGGCGCTCGCATCGAGGACCAGATGGCGGAGGCGGTGATGCGGGCCTTGCGCGCGCAATCCGGCTCGATCCTGGCGTTTTTGCCCGGACAAGCCGAGATCCGGCGCGTCGAGGAGCGGCTGAAAGAGCGTATCAGCGACGAGTCGATCCTGCTTGCCCCGCTCTTCGGCGCGATGGACATGAAGGCGCAGGACCTCGCGCTCGCGCCGGCGCCCCCCGGCCTGCGCAAGGTGGTGCTAGCGACCTCGATCGCGGAGACGTCGATCACCATCGAGGGCGTGCGTGTCGTCATCGACAGCGGCCTCGCCCGGGTTCCGCGTTACGAGCTCGATGTCGGGGTGACGCGGCTGGAGACCGTGCGCGCCTCGCGGGCCGCGGCCGATCAGCGCCGGGGCCGCGCCGGCCGGACCGAACCGGGCATATGCTTCCGCCTATGGGACGAGGCGCAGACGCAGAGCCTGCCTGCCTTCGCCGAGCCCGAAATCCGCTCCGCCGATCTGGCGAGCCTGCTGCTCGACTGCGCCGAATGGGGAACGCCCGACCCGCTCGCGCTGTCCTGGATCGATCCGCCGCCGGCCGCCGCGATCGACGCCGCGCGCAAGGAGCTGGCGGAGCTGGAAGCGCTGGACGCGGACGGCCGCATCACAGCGGCGGGCAAGCGGCTGCGGTCGCTGCCCCTGCCGCCCCGGCTCGCCCGGATGGTGATTGCCGCCGCCGATCGCGGGCAGGCCGAGGCGGCAGCCGAGATCGCCGCCGTCATCGTGGAACGGGGGCTCGGCGGCAATGATGCCGATCTCGCACAGCGGCTGGAAGCGTTCCGCCGCGACCGCTCGCGCCGCGCCGGCGACATGCGGCGGCTGGCGTCCGGCTGGGCCCGGACGGCGCGCGCGGGCCGTCCGGCGCAAAGCCCGCCCGAGGACCTATCGCTGCCGCGGCTGCTGGCGCTCGCCTTCCCCGAACGCATCGGCAAGGCGCGCGGCACGCCCGGCCAGTTCCTTCTCGCCAACGGCCGGGGCGCAAATCTCGATGCGGCCCATCCCCTGGCGCGCGCGCCCTTCCTGGTCGCCGCCGAACTGTCGGGATCGGCGGCGGCGACGCGCATCCTGCTGGCGGCCGCCGCCGACGAGGCGGATGTGCTCGGCGCGGCCGGCCATCGTTTGCGCGAGAGCGATGAGATCGAATTCGATGCCGGCGCTGCCGCGCTGCGGTCGCGCCGCGTCCGCCGGCTGGGCGCCATTCTGCTCGCGAACGAGCCCCGGCCGGTGCTGCCCGGCGAGGACACCGCCCGTCTGCTGGCGGAGGGCGTGGCCCGGCTCGGAATAAGCCGCCTGCCCTGGAGCAAGGCGCAGTCCCAGCTCCGCGACAGGGTTGGCTTCCTGCGCGCCGCCAGCGGCGGCGAATGGCCCGATCTGAGTGATGCAGCGCTCACCAGGACCGCCGCCGAATGGCTCGCTCCGTTCCTCGGGCGCAAGACCAAGCTCTCCGAAATCGGCCCCGACGACCTCGGCGCTGCGCTCGATGCGCTGCTGCCCTGGCACCTGAAGCGCCGCCTTGACGAGGAGGCTCCCACGCATTTCGAAGCGCCCACCGGCAACCGCCACGCCATCGACTATGAGACGGCGGGCGCGCCCGCCTTGCACATCCGCGTGCAGGAGCTGTTCGGGCTGACCGTGCATCCCGCCATTGCGGGCGGCAGCTTGCCGCTCACGCTGCATCTGCTCTCGCCGGCGCGGCGGCCGATCCAGATCACACGCGATCTTCCCGGCTTCTGGAAGGGGTCATGGGGGGCGGTCAAGGCCGAGATGAAGGGGCGCTACCCGCGCCACCCTTGGCCGGACGATCCCGCCTCCGCCCCGCCGACGGCGCGGGCCAAGCCGCGCGGCACCTGACGGCTGCGACGCCGCGCCGGATGCGCTCGCATCGGCGGATATGAGAGCATGGCTCCAGCCGGATCTCCTCGGCCGCAAACGCTTCGGGTGACCCATGCCCCACCAGGCCCGCATTCACCGCATCCCGGCCGCCGGGCCCGGCGATACCGCCGGCATCGAAGCCGCCATCGCCGCCGGCAAGCTCGACCCGGCCGGTATTGTCGGCATTTTCGGCAAGACCGAGGGCAATGGCCTCGTCAACGATTTCAGCCGGGGCTATGCCGCGCAGTCGCTGCGGCTGCTGCTCGGGCGCCATTTGCCGGAGGCGGCGGCGGATGCCGTTTGCCTTGTCATGTCCGGCGGCACCGAGGGCGCGATGGCGCCGCATTGGACGGTATTCGAGCGGATCGAGGCGGACGGGTCCGGCGGTCCCGCGCTGGCCATCGGGCGCGCCCACACCGCCGCCTTGCCACCGGAAGATCTGGGCCGGGTCGGCCAGATGCGCATGGTCGCCGATGGCGTGGCGCGGGCGCTGGCCGATGCCGGGATCGAGGACGCGGCGGATGTGCATTTCGTGCAGGTCAAATGCCCGCTCCTGACCGCGCCGCGCATCGCCGAGGCGCAAAGCCGGGGGGCGGCCGTCGCCACGCAGGACACGCTGAAATCGATGGGGTTTTCCCGCGCGGCCAGCGCGCTCGGTGTCGGCGTGGCGCTCGGCGAGATCGATCCCAGGGCCGTCTCGGACAGCGATATCGGCGCCAACCGCGCGCTTTGGTCCGGCCGGGCGAGCTGTTCGGCGGGCATCGAGCTTCTCGGCCATGAGATCATCGTCCTCGGCATGTCCGCGCGCTGGACCGGGCCGCTCGCCATCGACCACGCCGTCATGCGCGACGCCATCGATATCGAGCCGGTCAGGGCCGCGCTCGCGCGCCTGGGGCTGGCGGCAAGCGGGCAGCTCGATGCGGCGCGGCGGCCACGCGTGGTGGCGGTGCTCGCCAAGGCCGAAGCGAGCGCCGACGGGCGGCTGCGCGGCTTCCGCCATACCATGCTCGACGATTCCGACATCGCTTCGACCCGCCATGCCCGCGCCTTCGTCTGCGGCGCGCTGGCGGGGCTGATCGGCCATGCCGAGCTTTACGTATCGGGCGGCGCGGAGCATCAGGGGCCCGATGGCGGCGGCCCTGTCGCGCTGATCGTCGCCCGCGAAGCCGCCTCGTGACGACCGAGAGAGCCAATAGGGGCAGGCATACCGGCTGAACAGTTTCACGGTTTTGAATGCAATCGCGCGCCGCCGACGGAATTTACGCGTCCGGGCGGATGATGTAAGCTTTCCGCATCCGCTATTCTTGGTTTCTTTGATTTTATAAATGCTCAGTTTCGAGTGAATTCATGCCGATCCGTTTATTCAAAGCCGTGGCCATCGGCTTGCTGGTGCTCATCACGCAAATTCCCGCAATGGCCGCAGAAAATGCCCGGATTGCCCTGGTTGTCGGCAATTCCAACTACCGGCATACGGCACCGCTCATCAATCCACGCCATGACGCCGAGGATTTCGCCGCCGAAATGCGGCGGTTCGGCTTCCAGGTGCTCGAGGGCCATGACCTGACCAAGGCGGAGATGGACAAGCTTCTGCACCAGTTCGCGGAAGCCTTGCCGGGGTCGGCGGTGGCGGTGTTCTTCTATGCGGGCCATGGATTGCAGGTCAACGGCCAGAACTACATCGTGCCGGTCGATGCGGTGCTGCGCACGGCGGCCTCGCTCGATTTCGAGATGACGCGGCTCGACCACGTGCAGCGCGCCATGGAGAGTGAGACCTTCACCAACGTGCTCTTCCTCGATGCCTGCCGCAACAATCCGCTGGCGCGAAACCTCACCGAGTCGATGGGAACACGCGGGGTGGCGGTCGGACGGGGCCTCGCGCCGACCGAAGGCGGCGTCGGCACGCTGATCAGCTATTCCACGCAGCCCGGCAATGTGGCGCTCGACGGCGAGGGGCGGAATTCTCCCTTCACCGCCGCGCTCAAGAAGCATTTGGGGACGCCGGGCGCCGATTTGTCGACCATCCTCATCAATGTCCGCAATGACGTGATCGGCGCGACCAAAGGGCAGCAGGTTCCCTGGGAGCATTCCGCTCTGCGCTCCCGGCTGTTCTTCTCGGGCGACCAGCCGGGGCCGGAGCGGCCGGCGGCGATCACCCAGCCCGTCTCGGTCGAGCCGGACGCCGGGCCGGCCAAAAAGGCGGCGGCGCCGGCGAAGGGGGGCTCCGGATTGGACGGCCGCTGGTCGGTGGACCGCTCCGGCCCCAATTGCCGCACGCCGCCGGGCTCGTTCTGGGTGGACATCTCCGGCGGCCGCGTCCGGGGCTCGAACGACACCGAGGGCCGCGTCGGTCCGGGCGGCGAGATCACCTTCAAGCGCCGGTCGAACCGCAGCGGCAAGGTCCATGAATTCAAGGGCAGACTGACGGGGCGCGCCGGGTCGGGCACATTCCGCGCGCTCGGCGGAAATTGCAGCGGCACGTTCCGGATCGCGAAGTCGAACTGATGTGGGAATGAAGGGAGCGGGATCGGCTTGGCTGGGGCCGACGCGCGGCCACCCCAATCGCCGGACGAATTGCCTCTCCCATGAGTAGACGGCTGGCTGCAGCCGTCCGGACGCTGAGACACGCCCGCTGGCTTAGCCCCCTTTCAGCTTCCAAATCGGCAAGGCAACGCCCAGCCCGTCGTCCCGGACGCCGCGCAGCGGCGAGCCGGGACCCAATCATCTATCCGCGAATGCTGCGGCAAGAGGAAAGGCGAGTAGGCCCCGGCTCTTCGGCCGGGGCGACGGTGTTTTGGAATGCTGAGGGTAGGTAGCTTCCCATTTTTGCGCGAATGACACCCGTTCTGGCTGGCCGCTTCAGCGCTTCCTGACCGGCCGGCCGTAAAGCTCCAGCTTGTGGCCGACGAGCTCATATCCCAGCTCGCGGGCGACGCGTTCCTGCAGCTTCTCGATCTCTTCGTTCTTGAACTCGATCACGATGCCGGTCTCGGTGTCGATCAGGTGGTCGTGGTGCTCGCTTTTGACGCCTTCATAGCGGGCGCGGCCGCTATCGCCGAAATCGTGGCGGTCGATGATGCCGGCATTCTCGAGAAGGCGCACCGTGCGGTAGACGGTGGAGAGCGAGATGCGGCTGTCGACCTGATTGGCGCGGCGGTAGACTTCCTCGACATCGGGGTGATCGGTGGCGGCCGAGAGCACGCGGGCGATGACGCTGCGCTGCAGGGTCATGCGCATGCCTTTCTCGGCGCAGAGCGCCTCGATTTTAGAAAGCGAATCTTTGAGCTTCGCCATGGCAGCCGTTGACATCGTGCTTCGGTTTGGGGCGACGATAGGTTGCTTCACCGCCCATGTCCAGGCGAGCCCGTCCGCAGGCGGCATTTTCTGCGCGAAACTCGCCGGCTAGGAGCCGCGCGCGGCGCGCATCGGTCCGGGAAGCGACAGCCGCATGACGATGGCGTCTTCCGCGCCTCGATCCGTTCGATAATAGCCGGTCCGGCGGCCGGCCTCAATAAACCCATGCCGCGTGTAAAGCGCGCGGGCGGGCTCGTTGCGCACGCCGACTTCGAGGAACAGCGTTTCGACGCCTTGCGCCGCCGCGTCCTCGATCAGGCGCGTTAGCATGGCGGAGGCGAAGCGGCGGCCGCGAAGCTCCTTGTCGATGCAGAGCGTGAGGATTTCCGCCTCCGGCTCGATGACGCTCAGCACGACGAAGCCGATCAGGCGCTCGCCCAGCCATGCGGTGACGCCGGGATAGGCGGCGAGGGCGGCGAATCGGTGGAAATCGGCGGCGGTCCAGGAGACGGCGAAGCAGCGCGAATGCAGCTCGGCGACGGCCACGGCCTGTTCGGGGGTGAATTGGAGCAGCGCCGCGCCGCTTTCATCCGGCGCGGGCAAGGCTTTTATCCGTTTGCGGCTTGGCGTCGGCGGGACGGAGATAGAGCGGCGCGGGCGGGCGCGCATCCGGCTCGCGAGCCGAGGCGATGAGGGCGAGATCGCCAGCTTCGGGCAGGAGAACGGGGAAAAGGGCGCGGATTTCGCGGCCGCGGCGTCCGGCTTCCTCGGCGATGGCCGCCGCGCCGCTGCCCGCGATCAGGGCGACGCTTGCGGGGATCGATGCCGCCGCCTGCGCCAGATCCATGATCTGCGGCTCGCTCAGCGGCGCGCCATCTCCGGCGAAATGCTGGACATAGAACTCGCCGCGCTTGGCATCGTGCGCGATGGCGAAACCGCCTTCCTCATTGCCGAGCCTGCGGAGGCAGCCTCGCGCCATCACTTCGAGGCTGTTCACCCCGATCACCGGCAATCCCGCCGCGACCGCCAGTCCCCGCGCCGCCGCGACGCCCGCGCGCACGCCGGTGAAGCTGCCCGGCCCCACCGTCACCGCAATCCGGGTCAGGTCGGCGAAGCGGCATCCGGCCTCGGCCATGACGGCCTCGATCATCGGGAAAATCGCCTCGGCATGGCCGCGCTCCATGGGCTCGAAACGCTGCACGGGCCCCGCCGCGCCCGCCCTGAGAAGGGCGGCGGAGCAGGCCGTCATGCTGGTGTCGATCGCCAATAGGGTCATGCTGGATGCCGGGAGGGTTTGGGAGTGCGCGCACTCTATACGAATTTTGCCACTTCGTCGAAGTCGAGGCGGGGCCAGCGCGGCAACAGCACGGTCGGGTCGCCATAGCCGAGGGAACAGATGAAATTCGACTTCACCTGTCCGCCGGGGAAGAATTCGCGGTCGACGGCGTCATTGTCGAAGCCGGACATCGGGCCGGTGTCGAGCCCCAAGGCGCGGGCGGCGATGATGAAATAGGCGCCCTGCAGCGAGCCGTTGCGGAAAGCGGTGGCCGCCTCGTTGCCCGCGTACCATTCGGGGGCGCGGGGCTTATGCGGATAGGTTTTGCCGAGCTTCTGCGTGAATTGCAGGTCGTAACCGATCAGCGCGGTGACGGGCGCCTGCATGGTCTTGGCGCGGTTGCCTTTGTCCAGCAAGGGCTCGAGGCGCCGTTTGGCCTCGGCGGAGCGGACGAAGACGATGCGCGCCGGCAAGCTGTTGGAGGTCGTCGGTCCGAGTTCCATGATCTCGACGAGGCGGCGCAGCAGGGCTTCGTCGACGGGTTTGTCGAGCCATTTTTCGTGGGTCCGCGCCTTGAGGAAGATCTGCTCGAGGGCGTCCGTCGAAATCGGGTCGGCCATGGGACACCGGGTGTTGCGGAGCGGGTGGTAGGCACCCACCCGCCTTCGGCGAAAGCCCTCTGCCTCGAGGGGAGAGGGCGGGCGCGCAAGCGACCGGGTGAGGGGGCCCGCGCTCAGACTATCTGGCTAGACCGCCCGCACTTCCTGCACTTCGGGGATGAAATGCCGGAGCAGGTTCTCGATGCCGTGCCGCAGCGTCGCCGTCGAGGACGGGCAGCCGGAGCAGGCGCCGCGCATATGCAGGAACACCACGCCGTCTTCATAGCCGTGGAAGACGATGTCGCCGCCATCCTGGGCAACGGCCGGGCGCACGCGCGTATCCAGCAGCTCCTTGATGGTCTGGACGATCTCGCCATCCTCGCCGGTATGCTCGCCGGCGGTGTGGCCGTCGCCCTCGGGCAGGTCGGTCACGGCAGGAGCGCCGGACAGATAATGCTCCATGATGGCGCCGAGCAGTGCGGGCTTCAGATGCTGCCATTCACCGCCGCTCTTGGTGACGGAGATGAAATCGCTGCCCAGGAACACGCCGGTCACGCCTTCGACTTCGAACAGCCGCGCGGCAAGCGGGGAGGCCCCGGCGGCGGTTTCGGCGTCACGGAACTCGCGCGTGCCGCTCGGCAGCACGGCACTGCCGGGAATGAACTTCAGCGTCGCCGGGTTCGGGGTGGCTTCGGTCTGGATGAACATGGGAAATCGCCTCTTACGCGCACGTCCCGCGCCGGGAACGGTTTCGCGCCTGACAGTTTAGAATTGTTCTACAGCATAGTGGGACGCTGCGGCACAAAATTCAAGGCGCGATTGGCCGCAAGCCTTGGCCGATTACGCCAATGCTTCAATCTCTTCCAAGGTCAATCCGCCCGGCACGACGGTGATCGGGATCGGGAAACTGCCCGCATTCTTGCCGCCCGCCAGAGAGGAAACCAGCGGCCCCGGCCCTTCCGCGCTGACCGAGGCGCCCAGCACCAGAATGCCGATATCGGGGTCTTCATGGATCAGATTGCTGATCTGCTCGGCCCTTGTGCCCTCGCGGATGATCTCGTCGAGCGAAATATCCTCAAAACCCCACAGCTTCAGCTTGCGCGCATGCAGCCGGAACACCGCCTTGGCTTTGGCCTGCGCCTCCTCGCGATAGGCCTCCTCGACGCCCAGCCAATGCTGGAAATCGGCGGGCTCGATCACGTAGAGCATCGAGACCCCGCCCAGCGTGCGCCGCGCCCGGCGGACGGCATAGGCCAGCGCCATCTCCGCCTCGGGCGATTCGTCCACCACCACCAGGAATTTGCGCCGATGCCCCTCGTGGAAAATCGTTCGGATCGTGCGATTGGGCATCGGGCTTCTCACATCTGGCGTTCAGCTCTGCAGAAATCCTACTATGTCTTTGACGTGACGCAAATGCACCGACGCGATCTCCCGCGCCCGTTCCACGCCGCTTCTCAACACATTATCGATATAGGTGTGATCCGCGGAAAGGCGATTCATGGTGTCGCCGATGGGGCCGAGCTTCTCGACGGACACATCGATCAGCGCCGCCTTGAATTTCGAGAACGGCGCGCCGCCGAACTCCCGCAGCACCCCCGCCTTGTCGGACTGTGTCAGCGCCGCGTAGATGCCGATCAGATTGTCCGCCTCGGGACGCTCCTTCAGCCCGTCGATCTCGGTCGGCAGCGGCTCGGGATCGGTCTTGGCCTTGCGGATCTTCTTGGCGATGTCGTCAGCGCTGTCGGTCAGGTTGATGCGCGAGGCGTCGGACGGGTCCGATTTGCTCATCTTCTTGGTGCCGTCCCTGAGCGACATGACACGGGTGGCGGGGCCCGAAATCAGCGGCTCGGGCAGCGGGAAGAAGCCGTCCGGAAAACCTTCCCTAGTGCAGAAGGCCGCGTAATCATTATTGAATTTCTGCGCAATGTCGCGCGCCAGCTCCAGATGCTGCTTCTGGTCGTCGCCGACCGGCACATGGGTGGCGCGGTAGAGCAGGATGTCGGCCGCCATCAGGTTCGGATAGGCGAACAGGCCGACCGAGGCGTTTTCGCGGTCCTTGCCGGCCTTCTCCTTGAACTGGGTCATCCGGCTCAGCCAGCCCATGCGCGCGACGCAATTCAGCACCCAGGCGAGCTCTGCATGGCCGGATACGGCGCTCTGGTTGAAGATGATGTGCTTGTCCGCGTCGATGCCGGCGGCGATGAAGGCGGCGGTGACTTCGCGCGTGTTCCGGCGCAACTCGTCCGGGTCCTGCCAGACGGTGATCGCATGCATGTCGACGACGCAGAACAGGCAGGGCGCCTCCTTCTGCAGCTCGACGAATTTGACGATGGCGCCGAGATAATTGCCCAGATGCAGATTGCCGGTCGGCTGGACGCCGGAAAATACGCGCTTGTCAGGTGTCATGATGAGCCTCCGGGCGGCTTATCGCGCAGGGCGGCACGGGGTGCAAGGGGTTTGGTGGGGGGAAGGTCGTGGAGTAGACGCTAACGGGAACAGATTGGGTTAGACTTCAGATTCGTTGTTTTCCTGGCGGCTATTCGGGTCATTACGAACATGACAAAGATAGCGAATCTGCGGATGCGTTAATTTCTGCAAACGTGGTTCACGCTACGTCTTGATTACGAGTGAAGAGGATTCGGCTGTGAAACGGTTGGATGTCATTAAGTTGTTTGAGCTTGGCTCTTATCTTGGGGCCGCCGAAAGGATTATGGATCAAAGATCGCATAACTACGGGGATGTATTTGTTGGCCTTATGCCGATCAGGGATGCCTTTTATGAGTTCGCGAAAGGTCAGCATACCTTCGATCTTGTGAAAACCGACGCGCTGAATGTATCAAAAAAGCATCACGAACTCGTTACTGCTCATTTCTATAACACGGAACCCGGAAAAGCGGCGATATTTAAAGACGAATTAGATTTTTCGGCCGAATTCCCCACTTGGGCGCTCAATGAGCTCAAAGAAGCATTGTCTGTATTCAAGTCTGTATTTTCCGCAGAATGTAGGAAATGCGAGACCTATTTCATTGGAAACCGCAAGCTTGGTTACGATATTGAAACGCTGCTGCATTACGCGGATCATCGAGTACACGAGTCGATCCGGCCCCTCGTGCCGACGCTGGCGCTAGAAGAATTGCGGCTCGCGGGACGTTGTTTAGCTCTCGAAAGCTATACGGCGTCTGGTTTTCATACTCTACGTGCACTTGAGGTCGTGATGGCCGAATATCATTCATCCGCAAGCCAATCGCCTAGGGAGTTTAAGAGTTGGAATGACTATATAATTGCGCTTGATGATCTGACAAAATCTGATCCAAGTAAAAAATATCCAAGCCGCAAGGTTATCGCAATGCTTGATCGCATCAGGCAGCTTGATCGGAACCCTCTGATGCACCCGCGCGACTCTCTTGATGAAATGGGAGCTGACAATCTCTTCGGGATCGGCATTGCGACGATCACTGAGATGGTTAAGGATATGAGGGAGATGAATCAGCAACCGCAGTTGAAACTCCTTCAAAACAATCACGAATTAGAAGGACAGGCTGAGGCAAGCTGATCGAGCTTTATAGTCGTATACAGGAGGGAAACGGCCAGGGCACGAATCTGGCTGCCGCCCGAAGTCGAAAATTAGGTCAGGTAGTAAGCCGTCCTATTTTTTCGTCTTCACTGTCTCCACAACTGCGGTTGACTTCCGCCCTTGTGCGACTTTGACGGGGATAAATTGCCCATTCCGGGCATCCCGGCCAATCTTGCGATCAGCCATTTATTATCACCTCCTTTCTTGGCAGGAGCCCGCGCTCAGAGGCATGCGCAAGTCAAAGGTTGATGAAACCGAAACACAACGAAATAATGGCTCAACTCGATTATGAGTCCAGCCATTATTTGTGGGTTCGGCTTCTAAAATTGCTCCAACAGCTGCTGGTCAGTCCCTTTCCTCAATATATTTGATGCTACGTCAGCGCGCCCATTCCAACACCCGCATAGCCCGCAGCGTATTCCACCTACTCGCCCTGCCGACCCCGTCCTCCAGTTCGAACGGCGCGGCGATGTGGTCCCAATGCGCGGCGTCGAGCGCCCAGCGCCCGTCCTCGTCCCGCGCCTTCGCCACCCACCCCACCGCCTCGGCGAGCCTGCCGTCCGGGCGCACCCCGGCGCTGCGCAAATAATCCAGGCCGCGCAGCACGTCGAAATGCCAGGAGACCGGGAAGCCGAAGCGCGTCCAGCGCTCGTTGATGACCTCGCCTGATGTCAACGACCGCAACATGCGCCGCTCCATCAGATAGTCCTCCGCGCGCCGCCGCGCCTGCGTCACCGCCGGCTTCGCCCCGCGCGCCCGCTCATATTCCAGCAGCCCTTCCACGACGCAGATCGTGCTGTGGAACGAGGAGCGTGCGCTGGGCGGCGCTTCGCAATTCCAGCCGCCATCGGCAAGCTGTTCGCCCAGCAGGCGATCCAGCAGCCGGTCGCAATCCTCGCCGAAATAAGCGCCCGCCAATAGGATGCGGCCGTTGATGCAGGCTTCGGTCTCGCCGTCGAAGAAGGGGCGGCCATCGAGCTGCCACCAGGTGATCCGCTCGCGAAAGAGGCCGAGCGCCCTGCGCGCCTCCTCGGCCGCCGGATCGACGCCGAGATCCTTGAGCAGCGCCAGCATGTAGACGCTGGTCATCCAGCCGTCGTCATCCTCGGCGCCCCATTGGCCGCCGGGCGCCTGGAGCGCGAGCAGCCGCGCGCCCCAGCCTTCCTTGGCGACACGCGCGCGTTCGGCGGCGACTTCGGCTTCGGGCGCATCGGTGAGGTCGCGCAAGACCTGCCAGCGGATCGCCGGGTCCGAATCGAGCAGCCAATCGATCACGGCCTTGCGCTCAGCCATGCATCCCTCCGCTGAACCAGATCATGGCGCATTGCGCCGGTCGCTTCCGAAAGCTTAGAGGGCGTCTCTATTTGGAACAAGAGGCGCGGCGCGGGGCGCTGCCGCGTCGGCCCTACCCCCGCGCCACCCGTAGCAGCGACCGGTAATTCGCCGCGCCCGTCGCCTGGGCGGCCGCCAGATATACCACCCCGCCGCCCGCGATCAGCGCGCCCAGCGCCAGCATCTGCACCACCAGCCCGTTCACCGGGGCAAAAAACCGCTCCAGTGGATAGGATGCGCCCCACAGCGCCAGCGCCATCACGGCGCTCGCCAGGACGATCAGCGCCCCCCTCCGCTTCAGCGCCGCGTCGGCGACGAAATGGCCGCGCCGGATCAGCGTCGCGCCGAGCATGATGGCGTAGGTCCAGGCGGCGAGGCTGGTCGCGATGGCGATGCCGACATGGCCGATGACGAAGAACAGGCTGAGCGAGCCCAAAATGTTCACCAGCGCGCTGACGCCGGCGAACAGCATCGGCGTGCTGGTGTCCTCGCGGGCGAAAAACCCCGGCAGGAAGACGCGGATCAGGACCGAGGCCGGCAGGCCCACCGCGAAGGCGGCGAGCGCGGTGGCGACGGCGCTGGTGTCGGCGGCGGAGAAGGCGCCGCGCTGGAACAGCACCTGGATGATCGGCCCCGGCACGACGCAGAGCGCTGCGGCGGCGGGCACGGTCAAGAGCAGCGCGAATTCCAGCGAGCGGTTATGGCTGTACATCGCCGCCTTGGTGTCGCCGCCATGCAGCTTGGCGGACAATTCCGGCAGCAAGACCACGCCGATGGCGATGCCGACGATGCCGAGCGGCAATTGGTTGATGCGGTCGGCGTAATAGAGATAGGAGACCGCGCCCTCGGCCAGCGAGGCGATCATGGTGCCGATGAACAGGTTGATCTGGGTGATGCCGGCGGTGGCGACGCCCGGCAGTGCGAGCTTGAACAGCCGTTTGATCTGCGGCGTCAGGCGCGGCAGGCGGAAGCGCAGATTCATGTCCTGGCGGCTGGCGGCGACGGCCAGGAAGGCAAGCTGGGCAAAACCGGCGACCGACACCGCCCAGGCCAGGATGATGGCGGCTTCCGGCCGGTCCTTCAGGCCGAGCGAGAAGGCCAGGATCATGGCGGCGGCGAGCACCACATTGAGGATGATCGGCGCGGCGGCGGCGGCGGCGAAGCGTCCGAGCGCGTTGAGGATGCCCGCGGATAGCGCCGTCAGCGACATGCAGAGCAGATAGGGGAAGGTGATCCGCGTCAGCAGCACGGCGAGGTCGAATTTTTCCGCATTGTCGCCGAAGCCGGGCGCGATCAGCGCCACCAGCCAGGGCATGAAGATTTCGGCGAGCGCCGTCATGATGAGCAGCGCCGTAAGCAGCACCGCCAGCGCTTCCTCGGCGAATCGGCGCGCGCCGTTTTGACCGTCCGTCTGCAGGTTCTTGGTGAAGAGCGGCACGAAGGCGGAGTTGAAGGCGCCCTCGGCGAAGAGCGAGCGGAACAGGTTCGGCAACCGGAACGCCACGAAGAAGGCGTCGGCGACGGGGCCCGCGCCGATGACGGCGGCGGTCAGCATGTCCCGGACGAAGCCCAGCACGCGGCTGATGGCGGTATAGCCGCTGACGGTGACGATCGATCGATAGAGTTTCATGTCGACGCCAATAGCTGGCCTTTGCCGCCGGAGCAAGGCGCCTGCGCGCGCCGGGTTTCGAAATGCGCATGCTACGTTGGTTGGGGCGGGCCGTGCCTCGTCGCCCCGGATGGCGCGAAGCCGCGAGCCGGGGCCCAATCGCGGCGGAACTCGGCATCAAGACGGAGCGAGCGAAGCCCCCGCCACAAACACAATTGTCATCCCCGCGAAAGCGGGGATCCAGTCCTCCGTAGCATTCGACGCGAGGCAGAGCGCCGCGCCTGACATTGCCCTTTACTGGATCCCCGCTTTCGCGGGGACGACAAAAAGGAGGCTATGACCAGACGGAAAGCACATCAGCTCTCCATATCGGTCGAGACCAATTCCCCGTCCGTCTCGAAGGCCTCAAGCAGTTTCTCCCGAAGCTGCTTATGCACCGCTTCGCGCGTGATCTTCTTTCGCGTTGAATCGGTGACATAAAACACGTCCACCGCCTTTTCGCCGAAAGTCGCGATATGGGCGGAGGAAATGTCGATGTTCAGGCTGCCCAGAATGCGGGCCAGATCGAACAGCAGGCCCGTCCGGTCGCGGCCGTTCACTTCGATCACCGTCAGCTCGTCCGACAGCGAATTGTCGATGCTGATGCGCGGCTCGACGCTGAAGGCCTCCAGCCTCGGGCGGGGCCGTATCCGCTGCGAGATGATCTTGCGCAGATCGCGCTTGCCCTTCAGCGCCAGTTCGATATTGGCGGCGATGCGGGCGGCGAACTCCATCTCCTCGCGGTCGTCGGGGAATTGGCGCTGGAGCTGGAAGCTGTTCAGCGCCATGCCGTCGCGCGTGGTGCTGAGAAACGCGCCGACGATGTTCGACTTGGCCGCCGCGCAGGCGCCTGCGATGGCGGCGATCAGGCCGGGGCGGTCGGCGGTCCACAGGTTCAGCTCGGTCAGCGAGGTGAAGCTGTCGGTGGTAATCTCATAGGCCAGCCCCAGCCGCTCGTCCTCCGCCCGCCGGATCAGGTTGGCGTGCATGAGCTGATGGGCGACGTCCGAGCGCACCCAATAGGCCGGAATCTGCCGGGCGATGAAGGCCTCGATCTCCTCTTCCGGCCGCCCCGCCATCGCCTTGCGGAAATCCGCGATGGCGGTGCGGATGCGCGTTTCGCGCGGCGTGCCGGTATGGCCGCCGGTCAGCAGCGGCTCGGTCTCGTAATAGAGCTGGCGCAGCAACTGGCCCTTCCAGCCGGTCCACACGCCCGGCCCGACGGCGCGGATGTCGGCGGCGGTCAAAATCACCAGCAGCATCAGCATTTCCCGGCTCTGCACGATATTGGCGAAGTCGCGGATGGTCTTGGCGTCATAGAGATCCCGGCTCTGGGCGAACTGGCTCATCACCAGATGATGCTCGATCAGCCAGGCGACCGTGGCGGTCTCGTCGGGACGCAGGCCGAGCCGGGGGCCGAGATCGCGGGCGACCTGGGCCCCGGCCAGCGAATGGTCCAGGCAGCGGCCCTTGGCAACATCGTGCAGGAAGGTCGCCACGTAAAGCGCGCGGCGGTTCTCGACATTGCGGATGATCTCGGTCGAAAGCGGCAATTCATGCTCCAGCGCGCCGCGCTCGATCGCCGCCAGCACGCCGACCGAGCGGATCAGATGCTCGTCCACCGTGAAGTGGTGATACATGTTGAACTGCATCATCGAGACGACGCGGCCGAAATCCGGGATGAAGCGGCCGAGTACGCCGGCCTCGTTCATCCGCCGCAGCGTCAGCTCCGGCCGGGTGCGCGAGGTGAGGATTTCCAGGAACAGCCGATTGGCTTCCGGATCGTTGCGCAGATTGTCGTCGATCAGCCGCAGCGAATGGCGCACCAGGCGCAAGGCTTCCGGATGGAACTGCACGTCGCTCCGCTCGGCGACGGCGAAAATGCGGATCAGATTGACCGGATCGTTCTTGAACACATCCCGGCTCTTCACCGCGATGCGCCCGTTCTCGATGCGGAAATCGCTGGTGGCGCTGAGCCGGGCGCGGGCGCTCCAGGACAGCGGCTGCAGCAGACTGTTGAACTGCCTGATGCCCTTGAGCTGCTGCACTTCCAGGCTCGAGCAGAGGATGCGCGTCAAATCGCCGACATCCTTGGCGATCAGGAAATAGTGCTTCATGAAGCGCTCGACGCCCATCATGCCGCTGCGGCCCCGGTAATGCAGCCGGTCGGCCATCTGCTGCTGCACGTCGAAGGTCAGCCGTTCCTCGGGCTTGCCGGAGAGGAAGTGCAGATGGCAGCGCACCGTCCACAGAAAATCCTCGCAATGCCGGTAGAGGCTGTATTCGGATTTGGTGAAGATGCCGGCGGCGACGAAATTCTCCCCATTCAGGTCCGGATGCAGGTGCTTGGCGATCCAATAGAGCGTATGCAGATCGCGGAGGCCCCCCTTGCCGTCCTTGATGTTGGGCTCAACCCGGTAGCGCGAGGCGCCGGTGCGCTCATGCCGCTTGTCGCGCTCCTCGAGCTTGGCGGCGATGAATTCGCGGTGGCCGCCGGAGATGATCTGGTCGCGGAACTGGCTCTTGAATTTCTGCCAGAGCGAGTCCTCGCCGAGGATGAAGCGTGCATCCAGCAGCGCCGTTTGCGTCAGCACGTCGGACTTGGCAAAGCGAATGGTCTGCTCGACCGAGCGCGTGGCGTGGCCGACCTTGAAACCCAGGTCCCAGAGCAGATAGAGAATATATTCGACGATGCTCTCGCCCCAGGGCGTCTGCTTGTAGGGCAAGAGGAACAGGAGATCGACGTCGGAATAGGGCGCCATCAGCCCGCGCCCATAGCCGCCGGTTGCGACCACCGCCATGCGCTCGGAGGAGGACGGGTTGCTGGAGCGGTGCACATAGGCGACGGCGAAATCGTAGATCAGCCGGATCAGCTCATCCTGGAAACTCGACAAGGCGGCGGCGCAGCGTCGCCCATTGCCGTCCGCTTCAAGGCCCGCCTCGGCGGCGCGGTGCGCCGTCTGCACCAGCCCCTTGAGATAGGCGAGCAAATCCTCGCGGAGCGCCGAATTGGCCTCGCCATGCTTGCGCCAGATGGCGCCGAGCGCCTCGCGGGTTCCGGCGAGGTCGAAAAAGGGGGGTAACAGCCGTTGATCCATGCGCGCGAATGCCATCGGTTCGGGACATGCCCTATCTGCGCGCTCAAAAAGCGCACCTGCCGCTACCTTAACGCCGCAACTTCGATTGACAAAGCCTCGAGGGCATCATAGCTAGAACCCCGTTGCCCAGATGGCGGAATTGGTAGACGCGCACGGTTCAGGTCCGTGTGGTGCAAGCCGTGGAGGTTCGAGTCCTCTTCTGGGCACCAAACTTGGTTTTGGCCTTTGCCAAAATGGTTTGGTCGGCAAGGAATTTTAGAATCTTTTCCTTTTGCGTTAATTGTCGCGCGCTGGCGGCTATGTCGCCTCGCCGCGCGCGAGCCTCCAGCGGCAGAGAATCGGCTGCATCCGCGCGCCGGCCTGCTGATCGGCCCTTTCGGTGCGGCTGCACCCGAGACTCGCCGCGGCGATGGCCTACTCGACCCGCTCCCATTCGATGACGACCTTAAGACCCTCAGGCCGCGTGAATGTCTCCATCACCTTGTCGCCCTCCACGACGAGCCGAAGGCGCTCCGTGGTGCGGACCTCACCAATCCAGTTGGGGAAGGTCGAACCGAGCACCGTGTTGCCGCTGAACTCGCCATTCGCGTCGACGGTATAGGTGCCATAGAAGGCGATCGCGCCCGCCATCGCCGCTGCATTCTCCTCGGCTGTGCCCTTGTCGCGCGCATTGACCGCGAATTTCGGCACGCGCGGATCGTGCAGCACCTCGATGAAATGCATGTCCGGAGTGAACACCAGCATCCCGCGCGGATCGGGGCCGTAGGGCAAGACGTTATCGGTGCCAGGATTGATGACCCCTTTCACGATCCGCCACGTCCCGACGACCTTGTTCTCCCCGGCGGCCATTGCAGGCCCGGTGACCGTGAGAGCGGCGATCGCCAGGATGCTAGCCAGGCGCAGGCTTCGGCCAATAAACGTCATTCGCTTCCTTCCTTTGAGAGCACGTAAGCTTCGGCGACCCGGGGCTCGGGTGTTCCCCCCCCCCGTTACGCGATTGCCCTAAATTGGCGATCGGCTCCGGGAGAAAAATGCTTCCAATCCGCGACAACCCCGTGAATATAATTCACCAATGACCAAGCCGACCCTATCGGACCTGGAAGCCTTCAGCGTCGTCGCGGCCGAGCGCAGCTTCCGCCGCGCCGCCGATATTTCGGGCGTTTCGCGATCCGCCCTCAGCCACCGCATCCGCAAGCTGGAAGAGCAACTCGGGCTGCGGCTGCTGAACCGCACGACCCGCAGCGTGTCTACGACGGATGCCGGCGACAAGCTGATCGCGCGCATCCGCCCAACCCTGAAGGCGCTCGATGCCGCCCTCGATACGCTCGCCGACGATCGCGGCTGCCCCAGCGGTCCGTTGCGCATCAATGCGAGCAAGGGCGCTGCACGGTTCCTCATGCGCCATGTGGTGCCGGCCTATCTCGAGCGCTGCCCAAGGGTCGAACTCGACCTGGTGAGCGAGGGGCGGCTGGTCGATATCGTCAAGGAGGGTTTTGACGCGGGCATCCGCTTCGGCGACACGGTGCCTCAGGACATGGTCGGCGTGACGATCAGCTTCGACATGCGTTTTCTCGCTGTCGCGGCACCGGACTATGTCAGCCGCATGGGTAAACCCGGCGTTCCGGACGACCTGCGCCGGCATCGCTGCATCCGCCTGCGGCTGCCGAGCGGGACGCGCTATCGCTGGGAGTTCGAACGCCACGGCCAGCAGATCGCGATCGATGTGCCGGGCGCGCTGACACTCAACGACAATGACCTGATGGTCGAAGCCGCCGTCGATGGCCTTGGCATCGCCTATGTCCCCGAAATCTACGCCAACGACCATATTGCGGCTGCCGCCTTATCGCCCTGCTCGAGGACTGGAGTCCGCCTTACTCCGCTCTGACGCTGTATTATCCGGGGCACCGCCATGTCCCGTCCGCTCTGCGCGCTTTCATCGACATGATGAAGGAACCGGACGTGAAATCCCTGATGAGGCGGCAATGAAGCGCAATCATCCCATCTGTTTCGACGAGGCGCAAAGCGACGCGCCTGGGGCATCGGCCACACGCTGCGCGAGGCGACCGAGGTCGGTCAGCTATCCCGGTTTCCACCTTTGCTATCCGCGCCAGCGCAACATGTCGCCGGCAACGCGGGCCTTCGTGGATGCGCTGAAGGCGGGGAGGAGATTGGCAAAGTAGGTCGGCGCAGTATGCGGCTGTCGCTCCTAGGTCAAGCGGAGCCGCGCGGCTGATTTGACCCGGTTTGGCTCGGGCGGCGTTCCGCCATATACCGTCTCGGCGAGGTGCCGAGCGCTTTGCGGAACATGGTCACGAAGCTCGGCGCGCTCTCATATCCGAGGTTGGTGGCAACCTGCTGGATCGAAACGCCACCGGCTAGCCATTTCACGGCAAGCACCACGCAGAGTTGCTGGCGCCAGCGGCCAAAGCTCATGCCTGTCTCCCGGCTGATGACGCGCTCCAGCGTCCGTCCGCTCATGCCCGCCCGCTTTGCCCAGACATCCAACGTGGCGCGGTCCGCCGGCAAGGCCAGCATATCGGCCGCGATCCTGCGCAGGCGGGCGTCGGCCGGCATGGGCAAATGCAGGAGCTCTACCCGCGCTGCGGCGAGTTCGTCGAGCAGCACCGCCACCAGATGCGAATTCGCGCCGCTTTCTTCATAGAACAGCGGCAAGCTGGCCGCCCGGATCAGCACCTCACGCAGAAGCGGCGTCACCGACACCGCACAGCAGCTTTGGGGCAGCCCAGCGGCAGCAGCCGGATCGACGAAGGCATTATAGCCTTCGAGCAGGCCCGTTGCGTTGACGGTATGGAGCGCCCCGCCAGGGATCCATAGGGCGCTGCGGGGCGGCACGATCCATAACCCGCCTTCCACCTCGCAACTGATCGCGCCGCGCTGTATCAGCATGATTTGGCCTTTTGCGTGCCGGTGGAGGTCAAGCGCGATGCCGCCCGCCCCGGTCGTCTCGACGCCATAGGCTACGATCGGCCGCGGCACGTCGTCAGGCTCGATCCAGTCGGACGGGACGGAAAGGTCGTTCAGAAGAGGCATGGTTGGCCCTCAAACGCGACAACCGGATTGGCGAGATTGAATAATATTCTGTCCAGGCTTCGGAATGACGCCAATGCAGGTTCCCTTTAACTGATTGGGGCGAGGCCGTCGAGCCTCGAGGTTCCATGATCGGGAAGGAGACCACATGACTACGCTGAGCAGCGGACCTGCCGCGCAAATCCTGGAAAAGCTGCATCGGGACGCCGAGGCGGCGGACCGGCAATTCACGACGGCGCTCATGGCGGAAATCGAAGCCTCCGGCCAAACACTGGAGCAGGCGGCCGCGGGGATGATCGCCGAGGAGCGGGAGAACTACCGTGCGGTCTACCGTGGTCATGCTGACAAATTTCTCAGCGTTTCGCCCACCTTCGGCCGCTTCCTTTACATGATCGCGCGCGCCCGCAACGCGACCCGCATCGTCGAGTTCGGCACATCCATGGGGATCTCGACGATCTACCTGGCCGCCGCACTCCGGGACAATGGGGGCGGCCATCTCATCACCAGTGAACTCGAGCCGACCAAAGTCGCGCGGGCGCGCGCCCATCTCGATGCTGCGGGCCTTGCCGATCTGGTGGATATCCGCGAAGGCGACGCGCTCGATACGCTGAAGGATGTCGATGGTGACGTTGATTTGCTGCTGCTCGACGGGGCATTCACCCTCTATTTGCCAGTGCTCAAGCTGGTCGAGCCCCGGCTGAGACCCGGAGCGGTCGTCCTCGGAGAGAACGCTTTCGAACCAGCATATCTCGATTATGTTCGCGATCCCGCATCGGGCTATCTCACGCAGTCTCTTCCGCTCGATGAAGGTCGTGGCAATGAATTCAGCGTGAGAACCGAGACATAGCCGCTCCGGACCACCGGCGTCCCCCGATGCAAGTGCATTTTGCGTCGCCTTCGAGGTTATGGCGGAAATGTCGATCCGACGAAGACGACCGCCATGGCATCGAATGTCAGCGGGGCCGTCCTTGCCCCGGAGAGGCGGCCACGCCGGCGCCAAGCCCATAGCTCCGGCAGGCGGGTTAGAATTTCTGCTCGGGGCAAAGGGCGCCAGCGCCAGGACTGTCTGTCAGTCCACAGATGGAAGGTCCAGCCGGAAGTATCGAATAACGGTATAAAGATATCATTATATTCCGTATTGACTCGCACCCACCCCTCCGCGCAATCTGGGCGCGTCGAGGTTCTCCGGCCCTCCAGTGGGGGCGGAGCTAAGAGGGAAGCCGGTGCGCCGTATCCGCGGTTAAGCCGGCGCTGCCCCCGCAACTGTAAACGGCGAGCCGATGTCCATCACACGCCACTGAAGCGAATGCTTCGGGAAGGCCGGACGGAGGCGACGACCCGCAAGCCAGGAGACCTGCCGCGACATCATGAACGTCCTCGGGCGGGGTGCCCCGGTGGATCGCTTGCGTTCCGGCCGGCCGTCCGCCCTTCGGGAAGCCACGCACGCATCCTCCCGGCCTTTGCCCCCATATCAGGGGTTTAGCCGATGTCTCATCTCTCTGTTCCCGTCAGCAGCCTGGGCACGCCGCGCATCGGTCCGCGCCGCGAGCTGAAATTCGCGCTCGAGGCCTATTGGTCCGGGCAATCCGGCGCCGCGGCGCTGTTGGAAGCCGCCTACGGCCTGCGCGCCGCCAATTGGGCGCGACAGCACGCGCTCGGCGTCACCAACATTCCCAGCAACGATTTCTCGCTCTACGACCATGTGCTCGACATCAGCGTGATGGTCGGGGCGATCCCGGAGATCTATGGCTGGGAGGGCGGCGCGGTGCCGCTCGACATCTATTTCGCCATGGCCCGGGGCGGCTCGGGAGGGCAGGCCTGCGGGCACGGCCATTTGCACGGATCGCCGCAAGACGTGCCGGCGCAGGAGATGACGAAATGGTTCGACACCAATTACCACTACATGGTGCCCGAATTCGCCCGAGGGCAGCGCTTCAGCCTCGCCTCGAGCAAGCCGGTCGATGAATTTCGCGAGGCGCTCGCCCTCGGCTACCGGACCCGGCCCGTCCTGCTCGGGCCGGTCACCTACCTCAAGCTCGGCAAGAGCAATGACCCAAGCCTCGATCCGCTGAGCCTGCTGGGCGGTCTGCTGCCGGTCTATGGCGAGATGTTGCGGCGCTTGGAGGCGAGCGGCGCCGAATGGGTGCAGATCGACGAGCCCTGCCTGGTGCTCGACCTCGACGAGGCGGCGCAGGGGGCGTTGCGCACCGCCTATGCTCATTTCGCCGAGGCGGCGCCCGGTCTGAAGCTGATGCTGACGTCCTATTTCGGCGGCCTCGGTAAAAATCTCGATCTGGCGCTGGGGCTGCCCGTCGCGGGGCTGCACCTCGATCTCGCGCGCGCGCCGGAGCAACTCGCCCGGGTGGCCGACGAGGCGCGGCCGGGGCTGGTGCTGTCGCTCGGCGCCATTGACGGCCGCAATGTCTGGCGCGCCGACCTGCCCGCGATCCTCGATCGGCTGGAGCCGGTCGTCGCCAAGCTCGGCAAGGACCGCGTGGAAATCGCGCCGTCATGCTCGCTGCTGCATGTGCCGATCGATCTCGACCTCGAAAAGTGGCTCAATCCGGAGCTGAAACGCTGGCTGGCGTTCTCCGTGCAGAAGCTCGGCGAACTTGCGACGCTCGGCAAGGCTCTGGCGGGCGGACGCGAAGCAGTGGCCGGGGAGCTTGCGCAATCCGCCATGGCCGCCGCCGCACGCCGCGCCTCGCCGCTGGTGCATGATCCGGCGGTCGAAGCGCGCATCGCTTCCATCACGCCGCAGATGACCGGCCGGGCCTCCCCATTCACACGGCGGCAGCCGCTCCAGCACAAAACATTCCGCCTGCCGGCCTTCCCGACGACGACCATCGGCTCTTTCCCGCAGACCGGCGAGGTGCGCAAGGCGCGCGCGGCCCATGCCAAGGGCGATCTGACCGACGCCGAATATACGGGCTACCTGCGGCGGGAGACCGAGACGGCGATCCGCTGGCAGGAGGAGATCGGCCTCGACGTGCTGGTGCATGGGGAGTTCGAGCGCAACGACATGGTGCAATATTTCGGCGAGCAGCTCGCGGGCTTCGCCTTCACCCGGCACGGCTGGGTGCAGAGCTACGGCTCGCGCTATGTCCGCCCGCCGATCATCTTCGGCGATGTCTCGCGCCCCAAGCCGATGACCGTCGAATGGTGGCGCTATGCGCAGTCGCTCACCGGAAAGCCCCTCAAAGCCATGCTGACCGGGCCGGTGACGATTTTGAACTGGTCCTTCGTGCGCGATGACGTGCCGCGCAGCCTCGCCTGCCGCCAGATCGCGCTGGCGATCCGCGACGAGGTTGCCGACCTGGAGGCGGCTGGTGCCCGCATGATCCAGATCGACGAGGCGGCGATCCGCGAGGGGCTGCCTTTGCGCCGCGCGGATTGGCGGGCCTATCTCGACTGGGCGGTCGAGTGCTTCCGGCTCGCGGCGAGCGGCGTGCGCGACGAGACCCAGATCCACACCCATATGTGCTACTCCGAGTTCAACGACATCATCGACGCCATCGGCGCCATGGACGCGGACGTCATCTCCATCGAGACCTCGCGCTCCAAGATGGAGCTGCTCGACGCCTTCGTCAGCTATCGCTATCCGAACGAGATCGGGCCGGGCGTCTACGACATCCACTCCCCGCGCGTGCCGAGCACGGCGGAAATGGTCGAATTGCTGGTCAAGGCGACGCGGCACCTTGCGCCCGGGCAGATCTGGGTCAATCCGGATTGCGGCCTGAAGACGCGCGGCTGGGCCGAGGTGCGCCCGGCGCTCGTAAACATGGTCGAAGCGGCGCGCCAGCTTCGTCTCACCCGCGTGCAATGAGCGCGCTCCCTGCATCGGAGCAGATGCGGCGATGCAGGGAACTCTTCATTCTTGTCATCCCCGCGAGTGCGGGGATCCAGTAAAGGGCAACATTCGCCGTTGGGCTCTGCCTCATCGCAAGCGCCGCGGCGTACTGGATTCCCGCTTTCGCGGGGCAAAACGGCGTCAATTCCAGCTCAGCGCGCCGCCGTTCTGATATTCGATGACGCGGGTCTCGAAGAAGTTCTTCTCCTTCTTCAAGTCCATCGCCTCGGACATCCATGGGAACGGGTTCTCCGTCTCGGCGAACACCGGCGCCAGCCTAAGCTGGGCGCAGCGGCGGTTGGCGATGAACTGCATGTAGTCGCCGCAGAGCGCCGCGTTCAGGCCGAGGAAGCCTGACGGCATGGTGTCGCGGCTATAGGCGGCCTCGAGCGCCGCCCCGTCATGCAGCATGGCGCGGATTTCGTCCTGGAAGCCCCGCGTCCACAGATGCGGGTTTTCGATCCGGATCTGGTTGATGACGTCGATGCCGAAATTCAGGTGGATGCTCTCGTCGCGTAGAATGTACTGATATTGCTCGGCAATCCCGACCATCTTGTTGCGCCGGCCGAGAGACAGGATCTGCGCGAAGCCGGTGTAGAACCACATGCCCTCGAACACGACGTAGAAGGCGACCAGATCGCGCAGCAGGGCTTGGTCAGTTTCGGGCGTGCCGGTCTTGAAGGCCGGGTCGTCGAGATGCTGGGTGTAGGCGAGCGCCCAGGCCGCCTTGTCGGTGATCGAGGGCACTTCGCGGTACATGTTGAACAGTTCGCCCTCGTCTAGCCCTAAGCTTTCGACGATGTACTGGAAGGTGTGGGTGTGCACCGCCTCCTCAAACGATTGGCGCAGCAGATATTGCCGGCATTCCGGGTTGGTGAGGTGGCGGTAGATCGCCAGCACGATGTTGTTGGCGACGAGGCTTTCGGAGGCGGCAAAGAAGCCCAGATTGCGCTTCACCATCCGCCGCTCGTCCCCGGTCAGTCCGTCCCGCGCCTTCCACAGCGCGATGTCGGCCTGCATGGAGACCTCGGTCGGCATCCAGTGGTTGTTGCAGGCGGCCAGATATTTCTCCCAGGCCCAGCGATATTTGAGCGGCAAAAGCTGGTTCACGTCGGCGCGCGCGTTGATCATCGCCTTGTCGTCCACCGAGACCCGCCCGCCCTGGCGGTCGATCGCACCGGCGGCGGGTGTCAGATGGATGGGGGGAGCGGTCTCCGCATCGGACCAGTCGAGCATGGCTGTCATTCCTTTCATCGCCCGGCCTATTGGCAGGCTTCGCAATGGATGTCGTCGAGGGAGCAGGCCGGGGCGACGGCGTTGAGCTTGCCGTCCGTGCCCTTCAGCGTCGACTTCTCGACATGGCTGGCCGAGCGCGAGCGCAGGTAATAGGTGGTCTTCAGCCCCTTCTTCCAGGCGAGCCGGTAGAGCGCGTCGAGCGCCTTGCCGGACGGGTTGGCGAGATAGAGGTTGAGGGACTGCGCCTGATCGATCCATTTCTGCCGCCGCGACGCCGCCTCGATCAGCCATTCGGAGGGAATCTCGAAGGCGGTCGCATAGAGCGCCTTCAGATCGTCGGGCACGCGGTCGATACGGCCGACCGATCCGTCGAAATATTTCAGGTCCGCGACCATGACCTCATCCCACAGGCCGCGCGCCTTCAGGTCCCGCACCAGCGCGGCGTTCACCACGGTGAAGTCGCCCGACATGTTCGATTTCACGAACAGGTTCTGATAGGCCGGCTCGATCGATTGCGAGACGCCGCAGATGTTCGAGATGGTCGCGGTCGGCGCGATGGCCATGCAGTTGGAATTGCGCATGCCGGTGTATTTCACCCGCTCGCGCAAGGAGTTCCAGTCGAGGCTGGCGCTGCGGTCCATGCCCGCCTCGCCGCGCGCGTCGTTCAGCAGGGCGATGGAGTCGATCGGCAGGATGCCCTGCGACCAGAGCGAGCCGTCGAAGCTGGGATAGCGGCCCCGCTCGGCGGCCAGATCGACGGAGGCCGAAATGGCGTGGTAGGCGATCGCCTCCATGCTCTCATCGGCGAAGCGCACCGCCGCCTCCGACGCATAGGGCAGGCGCAGCGCTTGCAACGCATCCTGGAAGCCCATCAGCCCCAGCCCCACCGGGCGATGCCGCAGATTGGAGCGGCGCGCTTCCGGGATGGTGTAGAAATTGACGTCGATGACATTGTCGAGCATGCGCATGGCGGTCGCGACCGTCCGGGCCAGCCGGTCGTGGTCGAGGCCATCAGGCGTCAGATGCGCGGCCAGATTGACCGAGCCGAGATTGCAGACCGCAACCTCCTCGCCCGAAGTGTTCAGCGTGATCTCGGTGCACAGATTCGAGGAGTGCACGACGCCTGCATGGCGCTGCGGCGAGCGGATGTTGCAGGGGTCCTTGAAGGCGATCCAGGGATGGCCGGTCTCGAACAGCATGGTCAGCATTTTCCGCCAGAGATCGACGGCGCGCACCCGCCGGAACACTTTGATCTCACCGCGATCGGCCTTGGCTTCGGCCGCCTCATAGGCCGTCTTGAAGGCGGCGCCGTAGAGGTCGTGCAAGGCAGGCACGGCGTCGGGCGAGAACAGCGTCCAGTCCGCATCCGCCTCGACGCGCTGCATGAATAGGTCCGGCACCCAATTGGCGGTGTTCATGTCGTGGGTGCGGCGGCGGTCGTCGCCGGTGTTCTTCCTGAGGTCGAGGAATTCCTCGATGTCGATGTGCCACGTCTCGAGATAGGCGCAGACCGCGCCCTTGCGCTTGCCGCCCTGGTTGACGGCGATGGCGGTGTCATTGGCGACCTTCAGAAACGGTACGACGCCCTGGCTGACGCCGTTGGTGCCCTTGATATGCGCGCCGAGCCCGCGCACCCGCGTCCAGTCATTGCCGAGCCCGCCGGAATATTTGGCGAGCAGCGCATTGTCCTTGATGGATTTGAAGATGCCGTCGAGGTCGTCCGGGACGCTGGTCAGGAAGCATGAGGAGAGCTGCGCGCGCGGCGTGCCGGAGTTGAACAGGGTCGGCGTCGAGGCCATGAAGTCGAAGGAGGAGAGCAGATTGTAGAATTCGATGGCGCGCGCCTCGCGGTCGATCTCGCGCAAGGCGAGGCCCATGGCGACGCGCATGAAGAAGGCCTGCGGGAGCTCGAGCCGGGTGCCGGCGGCGTGCAGGAAATACCGGTCGTAAAGGGTTTGCAGGCCGAGATACTGGAAGTTCAGGTCGCGGCTCGCATCGATGGCGGCGGCGAGTTTGTCCAGGTCGAAGCGGGCGAGTTCGGGATCGATTAGCTCGGCGGCGATGCCCGCCTTGATGTAGGCCGGGAAATAGTCGCGATAGCGCGCGCCCATCTCGGCTTGCGTCGCCTGTTCGGGGCGCCCGGCAATAGCGCTCAGCGCCTCGCGCCGGAGCGTGTCGAGCAGCAGCCTGGCGCTGACGTACGCGTAATCAGGCTCCGCCTCGACCAGCGTGCGGGCGGCCAGGATCGGCGCGAGTGCCAGCTCGTCGGGCGAGATGCCGTCATAGAGGTTGCGGCGCGTCTCGATGAGGACAGCCTCGGCGGAGACGCCGGCGAGACCGCTGCACGCCTCCTCGATCACCGCCGCGAGCCGGGCGATATCGACCGGGACCAGCGAACCGTCCGCGTTGCGCATATTGAGCGAGACGGCCGGCGCGGCGGAGGGCAGGGGCGCGGCGACTCTGGCTCGCTCCCTGGCACGCTCCTCGCGGTGGAGCACATAGGCGCGGGCGACCTTATGGTGCTCGCCGCGCATCAGCGCCAGCTCGACCTGATCCTGCACGTCCTCGATATGGAAGCTGCCGCCCGCATCGGCGCGGCGCATCAAGGCGGCGACGATCTGGCCGGTCAGCGCCTCGATGGTCTCATGCACTCGGCGCGAGGCCGCCGCTTTGTTGCCCTCGACGGCGAGAAAGGCCTTGGTGAGCGCGATCGTGATCTTGGAGGCATCGAACGGCTGCACCGCGCCGTTGCGGCGGATGATCTGGCAGCCCGGCTGCGGCACGGCGCCCGGCCCGACGGGAGCGCGCCGCCCGTTGGCTGCATCGGCGATGGAAGAAAGAGACATCGGCTTAACCCCATGATTGGGGGCAAAAGGCCGAGCGGAATCGCGCGAGCCACGGCAAAGCCGTCCGGTCGCTCAGCGATCCACCGGGACACCCCGCCCGAGGACGTTCATCGATGTCGCGGCAGGTCTCCTGGCTCGCGGGTCGTCGCCTCCGTCCGGCCTTCCCGAAGCCGCTCGGCTTCAGTGACGCGAAATGGACATCGGCTCGCCGCTTACAGTTGCGGGGGCAGCTCCGGCATCGCACCGGCTTCCCTCTTAGCTCCCGGACTTGCGTCGCGAGAGACCGTGACTACCAATCATGGGGGTTGATTCTGGGGAGGCCGTCAATATGCGGCGTGATGGCTTCGTTCGGGCTGGGCGAAAACCACAGGTGCGCCGCCCCCCTGGTTGAATGGCTTTCCTCATCGCCCCGCACTCACGCGCCAGCGTTCGTTAGCCGAAGCGAGCTCCGGCTCGAACGCTGGCGGCAAGAGCGCCGTGCCAGTCCGAGTCCTCAGACCGGCACAACCCCGCGACTGCCCTTGGGAAACATCTCGACGTCTTCCCGGGTCAGGTTCAAATGCTGCATGAGCAGTTCCGGCGGGAGATGGCTGAACCAGTTGGCAAGCGAGACTTCTTCGTACCGGCTGGAGCGGAACAGCTCCAGGAACTGCATGACGTCTTTGCCGGTGTTCTCGACATAATGGCCGAAATTCTTGCGCACCACGCCGACATCGCCGGGCCGGAAGTCGTTGGTCGTCGCCCTCGGCCCGGTATTGAAGACCGTCATCCGGGCCTGCCCGCGCAGGAAATATTGCCATTCGTCGGCATTGGGGTGCCAGTGCATCTCACGCATCCCGCCCGGCTCGATGGTGACCAGGGCGGCCGCGACGGTCGTGATCTTGAAATTCCGGCTGTCGGCGACCTGGATGCGGCCGCCGCTATTTTCCCGGACCGGCTTGGAGCGCGACAGCCTGAAGATGACCGGGTCGGTGCCGCGTTCGACGCGTGACGCAGCCCTGTCCGCCTCCAGTTCGCCAGGCTCCTCGCCCTGGAAAATCCAGAGATTGTTGAGGGGGATGTTCTTGAACACCTCTTTGGGCACGCCGAAATTCTTCGACAGCACGTCGGGCGGCGTATGCGCGATCCAGTCGGTGACGAGCAGCGTATTGCTTTCGGACTGCCGGCCGTCGTCGAAGGCGAGCACGAACTCCGCGCCCTTCGGGCCGAGGCCCTGCAGCGAGTGCGGCAGGCCCGGCGGGAAGAACCACAAATCACCCTCCTCGACATCGTCGACGCTCGGACGCCCTTCGGCGTCTATGGTGGTGATGCGGCATTTTCCGGCCGTCATGATCGCCCATTCGCCGGTCTGGTGCCAATGCAGCTCGCGGATGCCGCCGGGTGCCAGATGCATGTTGACGCCGGCGATCTCCTCGGAGATGGCGAAGTCTTCGGATGTCAGTTCGCGCGCCCAGCCGCCGTTCTGGATCCGTTTCGGCGAGATGTTGAACGAGGACCAGAAGAAGGGCTGCGTGCTGATATCGGTGGCCGGCGGGTCCATCTGCGAGGGGAACTGGCTTTCGATGACCTCGTTATGCGGGCCATCGCTGCGCAGGCTCTCGGGATTGCCCTGAGTGTTGACGCGGCCCTGGGGCGGCAGGTCGGGATTGCCGAAGGTCGGCGTCGCATGGTTTGGAGCGCGGCCATTCGTGCGGGTCTGGGTGGTTGTGGACATTGGCTTTCCTTTCAAAGGCGGGGGAAGGCTTTGCGTCAATTGCCGGCCAGCTCGGCGCTGCGGGCGGCTTCGGCGATCACCGCCGCGACTTCTTTCGGTCGGGCTTCGAACACGTCGTGACCGACGCCCTTGATTTCGGTCACGCGGCTTTTGGCCCGGGCGTAGTACCAGCGCTCGAGATCGGGGTTGATGATCTTGTCGTCGGCGGCGACGATTCCCCAACTCGGCTTCGACCTCCAGGCGGCTTCGGTCAGCGGCGTGTTGAAAACCTTGGCCGCCGCCAGCACCTGCGAGCGGGCCATGAAATCCGCCCGTTCACGCGGCAGGTTGGGCGCGAACAGCACCGGAAAGTCCGCCGGCTTGAGGTAGGTGTATCCGTCCGGCGTCGACTTGATCGCGCCTGGGGTCTTGTCGAGGACGCTTGGCGTCTTCTTGGCCAGCGCCCCTTCGTCCTCGCCGACATCGGGCGCGTTCGCGGCGACATAGACAAGGCCGACGACCTTGGGATCGACGCCGGCCTGGGTGATGATCGAGCCGCCATAGCTGTGGCCGACAAGCAGCGTTGGACCGTCCTGCAGGTCGAGAACCCGCTTCGTTGCCGCAACATCGTCGGCAAATGCCGTTTCAGGCTCCTGCACCATGGTGACGTTGAAGCCCTCCCTGGTGAGGATGTCCCAGACCGGCCGCCATCCCGACGCGTCGACCCAGGCGCCGTGCACCAACACGATATTCTTGACCGGCTCGGCAGCCGCCGGCGGTATTGCCGAGACAAGGGGCAGGATGGCCGCAACGGCGAAGCAGAGTTTGAAGTGTTTCATCGATTGCTCCTGGATGTGCCATGGATGCTTGTGGCCGGCGGGCCGTCCGGCTGGACGTGACCATTCGGGCAATAGCTCGCCTTTCGCCGGTCTCCATGCCTGGTGATCTTTTGAGGGAAGCCCGTCCGCTGTCTTTGCCAAAAGCCGCGAACTTGCTTAAAGCTGCGACCTCGAACTTTGGCTTTCCGGTCGCGAACTATAGGCGCGAGGCGATCGGGAAAACTGACGTCGGTCAGTATGTGCCGCCGCAGCAGCGCGGGGGCTCGGGATGGCTCTTCACCTTGCTGAAGTCAGGCAGGAGCGGTAGGCTCCTCTCGGTCCGCGTCCGCCATCCGGCGACTTGCCCCCCGACATCACAAGAAAGTCCTCATGACCAAGAGCCATCCTGAAGGACCCGGAATGACGCAGCGCGGATTGATCGCGCGCCGCAAGTTCCTGCAATTTCTCGCGGCGAGCCCTCTCGCTGCCAACACGGCGATCGCCTCGAGCATCGCCACGCTGGTCGCCGCCGCGCCGGGCGAGGCGGTCGCCCAGAGCTACGACGTGCTGCGCGGGGCGCGCAGGGCGCTCGGTCCGGACGGCATCATCACCGCGCCGGGCGATGCGCTCGATGTGTTCGAGTTCGAGCCGGCGGCGAAGAAAGCCGTGCTGAGCCAGGAGGCGCCCCTGGGCAGCGCCCCGGCGCATTGGGGCTATCTCCAGAGCGGGGTCGATGGTGACGTCACGCGCGACGCCAACCGCACGGCTTATGCCGGCTACAATATCCGCGTGAAGCGCCTCGTCGACGTGCGCAAGGTCGACACCAGCGTCAGCGTTTTCGGCGAAAGCTGGGCCAGCCCCATCTTCATCTGCCCGGTCAGCAGCCTCGGCGCCTATGACCCCGAGGCGGGCGTCGCCGTGGCGCGCGCCGCCGGCAAGCGCAAGCACCAGATGATGCTGTCGACGGTCGACAATGCCAATATCGCCGACGTGAACAAGGCGCATGGCACGCCGGCCTGGTTCATGCTCTATCCGACCGACGAATGGAGCGTGACGCAGACGCTGGTGAAGCGCGCCGAGGACGCGGGTTCCCCCGCGATCATCCTGACGGTCGACCGGCAGGGCGGGCGCAACACCGAGACGCTGTTCCGCGAGCGGCGCCTGGACGACCGGGATTGCGCGGGCTGTCACCAGCCGGGCTTCGTGAATGAAGTCAGCCGCAAGACCAATTTCGCCGGCATCGACGTCGCCAAGGTGACGAATCTCTACGGCACCGGCATGACCTGGGAGTTCATCGACCGCCTGCGCGGCATCGTCAAAGGCAAGCTGCTGCTGAAGGGCATCATGACCGGCGAGGACGCCAAGGAGGCGCTGCGCCATGGCGTCGACGGCATCATCGTCTCCAACCATGGCGGGCGCGCCGAAGAGAGCGGGCAGGCGACCATCGGCGTGCTGGCTGAGATCGTCGACGCGGTGGGCGGCCGCGTGCCGGTGCTGATCGACGGAGGCGTGCGCCGCGGCACCGACGTGCTGAAGGCGCTCGCCCTCGGCGCCACCGCCGTCGGCATCGGCCGGCCCTATGTCTGGGGCCTCGCCGCATTCGGCGAGGCCGGCGTCGACCGCGTGCTCGAGATCCTGGACGCCGAGTTCACCACCATCATGCGGCAGGTCGGCGCGCTGAACGTCAAGCAGCTCACGCGGGACAATGTGACCCGCGCTTAGCGTGTGCGGGAGCGTAGCGCCCTGCTAGCGCAGCGCTTCCAGCACGGCGCTGGCGAGCGGGGCGCTGGAGGCGGGGTTCTGTCCGGTCAAGAGATGGCCGTCCCGAACGATATAGGCGGCCCAGTTCGGCCCCTTCTCATATTTGGCGCCGGACTTGCGCAGCGTATCGGCAAGCAGCCACGGCGCATTGTCGGCGGTGCCCAGCTCGACCTCCTCTTCATCGCTGAACGAGGTCATCTTCCGGCCCGCGAACGGCCAGTTTCCTGCGTCGTCCCTGGCTGCGAGGAGCGCCGCCTGGCCGTGGCAGACCGGCGCGATGATCCGGCCCATGCGATCGGCCTCAAGGAGGACGCGGCCCATGTCGGGATCCTTGTAGAGATCCTCGACCGGTCCATGGCCGCCGGGAATGACGATGGCGTCATAGCGCCCGGCGTCGACAGCGGCGAGCACCAGGGGTTTCGCCAGCCGCGCCGCAATCGCGTCCAGATAGGCGCGGAAATGATCGACATTGGCTTGGCCGACGACTGCGGGGATCATGCTGTGCGGATCGATCGTCGGCCGGGCGCCGCCGGGCGTGGCGATGTCGACGGTACAGCCGGCTTTGATGAACGCCTCGTCCATCACCACGAATTCCTCCGCCCACACGCCGCTCGGATATTTGGAGCCGTCGGCGCGGGTCCAGGTGTCGGCTGCTGAAAGGACAATCAAGATTGTGCTCATGACGCATTTTCCTTGCTGGGGATGATCGCTTGCCGCCCTTCCGGGCCGGCCATCGATCTATCGCCGACAATCCGGCGTCCGTGTTGCCCAAAGCTCGGAGAGCTTTGCCTGATTCTCCGAAGCCATTGCCCGGTGCGGCGGCCCGGGCTATGGAGGCGGCATGAAAGATGCGCTCTGCGATGCGCTCCGACGCTATGCCGAGGCTCATGCCGACCGGGACGGCGTCGCCCGCGCCCCGATCCCCGGCCTGTCCGTCGTCCGCGCAACGGCCACCGGCGAGCTGCAATACGCCATCCAGCGGCCGCTGATCTACCTTGTCGCGCAGGGCACCAAGCAAGTGACCATGGGCAGCCGGACGCTTTCGTGCAGCGCCGGCGATTCGGTGCTGATCAGCGCGGACGTGCCGACCGTCAGCCAGATCACCAGGGCCAGCCCGGTCGCGCCCTATCTGTCCTTCGTGTTGGATCTTGATCCCGCCGTCATCGCCGAGCTTGCGACCGAAATGACGGCGACGCCGGTCGAGGGCTGGGCGCCGGTGCGCCTCCAGCCGACCGATGACGAAGTCGCCGACGCAGCGCTGCGGATGGTGCGCCTGCTCGATCGTCCGGCCTCGGTGCGCGTGCTCCAGGCGCAGCTTGTCCGGGAGATGCATTATTGGCTGCTCGCCGGCCGCCATGGTCCCGCGATCCGGCATCTGGGCTTTCCCGACAGCCACGCCCGGCGCATCGCGCGCGCGGTCGAGCTGATCCGATGCGAATTTACGTCTACGCTCCCCGTCGAGCGGCTTGCCTCGGCCGCCGGCATGAGCCCGTCCGCCTTCCATCATCATTTCCGGGCGGTGACGTCGCTCTCGCCGCTGCAGTTCCAGAAGCAGCTTCGCCTGATCGAGGCCCGGCGCCTCATGCTCGCCGAGGGGCTGCCCGCCAGCAACGCGGCCTATGCCGTCGGCTATGCGAGCGTGCCGCAATTCACCCGCGAATATCGGCGCCTGTTCGGCCTGCCGCCGGTGCGGGACATCGAACAGGCAAGGCGCCGGTCGCAGGCGGCCGGATAGCCGCTGCCCGCCATTTGCGGGTCGCCGATCTTCGCAGCATTCAGGAAATCGCGCCGGAGCCGCCCGGGCGGAGCGCCGGCTGCGGATGATCCTGCGCGTGGACGGTATGCCGGCAATGGCGCAGCAGCACCCGCGTGCATTGGTCCTGAATGGCCGGGCTGGCGCTTATGGCCGTGGCAACGATGGCGCCATTCTCCAGATGCGCCGTCAGGATCGCCCCGATGTCGCCCGTGAACAGGCCGTCGATCGGTCCGGGCGCAGAGGACGGGTCGACCAGCGCCGCGAGACCGGCGCCACGCGCCGTGAGCGCCTCATACAGGGCCGATCCGGGTGCCATGGCCAGGGCGGGCGCGGCGATGCGGAGATTCTCCGGCGCCAGTCCCAGATCGAGAAAATCGCCGAGCGCCATAAGCAGGCTGCCGAGGTCGTAGAACACCCCGGTGGTCAGGCGAATTTTCTCGGCGGGTTCGCCCATTGTCAGCGGTCTTGATCGATTGTCAGCCCTGCTTACCCATGCGATCGGCGCCCTAATCGCGCCGCACGCTCGCCATCAGTGGCCGTTCTCGCCGCGCGCGAGCTCTTGCAACGCGTCATTATCCAAAAGAACCACCCGTGCGCTTTGCGGCAGATCAATCAGCCGGCGCGCCCGCAGCTTGGTCAGCGTCCGGCTCACCGTTTCGATGGTGAGGCCGAGAAAGTCGGCGATGTCGGCCCGCGTCATCGGCAATTCGACGATGCCGGCGCATTTGCCGGCGCGCTCGTTGCGGCGCGACAGGGCGACGAGAAACCCCGCCACCCGCTCGCAGGCGCTGCGATGGCCGGTGGTCATCATCAGGTCGCGCGTGGCCGCAAGCTCCTCCGAGATCGCCTGATAGAGCTTGAAACTCATCCCGGCGTCCACCGCCGCGATCTTGTGCAGCGCCGCGCGCGGCATCGCGCGGATGCGCAGCTCCCCCAGCGCCTGGGCGTTCATCACATAGTCGCTATGGATGCCGAGGCCGATCAGGTCGCCGGCATAGGCAAAGCCGAGGATCTGCCGCCGCCCGTCGGCCAGCACCTTGAACAGCGAGACCGCGCCGGTTTCGATGCGGTAGACATGATGGGCCGGGTCGCCCTCGGCGAAGACCATTTGCTTGGCCTCGACGCGGCGGATGGCCGCGTTCGACAGATATCGATGGAGACTATCGCCGGGGCTGGGGGCCTGATCGGCAGCGGTCTTCAGCGGGAAAATCGGTCCGCGGGCGGTTTCGAGATAGGACTGGCTCAGCATGACCCCTCCTGGGATGGCGACAGCCGCAGCTAACCAGCCGCGCGTCGCCTCCGTTCAACGGGGATGTAACGGCGTGTAAAAAAATGTGTAATGGGATCTTGCGAGAATGAGCCGTCACGGAGAGAGGCCGCAGGGATGAGCGCCCGCATACTCATTGTCGACGACGATTCCGAGGTGCGCCTGCTGCTGCGCCGCTGTTTCGAGCGCGAATCCTATGCGGTGTCGGAAGCGCAGAATGGCGATGAGCTGTTCGCCGCGCTGGAGCGCGAGCCGGTCAGCCTGATCACGCTCGACCTGGGGCTCGGCGGCGAAGATGGGCTGGCCTTGGCGCGGCGGGTGCGGGCGGCGCACAATCTGCCGATCGTGATGATCTCGGGCAAGGGCGACATGATCGACCGGGTGGTCGGGCTGGAGCTCGGCGCGGACGATTACATCAGCAAGCCGTTCCATCTGCGCGAGGTTCTGGCACGGGTGCGCGCGGTGCTCCGCCGCTACGAGGGCGGGGCGGCGGATGCCGGCGGGCAGGCGGCCGCGCCCGCCGAGCGCTTCCGCTTCGGCGACTGGGTGCTCGACGCCGGGCGGCGGGAACTGTCGGATGGCGGCGGCGCGGTTCACGAGCTGACCACGGCCGAATTCAACCTGCTCGACATCCTGGTCAGGCGGCCGGGCCGGGTTATTTCGCGCGACAATTTCATGGACTTGCTCAAGGGCAGCGACTGGTCGCCCCTCGACCGCAGCATCGACAATCTCATCGCCCGCGTCCGCAAGAAGATCGAGAGCGATCCGGAAACCCCGCGCCTGATCAAGACGGTGCGCGGCATCGGCTATGTCTTCACCGCCGAGGTGAAGCGGGGGTGACGTGGGCGCTCGCCGCTTTCAGCCGTCGTCCCGGACACCGCGCAGCGGAGAGGCGGGACCCAATAACCCCGGCTCTGACGGCCGGGGCGACGGAGTTTAGATCGCCGAGTTTTGCAGAGGACTCCACGGCGAGACGGCAAGGCTGCATGCGGTTCGGGCGCCGCGAATCGCGAGGCGCCGTTTGCCCTCGGCGGCCAATTCGGTGTTCAAAAAGATCGCGGCAGGCCGAGTACGTGCTCGGCGACATAGGCAAGCACCATGTTCGTCGAGATGGGCGCGACTTGATAGAGCCGCGTCTCTCGGAACTTGCGCTCGACGTCATATTCGCTGGCGAAGCCGAAGCCGCCGAAAGTCTGCAGGCAAGCATTGCCCGCCTCCCATGACGCCTTGGCGGCGAGGTACTTCGCCATGTTGGCCTGCGCGCCGCAGGGCTGCCCGGCATCGAACAGACGCGCCGCCTCGATGCGCATCAGATCGGCGGCCTCGATTTCGACATGCGCCTCCGCCAGCGGGAACTGCACGCCCTGGTTCTGCCCGATGGGCCGGTCGAACACCACGCGCTCGCCGGCATATGTCACCGCCCGGTCGATGAACCAGCGGCCGTCGCCGATACATTCGGCGGCGATCAGCGCGCGCTCGGCATTGAGGCCGTCGAGGATATAGCGAAAGCCCTTGCCCTCCTCGCCGATCAGGTTCTCCGCCGGGATCTCGAGATTGTCGAAGAACAGCTCGTTGGTCTCATGGTTGACCATGTTGGCGATCGGCCGCACGGCGAGCCCGTTGCCGATGGCCTCGCGCAGATCGACCAGGAAGATCGACATGCCATCCGCCTTGCGCGCCACCTCGGCAAGCGGCGTGGTGCGGGCGAGCAAAATCATCAGGTCGGAATGCTGGACGCGCGAGATCCACACCTTCTGGCCGTTGACGACATAGCGGTCGCCCCGCCGGACGGCGCTGGTGCGGATCTTGGTGGTGTCGGTGCCTGCGGTCGGCTCGGTGACGGCCATGGATTGCAGCCGCAATTCGCCTGAGGCGATTTTGGGCAGATAGAGCCGCTTCTGCGCGTCAGAGCCGTGACGCAACAGCGTGCCCATATTGTACATCTGGCCGTGGCAGGCGCCGGAATTGCCGCCGCAGCGGTTGATTTCCTCCATGATGACGCAGGCTTCACCGAGCCCCAGCCCGGAGCCGCCGAATTCCTCGGGGATCAGCGCCGCGAGCCAGCCCGCCTTGGTCAGCGCCTCGACGAAGGCTTCCGGATAGCCGCGCTCCTGGTCGATCTTGCGGAAATATTCGTCCGGGAAGTTGCGGCAGAGATCGCGGATGGCGTCGCGGATCGGCTGATGGGGATCGTCCGGCTTGTCGCGCATGTCATGCCTCGGAGAAGGTGGCGGTGGCGTCCATGCACAACGCATTGCCGGGGCCCGCGATCCAGAGCCTCACCTGTCCCGGCTCACCCGGCTTGCCGCACACGGCAAAGGGCGCGGTGTCGAAGACCGGGGCCGTGGCGCGGAAGCTGAAGCGGCTGAGCCTTGCATCCGGCAGGTGGCGCCGGAAATGGTCGGCGAGCAGCGTTGCCAGCAGAGGACCATGCACGACGAGGCCGGGATAGCCTTCGACGCCCGTTGCGTAAGGCTGGTCGTAATGGATGCGATGGCCGTTCAGCGTCAGCGCCGAATAGCGGAACAGCAGCACGGGATCGGGCGCGATTTCGCGCGTCCAGGCGGCGTCCTCCGGGGCCTTGCCCGGCTCCGCTGCGGACGCGCCCGGCTGCGGCGCATCGCGATAGACCAGATCCTGCCTCTCCGCGATGGCGAGCCCGTGCTCGCCGGAAATCTCATGCAGCAAGGTCAGCAGCACCAGCGTGCCGCTGCGGCCCTGCTTCTCTTCAATGCTCTCGATGCCCGAGACGCGGCGAACCCGCTCGCCGATATGGATAGGCCGATGGAACGTAAGGTCGCCGCCCGCCCACATCCGCCTCGGCAATGCGATCGGCGGCAGGAAGCCGCCCCGCTTCGGATGGCCGTCCGGGCCGATCTCGGATTGCCTCGGGCGCGGCAGGAAACACAACCAATGCGCGAGCGGCGGCAGCGGCGCGCCATCGGCGGGCAGGGCGGGGTCGCGGTCGAGCAGCCCTTCCAGGGAGGCGAGTGCCGCCGCCCCTGGCCTGTCCTCCGCCATCTCCGTCCGCCCAAGCCATTCCGCCGGTTCAAAATTCATATCGCTTCCCTATATTATGGAGGGACGCCATTCTCCGGCCGCCCCCGCCTCATTGCAAGGCGCGCCGCCGCCCTGGCCCTGCGGAAATCTCCCGCTTTCCCTTTAACCCGCCCCCTTCCGTGCCTATAGTTACGCGATGACACAAACCATGACGGCCGATTCGCAAAGCCAAGCAACCTGCCCGGTCCCGCAGCCGGTGAAGGCAGGCGACCATGTCTATCTGATCGACGGATCGACCTATATTTTCCGCGCCTATTTCGCCATGTTCAAAGCCGCCCAGGCGCGCGGCCGCAGCTTCACCCGATCGGACGGCACCCCGGTCGGCGCGGTGATGACCTTCTCCAACATGCTCTGGAAGATCCTGCGCGAGGGCATCGACGACGGCAAGCCGACCCATCTGGCCGTCATCTTCGACCATTCCGGCGAGACCTTCCGCAACGCGCTCTACCACCAGTACAAGGCCAATCGCGACGCGCCGCCCGACGAGCTGGTGCCGCAATTCCCGCTGATCCGCGATGCGGTGCGCGCCTTCGGGCTGCTGCCGATCGAGAAGCAGGGTTTTGAGGCCGACGACCTGATCGCCACCTATGCCTGCCACGCGGTCGAGGCGGGCGCGCATGTCACCATCGTCTCCGGCGACAAGGATCTGATGCAGATCGTCGGTCCGTCCGTGTCGATGTACGATCCGATGCCGGGCAATGAACGGCGCATCGGCGAGGACGAGGTGCGAGCGAAATTCGGTGTCGGGCCGGACAAGGTCGTCGATGTGCAGTCGCTTTGCGGCGACGCCACCGATAATGTCCCGGGGGTTCCGGGCATCGGCGTGAAGACCGCCGCGCAGCTCATCCAGGAATATGGCGATCTTGATACGCTGCTCGCCAACGCCGCCAGCATCAAGCAGAACATGCGCCGCGAGCGGCTCCTGCAATATGCCGATCAGGCCCGGCTCAGCCGTGAGCTGGTGCGGCTGAAGACCGATGTGCCGCTCGATGTGCCGCTGGCCGAGACCTGTCTCGGCGAGGTCGAGCCGCGCGCGCTGCTCTCCTTCATGCGGCTGATGGAATTCACCACGCTGACGAAGCGCGTCGCCACGGCCTTCGGCGTCGATATTCCCGGCGCGGCCGAGATCGAAACGCCGGCCCAGCATGACGCCGCCCTCGCCCAGCCGGTCAAGACCGAGACCGACGCGGGCAACATGCCGGCCGCCTATGCCGCGCGCCGCAAGGCCGAGATCCGGGCGATCCCGTTCGACATCTCCGCCTATGAGACCGTCACCACGCTCGACCGGCTCGCCGAATGGATCGCCATGGCGGTCGAGCAAGGCTATGTCGCTTTCGACTCGGAGACCACCGGGCTCGACCCGATGAAGTGCAATATTGCCGGCTTCTCGCTGGCGCTGGCGCCCGGCCGCGCCTGCTACGTGCCGATCGACCATCGCCCGGCGACGGACGGCCTCGACCTCGACAATACCGGCGCTATCGCGCAGGCGCCGAAGAAGGAGGCGCTGGCTCTGCTGAAGGGCCTGCTCGAGGACGAAGGCGTGCTCAAGATCGGCCAGAACCTGAAATACGACATCCAGGTGCTGCGCCGCTGCGGCATCGAGATCGCGCCGGTCGACGACACCATGCTGATGTCCTATGCGCTCGATGCGGGCATGGGCTCGCACGGCATGGACGAGCTGTCCCAGCGCCATCTCGGCCACAAGCCGATCGCCTTCAAGGATGTCTGCGGCAGCGGCAAGTCGCAGGTGACTTTCGACCGCGTCCCCGTCGCCAGGGCGACCGAATATGCTGCCGAGGATGCTGACGTCACGCTGCGGCTCTGGCACATTCTTTCGCCCCGCCTCGCCGCCGAGGGCATGGCCGCCGTCTATGAGCGGCTGGAGCGGCCAATGATCCACGTCCTCGCCGACATGGAAGGCGCGGGCGTGCGCATCGACCCGGCGCTGCTGAAGACGCTGTCGGTGAAATTCACCGATGCGCTCGCCGACATCGAGAAGGAAGTGCACGAGCTGGCGGGCGAAAAATTCAATGTCGGCTCGACCAAGCAGCTTTCGGAAATCCTGTTCGGCAAGCTCGGCTATCCCGGCGGCAAGAAGACCGGCACCGGCGTCTGGAGCACCGGCGCGACGGTGCTGGACGATCTGGCGAATAGCGAGAACCTGGCCGAGGAGGCGCGGCGGCTGCCCGTCAAGCTGCTGGAATGGCGCCAGCTTTCCAAGCTGAAGAGCACCTATACCGACACGCTGCCCGCCCATATTCACCCGGAAACGGGCCGCATCCACACTTGCTATTCGCTCGCCTCGACTTCGACCGGGCGGCTCGCCTCGACCGAGCCGAACCTGCAGAACATCCCGATCCGCACGGCGGAAGGCCGCCAGATCCGCATGGCCTTCATCGCCGAGCCGGGCCACAAGCTGATCTCGGCCGACTACAGCCAGATCGAGCTGCGCGTGCTCGCCCATGTCGCCGACATCCCGGCGCTGAAGGCGGCGTTCGCCGAGGATCTCGACATCCACGCCATGACGGCGTCGGAAATGTTCGGGGTGCCGATCAAGGACATGCCGGGCGAGGTCCGCCGCCGCGCCAAGGCGATCAATTTCGGCATCATCTACGGCATCTCGGCCTTCGGTCTGGCGCAGAATCTCAGCATTTCGCGCAGCGAGGCGGGCGACTACATCACCAAGTATTTCGAGCGCTTCCCCGGCATCCGCGCCTATATGGAGGCGACCAAGGCAACCGCCCGCGACAAGGGCTACGTGACGACGGTGTTCGGGCGAAAAATCCATTTCCCCGACATCACCAGCTCGAACCGCGCCATGCGCAGCTTCTTCGAGCGCGCGGCGATCAACGCCCCGATCCAGGGCACCGCCGCCGACATCATCCGCCGGGCCATGGTCAAGATGGCCGGCGAGTTGCGCACGGCGGGCGTCGAGACGCGGATGCTGTTGCAGGTGCATGACGAACTGGTGTTCGAGGCCAAGGACGCGGATGTCGAGATGACCATCGCGACGGCCAAGCGCGTCATGGAGCGCGCCGCCGAACCGGCCGCCATGCTGTCCGTGCCGCTGCGGGTGGACGCCCGCGCCGCCGACAATTGGGACGAGGCGCATTAGCCGCTTGGTTTTTCGATTGGAAAATCGCGGCGGCGGCCTCATATCTAGCAGATGAGTTCGCAAGCGCCGCGCATGACCTCCATCGACGAAATTCTCGATAATTTCTCCCTGCTCGACGATTGGGAGGATCGCTACCGCTATGTCATCGAGCTGGGCGGCGGGCTCGAACCGCTGACGGAGGCGGAACATGCGCCCGAATACAAGGTGCGCGGCTGCGCCAGCCAGGTCTGGTTCGTCTCCGAGGCCAAGCCTGACGGCCAAGGCGGAACTTCGCTGACGTTCCGGGGCGACAGCGACGCCCATATCGTGCGCGGCCTGATCGCCATCCTGATCGCCATCTATTCCGGCAAGCCGGCCCGCGAAATCCTCAGCTTCGACACCGAGGGCCTGTTCGCCCGCATGGGCCTCAAGGACCACCTGACCCAGCAGCGCTCCAACGGCCTCGCCTCGATGGTCCAGCGCATCCGCTCCGACGCCGCCGCCGCCCTCGGCGCCTCCGCCGACGCTGGCTCGGCATAGGCAATTCCCGTAATCAGCTTTTCCCTCTCCCATGGGGAGAGGGTGGTCCGCGAAATGCCTATCCGTGTGGCGATGTCCGATGGGGATTACCCCCTCACCCTAACCCTCTCCCCATGGAGACCTTTGCAAAACTTCGATTCCTTCGCCCCGGCCGTTAGAGCCGGGGGCCACTCGCCTCTCCACTTGCCGCAGCAATAGCGGAAATAGGATTGGGTCCCGGCTCGGCCTGACGGCCGTCCGGGACGACGGGGAGAGGACCTTCGATACGCAAAGGTCTCCCATGGGAGAGAACTTGGCTGCGGCTAGCTTGGAGGACAGGGCACTTAAACCCCCTCGCCGCCTAAACCTGCGTGCGCACCGCGATGGCTTCGGCGCGGTTGCGGACTTGCAGCTTTTGGAAAATCCGCGACATGCAGTTCTTCACCGTCGGCAAAGCGAGATTGCAGCGGGCGGCGATCTCGCCGTTGGTCAGGCCCTGGGCGGCGTAATCGAGCATTTGCTGCTCGCGCTCGTTCAGCTTGGCGCGGGGCGGGGCCTCGGCGGGCTGCGTCCTCAGCCGCTGCGCCAGCAAGCGCGAGGACAGCGTCGGCGTGATGTAGGGCCGCCCATGATGCACGGCCCGCACCGCCTCCATCAGCTCGGCCGTATTGGTCCCCTTCAGCAGATAGCCGCTCGCCCCTGCCGCAAGCGCCGAGGCGACATGCTCGTCATCGTCCGAGCCGGTCAGCATGATGATCTTCACCGGCACGTCGCTGTCGACGATGCGGCGGGCCGCCTCGATGCCGCCGCCGGGCATGGTGATGTCGAGCAATATGATGTCGGGCTTTTGCTCGCGCGCGATCTGGCAGGCATCGGCGGCGGACATGCCTTGCGCGACGAGGCGGATTTCCTGCACCTTGCGTAAGGCGCGCTCGACGCCGTCGCGAAAGAATGGGTGGTCATCGACGATGGCGATGCGGATGGTCTCAGACATGGGACAGCGCCTCTGAATTGGCACGCGGCAAGCGGAAACGCACCGTGAGCCGGGTGCCGGCCCCAGGCTTGGAATCGATCAGGAACTCGCCGCCCAGCGACTCGACGCGGTCCCGGAGGCCGATCAGACCCTGGCCCCGGCCCTCCGACAACGCGCATTTATTGCCGAGGCCCGGCCCGGTATCGGAGACATGAACCTCGATCTGGTCGCCCGAGCAGCGCGCGGCGATGGCCTGGCCGTTGCTGTTGGCGTGGCGGAAGGCGTTGGTCAGCCCTTCCTGCGCGAAGCGGTAGAGGCAGGTCTTCAGCGACAGCGGCACCTGCGCCGGCAATTCGGCGATGTCGCGCAGCACCGGATTGCCGGTGCGCCGCTCATGCCGCCGCGCCGCCATTCGCAGTGTGGATTGCAGCGTCAGGCCCTCGATTTCCGGCGGCGCAAGACCCGACGAAATATTGCGGATCTCATGCAGGCTGTCGCCGAGCGCGTCTCGCAGCACGCCGATATCCTCGCCCGCCTCCTCGACGATGGATTTCTCCGCCCCCAGCACGATGTCGCTCAGCGAGTCGAGTCTCAGCACCGCCATGCCGAGCAACTGCACCGGCCCGTCATGCAGATCCGCCCCGATCTGGCGCAGATAACGCTCGTTCATTTCCGCGACGCGCATATTGGCGTCATTGGCGCGCTGGCGCAGCGTGTCGTTCTCGGCGAGTGCGCGGGAGAGGTCGGCGATGCGGTCCCGCAGCGAGGCGCGCTGTTCGGTGATGGTGCGGCTGCCCTTGCCGACGATGACGATCTGCAGGCCCAGCATGGCGAAGGTGACGGCCCCCACCACCATCCAGCTTCCGATCCGGGCGCTGGCCAGCTCCTGCGGCAGGGTCGGGGTGATTTCATAGGCTTCGGCAAGGGCGATGATGCGGTTGCTGCCGGTCTCGCGGATCGGCGCGTAGATTTCGAGGATGGGTTCGTCGGCTGCCCGGATCGGGGCGCTCTCTTCGTCGCCGAGATTGCCGTAATCGGCGGTGACCTTCCCGCGCCAGGACTGCTCGCGCAAGGGCGAGGGCGGGAAGCTGCGCCCGACCAGCTCCTGGCGGTCGCTATAGACGATGGTATCGCCCTTCCAGATGCGGAATCCGACGATCGGCTTGCCGATCACCTGGGGGAGCAGCAGCGCGTCGAGCGCTTCCCGGGTTTCGGGGCGCAGGGTCGGCTGCGCGCTCAGCTCCTGCACCTGCGCGGCGACGAAGCTGTCCGTATACATGGCGGCCGCGACGGCGTTGCCGTGAACGACGCCTTCGCTGATGCGGCTGGTCACCCAATGGCCGATGCTCAGCATGCCCAGCACCAGGATGGTCGAGGTGACGATGGCGAACTGCACCGACAGGCTGCGCCGCGCCCATTGCCGCCGGGCGGACCGGGCAGCCCATCTCAACCAGCGCAGCGCGGACCGTTTGCCCATGGATTGCCGATGCAGTTATGCCACTGCCGATCAATATAGGCCGCGCCGGTCCCCCCGGCACCTTACCAACGTCCCATATCACCCCTGGACTTTGGGCCCATCGCCCATGGGATGTTGCTGAATTTGCAGCACCTCGCACGCCCGCGAACGGAGGTGCAAAGGGCGTCAGGCGACCTCAAGCACGGTGCGGCCCTTGATCCGCCCCGCGATGATCTCGGGCGCCAGCGATACCACATCCCGCACCGGGCGAGTCTCGGTCATCGCGTGCAGCGCCGCCAGATCGAGATCGCGCGCCAGCCGGGTCCAGGCCTCGCTGCGCTTGGGCTTCGGCGCCATCACCGATTCGATGCCGGTGAGCGTCACGCCGCGCAGGATGAAGGGGGCGACGCTGGTCGGCAGGTCCATGCCGCCGGCATTGCCGCAAGCCGCGACCGCGCCGCCATAGCGCGTTTGCGACAGCACATTGGCGAGTGTCGTCCCGCCGGCGACGTCGATGGCGCCCGCCCAGCGCTCCTTGGCCAGGAGGCGCGGCGCGCCGACGAGGTCCTCGCGCGGCACGATCTCGCTGGCGCCGAGCGACTTCAGATAGTCCGCCGTCTCGGCCCGCCCGGTGCTGGCGGCCACCGTGTAACCCAGCCGCGTCAGCAATGCGACCGCCACGCTGCCGAGGCCGCCCGCCGCGCCGGTAACCAGCACCGTGCCGCTGCCCGGCCTGACATGCAGCGCCTCCAGGGCCATGACCGCCAGCATCGCCGTATAGCCGGCGGTGCCGAGCGCCATGCAATCGGCGCGGCTGAAACCGGCGGGGACCGGGAGCAGCCAGTCACCCTTGACCCGCGCCATCTGCGCATAGCCGCCATAATGCGTCTCGCCGACGCCCCAGCCGTTGAGCAGCACTTCGTCGCCGGGCTTGAAATCGGGATGCGACGAGGCCGTCACCTCACCGGCGAAATCGATGCCCGGAATCATCGGCCAGCGGCGGATGACCGGCGCCTTGCCGGTCATGGCCAGCCCGTCCTTGTAATTGATGGTCGAGTGGGTGACCCGAACCGTTACGTCGCCCTCCATCAGGTCGTCCTCGGTAAGGCGTGTCCATTCGGCGGACTGGCCGTCGGGTGTTTTCGAGATCAGCAGGGCATCGAAGGCGGTCATGCGCGGAGTTTCCTCAGGCTTTTCTCAAACCAACTTGTCAGTAGTCGGCGCGCCAAATCAAGCGGATCAGCGCAGGAAGGCGCATTTGCCAGATTTGCATATGTTCAGTCCGGCCGCTTCCCATAAACATCCGGTTTAACCCATCGGACGCACAGCTAAGATGCTCATCAGCCTGGAATATTGCGTTGCGGGATAAGATTGTCTTGCAGATAAGCGAAAACAATACCTAAACTCTTCGCCATGGGAGCCGCGTGCGCCGCCGGTGAGCTGGAGCGCACTAGGCTAGTAAAAAAAATGGCAACCAAACCGGCCTCTCCGCGTTGAGGCTGTTCGCTTGAGTTGACCAATAGCTGGGAGCTTAAGGATGGAACTGACCACGAGCTGGAGAAAGCTCGCCACCGTGCTGGCATTCGGCTTTCTGACCGCCATTCTGCTCGGCATGGTGTAGCAGCCGCAAAGCGCGATAATCCTGCCCGATCACATATGCAAAAAGCCGCGAAGGTGAGTCTTCGCGGCTTTTGTTTTGCGCGGTCCGGCGTTTATTCCGGGCGGGCGGCGGCGTCCCCGGCGGACGCGGCGCGGCGCTCTCCGGGGATCGAGGCGGTGTCGGCCATCCGGCTCTGGAACCAGCCATTTTGCGGGAACATGCGCTCGCGGAAGAAATGCGAGACGACCGACGGCTGCATGATGTGCCGGAAATCGGCCGAGGGCGGCGTGATCATGAGGCAGGCGACCAGCGCCCCGGCCATCAGTGCCGACGAGCTGCGCGAATTCCAGTCGAACAATTTGAGCGCCGTGCCGAACGAGCGCTTGATGCGCGCGCCGGTGATGTCGACCGAATAGATCTCGTCCAGCAGCAGATGGATGAGATAGCCGAAGAACACGAACAGCCCCGCCATCCAGGCCACCACCGGCTCGCGTCCGAAGCCGTAAGCGATGATGATCGTAGTGAGGGCCATGAAGAACAGCCCCGCCAGCAGCGAATGGAAGATGCCGCGATGGATGGCCGTGCGGTGGAACAGATGATACGCGCCGAAGCGGATCAGCGTGAACACGGCCGTCCAGATCAGCCAGAGCTCGATGATCGAATAGGTCGCCTTGAAATTGAACAGCACGACGAAGGCCAGCACCAGTCCGAGGCCGGTGAACAGCGCGCGGGAGGGCACGGCCTTTTCCAGGTCGATGTCCGGAAGCACGCTGCCGATGACGCCGGCGACGGTCAGCGTCAGCAGATCGCCGGAGGGGACGATCGCGGCCGCATAGGTCGCCGAGGCCGCCAGCCCGGCCCCGACGGCGCCCCAGCCAAGATGCGTTGCAAAATCCGCCATAGAATCACGCTCCCATAAATCCCGATCGGCGGGAGCTTAGGCGATTCGGGCCTTTCGGACTTGGTGTCTTGCACAGGAAAGCGCGGCGAATGGGGGCCTGCGGATTGTGCGCGCGGAGGTTGTCGAAATGTCGCGCCCTATGAGATGCGTGTGCGCTCTTGACGGTCCGGATTTTTGTGGATAAAGATGGTTTCAACAGTGTCGTTTGAGTCAGTGTCAAGGCTATTCGTTAGGGACGCCTTAGTTTCGACAAAAGCGAGATGCATAAAGGTCACAACGAGCAACCGAAACAACGGGGACCAGCGTGGCGGAATATGAGAGCATTCTAAAATTCCTGGCTTCCAATCCGCCCCGGCGGGAACAAGAGAAGAAGATACACGCCTCGCTTTTAGAAATGCTGGCAAAAAAATTACGAAAAGAGACTGCAAATTTTGGGATCGAGGCCTTGAACAATCAAAATAGCGATCCAATCTCTAAGAGACGTTACAACTGATTACTTTAGTTTATTGCAGCCGAGTTTAGTAAGCGTTGCGTGTGTTGTGTCTGTAGCGTTCGTTGCGTCGAGTTTACAAGCAGTCAGCCAGATTGCTGGAAGCACGGATTGTAACGAGTAGCCCAAAGACGGTTCGGTGTTGCGTATGACCGGATTTGGGGCCGATGCAAGAGCAGCCTTGGCCGGAAACCCCAAGGCAGACGAAGCACAGCTTCGTCTGCCGACGACGAAGGAAGACGATTTCATTATTTGATTCCCCCGAGAGGTGCGGGTCATCTGCCCCCCCCAATGCCCCCATCG
>NZ_MWLK01000023.1 GCF_002198715.1 Rhodomicrobium sp. R_RK_3 | reverse complement strand
CCAATGCCCCCATCGGCCCGCCCTCTCACCCCCCTTTAAACCCTGCAAACACTTAAGGCCGCTTCCAAGGAAGCGGCCTTTATTTTTGGCGCATCGCAATGGGGAGAGGTGGCCTAGTTGAACGCCACCGGCATCGGCGGCTCGGCCCGGCGGCTGGCGTCGAAGGCGATCCCGGCCGTCTCCAGCGTGATGGCGAAATGCTGGGCGGTCCGGAGCACCGGCTCGACCTGTTCCGAGCCCAGCAGCGCCACGGCGCAGGCCCGCAGCGCCGGACAGCCATGATGCTGGCTCGCGGCCACCAGCGAGATCGCCAAACGCTCGTCGCGGCAGAAGGAAGCGCAGCCGGGGGCCATCAGCTCGATGTCGCGCACGGCATGGCTGCGTACCGAATGCACCCAGCTCGACAGATCGGTCATCGCCTCGCGCGCGCGGCGGCTGCCGAGCTCGCGGCAATAATGCACCCAGCAATTTTCCCAAGCCTGGATGTTGCCGCTCTGATAGCCGCTCAGCCAGCAGCGGAAGCCGAAACCGACCAGCGCCTCGCTCTTCAGCGTCATGTCTGCCGTCCCGTCATGCAGATCGGGTCGGTGTGTCCAGCCAGGTTGAAACGCCTTTTTGGCCATTCCCTACTCCAGTTCGTCACAACAAGCGCGGGGAGAGGCGGCCGATGCGCGGCCGCTCCCCGCACGGATCCTTCAAGTGCTCGGCCCCTGATCGAAGGCGACTTCGTCGACCAGTTCGGAGGCGCGCTTGCGATTCTTACCGATATCCGAGAGCGGCAGCGGGTCGGGCTTCAGCTCGCCCCAGGACTGGACGACCGGCGACAGCGCCACGCCCTGCTTCAGCGGATATTCGTCATTCAGCTCGGCATAGAGCTTCTGCGCCTCGTCGGAGGTCAGGAATTCGACGAGCTTGATGGCGTTGTCCTTGTTCGGCGCGTTCTTGGCGAGCACGACGCCGGAGATGTTGACATGCGTGCCGCTGGTCGCCGCATCCGGGAACAGCACCTTGACGGACTTCGCCCATTCCTTCTGCTCGGGCTGCTTATCGTTGGTCGCCATCAGCGCCATGTAATAGGTGTTGCCGAGCGCTATGTCGCATTGGCCGGAGAAGATCGCCTTGGCCTGCTCGCGGTCGCCGCCGGCGGGCTTGGCGGCCAGATTCTGCTTCACGCCCTGGATCCAGCTCTTGGCCGCCGCTTCGCCCTTATGCGCGATGATCGAGGCGAGCAGGGCGAGATTATAGGCGTGCTGGCCGGAGCGGACGCAGATCTTGCCCTTCCATTTCGGATCGGCGAGTTCTTCGTAGCTGATCGTGTCCTGCTTGACGCGGTCCTTGGAGGCGTAGACGACGCGGGCGCGCGCCGTCAGCCCGACCCACTGCCCTGCGGGATCGCGATAGGTGGCGGGGATATTAGCCTCGACCACGCTCGACTTGATCGGCTGGGTGATGCCCTGGTCGACGGCGGCGGTGAGAAAACCGATATCGGCGGTCAGCAGCACGTCGGCGGGGCTTGCGGCACCCTCGGCCGCGATGCGCTCGATCAGGCCGTTCTGGGCGAAAATCACATTGGTCTTGATGCCGGTCTTGGCGGTGAAGGCGTCCAGCAGGGGCTGGATCAGGGAGGTCTGGCGCAGCGAGTAGACGTTGACGTCCGTGCCTTGCGCCATGGCAGGGGACGCGGCGGCCGCCAAAAGAACCGCGCCACCGAGGCTGCGGAATGAATTGGATTTCATATTTTTAATCCTCCACTAGACAAAACGAGCCAAAGGCCGGGCAGCACCGCACGCGGGTCGGCGCGCGCGACCGATGCCACATAAAGAAAAGCTAATCCCGACACGCTCTGTCAAGATTTAATGGGCGATTTGGGAGGGCTGCAGGGCAGAAAAGCCAAAATAATTCCGCAGCTTAGAATGGTTCTAAATTGTGTTTAGAATGATTCTAATTGGGCGCCTGAAGAAGAATTTAAGACTAGCCTAGGTTTGCGCAAAAGCCCAGAGCTTATTGCGATATATCAGCACATGCTGGCAGGGCTGATCTGCAAATAAACCGGCAATTGCCTCGTCATTTGTGCTGAGTCCGCCGGCATAAGCACCGAAGGCCGGCATCAGCAGCCGGTCGCGGCTGAGCACGAAGCAGGGCGCCGAGATATGCTGGCCGACCAGCCGCATCCGGCGCTTGGGGTGATAGTGCCCGGCGATCAGCGGCGGCAGCCCGTCCTCGGGCCGGTGGCAGAAATTCACCGGCCCTGCGATATGCGCATCGGCGACGCGTCCGCGAAAGCCGGGTGCGATGTCCGGGTCATGATTGCCGCGCAGCCAGACCCAGTCCGCGACCGAGGCGACGATATCCGCCAGCAAAGCCGCGTCCGCCCGCGCGATCCGCTCGCCTGCCCGCACATCGTGGAAACTGTCGCCAAGGCAGATCACCAAGCGCGGCCGGTAGCAATCGACCGCCGCCGCGAGCCGCATCAGCGTGTCGCGCGTGTCGTGGCGGGGGATCGGATTGCCGCGCGCGGCGAAATAGGAGCCCTTTTCCAGATGCAGGTCCGAGACGACAAGGATGTCGTCATCGGCCAGAAACAGCGCGCCGCAGGCATCCAGGACAATGGTCCGGCCGGCGAATACGGTTTCGATCTGGGTCTGGCACGGCGACGGTCTAGGCGAGGGCAGCACGAACATCCTCGATCATTTGCTCTGCATCGAGGGCCAAGCTGGCCTGGGCCAGCAAAGCCTCGACGCCGGCGCCGCGGACCTGTTCGGTCCGCACTTCGGTCAGCACCGGAATGGCGAGCGGCGAGGCACGGTCGAGCCCATGATACAAAAGCCGCCCCTGAAAGCGCAGGAGCATATCGGAAAGCCGCTTCAAGTCCAGCAGCTCGCGTTCGGCGTCGCGCCGGGCGACGGTGAGCAGGATGTGATCGGGCTCGTGGCGGCGCAGCACGTCATAGATCAGATTGGTATTCACCGTGAGCTGGCGCACGGTCGAGCGCTGCCCGACATGCTGCTGTTCGGCAAGCCCGGCGACGATGGCGACATGGCGGAAGGAGCGGCGCAGCATGGCGGCGTCCATGATCCATTCCTCCAAATCGTCGCCGAGAATGTCGGGGGAGAGCAGCGCCTTGGCCTCCTCCTCGGGGATGGTCTCAAGCGTCGCGATGGCAAGGCCGTAATCGGTGACGGTGAAGCTGACGGGCTTGAAGCCCTGCCGCTCCATGCGGCGGGTGAGCAGGAGGCCGAGCGTCTGCCCGGCAAGGCGGCCTTCGAACGTATAGAAGACGGTATGGAACAGCCGGCCGCGCGGAAAATGCTCGATGAGCAGCGTGTCCTCGGGCGGGATGATCGAGAAATCCTGTTGCAGACGCAGCCATTCGCGCGTTTCGGCGGGCAGCTTGCGCCAGCTCGACGGCGTGCTCAGCACATGGCGGACGCCATCGGCGAGGAAGGTGGAGAGCGGCATGTTGCCGCCCGCATAGGCCGGGATTTTCGGCTCGCCGCCGCCAGTGGCCGGGCGCGCCTCGACGACAAGATCGCGGATGCGGGCGAAGGACAGCAACTCGCCCGCGAACATGAAGGTGTCGCCCGGCGTCAGCCCTTGCGCAAAACCTTCCTCGACCTCGCCGAGGATGCGGCCGGTCTTGCCGGTCTTGTTGAGCTTCATCACCTTCAGCCGCGCCGCCTCGACGATGACGCCGATATTCATCCGATGCCGCCGCCGCACCATGTTCGTGGCGGCAACGTAGCGTCCATCCTCCACGGGCCGCAGCCGCAGATAGCGCTCATAGTTCGACAGCACAGTGCCGCCATTGACGGCGAAGCGGAACAGCCGGTCGAAATCCTCGCGCGCCAGCATTTTATAGGGCACCGTGCCCGTAACCTCGGCAAAGATCTCGTCCGGGTGGATGCTCTCGCCGCAGGCGCAATTGACGATGTATTGGATGACGACGTCCTGCGAGCCGTCCACCGGCTCGTCGCCATCGAGCACGCCGCGCGCGATAGCGTTCATCGCCGCCTGGCATTCCAGGCTCTCAAAGCGGTTCGACGGCACCAAGAGCGCCTCGCTCGGCACGTCCATGCGGTGGTTCGAGCGGCCGATGCGCTGCAACAGCCGGCTGACGCCCTTGGGCGCGCCGACCTGGATGACCAGATCAACGTCGCCCCAGTCGATGCCCAGCTCCAGCGCGGCGGTCGCCACCACGGCGCGCAGCTTGCCCGCCGCCATCATCGCCTCGGTGCGCCGCCTCTGCTCCCGGTTGAGGCTGCCGTGATAGACGGTGATCGGCAGCGAATCGTCGTTCACCGTCCACAGCATCTGCATCAGCATTTCCGCCTGGGCGCGGGTGTTGACGAAGACGATGCAGCTCCTGGTCGCCCGGATCGCGTCGTAAATGTCCGGCACCGCATATTGCGACAGGAAGCCGCCATAGGGCATCACCTTGCGCGCCCGCATGATGCGGATATTCGGCTTGGCGTTCAGCCCGGCCTTCAGCAGCGTTGCGGGCCGGCCGGCAAAGCCAAGCCATGCGGCAAGGTTTTCCGGATGCGCGGCGGTGGCGGAGAGGCCGAAGCGGATATGGTCCGGCGCAAATTCGGCGAGGCGGGCGAGGGCCAGCGCGGTGAAATCGCCGCGCTTGGTCGGGGCGAAGCTGTGCACCTCGTCGACGATCACCGAGCGGACATTGGCGAACAGCTTGCGCGCATCCGGGAAGGACAGCATCAGCATGATCGACTCCGGCGTCGTCAGCAGGATGTTGGGCGGCCGCTCGCGCTGGCGCTTGCGCTTGCCCGCGGGCGTGTCGCCGGTGCGGCTCTCGACGGTGACGCTGAGGCCCATCTCCTCGATCGGCCGGTGCAGATTGCGCTCGATGTCGTTGGCGAGCGCCTTCAGCGGCGAGATATAGAGCGTGTGCAGGCCCTTCGCCCGGGTCTCGTGGATGTCGATCAGCGAGGGCAGGAAACCGGACAAGGTCTTGCCGCCGCCGGTCGGGGCGACCAGCAGCGTCGAGCGGCGCTTGCCGAAGGCTTCGACCATCTTGCGCTGATAATCGCGCAGCTCCCAGCCCTTGCCCGCGAACCAGCGCTCGACATAGTCGGGGACGGCATTGGCCCGCGCCCGTGTCAATACTTTGTCCATGCGATTTTTGTTCCGCCGCCGAGCACTAAACCGTCGCCGCGATGAGCGTTCCCGCTTATATAAAGCCGGTCATCCGGAATCGCCATGCAGCGGCGGCAAGGGTTTCCGTTCACCGGGCGTTGGGGGCAGCCCCCTAATCTGGAGCGGATGGCGGAACGAATTCGCGGTTAAGCAGAACTTAACCGGCGCATAAATGTTTAGGCGGGTGATGGGTTGCGGCTTCGGCCGGCAGCGCCCGGGGACAGGCACTTACTACTGAAAGCCGGTTTTATGAGGGGATGGGATCAAGTGATCAGCCTGCGCGTCGCATCGATCGGTGCGGTTTTATGGTCCGCGACGATGCTCGCGGCCGCTCCCCCGGCGGCCGCGCAGGATAGCTGGCTCGACGGCAGCAAGCCGGTCTTCCGCAGCGACGTCTTGCGCGAGCAGCAGCGCCTGGAGCGCGAGCGGGAGGCGCGCCGGACGCAATATGTGATCAGCTACCCGCCTTATGCGCAGGGCGGGCCGCGTCCCGAGATCGTGCCCGAAGTGCCGCCGATCATCGCGCTGACCAAGGCGGAGACCCCCGGCACGATCATCATCGATACCGGCGGACGCCGGCTCTATTATGTGTTGCCGGGCAATCAGGCCTATGAATACCCGATCTCCGTCGGCCGCGAGGGTTTTGCCTGGACCGGCAGCGAGACCATCAGCCGGATCGCCGCCTGGCCGGACTGGAACCCGCCCGCCGAAATGCGCCAGCGCCAGTCGGGCCTGCCGATCACCATGACCGGGGGCATAAACAATCCGCTCGGTGCGAAGGCGCTGTATCTGGGCAATACCCTGTACCGCATTCACGGCACGAACGACCCGAAGTCGATCGGGCGGGCCTCGTCCTCCGGCTGTTTCCGCATGATGAACCAGCATGTGACGCATCTGGCGACGCTGGCCGGGGTCGGCACGCGGGTGCGGGTCGTGTCGCAATATGGCGGCGGTCGGGTGAGCGCGGCGCAGTGAGGGCGCCGCGACTGCGTCTTGCGGCGCCGCACCTCTGATTGACCTGGGTCAACGCTCCGCGCGCCGGCCGCCATATCATGACGGATAGCCCGTTTTGATCATGGAGGCGACGCGGTGGACGAACAGATCAAACAGAAAATCTTGAGCCTGCTGGAACAGCACCGCATTATGACCATCGCCACGCTGAGGCCGGATGGCTGGCCGCAGGCGACGACCGTCGGCTATGTCAGCGAAGGGCTCACGCTGTATTTCCTCTGCGGCCTGGACAGCCAGAAGGCAGCGAATTTGGCCAGGGATAACCGTGTGTCGCTGACCATCGATCACGACACGCCGGACCTGATGGCGATCGCCGGGCTCTCCATGGCGGCGCGCGCGCAAGAGGTCACCGATCCGGTCGAGGCGGCCAGGGTGCTGAGCCTGATGCCGCTGAAATATCCCGAGCAGGTCAACCTTCCGGTGCCGATGCCGACGCCCGGCGATGTCCGCATTTTCCGCCTGATCCCCCAGGTCATCTCCGTGCTGGACTATTCGAAAGGCTTTGGCCACACCGATCTCGTCACCTGCTGAGGGCTCGGTTGTCGTTCCCGCCTTCGCAGGAATGACGATCAGTGGGTGCGTCGCGCCTGACGATCCACCTCAAATGATCACGCGCGGGGGAACACGGCGTTAGCTGACGGTTGGCGTTCATAGCGGCTGCGCTTATCTATCCCCCGTGAGCACCCACCCCAAACACTGGCTCGAAGTCCGCCCCGAGGGCCTCTATTGCGCGCCCGCCGGCGCCTATATCGACCCGACGCGCCCCGTCGACCGGGCGATCATTACCCATGGCCATTCCGACCATGCCCGCTCCGGCCATGGCGCCGTGCTGGCGACGGCCGAAACGCTCGACATCATGGCTGTCCGCTACGGCGAGAATTTCACCGCCAGCCGCCAGGCCGCCGCCTATGGCGAGATCATCGACTGCCGCGACGCCCGCATCACGCTCTTCCCCGCCGGGCACATTATCGGCAGCGCGCAGATTCTCATCGAACATGGCGGGGCCTGCGCGGTCGTCTCGGGCGATTATAAGCGGCATGCCGATCCCACCTGCGCGGGTTTCGAACTCGTCAAGTGCGATGTGTTCATAACCGAGGCGACTTTCGGTCTTCCCGTATTCCGTCATCCGCCTGTCGAAACCGAAGTCGAAAAACTGTTAAAATCGCGTGCTATCTTCCCCGATCGCTGTCATCTGGTCGGCGTTTATGCGCTGGGCAAATGTCAGCGGCTGATCGCGGAATTGCGCAGGGCAGGCTATGATCGTCCTGTCTATCTGCATGGGGCGCTGATCCGCCTCTGCGATGCGTATGAGGCGATGGGGATCGCATTGGGAGACATCCGGCCCGCCGCGGGCGTGGCAAAGGCCGATTTGCGCGGCGAGATCGTGCTGGCGCCGCCGAGCGCCACCTCGGACCGCTGGTCGCGGCGGCTGCCCGATCCGGTCCCTTGCGCGGCATCCGGCTGGATGCAGATTCGCGCGCGCGCGAAGCAGCGGCTGGTCGAATTGCCGCTGGTGATTTCCGATCACGCGGATTGGGACGACCTGACCCGGACCATGGCGGAGACCGGCGCCAGCGAGATCTGGGTGACACATGGCCGCGAGGAAGCGCTGGTGCACTACGCGGCGTTGCATGGCATGAAGGCGCGGGCGCTGTCGCTGCTCGGCTATGAGGAAGATGAAGGCGAATGAGCGAAACGATACTGACCAATGCCCGCCTGGTTCTCGGCGACCGCGTCATCCACGGCACGCTCGCCTCGCGCGGCGACGTCATCACCGACATTTCCGAAACCCGCTCGCAGCTCGCCTCCGCCATCGATTGCGAGGGCGACATCGTCATCCCCGGCCTGATCGAGCTGCATACCGACAATCTGGAGCGCCATGTCACGCCGCGCCCGGCCACCTACTGGCCGTGCGACGCCGCCGTGCTCGGCCATGACCGCGAAATCGCCGCCGCCGGCATCACCACCGTATTCAACGCACTCTGCGTCGGCGAAGTGCACAGCCGGACGGCGCGGGTCAAGCTGCTGAACGAGATGAGCGACGCCGTCGAGGAGCAGATGGCCGACGGCGCGCTGAAGGCGGACCACTATTTCCACTGGCGCTGCGAGATCAGCTATTCCGGCATGATCGACCTGCTCGAGCCGCTGATGGACTACAAGCGCCTGCGGCTGCTCTCGGTGATGGACCACACGCCGGGGCAGCGCCAGTTCACCGACATCAACCGCTATGTCGAATATTATCAGGGCAAGTTCGGCATGACCGACGAGGAGCTGAAGAGCTTCATCGCCCAGCGCGAGGAAGATCAGCGCAATCACAGCGCGCGCAACCGCGAGGCCGTGGTGCGCTTCGCCAGGGATCGCGGTCTGAAGCTGGCCAGCCATGACGACGCCACCATCCCGCATGTCGAGGAAGCCGCGCGCGACGGCATGGCGATCGCCGAGTTCCCGACCACGGTCGAGGCGGCGACTGCGTCGCACCGGGCGGGCCTGCAAGTGCTGATGGGCGCGCCGAACATCGTGCGCGGCAAGTCGCATTCCGGCAATGTGTCGGCGCGCGAACTCGGCCAGCACGGCGTGCTCGACATCCTCTCCAGCGATTACGTGCCGGGCTCGCTGCTTTACGGCGCGCTGCTGCTGGCGCAGACGGTCGAGGGCATCGATCTGCCGCAGGCCGTCGCCACGGTGACGCGCAATCCGGCCCGCGCGGTCGGGCTCGACGACCGGGGTGAAATCGGCATCGGCCTGCGCGCCGATCTGGTCCGCTTCCGCGAGACCAGGAAGGCGCCGGTCATCCGCGATGTCTGGCGGGGAGGCCGCAAGATTGCATGAGCCCCGGCCAGGCCAGGGTGAGGGGCCGGAGGCGGCGCAGCCCTTGCACGCATCCGCGCCCGGCCGCCTGATTCTCGTCGCCGGACCGTCGGGCGCCGGCAAGGACACGCTGATCGACGCCGCCCGCAGCGTCTTCCGGCATGACCCGTCGGTGGTGTTCTGGGAGCGCGTCATCACCCGCGACGACCAGACCGGCGAGCGGCACCGGGTCGTCTCCGAGGCGGAATTTGCCCGCATCGCCGAGGCGGGCGGCTTTTTCCTCGCCTGGCAGGCGCATGGGCTGCATTACGGCATCACGGCGGAGATCGTCGGCGCCCTGGAGGCGGGCAAGACCGTCATCATGAACATCTCCCGCCGCGCCGTCGGCGAGGCGCTGGCGAAATGGCCGAACACCCAGGTGGTGCTGGTGACGGCGCGGCCGGAGGTGTTGCGGTTGCGGCTGCAAGCCCGGGGCCGCGAAACGGATGCGGCGATCGGCCAGCGGCTGGAACGCGCCGCGCAAATCCAGATCCCGGCGGCGGACCGGGTGAGGGTGCTCGACAATTCTGGCGCGCTGGACGATGGCATCGCCGCCTTCACCGGGATCATCGGCGAAACGGCGAAACCCGCGGCGGAGTAGCCTCCTACCCCACCTCTTCCGAGGTAACCGCTGGGTTGCTTCGCCAAAACGGCTGAGCCCCAGCTTTTGAGGGCCGGGGCTCGAGTTTAGAGAATTTTATTTCGCAAGAATCCCGGGGTGAGGGTATGATTTTCAGTATTATCTCTCGTCCGATATCGGACCAACGCCTACTACTATAGTCGGTCGGTTGGCCCGCACATCACCCAGATGGGTGATTTCGGAAAGAATCCCTCCGACTTAAGCCCCCTCGACATGCTGATACATCCAGGTCTCGGTCAGCGCCTTGCCGTCCTGATCGAGATAGGCGCGCAGATCGGCGGCCTCGGGGCCATCGGGCGTGAAGTCGAACATCGCCCGCCAGCGCGGCGTATCGACAACCCGGTAGGCCGAGACGAGATCGGTGGTTCCCCGGCTGGCGCTGAGACGCAGCTTGACGCCGCTTTTATTGTCCAGCTCGCCGAGATCGCCGCCCTCGAAATCGATCACATATTTTGTCGCGTCCGATTTGCGGTGCTGGCCCGGCCGCCCGCCAAGCCCCCGGCGCGTGGCGACCACCCGCCCGGCGGCGCCCGGAAACGGATTGTCGAGCCGCCAATAGACCCGGTAGCTCATTGCGACGCGGCTGCCGGCCGTGAACGGCGCCTTCGGATTCCACAGCGCGACGATATTGTCCTCGGTCTCGTCCCGCGTCGGAATTTCCAGCAATTGCACCGCGCCCTCGCCCCAGTCGCCGACCGGCTCGACCCAGACGGAGGGCCGCCGGTTGTAGAACACGCCGTCATCCTCATAGGCTTCGAAGCGGCGCTCGCGCTGCATCAGGCCAAAACCCTTCGGCGCCTTGTCGATGAACGAGCTGAGCTTGACCACCGGCGGGTTGTTGAGCGGACGCCAGATATGCTCGCCCGAGCCGCTCCAGATCGCCAGCCCGTCGCTGTCGTGGATTTCCGGCCGCCAGTCGCCGCCCTGGCGACGGTTGTTCTTGCCATACCAGAACATGCTGGACATCGGCGCGATACCGAGCCGTTCGACATCCTTGCGCGCGTAAATCACCAGATCGACCTCGGTGATGGCGCCTTTGTCGCGGATGGCGCGGATGCGGTAGGCGCCGGTGACACTCGGGCTCTCGAGCAGGGCGTAGATGCCAATGCCGTCCGCGCCCTCCAGCGCCTCGATCCAGAAATGGGTGAAGCGCGGGAATTCCTCCGGATAGGGCATGCCGGTATTGATCGCCAGCCCGCGCGCCGAGAGGCCATATTGCGGCGTCTCGCCGGTGGTTCGGTAATAGGAGGCGCCGAGGAAGGAGATCCAGTCCGGTTCGTCCTTGGAGCGCATGGCGCGCAGGCCGGCAAAGCCGGTCTCCATCGGCAGCACCTTGGCGAAATCGGCCTCGCCATAGGTGAACAGCTCGGGCGTGTAGAGGATTTCGCGCGAGTCCCCGTTCTGGACGAGGAACATCCGCACCGGCTCCTGGAAATATTTGCCGACATGGAACAGCTCGACCGGGTAGGAATTCGGCCCCGGCATGATCTGCGCGTCCTTGCGGTAGCGGATCTGCTGGAACATGTCGTAGTCGAGGCGCTCGATAATGTCCTTATGATGCGGAATATGCGGATCATAGGGCCGCGCCGCGACCGCCTCGGCCCAGGATTGCAGTGCGTCCCAGCTGAATTTCACCGGCGGCCCATAGGTCAGCGACGCGTGCGCTTCACCAGGGTTCAAAGCGGCGGCGGCGAGCAAGGCCGCCCCGCCCGAGAGAATCGTCCGTCGTGTTATCATCTCGGCAAAAATCGCTATCCCTATGCGGGGCCATTGTGAATGGCGCCCGGCGTGACCCCTCCGGCGCGTCGGCCGCCCCAGACATATGCGCAACTGGAGCGGGATCGGCAATGGCCAATTGGTAACCCCTGCTCCCGCCGCTATGGAAAACTCATAGAGGAATGGATCGTTGCCGCCAGCGGGACAAGATGGCGCGCCCGGCTTGCGCCGCTTCACCTAAGCCGTGGTGCGCACGACGATTTCGGTTATTCTCGGAAACAGTTTTCTTGTTCCCGCCTCATGAATGTGGTTCGCTCCCGCATGCTCCAGACCCCTGCAGACCGGCAGCTTCAGGCCGCCAAGGATCTCGTCGCCGAATTGGGCCGGCACCTGGATGTCGCCGTCGCCGTGCGGCTGTGGGACGGCTCGCTGACGCCGCTCGGCACGCGCCCGGCGGACGGGCTTGCCATCAGCATCGCGCAGCCGGGGGTGATCGCCTCGCTGGTCAGGCGGCCAACGCTCGACCGGCTGATCCGGCTCTACGCGCATGGCGAGATCGGCATCGAGGGCGGCACGCTCATTGACCTGGGCGAGCAGTTCGGCGATGGCGGGCGCAAGAATCTGAAGCGGCTCGACAAGAAGACGCTGCTGAAAAGCCTCTGGCCCTTCCTGTTCGCCCCCGGCGCCAAGCTCGACCGCTCGCGCGATTTTGGCGGCGATGAGGTCGGCGAGGGCCGCGCCAAGGCGCAGAACCGCGATTTCATCAAGTTCCATTACGATGTCGGCAACGCGTTCTACCGGCTCTTTCTCGACCCGATGATGCAATATTCCTGCGGTTACTTCACCGATTGGGACAATACGCTGGAGAACGCCCAGCGCGACAAGCTGGAGATGATCTGCCGCAAGCTGCGGCTGCGGCCGGGTGAGCGCTTCCTCGACATCGGCTGCGGCTGGGGCGGCCTCGTCTGCTACGCCGCCGAGCATTTCGGCGTGCGTGCCCATGGCATTACGCTCTCGGATGCGCAACTCGAGTTGGCCCGCGAGCGCATCGCGTCGCGCGGCCTGCAAGGTCTGGTGACGGTCGAGATCCGGGATTATGCCGACCTGACGGGCACTTACGACAAGATCGCCTCGATCGGCATGTATGAGCATATCGGCGTCGCCAATATTCCGCGCTATCTCTCCACGGTGCGCGGCCTGCTGGCGCCGGACGGTCTGTTCCTCAACCACGCGATTTCGCGCAAGGCGAAGAAGAAGAAGCGGCGCTTTTCGCAGCGTCCGGAGCAGCGCGCGCTGCTGAAGTATATTTTCCCCGGCGGCGAACTGGACGATATCGGCCATACCGTGGCGTCGATGGAGCAGCAGGGCTTCGAAGTGCATGATGTCGAGGCCTGGCGCCAGCATTACGCGCGCACGACGCGCCATTGGTGCGAGCGGCTGACGGCGCGGCGCGAGGAAGCGGTGGCGCTGGTCGGCGAGGAAACCTACCGGATCTGGGTGGCTTATCTGGCCGGCTGTTCGCTGGCTTTCACGCGCGGCACCGCGCGGATTTTCCAGACGCTGGTGTCGAAGAGCGCCAAGGGTCCGGCCCCCTTGCCGCCGACGCGGGCGGATTTGTACCGCTAGCGCCGGAACTTCGCGGACTGATTCCCTCTCCCTGGGGAGAGGGTTAGGGTGAGGGGTTGGTGCCTCACCTTTGACTCACGAACCCCTCACCCGGCGCTGCGCGCCGACCTCTCCCAAGGGAGAGGTGGATCTGCGGCAGCGGAGGGGTCTCCCTCCCCTAATACCCGATCGCGCAGCCATCCTTCCGGGGATCGGAGCCGCCGATATAGACCTCGCCGGACTTCGCGATCAGTTGCGCGCCGCCGAAGCCGAAATTGGTCTGGTCCGGCGTCTCGACCAGGATGGTGTGCCCCTTCGCCCGCAGCGCGTCGATGGTCGCCGGCGCCATCGCGGATTCGACCGCGACCTCGCGCCCGGTGAGGAACTGCCAGCGGGGGGCGTCGGCGGCGGTTTGCACGTCCTGGTCCCAGAGCTGCGTCCGCAGCACCATCTGCACATGGCCCTGCGCCTGCATCGGACCGCCCATCACGCCGAAACTCATCAGCGGCTGGTTACCGGGCGCCATCAGGAAGCCGGGGATGATGGTGTGGAACGGCCGCTTGCCGCCCGCGACCTGATTGGGGTGGCCCGGGTCGAGCACGAATCCCGCGCCGCGATTTTGCAGGCTGATGCCCGTGCCCGGCACCACGATTCCCGAGCCGAAGCCCATATAGTTCGACTGGATGAGCGACACCATCATGCCGCTTTCATCCGCCGCCGTGATGTAGACCGTGCCGCCGCGGTTCGGCTCGCCCGCGTCGAATTGCTGGGCGATGTCCTCGCGGATCAGCTTGGCGCGGCTCGCGAGATAGTCCTCGCTGAGCAATTGCGCGGGGGTCACGTCCCGCATGTGGTCGATATCGGCGACATAGGCGCGGGCGTCTGCGAAGGCGAGCTTCATCGCCTCGATTTCCAGATGCAGCGCTTCCGGATCGTCAGGGCCGTAGCGGTCGAGACGGCAATGGGCGAGGATGCCGAGCGCCATCAGCGCGGCGATGCCCTGGCCGCTCGGCGGAATCTCATGCAGGATCGCATCGCCGAAACGCTGGCTGATGGTGCCGACCCATTCGGGATTATGGGCGGCGAGATCGTCGGCGGTAAGCGCTCCGCCATGTTCGGCGGCATGGGCGGCGATCTTCTCCGCATAGATGCCCCGGTAGAAGGCCTCGCCCTTGGTCTCGGCAATGGCTTCCAGCGTGTCGCCGGCGGGCCGGTTGACGAACATCTCACCCGCTTTGGGCGCCCGGCCGCCCGGCATGAAGGCCTCGGCGAAGCCCGGCTTGTCCTTCAGCAGCGCCGCGCCGCGTCCCCAAAGCTCGGCGATCAGCGGCGAGACGGCAAAGCCGCGCCTTGCATAATCGATGCCGGGCTCGAACAAAGCGGCGAAAGGCAGCTTGCCGAACTTCTCCGACATGGCGCGCCAGGCCGAGACCGCGCCCGGCACCGTCACCGAATCCCAGCCGCGCTGCGTCATCGCCGTCTGCCCGGCAAAGCGTTCCGGCGACCAGGCGGCCGGCGAGCGGCCCGCCGCGTTCAGCCCATGCAATTGCTGCCCGTCCCAGATGATGGCGTAGGCGTCGGAGCCGATGCCGTTGCCGGTCGGCTCGACGATGGTCAGGGTGATGGCGGCGGCCAGCGCGGCGTCGACGGCGTTGCCGCCCTTCAGCAGCATGCGGACGCCCGCCTGCACCGCGAGCGGCTGCGAGGTTGCGACCATGTTGCGCGCCAGAACGGGGGAGCGCCTGGAGGGATAGAGTGTGGCTGCGCCGAGAGACATGCAGGCTCCTTGAGCATTGGGCCGGAGCGCGTGCGGTGGGCGCCCCGGAAGAGAATGCCCCATCTTGGCATGATCGGCCGTGCTGTCGACCCTGCGCCATACGCCGCATCGGAAAGCCGAGCGCCAGCCCCCTTGGAGATGCGATTTATTCGCGATTTCGCAAGAGGCGGCGGGGACATAACTGCCGCAAGGCTATTCGTCCAGCGCTGCCTGCAGCGCGTCAAGCGCCATGCGCTTGTAGATCTCGACCAGGTCCGCGCCTTCCTTGCGGTCGACCGAGATCGCCAGCCGCATCGTCGCCTCGCCGAGCGACATCACGAAGAAGGCGGCCGTTTCCAGCCGGGCGCGGTCGGCGTCGGGGCGAAGCCGGGCCAGGGTATCGGCGACGATAGCGCCGTTGGCGCGGCTCTCGGTTAGCTCGAACGCCCTCAGGCGGGCATCGGCCTGGGTGGCGGACCAGATGTCGCGCATCACCGGGCGGTCGAGGAAGATGCCGTAATAGATGTCGATCAGCCGGGCGAAGGCGGCGCGGAACTGCGCATCGGTGCGGACCGGCGCGAGTGCGCCCTCGATGCAGGCGCGCCCTTCGCGGTTCGAGCGCTCGGCGAGGCTGCGCACGATGGCCGCCTTGTCGGGGAAATATTGATAGAGCGAGCCGATCGAAACGCCCGCTATTTCAGCCAGATCGTTCATGCGCAGCGCGTCGCTGCCGTCGCGCTCGATCAGTTGCACCGCAGCCGACAGCATGCGCTCGACGCGGTCGCGGCTGCGCTGCTGCATGGGCTTGCGGCGCAGCATCGCCGGGGCATCCCCGATGGGCGAGCGATTGGACTTGTCCTGGCTCATGCGTGATCCGATAGGCGTTGCTCTGCGGCTTGAATATGAGTATTACTCACATTCTGAGAATGCCATGATACAGACAAATTTCGGAACCGACAGCAAAACACCTTGGCGATTGGCGGATCAAGAAAAACCGGGCGCGTCCCGGCGCGGCCTTCACGCGGCGATGCGGGCCCCGCTCGATTGGCGGCGGGAGACGATCCGGGGTGCTGTCACGGCAACAGTTCCGGCGCAGGGCGGCGCGGCGATGTCGGCGGCGTTTGACTCTGGGCGCGGATGATGCTGCTAGGGATTGAGATGGCCGGACGCGGCTGCGCGCGGGCCGGCAGGGCGTAGGGGGAACCGAATGAGCAGTGAATTCGATGCGAGCCAGGTCAGCGACGAGCCGATCGGCGCCGACATTCTGGCCGACCATGACCGCACCATCGAAAGTCTGGTGTTGCGGCCGAACGCGCTGGCGAACGCCAAGCTGCATGCCGAGAACGAAATGCAGCGCATCGTCAATGTCTGCAATCGCCTCGCCTGGGGCAGCGTGCCGTCCGAGCTGCGCGCGCCGGATGCCGGGGAGAAGGCGGCGCTGCTGGCGCGGCTGAGCCCGGAGGACACCGAAAAGCTGATGCGCGAGTCGCGGCTGGGGACGGCGCAGCGCGCCTTGCTGGCGCGGATGGCGGATGCGCAGCATCACACGCTCGCCCAGTTGCAGGCCGAGCGGGACGAGATGGCCCAGCGCGAGATCGAAGCGCTGGAATGGGCGCAGTTCGAAGCCGAGGACGCCGCCGGCAAGGAACAGCGCTATCACGCCTGGCGCGCGGCGCGCGGGAGCTAGCATCGCGCGGGCTCGAGCCGATTAATGATAGCCGCCGCCTAGATGCGGCGGCGAAGCTCTTCCTCGCGGTAGCCGAAGTCAGTCAAGACGCTGCTGAGCGTGGAAGCCAGCGCGCGCGCCCTGTCTTTTGATGTGTCCAGCGAGTTGGAATATTCACTCAACTGCCTTTGAGCGCTCGTGCCGTATGTCATGATGTCATCGACGCGGCGCAGATCCGCGTGGCATCCCAGCATCTCCGCCGTCTTCTGAAGCTCCGTCAAAGTCAAGGCAATGATGTCGCTGATATTGAACGCGCTCAGCTTGCCGTCGCTTTGACCAAAAATCAGCGCCTGCAATCCTTCCCGTTGAACTCGCCAGATCGCTTCGGCCACTAGGTACGGCGGCGGATCATCGAACACGGCAAGAAGCTGCGGAGCGACTGTCGATCCGGCCCGGTTAGGCCGCCTAAGCCACCGCCGCGGCCGGGAATTGGGAGCACTCTGCCATCGGCCGGGCGCGGACAAAAAACAAACGGCAAGGCAGTGCAGAAGCGCCGTTACGGCGACGCAGTCCTCGATCCTGGGGCAAACGTCCATGATCCTGACTTCGACCGTACCGAGTTTGGTGGGTCTGATAAACCAATGTCCTTGAACAAGTTCGCCCGGTTCGCAATGCGTCTTGAGGAGATCTATATAACGATTGAACTGTTCGCCCGTCAGCTTCGGCGGCAGGCCGCCGCGAGGCAAGCCTCCGAATATTGAGGAGCGATAGGAGAGCATCCCCGTGGGCCGCCCTTCCCAAAAAGCCGAGGACGTTGTCAGCGCCAGCAAGCAAGGCAGAAAGCCTCGTAGGAAATTGTAGAGGGCAAATCGCGAGTCTTCGTCGGCTCCAAGATGAATATGCATGCCGCAACAGGCCATTCGATCGCCGATCGTCGTTTGGTAGGCCGGGGTGCGAAGCCCCCTCGTTTTACGCGGCACTCGGCTCCAGTCCTGCAATGGATGCGTGCCGCAAGCGAATGCGACGCAATTAAAATCGGCCGAGACGGATTTTAGATCCTCTCGGTTCTGCTGAACGTCCCGACGAATTTCGCTGATCGAACTGCAGATTCCTGATTTTAGTTCAACCTGATTCGAGAACAATTCATCCTCTACGCGTCCGGCTACGCGAAGGCGCAGGCTTTTGATAATGGCGGCTACGTCCGCCTGTTTAAATTCCTGGCTTAATATTGGCGAAATAAAAAACTCTTCTTCAATACCGATCGTCGGAATAATCCCCAAACGCTAAACTCCGCTTTTATACTCCAGCCAATCACCTGTCTTGATTAAATGCTTCTGCTTTACAGACCCGACATAGACATAAGTCCACGCCCGAATCTCATGATTCAACGTTGTAAATAATTTGCGCTGATAGAGCGACTTTCTCTTGTGCTCATATCGCTCGAAGCGGTCAAGAATTGGCATGACCGCCTTGTCTACGATTCTATACAGTTCGCCTTGGATTTTATATTGCCCATCAGGCCCCCGGTACCTGATGCCCGGGTAGCTTCCCAAATCGTACAGAGCCCCGGGTATGGCATCCTTCCCAAAATGATCGAGAAATTTGTCGAGGGAAAGTTCAATGTATCCCTCCTCGCCTTGGCGCAAAGAACCATAGAAAAAAACATACTCTATGGCTGTCTTACGCCATCTATAGTAAGCGGCGGTGCTTATGCCGGCGGTCTTGCACGCATTCGACACCTGCTCACCTTTGGCTATAAGCGAATCGGCGTATTTTGCCCGCGATAAATTTGCGCGCGGCTTCACGGCATGTGGCTCACTCAACCGTACATTTTTCTTCCCAGAGGCCCGAGGCAATTTCCTCGCCGCGCCTGAACTCGTCGATTTTGAAGCCATTGAACACGTATATCCATGCATCGATGACGCTGCTTGCACTATTTAGGTCCGGACCCAAACATTCAACATGCACACAGGTCCGAATGAACAAATTTTCTGATGGATCGTGTTCCGCGTTGAACCTTTCGAATTTATCGGTCATACGGAATGCTGAGTTGCGGTCGCGAAGCTTATAAGCGCTACCGTAGACATATCGCTGCCGGTCAGCCATATTGCCGCCCGTGTACCGAAGCATCGGGAATGAAAAATCTCCAGAGACATTGGCGCGCAATTCTCCATTCACCCGGGCTTTTCGCTCAGATGCCGGGTCGATGTAGTTTTGAAGGGCCGCTCCTCCTTCGAAGCGTTTGCTCCACATTTCTGCGTCTCTCAGGGTGCCATAGAAGAAGACGAATTCGTCGGCCCCCTTGGTCAAGGCTAGGTGCTTGGTGATCTTCTTAAAGCCGAAATCCATCAAATATCTGCGCAATAAGCCGCGCTCCGGCGATCGCATGACGTCGAACCAATAGTAAAAAAGCGCGTCAAGGTCGCTGTCGGAAAGAAATCCCTGTTCTTTGAGATAGAGTGTGTGCTCAAATATATTCAAGAAATTGTCGAGCTGCACCAATGTCGTTACTTCGGTGTCTCGAAGCGTTATTTCTTTATTGGTCAGTCGCTTTTGAAGCACTGGAGCCATTTTCTCGGTGAAGAAATATTCGAGCTGATTTCTTGCATCTGAAGACTTTGCGTTTAAGTAGACGTCTTTGAAAAGTTGTCGCTGCCATTTCGCTCTTTCCAGGCGTTTTTGCCGAGTGTAAAGCCACAATGCCCAAATGCCGCCAACGATAGCGGAAAGGATAAGCGAGATCGCCGCGATCGACCTGACAATCTCAAGTAACGGCGCCGACGGCGTTGGGCTTATCGTGCTTATTATATCAAAACGGCTCGCTGCCAAGTCGTAGCAATCTTTGATCATTACACCTTACAATTGTAAATTCGAGCGACTTTGCCGCTCCTACTTGTAACAAAATCGATTATGCTCGAATGCGTCGGCCAGCGGAAAATGTTGCCTTTGAATATACTGCTTAGAGCAGGGTAAGCTAATAAAGCTGCTGCTGTCTACCGCCCTGCTATTTCGCAGCGCCAGGCGCATCCCGGCATGCTGCGGCCGCTCAGAGCCGCGCGCGCATCAGCTCCGCTCCGGCGGCGAGCGCCACGAGCTTGGCCGCCGCCACCTCGCGCGGCAGCGGGGCCATGCCGCAATTGGTGCAGGCCTGGATGCGATCGGCGTCGGCATGTTTCAGCGCCTCGGTAAGCACGGCCGCCACCGCTTCCGGCGTCTCGACCGCCAGATTGGCCACATCGATGCTGCCGACCAGAATCGTCTTGTCGCTCAGCAGCCGGATCAGCGAGATCGGCACTCTCGAGCCCTGGCATTCGAGCGAGACCTGCTGGATGCGGCTGGCGTTCAGCGCCGGGAAGATCTCCTCATATTGCCGCCATTCGGAGCCGAGCGTTTCCTTCCATTTGATATTGGCCTCGATGCCGTAGCCATAGCAGATATGCACCGCCGTCCGGCATTGCAGCCCCTCGGCGGCCGCTTCCAGCGCGGCGACGCCCCATTCGCGGACGTCGTCGGGAAACACGTTGAAGGCCGGCTCGTCGAACTGGATCACGTCGACGCCGAGCGCTTCGATCTCGCGCGCCTCCTGGTTCAGCAGTTTGGCGAAGGCCATCGCCATGTCGGCGCGGCGGCCATAATGGGCGTCGGCGATGGTGTCGCAAATGGTCATCGGGCCGGGGAGGGTGAATTTCAGCCCGCGCTTGGCATGCGCCCGCACGAAGCGCACATCCTCGACATGAACCGGGACGGGCCGCTTCAGCGGGCCGGTCACGGTCGGCACATCGGCCTCATAGCGGTTGTTGCGGATGCCCATCTTGGTCTTCCGCGCCCAGTCGATGCCCTCGACCTTTTCCAGGAAGCCATGCACGAAATGCACGCGGAACTGCTCGCCATCCGAAACGATGTCGATGCCGGCATCCTCTTGCAGCTTGAGCCACACGAGAGCCGCGTCCTGCTTGGCGTCGGTCAGCTCCGCACCGCTGGCGCGCCAGCTCGCCCAGAGTTTTTCCGGCTCGGCGAGCCAGCGGGGTTTTGGCAGGCTGCCGGCGATGGTGGTCGGAAACAGGCGATCGGCTGGCATGAAAATCCTCCCCGGTCCTGGCGGCCGGCTCGCGCTCGAAGCGGCCGTCCACTTTGTCGTTGAGGCAACATTACCGGCTCCGGCCTTTAACGACAAACGAATCGCGGCGGCCTGGCCGGCCATGCATCCGGTGCAGCAACCAAATTCCATTGGCGGGGGCTTGCAAACCTGCCTACACTTTGGCGATCGAACAGGGACGCCCCATGGCCGGCCTCGTCGGGGCCTTGAAGGGCGCCGTCAGGGAGGCTTCTCGTCATGTGCCAGATCTTTTCCGGCCAAAACCCGCTCAACTACGAATGCGAAACCCGCTCGATCCGCATCGACGGCCATGTCACCTCGATCCGGCTGGAACATCTGTTCTGGCGCACGCTGGAAGAACTCGCCGCCAGCCAGAAGATGACAATGCCGCAATTCGCCTCAAAACTTTACGACGAGGTGCTGGACGCGCGCGGCGAGGTGAAGAACTTCGCGTCGCTGCTGCGCTGCTGCTGCCTGCTATACACCGGCAACAAGGCGGCGGGGATGCCGGCCGTCGAGGCGGCTAGGCCGGCGGCGGCGCTCTGCGTTACGGGGTAGGACCGAGAGCGGAATCGGCCTGGGCGCCGCGTTTTCCGGCCCTCGATTTCGGCTGCGGGCTCAGCGCGCCACGGCGGCTTCGTGCTTGACTTCGAGGTCGAAGGCGGCGGCCATCAGGGCGCGGGTGTAGTCGGATTGCGGCCGCTTGAAGATCTCCTCGGCGATGCCTTCCTCGACGACCTTGCCGGCGCGCATGACGATGACGTCGTTGGCGAGCGCCCGGATCACCCGGAGGTCATGGCTGATGAACAGATAGGCGAGCTTGTGCCGCTGCTGCAATTCGCGCAGCAGATCGACGATCTGCGCCTGCACCGAGACGTCGAGCGCGCTGGTCGGCTCGTCCAGCATGACGAAGCGCGGCTCCAAGACCATGGCGCGGGCGATGGCGATGCGCTGGCGCTGGCCGCCGGAGAATTCATGCGGATAGCGGTCCTGCGTGTCGGGGTCGAGGCCGACCTCCTCCATCTCCTTGGAGACCCGGATGCGGCGCTGCTGGCGCGTCATCTTCGGGTTCTGGATGATGAGACCTTCCTCGATGATCTGGCTGACGGAGAGGCGCGGCGACAGCGAGCCATAGGGGTCCTGGAAGACGATCTGCATGTGCCGGCGCAGCGGCCGCATCTCGCGCGAGGGCAGTCCGTCGATGCGCTTGCCGATATAGGCGATCGGCCCCTGGCTCGAGATCAGCCGCAAGAGAGCAAGGCCGAGCGTGGTCTTGCCCGACCCGGATTCGCCGACGACGCCGAGCGTTTCGCCCTCGCGCAGCTTCAGCGATAAGCCGTCGACCGCCTTCACGTAATCGACCGTCCGGCGCAGCAGGCCGCGCTTGACCGGATACCAGACCTTCAGATCGTCGGCCTCGACCACCACGGGCCGGGAGTGGTCGGCGGGGGGCGGGTTGCCGCGCGGCTCGGAGGCGATCAGGTGCTTGGTATATTCGTGCTGCGGGTTGGAGAAGATCTCCTCCACCGTGCCGCGCTCGACGATCTCGCCATAGCGCATGACGCAGACCCGGTCGGCCATCTTGCGCACGATGCCGAGATCATGGGTGATCAGCAGCATCGACATGTTGGTCTCGGCGCGGATCCGCTTCAGCAGGACGAGAATCTGCGCCTGGATGGTGACGTCGAGAGCGGTGGTCGGTTCGTCGGCGATCAGCAGATCGGGATTGTTGGCGAGCGCCATGGCGATCATCACGCGCTGGCGCTGGCCGCCCGAAAGCTGATGCGGGTAGGATTTCATCCGCATTTTCGGGTCGCGGATGCCGGCCTTGGTCAGGAGATCGACGGTCCTGGCATGGGCGTCGGCGTCGCTCATGCCCTGGTGCAGCTTCAGCACCTCGCCGACCTGGCGGCCGACCAGATGCAGCGGGTTGAGCGAGGTCATCGGCTCCTGGAAGATCATGCCGATATCGCCGCCGCGCACTTCGCGCATCTCCGCTTCGCTGGCCTTGATGAGGTCGCGGCCCTTGAAGAAGATCTCGCCGGTCGGATGGCTGGCCGCCGGATAAGGCAGCAGCTTCGTGACCGAGAGCGCGGTGACGCTCTTGCCGGAGCCGGATTCGCCGACCAGGGCGACGGTCTCGCCCTTCTTGATGTCGAAGGAGATGTGCTTGACCGCGCGCGTCTCCTTGCCGCCGCCATGAAAGGTGACGCAGAGGTTTCGCACGTCGACCAGCGTCTCGCCGGGTTTGATGATTTCAGCCATGTCCTACCGGAAGGTTTTGCGCGGATCGAAGGCGTCGCGGACCGCCTCGCCGATGAAGATCAGCAGGCTCAGCATGATGGCGATGACGAAGAAAGCGGTCAGGCCGAGCCAGGGCGCTTGCAGATTGTCCTTGCCCTGCGCCAGGAGTTCGCCGAGCGAGGGCGAGCCGGGCGGCAGGCCGAAGCCGAGGAAGTCGAGCGAGGTCAGGGTGGTGATCGAACTGTTCAGGATGAACGGCATGAAGGTGAGCGTCGCGACCATGGCGTTCGGCAAGAGGTGTTTGAACATGATCTTGATGTCGGAAAGGCCGAGCGCCCGCGCCGCGGTGATATATTCGAAATTGCGCCCGCGCAGGAATTCCGCGCGCACCACGCCCACAAGCGACACCCAACTGAAGGCCAGCATGATGCCGAGCAGGATCCAGAAATTGGGGGCGATCACGGAAGCGATGATGATGAGCAGATAGAGGGTCGGGATCGAGGTCCAGATCTCGATGAAGCGCTGGAACAGCAGATCGACCCAGCCGCCGAAATAGCCCTGCACGGCTCCCGCCGCCACGCCGATGATCGAGGAAAACACCGTCAGGACGAGGCCGAACAGCACCGAGATGCGGAAGCCGTAGATGGCGCGGGCCAGCACGTCGCGGCCCTGGTCGTCGGTGCCGAGCAGGTTCTCCGCCGAGGGCCGGGCGGGCGCCGGCTCGGGCAGGTTGAGGTTGATGGTGCGGTAGGAATAGCGGATCGGCGGCCAGATCATCCAGCCGCCCTTCTGCTTGATCAGGTCCTGCACGAAGGGGTCGCGATAGTCGGCCTCGGTCTGGAACTCGCCGCCGAAAGTGGTCTCGGGATAGGTGACGAAAATGGGAGCGTAATAATGCCCGTCATACTGCATCAATAACGGCTTGTCGTTGGCGATGAACTCGGCGAACAGCGTGACGACGAAGAGGGCGAGGAAGATCCACAGGCTGTAATAGCCGCGCGTGTTGCGCCGGAAATTGTCCCAGCGCCGCCTGTTGATCGGCGACATGGTGAACCGGCCGGGATTGGCGACCGCCAGGATCGGGGCGGCGGTTTCCAGCTCTTCCTTGGTGAGGCGGGCGTCCATCATGTCAGACCTCCCGCGTCTCGAAATCGATGCGCGGATCGATCCAGGTATAGGTGAGATCCGACAACAGATTGGTGAGCAGCCCCAGCAGGGAAAAGATGTAGAGCGTGCCGAAGACGACCGGATAGTCGCGGTTGACGACGGACTCGAAGGACAGAAGGCCGATGCCGTCCAGCGAGAAGATGGTCTCGATCAGCAGCGAGGAGCCGAAGAACGCGCCCAGGAACGCGCCCGGGAACCCCGCCACGACGATCAGCATGGCGTTGCGGAAGACATGGCCGTAGAGCACCTGGCGGTCGGTCAGGCCCTTGGCACGGGCGGTGACCACATATTGCTTCTTGATCTCATCCAGGAAGGAATTCTTGGTGAGGAAAGTGAGCGTCGCGAAGGAGGCCAGCGACATCGCGATCAGCGGCAGCACCAGATGCCAGAGATAGTCGATGATCTTCCACGGCCAGGAGAAGGTCGCCCAATTGTCCGAGGTCAGGTTGCGCAAGGGGAACCAGTCGAGGAAGGTGCCGCCGGCGAACAGCACGATCAGCAGGACGGCGAACAGGAAGCCTGGAATGGCATAGCCGATGACGATGGCGGTGCTGGTCCAGACATCGAAGGGCGTGCCGTCCTTGACGGCCTTGCGGATGCCGAGCGGGATCGAGATGCCGTAGCTGATCAGCGTCATCCACAGGCCGAGCGAGATCGAAACCGGCATCTTCTCGATGATCAGATCGATGACGCTGACATCGCGGAAATAGCTCTGGCCGAAATTGAAGGTCAGATAGTTCTTCATCATCAGGACGAAGCGTTCGAGCGGCGGCTTGTCGAAGCCATATTGCTTTTCAAGCGTCTTGATGAATTCCGGGTCGAGCCCTTGCGCGCCGCGATATTTCGAGGTGACGGCCGCATCGCCCGCATTGCCGCCGCCGGGCTGGTTCTGCCGGCTGCCGAAATCGCCCTGCGTGCCACCGATGCGGGCGGTGGCGCCCGGATCGGTGCCGGTGAGCTGGGCGATCATGCGCTCGACGGGACCGCCGGGCGCAAACTGCACGATGATGAAGCTGACGACCATGATCCCGATCAGGGTCGGGATCATCAGAAGGATGCGGCGGAGGATATAATGACCCATGGTGCAGTCGGCTTCTTTCCGTCCTATTGGCCCAGCTTGGCGGCCTTTTCGGCGTCATACCACCAGGTGTCCTGGATGCCGCGGTCATATTTCGGCTTGATCGCGGGCCAGGAGAAGCGGTCCCAAAAGGCGATGTTGTGGGCGGCCTTGTACCATTGCGGCACCCAGTAATGGCCGGCGCGCAGCACCCGGTCGAGGGCGTTGCCCGCCGTGCGCAATTCGTCCCGGCTGGTGGCGTTGAGCATTTTTTCGGTCAGAGCATCCACCACCGGGTCGGCGATGCCGGCCAGGTTGCGGCTGCCCTTGGTCCTGGCGGCCTCCGAGCTCCAGAACAGCCGGACTTCCGGGCCGGGCGTCACGTCGAGCGAATAGCGGGACATGTCGATGTCGAAATCGAAGTCTTTCAGGCGCGACTGATATTGCGCGCTGTCGATATTGCGGATCGAGGCCTGGATGCCGATCGATTTCAGCTTCTCGACCCAGAAGCCGAAGATCTTTTCAAGACTCGGCTCGTCCATCAGCAATTCTAGCGACAGCGGCTCACCCTTGGCGTTGACGCGGACGCCTTGCGCGTTGACGGTCCAGCCGGCCTCGGTCAGCAGTTTCGAGGCGGTGGTGAGCAGCTTCCTGTCGCGGCCGCTGCCGTCGCTGACAGGCGGATTATACGGCTCGCCGAAAACTTCCGCAGGCAGCTTGTCGCGGAACGGCTCCAACAGCTTCAGCTCGGCCTCGCTGGGCGGCCCTTTCGCCTCAATGTCTGAATTGACGAAATAGCTGTTGGTGCGCTTGTACAGCCCATAGAACAGGTTCTTGTTGGTCCATTCGAAATCGAAGGCGTAGTCGAGAGCCTTGCGCACGCGCGGATCGGCGAATTTCTCCCGCCTCGTATTGATGAACCAGCCTTGCGCGCCTGACGGACTGCCGTCGGGCAGCGTCACCAGCTTGACCTTGCCGTTCTTGATATGGGGGAAATTATATTCGGTCGCCCAGGTCTTGGAGGTGAATTCCTCGCGCAGATCATAGGCGCCGGCCTTGAACGCCTCCATGCCGGCGGTGCGGTCCCGGAAATATTCGTAGCGGATCTCGTCGAAATTGAACCGGCCGCGCATCACCGGAAGGTTGGCCGCCCAATAGTCCGGGCGCCGCTTGTACGAAATGAAGGTGCCGGGCTTATATTCGCCGATCTCATAGGGGCCGGACGCCATAGGGGGCTCCAGCGAGGGCTTGTAGAAGTCGACCTTGTCGTAATGCGCCTTGGACAGGATCGGCAGGCCGGCGACGATGCTCGGCAGGTCGCGCAGGTTATCGCCAGTGAAGCTGAAGCGCACGGTATGCGGATCGATCACCTCGCCCTTGGCGACGTCGCGCAGCGGCGCGGCGTAGGACGGATGCGCCTTGGTCGGGTCGCGAAGCTTCTCATAGGAGAACACCACGTCCTCGGCGGTCAGCGGCGTGCCGTCGCGGAATTTGGCCTCGGGGCGCAGATAGAAGGTCACCGAGCGCTTGTCGTCGGCGACTTCGGCCGATTGTGCGATCAGCCCATACATGGAGTCCGGTTCGTCCTGGGCGCGCACCATCAGGCTGTCGAACAGGAATTCGAGGCCCTGCGCCGGGTCGTCCCGGATGATGAACGGGTTGAAGCTGTTGAAGGTCAGCACCGAGCTGGTGCCGATGGTGGAGAGCCGGCCGCCCTTTGGGGCGTCCGGGTTCACATAGTTGAAATGCTGGAAATCGGCCGGATAGGCCAGATCGCCGAAGGCCGAGAGGCCGTGCCGTTTTTCCGCGGCGCCGGCCGGGGCGGCAAAAACGCAAAGAAGTCCAATGGTTGCGAAAAATGCCTGAGCTTTTGTGTTCACCACGTCTTTGACCTGGTTGAATTTTGCAAATTATTGAGTCGCAAGCTTTGCTGCCTTGGCCTCGTCATACCACCAAACGGTCGGAAATCCGACAGTGCGCGAGGGCAGGACATCGGGATGGCTGTATTTATTCCAATAAGCGATGCGTTGATACGGCGAATAATATTGCGGCACGATGTAGAAGTTCCAGAGCAGCACCCGGTCGAGCGCCCGCGTGGCGGCGACCAGTTCGGCGCGGTCCTTGGCGAAGATGATGCGGTCGATCAGCTTGTCGACGGCCGGGTTCTTGATGCCGATGGTGTTCTGGCTGCCGGGCCGGTCCGCCGCCGCCGAGCCCCAGAAATCGCGCTGCTCATTGCCCGGCGATTCCGACTGGCCGAAATTATCGACGATGATGTCGAAATCGAACTCATCAGTGCGCTTCTGATATTGCGCCGCGTCGATCATCCGCACGGAGACATCGACGCCGAGTTTCTTCAGCCCGTCGCGGTAGAAATTGACGATGCGCTCGAATTCCGGCTGCACGACCAAAAACTCGACGGACATTTTCTCGCCGGTCTTGGCATTCACCAGCACGCCGTCCTTGATGAACCAGCCCGCTTCCTGCAGGAGCTTCACCGCCTCGCGCCAATTCTTGCGGTCGATCTCGGGCGTCGCGCCGTTCACGGGGTTGGTATATTCGGTGGTGAACACTTCCGGCGGCACCTGGTCGCGAACCGTATTCAGGATCTCCAGCTCCTGACCCTGGGGCAGCCCCTTCGCCGCGAGCTCGGTATTCTCGAAGAAGCTGGAGACGCGCTTATACTGGCCATAGAACAGGTTCTGGTTCATCCACTCGAAATTATAGACCAGGTTGAAGGCGCGCCGCACCCGCGGGTCGGCGAATTTGGCCCGGCGCGTGTTGAGGACGAAGCCCTGCATTGCCTCAGGATTCTTGAGCTGGATGTCGCCGCGCTTGACGACCTTGCCCGCCGTGATGGCCGGAAATTCGTAATTGGTCGCCCAGCTCTTGGCCGAGTTTTCGTTGAAATAGTCGATCTGCCCGGCCTTGAACGCCTCGAATGCAACCTGGCGCTCGCGGTAATAGTCGAAGCGCACTTCGTCGATATTGTTTTGGCCGACATTGATCGGCAGGCCGGCGCCCCAATAGTCCTTCACCCGCTCATAGGTCACGTAGCGGCCCGGCTCGAAAGCCTTGATGCGGTACGGGCCGCTGCCGAGCGGAATATCCATCCAGGTCTTGGCCGGATCGCGGGCGGCGCCGCCGGCATTGTCGTAGAAATGCTTGGGCAGGATGTTGAGCTGGCCGATGATCTGCGGCAATTCGCGGTTGTTCTTTTCGTCGAAATAGAAGGTGACTTCGTGGTCGCCGGTCTTTTTCGCTTCGGAGACATTCTTGTAATACAGCGCGATGCGCGGATTGTTTTCTTTCTGCACATTGAAGCTGAATATAACGTCTTCCGGTGTGATCGGCTTGCCGTCATGCCAGCGCGCCTGTTCGCGCAGCTTATAGGTGGCCGAGGAGAAATCGGCGGGGTAGGAGACCCATTCCGCGATCTGCGGATATTCGGTCGAGGATTCGTCGAGGCTGGTCACCATGAGCTGATCGTAGATCAGGCCGAGGCCCGCCGCCGGCAGGCCGCGATAGGGAATCAGATTAAACGTGTCGAACGTCCCGTTGGCGACCATGCGAACGGAGCCGCCCTTCGGCGCATTCGGGTTCACATAGTCGAAATGCTTGAAATCCGGGCCATATTTGGGCGCACCGGTCAGGGACATGGCATAGTGCTTTTCCTGCTCCTGCGCCTGCGCGGAGGCAGCGGTCAGCGCGACGAGAGCGGAAAAGCTGAGCAATTTCAGGCCGGAAAGCAGCCGGGTCATCTTGATCTCATTTCTGGTTTGGGCGGCCAGACACGCGGCCGTACACAACCTAATTATCAGCCTTAGAATGGAACCGGGCGATGCCAAGACCAAATTAAAAATCGGTCATGCGCCGGACGATGGTAAATGCACAAAACGCAAGCACCGCCAGCCTTGCGGCGTGGCGGTGCTTGAACTTCTGAAGATGCGGCGAATGCCGGGCCATCATTTGTGCGCGGCGGACGCCTCTTTGGTGGCCGGCGCCGCGGAGGCGGCCGGCAGCGGCGGCGCATCCGGGCTGACCGAGCGCAGATAGGCGATGGCGTTGGCGCGATCCTTGTCCTGTAGGCCGGCAAAGGCCATCTTGGTGCCCGGCACGCAGGTTTTGGGGTTGTGCAGGAAGCAATTCAGCTTCTCGTAATCCCAATTGCCGCCATAGGCCTTCAGCGCTTCCGAATAGGCAAAGCCGCCATGGCTGGCGACCGGGCGTCCGACGACGCCGTAGAGATTGGGGCCGATCTTGTTCGGCCCGTCCTTCTCGAAACTGTGGCAGGCGGCGCATTTCTTGGCGACGCCGGCGCCCGCTTCCGCATTGCCGCTCGCCAACAGCACAGGCAAAGGCTGGGCGGGACCGGCATCCGCAGGGGCCGCCGGGGCGGAAGCCGCATGCGACTCGACCGGCGCCTCGGGACCGCCGCCGCGCGGATAAAGAATGTCGATCGCGGTATTGGCGCCAAATACGACCAGCAGCGCGGACAGAACCGCGCCTGCGATCATATTGACCGTCATCTTATCCATTTGCGGTCCTCTCTTCTTCCCGTCGGCTGCCGTGCGAAGTTAGCCCGCGCGCCTTACCCATTCCCCAAGGATTTTCCTTCTTGCCAATACGACAGCTCGTGGCGCAGAAAAAGCCCTCAACGCGGGCGAATTGTCTCAGCTTGGTGCGCGGCCTCCGGCAAGCCCTGGCGTCGATGGGGCGAATAAGACGGAAAGGACGCGCGAATGGCAAGACCCTTGATTGTTATCCCATCACGAATCGGCGCGGCGCGTCTTCCGCGCAAGCCTTTGGCCGACATCGCGGGCGAGCCGATGATCGTGCATGTCTGGCGCCGCGCCATGGAAGCCGAGGCGGGCGACGTGGTGGTGGCGACGGACGCGGCCGAGATCGCGGCGGTAGTGGAAAAGGTGGGCGGCCGCGCCGTGATGACGCGCGCCGATCACCCGAGCGGGTCCGACCGGGTGTACGAGGCGGCCGGTCTCTTCGACCCGAGCGGCGAGGCCGGGATCATCGTCAATGTGCAGGGCGACCAGCCCGCGCTCGACCCCGCGCTCATCCGCGACTGCCTCCTGCCGCTCGCCGACCCTGCCGTCGACATCGCCACACTGGCGACGCCGATCAGCGATCCCTCGAGCGTCACCGAGCCGAGCGTCGTCAAGCTGATCGGCACGCCGACCGGCGGCGACGGCATTTTGCGCGCGCTGTATTTTACCCGCGCCGCCGCGCCATTCGGCGCGGGGCCGCTCTATCACCATATCGGGCTCTACGCCTATCGCCGCGCGGCGCTGGCGCGTTTCGTCGCGCTGCCGCCTTCCACGCTTGAGTTGCGCGAGAAACTTGAGCAATTGCGTGCGCTGGAGGCGGGGATGCGCATCGATGCCAAGATCGCCGGCGCCGTGCCGATGAGCGTCGACACGCCCGACGACCTGGAGAAAGTCCGCGCCTATTTCGCCGCCGCCCAGTCCTGAAGTCATGGTCAAAACGATGTCATCGCCTGAGAACCGCGCCGCCAAGAAGCCCAAAGCCACCGCCGCGAAACGCCCTGGCCTCAGCGCCAAGGCCCGCAATGTCGTGCTGTTCCAGGGCGAGCTCGGCGCCAATTCGCATGTCGCGTGCCTTAACGCCTTCCCCGACATGCGCCCGGAGCCTTGCGGGACCTTCGAGGATGCGCTCGCCGCGCTGCATCAGGGCCTCGGCCGCTACGCGCTGATCCCGATCGAAAATTCCGTCGCCGGCCGCGTCGCCGATGTGCATCATCTGCTGCCCGGCTCGGATCTGTACATTGTCGGCGAGCATTTCGAGCGCATCTATCATCAGCTCCTGGTGCTGCCGGAAGCTCGGCTGGAGGATCTGAAGACCATCCACAGCCACACCCACGCGCTCGGCCAGTGCCGCAAGATCATCCGCGAACTCGGGCTGCGCCCCGTCATCGAGGCCGACACCGCCGGCTCGGCGCGGATGCTGGCCGAGGAGCGCGACGTGACGAAGGCGGTGATCGCCTCGAAGCTGGCGGCGGAAATTTACGGGCTAAAAATCCTGCGCAGCGACATCGAGGATGCCGAGCACAACACCACCCGATTCATCACTCTCTCCGCCGACCGCGACGACGCCGCATCCGGCAATGGCGCGGTGGTGACGACCTTCATCTTCCGCGTCCGCAACGTGCCCGCCGCGCTCTACAAGGCGCTCGGCGGTTTCGCCACCAACGGCGTCAACATGACCAAGCTGGAATCCTACATGGTGGACGGCGCCTTCACCGCGACGATGTTCTACGCCGATGTCGAAGGCCACCCGGATGACACGCCGGTGCGGCTGGCGCTGGAGGAATGCCAGTTTTTCTCCTCGGAATTCCGGATCGTCGGTGTCTATCCGGCGAGCCCGTTCCGAGCGCAGTTCCGCTCGAACAAGGCCTGATCGTCACGCGCGAGGGCCGTTTCGTAGACCTTGCGCGCCGGCCAGGCATCGTTTTGCTTCGAACCAAAATAATGCCGCTAACGCAATGGCGGTTTCGGGTCGTCCGTGTCGATCTGCACGGTCGCCGTAAGGCCGGCGACGAGGCGCACGCCGTCCGGAACCTGATCGATGTGGATCCTGACCGGCACGCGCTGCGCCAGCCGCACCCAGGTGAAGATCGGGTTGACCGTCGCCAGCCCCTGGTCGTTGGGCTGCGCGTTCGGGATGTTGATGCCGCGCGCGATGCCCTGGACATGCCCGCGAACGATCTGGCCGTAGCCCATCAGCTTGATTTGGGCCGGAGCGCCTTCACGGATGCGGTCGAGGGCGAATTCCTCGAAATAACCGTCGACCCAGAATGAATCGGCATCGACGAGCGAAATGGTGTTCTCGCCGACGGTGACGTAATCGCCGAGCCGCGCCAGCAGGTTGGTCACATAGCCGTTGACCGGGGCGAGGATGCGCGTGCGCTCGAGATTGACCCGCGCCTGATCGAGATTGGCGAGCGCTGCTTGATAGACGGCGTATGCGCTGATGGCGTTGCTGGCAAAGGTCTGCTTCACCTCGTCCGACACGGCCAGATCATCCAGCTTCTGCCGCCGGTTCGACTCGATCTGGGCATTCTGCGAGGCGGCCTTGGTCTGCGCCACCGCCGCCTCGCCGAGCGCGACGGCGATCTTATAGTTGGTTGGATCGACCACCATCAGCAGGTCGCCCTTGCGCACGAACTGATTGTCGGCGACCGGCAGTTCGACGATGCGGCCCGCGACCTCGGGCGCCATGGTGACGACATAGGCGCGCACCGTGCCGTCGCGGGTCCAGGGCGCGCCCATATAGACACTCCACGTCGCCCAGCTCAGCCAGGCCGCCACCGCCAGGGCGCTCAGCGTGACGAGGACCGGCCCCAGCAGCTTGAGCGTCCTCGGCTTGCCGGGCGTGGCAGCGACGCTCTCCACGCGGCGCGGCGCTTCTCGCCCCTCCCCTTCCCTGGCAACGGGCTCCAATCTCGATTTGACGTCGGACATCAGGTCACCTCAACGCGCAACGATCAGGACGATGGAGGAGAGTACCGTCATGTAGACGGCGAAGACGAACAGTGCCGGGTGCCAGACGTAGCGCAGCAGCCCGAAATGGTCCGCCGCCCGGCGCAGCGCAACCATGCCGACCCATGCCGCCAGCATCATCAGCGAAATCGGGGCGACGTAGACGCCGAACAGATTGACCTCGGTGAAGCTCATCGCGCCCCCGCGCTGAAATAGGCTTCGTGCTGCTGAAGCGCCTCCGACATGGCGAGGATGTTGCCGCGCGCCCGGAGCCTGACCGGCGCGCCGGGACTGCGGCGGGACAGCAAGGCCAGCCTCCGGTCGAGGCGCACGAGACGTTCGATGGCGATCCGGATGCGGCCTTCGGCGATGGCCTGGAGCGCCTCGTCGAGGTCCGCCTGGGCATCGAACCGGCGCGCCACGCGGCGCAGCCGGATGATTTCGGTTCCGACCGAAAGCGCAGCCAGGAGCTGCGCGCGCTGCGGCGGCTCGGCCTGCTCGGGCAGGGCCGAGAGGCGGCTATAAATGAGGCCCTTCCAGTCATAGACCGATGGCTGGGCCGGACTAGCCGTGAGGCGGCGCATGTCCCGCAGCGTGATGGCCAGCAGGCGGTTGGTCCGCACAGTCGGCGACATCGGCGGCAGCAGGCGGAAGGAGAACGCACCGGCGCCGACCCCGACGACGATCGCAAGCGCGGCATTGTAGAATTGCTGCGGGTCGTAGGTCATCTGGTTCGCCGGGGCGAGCAGCGGAACGAATGTCACGATCACCGCCGTGAAGACGACCATGTTCCAGGGCAGAGCCATGAGGAAGCCGGCCGGGACCAGCACAAGACCGAGCGCGAGACTGAAGCCGAGAAAGGTCGAGAGCTGCGGCAAAATCGCAAAGCCCACGATCGCCGCGATGCCGATATTCAGGATGGAGCCGATCAGGAAGCCCATGGTGATCGCATAGGCGAGGGTCTCGCGCGGCGAGAACAGCAGCACGGTGATCGTCGCGAAGACGAGGGCCAGCGCGCCGCTCGGCCAGGCGGTGACGATCCAGAACAGGGAGACGGCGACGATCGTCACGAAGGCCCGGGCGGCGTTGATGAGAGCGGGCAGATAGTCCGCAATGCGAAATCGGCAGCGCCGCGACAGGGGGATTTTCCGCACCGGGTCGTCGAGCAGCAGCAAGCCGTCGAGCGCGCGCGCGACGCCGATCAGCGCTTCGGCGGTCCGGTCGGCCAACAGCCGCAGCGAGGGCGTGCGGGCAGGCAGAGCCGCAAGGGCCCGCGCCGCCGTCGTGCAGGCCCGGCGCATCCTGGCCGGGTCGGCCATCCATTCATGGCCTCCGCCTTGCGCGGGGGCCGGGCGCAACTCCGCCGGAATTTGGGAGAGCACGAGGTCCGCGTCGCGCTGGGCCTGGTTTCTCGGCAATTGTTCCAGGTGCAGCGCCGTCACCCACCAGCCGCGCAAGGCCTCGAACAGGCCGCCCACCGCCGCTTGCAGCACCGGCGAACGGGGGCGCAGGTCGGAGGCCTCGCCGATCGCCTGGTCGATGACCGGATCGAGGGCGATGACCCGCCCGACGAGCTCGCGCCGAAGCGTCCTCGTCGCCAGGACGCGCTGGCCCGCGAGCGCAAGGGAGCCAGCGAGCCCGGTGCTGATTTCGGCTGAGAGCGCGCCGAGCTGGGAGGCGAGCCGGCGCCGCGCATCGCCCAAATCGGTCGCGCCGAGCACGATGCCCGCGCTGACGATGCCAAGGCAGATCTCGGTGGCGCGGTAGACGGCGAACAGGAACACGGTATCGCTTGGGCCGCCGGTCGCCCCGAGCGTATCGCTCGCGATCACCGCGGCGGTGAAGCCCGTCAGCGCAGCCGCGTAACTGGCGAAATTGTGCAGCACGGTGGCCATGAAGGCGCAGGCGCCGCCCAGCAGCGCAAGGCCGATGAGAAAGCCGACCCGGTCCTGCGGAAACACTGCCGTCAGCACCACGATCAGCACCGCGCCGATCACGGTGCCGACCATGCGGAACCAGCCCTTGCGCAAGGATGCGCCAAGGCTCGGCTGGCAGACGATGGCGGCGGAGGTTCCGGCCCAGAAGGCGTTTTCCAACTCGAGCCAGAAGGCGAGATAGAGCGCGAGACAAACGGCAGCCCAAAGGCGCAGGCCGAACAGCAGTGGCGGGACAAAGGGGCGCAGCCTCGCTGCCCATTGTCCGGCATCGAGCCACCTATTCGCCGAGGGCCCTGATAGCGAAAGACCGGCGTTGGTCATCCACTGACGCCTTTCTTGAAGGAGGCGAACCGCGAGGACGCGCGTCGCAGGCGGGTTCGCCGTGGCAGACAACCACCGGCAAACACTCATCACGAGACAGGCAAAGCGCTGCTTGTGTTGCGGGTGATCAGCCGCAGATGAGCGCGTCGAATGTCAACTGTTAGACCGGATGACCTAGACCAGCTTGCACGATCTTGATGCGAATGGACTCGGGTTGCTCTTAATCGGCGGGTGAAGAATTCGGACCGCCCCGGCGCTCACAGGCGAAAACCGCAGGCCCCTTCAACAACAGCAAGCTTGGCCAAGTCGCCGCTTACCGTTCCGTGAGAAGAAGGAGGCGACCCGGCCCGCCATGCGGGTGCCCCAATTCCCCAGCGACGAGGATGGCCGGCCGTCTTGCACCGACCGCAATTGGTGAAAGGTGGCCGGCCGCCTCCGACCCAGCACGGGGGAGGTGACAGTGCAAATCGTGACCAGCGAAACAGAATCGACCGAATTCAATATCCGGGACTGGCTGCTTATCGCGCTGACCTTCTGCACCGGCGCCGTCGATGCCATCAGCTATTTCGGCCTTGGCAAGGTCTTCTCGGCCTTCATGACCGGCAACATCGTCTATCTGGGCTTCGGCATCGGCAATTTCGGCGGCGTCGACCTCGCCCCGATCCTATGCGCGCTGGTGTTCTTCACCATCGGCTCCTATCTGGGCACGCGGGCGACGCTGCCGACGGCGGGACAAGGTCCCTGGCCGATGAAGGTCACCGTGACGCTCGCCGTCGTGGCGGTCATCGAGGCGGTATTCTGGGCGTGCTGGGTGGCGAGCGCCGGAGCCCCGACCGCCCTGATGATCAATGTTCAAATCTCGCTGCTGTCGCTGGCGATGGGATTGCAGATGGCCGCCGTGAGGTCACTGCGCGTGCAGGGCGTGTTCACCACGGCGGCGACCTTCACGCTGCTTGCCCTCGCGGGAGATTTCGCCGGTTCCCGGCCGCAGGCCGAGGCGCCGCGGCTGGCCGGTGTCCTTATCGGTCTGGTGGCGGGCGCCGCAGCCGGCGGCCTGCTCTTCATGCACGCAATCGCCTACGCGCCCATCCTGCCGCTAGCCGTAACCGTGCTGGTGATCCTGGGCGGATTGGCGCTCGCGCGCGTGCAACCCGATAACGGGCCGCTGCTCGCACGATGATGCGTGGGCCGGTGCGGATCAGTCTCGGGCGCGTTGGAGGCGCTCCCGCGCGGTCTCGGCATGTTCGGGCGTGATGTCACCGGCGGGTTCCCCGTCCAGGTCCCGGCGCACGCCGCCCGCCGCCACCTGCATCTGATACTGGTCCGTAACCGTCCAGCCTGCCAGCCAGCGGCCGATGGCGTCCGACTCCGCGCCAGGAAAGCGGGCGGCCAGATCGGCGCGGATGCCGACCTTCAGCGGCACCGGCACCCGCCGGCATAGAATCGGCGGGAGCGCATCGGCATGGGTGCCCAGGATCTCCGCCAGCGCGGCAAGCTTGCGCGTCAGATAGACCTTGCCGAGCTTGCTCGCGTCATGGCTCTCGCTGGCCCGGCGCGCCTTGCCGCCGCCGGACGTGGGGCGGCGTGGCTGCGGCGCGGCTTGCGCGGCGAGCCGGATGGATCGGGGCAGAGTGAGGCGCGGTCGGCCCTCATGTGTTGGCCGTTCAGCGAGCGACATGTTGGCATTCTCCGTCTGAGCTTCGGTTTCGATCCCTAGGGCCGGCTGGCTCGGGGAGAATAAGGGCTGAACCTTGCGTGAGTCGGATGCGAGCTGCGCTCGAAAGGGCTCCGGACCGCGATTATCGGGCCGCAGCGGACATCAGGCTGGCTGGGCCTCGAGCGGCGTTTGCAGGCCGGCCGCAAGCAGCTTGGCGAAGTCCTCGGCCGGCATCGGTGCGCCGTAAAAATACCCCTGAACCTCATCGCAATGCTGGGCACGCAGAAACAGCAACTCCTCGAGCTTTTCTACGCCCTCGGCGACGACGCGCAGCTTGAGCGCCCGGGCCATTGCGATCACTGCGGTGACGATGTGCTTTTTGTCGCCGGCAGCGGAAATCTGTCTGATAAATGACCTGTCTATCTTGAGAATATCGACCGGAAATCTCTGCAGATAATTCAGGCTGGAATAGCCGGTGCCGAAATCGTCGATCGCGATTTTAATCCCGCTTTTCCTCAGCTTCCTGAGGATGGACGCCGTGGCGTTGGTGCGCTTCACAAGGACGGACTCGGTCAGTTCCAGCACAAGAGCTTTCGGATCCAGCCTGGTTTCTGCCAGCAATGCGAAGACGCGATCGACATAGGTTTCGTCCTGCAATTCCGTGGCCGAGACGTTCACGGCCATGGCGATGGCCGGAAGGCCCGCATCGGCCCATGCAACAGTCTGCGCGCATGCTTGGCGAAGCACCCATGCGTCGATCGAAACGATCAACCCGCACGCTTCCGCGACCGGAATGAACTTGCCCGGCGGGATCGCTCCCCGTGTCGGATGCATCCAGCGGATCAACGCTTCCGCGCCGACAATCGTCTCGGTCGCCAGGTCGATCTGCGGCTGATAATACAGACGAAATTCGTTCCGCTTCAAAGCTTGCCGCAGGCCCTCCACGATGAATTGCCGCTCAGCCGTGCGGGCGCACATGGCGGGCTCGTAAAACTGATACCGGTGGCGTCCGTTTTCTTTCGCGTGGTACATCGCCGTGTCGGCGTTCTTGATCAACGTTTCCGCGTCCAGGCCATCGTGAGGGTAGACACTGACGCCGATGCTGGTCGCCACATGGATAGTGTGCTCGTCAATGGTGTGAGCCTCCGCAACGGCTTCCAGCATTCTGGTCGCCATTTCGCTCACTTCTTCGGGGCGTTTCACGTCAGCAAGCAGCACGATGAACTCATCGCCTCCCTGCCGGCTCACGGTGTCGGTGCCATGCACGCATTGCGTCAGGCGCTCCGCGACGGATTGCAGAAGTCTATCGCCGACCGGATGTCCGAAGGAATCATTGACGTGCTTGAAGCCGTCCAAATCCAGAAAGAGCACGGCGAGCGTCGTCATATGGCGCCGCGCCAGCGCGATCGCATAGGCGATCCGCTCCTTCAGAAGCTTTCGGTTTGGTAAGCCGCTCAGGAAGTCGTGGCCCGCCGCGTGGGTCGCCTGCTGCGCCAGTGCCCGCGCCTCGGTCACATCGCGGAAGACGATGACGGCGCCGGTGATTTGCCCTTGCCGGTCATGGATGGGAGACACGCAGTCTTCGATCGGGGTTTCTATGCCATCCCGCCGAAGCAGAATGCAGTTCGGGGGCAGATGCATCGTGCTGTTGCGGTCAACCGCCAGCTCCATGGGGTCCGGGATCGCCTCGCGTGTTCCCGCATCGAGAATGCGCAGGACATCGGTCATGGGCCTGCCGGCCGCCTCCCGGCGCGACCAGCCGGTCATTTTCTCCGCCGCGTTATTCAGGAAGGTGACGGTTCCCGCCATGTCGGAGCAGGCAACCGCATCGCCGATCGAGTCGAGGGTGACCTGCGCCCGTTCCTGCTGGCCATAGAGCGCCTCCTCCATGGACTTGCGCTCGATGGAATGCCGGAGGGCGAGCAGCAGAGCCCGCGCATCGATGCGGTTTTTCACGAGATAATGCTGCACGCCTTCCTGCAGGGCGACCGCCGCCATCGTCTCGTCGTCAAAGTCGGCCAGCACCACCACCGGGACGCGAGGAGCGATGGCGCGGATCTGCCGGATCGCATCCAATCCGTTCGCGTCGGGCAAAGCCGGGTCGAGGACGATAATGTCGATCGACTGGGCGGCGAGCAGCAGCTTGGCCTGGCTCATCGATGTTGCATGGACGAGGTCGGCATTGGCCGATCCTTCCTCCTTCAACATGGCATGGATCAGCATGCACTCCTGCAGGTCGGCCTCAACCAGCAAGACCCTCATGATGGATTTCTGCGGCAATTTTATCTGGGTCAGCCAATCGTTGAGGTTCTTTACGACGTCAATGAACGCGTCCAGTCCCACAGGCTTCGTGTAATAGCAGCTCGCCTGGAGCTCATAGCTTTTCAAGATGTCCGCTTCCGCCTCGGAGGTGCTCAGGACGACGACCGGAATTGATTTCAGGCGATCGTCGTTCTTGATGAGAGGCAAGAGCTCCCGGCCGTCCATCCGCGGCAGGTTGAGATCCAATATGATGAGATCCGGGCGCGGAGCATTGAGATTGGGCCCCTTGCGTCTCAGAAACTCCAACGCGTCGACGCCGTCGCTCACCACGTGGAGGTGGATACGCCGCTTGCTCACTTGCTGCAGAAGCGGCGCGGGTGCAGTCAGGTCGCTTTGTGCCTGAGCCAGTGCCGCTTGCGCGCGCGGCCGTAGATCAGTCCGGCGATTGGAGTCGGCGACAAGTGAAGATCCCGGCGCCTACTGCTTCATTGATGGAGCGCGCCATCTGTTACGACATCGGCTGCCGAACCCGCATAAGTTGATGCAATCTGTAGTGAAACCCGGGAGGACGGCAATGAAACCGCGCTTCAGGCGAGGGCGGCGCGAATAAATAGGTCCGCCCAGGCGCTGCCGGAGACAGCGGCATCGATTGGACCATGCAGCCGGTCGCAACCCGTTTCAGGCGGCGTCCCGTAACGTGCGGCCCTCGCGCGTCCTGTTGATGAGGTTGAGAAGCATCGCCGCGGCTTCGGCGTCGCACAGAGCCCGGTGATGATGCTCGAGCGAGATCTCGTAAATGCCGCAAAGGCTGCCGAGGCTGTAGGAGTTGTGGCCGGGATAGTGCCGCCGCATCCCGGCGCAGGTGCAGAATTTCGGGAAGCGGAAGCGGCGGTCCAGCCTCGTATATTCCTGCGCGATGAAGCCATAGTCGAAATTGACATTGTGCGCGACGAAAATGCCGTCGCCCATGAATTCCATCAGACTGTCCGCGATGTCTGCGAACACGGGCGCATCCCGCACCATCTCGTTGGTGATGCCGGTCAGTCTGGTGATGTTCGGCGGGATCGAACGCTGTGGGTTGATCAGGCTGTGCCAGCGGTCGATCACTTGGTGATTGCGCAGCTTGACCGCGCCGATCTCGGTGATGCGGTCGGACGGGGCCCAACCGCCCGTCGTCTCGATATCGATGACCACATAGTCCTGCTCGGGATCGAACCGGTAGTCGGCGCGGCAGATCACGGCGTCGAACCCGGCGGCCTGAAGCTGGCGCAGCCGCGTGAGCTGGTTGCGGCGGATCGCATCGCCCTCGGCCTTGATCTCGAGGAAGCTGATCGCGCCGTCTTTTTGCAGCATCAAATCCGGGAAGCCGTCGCGCATGGAGCGGAAGTCGCGGGTCATCAGCTCGATGATGTCGGCGACCGCATTCGCGTTGCCGTAGGTGAGGAGATCGCGCAGCGCATCGACGTCGATATAGGACCAACTGAAAATGCCGTTCGGACGGTCCCAATGGCTGGCGATGGATTTTAGGATGAGATGCAGGGCGGTGCCGGCCCTGATCGAGGCGAGCTTCTCGGCGATGGGCCCGGCGAACAGCGTGGCGAAGCTGCGGTTCTTCAGGCATTGCGGCATCCAGTCGAAGCCGCTGTGCAATTGGCCGGATTCGAACAGCTTGTCCCAGAACAGCAGGCCGAACAGATTGTGCCAGAGCAGGTTCTCGGCGTGATAGACCTGAAAACCATCGCGCCGCATGACGCCCGCCACACCCGCTTCGGGATTGCCGCGATAGATCTCGTCGACGACGACCTGACGGCCCGCGCGCAGGAGCTCGGTGCAGGCGCCGGTCCTGCGTCCGTCGAATTTGCGTGCATAGAAGTCCTGCGCGAAGACGTGCTCGTCGTCGCTGCTGGGATCGTCGATCATGCGCTCCAGCAGACGCTTTGCTTCATCCTTGGCGCCGGCGGCGTGGAGCAGGCGGACAAGACGCTCGTTGCACTCGGGCGACGGGGCCGTCCGGTAAAGCTCTACCGCACGTTCGGGATCCTTCGCTCTTTCGAAGAACTGGCCGATCGCGAAGGCCGAGCGCTCGCGCAGTGTCCTGGCATATTCGCCGCCGTCCTCGGGGCCGTCTCGGAGCTTCTGCGCCGCCACTTCAAAAGTGGATAGCGTCGGGACGGCGAGCGTATCGAGCAATTGGCTATAGAAGAAGCAGGCCCTTGCTTCGGCCGCATCCGAGAAGCGCGATTTGAAGGATGCCGCGTCATTGACGCGCAGAATGCCGAGATCGCGCAGGGCGAAGCTCTTGAGGTCCTCACACGTCTTGCCGAAATACAGATAAAGCAGAAATTCGAGCGGCTGCGTTCCCGCAAGCGCGAGGTGCGATGCGGCGCCCGTTTGGCAGATAGCGGCCGCGAACGGCACATGTGTCAGCAGATGATCGACGAGGCGCGGTTTCGTCCAAGAACTCCTGACGCTCTCGCAGTCGGCGCCGCGAGCGATGTCGAGCAGCCGGGTCTTCGGCAGGACGCACAGCCATGCGGCGTAATCGTCCTCGCGCAATGCGCGGAGATAGCCCCGATCGAAAAGTCCCCGGACCGCCATCCCGATATCGGCGATCTCGGCATATTTTAGCGCCGCAGGCTCGAAGATTTGGCCGCGCCGGTTGACCATGCGCACGAAAAGGCATTGTTCGCCGGGCGGCAGACGCCGGAAGTCGGAGATGAATTCACGATGCGCAGGGTCAAGGACCGCCGCATAGGTCGTCTCGACAAATGAGAGCATCTCGGCGAAGTGGTCGAGATAGTAGTAAGTGGGAAGGGTCGGCAACTTCATCGGAAATGGGCTTGCTCGCAGTTTGAGGCGACGATCTCAATGTACGGTGCTGAAGGCCGGCGCCTGTCCCGGTCTTCGTCTGGCCCTTCGCGCCTTGCGTTCGATTTTTGTTCCTTGGTCACAAATTGTCAAGCATCACAGGTCTCGCCGGGTCGTTCTTTGCAACCCGCCGTTTACCTTAACGCGTAATGGCCTGGCCTCGAGCCGGAATTATCCGTCGATCCATCAGCGCGTACGGAACGAGGCCGATGGCGCTTCGTTCGGACGAACAACCGTGGACCTCAGCCAGAAAAGGAACGAGTCCACCATGCCAGACTCCACCGACTTCGAACTCTCCCGTCGCCGCCTGTTGATCGCGACCGCCGCCTCCGCGGCCGCTGCCGCGGCGACGAAGGTGAGCGCCCAAATGCCATCGAATGCCCAGGCCGCGGCGACCGGGGCACTCCCCATGATGCAGGTCTCCTTCACCGTTAACGGTACGGCCCGCGAGCTCACCCTCGACACCCGCACGACGCTGCTCGATGCGCTGCGGGAACATTTGCATCTCACCGGCACCAAGAAGGGTTGCGACCACGGCCAGTGCGGCGCCTGCACGGTGATCGTCGACGGCCAGCGCATCAATTCCTGCCTGACGCTCGCGGTCATGCATGAGGGTGGCAGCATCACCAGCATCGAAGGGCTGGGCGAGCCCCAGGACATGCACACGATGCAAGCGGCGTTCGTGAAGCATGACGGCTATCAATGCGGCTACTGTACCCCCGGGCAGATCTGCTCGGCGGTTGCGGTGCTCGATGAGATCAAGGCCGGCATTCCGAGCCATGTCAGCGCCGACTTGACCGCGCGGCCCCAGGCGACCGCCCTCGAACTGCGCGAGCGCATGAGCGGCAATATCTGCCGCTGCGGCGCCTATTCCAACATCGTCGACGCGATGACCGAAGTCGCCGGGAGAACCGCATGACACCCTTCACCTATGAGCGCGCCGACAGCCCGGCGGGAGCCGCGTCGGCGGCTTCGCGCGTCGAAGGCGCCAAGTTCATCGCCGGGGGCACCAATCTGCTCGACCTGATGAAGCTGCAGATCGAAACCCCGGCGCATCTGATCGACGTGAACAATCTGGGCCTCGACAAGATCGAGCCGACGCCCGAGGGCGGGCTTCGCATCGGCGCGTCGGTGCGCAATACGGCGCTTGCGGCGGACGAGCGCGTTCGGCGCGATTACGGCCTCCTGTCCCGCGCGCTGCTGGCCGGCGCGTCCGGCCAGCTCCGCAACAAGGCGACCACCGCCGGCAATCTGCTGCAACGGACGCGCTGCCCCTATTTCTACGACACCAACATGCCCTGCAACAAACGTGAGCCGGGCAGCGGCTGCTCAGCCATCGGCGGCTTCACCCGCCAGCTCGCGGTCATCGGCGTCAGCGATGCCTGCATCGCCACCCATCCGAGCGACATGGCGGTGGCCATGCGCGCACTGGACGCGACCGTCGAAACCGTCGCGGATGACGGATCGGCGCGCCGCATTCCGATCGCCGATTTCTACCGGCTGCCCGGGGACACGCCGCATATCGAGACGGTGCTGCAGCCGGGCGAGCTGATCACGGCGGTGACGCGCCCGAGCCGGCCGGCGGCGCTCAGATCTACCGCAAGGTGCGCGACCGCGCCTCCTACGCCTTCGCGCTCATCTCCGTCGCGGCCATCGTCCAGCCCGACGGTACGGGGCGCGTCGCTGTCGGCGGCGTGGCGCACAGGCCGTGGCGCGTCGAGGCTGCGGAGGCCGAGATGCCGCGCGGGGCAAAGGCCGTCACCGCCAAACTGCTGGAGGGCGCCAAGCCGACGCATGAGAACGCATTCAAGGTGACGCTGGTGGAGCGCACGCTCGCCTCCGTCCTGGCCGACGCGAAAAGGTGACCCCATGAAATTCGATACGCCAGCCACGACCAACCCCATCGACCAGCTTAAGATCATCGGCAAGCCCACCGACCGGATCGACGGGCCGGTGAAGACCACCGGCACCGCGCCCTATGCCTATGAGCAGCATAATGCGGCGCCCAACGCGGCCTACGGCTATGTGATCGGCGCGGCCATCGCCAAGGGCCGCATCGCATCCATGGAGCTCGGGCGCGCCCGCTCTGCGCCCGGCGTCCTCGCCATCGTGACGGCGGACAGCGTCGGCCCGCTGGAAAAGGGCAAGTACAACACCGCCAAGCTGCTCGGCGGCCCCGATATCGAGCACTACCATCAGGCGGTCGCCGTCGTCGTCGCCGAAACATTCGAGCAGGCGCGCGCCGCCGCGGCATTGGTCCGCATCGGCTACGAGGAGGCCAAAGGCGCATTCGACCTCGCCGAGGTGAAAAACACCGGCGTGCCACCGAAGGAAGGCCCCGGCGGCGCGGCCGATACGGCGGTCGGAGATTTCGCCGGCGCATTCGCGGCGGCCCCTGTGCAGCTCGATGCGACCTACACCACGCCAGACCATTCCCATGCGATGATGGAGCCCCATGCCTCGATTGCCGCCTGGGACGGCAACAAGCTGACGCTGTGGACCTCCAATCAGATGATCGCCTGGGGCGTTGGCGATGTGTCGAAGACGCTCGGCGTCCCGAAGGAGAATGTGCGCTTGATCTCGCCCTATATCGGCGGCGGTTTCGGCGGCAAGCTCTTCGTCCGCTCCGACGCCCTGCTCGCGGCCCTTGCGGCGCTGGCGGCAAAGCGGGCGGTGAAGGTTACCTTGCAGCGTCCCCTGATCATGAACAACACGACACATCGGCCCGCCACCATCCAGCGTATCCGCATCGGCACCGGCACGGACGGCAAGATCACCGCTATCGGTCACGAAAGCTGGTCCGGCGACCTGCCCGGGGGCGAACCTGAAACGGCGGTCAGCCAGACACGCCTGCTCTATGCCGGCGCCAACCGCATGACCGCGATGCGGCTCGCCGTGCTCGACCTGCCGGAAGGCAATTCCATGCGCGCGCCCGGCGAGGCTCCCGGCATGATGGCGCTGGAGATCGCCATCGATGAGATCGCGGAGAAGGCGGGCATCGACCCGATCGAGTTCCGCATCCTCAACGACACCCAGGTCGACCCGGAAAAGCCGGAGCGGCCCTTCTCGCAGCGCCGTCTCATCGCCTGCCTGCGCACAGGCGCCGAGCAGTTCGGCTGGGGTCGGCGAAATCCGCAGCCGGCGAAGGTGCGCGATGGCCGCTGGCTGGTCGGCATGGGCGTGGCGGCGGCGTTCCGTAATAATTTGCTGAACAAATCGGCGGCACGCGTCCGGCTCAGCGGCATCGTCACCGTCGAGACCGACATGACCGATATCGGCACCGGCACCTACACGATCATCGGCCAGACCGCCGCCGAGATGATGGGCGTGCCGCTCGACAAGGTCGTGGTCCGGCTCGGCGATTCCAGCTTCCCGGTCTCCTGCGGTTCAGGCGGCCAGTGGGGCGCCAACAATTCGACCGCCGGCGTCTTCGCCGCCTGCACGAAATTGCGCGAGGCCGTCGCCCAGAAGCTCGGCATCAACTCCGCCGATGCGGTGTTCGCGGACGGGCAGGTGCGCGCGGGCAATCGCGCTGCGCCGTTGGCCGAGGCGGCGCGTGCGGGCGAGATCGTCGCCGAGGACGGCATCGAATATGGCGACCTCGACAAGAAGTACCAGCAATCGACGTTCGGGGCGCATTTCGTCGAAGTCGGCGTCGACGCCGCGACCGGCGAGAGCCGCATCCGCCGCATGCTCGCGGTGTGCGCCGCGGGCCGCATCCTCAATCCGAAATCGGCGCGCAGCCAGGTCATCGGCGCGATGACCATGGGCGCGGGCGCCGCGCTGATGGAGGAGCTTGCCATCGACAAGCGGCGCGGCTTCTTCGTCAACCATGATCTGGCGGGATATGAAGTGCCGGTGCATGGCGACATTCCGCACCAGGAGGTGATCTTCCTCGACGAGACCGATCCGATCTCCTCGCCGATGAAGGCCAAGGGCGTCGGCGAGCTCGGCATTTGCGGCGTCGGCGCGGCGGTGGCCAATGCGATCTACAATGCCACCGGCGTCCGTGTCCGCGATTACCCAATCACTCTCGACAAATATCTCGATCGCCTCCCCGAGGTCGCGTGACCGGCCCTGGAGGGCGAAAGAAGCCCTCCAGGGCCTAGCGCTTAAGGCCGTGCGCAGCCCTTCAAAGCCCTCGCCGCGTGGGACGGTCGAGCGACGCGCCCTGCATGGCGCGCGCTTCCAGCCTTAATTTCGGCCATCGCATGAAGCACCTGAATACCAAGCGTCTTGCCGACGTATGCTGAGCCATCCGGAGAGCATGCGCCGCTTGGCCGATACAGATGCGGGTCAACACAGCTTACGCGGAGGGTCGATCATGGGGCAGCTTGCGCTTATCGCTGATAGTCGGATGTGGCGCGGCGCAAGCTGGGCGATGCTGGCAATCGCCCTGTATCTGGCCAGCGTCAGCCAGACCGGCGCGGCGGATCATCGGTTCCTCGGTCCCGCCGGCGCGCCCGCGACGCAATTTCCCAAGCCCGATCGCCCGGTTGCCGATATCGTCGCGCCGCTATGGCACAGCGAGGAGGAACGGGACGGGTTTGACGAGCCGGGCCAGCTTGCGCGCCTGCTGGGCATGCGGCCCGGCATGACCGTTGCCGATATCGGCGCGGGTAGCGGCTATCTGACGGTCCGGCTTTCTCCCGTTGTCGGGCCTCGGGGCCGCATCTTCGCGCAAGATGTCGAAGCTTCATATCTCAAGGATCTGGGTGAGCGCGTGAAAGCGCTCGACCTGAAGAACGTCACCGTCAGCCTCGGCGAGGCGCACGATCCGCGGCTTCCCCCGGCCTCCGTCGATGTGGCGATCCTCGTTCACATGTATCACGAGATCTCAGACCCCTACGCTCTGCTCTACAATCTCGCTCCGGCACTCAAGCGCGGCGGGCAGGTGGGCATTGTCGACACACGCGCGGCAACCTCCAGACACGGCACCCCTCCGGAATTGCTCGCCTGTGAACTCGCCGCCGTCGGCTACCGCCAGGTCGCTGTGCATTCGCTGGCGGGCAGCGATACATATCTTGCCATCTTCACTCCGCCAGCAGCCGAAGCGCGCAAGCGGCCGGCGGAGATCGCCGCCTGCAAAGCAGGATAGAGGGCACGCCGCCGCCTGGCAAAACCGGCGGTAACGCTTCCACGCGCTAGACCAAATAAAAGAAGGCAACGCAATAAAACCCGCGCGACTGACAATATAAGTCAATTAGCATCGGCAATTATTGCAAACTATAATATAGGCTCCCTTTATGACAATAGTATAAAGGGACGTGGTCGCGACGCCATTGCGCGCCAAGGCACGCAAATCGACCCGATTTGCGCGAGCGCGGCCGACTTTTCAAACACCTGTCATCTCGCCGCTCTACAGTCTTCGCATCTAGTGACCTTCCCAAAGGCAGCGATTTTGCCGGCAGCATCCTCGCGGCCGAAGGATAGCGGCTGCCTTGGCGACAGGCACGCGCGTCACGAGGACTCCATGGCCACAACCGTAAATCCCGTCAGCCCGCCAAACACCCCGCCCGGCGATCCCAACGTTGATCCCGCCATTTTCCTGGCCTGGCAACGCGTGGTGGATGCCGCAAACCCCAAGGCGCGGCCCGGCAATTTCGCGGTGCTGGCGCGAACCGATCAGCCGCCCGCCGACGCCGAAAGCATCCTGGACAATTCGGACTACTCCAAAACCACCTATGACGTCGTGGGCGACATGGTCTTCGAGGACCACAATCTGGAGATCTGGGACGGGCTGACCGCCGATCTGACCGGCGACGAGCGGCATAAGGCGCAGGTGGAGCTGAACCGCCCGATCGCGGCGGTGCGCATGCTGATCGACAATTGGGACGCCTGGGGCATGCATAAAGGGGTCTCCTTCGCCAATCCTCCGTCCGATCTGCCGCCGGAAGCACAGGTGGTGCTGAAATGGATCGCTGCCAATCCCGAGCTGCTCGAAGGGCTGGACCTTGGCGGCGGCACGGCGACGGACAATGTCATCACCAAGGCCGACGCGGTGGCCTTCCTCGAAAAGGCGCGCGAGGCCGCCGGAGCTGCCGGCGAAAAATTCTCCGCATGGGTCAAGGGCCGCATGGACGCGCCCGCCGAGACGCGGGACGGCGAGCGGCTGAAGGATCTGACCGAGGCGAGCGCCGCGCTGCATCCGGTCAACCCGGCAAGCCCGTCCCTGATCGCCGACCCCGATGTCATCGATCCGACCGCCGATCCCGGCGCCTATCTCGACCAGACCCGCTATTCCACGCCGGAAGCGCTCAAGGTCTGGGACGATCTGACGGCGGGCATGAGCGAGGAGGACAAGGCCCGGCTGAAGGCGGTCTGGAACCGCCCGCTCGCCGCCGCGCAGATGCTGTCGGAGAACTGGGAAGCCTGGGGCATGAACAAGGGCCGCAATTTCGGCGACCTCTCTGGACTGCCGCCCGAAGCCCAGGCCGCGCTGAAATTCATCACTGACAACCACTCGCTGATCAATGCGCTCGATGTCGGCGGCGGCGACACGCAGGACAACACCATCACCCACGCCGAGGTCGATGCCTTCATCGAGAAATACAAGGCCGACATCAAAACCGCCGGCGCGGCCTATAAGGCCTATGTGGAGAAGAACGGCAATGCAGGCGACCTCTCCAAGTCGCTGGCGAGGGACGCGGCCCTGGTGGCGGCCAACCGGGTCATCATCGGCGAGGGCCACACCTATCTGAACAGCCAGCAGCTCTCGGCCTTCGCCGATGCCAATCCCGGCCTCAGCGAGGATGTGCGCAATGCCGCCCGGCTGTGGTCCAATCCCGGCATGCTGCGCCAGCTCGACATGGCCGGCGACAATCCCGCGACCAGCAAGAATGACGGCACGTTTGGCGTCGAGAACGTCAAGCAATGGCTCGGCAATTACGCCCCCAAGAGCGACGCCGAATTCATCAACCTGCTGAACGGCGCCGCGACTCTCTCCATGGTCGACGGCGTCGACACCTCCAAGCTGGGCCCGGATGTGTTCGCCCATCCTGAGAATTACGACGGCAAGACCAAGGCCGCCGTGATGATGCAACTTCTCTCCGCCGTCGGCACGCTGGAGGCGGGCGTCAAGAGCGAGCTGTGGAACCCTTATGGCTCAGACAACGGCATCAATCCCAACAAGGACAAGGTCAAGGCCGACCTGCTGGCCAAGATCGAGCTCCTGGCCAACGACAAGGACGTGCAGACCTATCTCGCCGACGGGCGGGCGCAGGCATTGCAGTCCCTCGTCAATGCCGACCCCAATCTGAAGAGCCAGATCGCGAATTATTACGACGGCAAATTCGCCGAGGGCGGCGGCCTCAACGACATCCTCGCCATGAAGGACGACAAGGGCAATCCGATCAGCCTCAGCCAGGGCGTGCAGACGTTCGCCATGCAGGGCCAGATCCTGCATATGGCGCTCGGCCGCGAGGGCAAGCCGGACCTTGCCGGGATCGTCGGCCGGTCGGGCCATGAGGGCGAGATCCGGCAATATTACCTCGACAATATCGTCAGCGGCAAATCGCTCAAGGACGCCATCGCCGGGGGCACCGGCGTCGAGACCGCGCTGTCGAATTTCTCCGCCGACGTCGCGGCGTTCAACATGGTGCTCGACCCGCAGCTCGTCGCCGACAATGCCGGCAAGCTGGAAACCAACCTGGTCGACATCGTCTCCGACGAAATCTTCGGCACATCGACGCAGGAGGAATTCCTGGCGGCGTTCGGCGATGGCAACGGCAATCTCGACGAGACCAAGCTGCGCGCGGCGCTGGACGAGGCGCAGCGCGACAATCCGCAGATGTTCACCGACGCGAGCGGCACCCGCATCAGCACCGACGCCATCGTCGGCGCCTTCCGCGGCGTCTGGGACGATGTGCGCCAGGGCGCCAAGCTGACCGATGCCCTCGCCAAGCTGAATGTCCTGCCCAAGCCCGACGGGACCATCTCGGCCGCCTATGGCAAGGGCATGTTCCATATCGTCAGCGCGGCCTTCATGGGCGGCATCCTGATCGCGCGCGGCGTACAGAACGGCACCACGCCGCAGGCTCAGGCGAACAAGGTCGCAGCGGCGATGCAGTTCACCGGGCTGCTGCTGGAAGGCAGCTCGAAATATACCAAGTCGCTCGACCCCGCGAGCCGCCCGGCCAACTGGCTGACCAATGACGCGCTCGGCAAGATCGAGAATTACGGCAAGCTGATCGGCGGCGTCGGCGGCCTGCTGGCGGGCGGCTTCGGCATCGCGGCGGGCGTTAACAGCCTCAACCAGGGCGACAACGTCAATGGCGGCATCAGCCTGACCGGCGGCATTCTGGGCATCGGCGCCGGCATCGCCACCACGGCGGAGGCCATCGCGTCGCTGTTCGGGGCGGCGCCCGGGCTGGTGAGCGGCCTTGGCGTCGCGGCCGGCGTGCTCGGCATCGCGGCCGCCGGCTTTGCCGCCATCGCGGTCTTCGGCCTGGCGATCTGGGAGGTGGTGAAACACGCCAACCAGCAGGAGGATTTCTACGCCAATCTCAATCCGATCCTGGAGCAATACGGCATCACCGGCGGCCCGAAAGAGGATGGCGACCTGCCGCCGCAGGAGATTTGGGGCGGGGTGTAAACGGAATGCGGATCGGGCTCGCCCGGCCAGGTAAGCCCGAGCCGATCACGCTGTTGCCTGCCCCTGCCCAACGATCGGACGGAGCAGATGAGAGACCGAGCGCTAAACCGCCGCGCGCCCAGGCGCGGCGGTTTATCTCAATCTCAACGCCGCGTTCTACGGATTTCGCGGGATCGGTGCCCCGCCCTCCCCTGCGCCCCACAATTCTTCAAACTCCACGCGACCCGTCAGCTTGATCAGCTTGATGCGCCTGCCTGTCAGCGTGGCGAGCTTTTCGGCCTGCTCCTTGACCCAGATAAGACCTGAATCGTCGGCGGCAATCAGTGGGATCACCATGCCATTGAGTCTCGTCGCGCAGAGCACCTGACCATTTCCGTCGACGCTGACCGCCGCCCAGAATTCGTCGATGCGTTCGATCCGATCTTGAGGGTCGTGAACCAATTTCTGCATAGGGCTCTCGCTGATCTGCGATCAGCCGGTCGACCGGCCGTCCTCATGATTTTGCGCGCTCAGCGTTACAGGCATTTGACCAAGCTCCGCCCAGTTTCGCCTTTTCACGTCAACGCGAAATGCCATACTGACCCCTAAGGATTCTCGTCGAGAATGGGGCCATCGAAATGCGACAGCCAATGTCAGCTTGAATATTTCTCGGCTGCGGAAGACGATTTTGCAAGATGTTGATGTTTCGGGGGTGAGATGAAAAACATCGTAATCTGCTTTGATGGGACCTGGAATACTGTCGACGCCCAGTTTCCGACGAATGTCATAAAAGCCGCCCAATTGGTATCGCCGGCGGACGCCCGAGGCGTCGTGCAGGCGGTGTGCTACGACGAAGGCGTGGGCTCGATGGAGGTCGCGTTCGGCAACAGCATCAACCGTCTGCTCAGCGGCGCCTTCGGCTTCGGACTTATGGACAATATCGAACGCGCCTACCGCTATTTGATCTTCAACTATGCGCCGGGCGACCGGATTTACCTATTCGGCTTCTCCCGCGGTGCCTTCAGTGCACGTTCCTTTGCCGGGATGCTGAGGGCTTGCGGCATCTTGCGGAAAGACCGCCTCCATCTTTTCGGCAAAACGATCGAAACCTATCAGAGCCGGAACCGGGAGGCCGGGCCGGATGCGGCCGAACTGGTTCAATTCCGCCGCGAGAACAGCATTGCCGTGTATACGGCGGAGGGAAACGCAGCCGTCGATCAGCATCCTTTGTCGATCGAATATATCGGCGTATGGGATACGGTCGGCTCCCTCGGCATCCCCGGCAGTTCCATTTTTGCAAACCGCTTCAACAAGCGCTACCAGTTCCATGACCTCGCATTGAGCCGGATGGTCAAGAGTGCGCGTCACGCCCTGGCGATCGACGAGAGGCGAAGCACCTTCAAGCCCGCCCCCTGGAGCAATCTGGACGCGCTCAACATGGCGGCCGGCGCGTCGCACCCGGCGACACCGCCTTATGAGCAGATCTGGTTTCCCGGCGACCACAGCACCGTCGGTGGGGGCACCACTTTCAACGGCTTATGGCAGGCCGCGCTGATCTGGGTGGTCGAGGGCGCATCGGCGCGGGGCCTGGCGATCGATGAGGCCCTCCTCGAGCGCTATCGCGACGGCATCGACCACACCACCTCCGTCGACACCGCCAAAGGCTTCAGCCTCGCCGCGATCGCGCCGCGTGAGTGGCGCGACGGGCCCGCTGGCGCCTCGCTCGGCGAAGTCGCCGAGGTGGGCCAGCGGCGGATCAAGTCGCCCGCGGAGGCGCTTTTTGAAAAGCGCCTCTACCGTCCGCGATCGTTGAAGGCATATCTGCAAGCCTTCGGCGAAACATTGGGGATTTCGACCGGGAATCTGGTTTGAGACCAAAGGCAAAGAAAATGTTGGTGCCCAGGGGCGGAATCGAACCACCGACACGCGGATTTTCAATCGCCAGCTGTCGGTGGTTTTTCAACCGCTTACCAAGAGAGCGTTGTCTAGATCGGTCCTGAATATCAATGGGTTAGGTCGACCTTTTCTAGAAAACAACAGGATCTTCGTGCCGTTTTCCAATAGGCTTTAGCCGATCGTCCCCAATCTTTGGGGGACGAACGCATGCATCAAATACCGGAACTTTGCTTTGCCTTGCTGGGAGGCCTCGCCCTGGGATTGGGCATACTGATAACCGCCGAACAGCTTGGTGCCGATTGCTGGGTGATCGAGCAGGTCACGGGCAATCGGTGCGTCTACGACGGCGACGTGCGGGTCATCATCGACAACACGTCGTACCTGGAAGAGTGAGGGGCCAAGATGCAACACCCCGACCTCGACGCAGGGACGGTCGCCCGACGCACGACGATCGATGCCTTCTTTGGAGCCGTCCTGGCGGCGTTTCCGGCAAAGCCTGGAATCGCATCTGTGATCGTCACCCACATCCGGCCCGACGCCCCTGCGATGCTGCAAGCGCTCGGCCGCGCCTCGCAGCTGGGCGTCGTGCTCGCCAAGCCTCAATCGATCGATCAGGTCACCCGGGACCGCCTCCCGCCGCATATCGAGCTGCAGGTGGCCCACGCGCGGTTCAGCAATGTGGACGCGCCCCTGGCGCACCTAACCCGGTACTGCAGCGGCCGCCCGGCGATCATCCTCGATGTCGGCGGCTATTTCGCCGGCATCGCGGATGAGCTGAATGCGCGATATGGGCCTGGCTTGCTCGGCATCGTCGAGGACACGGAGAATGGGCACCAGAAATACGAGAGGGCGTCCATCCAGGCCTGCCCGGTGATCAGCGTCGCGCGCAGCCCGCTGAAGGATCCGGAGGATTGGCTGGTAGGGCAATCCATCGTGTTCTCGGCCGAGGCGCTCTTGCGCGAGCGCGCCGACGTCTTGCATGGCAGGACAGCCTGCGTGATCGGGTATGGGAAAATCGGCCGCAGCATCACCAACACGCTCCACGCCCGCCGCGTTCGCGCCGTCGTGTACGACCTGGACGCGGTGAAGCGGGTCGAAGCCATGTCGCGCGGCTTCGGGACGGCTGCCACGCTCGAGGAAGCCGTGGCGGGCGCAGCGCTGGTGTTTTGCGCGACGGGCAACAAAGCGCTGCAGCTGCAGCAGTTCGCACAATTGGACAGAGGCGCCTATGTCGCCACCGTCACCTCAGGCGATGACGAGTTGGAGATGCGGGATCTGCACCAGCACTATGACCCGGCGCAGGTGTCGCCGCATATCACGTGCTATTCGCGGGGCGATCATTACTTCTACCTGATGAATGGCGGGCACGCTGTGAACTTCGTCCATGGGTCGGCGCTGGGTCCGTTCATCTGTCTCATCCAGGCCGAGCTCCTGGCTTCAGTCGCCCGCCTGTCACACGGCGTGAGTTCGCTTGGGATAACCGAGAACGACAGCAGCCTACGCGCTCAAATTGCGCATATTTGGCTCGAGCATTTTGGTTCGGATGAGGAAGGAGCCAGTCAATGATCAGAGACGACATCGAGCGCACCTTGACCGGATACGCGCAGCAATTCCCGGCCGACATTGACGTGGTGGCCGCGCTGCGCTCGCTGCAGGAGCAAGCGGCGGAGATTACCAGTCGGAAAGAGTTTCGCGGACACGTCACCTGCGGCGCAATCGTGATCAACGAAGATCGCCGGCTGCTGATGATCCGTCACAAGACTCTAGATCGATGGCTCTTTCCGGGCGGCCACGTCGAACAGGGCGATAGTTCCCTCAGAGCCGCTGCCCTACGCGAGATCGCCGAGGAGACGGGCATACAGACCACCGCGCTGGCGGCGCCGGCTGGTGAGTTTGCGCACTTGCCCATCTATATCGATCACCACCCTATTCCGGCCAATCCGGCAAGGGCCGAGCCGGAACATCACCACTTCGATTTTTGCTTCGTGTTCAAAGGAAATCCCGAAGCACTGGCGCTGCAGCAGGACGAAGTCAGCGACAGCGCCTGGGTCTCTCCAGAAATGGCGCCAGCGGCGATTCGAGATCGCTTGGTCGAGTTGAAACTTGTCTGAGTTCAGCGATCCCGAGGATCGCATTTCTTATTGATACGCGGCCACCCCGATTGCGATCATTTCGGAGCCGAAGGCGAAAGGCCTTTGGTATGCCTCGGCCAAACGGCTCGGCCCTTCCCATAGCCGAGGATGTTGGCTGGCAATCATTAAGGGTAAGCCCGCGAGGACCGAATTGGGGCCAACCCGGCCCCGTAGAGATAACGACCCGAATAAGGGAAATTACGGATATACTGCCGTCACATGAATGCTATGTTTTCGGAGGTGCAAATATCAGTAATATCGACAATTATTGATGCGGTTATACAGACATACATCTCGCCATGATGCGTTTTGTATTAGAAATTCTGCGCAAGCCAGGGTGCTAAGTGTGTGATTTCTGGCGCACTATAATGTTCGAGCTGAGTGATTACGGATTCCAATGGACTTTACCTACGACGCGGGATTGGTCGCTCTTTCCATAGGAGTCGCGATCTTAGGTTCCTTCACCGGCCTCGTTATGACGACCGGCATCCAGTGGGTGCCCCGTTCTGAGGCACGGTTGCGCATCGCCCTGGGCGGTATTGGAATTGGCGGCGGCGTATGGTCAATGCACTTCATCGCCATGCTGGCTGTAAAATTGCCTATCGAACTGAGCTATGAAGTTATACCCACCGCGATTTCCGCGGCGATCGCTGTGCTGGGCACGGTAGTCTCTCTTGCTATCGTCAGTTCCAAGCGGCTCGGAAACGCAAGCCTGCCTTTAAGTGCAGTCTTTCTCGGCCTCGGTGTCGGCGGGATGCATTACCTCGGCATGTATGCCATCACGGGGAGCTGCATCGTCGAATATTCGTGGCTTGGAGTCATGGTCTCAGTGCTGATCGCCATACAAGCGTCTGCCGTCGCCTTGTGGCTTGCCTTTCGTCAGCGCGGGGTGGTCGACACCCTCTTAGGCTCCATCACATTAGGACTAACGATCGCCTTGATGCACTATTCTGGAATGGAAGCCACACGCTTCCTGCCCGACGACACATCTGCCGCACTACCGGCACTTCTCTTATCGGAGAAATACCTCGCCCTCGCGATCACGTTTACTGTCTATACCGTTTGCAGCATGTGCATTATCGTCTTCTCGTTTCTCACGTGGCGAGAGCGCCGTATAGCTCGCCCTATGTCCTCTGGGGCTAAGAAGCAGTGATGGCGCGTGCTAAATCCAGCGGCTGCCACCGACTCGGCTTTTCGCCACAAAATACCTAGTCGGGCCCATCGAACGGATGGCCGGTGACGTACTATGATGACCGGTTTAATCGGCGTCGGTTTAAGGCGGCTTCTGCCTGTTCCCGACGCCGTGGTCACGCCCCGCTTGAACCGAGAGGAGGGTGCCGCTAGGCGCCTAGCGCTGCGTGACACCCGGCATCCAGATTGAACTGGGGGCCGAACAAAATACTTGGAGTAGATTGTCCGCCGAAAACGAACATTGGCGGTTGCGTTTGTTTTATTGCGCTCTCCTTTTGGTTGCAACAGAGAGTTTGCGCCTGTGAGTTGTTTGGGGAAAAGTCCGCGCGGATCCCGCGCGGGCGGCAGTAAGATCAAGAGGTTATCGATTGCAGATTGCACCGAGGACAAAACCACCGGCGATGGCGCCAAGCAGCTGGTCGTCGGTCGCCGTGACTGAATTGTCCCGGACGTTGGCATCGCGATTGATGCCGCGGTAATGCTGAACCTACTCAAAAAAATATGATTACCGGCTGATGCTGGGGCTACCGTGGCCACGACTGGGAATCGCTGCGTTTACGGCAGCGTCATTGCTCACCGAGCCCTCTGGGATTGCGCCGCTGTCGGTCTTAGCCTGCTTTCTCAAGTCGCAACCTGGTCTCCCCTCGCCTTGCCAAATTATTGGCCGAACGCCTCGTGGCTACGATCGTCCTCGTGTATGATGCGAAATTGCGAGCAGACACCCGCCCGGTTCACTCTGTCGGCCTGTCGTCAAGCGCGAACTCTGGCATTCGCACTGAGAAGCCCACAATTTATTTGTTTGTTTCGCCGGAAAAGCCTCACTATTCGGCAAATACGCAGTCAACACATGTAAGAAGCATAGAAACATGTGCGAATTGTCACTTTAGTTATCTCCCAAGCTAACAACATTTAATACAAATTTATATTAATGCGCTTATATTCACGTAAAATCTTCGTGGATGCAGCATATGAAGTGGAATTAATTGAAATTTTTGTTTGACTGCGGGCAAATTGCAGGCAATCTATTGAAAAACAGTGACGTTCCCTTCGGTCTCTAGGTGGCACGTTGCCAGCTGGCGACCGGCCCATTGCAACCGCAACAGGAAAGAGAGATGTTAGACCAGCATTCGTGCCAGAACAGTATGCGCAGCCCGCGCTACCGCAACGCACTGGAAGAAGTCGTGCGCATGCAAACGCTTGCAGCGCAGGGCAGAACAAATGAGATTTTCGGCACCAATCGTGTTTACCGTTTATGGCCGCTGAACCCGGCAAGCCCAATTTGGCGCTCCAGCACGTACAAAGAAGATGTGATCATACGGGCACTCAACGGCGAGCGAGCCCGAGAGGTCGCGAAGCTCCTGTTTAGTATTGGTATCCCGCGCCTACCTGATGGTAGCGCTCCCACAAGCCCATGGTCTGATGTGGATGCAGCCGCATGTGAGCGGATCATGCTAAACGAATACCTTGAGCAAGGACCCGAAGCGGTATTATTTCCGGCCAAGTATGACCACGAATTCGGGTGGATGATAAAGTATGGCATTTGTTAAACGCCTCTGTTTGTCGCTTCACAGACCCGTTTAGCTTTCAACGAGAAGCTAGAGCTGTCCATTGGGGCACCATTCGACAGCTCCTGTACTTTTCTATCACCTTGCGGAGCGCTGCGTTCTTGCGGACCTCCGATGCCATCAATGCAGCCGATAGGGCTGACGTGCCCCCTGCAATGATCGGTGTGAGCGGCGTCTGCACGTCCGCCTCGGCCGCAACCGACGGATCGAGCTGTTCGCACCTGACGAAAGCCCCTGGCCGAGGGGGGCCGGGCAGATGCGGGGCGGTCGAAGTTGCCACGGTGGGTAATACGGGCGATCGTGACGCGCAGCCAGCCAGCAGGGCCGCCGCGCAGGCGAGACGGAGGATTTTCACCAGATGAAGGTCCGTGCAAAAAGGAATACGATCACCGTTCCGGCCAGGAATGCCGCGCCGTGCTCGAAGATGAGGACGCGGATCAAAAGGCGGTGCCCTTGCGGATCAGATCGAAGATGATCGCCCCCGCGGCTATCGCCAGATAGAGCACCGCCCGGTTGATCGAGCTCTCCAAGTCGCGGATCTCCCGCGACTTGGCGTTGATGCGCAGCTCGATCCGGCGCAGCTCGCTCGCCGTCCGGCTCTTGTGCCCATCGAAGAGTTCGCGCAGGTGGCGCAGCTCCGCCTCGAGCGCGCCGATCTGCCGATCGGGCGATAACCCGTTCCCCAAACCCATTGCCCACCACCATTGCCGCCCTCAACTCGCCGGCGCAGCCTGGCCACGACAGTCGTCGTAGCCGCGCATGATGCGCCTGCCGGCGCGGTTACGCTCCTCGACCTGCAGCTCGAGCGCGTCGATCCATTTCTTATTCGCCGCCTCGGTCAAGGGCCCCGCCGGCGGCTGCGCCGGCGCCCGGGCGAAGGTGGCGCGATCCGCCGGCCGCAATGGCGGGCAACGGTATGGCGCCAGGTCGACGGCCGGCGGCGCCTTACTGGCGCTTTGATCGCAGCCAGGCATCGTCAGCAGGCAGCAAAACACGGTCAGGATTCTCAGCTTCATTGCGCACCTTCGCTTGAAAAAGTCCGAGTTGTTTGAGAACGGCGTCATCCTCGATGGCGGCCTTCTCCCCTTCCATCACCAGCACCACGCCCTCGGCCTTGGCGGCGTTGATCGCGGTGGTGCGGCCCGCTTCCTGCTCGGCGCGGGTGTCGGCCGCGCCCTGGTCGTAGGCCTGATCGTGGAAGCGGCCCGCGGCAAGCCAGGTCAGGCCGACGCAAACCGCCACCAGGATGAGGGTGCGGCCGATCGCGGTCGACCAGGCGGCAAAGACGCCGGAGAGCAGCTGCAGCCCGATCTGCCAAGCCAGGCCAGACAATGTGATGCCCATGTTGATTCCTCCGTTGAAGATGCGGGCCCAGGCACGTTCTCGCCCGCGGCCCGGCCGCGCGGTTACGATTGCAGTTGCTGCGATGATCGGGGCCTCGGGATCCTGCGGCGGGGGCGGCACCGGGGCGGACGGCGCCGGGCGGGGCGGCTCCTCGAGCGCCAGGCGCGGCTGGGCATAGGCGGCCTCGATGCGCCGGCAGGCGGCGTCGAAATAGTCCCGGCGCTGCTCGATGCCGATGAATTTGCGCCCCATCAGCACGGCGGCGACGCCGGTGGTGCCCGACCCCATGAACGGGTCGAGGATGGTCTGGGCGTCCTCCGGCAACTGGCCAATGCACCATTTCATCACCTCGACCGGCTTCTGGGTCGGGTGATCGCCGCGCGGCTCGTTGTTCTGGCGGAGATAGCCGCTCCAGCGATACTGGATCCGGCGCACCGCCTTGGGCAGATTGGTCCAGGCCAGCTCGCAATCGGCGAAGGCGCCGCCATTTAGCTTGTCCCAGACCAGCCAGCAACTCGCCGGCGGCATGCGGTAGTAATTGCCGCCGAAGATGATCTGCCAGCGCGCACGCGCATAGACCTGGCTCATCAGCTCCGGCGCCACCGGACGCTTGTCCCAATCGGCCTTCTCGAACTCCGTGGCCGGGATGGCCTTGGTGCCGCTGCCGATGGTGCCGCGGCCGGCGGCGTCGATGCCGTAGGGAGGGTCGGTGACGACGGCGTCGATCGAGTGCAGGGTCGGCAGGATGAAGGCGGCATCCTCGTGGTAGAGGACGCAATCCCCGATCACCACCCGCGATCGCTCGAGCCTGGCGCGCAGCGCCGCGATCGCCACCTCGTAGCTGCCCGCCGAATTCGCGGCGGCATGCTCGGCCCAATCCTCCTCCCCGATCATGCGGTGACGAAATTCCGGTGGCGCTCCGCCTGACGCCGGCGCAGCCAGCTCGCCAGCACGATGAGGCCGATGCAGGCGAGAATGCCGAAGGCCCATTTGTTGCCGAGCAGCCAGATGAGGTTGGCGGAGAGCGGGTCGACCACCTGGCGCATGCCGGTCAGGGTTTCGGGCAGCTGGAGGCCGGCGACGTCGACGGCCTGGTCGAGGCCGAGGAAGGCCGCAGCGCCCGCGGCGGCCTTCTGCAGCCAGCCAAGCCAGCCGACCAGCTCGTCGCCCTTGGCCTCCAGATCCGTCGGCGTGGCGCCTCTCCGGGCCGTATTCTCGAACGGAGCGGCATCCTTCAGGCGATCGTTCCATTCGAGCCGCCATTTGCCGAGATCACCGGGCAGCGCCTCGCGCGCCTGGAAGGCCGCCACGGCCGCGTGGGTTCGCTCGGAAAACACCCCGTCCGGCGTGCCGACCGGGTAGCCTAGGCCCGCCAGCGCGCGCTGCAGCTCGGCCACGGCCTCGCCTTCCTCGCCCTCCTCGAGGATGCCATCGGCGAGCGGGTTGATCTTCGCCGCGGCGGTCTGGTCGCCCAGCACCGCCCAGATCTTTTCGAACCAGGCCTTGCGCTCGGCAAAGCCGTTCGGCTGCGCCCGGCTCAGCGGATTGCCGAGGTTGATGCCGCGCGAGCAGGCAAGGATCGCCGCATGGGTCGGGCCTCGGCCGGCGTAGCTGTTGAGCTTGGACCGGGACCAGCGATTGAGGGCGATCTGGAAGCCGATCGGCGGATAGGCGGCGCTGTCCGGATCGGCGACGAGGTCGATGCCGAGCTCGGCGCCGGCGCGGCGGTAATTGTCCTTGCCGGTTTCCTGCAGCGGACCGCGGCCGCGATAGATCCAGCCCTCGCCGCTCGCCTCAGGGCCATTGCCGAGGCGTCCTGCGTAGGCTCGCGACAGGATCGGCTTGGGTTTGCGCGCATAGGCCCTGGCCTGCGCCGGCGTGAAATATTTGGGGAAGATCTCGAGCAGCCGCTCGGCCGAGTAGTTGCCGCTCTCGCTCGTCAGCGAGAAGCCGCCGCTTTCGGCCGCGCATTGCGCCAGGAAATGCGCAAGGTGCAGCGGGTTGCTTAGCATGCCGTGGTTTTCCAGCTGCGGCCCCAGCCGCGTCAGCGCCGAGACGTAGCTATCGAGCGCGTCCGGAAAGAGCGCCCGGATCGCGGATTCGGTCAGTTGCATTCGATGTCCTCATAGAAAAAGCCGCCTCAAGGGGCGGCTATCGGTCTTGGTGTGATTGGGGCGAACCCAGCGACTAGGTAATCTACCTATGAGTAAAATTACCTATTTGAGCCGAACTTTCTGATCTGGCTGGTCGTTGTGCTCTAACCCCTCGCATTGAGAAATCACATGATGGACGGACTAATTCAGGATCAGATAGTCTTAACAGACGTGTATCTCACTAAAACCGCTCATCGGATAGCCGATCAGCGGTCCCGTGTAGCTCGATCGGTTGGGCTGGAAAGGAAAACAGCCCAAGATTTGCTTGATATTTTCCTAAAAAGGTATGCACAAATGGAGGCGCATCGGGCAAGGCTTGTCGAGATGCTTGCCAATTGCTAGTATAGTGAGAGGCATGAGGCGTCGCTTGATCGGATCGCCATGAAAGCCTTAATCCTGGATCAAATCGCTTTGGCTGATACTCATCTCTGCGAAGCTGAGGACCGCATCGCACAGCAGCGTTTGCGGATCGTAAACTGCACCGGCCCGGACAGAGCAAGAGCGACAGCACTGCTGGAGACCTTTCTCGAAATCTACGAGCAAATGCTCATTCACCGGGAGCCAGGACACAGCCCTTCACCTTTGTGATCTCCTCTCCGCCTCGCGACCAGCGTTTGCGCGCACGCAGGACGCGACGTCGGAGTTCTGACCGAAAAGCTGAGCCGGACGAGCAAATGTTTACACATAGGCCGGCAAATCCGCGAAATCCGACGCGACGGTCGGGTCGGGGTTTCCAATATCGGTCAGGTGCAGGCCGTTGCCGCTCATGTCGCTAAACCCGTTCGAACCATCGTATCTGCTGCCGAGTGTGCCGTAGCTCACCGAAGGGGCCATCCGAGCCGACCACACGCCGCCGACATCGCCTGCAAATGCCGATGGCGCATAAATGTTGCCGGGGCATATGTCGAGGAATGCCAGCTTGCCGGCTACAGGGAAGAGAGCGCCTAGGCTAAGGACCGCACCTGAAAGAAAGAACGCCGACAGCCGGTTCTGCGTCATGACAACGGGATTAGGCGGAATGAGCTCTGCGTTATCCTTGAACACCCTGAGCCGGTTCGCTTCAATCGCCTGCGATGTGTCGAGCTGGAAGACATAATGTGTCCAAATATCATTGGGCATGCCGGGGTAAATCGCTCCATCAAGTCCGCCTGCGCCATAGCTAACTTGAACACCGGTAATAGCGATAGCGCTGATGGCAGTAAAACCCCCTGTCAGTCCAAATATCGCCGCACCGGTACCATCGTCACCGGCGAGATTTCTCACCCAGCAGGAGACGGTAAAACGCCTTCGATCTGCATCTGACGCAGTGCCGGGGTAGATCACCTGCAGCACGCTGCCGCCCTCTGCGGCATATAGAAATCTCAGAGAAGCCGGTAGCGGCGCGGGCCGTGGGCGACGCCGTACATGAACAATGCGCGGTTGCATCATCACGGAGCCTCAAACTTCAAATCCACGATCAGTCCCTTCGGCGGCGAGGAATGCACCGTGTCGACGTCGATCACGATGAGATCGCCGGTCGCGACGTCATCGTTCGCCGTGTCAATCGTGCCAGGCTGCGCGCTCGTCTGCGTACCGCCCTCGCCGCTCTCGATCCTCATTGCGGTCGAGAGCATGGCGACGCCCCGGGTCGCATTGCGCACCTGAAGATCGAGGTTTCCGGTCGTGCCGGGCGTGACCACCGATGCGCCGACTGCCGTCATCCTGAAGTCATTCAAGTCGGCTGGTGCCCGATATGCGACGCCGCCCGCAGCGTTCGAGATGACGACGTTCTCATTGGCCAGATAGACTTGCAACGAGACGATAAGGGGAGCGTTGGCTCCGGACTCGCCTTGCTCGCCCTGCTCCCCCTGTTCCCCTTGCTCGCCCTGGATGCCCCGCTGGCCGGCGATGCTGAAGGTCCAGTCAGCGTGCGTTCCGCCGCCGCCGATGAGATCGACGAGCACCTCCAGCGCCGCCACGCTATAGCTCGTTATCACCCCTTCCATGAAATTCGTGGATGGGCTGGCGCTGCTACTCGCTCTCAGCCTTGCCCCGACGCCCCAGCCCCGATCGGTCTCCGCCAAGGTGAACGCTTTCGAGCCGGTGCCGATCGCGACCGGTGACGTCGACGTGCCGGTGACGTCTGACGAACCCGGTGCCCCATCGGCGCCGCTCGTGCCGACGGTGCCGATATGCGTCCAGTCGCCGTCCGACACGGGCGCGGCAGGTGAGCCCGTAACCTGCGGCTCGTTCCCGAAATTGCCGTTGCCGTTCGAGACGAAAGCGAAGCCTTCATGCGAAACGAGATCATTCTGCGCGTAGGTCGTGCCGCCCGCCCATGCGCCGCGCGGCAGGAATGCGTCGGCGAAGTCCCGCTCGGCCACGAGGCCAACGGGGACATAGCGCCAGGTCCGCGACACGGTGCCGAGCTGGGCCGTAATCCGATAAGCCCCGCCAGCGGCATGGAACGCGGCAAAACCCTCGCTGTCGGCCGCGAACGGGTTTCCGAGCGGCGTTGCGCCGGCCCGGTCGGAATAGATCGAGGCAAGAGGGGCGCCCGCGATCTCACGGCGCACTGTGATCTGTGCGGCGGGCAGCACATTGCCGTTGCCGTCGACAATCGTCGACTGCCATCGAGCCATCGTCATGGGAAATTCCTAATTGATCTGGGAGCCGCGAATATCGCCCGCGCCGGTTTTGGTGATGAAGGACAGCCCGTCGATGGCGGGGCCCGCCGCGCCGCCGACGCCGAAGTTTGCACCGTTCGCGTTCCCACCGGCCTGCCCCGGACCACCGCCATTGCCGCCGGTGCGGTTCCGATTGCCGCCACCTCGGAAGCCACCGGCCTCGGTCGTGCCGTTCTGAGCCTGCGTATCCGGAGGTCTATCGCCTGGGTTGCCCAACCCCGGAAGCTGACCTGCGCCGCCACCGCCGCCGCCGCCTGCGCCACCATCACCCGGACTATCAGCGCCGCCACCTCCACCGCCGCCGCCCCATATTTGCCCAGTGCCCTCGTTGAGAATGAGGTCAATGGGGAAGCGCGTGAATAATGCCGGGCCGCCGTTGCCGCCTGGGCCGCCGAAGTTTTCAGTGACAAAGCCTCCATCACCGCCACGTCCCTGGATGCGCCCGCGCAGGTAGACGGTGATGTCGATGCCCACTGGCCATGTGCCGACGTTGAAGGCCGGCGCCCCGGTGCTGTTCGAGCCGACGATGACGCCTGCCTCGATGTAGACGGTCAGAGTCACGGCAGGGCTTTCCTCGCCGGTGGGGTCGGGATAGATGCTGTCGTGGATGTCACGCAGATTCACATTGTTGATGTTGCTGTCGATGATGATGACGCGGTTGACGAGATCGCCCGGCGTGAAGGTCTGGAACAGCGCTTCCTCGGCCTCGATCTGATAGCGGTCGGCCATCGGATTGAGCTGGGTGATCTGGATCGGCGCATCGGCGGCCAAGCCGGTGACGGTCTGCAGCGGCCACGCCTCGAGACGGTAGCCGCCGCCGAGCACCGGGTTTTCCGGGCCGCGCCGGAACAGGCTGAAGCTGAACAGGCGCGGCGGGTCGCGGAAGCGGCCGAGCTGGATGTCGTTGAGGCGCAGCGCCACCTGGCGCCCGCCGAACGGGATCCAGCGCGAGAAGATCTTTTTGATGACCGAGGTGCCGTACGCGGTTTCCGCCTCGAGGTCGGCCGTGACGGCGATGCTTCGATAATTATCCGCCTGGTCGATCGGCTCGAGCGGATTGCGCAGGCCGAAATAGGTCCAGATCTGAGAGACGCGGCTGCCCGGCTGATCCTTGATCGAGAGCGAGCCTTCCAGCGTGTTGTCCTCGGTGAAGCGGTCGGCCGTGGTGGCGATGGCGCGGAGCACCTGAAGGCGGATTTGCTGCGACAGCGGTTCCCACCAGATGGCGAGCGCCGCCTGCTGCACCAGCTCGGACACCAGCGTGTTGACGCTGGTCGGCTCGGCGATAACGGTGGTGTAGAGCCGCTGCAGGAAGCTTTCGGTCTCCGTCCGCCAAGCGGTGATCGGGATATAGGCGTCGGGCACGCCGGCGTAGTTGACCAGCAGATCGCGAATGATGTCCGCCGGATCCTCGCCGGTATAGCGCAGCACCAGTTGGGCGCGATCGCCCGCCTCATGCGACGCGGCCAGCGTGCCGAGCTGCCCGCGCGTGAGGGTCAGCGCATCGCCGGAGCGTGTGAAGGCGCAGATCTCCTTGCCGCCGATCGCCACATGGCCGGAGGCCGGATATTCGAGATTGCCGACGCCGGTCGGCGACAGCGAAACCGCCGTGTCGTCGGTATCGAGATTGGCGATGATGAAGCCGTTCGATGCCAGCGGCGCCTGCGCCCGATCGCCGTCGGCAAGCTTCAGGACGTCCTTGGCGGTGATCGTGTAGATGCCCTGCGGCGTCGGGCCGTCCGTGCTCTCGATCACGAAGTGCCGGACTTCCATCTGATCGAGCGCCTGGCCGAGCAGGCCCTGGATCCAGCGGACAGGGTAGCCGCGCAGGCGCTGGCCATAGCGCGCGCGCCACTTGCCCCAGAAGGTGCCGCTCTCGAAGGGCTCGCCGGCGAAGATGTGGCGATGGTCGGTGAAGCTGATTTGAAGCGTCGCGCGCTGGCCGAGATCGACGCCGAGCGAGACCTTCGACGGCGTGTAGCTGACGGACTTGATCGAGGCTATGGCGTCGATTTCGGCCGGCAGATAATCGGTCGGCTCGGAAAAGCGCAGCCTGACGAGCTCCTCCGGGGACGATCCGGCGAATTCGGGCACCTCGATCTCGATATAGGTCAATGACTTCATTTGACGATGCCGCCGATATCCAGCTTCACCTGCATCATGCCGTTCGCCGCCTGGTTGCTGGGCTGCGGGTCATTGGCCATCCAGGCATAGCCGACCTCGAGCGGGTAATCCCCCGGGCGCCAGGCGAAGAAGAAGGGGGCTTCCTTGCTCGCCTGAATGAACGGCTCCATGTAGGCGCGGTACCAGGCCGGCGTCAGATTTTGCAGGTCGACCGAGGTCTGCGTGCTCTCATTGAGCACGATGCGGCCGAGGAAGTTTCCGCTCTCGCTGCGCCCGTTGACGACCTTCGCCGTGCGCCCGTAATTGATCGGGGTATGGCCGACGAAGATCCGGCGCTGCAGCACCAGCAGCTTGCCGACATAGACGACGGCCGCGGTCGGCGCCGCCGTGCCGGGCCGGAGGCGGATGCGGATCGCTGTCAGGCCTTGCGGCGTGAAGCGAAACAGCGCGGGCCCGTCGTTCGGCAGGATGACCTCGCCGACGAGCTCCTGCCAGCCCTCCGGGCTTCCCGCTTCGGTCAATCCCTCGATGGAAACCGGAATTTGCGCCGCCGCGAAATTGTGCCGGGCGATGCCGACATAATCGATGTCCTCGACGCTATTCACCTCGACGGTGATGAACTGGTCGCCCGGGCCCGCGACGCCCAGCCAGCGGAGATTGGTCGAGGGGTTGGCGAGGTTGCTGGCCGGGAAGCCGGCCGCTGCCGTGGTCGCCGAGATATTGGCGGCCGTGGCGCGCTGCTGCCAGCCGATGACGGGATTGTTGGCGTTGATGATGCCGCCGCCGGAGATGATGTCTCCGAGCGAGAGGCTGCCTGAGATGACCACGCTCATGCTTGGGTAAGCCTCAATGTCATGCCGTCATCGATGGCGCCTTGGATCTGCTCGATCAGCCCACGCACCTGCGCGCGCCCGAACGTCTCGCCGTTGAGCTGGATGAAGACGCCCTGCTGCGGCGCCTCGGCCGCGGGCGCCGCTGCTGCCGGCGACGCACCCCCGCCGCCCCCGCCGCCGCCGCCCTTCGTGGTCGAGCGGATGGCGGAGATCTGAGCGGCGCCGGCGGCGGCTGCGGCCGCGGCCGCGGCGAACCCCCAAGGCGTTGCGCCATAGGTCGCCAGCGTTTTCGTCACGCTCTCGGCGGTGTTGATGATGGCGGCCGCGATGGCGAAGGCTTTGGAATTGCCGAAGGCCGTGGCGAGATTGCTGGCGATGCCCGACGCCATGCTGGCATAGGCATTTGCGGCGACGAAGGTGGCCTTCTGCATCGCCGCGGCGAACTGCTGCGCATTGATGTCGTTCGATTGCAGCGCGGCATCGAGCGCGCGGGCTTTCTCGGCGAAGATCTCCGACGGCGAGCGCGTGGCCTCGGCCAGCTTCACGCCATCGGTGATCAGCCGCTGCCACTCCCTTTCCTCCTCGTTCAGATCGCGCTTGGCCGCCGCCATCGCCTCCGTGCTCTGGATGATCGGCGCCGCCACCTTGTCCTTATGCGTCGCAGCTGCCGCCTGCGCTTCCTCGCCCGAGGCCGCCGCCCATAGCTCGTTGAAGCTTTGGGTCGCCGCCTTCGCACCCTCGCCGGATCCCGCCACGGCCTGCTTTATGGTATCCCATGCGCCGACCACATCGCCGGACTTGAGCTGCGCCACGGCAGTCAGGGCGCGGGCGAATTGAATGGTGGAACTGGTCAGCTCGTCATAGACGCCCTTCAGCACCACGCCGACGGTCGCCAGCGACTTGAAGGCCACGGCGATGGTGTCGGCGATGGTGTGAACGATGCGGCTTTCTTTGACCCATTCGACGAAGCGCTCGGTGAGGTGCGCCACCGCCGGCCCGAGCCGGTCCATGATCTGCCGGCCGATGCCGGTGAAGGCCGCGCCGAGCTTGTTCATCGAGTCGCTGAAGCTGTCGGACGCTTTGACCGCGCGGTTGGTGACGACCAGGCCGAGCGCTTCCGCCTCATCGGCCATCAGCTTGAGGCCCTCGCGGCCCTGGTTGAGCAGCGGGATGAGATCCGCGCCGGCCCGGCCGAACAGCGCGACAGCAAGCGCGGTCTTGCTCGCCCCATCCTGCAGCGTGGCGAATTTGGCGGCGACATCAATGAAGACATCCCCGGCCGGGCGCATGGCGCCGGTTGCGTCTCTGACCGCCACGCCGAGCGCGGCGAAGGAGCGCGCCGCGGTCGAGGTGGTGTCGCCGGAGGCAATGGCCATCATGTTGACGGACAGTTTCTTGAACGCCGTCCCGAGCCCATCGAGCTCGACGCCGGAAAGCTGGGCGGCGTGCGCCAGCCCGGTGAGCTGCTGGACCGGCACGCCGATCGATTGCGACAGCTCGCCGAACTTGTCGAGTTCGACAACCGCTCTGTGCACGCTCACGCCGATCGCCGTCGCCGCCGCCCCGAAGGTGACGCCGATGGCGGTTCCGACAACGGACGCCGCCTTGTGGAGCCGCGCCAGGCTATCGGCCGCCTTGTCGACGCCCTTGTCGAATTCGGCGGCGTTGAGGCCGAGGGTGACGCGCAGCGCGCCGACTACCGAGCTTTCTGCCATCTGCTTTCGATCCCCCTGGCTTTCAGATCGGCCAAAATGCCGTCGACGTCGGTACCGGTCAGAGTGTGCTTTTTGCCGCGATAGACCGGCTCGGGCTTGTTGCCCTCGAGGTGCCACCAGAATTCATCCGGATGCATTCGCCAGAACTGGTCGCGCGTTACCCATTTGCCGATGACGACCGCCGCCTTGTAGGCTTCCTCGACGAACGTCGAGCCGGCCCCGGAGGGTTTCCCGGATCCCGACCCTCCGTCGCGGCCGGTGCCTCGGCGCCCTTGTTCGCCAGCGCGGCGTCCATCCGCGCCCGCGCCGCCGGTGGCATCATCATCTTCATCAGCCCCATCGCGGTCTCGATGACGGCTTCCATTTCCTGCTTGCCGGCGAAGGCGTGCGCATAGATGTCGTCATCGGTGACGGCGACGCCGGCGTAACGGAGCACGTTGCCATAGGCCATGCAGAGCTTGGCCGTCGGCGGCGCGCCGCGGCGGCAGAACTCCTGCAGCTCGGCGAGGGTGATGGCATCCTCGATCACCGAAATCATGCCCATGATGCGGTGCGGCTTGATCGTGTAGATGGACCCCTTCCAGTCCAGCTCGATCGGCGTGAACACCCCCACGGTCAGTCCGCCGGCGTGTAGGCGACGGCGCCGCTCGAGACGAAGGTCGCCTCGAAGGTGATGGCGTCGTCATGATTGCCGGTCTCGGCATATTCCTGGAGATAGAACGAGCCGGTGACGACGCCGCCATCGGGATATTCGAAGGCGGCGGTCTTCATGCGGGCGTTGCCGAAATAATCCGCCCTGAGGGTGTCGTTGACCAGGACACCCGAGCAGGTGATCTCGACACTCTTGACCTGGGCGGCATTGAGCAGCTGCTGCCAGCCGCTGGAGTCGTCGTTGGTGATGTCGACGGCCTCGCCGGAGAAGGTGATGCCCTTCTCGCGGACGCCGGCGACGACAGGCGCGGGAGACCCCTCGCCCCAGTGGAGCATGGTGGTGCGTCCAACGTTGGCGGTCATTCTAAGCTCCTAGGTTTGGTGCCAGACGATGAAATCGAGAGTGGTGCGGAAGAGATAATCGGCGGCGTTGCTTCCGCCCTCGGAGAAATCGCGCTCGGCATCGAGCAGGATGTTCTGGAAGGTTACGCCGCCCGCCAGGCCGGCGAAGGCGGAGAGCGCGGCGATCACCGCCCGCGCGGTTAGCTTCGCCGCTGCATAGCTTTCGCCCCAGCAATCGATCTGGACGCGCGCCGAGGCGAGGCCCGCCTCGCCCTGGTCGGTATAGACGGGGGCGCCGGAGATGCGGATGAGGGTCGCCGCCGGCAGCGCCGAGGCCTGCGGCCGCCGGCCCGGATAAAGCCGCGGCCCGACCATGGCGGCGACGCCGGGCGCCGCCAGCAGCCGTGCAATCAGCGCCTCTTCCATCGATCAGCCCTTCGCCGCTTTCCTGGCCGCCCGCCTGGCGCGGCGCTCGAGGACTTTCTCGATCTCGGCCCATAGGTCCTCTTTCAGCCCCTCGATGACGCCGGCCTTGGTGCGGTCCCAGGCCGGCCGCATGAAGGGCTGCGCCGGATGGCGCGAGGTGCCGAATTCCTGAAAATGCCCCGCCGGATTGGCGCCGGGTCCGACATGCACCTCGACATCGTCCCGGTGCGGCTTGCGGTGCAGTCCCCGCTGCCGCCGGGTCAGCCTGGTGCTGACATTGATCGAGGCCAGCAGGTTCCCCTTATCGACGGGCACCAGCGCGCGCGCAGCCTCGGCCACCGGCTCGGCGCGGGCGATGAGCACCCGCCGCATGATGTTCTTTCCCGTCGATTTCGGCAGATCGCGCAGGGCGGCCTGCACCTCCTTCAGGCCTTCGATCCTGATGGTGATGCTCATGCGCCATCCTCCGTTGCAGCAACGTCCGCCCGCGCCACGGCCTCGATGTCGAGCCAGCGCCGGCGGCCGGTCTCCATCACACCGACGATGTTGAAATCGCGGCCCTCGGCGGCGATCCGGTCGCGCGCGCTGACCGATTGCAGCGGCGTCGACCAGCGGATCCGGAACAGCGTCGTCCGCTCCGCTGCGACTTCGTCGGCGCGATAGGCTTCGCCTGCCGCCTTCTCGGTGCGCCGTGCCCACACTGTCGCCAGGGGCGTCCAGTTCTCCACCCGCTCGTTGAAGCCGTTGCTGCTGATGGTCGCGCGCAGGATGGTGATGCGGCGATCGAGGCTGCCGGCGCCGCGCATCAGCCGAACCTCCCGACGCGGTAGCGATTGATGAGGTCGCGGAAGCCGTGCTGGATCTCGGACGGCAGCTGGCCGACCACCACGCTCTCGCGGTTTTCATTCCAATGCGAGATCAGCATCAGCATGGCGATGCGCAGCGGCTCGGGGATGGCCGTAAGGCTCGGCGGCTCGGCATCCGTCCCGGCAAATCCGGCGGTGAACGTCACCCGCACCGCGTCGTATTGGCTTCGCAGCGACGGCCACGCGAGGCCGTAGGCCGGCTTGATGCGCGCCTCGAAGCGCCCCTTGCGCCATTGATAGGCGGCAGGCGCGATGGTCCGAAGCTCGCCCGCCTCGTCCAGATATTCGAGCCTATCGACCGAGATCACCGGCCCCATGGGGATCCAGATCTCGGACGGCAGTCCGTCGAGGCGGAGCTGCCACTCCGACGCGATCAGCGCGAGGCCGGCGCCGTCCGGCCCCTCGACCATCTCCCGGGCGGCTTTGATGGCGCGCGCGAGGAAGGCGTCGTCGTCGGCGCCGTCGATGCGGCAGGCCTCCTTCGCCTCGTCGAGGCTGATGGCCTCGGCGTCCGAGGCGGTGAGCCGCTCGATCCGGTCCCACATCGCCATGATCAGCGGCTCTCGCCTGGGAGCGGGACCTGCGTCTCGTCGGCCGCTTTGCCGGTCGCGGTTTCGCTCGGCCCGGCAACTTGCGTCTCGACGGCATCGGCGATGCCGCGCGCGATCAGGCGCTGCGCCACCTCATCGGGCACATCGAGGATATCGCCGCCCTGATAGGCATTATATTGGCCGGCGGCCTCGGGTTTGATCTTGATCTGCATGGCTTGTCCTTCAGGCGACGGGAGAGACTTGCGGGGCGGCAGCGCGGCCGCCCCGTGGGATCATGCGGCCGGGTGTGCCAAGTGCTTGACCGCGTCGGCGTTCAGCAGATCGCCGTCGAAGCGGGCAAAGCCGATGAAGCCGACCTGATGGAAATCGGCATAGCGCTCGACCAGGCGCTTCAGGGCGAGTTCGCGCACGCGGCGCACCACGTAGCGGTTGAACGCCCCGAACAGCACCGATTTGGCGCTGGCGCCGACCTGGGGCATGTCCTGGTTGATCGAGTAGGGGTGGTCGAGGATGACGGCCGGCGCGCCGGAGCGGACGTCGGCCGGCTGCCAGATGTAATTGCCCTCGACGTCCTTCAGCTTGCGCAGGCGCTTCAAGGTGTTGTCGTGGAACATCCAGCGCGTGCTGGGATCGGCGCGGTAGGCCGGGTCGATCGCGTGCTGCAGCTCGATCAGATCGTCGAACGTGATGTTGGCTGCGGCCGCGGCGACGAAGCCCTGCGTCGAGGCGGTGACGATGCCGCTCGGCTGGCCGACGCCGGTGCCCACCGTCATATGCTCGTTGACGATGCGGCCGAGCCGCTCCGCCCCGGCGTCCCGCACGATCTGCTCGATGTCGATCGCCGCGTCCTGCATCAGCTCCTCGGACACCCGGATGATTTTGGTGGTGTATTTGAAGGCGTCGAGCTGCTTGCTGCCGAAGGCGACGTCCTGCTCGGTATCCTGGGCGTTCTCGGCCAGGATGGCGCCCTTGTTGGCGGTGTCGTTCATGGTCGGCCAGTCGATCTGATTGCCGGCCGCGGTCTCCAGCTGCCGGGTAATGCCGGGATCGACCATCGGCCCGAAGGCCTTCAGGCTTTTGATCAGCTCGGCGACGAAGCCCTGCGGCACCAGATAGCCACCGGCTGCATCGGTGCCCGCCGCCTGCGCCCGCCGCTCGGGCTCCTTCACCCGCATCGACTGCAGAAGCGTCCGCTCCTCCGCCAGCAGGCCGCCGGCACCGTAGCGCAGCCAGGAGCGGAAGGCGGTCTCGACCGTCGCCTTCGGCGCATCGCCCGCCGGCTCGGCGGTGCGGTCCTCGCCGACCGGCCGGCGCGGGTCGCCGCGCTCGAGCGCTGCCTCGCGCTCTGCGAGCTGTTCCTCGCGCTTCACCAGCCCGTCGAGGCGGGTCACTTCGTCAAAGATGCGATCGTGTTCCGCCTCGAGCTCGGCGGCGCGCGCCGCCGGCGTATCAGGTTTGATCTCATCCAGCTTGGCGCGGGCATCCGCCACCAACTTTACCTGCTTCTCGCGCAGTTCGATCAGTCTGGACATTTGTAACTCCTCTGGATGTCCATAAAAAAAGCCGCTCGAAAGCGGCTCAACAGGGCAGTCATCAGGGCTTTGCCTATGCGGCGGACCTCGGCAAACGCAGTTTCAAACGCTCATCCCGGATGCGCGCCGACGCCGCCTGGCAGTTCCGGATCTTCTCATCACGCCTGCGGAGAGCATCGGCCTCGGCATCTCCCGCAATGCGGCGCTGCTGCTGGTGCTCTTCGAGCGAGCGGACCCCGACCTCGGTCGTGGGATAGGCGCCGCGCGTCACCACCGAAACGTCATAGAGCTCGCCCACCTTTTCGATGGTCCGGACAGGCGGATCCTGGCTTTCATCCCAGCGCTGGGCGCCACCGCGCATGGTGAAGGCGAAGGACATCTGGTCGATGTCGCCGCGCCTCATCTTCACCATGAGATCACGCACATCCTGCGTGTCCGGCGGATCGATCTCGACCCGGAGGCCTTTCGCGTCTTCGGCCAAGCGCAAGGTGCCGGCCTTCAGCCGGCCGAGCACGATGTTGCTGTCATGGTTGAACAGCGCATGCACATCGGCCGAGGCCTTGGAGATGGCATCGCCGAAGGCGCCGCGGGCGATCCTTTCGCGGAAGAAACCGCCGATATCGGTCTCGGTGTCGAAGACGGCGGCATAGCCGGCGAGCATCGGCGCGTTGCCGGCCTCGCGCTCCTCGAGGCGCAGGCCCGCCAGAACCCGGATTTCGCGGTCATTCATTTTCGGCCTCCGTTGGATTGGGCGATGCCGGCACCGCGCCGCGTTGCAGCTGCTGGCCGAGCGGCACCGTGGCGCCCTGGATGTGAAGCTTGCCGGCGTCGCCCCCATGGGCGGCCCAATTCTCCATCGCGCGGATCTCGTCCGGCGTGTTGATGGCGTTTTGGATGGCCTTGGCGTAGCCCTCCATCCGGGTTTTGAAGTCGCCGCGCAGCAGGCCGTCGACATTGAACTCGACGAAGCGGTCGCGTCTGCGCGGCCCGAATAGCTTCAGATTGAGCTCCTGCTCCCAGGCCTTGATCCATTGCGACAGCGTGTGTTTGACGAAATGCAGGTCCTGCTGCTCGGTGTTGGCGAGCGTGCCCTTGGTCAGGTCCTGCAAAAACACCGGCGGCAGCTGGTACATGCGCGCCAGCTCCTCGAGCTGGAAGCGGCGGCTGTCGGTGAGCTGGCCTTTCTCCGGATCGAAGCCGATGGCTTTCAGCTCGTGCATCAGCGGCATCGGCAGGATCGGCCGCCCCTCCGAACGGGCGGCCTGCAGAGCCTCGGTGATATCGGTTGCTGCCCGCGCGATGGCGCCCGGCGTCTCCATCGGGCCGACCAGCTGCAGGGGCGGCACGCCGCCGCCGCGAAAGAATTTTGCGGCGTATTCCTCCATCGCGATGGCGAGGCCGATGGTGTTCCGCAAGCGCTCGATCGGCTCGTAATGGGAGAGCCCATCGGAGCGCAGCATCCAGGGAATGTCGATGATCTCGGCCGCGGCATAAACCCGCTCGCGCGTGCCCTCGCGGTAGAGGTAGCGGGTCTTGCCCTCGCGCCTTGTGACCGTCACCTTGGCCGGGTCGAGCGGCCAGAGATTGATGATGCGGCGGGCGACATTCCTCTCGATGAAGCTGCAGGAGCGGCCGCTCAAGAGCACGTTCTGCATGGCGAGTTTCCGCCAGGCGAAGGAGCTCATCTCCTCGTTCACGTCATCATGCAGGATGGCATAGAGCGGATCCTTGACGGCAAGCGCACGGTCGTCGCCGGTGCGCTGGTAGAGATCGAGCGGCAGCGTGGCGATGGTCGAGGCGATGAAGTTCACCGCCGCCCAGACCGCCGGCACGCCGAGTGCGCTGTCGCGCGAGACGGCGACCCCGGCGGCCGAGCTGGCCCAGGCGCCGAACAGCGACTGCCAGGCCGCCGCATCGGCCAGGGAGACGGACGGGCTCTCCAGCGAGGCCCGGCGCTCGGCGAGCCGCGCCTCGACCACGGCCTCGAGCCCCTCGCGGGTATAGGCGACAAGTTCGCTCATGCGCGCGCCATCCTGAAATCGGGGTTTTCCCAGGGCGAGGTCAGCGCCCGCGCCGCCTCGGGGTTGAGGCTCATCAGCTGGAAGGCGTTGAAGGTCGCAATCAGCGGGTCGATCTTGGCCTTGCCTGCCGTCTGCTTGGTGATCAAGACGGCATTGCCGCGCTGCTCGGCCTTGGCGTTGCCGACGCACCAGCTCATCAGCGCCGAGCCGGAATGCCACAGCGTGCCGTCCTTCAGCTTGCGCTCCATGCCCCAGACGGCAGGGGACAGCCGATAGCCCTGGCCGATGGCCTTCAGGACACCATCGGCGATTTTGCGCGACACGATCTCATCGACCAGCATGGCGACGCCGGCGGGATCGAGGCCGACGCCGGCCTCAGCTGGCAAGAGCTCGGCGTCGCGGATCCGCTCGATGATGTCGGCGACCTCGATTAGATCCTGGGCGGCGTCGGCGCAGAAGGTGAGGTCGCCGTCATTGGCGAAGTCCCGGAGCCGCTCGGCAATGTCCTGGCGCAGCTCGAGCACGTCCTCCTGGCACCAGGCGTGGTTCCAGAGCAGCCAGTCGCGCGTCTGCCTGCAGCGGCCGAGGACGGCAAGGCCGAGCAGATCGTCGAGCCCGCCGCCGTCGATGCCGACCGTGACCACCTCTGAACGGGCGAGCAGCTCGTCGAGCGTGAGGGTCCGGTCGGCGGCGCCGAGCCAGAAATCGGTGCCGCGCCAGCGGTCGGAATGCAGCGCCAGGCCGATCTCGACATTGAGGTGCTGCGAGGCCCAGCGCCGCTCCTCGGCCTCGCCCTTCTCGCGGGCCTGCTGGTAGTCGGAGACGAGCCGGTCGATGGTGATCGACAGGCCCAGATTGGGCAGCACCATCGGCCAGTTGGCCGGGTCGCGCCAGGGCCTCGCCGGGTCGATCTGCATGGCTTCCGGGAACTCGTAGAGGATCGGCAGCATGCGCACGCCCTCCTTGATGCGGCCGTCGCGGATGCCGCGGGCATATTGCAGCTCGGCCTTGAACACCCCGGCGGGGGCCTCGTCGCTCTGCGTGGTGATGAAGATCAGCAGGCTCTCCGGGTTCGGTAAGAGGCCGCCGCGGATCTGGCCGACGACGCGGCTGGCATAGCTGAAGGCCGACATCACATGCAGCTCGTCGACGATGACGCAGACCGGCTTCACGCCGGTCATCACCCGCATGTCGAAGGTCTTGATCTTCAGCATGGCGCCGTTGCGCCGGTCCTTGATGGTCTTCAAATGCTCCTGCACGTGGAAGCGCTTCTGCAGATAGCCGTCCGGGTCGGCGGCGATCATGCCGGCGGCCTGCTGGAAGGCGAGGTCGGCAACATCCTGGGTCGGGCCGACGAACAGCATCTCCGCCCGCGGCCGCTCATTCGCGAGCATCAAGACCAGGGCGATGGCGGCGCCGCCCGTGGTCTTCGAATTCTTCTTCGGCACCAGCGTAAAAATCTCCGAGATGGCGCGCACGCCGGTCGCCTTGTCGAGCGAGCCGCAGGCCGCCCGCACGATGTCGCGGAACCATTCGCCGGCGGCCTCCGCCATCGCCGGCTGGCCGGGCACGTCCGGCAGCCGCAGCATGTTGAAGATCTGGACCCCGCGCTCGCCCTCGGCCTGGTCGATCGGCAGATCGGGCACCAGCGAGCGCCCGGACCTCAAGCGCTCGATCCAGTCCGGACAGGCAAAGTTCCACATGGTCAGTTCAGCACCTGCGCCCAGTTGCTGCCGCATTCCGCAGATGTATGCAATTCCCGCAACATGATTTGTTCAAAATCTATTGCGTGCGGGCAGGAAAAAGGTGTTTTTCGTAGTGCCGCGGGCAATAATGTGGAAAAATACCGCGCAAATTCGGGCATTGACGACTGCTCAGGTGCCCGGCTCCGACAGATCAACCGGGGAGAGTTTCCCATGGGTAGCCGATATCGCGGACGGGTTTTGATCATTGAAGACGAGGCGATGATCGCCCTCATGCTGGAAGAGATTTTGCAGGAGTTGGGGTACGACATTGTAGGCATCGCGGGGACGGCAGAAGATGCTGTGGCCCAGATCGAGGCCGACGCTCGGACCATCGACGCTGCAACCCTGGACATCAATTTAGCGGGTACCCGTTCGAATGAGGTCGCTGAGATGCTTGCGGCACACGGTATTCCCTTCGTGATCATGACCGGATACAGCCCACGCGATCTCCTGGATTTCCAAGGCCACTCGATCCTCCACAAACCCTTCGTCGTGGAGCAACTCGAGAAGGCTTTCCAATCGCTCGAGCCTCGCCGGACGGAACACCGTTGACCATTGCCCGTTTCCCCTTTCTTCGGTCGAGGCGAGAGGAAATGGGCAATGAGAATTCTGGTGGTTGAGGATGACCCCCTCACCTCAATGGTCATCTGCGACACGCTGGTCGACGCTGGGTACGAGGTAATCGGGCCCGCATGGTCCGCGGCCGTAGGGCTGGAACTGGCCCAATCGACGCGCCCGGACCTGGCGCTATTGAACATCAATCTCGTGGGTGAAACCAAGGGCACCCATTTGGCCCGGATGCTCGGTAAGCTTTTCCACACGCCAGTCCTCTTCATAAGCGGAAATTTCGACGAGGCATGGGAGGCGCGGGACGCCGCGCTGGGATACATCTCCAAGCCGTGTCTGCCTTCGACTTTGCTCAAAAGTGTTGAGATTGCCCGGGGAGTCGCTGCCGGCGTGGTGCCGCCGGAGCAGCACTTACCGCAGGGATTGATGCTGTTCCGGTTGGGTCCCTGATCAATATCCAGCATGATCAGTTCAGCACCTGCGCCCAGCGGCTGCCGCGATGGCCGGTCTGCGCATCCATGACGAGTTGTTCCTTCTTGCCGGGCTTTGGTTCGGCTGCGACGCGCGGGATGGTGTCGGCCCGCTGCGACAGGGCGAGGAAGGCCTTCGCCGCCGAGACGCTGCCGCCGATCGCCGCCGCATAAAGGTAAGCGGGCCAGCCACCCCACCTTGATCCTGGCTCAGGCTGGTTTTGCGTAAGCCCAGGGCATCAGCTCGTCGATG
>NZ_MWLK01000022.1 GCF_002198715.1 Rhodomicrobium sp. R_RK_3 | reverse complement strand
CGGCTCGGCCTGACGGCCGTCCGGGACGACGGGGAGAGGACCTTCGATACGCAAAGGTCTCCCATGGGAGAGGGAGTCTGGCTGCGGGGATTAAGCGGATGCCTTGCATTTTCCTCCACCGCCCGGGACCGCGCCTCGGCTGGGGACCTGCCGGCGGCGTACACCCTGGAATTGCCAATTTAAATGACCCCGCTTTAACCTGCTGACCGGGCATCGATTTGGCGCGGCGCCACCATCTGCTCCCAGGAGAAGGTGGCGTTTTGCCCGGACGCCGCCAACCTTGGCCGAATGCCCCTATCCGCCATCCCAAACGCAAAAAGCGCGCGGCCCGAACTCCTTCCGGAGCCGGACCGCGCGCTAAAAAATCGCATCACCGGAGCCGTTGCTGGCCCCGGCGGCGCGTCACCCTTAGCGTGAGTAGAACTCGACCACCAGATTCGGCTCCATGCGCACCGGATAGGGCACGTCGCCGAGCGTGGGCACGCGCACGAAGCTGGCGCGCATCTTGGAGTGGTCGGCCTCGATATAGTCCGGAACATCGCGCTCGGAGCTCTGCACGGCTTCCAGCACCGCCACGATGCCGCGCGACTTCTCCTGGATCTCGATGACGTCGCCAGCGCGGCAGCGGTAGCTCGGGATGTTCACCCGGCGGCCATTGACCTGGATATGGCCATGGCTGATGAACTGGCGCGCCGCGAACGGCGTCTGCACGAATTTGGAGCGGTAGACCACCGCATCCAGACGGCATTCCAGGAGGCCGATCAGGTTCTCGGAGGTGTCGCCGCGCAGCCGCGTGGCTTCCTTATAGATGTTCTTGAACTGGCGCTCGTTGATATTGCCGTAATAGCCCTTCAGCTTCTGCTTGGCGCGAAGCTGCACGCCGAAATCGGACACCTTGCCGCGGCGGCGCTGGCCGTGCTGGCCGGGTCCATATTCGCGCTTGTTGACCGGGCTCTTCGGCCGGCCCCAGATATTCTCGCCGAGACGGCGGTCGATCTTATGCTTGGCGCTGATGCGCTTGGTCATGTTTGTCCTCGAAAGAGATTGGCTTTTGACAAAGTGACCATGCCCTCCTCCTTTTACCCGGCCCTGACGGTAAGACCATCGCGATCCGGCAAACGACAGGCGGCCTCTCTCTTGTGCTGGCCGCCACGGGCATGAGAAAAGGCGGACCAAATGGTCCGCCTGGGTCAGGTGATAGCGGAACCGGCGCGGCGCTGTCAACGCCGCAGCCAAATTCCCGTCATTTTATGATTTCTGCACGGACTTCAGGAAAGCCTCGATATTGGCCTTCACATTGTCCTTTTCCTCGGGGCTGCAAACCTTCTTCTCGCCCTTGTCGGGCTCGGAGATGACGGTCGGCTCCTTCTTGCCATCCTTTTCCAGGAATTTGACGTTGCCCGTCAGCCACATCACCGTGAACAGGTGAAGGCGGTTGATGAACAGCATCTGCTCCTGCGTCCACTTCTTCTTGGCCTGCTCGCCGCGCATCAGAGCCAGATAGTTCTCGGCCTGCAGCTCCGGCATGTCGCACATCTGCGCATGGGCGGAATTGCGGGCGGTCATGATGATGCGGCGGGCATCTTCGAGCGGCACCAGGATCTTCTCCAGGTTGGACCGGTCGATTTTCAGGACCTTGCCGTCCGGCTGCTTGATTTCGCTCGGGATGGTGGTGAGAGCAAAGCCCGTGATCAGCTTCACGGATTTGACGCTCAGCTCATCCTTGGCCCCGTCCTTGGCCGCACCTTCCTTGTCGCCCTTCGGCGCGGCGCTCGTCTGCGCCGTCGCGACGGCGGCGAAGGCAAGGCCGGCGAATAGACACGTCAAAAATCCCAATCGGCTGAAATTGATCATTTGCATCCCCTGCCCTGTAGTCCCTCCGAGGGCCACACGCTGCCATTATGTCGTGGCAATCGCAATACCATAAACGCGGCGTAACTGTGACAACTGTTGCCCTGCTACTCCACCCTGTGGCGCGAACGCCGCACTCCCGTAAGCGCAACAACGATCCCCCGCAAAGTCCTCACCTCCTGATCGGTCAGTGACGCCCGATGGAACATATTGCGGATGTTTCGTACCACGCTTGAACGCTTCTCGTCAGTTTTGAAAAAGCCCGCTTGCGACAATTCTCCTTCGATATGAGCGAAGAAGTCGAGAAGCTCGCCGCGTGTGGCAGGAATGCACTTATTGAGCTGCACCCCTTCCCGCGCTGGACCGTCGAACTCCGTACCGCGCCCGAGCGAAGCGCCAGCGACGGCCTTGCGCCACTCATAACCGACGATCAGCACAGCCTGAGCCAGATTGAGCGATGCGAAGGCCGGATCGACCGGCGCCATCACCAGTGCATCCGCCAATGCAACTTCGTCGTTTTCAAGGCCGGAGCGCTCCCGGCCGAATAAAACGCCGCAAAGTTGCCCTGCTTCCGCCCGGCCCGCGAAGTCGCGCGCGGCCGTTTCGGGCGTGAAGACCGGCTTGACCATCTCACGAATACGCGCGGTTGTCGCCCCGACAAAATGCAGATCAGCAATGGCGGCTTCGACGGTCGGAAACAGCACGGCGCGCTCGATGATGTGGCTCGCGCCCGATGCCGCCGCCAGCGCCTTCTCGCTCGGCCAGCCGTCGCGGGGGGCGACGAGGCGCAATTCGGCCAGGCCGAAATTGGCCATGGCGCGGGCGGCCTGGCCGATATTCTCGCCGAGCTGCGGCTCGACCAGGATGATGGCCGGCGGCCGCAGCCCTGGATTTTCAACGGCTTGGGCGCTTGCCGCGGCCTCTGGGGGCAATTTTTCCATATGGATCACCTTTCGTCGACTTGGCGCACCGGCTGGCCTCCATTATGGTGCGGTGCGGCAGCTGGCAATCGGCGTCACGTTCCCTAACAGGTTGAGGACGATATGAGCAAAATCAAAGTGGCGAACCCCGTCGTGGAACTCGACGGCGACGAAATGACCCGGATCATCTGGCAGCTGATCAAGGACAAGCTCATCCATCCCTATCTGGACGTCAACCTGCTCTATTACGACCTCTCCATCGAGAACCGCGACGCCACCAACGACCAGGTCACCATCGACGCCGCCCATGCCATCAAGGAACATGGCGTCGGCGTCAAATGCGCCACCATCACGCCGGATGAAGCGCGGGTCGAGGAATTCGGCCTGAAAAAAATGTGGAAATCTCCCAATGGCACCATCCGCAACATCCTCGGCGGGGTGATTTTCCGCGAGCCGATCATCTGCACCAACATCCCGCGCCTCGTCCCCGGCTGGACGCAGCCGATCATCATCGGCCGCCACGCCTATGGCGACCAGTACCGCGCCACCGACTTCAAAGTGCCGGGCAAGGGCCGCATGACCATCCGCTGGGTGTCCGAGGACGGCAGCGACAGCATCGAGCACGAGGTGTTCGAATTCCCCGGCTCGGGCGTGGCGCTCGCCATGTACAATCTCGACGATTCCATCCGCGACTTCGCGCGAGCCAGCATGAATTTCGCGCTGCAGCGCGGCTATCCGCTTTACCTCTCGACCAAGAACACCATCCTGAAGACCTATGACGGGCGCTTCAAGGACATCTTCCAGGAGGTGTTCGACGCCGAGTTCAAGGACCAGTTCGCCGCCAAGAAGATCGTCTACGAACACCGGCTGATCGACGACATGGTCGCCTCGGCGCTGAAATGGTCGGGCGGCTTCGTATGGGCCTGCAAGAACTACGACGGCGACGTGCAGTCCGACACCGTCGCGCAAGGCTACGGCTCGCTCGGCCTGATGACCAGCGTGCTGCTCACCCCCGACGGCCAGACGGTCGAGGCCGAGGCGGCGCACGGCACCGTCACCCGCCATTACCGCGAGCACCAGAAGGGCCGCGAGACCTCGACCAACTCCACCGCCTCGATCTTTGCCTGGTCGCGCGGCCTTGCCCATCGCGCCAAGCTCGACAATAACGCCGAGCTGGCCAAATTCGCCCATACGCTGGAGGAGGTGACGGTCGCCACCATCGAAGCCGGCTTCATGACCAAGGACCTGGCGCTGCTGGTCGGCGACAAGCAGGCCTGGCTGTCGACGGAAGGCTTCATCGCCAAGATCGACGAGAATTTGCAAAAAGCCATGCAATAGCCACGCTCGCATCGAAAAAGCCGGGCCCTGCTCCGCGCACGGGCGGGGCTCGCTTCTTCGACGGGATGGGTTGGCATGGGAAGAAAGCTGCTGGGCGGCTTAGGGATTGTCGCTGTTTTCGCCTTCGGGGTCTGGTTCAACAACACAGACATTCTGGCCACCGCGTCCGGCGACCGGATTTCGATGCTCGCCCATCGCGGCGTGCACCAGACCTATCACCGCGAGAACCTGACCAGCGAGACCTGCACCGCGGAGCGCATCTATCCGCCGACGCATGACTTCCTGGAAAACACGCTCGCCTCGATGGAGGCCGCCTTCCGCGCCGGCGCCGACGTGGTCGAGTTCGACATTCACCCGACCACCGACGGCCATTTCGCCGTGCTGCACGACTGGACGCTCGACTGCCGCACCGACGGCAAGGGCGTGACGCGCGAGCACACGCTGGCCGAGCTGAAGGCGCTCGACATCGGCTATGGCTACACCGCCGATGGCGGCAAGACCTATCCGTTCCGCGGCAAGGGCGTCGGTCTGATGCCGACGCTGGACGAGGTGCTGGAGCGCTTTCCGGACAAGCTGCTGCTGATCAACATCAAGAGCAACGATCCGGCCGAGGGCGAGCTGCTGGCCGACCGGCTGGCGCAATTGCCGCCGGAGCGCCGCGCGCTGCTGATGGCCTATGGCGGCGAGCGGCCGATCGAGACGCTGAAGGCGCGGCTCCCCGATCTGGTGACCATGTCGAAGGCGAGCCTCAAGCGCTGCCTGCCGCGCTATTTCGGCGTCGGCTGGACTGGAAGCGTGCCGGAGGCGTGCCGGAATACGCTGCTGCTGCTGCCGGTCAATATCGCCCCCTGGGTCTGGGGCTATCCGAACCGCCTCAGCGCGCGGATGCAGGCGGCGGGCACGCGGGTCTTCGTGACCGGCCCCTATGGCGGCGGCGATGAATCGGCCTCGGGCGTCGACGACGCCGAAACGCTCGCCAAGCTGCCCCGCCCCTTCACCGCCGGTATCTGGACCAACCGCATCGAGACCATCGGACCGCTGGTGAAGCAGTGACTGGCGGTGGCCCACTCCGGGCTCGGGGCGCCCCCTCGCAATTGTCATCCCCGGAAAGAGGGGATCAGTAAAGGGACAACTCTGGCGTTGGGCTTCCCGCATTCCCGGCAATGGCAGGAACCGCGCGGACAAACTGCGGCGGCAGCCCGAAAGGATCGGACATCCGCCTTGGCAAGTGGCGCAGCGAGTGGGCCCCGGCTCTTACGGCCGGGGCGACGCGTGTGAGACGCAAGCCAGCGGGAGCGCCCGCAGCGGCAGGGGCCGGGCTAAACCAGCCCCGCCACATGCTTCTCGATCGCGGCGAGCGCGGCATCCGCCCGGCTGCCGTCGGGGCCGCCGGCCTGGGCCATGTCGGGCCGTCCACCGCCGCCCGCGCCGCCGAGCGCCTCAGCCCCGGCGCGCACCAGGTCGACGGCGCTGTAATTGGCGGTCAGGTCGTCGGTGACGCCGACGACGATGCCGGCCTTGCCCTCGTCGGTGACGCCGATGATGGCGACGATGCCGGAGCCGAGCTGGCGCTTGCCGTCATCGACGAGGCCGCGCAGATCCTTCGGCGCGATGCCGCGCACCGTGCGCGCCATCAGCTTGACCGCGCCGACCTCGCGCACGCCGTCATCCTTGCCGTTGGCGGGGCCGTGGCCGCCGCCGAGCGCGATCGCCTTCCTGGCCTCGGTCAACTCGCGCTCGAGCCGGCGCTTGTCGTCCATCAGCGCGGTGAGGCGGGCGGGCAATTCGTCCGGCTTGACCTTCAGCGTCCCGGCCGCGGCGCGCACCAGCGCGTCCTGCTCGCTGAGATATTTGCGGGCCGCCTCCCCGGTCAGCGCCTCGATACGGCGGACGCCGGCCGCGACCGCGCTTTCGCCGACGATCTTGATGAGGCCGATATCGCCGGTGCGGAACACATGGGTGCCGCCGCAAAGCTCGACCGACCACGCCTTGGCCGCCTCGCCATTCGCCGGTTTGCCCATCGACACGACGCGGACCTCATCGCCATATTTCTCGCCGAACAGCGCCATGGCGCCATGCGCGATGGCGTCGTCGACCGCCATCAGCCGCGTGGTGACGGCCTCGTTCTGCAAAATCATCGCATTGGCGAGATCCTCGACCCGCTCGATCTCCTCCGCCGTCATCGGCTTCTGGTGCGAGAAGTCGAAGCGCAGCCGGCCCGGCTCGACCAGCGAGCCCTTTTGCGCCACATGCGTGCCGAGCACCTGACGCAGTGCCTCATGCAGCAGATGCGTCGCCGAGTGGTTGGCGCGGATGGCGGTGCGGCGGCTGTGATCGACGTCGAGTTCGACCGCATCGCCGAGCTTGATCGGGCCTTTCTCCAGCGTGCCGGAATGCACGAAGAGGTCGCCGAGCTTTTTTTCGGTGCTGGTGACGGTGAACACGGCGCCCTTGGGCCCGCGAATGACGCCCTGGTCGCCGACTTGACCGCCCGACATGCCGTAGAACGGCGTCTGGTTGGTGACGATGGCGCCCTCTTCGCCCTTCTTGAGCTGCTTGACCTCCTTGCCGCCCTTGACGATGGCGAGGATTTCACCCTCGGCCTTTTCGGTGGCATAGCCGAGGAATTCGGTCGCGCCGACCCGGTCGCGCAATTCGAACCAGACGCGCTCGGTCGCCGCTTCGCCCGAGCCGGACCAGGCCGCGCGGGCCTCGGCGCGCTGGCGCTCCATGGCGATCTCGAAGCCGGAGCGGTCGACCTCGATATTGCGCTGCTTCAGCGCGTCGGCGGTGAGGTCGACCGGGAAGCCGTAAGTGTCATAGAGCTTGAACGCCACGTCGCCGGACAAGGTCGCGCCGGCGGAGAGGTTCGCGGTCTCCTCGTCGAGCAGCGCCAGGCCCCGCTCCAGCGTCTTGCGGAAGCGGGTTTCCTCGAGCAGCAAGGTCTCGGTGATGAGCGCCTCGGCGCGGATGAGTTCGGGATAGGCCTGGCCCATCTCGCGGGTGAGCGTCGGCACGAGGCGCCACATCAGCGGCTCCCTCGCCCCCAGCAACTGGGCGTGGCGCATGGCCCGGCGCATGATCCGGCGCAGCACATAGCCGCGGCCTTCATTGGAGGGCAGCACGCCGTCGGCGATCAGGAAGCTCGAGGCGCGCAGATGGTCGGCGATGACGCGGTGGCTGACGCGGTGCGGACCGTCGGCCGCGACGCCGCTCGCATCCGCCGACGCCTTGATCAGCGCCTTGAACAGGTCGATGTCGTAATTGTCGTGCACGCCCTGCAACACCGCCGCCAGCCGCTCCAGCCCGAGGCCGGTGTCGATCGAGGGATGCGGCAGCGTGATGCGCTCGTCGGGCGTCACCTGCTCATATTGCATGAAGACGAGGTTCCAGATCTCGACGAAGCGGTCGCCATCGGCATCGGCACTGCCGGGCGGGCCGCCGAAAACCTTGTCGCCATGATCGTAGAAGATCTCCGAGCAGGGGCCGCAGGGCCCGGTGTCGCCCATCGCCCAGAAATTATCCGCGGTGGCGATGCGGATGATGCGGGATTCCGGCAGGCCGGAGATCTTGCGCCAGAGCTTGAAGGCCTCGTCGTCATCGGCATAGACCGTGGCGGTGAGGCGGTTCTTGTCGAGGCCGAATTCCTTGGTGATCAGCGTCCAGGCAAGTTCGATGGCGACGTCCTTGAAGTAGTCGCCGAAGGAGAAGTTGCCGAGCATCTCGAAGAAGGTGTGGTGGCGCGCCGTGTAGCCGACATTGTCGAGGTCATTATGCTTGCCGCCCGCGCGCACGCATTTCTGCGCCGTCACCGCCCGCTTATAGGGGAGCGATTCCATGCCGGTGAAGGCATTCTTGAACTGCACCATGCCGGCATTGGTGAACATCAAGGTCGGGTCGTTGCGCGGCACCAGCGGAATCGAGGGCACGTGCTTATGACCATTCGCCTCGAAATAACGGATGAATGCACTTCGGATGTCGTTGACGCTGCTCATTGCCCATCGTTTCTAGGTAAGCGGCCATAGTTGGGAACAACGTCCGTCAAATCCGACAAACGCATGCCTTGACCTTTGATACCAGGGATCGTCCGATATTTAGGCGCGGGATCGCGACCGAGCAAGTGACCATTTGCCCCGTGAACAGCCGAACTAGCAAGTTCCCATTGCAACCGCAAGTCCCGCCCGCATCGCGCGCGCTCCGTGCGGTGCCGATGCGAACATTCTGGCCACGAAATCGGCCGGTTTTTTCCCGGTCCGGCGGTGCGGCGCGGGGTGATTGTGAGGGCATCATAGATTTTGACAATGGGAAAAAGATCGATAAAATTTTAATTAATAATTAAGTCGCTAGAAGGGAGTTGCGATGAGTCAAACAACTATTGAAGCGGTTGTATTGATCAATGTGTTGAAAGATATTCCCGGCGTCATGAAGAAGATTAAGAACGATCCGCGCGCCAGCCGGTATATTGAAGATATGAGCCTCGTCTTCGGCGGCGCCGACATCATCGCCAATGTCAGAATCCAGTCCATCGCGCAATTGCACGACCTCGTCATCGATTACATCCAGGGCCTCGATGAGGTGTCGCAGACGCAGACATTCATCATCGATCCGAAAGCGAAAATCGGCATCAACAAGAAAATCGATCACGGAACCGAAGAAAAGATTTGATAAATGCCGATCAAAGTCATTACGGACGCCTTGAACGATCCGTTGGCAATGTTTTTTCTCGTCCTCATTTCATTTTGCGGAGGCATCGCCGGCACAGCTCTGACCATGTATGGGCGGTTTCGGCTCTCGAAGCGCCAGGGCGTGGTGGAGACGAATGTCAGAGCATACAAAAAATTCGGCAATGATTATTTGGAAATCTACAAAATAGCGCGCGAAGTCGAACTTTCATTAATCGGATTTTATTACATATCCCAGAAAGAATCGGCGTCCGGGAAAGAATTCGCCGTCCTTGCCTACGAGTTGCTGCGCAGAAATGCCCTCCAATTCATAGAGAAACTGGATTGGCGGCGCTATGAGTCGGTGATCTATTTGCCGACCGATGTCGAACTGCGCTGCGTCAGGATAAGGTCGCAGCTCTTCGAGGGTCTCGGCCAGACCACCTTCCGGGACAATGTCAAAGCCCGGCAATTCCAGGACAACCGGCTGAGACACGGCAAGGAAGTCGACCTGTGGGCTCTCGAAAGATTATCGAAAAAAGGCAAGCCCTGGCAAAAGGTCCATGTCTTCAAGACACGTGAATTGATCAACACCTCGCCCTTCATGGACGAAAAGGTCGTAAAGTTGCTGCAGAAAGACTTAGATTTTGTTTTGAAATATCTGAAGGTCGTGTTCACTCAATAAAGCGACGGTGGCAAAGCCGCATGGAGCCCGCGGCTTTGCCCAATACGTCATTTTTGGCCTTTGCCGGCGATCGGGTCGGCATTGCCGTCCCCGGCCTCGGGATCGAATTCATCGTCTTCTTCGACTTCGCCGAGGATGCGCTCGGCGATCAGCCCGGCATTGCCGCGGATGGCCGCCTCGATCTTCTGCGCGACCTCCGGGTTCTGCTTCAGGAACAGCTTAGCGTTCTCGCGGCCCTGGCCGACGCGCTGGCCTTCATAGGAGAACCAGGAGCCGGATTTCTCGACCACGCCGGCCCGCACGCCAAGATCGACGATCTCGCCTTCCTTGGAGATGCCCTCGCCATACATGATGTCGAACTCGATCTGCTTGAAGGGCGGCGCGATCTTGTTCTTGACGACCTTCACCCGCGTCTGGTTGCCGACGACGTCCTCGCGTTCCTTGATCTGGCCGATGCGGCGGATGTCGAGGCGGACGGAGGCGTAGAATTTCAGCGCATTGCCGCCGGTCGTCGTTTCGGGATTGCCGAACATGACGCCGATCTTCATGCGGATCTGGTTGATGAAAATGACGATGGTGCGGGATTTGGAGATCGAGCCGGTGAGCTTGCGCAGCGCCTGGCTCATCAGCCGCGCTTGCAGGCCGGGCAGCACGTCGCCCATCTCGCCTTCGATTTCGGCCTTGGGCGTCAGCGCCGCGACCGAGTCGACCACGATGACGTCGAGCGCGCCGGAGCGGATCAGCGTGTCGGTGATCTCGAGCGCCTGCTCGCCATTGTCGGGCTGCGAGAACACCAGCTCGTCCAGCTTCACGCCGAGCTTGCGGGCATAGATGGTGTCGAGCGCGTGCTCGGCGTCGATGAAGCCGCAGACGCCGCCCTTTTTCTGGGCCTGGGCGATCACATGCAGCGCCAGCGTGGTCTTGCCGGAGGATTCCGGGCCGAAAATCTCGATGACGCGGCCGCGCGGCAGGCCGCCGATGCCGAGCGCGATGTCGAGCCCCAGCGAGCCTGTCGAGATCGCCTCGATCTCGGCCGGCACTTCATTCTTGCCGAGGCGCATCACCGAGCCCTTGCCGAAACTCTTTTCGATCTGGCCCAGCGCAGCCTCGAGCGCCTTATGCTTATCCATGTCAGCCACCTCTACGACGCGCAGACTCGACTTCGTCATTTTTTTCATGGCTCCGTTATTTCATATCGCCGGACGCATTGCAATCTTCCCCGAGTGTACACACTTTGTTCCTTCCCGCAAGGCGCGAGCAGGAGATAAAGACCGAAATTTATACTTACTCGGCCCCGGTCGATTACTAGCTCCGCATTTCTACGACTTGACGCAACGGATACAGCTAATCGGATTCAAGCGTCTCCTTCACGGCCGCCGCCAGCTTCTTCAGGGAGAAGGGTTTTGGCAGAAAGGTGAAGCGCTCGTCCTCGTTCAGATTGTTGCGGAAGGCTTCTTCCGCATAGCCGGAGATGAAGATGATCTTGATCGCCGGATTGGCTTTGCGCAGATGTTTGAGCAGGGTCGGCCCGTCCATCTCCGGCATGACGACGTCGGACACCACCAGATCGATGCTGCCGCCATGCTCGTTCATGACGTCGAGCGCCTGCACGCCGCTCGCCGCCTCGAACACGCGGTAGCCCCTGGTGGACAGCGCGCGGGCGGCAAAGCTTCGCACCGCGTCCTCGTCCTCGACCAGCAGCACGGTCGCCGAGCCGGTCAGGTCGCGGGCGGCCTCGCGCTTGGCGGGCTTCTCGGCCACCGCTTCCGGCGCGATGACGTCCTCGCAGCGCGGCAGGTAGATGCGGAAGATGGTGCCGCTGCCGACCTCGCTCTCGGCGGATATATAGCCGCCGGTCTGTTTGACAATGCCGTAGACCGTGGAAAGCCCGAGCCCCGTCCCCTTGCCGACCTCCTTGGTCGAGAAGAACGGCTCGAAAATCTTGTCCATCACCTCGGGCGGGATGCCGGTGCCGGTGTCGCTGACCTCGCAGAGCACATATTCGCCCGGCTCCATGCCGGCAACGCCGAGCTTGGCCGATTCGCGCTCGGAGATGTTGGCGGTGCGGATGGTCAGCTCGCCGCCGGCGGTCATGGCGTCGCGGGCGTTGACGGCGAGGTTGATGATGACCTGCTGGAACTGGGTCGGATCGACCTTGATGAGCCAGAGATCGCGGCCATGCACCACCTTCGCGGCGACCTTCTCGCCCAGAAGCTGGCCGAGCAGGACCATCAGGTCCTCCATCGCGTCGGTCAGCGACATCACTTGCGGGCGCAAGGTCTGCTTGCGCGAGAAGGCCAGCAGGTGGCGGACGAGGCCCGCCGCGCGGTTGGCGTTGTTCTTGATGTTCATAAGATCGGCGAAGGAGGGGTCGGACGGCCGGTGATTGGCCAGCAGCAGGTCCGAGAAGCCGATGATGGCGGTCAGGACGTTGTTGAAATCATGCGCGATGCCGCCCGCGAGCTGGCCGATGGCCTGCATTTTCTGGCTTTGGGCGATCTGCTCCTCCAGCATGCGCTGTTCCGAGGTGTCGATGCCGAAGACCAGCGCGGCGCCGTCGCTGCCGGCGGTGCGGGAGATCGGGCTGAAGAACAGCCGGCCGGTGCGCTTGCTCTCGATCGCGGAAATATCGACCGGCGGGATCGACACCTTGCGGGCCGCGGCCTTGTCGAGCGCCTGCTGCAGGCGTTCGCCGGCCGCCGGGTCTGCGAGGCTGAACAGGCTCGAATTCTCAAGACTCTTGGCGGCGCCGAAAAACCGCGCGAAGGCGGCATTGGCGCTGGTGATGGTGCCGTCCTTGGCGATGGCGGCGATGGGGACGGGGGCGGGCCTCAGCAGCGAGAGCAGCCTTTGCGTGTCATTGTGCAGCGCGGCGTGATCGGCATCGGCCTGACGCTCCAGCACCGCGCCGAAGATCTCGGTCTCCTCCTCGTCATTCTCCAACTTATGCCGGGTCAGCCGCACCGAGACCGGCATGGCGGTGCCGTCGCGCTTGACGATGTCGAAGGAGGCATCCAGCGGCTCGTCACCGGTGGGGCCGGGGCTGAGCATGGCGGCGGCCTGGTCGTGGAAGATCGAGGCGAGGTCCAGCCGCGCGCCGGTTTCGGGGTCGCCGAGATCGATCCAGCTCCGGAGCGTGGCATTGGCAAAGGAGACGCCGCCATCGGGACCGGCGAGGAAAATGCCGACCGGCGCCTCGTCGAGCAGCTTGCGGAAGCGGCGCAGATGATCGGCGACCAGGCCGTCCTGCTGGCGGCGAGCGCTGACATCGGCGATTTCCCACAGCGAAAGCGGCTCGCTGGAGCCGAGCTCCTTGGGCGGCGCGACCTGCCGCACCGAGGCTCGCAGCCACCGCCCGGCGCCGAGCGAGCCGAGCGCCTGGAATTCCTCATGCGCCGGTTCCCCCCGGCGGGCGGCGCGGATCAGCCGGAACAGCGGCTCTGAGCCGCCGAAATGCCGGACGAGCGCGGATTCGACGCTGAACGGCGCCTGATCCGTCGCGCCGGTGAGCTGGCGATAGGCCGAATTGGCGTAAAGCGTCGAGCCGTCCTTATTCGTTACCGCGACGCCCTGGCTGGCATATTCCGCATAGATCCGCGACAGGTCCGGCGCGGTCCCTTGCGCCTTCAGGCCGAAATGCAGGAAACCCGCCGCCGCCGAGAACAGCGCCGCGACGCCGACCGCCGCCAGCAGCGCGAAGACGCCCATTACTAGGGCGGCGGCCTGGTCGCGCAGGGCGATCGCCAGCACCACGGCGCCCAGCATCGCGGCGACAAAGCCGACCAGACGGCGGATCGGGGTCCGGTCCTGCGGATCGCGGCTGAGAAATTGCGCGGTGCTTTGCGGGTTGCTTCGGCCCTGAATCATGGCGGCACTCTATCCGATTCTTCGTGTTTGCTATCCGTTCTCCCGGCGAAATGAACAGGCGCCGGCGGTGGCCGATCCGCCTCTTTGCAAAAATTAGACAATCCGCGCGGCTATGGATCGAACTTAGCAGTTAAAAATACACCCAAGAGAGGCTATACCGGCAAAAGCAGGGTGGGCACCCAAAAATTGGGGCGGGGTCCGCCAAGGGGAGCGCGAGGCGACCTCACGCCGGCCGTCCGGCGGAGCGGCGAGCGTGTTGGGAAAGGCGATCGCATGTTCGACAGCGTCACCATCATCATTATCTTTGCGCTTTTCGTGGCGCTGGGCGGACTTGCCTTCTGGATCTCGCAGCAGGGGGCGGGCTTCGGCGAGATCAAATTCTTCCAGCCCAAGATCCGGCGGCTCGGCGTGATCGAGACTTCGGCGGTCGACGGCCGCCGGCGGCTGATGCTGATCCGGCGCGACAATGTCGAGCACCTCATCATGATCGGCGGCCCGGTCGATATGGTGATCGAGACCGGCATCCCGGTGACGGTGCGCGTGCCGAACGGCCTCAGCACCGACGGCATGGCCAGCCATCGCCCGTTCGGCCCGCCGGCCGACGAGGCTCCCATCATCATGCAGCGCGAACAGCCGAATTGACGCCATGACCGGCGCCCGCGCGGTGCGGCGTTACGCGTCCATCCTCGCCGCGCTTGCCGGACTGCTGGTTGCATCGCCCGCCATCGCGCAACCGGCGGCGCAGCCCGGCGGGCAAGCCGGCATCGCGGCCCCGACGCAGCCGCCAACCAGCATTTCCGAACCGATCGCGCTCTGGGACGCGGCGCTGACCGCCATTTCGGCGCGGCTCAGCGGCCCCACCATCGAGCAAACCGCGCTCGACGACATCCGCCAGGAGCTGACCGCGCTGCGCGGGCGTATCGACGCCTATGTCGCCGAACATGCCCCGCAAGTCCCGCTCATCGAGGCACGGCTGGCCAGTCTCGGTGCCGCGCCCGCCGGGGCCGAGCCGCCCGAGCCGCAGGCCGTCGCCGAGCAACGCGCGGAATTGCGGCGCACGCTCGGCGATCTGACCGGCGCGCTGAAGGCGGCCAGGGAAGCGCTGCTGCGTGCCGAAACGCTCGCGGATCGCGCCCGCGACATCCGGCGCGACCTGTTCGGGCACCGCGTTCTGGAGCGCGGCCGCAGCCCGCTCTCGCCGACGCTCTGGCGCGAGATCGCCGCCGACGCGCCGGCCGCGCTCGCACGCGTCCGGCAGATGGTCACGGTCTGGTGGCAGGTCCTGCCCGACCGCGCGCTGTTCGTGACGCTGATTGCCGCCGCCTTCACGCTGTGGGCCGTGCTCAGCCTTGCCGCCTGGCGCGGCGTCCAGCGCTACCGCGACTGGAGCGAGCCCGAGACCGCGCCCTCCGCATGGCGGCGCGCGGCGTCGGCGGGACGGGTCACGCTGCTGCGCTCACTGCCGACGGCGATCGCCTGCACCTTTCTTTATATATGCCTCGATGAGACCGGCCTGCTCGCCGGCACCGGCAAGCAGCTCGTCGAAGCCGCCATCGCCGGCATCGTCATCATCGTCAGCGTGCAGGCGGTGACCAAGACCACGCTGGCCATCAGCCGCCCGCGATGGCGGCTGCTGAAACTCTCCGACGCCCCGGCGCGCAAGCTGTATTTCCGGGTGATGGTGCTCGCGGCAGCCTTCGGCCTCGATTTCTTCATCAGCACGCTGGCCCAGACGGCGGGCATGCCGTTCTCGGTCAGTGTCGGGCAGAGCTTCATTTCCTCGATGCTGTTCGCCGGGCTGATCGTCTCGATCCTGCTCATCAAGGAGCCGGCCGCCGAGCCCGGCAGCCCGCCGCGCCCGATCGGACCGGCCATCGTCCGGCTGGTGCTGTGGCTGGTGGCGCTCGCCATCCTCGGCGCGGCGCTGATCGGCTATGTCTCGCTCGCCCGCTTCATCGCCGGACAGCTCGTCGTCACCAGCACCGTCGTCATCATCGCCTATCTGCTGATCGTCTGGGTGAGCGCCCTCAGCGAGAGCATCGCCGACGACGCAACCGTTCCCGGCGCCTGGATGAAGGCCAATCTCGGCCTCGACGAGAAGCGCCGCGAGCGCATCGCTCTGCCCCCGACCTTGATCCTGAAGGCCGCCATCATCATCGCCGCCGCGCCGTTCATCCTCCTGCTCTGGGGTTTTGACTGGCACGATATCGGCGCCTGGTTGCGGCAGGCTCTGTTCGGCTTCGACATCGGCGGCATGCGCGTCTCGATCGCCGCGATCCTTGCCGCGCTGACGCTGTTCTTCCTCGGCTATGTCGCCGCCAAGATCTTTCAGGCCTGGCTCGACGCCAATGTGCTGGAGCACGCCGGCATCGATCATGCCTTGCGCCATTCGATCCGCACCGGCGTCGGCTATCTCGGCGTCGCGCTCGCCGCGATCTTCGCCATCTCCTATGCCGGGCTGGATTTCTCCAATCTCGCCATCGTGGCGGGCGCCTTGTCGGTCGGCGTCGGCTTCGGCCTGCAGAGCGTGATCAACAATTTCGTCTCCGGCCTGATCCTGCTCGCCGAGCGCCCGATCAAGGTCGGCGACTGGATCATCGTCGGTGGCCATGAAGGCATCGTGCGCCGCATCAGCGTCCGCTCGACCGAGATCGAGACCTTCGACCGCGCCAATGTCATCGTGCCGAATTCGATGCTGATTTCGGACATGGTGAAGAACTGGACGCTGCATAACGACACCGGGCGGATGCCGGTCGCCGTCAGCGTGCATTTCGACAGCGACCCGGAAGAGGTGCGCGATATTCTTTTGGAGATGGCGGACGCTCATCCGCAGGTGCTGTCCAACCCGGCGCCCTTCGTGTTCTTCGAGAGTTTCGGCACCAGTTCGCTGGACTTCGTACTCTATGTCTACCTCGCCAATATCAACCGCTCCTTCTCGGTGCGCACCGATCTGCGCATCGCCATCCTGAAGGCGTTCCGGGCGAAGGGCGTCACCATCCCCTACCCGCAGGCGGATATTCATCTTCGCGATCTAGATTGGGTGAAAGCGGCGCTCAAGGAGCGGATGGCGCCGCCTCCGGCCGGGCCTGCCAAGCCAATGAGCGTCCGGGATTATCCCTCCGAGAGTCAGGCCCCGGGCGAGGGCGACGGCGATGGGAACGGCAGCGCGCATTGACCGCGCCCCACCGGGACCGAGGAAGAGGCGGCGCAGATGGATGATTGGGGCTTCTTCGTCGTTCTGGTTCTGGCGCTGCTGCTCGGGCCCTGGATCCTCGGCGCGTTCGCCCACCGGCGCGCCAGCCGGCTTGAACGGGCCTCGGCGTTGCAAGCCGCCGAAATCGCCAGCCTGAAACGCCAGATCGCGCGCCTGCAAGGCGGAGCGCCTGTTGTGGAGGAGCCGCCCGCCACAACGGCCGTCGAATATTACGACATGCCCGAAACGCCGCCGCAGGAGCCCGCCCCGCCGGTCGCGGCGGCGAGCGAAGGCGCGGCGTCAGCGCCCGCCTCGCGCTGGTCCTCGCTCGGCAAGGGCGGGCTCGAGAGGCAATTCGGCGCGGTATTACCGGTCTGGATCGGCGGCATCGCCATCGCCTTCGCCGGCTTCTTCCTGGTCAAATATTCCATCGAGAACGACCTGATCGGACCGCATCTGCGCGTCACGCTCGGCGGCCTGCTCGGCCTCGCGCTGCTGGCGGGGGCGCGCTTCGTCTCGGCGCGCACGGCGGGAACCGAGAGCTACCGCATCGCCCAGGCGCTCGCCGGAGCAGGCATCGCCGTGCTCTATGTCTCGTCCTACGCTGCGACCGCGCTCTATCAGCTCTTCCCGCCCTTCCTCGGCTTCCTCGCCATGGCGGCGACCACCGCGCTCGCCGTGGTGCTGGCGCTGCGGCACGGACCGCCGATCGCGCTGCTCGGCCTCGTCGGCGGCTTCCTGACGCCCGCGCTCATCACCTCGAACGAGCCCTCATCCTTCCTCTTTTTCACCTATCTCTATTTCGTCTTCGCCGCGCTGATGATCGTGATCCGGCGGCAGGGCTGGTGGTGGATCTCCTTCCCCGCCCTGCTCTTCGCCTTCGGCTGGGCTCTCGCCTTCATCTTCTCGGGCGGGGCGGCCCAGGCAGGCAGCCTATGGATGGGCCTATTCGTCGTTGCCATCGCCGCGACCATGGTCGCCGCCACCCGCCAGCGCTTCGCCGAGGAGACCGCCATCATCGACGATTGGCGCGACGTCCTCTCCTGGCGCAACCGGGCGATGGCGCTCAACGTCATCAGCGTCGCTGGCGCGATGGGGCTGATGGCGGCGCTGGCCTTCAATGCCAGCTTCGGCCTGCAGGAGTGGATGCTGTTCGGCCTGCTCGCGGTCGGCGCGGTGGCGCTGGCCTTCTTCGACACGCGGCTCTACGGCTTCGCGCCCTGGGCGGCTATGGCGATCAACGCCATCATGCTGGCGGGCTGGACGCCCGGCAGCGAGCGCGAATTCATCGTCGCGCTGATGGCCTTCGCCGCGCTTTATGTGACGAGCGGCTTTCTCCTAGTATCGAGCGCCACCGCGCCGATCCTGTGGGCGGGCCTCTCGGCCTCGACGGCGCTGGGCTATTTCCTCATCGCCTATTTCCGCCTGACGCCCGCTGCGCCGGAGCCGCCCGCCCCGCTCGCCATCGATGTGCCGCCCTCGCGCGAGCCGGTCGAGCCGCTGGTGGATGCGGTCAAACAAACCGCCGCCGCCGTCCCGCATGTCTGGGGCAGCATCGCCATGGCGCTGGCGCTGTTGTTCTTCGGCGCTGCCATGTGGGCCGCGCGCCGCCTGCCGCAATCGCTCGCCAAGGAGCGCGTGCTGGCGATCTACGCGCTCGCCACCAGCGCCTTCGTCGCCCTGACCTTCTTCCTCGAACTCGACAGGAATTTCCTGCCCGTCGCCATCGCCGCCGAATTGCTCGCCGTGGCCTGGATCTCGACGCGGACGGAAATGCCCTCGCTGCGCTATATCGCCGGGCTGCTCGGGCTGACCTTCGCCTTCATTCTGCTGCCGCAAATCCTGCTGCTCGCCGAACTCGCCGCGAACGCCCTCTTCGACATCAGCTTGAACGCGCAAGGCAGCATCCCGATCGTGGATTTCCCGAGCTTCCATCTGGCGCTGCCCGCCGTGCTGTTCCTGCTCGCGGCCTATACGCTGCGGCGCGGCGGCGACGGGCTATTGATCCGCGTGCTGGAATTCGGCTCGGTGGCGCTGATCGCGGTCTGGGGCTTCTACATCACCGCCAAGCTGTTCCATCCCGGCGAAGACGTGCTGTTCGCCAGGGCCAGCTTCGCCGAGCGCGGACTGATTACCAACGTGCTGTTCGTCTTCGGCCTCGCCTGCCTCGTCGCGGGACGCGTCTTCGGACGCAGCGCCTTCTTCCAGAGCGGCGTGCTGCTGGTGGCCGTCTCGCTGTTCCGGCTGGTCTATTTCGACCTCATCATCAAGAACCCGCTCTGGTATGGCGGCGCGGTCGCCGGCACGCAGCCGTTTGACGCACTGACGCTGACCTATGCGCTGCCGATCCTGTGGACGTGGCTGGCCGCGTCGGAATTGCGGCTGTCGGGCAATATGCGGCTGATGGCGTTCGCGCGGTGGGCGCGGGCGTTGACGCTGGTGCTGGCCTTCGCCTGGATCAGCCTGGACATCCGCAAGCTCTATCAGGGGCCGGTGCTGAACGGGAATGTCACCACCGACGCCGAATTCTACAGCTACTCCGCCGCTTGGCTGGTCTTTGCGCTGGGCTTGCTCTTCTACGGCACGCTGAAGGGCAGCCAGCTCCTGCGCTACGCCTCGCTGGCGATCCTGCTGGTGACGGTGACGAAGGTATTCCTGATGGATGCGGGGAGCTTGACCGGCCTCTACCGGGTGTTCTCGTTCCTGGGCCTCGGGCTGAGCCTGCTCGGCATCAGCTATTTCTACGGCCGCTTCGTCTTCACCGGACGCGGCGGCGACGAGCCCGAGAAAACGGCGGCGGCAGGGCCGTAAGGACCAACCTTTTCGTAATCCCCGCGAAAGCGGGGACCCAGTACGCCGCAGCGTAGAAGGTTGGGCAGAACGCTCATTCGAGTTTGTGAATACTGGATCCCCGCTTTCGCGGGGATTTCGTCTGAGGGGAGGCTAGCGCCGTAAAATCTGCAATTCCAGCTCGGGGGCTTCGCCGCGCAGGGCGGAGCGGTAGCAGGTCAGAACGCCCTCGGCGCGCAGGCTGTCTTCGAGCTGGCGGCCGAACAGCACGCCGATGCCGGCGGTGAGATCCTGCCCCGCCTCGCGCTGCTTCTGCACGATGCGCAAGACCGCCGCGCGGCAGGGATCGAACGTGCCGACCGTCCAGTAGAAATAGAGATGCACGCCGGCCACCAGCAGCACCGCCAAACCGATCAGCCGGTAGATCAGCCGCATCATCCCCTCATCCCGCTCCGCGCAAGGGCCAACAAGAAAGCGGCGAACCCCGTGTCCGCCGCTTTAGCCATTAGAGCCTCGCCCAGTCCGGGTCAACCGGGACGGAAGCGCCTCAATTGCCCGACACGTTGGGCATGCTCGCCTGCACCGACTTGGCGCTCTCCTGCACCACCCTGGAGGTCAGCGCGCGCAGCTCCTCGATCTGCTTGGCGTAGGTTTCCATCAGCTCGCGGACATGCGCGTTCTGCATCTCGATGACTTCATTGAGCTGCTTGGCATCGGCGAGTTTCAGCGCGAAGCTGAAATTGGCGTCGGCGTTGAGGCGGGTGAATTCGGCGATCTTCTCGTTGAGCTGCTTCAGACCGTCCGTGGCCGGATTGGAGGGGGCGTCGAAATTCTGCATCGCCTGCTGGCTGGCGGAGATGAAGGTTTCAAAGGCTTTGCGCGCCTGATCGATGCTCGCCTTCATGATATTGCGCATCGATTCCGGCATCTCGCCGAACTGGGGCATTTCCTGCATGGACGTATCTCCTTGGGTGATTGCTACAACAGCTAGTGAGGGGCCCCCGATTGTGCGATCGCGCCTCGAACGTTCAGCAGCCATTGGATTTTTTTGGGAGCGTTGGGATTCGCCGCTGCGTCGCTCTTGATCAACTTCAACCCGAGTCGGGATTAAGTCAATAACCACCGGCGCTTTCGCCGCGTTTGCGCAATGAATTTGCGAAATTACTTAAGCTGGCGCTGACGGCTCTCAAGATGTCTCTCGGCGGCCGCGAAAGCGGCGGGATCGTCGGCGTCGATCAGTACTCCGTCCGAGCATCCGGCGATTTCGTGGACTTTGTCACTTGCGGCGATGAGCGCGCGGGCGCCGGCATCGCCCGAGAGCGCCGCCAGCGCCGGAAAATGGGCGCGGCCGAACAGCACCGGATGGCCGCGCCTGCCGTCATGCATGGGGATGCAGATGGCGCCATCGCCCCCGGCGGCCAGGGCGCCGGCAAGCTTGCCGAAATCGCCGGCCTCGATGAAGGGCATATCGGCAAGCGCGATGAAGACGCCGCGCAAGGACGGATCGAGCGCGGCGGCGGCGGCCGCGAGCGAACGGCCCATGCCCTCGGCGGCACGGCCGTTGCGCACGAGCGTCGCGGATGCGGGCAGCAGCGGCGCGATGGCGTCCGCGCTGTCGCCCACCACGACGATGAGCTGCCCGAGCCCCAGGCCGTCCAGCCGCTCCAGCGCATGGGCGATCAGCGGCCGCCCGCCGAGCGGCCGCAGTAGCTTGTTGCCGCCGCCCATCCGCCGCGAAAATCCGGCCGCGAGCAGGATGGCGCCGAGAGCGCGGAAATCGCTCATGATTTCGACGGCGTGGGCTTGAACAGCTTCCAGAGCGGCCGGTTCACCACGCTCGCCAGCTTGACCATGGTATCGATGGATATGTTGGACACGCCGGTCTCGATCTCGGAAATATGCGATTGCGCCACGCCGGTCTCGCGGTGGACGTCGCGCTGGCTGAGCCCTGCCTTGATGCGCGCTTCGCGAAAATTATGGCCAAAGGTCTCGCGATCGGTTCGACTGTCAACGCCGGGCATTCTGTTCTTAGACATAAACACGATCTCTGCAGTGCCGAATCAAATGGTGCCAAGCAACTTTGAATAAAATGTCTGATGATTTGCAATGATGCGGGCAAATTATGCCTTTGATAGGATATAGTCAACCGATCCACAGGCTTGAGCCGCGATTTCCGGCCGCGCGCGGAGCGGCGAAGGAGGCGCGTCGATGAGGCAAGCGCGGCGAACGGTGCATTTGCGCATCGAGGGACGGGTGCAAGGCGTCTATTACCGCGCCTGGACCGCGGGGCAGGCCGGAGAGCTTCGCCTCGACGGCTGGGTGAGAAACCGCCGGGACGGCTCGGTGGAGGCGCTGTTCCACGGCGAGACCGAAGCGGTCGCGGACATGCTCGCGCGCTGCCGGAAGGGGCCGCCGGGGGCGCGGGTCGAGCGGGTGGAGATCATCCAGGAAGGGGGCGCGGCGCCAGAGGGTTTCCGGATCCTGCCGGATGGCGGATAGCGGATGCGGGCCCCTTTTTGTCATCCCCGCGAGGCAAACTTGCGGGTTCGCCCCCTGAGTTAATCACGACCGCTGCGGCGTACGGAATTCCGCTTTCGCGGCAATGACAAGTTTATGCGAGCCACACTTTGAGGCCGATTTAGCCTGCCGCTCTCCCCGAACGCGGCCCTCCCAGGCGGTGAGCTTGGAATCCGGACAGATAACCCAAGAACCGCCCCGCAGTTCAACGCGGACTGCAGGCGACCACGCAGCGCCTCGCGCAGATCTGGAAGGTGACCCGGCAATAGTTGATGTCCTTCTTCGCGCCGTCGCATTCGCTGCGTTCGGCGCGGCAATCGGAAATGCAGCTCTCGGTGCAGATGCGGCTTTCCTTCACCGCCAGCTTGGCATCGGCGCCCGGCGTTTCTTCCATGTCGGCCGCCTTGACGGCCAGGCCGCCGCCAAGCGCCCCGGCGAAGGCAACCGCCATCAGCCCGGCGCGGAGCGCTGCCATGATCCTCGGCATCAGACCTGCCTCATCAGGGCGTACTCATGCTTTGCTGCTCGCGCTGGGCCCGCTCGAAATGTTCGGACGCCTCCAGCCAGAGAATTTCCGTCTCGCCAAGGTTTTTCGCCAGCACACCGCGATCCTTCATCAGCTTCAATGCCTTTTCCGGCGCCTGCTCGTAGAGACCTTCCTCGGCAAGTGCGCGGTCGAGTTGAGCGATCTTTTTTGTCAACTCTTTGATCTCCCGCTCATAGTGGTCGATTCGCTTTCTGAGCGGTGCCAATTCAGCACGGGCATTGGCGGCGGCGCGGCGTTCCTCCTGCCGGTTGCGATTGGCCTGCCCGTTCATGCCCCCGCCGCCGCTGCCCCGGCGCTGATCGCGGGCGCGGGCGAGATATTCGTTTTTGTAGCTCTCCAGATCGCCGTCGTAGGGCGTGACCGTGCCGTCGCGCACCAGCCAGAGCCGGTCGGCGGTCGCCTCGATCAGATGCCGGTCGTGGCTGATCAGAATGACGGCGCCCTCATAATCGTTGAGCCCATGGATCAGCGCCTCGCGGCTGTCGACATCGAGATGATTGGTCGGCTCGTCCAGGATGAGCAGATGGGGAGAGTTAAACGCAGCCAGTGTGAACAAAAGCCGAGCCTTCTCGCCGCCGGACAATTTCGAGGCGGCGGTGTCGGCCTTGTCGTAGCCGAAGCCGGCGGCGGCGGTGCGGGCGCGCTTCTGCGCTTCGGTTGCGTCCGGCATCATCGCGGCGATGTGGTCATAGGCCGATTTCTGCGGGTTCAGCTCGTCGAGCTGATGCTGGGCGAAATAGCCGAAGGTGAGCTTGTTGGAGGCGCGCCGCGTGCCCGCCAGCAGATCCAGCCGTCCGCATAAAAGCTTGGCGAGGGTGGATTTGCCATTGCCGTTGGCGCCGAGCAGGCCGATGCGGTCGTCGCTGTCGAGCCGCAGGTCGAGATTCCGGAGCACCGGCTTGCCATCGGCATAGCCGACGCTGGCATCCTCGATGCGGATCAGCGGGTTGCCGAGCTTGGATTGCGGGCTGGGAAAGCGCAGCGGCTTGACGTCGTTCTCGATCTCGGCGGCGATGGGCTTCATCTTGGCCAGCGCCTTCAGCCGGCTCTGCGCCTGGGTGGCCTTGGACGCCTTGGCGCGGAAGCGCTCGACGAAGGCTTCCATATGCTTGCGCGCATCGTCCTGCTTCTTCTTCAGCTTCAATTCCAGCCGCTGCCGCTCGCGCCTTGTTTCCTCGAATGTGTCGTAGCCGCCGGTGTAAAGCGTCAGCTTGCCCTCCGACAGATGCAGAATATGGCCGACGCATTTGTTGAGGAGGTCGCGGTCATGGCTGACGATCAGCACGGTATGCGGATAGGCGGCGAGGAAGTTTTCCAGCCAGAGCGTGCCTTCCAGGTCGAGATAGTTGGTCGGCTCGTCGAGCAGCAGGATGTCGGGCGCGGTGAACAGCACCGAGGCGAGCGCCACGCGCATCCGCCAGCCGCCGGAGAATTCCGCGCAGGGGCGCTGCTGGGCGTCCTCGTCGAAACCGAGGCCGGCGAGGATCTGCGCGGCGCGGGCGGGCGCGGAATGGGCGCCGATGTCGTTCAGGCGAAGCTGAATGTCGGCGATGCGCCCCGGATCGGTGGCAGTCTCGGCTTCGGCGAGCAGGCTGTCGCGCTCCTTGTCGGCGGCGAGCACCGTGTCGATCAGGCTCCGCGGACCCCCCGGCGCTTCCTGGGCGACGCCGCCGACCCGCGCCGCTTTCGGCCAGGACAGGCTCCCATCGTCAGGCGACAGGCCGCCGAGCAACATCCGGAGCAAGGTCGTCTTGCCGGTGCCGTTGCGGCCGACAATGCCCACCTTGTGACCGCTCGGGATCGCGGCGGTCGCCTTGTCGAAGAGCAGGCGGCCTTCGATGCGGTAGGTGAGATCGTTGATGTGCAGCATGGGTCCGGAACTGGTGATTTGGTGTCCGGGATAACATGGTGTTAGTTCCCATGAAAAGCATTCGCCACGCGCGCTTGCCATAAACACAGGAGTGGTGTGGCAATCAATTCCATGGTGAGCCCCGCGAGCATCGGTATCGGCGGGACGCCCGCCGTGAGCGCGCCGAGCCGCGCGAGGCCGCCGATGACCACGATCAGCGTCAGCAGGCGGAAGCGGGCCCCGTGGCGCTCGATCCCCGGCACGGTGCTCCAGAAGGCGAGGCCGACGCCGAGCAAGAGCCCGGAAAGATAGCGGAAATGGCTGTCGAGCGCGAGGTCCGCCACGGCGGCGCTGTCGGCGAAGCGCGGGCCGAGCAGAATGCCGGCAAGCCCCGCGAGGACGGGGACCAGGGCGCCGGTGGCGACGGCCGCTTGCAACAAGCGCCGTTCAGCGGATGGCGGCATCGGCGCGCCTCGCGGTCCGGGCGGATGCGCCAGCGTGCCGCAGAATGAATGCAACCGTCTTGTCCAGCACCGGCGCGCGCCAGCGGAACGGCCGGGCAATGGCGAGCACGATGCCGAAATGGCCGATGCGGGGAAATTCGACGCTTTCGACATCGGCCCCTTTCGCCCGCAGCGCCTCGACCATGTCGCGCAGATTGTAGAGCTCGACCGTATCGTCATCCAGGCCGTGCATCAGCAGGGACGGCGGCGCATCGCCCCGCGCGAAGGCCACCGGGCGCGCGGCATCGGCATTCGGCGCGGTGGCGAAGATGTCCTTGGTCGATGGAAAGGTGGTGGGGTCGAAGGCGTAGGGACCGGCGAGGCCGACAAAGGCGGCCGGCCGCGGGATGCCGGCGCCCTGGGCGGCGATGTAACGCGCGTCGAAAGCGAGCAGGGCCGCAATATGGGCGCCCGCCGAATGGCCGATCAGCGCGATCGGCCGGCCGGTGGCGCGGGCCAGATTGCGCCAGGTCCAGGCATAGGCGAGCGCCGCATCCTCGACGAAGCCGGGGAACGACGCTTGGGGGAACAGCCGGTAATCGGGCACCACCACGGTGATGCCGCGCTTCGCCAGCGCCGCGCCGAGGAAGGGATAGAGGTCCCGCTCGCCGCTGCGCCAGCTTCCGCCATAAAGGAAGAGGACGATCGGACCGCCGGGCGAAGCATCCGCCGGGCGGTAGATGTCGAGCCGCCGGCGCGTGCCAGGACCATAGGCAATGCCCGTCTCGACCACTGCTCCACCCTCCGCGACGAGCGCGCTGAGCAGGGCCGGACGGCGCGCGAACAGCACCGCCGCGCCCAGCGCCAGCACGCCCGCGAATCCGAGCGTTGTGACGACGCCAAATAGCTTCATGGCCTTGATTTCCTCTGGCTTTTTGAATCCCACGGACGGAATACCCAAAACACGCCAGATTGGATGAAAATTCGGCCCCCTGCGGCCTTGCGGCCACGGAAAGCCCCCGATATAAGCGGACTTCAGGCCAAACCCGGACAGGATAAACCCATGCCAGTCGAACGCACTTTCTCCATCATCAAACCCGACGCCACAGCGCGCAATCTGACGGGCAAGATCATCTCCAAGTTCGAAGATGCCGGCCTTCGCATCGTTGCGCAAAAGCGCGTGCGCTGGACCGAGGACCAGGCCAAGAAATTCTACGAAGTGCACAAGGAACGCCCGTTCTACGGCGAACTCGTCGCCTTCATGACTTCCGGACCGATCGTCATGCAGGTGCTCGAAGGCGAGAATGCTGTGGCGAAAAACCGTGAAATCATGGGTGCGACAAATCCCGCAAACGCGGCTCCGGGCACCATTCGGAAAGAATTCGCTGAAAATATTGAGCGAAATTCGGTACATGGCTCGGACAGCGCTGAAAATGCGGCGCTTGAGATTGCGTTGTGCTTCTCGGATAGTGAAATTACCGGTTAGTATGAGCTGCGGTTTAGCGGCGCTGACCGAGTTCTCACGCCGGACAGCGCTCGCTTTATCGTAATTGTCGGGAAGCACACCCACATCCGGTATTTGGGGGGTTTCCTCACCTGCTGCGGCCGATGGGCCTTGCGGCGAACGGAAAGCAGTTGAGTTCTATGATCGATTTGTTGGATCCGGCGTCCTGGGGCGCCGCCTTTGACGCCGTGTGGCTCGATATGCACCGGCCGACATTCTGGGTCGGTGTGCTGCAGATCATTTGGATCAACATCCTTCTCTCCGGCGACAACGCCGTGGTGATCGCGCTTGCCTGCCGCAGCCTGCCGGCGCGTCAGCGCATGTGGGGCATGCTGCTCGGCGCGGGCGTCGCCATCCTGATGCGCGTGGTGTTCACGCTGATCATCTCCACTCTGATGGCCCTGCCTTTCCTGAAACTGGCCGGCGGTCTGGCGCTGTTCTTCATCGCCGTCAAGCTGCTGCTGCCCGAGGAAGAGGAAACCCATGTCGAGAGCAGCGCCAAGCTCTGGAGCGCCGTACGCATCGTCGCGCTCGCCGATCTGGTGATGAGCCTCGACAATGTCATTGCCATCGCCGCCGCCGCCAAGGGCAATGTGGCGCTGTTCGTGTTCGGGCTGGCGCTCAGCATCCCGCTGATCATCGTCGGCGCCGCCCTGGTGATGTCGCTGCTGACCCGCTTCCCGATCCTGGTCTGGGCCGGCGCCGGCCTGCTCGGCTGGATCGCGGGCGAGCTGATCGTGACCGATCCCGGCCTGCACGGCATCCTTGCCGAGGCGATGGGCTCGGAGGCGCTGCACAGCCTGCATTACGTCGCCGCCGCAGCAGGCGCCGCGATCGTCATCGGCGTCGGCTACATGCTCAGGCGCCGGCGGGTCTCCGCCGCGACATAAGCCAACGCATCGAAGCGCGGGGCCGGAAGCAGCTCCGCGCTTCTGCTTCTGGAGCGCGACCAGTCTGAGCGGCAAAACCTACGCCCGAAACCATCTCAGCCGAGTTCCCTCTCCTATGGGGGAGGGTTAGGGTGAGGGGGTAATCCCTATCGGTAGGACGGACATCGAAAAACGAGAGGCGTTACCCCCTCACCCGGCGCGCTGACGCGCGCCACCCTCTCCCCTTGGAGACCTTTGCGTATCGAAAGTCCTCTCCCCGTCGTCCCGGACGGCCGTCAGGCCGAGCCGGGACCCAATCATATTTCCGCTATTGCTGCGGCAAGCGGAGAGGCGAGTGGGCCCCGGCTCTAACGGCCGGGGCGAAGGAATCGAAGTTTTGCAAAGGTCTTCCTTGGGAGAGGGCGGGGCTGCGGCGAGGACAGAGGTTGAGGGAACGTCACGCGCGGCCGCGGCGAATGCGGTCCGGCTAGAACCGATCCGGCCGCAGCGCGGCAATGCCGGTATTCGGGCCGCGCCGGCCGACCAGATCGGCGACCAGCTCGGCGGTCACCGCGCCAAGCGTCAGGCCGAGATGGCTGTGGCCGAAGGCGCAGATGATGTTCGGGTTCTTCGGCGTGCGGCCGATGATCGGCAATGAATCCGGTGTCGAAGGGCGCGCGCCCATCCAGCGCGTCGCCGTCTCCGCGCCGTCGATCTCGGGCAGGATGGTTTTGGCCGCCTCGAGCAGAATGTCGGAGCGGCGCCAGTTCGGCGGGGCGTTGAGGCCGGCGAATTCGGCCGTCCCGGCGAGGCGGATGCCGTTGCTGAGCGGCGTGATGACGAATTTGTCGTCGCCGGCGCAGATCGGCAGGCGCAGCGAGATCTGCGGGTCGCGCAAGGTCATGTTGTAGCCGCGCTCCGCAGCCAGCAGCGCCCGGACGCCGAACGGCTTCACCAGCGGCGGCGACCAGATCCCGGCCGCCACCACCGCTTCATCGACGATGACTTCGCCCTCGTCGGTCACCACCCGGACGGTGCCGTTCGGGCCGACGGCGAGCTGGCGCACCTTGCTGCGCTTGAATTCGCCGCCGCCGGTGCGGAAGGCGCTGGCGAGCGTGTTGGACAGCGCCACCGGATCGGTGCAATGGCCGCTATCGGGATAGAGCAGGCCGCCGACGAGATTGCCGCCGAGCGAGGGCTCCATCTGCCGCAACTCCTCGGCCGGAATGACCTCGGAGGGCACACCGTAGCGGGCGCGGAAATTGGCGTCTTTCTGGGCGCCGCGAAACGTCTTCTGGCTCTTGAAGACATAGAGCAGCCCGTCGCGGCGGAAGAGACGCGCGCCCTCATGCGGGCCGACCAGGGTCAGCCAGGAATCGAACGAGCGCGTCACCAGCGGCGCCAGCGTCTCGGCGATCTCCTCATAGCGCTTCCAGGTGCTGTTGCGCAGGAAGCGCACGAACCAGGGCATCAGCCGCGGCAGGTGTTTCCAGTCGACGACCAGCGGCCCGTTCGGGTCGGACAGCATTCCTGGAACGCTGCGCCACAGGCCGGGCGCGGAGAGCGGCCCGATCTGCGCCGTCATGATCAGCGCGGCATTGCCGGAGGAGGTCTGGCTGCCGGGCGGCTCGGCGTCGAACAGGCTGACGCGGTAGCCCTCGCGCCGCAGCTTGACCGCGATGGCCAGCCCCACGACACCGGCGCCGATGACGGCGATATGCTTTCCAAGTCTCATCGTAAAACTCCCCACCGGCGGGCCGGAGCGGTGGACCTCCCGGATCGTGCGATCCTGATGATTTCGGAGGGAGGCGGATAGTGCGGCGGCGTCTGCTGCAGTGCGGTATGTGCCAAACTATGGCATGAACACCAAAGGCTTTTCGCGCGCAAGGATTTCTTTGACGCGGACGTGATCTAATCTAGCGAATTCATTTGTGCCGGCGCGGCCGGGGCGTGGCATAATCCGGCAAACATTTCACGGCCCCCTTGCGGGCGGCTCAGGATAAAGGATGAGCGCATGAGCGCGGACGACATGCTGACCACGGCCCTTGCCTGGCAGGGCGAGGGCCGCAAGCTCGCCATCGCCACGGTGGTGCAGACCTGGGGCTCGGCCCCGCAGCCGACCGGCAGCCAGTTGGTGATCGACAGCGAGGGCAATTTCCTCGGCTCGGTCTCGGGCGGCTGCGTCGAGGGCGACGTGATTACCGAGGCGGTGGACATCATCGCCAGCGGCAAGCCGAAGCTTCTCGAATTCGGCGTGCAGGACGAAACGGCCTGGCGCGCGGGGCTCGCCTGCGGGGGGCGCATCCGCATCTTCGTCGAGCCGTTCGAACCGGCTTGAGGCGAGGCAGTCATGCAAACAGATCTTGCCGAAGGCATCCTGACCGCGCGCGCGGCGCGCCGGCCGGTCGCGCTGCTGACCTGGCTCGCGACCGGCGAGCAGCGCCTCGTCACGCCGGAGGATGCCGGGGAGTTCCCCGCGCTTGCCGCCGAGATCGCCGACGGCTTCCGCCTCGACCGCAGCGGCACGGTGGCATCGCCCGATGGCGAGGTGTTCATCCGCATCTTCAATCCGCCGCTGCGGCTCATCATCATTGGCGCGGTGCATGCGGCGCAATTCCTCCTGCCGCTCGGACGCATGCTCGGCCATGACGTCACCATCGTCGACCCGCGCACGGCCTTCGCCTCCGAGCAGCGCTTCCCCGACGCCAATCTCGTGACCGAATGGCCCGAGGACGCGCTCGCCCAGATCGGCATCGACCGCCGCACCGCCATCGTCGCCCTGACCCACGATCCCAAGATCGATGACGGCGCCCTGCGGCTCGCGCTGGAAAGCAAGGCCTTCTATGTCGGCGCGCTCGGCAGCTCGCGCACCCACGCCAAGCGCGCCGAGCGGCTGGCGGCGATGGGGGTTTCCGCCGACGCGCTCGCCCGCATCCACGCCCCCATCGGCCTCGATATCGGCGCGCAGGGGCCGGCGGAGATCGCGCTGTCGGTGATGGCGCAACTGGTCGCGGTGCTGCGGGAGAAAGGGCTGGGCCCTAAGGGGTAATACGGAGCCCGATGGCCGCCGCCTGCCGCGGCAAACTTGTTATGATTTCCCGGACCTATGAGACGAGCCTTGCGGGGCGTCCTCAAACGTGCGAGCGAAGCCGGGAATGTCCCGCCGGATATCCGAAATTCTTCTCCCTTTGCAGCGGATTGATTTCGGATGTTGCCACTAAAGTCAGAAATTCTGCGTCTCATTCCATGCCGAGGGCTATGCCCGGCATGACAAGCGGTCCGCCACGTTTCGCGAAAACAGGAGACGACGATGTCCAAGGGACAAAAACGCAGCAATAAAGAGGCCAAGAAGCCGAAATCGGTCAAGCCGAAAGCCGTCGCCGCCGAGGCTTCCCCTTTCGCCGCGACGCAGATGAAGAACAAGGCCGCTCAGGCCGGCGGCAAGAAGAAGTAACGCCACTTTCAATTGCGCATTCGGCGGCGGATATTGCGCCGCGTTGCCGGCCCTCCGCCGCTGATGCATTTCCGCGCCACTATGTTAACCTGAGCTGAACGACTCACCAGGCCGGGAAGCGCGCATGGCCAATTTCCTCAGCCTCTCGGCTGCCATCGAGGACAATGTTCGAGACGGCGACAGCGTCGCTCTCGAAGGATTCACCCATCTCATCCCCTTCGCCGCCGGCCATGAGCTGATCCGCCAGCGCCGCCGCGATCTGCATCTGATCCGCATGACGCCGGATCTGATCTACGACCAGATGATCGGCATGGGGCTCGCCGCGCGCATGACCTTCTCCTGGGGCGGCAATCCCGGCGTCGGTTCGCTGCACCGCTTCCGCGACGCGGTGGAAAATGACTGGCCGGGGCCGCTCGCCCTTACCGAGCACAGCCATTCGGCCATGGCGCACGCCTATGATGCGGGTGCGGCCAACATCCCCTTCGCCGTCTTCCGCGGCTATCGCGGCGTCGATCTGGACAAGCATAATGGCGCGGTCAAAACCATCCGCTGCCCGTTCACCGGCGAGGAGCTGGCCGCCGTCCCGGCCCTGCGGCCGGATGTTGCGATCATCCATGCGCTGCGCGCCGACAGGCAGGGCAATGTCCTGATCGAAGGCATCGTCGGCGTGCAGAAGCAGGCGGTGCTTGCGGCAAAACGCTCGATTGTCACCGTCGAGGAAATCGTCGAAGAGCTCAATCCGCCCAGCCCGAACTCGGTCGTCCTGCCGTCCTGGACGGTCGGGGCGATCGCGCATGTGCCGGGCGGCGCCTATCCCTCCTACGCGCATGGCTATTACCCGCGCGACAATGGCGCCTACAAAGCCTGGGACGCCATCGCCCGCGACCGCGACAGCTTCCTCGCCTGGATGAAGGACCATGTGCTGGCGAAATCGCCCGAGGATTTCGCCCGCCATCAACGAAAAGCCGCTTAAGCGGCGCTCTGCCATTTCTTTAAGGGAGGCTGTCATGCCGATGCTGACGATGAGCGACGGTTGCGCGATCCACTACCGTATCGACGGCGATGACAGCCTGCCCAATCTGCTGCTGTCCAATTCCCTCGGCACGACGCACGAGATGTGGGATCTGCAGATGCCGGTCCTGACGCAGCATTTCCGCGTCATCCGCTATGACAATCGCGGCCATGGCGCCTCGGACGTGCCGGACGGCCCCTACACGATCGACCGCATCGCCCGCGACGCGCAGGACCTGATCGCGGAACTGGCGCTCGCGCCGCTGGTCTATTGCGGTCTCTCGCTCGGCGGCATGGTCGGCGTATGGCTGAGCGCGAAGGCGCCCGGACTTTTGCGGCGCGCGGTCTTCGCCAACACATCCGCTTATATCGGCCAGCCGGAAGTGTGGAACCAGCGCATCGCGCTGATCGAGGCTGAGGGGATGCAGGCGGCGGCGGGCGGCATCATCCAGCGCTGGCTGACGCAGGATTTCATGGCCAGCCATCCGGCGCTGACGGCAAAGCTCCTCGCCATGGTCGCCGGCATCCCGCCATCGGGCTATGCCGCCGCCGCCGCCGCCGTGCGCGACATGGACCTGCGCGGCCAGCTCGCCGCCATCGGAATTCCCGTGCTGGTCATCGCCGGCGCGCTCGACCCCGCCACCCCGCCCGCCATGGGCGAGGCCATCGTCGAGGCGCTGCCCGACGCCCGGCTCGCCATTCTCGACGCGGCGCATCTGTCGAATATCGAGAAGCCGGACGAATTCGCCAATCTGCTGGTCAAATTCCTCGCCCCCAATTGATGCCCGAGCCGAGCCAGGCCGAGATTGCGGGTCAACTCCGCGCGCTTGGCGTTGCCCCGGGCGGCGTGCTGCTGGTGCATATGTCCTGGCGCGCGGCGCGGCCGGTCGAAGCCGGCCCGCTCGGGCTGATCGCGGCACTGCGCGAGGCGCTCGGTCCGGACGGCACGCTGGTGATGCCGTCCATGACGGGCGACGATGATGCCCCCTTCGATCCGCTGACGACGCCCGCCGGGTCCGATCTCGGCATCGTCGCGGATCTGTTCTGGCGAATGCCGGGCGTCCTGCGCAGCGACCACCCGCACGCCTTCGCCGCCATCGGGCCGCGCGCCGCCGCGATCACCGCCGATCCCCTGCCGCTGCCGCCGCATATCCCGGCGAGCCCGGTTGGCCGCGTGCACGATCTGGGCGGTCAGATCCTGCTGCTCGGCGTCGGGCATGACGCCAACACGACGCTGCATCTGGCCGAGTTGATGGCGGGCGTTCCCTACCGCACGCCGAAACACTGCACCGTGCTCCGCGAGGGCCGTGCGCTCCGCATCGACTATGCCGAGAACGACCATTGCTGCGAGCGCTTCGCCTTGGCCGATGACTGGCTGCGCGCACGCGGCCTGCAATCCGAAGGCCGCGTCGGCCGCGCCCATGCCCGGCTCTTCCGCGCCCGTCACGTCACCGAAGCCGCGCTCGGCCATCTCGCCGCCGAGCCGCTGCTGTTCCTGCACCGCGCCGGAGCACATTGCCCCGCGTGCGATGCCGCGCGGCAGAGCACAAGCGGTTGAGTGCCCGATCAGCGAAAGACGAATCAGCTTTTCCACAACCAGGGCAAGAACCTGCCGGATTATGGGAACCACCCTCGCCAGTGTTCGTTAATCGAACGTGACTGCATGACTGGGAGAGAACGGCATGTCAGAGACGGACACCAAGCTCAAGCGCGTAAAACCCCGCCACACCGGCCAAGGCCGCGTAAAAGACCCGCAGAAGGACGGCCGCCTGAGAGAAAATCGCGAAGCCGGCATCAGCAAAAGCAAGCCTCACAGCAAGTAAGCGCCGCCCTGGCGCCATCGCAAATATCTCGACCATTGCCGGCCGGCGGGGAGGGTAAACCCCGGGCCGGCTCGTCCACGCCGGATTGCTGAGCAAGGCATTCCGCGAAGCTGCAAATCCCGCTGTAGTTTTCCTTAGAGCGTGCCGTTACATTAGCGAATGATTCCGCTCAGCCCGGCCCGCGCCCGATGACCGACCACGACGTGATCTTCGCCGGTGGCGGGCTTGCCTCGACGCTCGCCGCCTGCCGGCTGAAGGCGCTGAGGCCGGAATTGCGCTTGCTGGTGATCGAGGGCGGCGCCCAACTCGGCGGCAACCACACCTGGTCCTGTCACGCCTCCGATCTGACGCCGGCGCAGGCAAGCTGGATTGCGCCTTTCATTACCTATCGCTGGCCCGGTCAGGTGGTGCGCTTTCCAAAATATACGCGCCGGCTCGACGCCGGCTATCAATCCATCTCATCGACCACGCTGCACCACGTCGCCCTGGCGGCGCTCGGCGGCGGCTGCATCCGGCTGAACGCCCGCATCGCGGCACTCGAGCCTTCGGCGGTCCTGCTCGATGGAGGCGAGCGGCTGACCGCCCCTTGCATCATCGACGGGCGCGGCCCCGCGCCTTCCGCCGCGCTCGCCCTCGGCTTTCAGAAATTCATCGGCCTGGAGTTGCGCCTCGCCGCGCCGCATGGCGAGACGGTCCCGGTCATCATGGACGCCGCCATCAGCCAGGATGACGGCTACCGCTTCGTCTACACCCTGCCCTTCACGGCGGACACCATCCTGATCGAGGACACCTACTACGCCGACGGCCCCTCGCTGGAGCCCGCCGCGATCCGGCGCAAGATCGAAGCCTATGCCGCCGCGCGCGGCTGGCGCATCGCCCAAATCCTGCGCGAGGAGACCGGCACGCTGCCGATCCTGCTCGGCGGCGATATCGACGCCTTCTGGCGCGAGGTCGGCACGGACGTCGCCCGGATCGGCCTGCGCGCCTGCCTGTTCCATCCGACGACCGGCTATTCGCTGCCCGACGCCGTCGCCACCGCCGACGCCATCGCGGCGCTGCCCGAGCTCACCACGGCGAGCGTCGCCAGCCTGACGCAAGCCCTCTCCAAACGGCTCTGGCAACAGCGCGGCTTTTATCGCATGCTGAACAGGTTCCTGTTTTTGGCCGCCGAGCCCGGCAAGCGCTACGAAATCATGCAGCGGTTCTATTCGCTGGCCGAGCCGCTGATCGAGCGCTTCTACCGCGCCGCCTCGTCACCTGCCGACAAGGCGCGCATTTTGATCGGCCGCCCGCCCGTCCCCATCGCCAGGGCCTTGGCGCATATCAGGGAGGCCAGTCTGAGGCCGAGTCAGTTCGGAGATGCAGGTCAATCGAATGGATAAGATCGTCGAATATAGCCGCGAACGGATTGAAAAAGGGTCCAGGAGCTTTGCCGCCGCCGCGCGGCTCTTCGATGCAGAAACCCGCGCCCATGCCTATATGCTCTACGCCTGGTGCCGGCATTGCGATGACGTCATCGACGGCCAGGAGCTGGGCTTTGCGGGGGGCCGCGCCGCGACCGCTTCCCCCGCCGAGCGCCTCGCCGAATTGCGCAAAGCGACGCGCCGGGCGGTGCGGGGCGATTGGGACGAGATGGTGTTCGGCGCGCTGCACCGCGTCGTCGCCGAGCGCGGCGTGCCCGAGCGCTACCTGCTCGACCATCTCGAAGGTTTCGCCATGGATGTCGAGGGGCGCCGCTACCGGACGCTCGACGATACGCTGGGCTATTGCTACCACGTCGCCGGCGTCGTCGGCGTGATGATGGCGGTCATCATGGGCGTGAAGGATGCAGCGACGCTCGACCGCGCCTCCGACCTCGGCATCGCCTTCCAGCTCACCAACATCACCCGCGACGTCATGGAGGACGCCGCCCTCGGCCGCGTCTATCTGCCGGAGGATTGGCTCGAGGAGGCGGGCGTGCCGCGCTCGGCCATCGCCGACCCCGCCAACCGGCAAAAAGTGCATGAGGTGACCGAGCGCCTGCTGGCGGTGAGCGACCGCTTCTATGTCTCGGCCCGCCACGGCATCGCCTTCCTGCCCTTCCGCTCGGCCTGGGCGATCGCCTCGGCCCGCTTCGTCTACCGCGACATCGGCCGCCTCGTCCGCCGCGAAGGCGCCGCCGCCTGGGACCGCCGCGCCCGCGTCAGCGCCGCGCGCAAGCTCTACGGTGTCGCCCGGAGCCTCGCGACTATCGCAAGGTCGCACGCGCATGGCCGGCTGGTGGAGATCCCCTCCCGCAAGGGCCTTTGGACCCGCCCCAGGGGATCGATGGAGCCGGGGATGTTCTGCGGGTAGGCGGGTTGTGGCATGGGACCTCTCCCACCGTCGTCCCGGGCGGCCGTCAGGCCGGACCGGGACCCATTGGCGGAACCGCCGGCATAGTGCTCGCGGAGAGTCGAGTGGGCCCCGGCTCTAACGGCCGGGGCGACGAGTTAAGAGCGGCGGAATTATCCCTCAACGCCTACAGCTTGCCGGCCCGCTGCTGGGCCATCATGAAGCTGTCGAAGGTATATTCCGAGATCTGCGCCCACAGATAGGCGTCCTTGCGGAAGGCGACGATGCTGTCATAGACCTTCTTGAATTTCGGGTTGCTGGCATTCAGCTCGGCATAGGTCGCCTGCGAGGCGTCGAAGGCGGCGTTCAGGATCTCCGCCGAGAACGGGCGCAGCTTCGCGCCCTTGGAGACGAGGCTCCGGATGGCCGGCGGATTGACGTAGTCATATTTGGCCATCATGTCGGAATTCGCCGCCTCGGCGGCGGAGCGCACGATCGCCTTGTAGTTCGCCGGCAGCTCGGCCCATTTGGCCTGGTTGATGAAGACGTGCAGCATGGCGCCGCCTTCCCAGAAGCCGGGATAATAATAGTTCGGCGCGATCTTGTAGAGGCCGAGCCGCTCGTCGTCATAGGGGCCGACCCATTCGGTGGCGTCGATGGTGCCCTTCTCGAGCGCGGGATAGATCTCGCCCGCCGCGATCTGCTGCGGCACCACGCCGAGCTTGGTCAGCACCTTGCCGCCAAAGCCGCCGATGCGGAATTTCAAGCCGTTCAGATCGGCGACCGTGTTGATTTCGGTGCGGAACCATCCGCCCATCTGGGCGCCGGTATTGCCGCAGGGCAGCGCGAAGATGTTGTAGCCGGAATAGAACTCGTTCATCAGCTCGGTGCCGCCGCCATAATAGCTCCAGGCATTCTGCTGGCGGGCATTGAGCGAGAAGGGCACGGCGGTCGCAAGCGCGAAGGTCGGGTCCTTGCCCCAGAAATAATAGCTGGCGGTATGGGCGGCCTCGACCGTGCCGTTGCCGACGGCGTCGGCGGCTTGCAGGCCGGGCACGATCTCGCCGGCGGCGAAGACCTGGATCTGGAATTTATTGTCGGTGCTTTCGGCGACATATTTGGCGAAGGTCTCGCCGGCGCCGTAGATGGTATCGAGCGATTTCGGGAAGCTCGACGTCATGCGCCATTTCACCTCCGGCTGCGCCTGGGCGATGGCCGGGGCGGCGAGCGCGGCGGTGCCCGCGCCGGCAATGGCGGCGCGTTTCAAGAATGCTCTTCTGTCCATTGAAGTCCTCCCTAAAAGATGCGCGATTTTCTTGTTGTCGCTCGCGAAGCCAAACCGGGCTGGCCGATGCCGGCGCGGGATTGAAAAACCTCGCAAAATCGGTCGTCCGCCTGGAATTGCAGCCTTGCCGGCGCTCGAAATTGCCTTGTCGCGGAAGCTTGCGCAACTAAACAATTCACCGCGCGGGGGCTGGCTTTTTCGGCCAATCCGCCATATTTTTGCACCGCCCGGCTTTCGCCGTCTTTTATCGCTTTCCTAAGACTTTGCGGTTTAAGTCAAATTTTACTAAACTCGATTTTGTCTGCTAACCCAACGTCGCCACATTGGGACGCTAAGGTTCGGCCAGATCGAGTGTTGCGTGGGGGAGAGACCTTACATGAATCAGGTTTCCTGGAGGCGCATCCTGCAACGCGCTGGGAGCGACTATCCTGGCGAGGGCGGCGGATCCGTCATCAACATGCAGGAGCGGATGCCGGAGCGGCGCAGCCCTGCCCCTGCCCCGGTCCGAGCTCCCAGACCGCAAGGTCCAGGCGGCGACCTGGAAGACGAGCTGAAGCGCGCCCTCGACCGGGCCCAGCGCCAGCAGCGTGAAGCGCGGCCCGCCGCGCCGCCCCCTGGCTGGGATCCGATCTTCATCGCCCCCGAACCGCCCGCCGCCCGGCCGGCCGCGCAGATGCCCTCGCGGCGTCCGGCGCCCGCGCCGCAGGCTCCGGCTCCGACCAAGCGCGCCGGCAGCGGCGCACGCAATGTCATCGCCATTTCAATGTCGATCGCGGTGATCGGTCTTGCCATCCAGCAGATCGGCACGCAGTGGAACCAGTCGCGCACTTCGACCGAAGAGCCGGAGATCGGCGCCGAGCCGAAGGCGTCGGCGATGCTGCACAGCGGCATCCTCCCCGGCAAGGCCGAGCAGGACCGTCTCGGCGGCGAGCCCGAAATCGCGGCGCCTCCCCCGCAGGAGACGGCGAGACTCAGGTCCTCGCCCGGCCGTGACGGAGCGCCGGAGAGCGGCCCCGAGCGCGAGGCCTTTTTCCAGGAGATGGAAGAGGCCGCCAAGATTTTCCTGTCCAAGCAGGCCAAGAAGAACGAGGGCCGCCCGGCGGTCACCGCCCCGGCCTCCACCACGCCCGTCGTCGGCCAGGCGACGGCGATCTCGGCCAGCGAGGAGCAGTCCATGCTGCATCGCGGCCGCGACCTCATCGAGCGCGGCCATGTCAACGGCGCGCGGATGATCTTCGAGCATCTGGCCTCCCAGCAAAGCGCCCTCGGCGCCTTCGCGCTGGCCCAGACCTACGATGCCCGCTTCCTCGCCACCTTGCCGGTCGCCGGGCTGGAGCCGGATCAGCGGCTGGCGGCGCAATGGTACCAGCGCGCCGCCGAACTGAGCAGCCGCTCGGCCTCCGTTCGCTGACGCGCGGCGGTTGCGACAGGATTGAGATAGTCTGGCCATCCGGGAGGACGGGCGGATTCGATCCGCTTTTCCGGATCTAGCCATTAGCAACCGTTCCATCCCCGATCCGCAGCCGGACTCCCTCTCCCTTGGGAGAGGGCGGGGGTGAGGGGTTCGTGAATCAGCCGTTGAGTCCGCTACCCCTCACCCGGCGCGCTGACACACGCCACCCTCTCCCCTCGGAGAGGGTCGAGCTGCGGCAAGGCGCGGCGCTCTGCTTTCGACCAGAATGATTTCCGCTTTAACCTGACTGAATAGCCGGCAAGCGCTGCGTTGCCGGAATGCCGGTCGGCGCATGGGGCGGCGGCCTCGGCGATTACTTCGCCCGCTCATGCGCCTCGGAGAGCCATTTGGTATTCTCGCCGAGCCATTTCTTTTCCAGCTCCAGCAGCTTGCCGCTCTTGTGCCAGTCCGTGACGGTGGCGGAGACCAGCTTGCCGAAGGGCGTGTCCTTCTCGCCGGTGCGCACCGCGATGGCCCAGGGCAGCAGCGGCAGGTCGAGCGGCGCGATCCGGTAATCCTTCCACGCCTCGGCCGCGCTGTTGCGCGTGTGGATCAGCCGGACGTCCTCATCAGCGAGGCCCACGCATTTGCCCTCGGCCAGCGCCGCCCTGCCCTCATCGAGATTGCGGACGGGCACGAAAACGCTTCCCCCCGCCCGCGCCAGAATGTCGTCGCGGAAATAGGCGTCGCGCAGGGCGCAGAACGGCTTGCCTGCCAGATCGCCGATGCCGTTCACCCCGGCCTCCCGCTTGGCGATCACCGCGATGCCGCTGGCATAATAGAACGGCTCGACCAGCGCCACGCGCTTCCTGCGTTCGTCGGTGACGGCGAGGGTCGCGATGAGGAGATCGATCTGGCCCTGTTCCAGGAATTGCAGACGGCTGTCGGGCGATACCGGCCACAGCTTCAGCTTGACGCCGAGGCGGTCGGCCAGATCCTTGGCCAGATCGAGCTCCATGCCGACGATCTCGCCCGCCGGCAGCCGGTAGCCGTAAGGCGGCGTGTCGGCCTTGACGCCGACGATCAGCTCGCCGCGCGCCTTCACATCCTCGAGCACGCCCGCCGTGGCGGTTCCCACCGACCCGGCGACAGCCAGAGCCATCGCCAGAATTCTCAGCGCAAAATCGAATGCCATGAATTTGCCCGCGCGTTGCAAGACCGGGCGAAACGGTGCCCGCCGCTATCTGTCACAGAAAAACGGAGGGATAAAGACGCTTTATCCCTCCGCCGGGTCGATGGCGCGCGCGGCGCTATAGAACCTTGGTCAGCGTGAAGCGGTCCTCGAGCCCGGCATTGGCCGCCTTGATCGCCTGCTCCGAGCCGAGCACCACCGTCCGCCCATGCGCGGCAACGGCGTCGAGCGCATCGGCGAAGCCGCGGATGTCGGCGGGGCTGGCGTTCAGAACTTCGTCGCGGATGGTTTGCTGGCGCTCGTCGCTGTCGCCGGCGAGATAGCGCAGCATCGAGACGAGGCCCTTGGCATCGGGCAGCCGGTAGGTGTCGAGCTGGCCGATGGTGCCGATGATGGCGCGCTCCAGATCGACGGCATTGCCTGCCACGCCCCGGAGGAAGCCGCCCGCGCCGTCATAGACCGCGACCGTCTCCATCAGGTTGGGGTCGCGATAGGAGGCGAAGGTCATCACGCCGGAGCGCAGATCGAGGCTGGAGAAAGCGCCGTAAGCGCCGCCCTGCACCCGCACCTTGTCCCACAGCCAGCCGCCGCGCAGCCAGTTGCTGGCGACCATCGCCGCGCCGCCCGGCTTGTAGCCGAGCTTGGGCAGGCTCTCGCCCTTGGCGACATAATTGACCTTGGCCGGCATGGTCAGACCCTCGAAACGCGGCAGGCCCGGGATCAGCCAGTCGGGATAGGCGGCCGGCGCCGCCGAGGGCAGACGCGCCAGCAATCCGGCGAGGTCGGGCTCGACCCGCGTCAGGCCGTCCGCGTCGGCGGTGAGGTTGAAGACCATGGCATTGCGGTTGACCAGCAGGCCGCGAATGCGCTCCAGCGTCGCCGTCAGCGCCGCGCCGCCATCCTCCTTGATCGAGGCGGCAAGCTGGCGCAGGAAGTTCAGATAGCTGACGCCGCCGATCTGCTCGTCCACCCAGCTTCCCTCTTCGAGGCTCGCGCGAAGGCGCGTCGAGGCGATCGATGAGCCGCCGGGCACGAGCCGCGATTCCAGGCCCGCCCGCTCCTCATTGACGATCTGCGCGATGCGCTCGTGATTGCCGAGCCGGGCCGAGAGCAGGACGTCGGCGAGGATGGCGAAGCTTTCGGCGGCCTTGTCCGGCATGGTCTTGATGCGCAGGATCAGCCAGGCGACGCCGCGATTTTCGCCGATCACCGTCGAGGTGAAGTCCTGGGCCGAAAGGCCGCCGGTCACCCGGCCGATGCGCTGCGAGAGCTGAACGAAATCCAGATCGCCCGCGCCGGTCTCCAGCAGCGCCCGGCGGAAGATGCCGATGTAGGGCAGCAGGTCCGGCGGAAGGCGGCGCAGATCGAGCCCGGCATCGGCATAGACGACGCCATTGGTCGCGAGGTCATGGGTGAGCACGCGCGCACCGGATCGCTCGGCGATGTCGATCGGGATGAGCGCGGTCTTGCGGTCGAGATCCTTCAGCTTCAGCATGGGCAGCCGGGAGAGCGCCTCGGCGCTGTCTGGCGTCTCCTGCATCCGCTTCAGCGCGCGGGTCTCCTCGATCACCGCCTCGACATCGGCATCGCTCATGGCCGCGCGGGCGGCGTCGAGCTTGGCGCGCTCATCGGCGGCTTCCCGGCCGCTCTGCTCGGGGTCGGGCGTGAACAGCACGCGGGTGCGATGCACGTTGTCGATCAGATAGCGGCGGATCAGGTCCTCGAACACCCGCTCGCCGCTGGCCAGCCGGGTCTTCAGCATTTGCAGCGGCGCTTCCCAGGCGAGCGGGGAAAGCGGGTCGCGGTCATAGTTCCAGGCATTCAGCGAACGCAGCATGATCGAGATGCCGCGCGGGAAGGAACCGGTATTGTTCTCCCGCAGCCGGAATTCGATGGTGTTGATGGACGCCTCGACAGTCAGCGGATCGAGGCCATCTTCGGCGAGCCGTTCCAGCGTCGACAGCACCAGCGCCTCGACCTTTTCGCTATCGCCTTCGTCGATGCCCTTAAGCCCCGCGCCGAAGCGCATCTGGCGCAGGCCGGTATTGAGGCCGGTCCCGGTCACATCGTCGCCGAGGCGGGAGTCGATCAGCGCCTTGCGCAGCGGCGCGGCATGGGTGCCGACCAGGATGTGATTGAGGATCGCCAGCGACAGGTTCAGCTCGACATCGTCGACCTCGTCCAGCATCCAGTTCAGCGTGACGCGCGCCTGCTTCTCGCCCGCCTCCTGCGCCCCGGCGGGCAGCGTGTGCTGCAACTGGCGCGGGGCGTTGAAGCGCGGCTGCAGGCCGATCTTGCTGTCCACCTCGATGCGCGAGAACTCGCTCAGCACGCCGTCGAGGATCTCGAGCCGGCGCTCCGGATCGTCATTGCCATAGAAGACGAATTTGGCGTTGGAGGGGTGGTAATAGCGCTCGTGAAAGCTCTTGAAGGTCTCGTAGGTGAGGCTCGGTATGTCCTTCGGATCCCCGCCGGAATCGATGCCGTAGATGGTGTCCGGGAACACCGATTGCTGCGACAGCCGCGAAACGCGGTCGTCCGGCGAGGAATAGCTGCCCTTCATCTCGTTGAAGACGACGCCCTTATAGATGAGCGGCGCATCGGCGCTCTCCAGCTCGTAATGCCAGCCTTCCTGCTTCAGGATGTCCGGCGTGATGCGCGGATGGAAGACGGCGTCGAGATAGACGTCGACCAGATTGTAAAAATCCTGGAGGTTGACGCTGCCGACCGGATAGACGGTTTTGTCCGGATAGGTCATCGCGTTGAGGAAGGTCTTCAGCGAGCCCTTCAGCATCTCGAGGAAGGGCGCCTTCACCGGATATTTGCGCGAGCCGCACAGCACCGAATGCTCGAGAATATGCGCGATGCCGTTGGAGTCGGCGGGCGGGGTGCGGAAGCTGACGCCGAACACCTTGTTCTCGTCCTCGCCGATCAGCGACAGGAGCTCGGCGCCAGTGCGCTCATGCCGGTAGAGGCGCGCGAGGCAGCCGATCTCGGGGACGCTTTCCTCGCGCTCCAACTGAAATCCATGGAGAAGTGTCATCATGCCTCGCTAAGGACCGCCGGCTGTTGCGACATTATGGCAGGCGCGCGACGCGGCGTTCAAGGATTGCGGTTACGGATGTCATCGATCATTTGGAAGTGTTCGCACCGGAATGGAAGCGGCCCTCCGCAAAAAACGGCATAAAGGCAACGAGAAATCGCCTACCCGCTCCAGGTGTGCTAGGAGTGTACGGGAAAATTTCGGCGACGAAGCGGGCCCTTGCGCGCGCGCTTCCGGGCAATGCAACTGACGATGACGGGACAGCTCAATGACAGCATCCAATGCTCTGGCGGGCGCGCGGCGCGATAACGCTTTCTTCACCACGCCGCTGGCCGAAGCCGACCCTGAGATTTTCGGCGCCGTCTCCAGCGAGCTGAAACGCCAGCAGGATGAGATCGAGCTGATCGCCTCGGAGAACATCGTCTCGCGCGCCGTGCTGGAAGCCGCCGGCACGGTGCTGACCAACAAATATGCCGAAGGCTATCCGGGCAAGCGCTATTATGGCGGCTGTCAATTCGTCGACGTCGCCGAGAATCTCGCCATCGACCGCGCCAAGCGGCTGTTCGATTGCGGCTTCGCCAATGTGCAGGCCAATTCCGGCTCGCAGGCCAATCAGGCGGTGATGCTGGCGCTCGCCAAGCCGGGCGATCCGATCCTCGGCATGAGCCTTGCCGCCGGCGGCCATCTCACCCATGGCGCGGCGCCGAACCTGTCCGGCAAATGGTTCACCCCGATCCAATATGGCGTCCGCCGCGAGGACAATCTCATCGACTTCGACGAGGTCGAACGGCTGGCGAAGGAGCATAAGCCGACCGTCATCATCGCCGGCGGCTCGGCCTATCCGCGCGTCATCGACTTCGCCCGCTTCCGCGCCATCGCCGACAGCGTCGGCGCCTATTTCATGGTCGACATGGCCCATTTCGCCGGGCTCGTCGCGGCGGGCGTGCATCCGAGCCCGCTGCCCCACGCCCATGTCGTTACCACCACCACGCATAAGACTTTGCGCGGCCCGCGCGGCGGCATGATCCTGACCAATGACGCCGAAATCGCCAAGCGGATCAACGCGGCGATCTTCCCCGGCCTGCAGGGCGGACCGCTCATGCACATCATCGCCGCCAAGGCCGTCGCCTTCGGTGAAGCGTTGCAGCCCGGTTTTACGCAATATGCACAAAATGTGGTTGCCAACGCCAAGGCGATGGGCGACGCTATCACGTCCGCCGGCTACGGGCTCGTGACCGGGGGCACGGATACGCATCTGATTTTGGTTGATCTGCGCCCGAAAAAGCTGACCGGCAAAGCGGCGGAAGCGGCTCTTGGCCGCGCGCATATCACCTGCAACAAGAATGCGATCCCGTTCGATGAGGAAAAGCCGTTCATCACCTCGGGGATCAGACTTGGCTCGCCAGCAGGCACGACGCGGGGATTTGGCGCAGCCGAATTCCGCGATATTGGCCGCATGATTTCCGAAGTGCTCGACGGACTCGTAACCAACGGCGATAGCGGCAACGGGCAAGTGGAAGAGCGCATCAAGCGCGAGGCCATTGATCTGTGCGAGCGCTACCCGATCTATAATCCATAGCGCTCCCGAGCGGAGCTTTCGAGGCATGGTATGCGGTGCCCCCATTGCGGTCAGAATGACAGCCAGGTCAAAGATTCCCGGCCGACCGAAGACAATACCGCCATACGCCGCCGCCGCTTCTGCCCGGAATGCGGCGAGCGTTTCACCACCTTCGAGCGCGTTCAACTGCGCGAGCTCGTCGTCTCCAAGCGCAGCGGCCGGCGCGTGCCGTTCGACAGGGACAAACTGACCCGCTCGGTGCAGGTCGCGCTGCGCAAGCGCCCGGTCGAGCCGGAGCAGATCGACCGGCTGGTCAGCACCATGGTGCGCAAGCTGGAAAGCCAGGGCGAAAGCGAGGTGCCTTCGCATAAGATCGGCGAACTGGTGATGGAGGAGCTGCGCAAGCTCGACGCCGTCGCCTATGTTCGCTTCGCCTCGGTCTATAAGAATTTCCGCGAGGCGCGCGATTTCGAGACCGTGCTCGGCGAGATCGCAGGGGAGCGGCCGCTTAGGGCGCCGCGTCCCGAGCACCCCCACAAGCCGGATCAGGAGATGGCGCCTTCGGGCCTTCCAAACGATGAGCGGCCTTAATTCACGCGCTGGCGAGGCAAGGCACCGCCTTCCGGCGAGCCAGCCCGAACGCGCGAACATGGCGCTTGCCATATCCCTCGGCAAGCGCGGTCTCGGCCAGACCTGGCCTAACCCATCCGTCGGCGCCGTCATTGTCGAGCCGGCGAGCGGGCGCGTCATCGCCTGCGGCTGGACGAGCCCGGGCGGGCGTCCGCATGCCGAGGCGAATGCCATCGCCTCGGCCGTCGACCTGGTGCGAGGCGCGACGCTTTACGTGACGCTCGAGCCCTGCGCCCATTGGGGCAAGACACCGCCCTGCTCGGACGCGATCATCGCCTCGGGCATTGCCCGCGTCGTCTATGGCGTCGTCGACCCCGATCCGCGCGTCGCGGGCCAGGGCCTCGCCCGGCTCCGGGCGCATGGGGTCAAGGTCGAGGCGGGACCGCTGGCGCATGAAGCGCGCTGGCTGATGCTCGGCCATGAATTGCGGCTGACGGAGCGGCGGCCTTTCATCCAGATGAAGATGGCCGTCGATGCTTCGGGACGCGTCCCGGCGGGCGATGGCGGCCCGGTCTGGGCGACGGGCGCGGAGGCGCGGGCGCATGGGCACCTATTACGCGCCGAAGCCGATGCGATCCTGGTCGGCCACGGCACGGTCGCGGCCGATGATCCGGACCTGACCTGCCGGTTGCCGGGCCTCGCATGGCGCTCGCCGGTGCGGGTGGTGCTCTCGACGCGCGCCGAATTGCCCGCCAGCGCAAAAATGCTCGGCAATCTGGACGTGGCGCCCGTATGGGTCGCCTGCGCGCCGGATGCGCCCGCCGAGAACATCGCGCGTCTCGAAGCAGCGGGCGTCGCTGTCGTCCCGGTCCCGACCGGCCCGGACGGACGGCTCGACATCCGTGCCGTCACGCAAGAGCTCGCCGAGCGCGGCATCACCCGGCTGCTGGTCGAAGGCGGCCCGGCGGTTGCGCAGAGTTTCTTCAATGCCGGCCTGATCGACGAGGCGGTCATCATCACCGGCGGGGCGGCGGTCGCCGGGCGCTCGATCAAGCCATTCGGCGTCGCGGGCCTTGAAACCGTCACCGCCAATGCTCAATACCGCTTTGTCGACGAGCGGCGCGCGGGCGCGGACCGGATCACCATCCACCGCCGCGCCGAATTCTGGCCGGGTTGAGATGTTTACAGGAATCATCACCGATATCGGCGAACTGATCGCGGCGGATGGCGGCCTCCTCCGCATCGCCTGCCATTCGCCTGCCGAGACCATCGCCATCGGCGCTTCCATCGCCTGCGACGGCTGCTGCCTGACCGTCACCCGTGTCGAGGCGACCGCCCCCGGCGCCAGCATTTTCGACGTTGAAGCCTCGAACGAAACCTTCGCCCGAACGACGCTCGGCAATTGGAGCGTCGGCCACCGCGTCAACCTGGAGCGCTCCCTGAAGCTGGGCGATGAGCTCGGCGGCCACATGGTCGCAGGACATGTCGATGGCGTCGCGCGTATCGTGGCCGCCACGCCGGATGGGACATCGACGCGTTTCGAGATCGCCTGCCCGCCCGGACTTGCCCGCTTCGTCGCGGAAAAAGGCTCGGTCGCGCTCGACGGCACGTCGCTAACGGTTAACAGTGTCTCCGGCAACAATTTTACCGTGAACATTATCCCCCATACGCTCGAAGTGACGAGCTGGGGGCAGAAACGCGCGGGGGATGCGCTTAATATGGAGGTCGACCTGATGGCGCGTTACGTGGCCCGCCTGAGCGAGCATAAGGAAGCGGGCGCATGAGCATCGCAGAAAAGCCGCGCCATTTCGGCCAGCTCTCCTCCATCGAGGAGATTTTGGAGGATGCGCGCAACGGCCGGATGTTCATCCTGGTCGACGCCGAGGACCGCGAGAATGAAGGCGACCTCGTCATCCCCGCCCAGATGGCCACGCCCGAGGCCGTCAATTTCATGGCCCGCTACGGCCGCGGCCTGATCTGCCTCGCCCTGACCCAGGACCGCGCCGAGGAGCTCAATCTGGAGCTGATGTCGCGCTCGAACCAGTCGCGCCACACCACCAATTTCACCGTCTCCATCGAGGCCCGCGAAGGCATCACCACCGGCATTTCGGCGCATGACCGCGCCCACACCATCGCCACCGCCATCGACCCGTCCAAGGACCACCGCGACATCGTCTCGCCCGGCCACGTCTTCCCGCTGGTCGCCCGCACCGGCGGCGTCTTGGTCCGCGCCGGCCATACCGAGACCGCCGTCGACATCGCGCGGCTCGCCGGCCTCTATCCCGCCGGCGTCATCTGCGAGATCATGAACGATGACGGCACCATGGCGCGGATGCCGGACCTCATGGCTTTCGGCCAGTTCCACGGCCTGAAGATCGGCACCATCGCCGACCTCATCGCCTATCGCCGCAAATATGACAGCCTCGTCCGCATCGTCGGCGAGAAGCATATAGACAGCCTGCACGGCGCCGAATTCGACCTGAAAGTCTACCAGAACACGGCGGACGGCCAGGAGCATATCGCGCTGGTGAAGGGCGATGTCGCCGCGCCCGGCCCGGTCCTGGTCCGGATGCACGCGCTGAGCGTTTTGGAAGATGTCGTCGGCTTCCGCCGGCATGATGGGCCGCAATCGCTGATCGACCGCGCGCTCGAAGCGCTGGCAAAGGTCGAGCGCGGCGTCTTCGTGCTGATCCGCGAGGCGAACCCTTCGGCCGTCTCGGAAGAACTCTGCGGCGCGGCCGAAGGCGGCAAGGCCAGCACGGCCGGCCGTCTCGTCGATTACGGCGTCGGCGCGCAAATCCTGATCGACCTCGGTATCCGCGAGATCGAATTGCTATCGAATTCACCGCTGCCGAAAATCATCGGGCTCGAAGGATACGGGCTGAAGATCATCGGCCGCCGCCCCATCGAGTAGAGAGCCCATGCCGCTTGCCAAACCGTCCGTGCTCCTGATCGAGGCGCGCTACTACCTCGACATTTCCGACGAGCTGGCCAAGGGCGCCATCGCCGCGCTGGAGGAGGCAGGCGCCTCCTATCATCGCGTCGCCGTGCCCGGCGCGCTGGAGATTCCGCAAGCCCTCGCCTTCGCCGTGCGGGCCGGGCTGATCCCCTTCGGCGCCTCGCGCTGGCGCTATCACGGCGCGGTGGCGCTCGGCTGCGTCATCCGCGGCGAGACCTCCCATTACGACATCGTCGCCAATGAATCGGCGCGCTCCCTGCTCGGCATCGCGACCGGCAGCAGCATCCCGATGGGCAACGGAATCCTGACTGTAGAGAATGAGTCACAGGCCTGGGAAAGGGCCTCCATAACCGACGGAAATAAGGGAGCCGACGCAGCGGTCGCTTGCCTGAGGCTGATCGATGTGTTCATGGATTGCCATGGCTTCCAATCCGAGTGACATCCCCCCGCCCCCGCCCGACGGCGAGGCCCGGGGCCTAGGCGCGCGCGGCACGGCGCGACTTGCGGCCGTGCAGGCGCTTTATCAAATGGACCTTGCCCAGACCGATGCGGCAGCGGTGATCGGGCAGTTTACGCTCCACCGCTTCGGGCATGAGGTGGACGGGGCGTATTACGACCGCGCGGACGAACCGCTGTTCCGCGACCTTGTGCTCGGCGTCGTCCGGGCCCAGCTCGCGGTCGATCCGCTGATCGCCGGCAATCTTGCCAAGGGCTGGAAACTGGCGCGCATCGACAGCATCATCCGGGCGATCCTGCGCGCCGGGGCCTATGAGCTGAAGGAGCGGCACGACATCCCCGCCCGCGTCATCATCAACGAATATGTCGATGTGGCGCACGCCTTTTTCGGCGGCGACGAGCCGGGCGTCGTCAACGGCGTGCTCGACGCCGTGGCGCGGCAGGTGCGCGCGAAGGATTTTACGAGTCCGGCCCATGGCTGAAAGCGGAAAGGGCGGCGGCGGGCCTGTCTTCAGCGAGGACAGCCTGATCGCGCGCCATTTCCGGCCTCTGGCGGCAGGCTTTCCCGGCGCCTTGGATTTGCGTGATGACGCGGCGAGTTTCGGCGTGCCCGAGGGGAGCGAACTCGTCGTCACCACCGACGCGCTGATCGCCGGCGTGCATTTCTTCGCCGACGACGCCCCCGCCGACATCGCCTTCAAGGCGCTTGCCGTCAACGTCTCCGATCTGGCGGCGAAAGCGGCGGCGCCTCTCGCCTACAGCATCGCGCTCGCTCTGCCGCGCGGCGCGTCCGAGGACTGGATCGCGGGTTTCGCCGGCGGACTCGGCGAGGCGCAGGCGGCCTTCGGCATCGCGCTCAGCGGCGGCGATACGACGGTCTCGCCGAATGGTCCGCTGATGGTCGCGGTGACGGCCTTCGGTAGCGTGCCGGCCGGACGGATGGTTCGGCGCGGCGGCGCGCAAGCCGGCGATCATCTCTATGTCAGCGGCAGCATCGGCGACGCCGCCCTCGGCCTCGCCCTGCGGCGCGGCGATGCCGAATCACGCGGCTGGCCGCTCGACGAGGCGGCCCGCGCGGAACTTATCACCCGCTATCTTCGTCCCGCACCGCGCCTTGCCTTGCGCGCCGCGCTGCTCGCCCACGCCTCGGCGGCGATGGACGTCTCCGACGGCCTCGCCATCGATTGCGCCCGGCTCTGCGCCGCCTCCGGCGTCGATGGCCGGATCGAGGCCGCCTCGGTGCCGCTTTCGGCCCCCGCGCAAAGCCTGATCGCCGCCCATCCCGCGCTGCTCGAGACCGCGCTAACCGGTGGAGATGATTACGAAATCCTCGCCGCGATCCCCGAAGCTCAGCACGCGGCCTTCTCCGATGCCGCCGCCAAGGCCGGCATCCGCGTCACCCGCATCGGCGCCATCGGCGGGCCTGGCGGTGCGCTGACGCTCTCCGACCCGGATGGCCGCCCCCTCGCCCTCGCCCGCACCGGCTACGATCATCTCGCCCGATAGCCGCCCGCCTTCCGTCAAAGCCTGAATTCGATCAAGGTTTTGTTGCGAAAACCGGCCGCTTTTCCTATTGTTCCGGCGGCATTTCATGGGCTGGCCCCGCATTCATCCCATATTTGCCAACCACTAGCAGGAAACACTCGGCGTCATCGGACGCCTAAGCGCTCCGGGTCTTGTGCAGAACAATAATTACGCACACGGCCTCCCGCCTATGCCAAGCGAGGGAAATTTAGACATGAATAGTTTGATTTGGGCCATCATCGCCTGCGGCGGTCTATCGATCGTCTATGGCGTGTGGGCTATCAGATCCGTGATGGCGGCAGATGCCGGCAATGCGCGGATGCAAGAGATCGCCGCCGCCATCCAGGAAGGCGCGCAAGCCTATCTGTCCCGGCAATATACGACGATCGGCATCGTCGGCGCGGTGATCTTCGTCGTCATCGCCTTCCTCCTCTCCATCACGGTCGCCGTCGGCTTCCTGATCGGCGCGTTCCTGTCGGGCGCGGCCGGTTTCATCGGCATGCTGGTCTCGGTCAGGGCGAATGTGCGCACGACGCAAGCCTCGACCAAGGGTCTGGCCGCCGGCCTCGCCATCGCCTTCAAGGCCGGCGCGGTGACGGGCATGCTGGTTGCGGGCCTCGCCCTGCTGGCCGTTGCGATCTACTACGCCATCCTGACCCAGATCCTGGGCTATGCCCCGTCCGACCGCGTCGTCGTCGACGCGCTGGTTGCGCTGGGCTTCGGCGCATCGCTGATCTCGATCTTCGCCCGTCTCGGCGGCGGCATCTTCACCAAGGGCGCCGATGTCGGCGGCGATCTCGTCGGCAAGGTCGAAGCCGGCATTCCCGAGGACGACCCGCGCAACCCGGCGACCATCGCGGACAATGTGGGCGACAATGTCGGCGACTGCGCCGGCATGGCGGCCGACCTGTTCGAGACCTATGTGGTGACCATCGTCGCCACCATGGTGCTCGCCACCATCTATTTCGCCGGCCAGCCGGTCCTCGAAGCCACCCTGCTCTATCCGCTCGCCATCGGCGCGGTCTGCGTCATCACCTCGATCATCGGCACCTTCTTCGTGCGGCTCGGGGCGAGCAACAACATCATGGGCGCGCTCTATAAAGGCTTCATCGCGACCGGCGTGCTATCGCTGATCGCGCTCTGGCCGATCACCTCCTACCTGATCGGCATGGACACGCAGCTCACCGCAACCGGCGTCGCCTTCACCGGCCGCGACCTGTTCTATTGCGGCGTGATCGGCCTCGCCGTGACGACGCTCATCATCGTCATCACCGAGTATTACACCGGCACCGGTTACCGTCCGGTCCAGTCCATCGCCGCGGCCTCGCAGACCGGCCACGGCACCAACGTCATCCAGGGCCTGGCGATTTCGCTCGAGGCGACCGCCGCTCCGGCGCTGGTCATCATCGCGGGCATCCTCGCCACCTATAATCTCGCCGGCCTCTACGGCATCGCCATCGCGGTGACGACCATGCTGGCGCTGGCGGGCTTCGTGGTGGCGCTCGACGCCTTCGGCCCGGTGACCGACAATGCCGGCGGCATCGCCGAAATGGCGGACCTGCCCGCCAACGTCCGCAAGACCACGGACGCGCTCGACGCGGTCGGCAACACCACCAAGGCCGTCACCAAGGGCTATGCCATCGGCTCGGCGGGCCTCGGCGCGCTGGTGCTGTTCGCGGCCTATACCGAAGACTTGAAATACTTTATCGCCCACCCGCAGCAATTCCCCTATTTCCAGGGCATCAACGTCGACTTCTCGCTCTCCAACCCCTATGTCGTGGTCGGCCTGTTCTTCGGCGGCCTGCTGCCCTATCTGTTCGCGGCCATGGGCATGACGGCGGTCGGACGCGCGGCGGCCTCGATCGTCGAGGAAGTGCGGCGGCAGTTCAAGGCGAAGCCCGGCATCATGAAGGGCACCGACAAGCCCGATTACGGCGCGGCGGTCGACATGCTGACCAAGGCGGCGATCAAGGAGATGATCGTGCCCTCGCTACTGCCGGTGCTGTCGCCGATCGTCGTGTTCGTCGTCATCGACTGGGTCGCGGGGCGCTCGGCCGCCTTCTCGGCGGTCGGCGCGATGCTGCTCGGCGTGATCGTCACCGGCCTCTTCGTCGCCATCTCGATGACGGCGGGCGGCGGCGCCTGGGACAACGCCAAGAAATATATCGAGGACGGCCATTATGGCGGCAAGGGCTCGGACGCGCATAAGGCGGCGGTGACGGGCGACACGGTCGGCGATCCCTATAAGGACACCGCCGGCCCCGCCGTGAACCCGATGATCAAGATCACCAACATCGTGGCGCTGCTGCTGCTGGCCGTGCTGGCGCATTGAGCGGCGATCCGCAGACAAAAAAAAGGGCCCTTCGGGGCCCTTTCGTTCTTTGCGTAGGCATTGATGCGAGAGGCGCGGCGCTATCAATAACCGGAGCCGGCCGTGCCGCCGCCCTGGCCGCCGGCAACACCCGTCGCGGGGCGGCCGATATTGCGGAACAGCTCTTTCAACAGCCCGTCCTCAGAGCCTCGCGAAGGCGTGGTGCGGCTGACGAAGTCGATCACGCGGCCGTCCTGCAATCCATAATTCGCAACCCGCTGTACGGACTCCTTCTTATTGAAATATACAGCCACGATCCGGCGATCAACAATAGTTGGCTCAAGGAAAGCTGCGGATCTTTTAGTTGTCGTAGAAATGTAGTAGAAAGCATTCTGATCGACGGTGGATTTGGTGTCGGGCGTGCCCAGGGCGAGGATGACCTGATCCCGGCTCATGCCCTCTTTCACCTGTGCTAAATCCTCGTCTGTGAAGACGTGGCCATGTTTGGTAATGTCCGCCGCGCAGGCGGTGAGGCAGAGGGCGAGGCTGACAGCGGCGAATGTGCGGATCAAGGGAGACCGGATTTTTGTTCCCCCCGACCCTATCACCGCCCCGGCGGCAATATCCCTCATGTATTTGGAATCTTGATTTGACATAGTGCTGTACCTTGCGATCCAGTGAAGCCTTAGTTCAGGCGGATATGAGCTTTAGATCCTAGTCCCCGTGAGTTTCATTCCAAGGTGGTTGCGGCCGTGACGAACATGACGCGTAACAGATTCCAGGCTCAAGGTAATATGACACCGATGTTCCGCTGGTTTGCCGGTCGCGCGGCCCGCAAGGAAGCTGCTGAGAAGATCTACGATGCAATTGTGGCACAGTCGCGTAACCCCGGCTTTTATATCAGGTGCGGCGTGCCCGATACGCTCTCCGGCCGCTTCGACATGCTGGTCATCCACATGTTCGTGGTGCTGCAGATCCTAAAGCTCGGCGGCCGCGAAGGCCAGCTTCTGGCCCAGGAGATCGTCGAGGCGTTCATCCGCGAGATGGACACCATGGTCCGCGACCTCGGTGTATCCGATCGCAACGTGCCGAAGGAAGTGCGCAAAATCGCTCAGCTTTTCTATGGCCAGCTGCTCGCCTATTCGACGGCGCTGCAGCGCAACGACACCAAGGGGCTGTCGGCCGAAGTGTGGAAAAGCTTCCAGCCCGGCGATGCCGCCACCGAATCTCAAGTCAGTTCCGAATCGATCTCCGTCTACATTCAGCAGTCAATCAAGAGCATCCAGGAGATGCCGCTCAACATGCTTCTCCAGGGCAATATCCGCTTCCCCGAAATCGTCGGTGCGCGCCAGCATGGCAGCTGAGCCACAGGACCTCGCCGGGCCGTTGTTTTCCCGCATCATCACTGTCGGCGACGGCAAGGAGCCGCGCGAGGGCAAGCTCGAAACCACCCAGGCCGAGCGCGACCAGCTCGCCAAGCAGCTCCGCATCGAGGGGCTGGACAGCTTCTCCTTCAGCTACCGCCTCACCCCGATCCCGCATGATCGTTTCCAATTGACCGGATCGCTGCAGGCGAGCCTGACGCAGCTCTGCGTCGTGACGCTCGAGCCGGTGGCGGAGCGCATCGACGAGGCGGTCGAGGTCGAGTGCTGGCCGCAGCACCAGATCGGCACGGAGGACGATGAGCCGGTCGATCCCGCCTTCGAGGGCCTGCCGCCCGATCCGCCCGCTCCGATCATCGGCGGCAAGCTGGATGTCGGCGCGCTCGGCGCGGAAATCCTGGCCAGCGCCATCAATCCCTATCCGCGCAAGCCGGACGCCGAATTCGCCTGGGACGATCCCAAGGCCGCCGGCCCGAGCGGCCCCTTCGCCGGTCTCGCCAAGCTGAAGGACAAGGGCTGACGCGGCCACCCGGCCGCCGCTATCCTCACCGGCAATGCGACCAAACTCCCAGCTTTCCGCTAGGCCCTTGCAACCGCCCAGAATTCGTTTGTAATGGCAATGGCATGAAGTATGGTCTGACGCCGACCGGGCCGATGCCGGCCCCAGCCACCCTTCAATCATGGCAACTCCGGACGTGAACCAATGAGCGCGCGGATCAGGATAGCGCTGGATGCGATGGGCGGCGACCATGGCCCCTCCATTGCCGTGCCGGGCGCGGCGCTGTCGCTCATCCGTCATCCGGACACGGAATTTCTGATCTTCGGCGACGAGGCTAAGATCGCGCCGCATCTGCAGCAGCACCCGGCGCTGGCGAAGAATTCGCGCGTCATCCATACCCCCGTCGCCGTCTCGATGGATGCAAAGCCGAGCCAGGCGCTGCGCCAGGGGCGCGGCAAGTCCAGCATGTGGATGGCGCTCGAGGCGGTGAAGCGCGGCGAGGCCGATGCCGCCGTCTCCGCCGGCAATACCGGCGCGCTGATGGTGATGTCGGTATTCTGCCTGCAGATGCTGCCCAATATCGACCGCCCCGCCATCGCCGGCATCTGGCCGACCATCGACAGCGAATGCATCGTGCTCGACATCGGCGCCAATGTCGGCGCGGACGCCAAGCAGCTCGTCGACAATGCCGGCATGGGCGCGGCGCTCGCACGCGCGCTGTTCCATGTCGACAGGCCCTCCGTTGGCCTCCTGAATATCGGCGTCGAGGAGGTGAAGGGGCTGGACGAGGTCAAGCGGGCTTCGGAAGCGCTGAAGAAGGCGGATCTGCCGATCATCTATCATGGCTTCGTCGAGGGCGACGATCTCGGCAAGGGCACGGTCGACGTCGTCGTCACCGAAGGTTTTTCCGGCAATATCGCGCTGAAGACGGCGGAAGGCACGGCCAAGCAGATCGCCGCCTATCTGCGCGCGGCGCTCAGCCGGTCGCTGCTCGCGCGCATCGGCGCCTTCCTCGCCCAGGGCGCCTTCCGGGCGCTGCGCGAGAAGATGGACCCCCGTCACGCCAATGGCGGCATATTTTTAGGACTGCAAGGAATCGTAATCAAAAGTCATGGCGGCGCCGACGCAATTGGCTTTGCAAGCGCGGTTGATCTCGGTTACGACATGGCTAAGAGCGGGCTGGTGCATATCATCTCCAAGGATGTCGAGCGGTTTCAAAACGCGTTGCAGCAGGCGCCGCTATTGAGAAATACGGACGCTATCACGTGAACACCATTCGATCAGTCATTCGCGGCTGTGGGTCCTATCTCCCGGAGAAGGTCCTCACCAACGCGGACATGTCGCGCATCGTCGACACCACCGATGAGTGGATCCTGGAGCGCACCGGCATCCGCGAGCGCCACATCGCCGCCGACGGCGAGCTCACCTCCGATCTCGGCATCGCCGCCGCCAACCGCGCGCTGGAAGTCGCCGGGGTGGATGCCAAGGATATCGACCTGATCGTGCTGGCGACCTCGACGCCGGACAACACCTTTCCCGCCACCGCCGTGACCATCCAGGCGGCGCTCGGCATCACGCAAGGCGCGGCCTTCGACCTGCAGGCGGTGTGCTCGGGCTTCGTATACGCGCTGGCGACGGCGGATAATTTCGTCAAGGCGGGCCAGTTCCGCCGCGCGCTGGTGATCGGCGCCGAGACCTTCTCCCGCATCCTCGACTGGGAAGACCGCACCACCTGCGTGCTGTTCGGCGACGGCGCCGGCGCCGTGGTGATCGAAGGCGCGCGGGCGACCGGCGCGCCGAATGAGCGCGGCATCATCGGTTCGGTGCTGCGCTCGGACGGGCGCTACCGGGATCTGCTCTATGTCGATGGCGGCCCGTCCTCGACCAAGACGGTCGGCCATTTGCGCATGCAGGGCAAAGAGGTTTTCCGCTTTGCGGTCGGCGCCATTTCCGGCGTGATCGAGGAGACGCTGCGCCAGCATGAGCTGGACGCCTCCGAGATCGACTGGTTCGTGCCGCATCAGGCCAATAAGCGCATTCTCGACGGCACGGCAAAAAAGCTCGGCATCTCGCCGGAAAAGATCGTCATGACGCTGGAGAAGCACGGCAATACCTCGGCCGCATCGATCCCGCTGGCGCTCGATACGGCGCGGCTCGACGGGCGTCTGCACCAGGGCAATCTGGTGCTGATGGAAGCGATGGGCGGCGGTTTTACCTGGGGTTCGGTGCTCGCGCGCTGGTGATTCTCTCGCGAGGCACATAAAACCGCGACGCCGACTTCGCGCGCGCCGCGGCCGCACCGCGAAAACTTTCCATTTTATTGTGATTTTACCCCCAGATTTTGTAGCGGAACCTGAGAAAGGTCGCCGATTACGAGTTGTTTCCGGAAATCTTTTGCTGAATCAGCATGATGCCATATCGGTCATTGACCGATTCCAGTAATATCCATTACTGTTGAGTTAATTTACACTTCAGGAATGAGCCGAGTCGACATGTCGTCAAGCGGCAAGACACTCACAAGAGCAGATCTCGCGGAAGCCGTTTTTCAGAAAGTCGGCCTGCCGCGCAACGAATCTGCTGAACTTGTGGAAACCGTTATCCGAGAGATCATTGGCTGCTTGGAGCGGGGAGACAATGTCAAGCTATCCAGCTTTGGATCGTTCGGCGTGCGCGATAAGAGGGAACGCGTAGGCCGGAATCCCAAGACCGGAGAAGTTGTGCCCATCACACCGAGGCGTGTCCTGGTGTTCAGGGCCAGCAACATCATGAAGGAGCGGATCAACTCGTCTCTGGTGAAGTGTAAGAAAGCGGCGGAATAGGTCCGGCCGGTCCGGACTTTCCAATGAGCGGGGGCTAATTTGGAAAAATCTTCGAGTGCATTTCGCACCATCAGCGAAGTCGCGGCCGAACTTGCCGTGCCCAAGCACGTCTTGCGGTTCTGGGAAGGCAAGTTTCCCCAATTGCGGCCAATGAAGCGCGGCGGCGGCCGGCGCTATTACCGTCCGGAGGATGTCGACCTCCTGCGCGGCATTCGCTGGCTGCTCTATAGCGACGGCTACACCATCAAGGGCGTGCAGCGCATCCTGCGCGACAGCGGCGTCCGCTTCGTCAAGGAATGCTGGCGCGGCGAGCCTGCCGCCGAGGCCAAGCCCGCCGAAGCGCCGATGCCGATCCCCAACCTCGCCGGCGAAGCCGCCAAGGAAGCCCGGCGCGGCAAGGCCGTCGCGCTGCGCCCCGCGCGCGGCGCCAAGGCGGACGCGCCGCCCGCCCCGCAGGCCGAGCCCGAGCCGCAAGGCCAGCGCGCCATGCTCGCGGCTTTGCTGAAGGAGCTGGAGGAGTGCCGCGACCTGCTTCGCGGCACCACGGCGGCGCATGCCGAAAAGCCGGCCCCCGCTCCCGCCCGCAAGGGCCGCGGCGAGAGCCGGCGCGGACTGGAGGCCTAACCCGGAGGCGGCCCTGGCCGCCGTTTCCGCGCAGCCATCGCGGCCCCGCGAGAATGCTATTGACCCTGCCAACTGAACCGGGCAAAACTCCCCTCAAGCCTGATATGGCAGCCGGATATCTTGTCGGAGCGTGGCGCAGCCCGGTTAGCGCACTAGTCTGGGGGACTAGGGGTCGGAGGTTCAAATCCTCTCGCTCCGACCAATTCCATCGATCCGCTCAAGGGCCACAATGGGCGTGCGGCCTCATTGGCCGAAGGCGCCGGAAATGCACCGGCGGGCCATCCATAAGCAGTAATCCCTGAAATTCTACTTGAGCGGGTAAAGTTCACGCAAGGTGATCGGGGACTGCCATGACGGACGGCATGATTGCGGCAATCGAATCAGTCGTCCCTGAAGCGGCGCCGATTCCGCCGCCAATCCCGAAAAACCGGATGCCGTAGGCCGCGCCGGGGCCCGAATCGGACGGCCGCAGCCCGGTTTTCCTCCGCGACAAATCACCCGTCCGGAGCCTTTTGCGCCCCAATTTCCAAGGAGTTTTCGGGCGCGATCGCGGAAAAATGTCCTTCGCTACATCCGTAACCATGAAACGGTCATTGTCTGACCATGATGGACGGCTAGACCTTGGCGAGTAAGGCGCACGAATCGTGCAACGAATAAACGTGCAAGAATATCAAGGCTTTGGAATTGAGATTTTCGGATTGTGTCCAATGTCGGCGCCGGCGCCCCAACGGGGTGCCAAAATGACCAATGTTACAAAACGGCATTTTCGCTGCCGAACCACGAGAGTCGGTGTTCCAGATCCAGACCGCTTGCTTTGCTGAGCAAACCAGGAAGCGCGGGGACGGCCGGTTCGCTGCACCGGCCGTGGATGGGGAACTGAAGCCTTCCAGGATCAGACAATGGCAAAAAGCCACCAGATTACGATCAATGGCGAAAGCTTTTCGGCGCGCCGCGGCGAGTTGCTGCTGGACGCCGCTCTGAGCAACGGCATCGAACTGCCTTATGACTGCCGCGCCGGACATTGCGGCACCTGCTGCGTTCAACTCCTCGAAGGCCAGGTCCATGGCGGCGAAGGCTCGGCTCCAGGCACGATTCATGCCTGTCAAAGCCGGATCGTCGGGGATGTGGTCATCGAGCGCGGCCAGTCCTCGCCCGCCATCACCGTCGACGGCGTGCTGAGTTCGCTGCGCCCCTTGTCGCGCGACGTGATGGAGGTCGGCATCAGGACCGAGCGCGCCCTGCCCTATCATGCCGGGCAATATGCGCAGATCAAATTCAGCGGCTATCCGACCCGCCCCTTCAGCATCACCCATCCCTTGCGCGGCAGCCCGAACGGCCGCTCGGTGTGGTTCCACATCCGCAAGATGGAGGAGGGGCGCGTCACCCCGCTGATCGGCAGGCGCATCACGCTCGGCCACCGGGTGCAGGTGAGCGGGCCCTATGGCTCGGCGCATTTCCGCCCCAATCTGGAAGGCCGGCTGATCCTGGTCGCGACCAATACCGGCTTTGCGCCGATCTGGTCGATCGCCGTCGCCGCCCTGCGCGAAAATCCGGATCGCCGGATCATGATCATCGCCGGCGGCCGCACCGTCGAGTCGCTCTATATGGGCCCGGCTCTGGTGCGGCTGGCGCGTTTCCCGAACGTTCGCGTCGTGCCGTGCTGCAGCACCCCGCAGACTTTGAGCAAGGCGGTGAAGGCCGGCCGGCCGACCGACTTCCTGCCCCGCCTGCTGCCGTCCGATGTGCTCTATGCCTGCGGCATGCCGGCCATGGTCGACTCGATCAAGGCGATCGCGGCGCGCTTCGGCGCGGTCTGCTACGCCGACCCGTTCGTGGCGAACAACAACGACACGGTTGAGGAAGGCATTCTGACCCGCGCCATGGAATGGCTCGCCCTGCCCACCGCGGCGGTGCGCGACCGCATTGCCATCCCCAGCCGGCAGAAGGGGCAGCTCGCGCTGCCGGCCCCCAGTCAGCGGCGCGATCAGCCGAGGCAGGGTTCCAGAATGGCCGAATCGGAAAGAAGGGTGAGAAGTCGTTATGCTCCTCAGAGCGCTTAGCCGTCGGTCGACCGGCTTTGGCCTAAGGGCCCGTCTCCAGTCTCCCATGCTTGGCCTCTGCGGCTTGCTGATGCTGTTCGGCCTTGCCGCGGATCGCGCCGTCGCGTCCGATCCGGCCAAGACGCTCGGACCGAATGCCTGCGGCGAATGCCACAAGCAGGAGACGGAGGCCTGGAAGGGCTCGCACCATTTCAAGACCTTCCGCGAATTGCCGCGCAACGAGAAGGCGAAGGAGATCGCCGACAAGATGGGCGTGCGCCGCATCCGGTCGGAAGGGCTGTGCCTGAACTGCCATTACACGGTGCAGCAGAAGGACGGCAAGGAGGAGGTCGTCGCCGGCATCTCCTGCGAATCCTGCCATAGCGCCGGACAGGACTGGATCAAGGTCCATAGCGAGTTCAGCGGCAAGACCGAGCAGTCGGAGACAAAGGCCGAAAAGGAGGCGCGCTGGAAGCTCGCCGATTCCAAGGGCATGATCCGGCCGGAATCGCTCTATGCGCTGGCGAAGAACTGCCTGGGCTGCCATGTGGTGCCGCAAGAGGACCTGGTGAACAAAGGCGGCCATCCCGCCGGCAGCGCGTTTGAACTCGTGTCCTGGTCGCAGGGCGAGGTGCGGCACAATACCTGGCTCTCCAAGGGCAAGGACAACGTGCCGGCGGACGCCGCGCGCAAGCGGATGCTCTATCTCGTCGGCCTTGGCGTCGAGCTCGAGACCGGCATTCGCGGCGTTGCCCGCGCGACGGCGAGAAAGCAATATGCCTTCGAAATGGCCAAGCGCGTCGACCGCGCGCGCAAGCAGCTCTCCGCCGCGGCGAAGGCGGCGCCGGGCGTGCCGGAAATTGCGGAGATGGTCAAATTTGCCTATTCAGCCGGACTGAAATTAAATAATGAACGGTACCTGACGGCGGCTGCCGACGGCGTCTCCAAGCTGCTCGTGAGCGTCACTCAGAAATATGACGGCAGCACCTTGGCCGGGCTCGACAGCCTGATCCCGGGACCGGACAAGTTCAAGGGCACGGCGACGAAGGCCGGCGCAACCAATTGATCCCGGCCAGCCGGCCAACGACAACAAGCTGAATGGATTTGATGGGGAAAGAACCACCGCGGATGGGTGATTTTGTGAGGCTGCCGTGAGATCGGCGGGACGGCGCGCGGGCGACGCCTCGATCGGTGGACGCGGTATGGGCCTCGCCAGATTTGTCAACGGCCAGACAATCCAGGGCGTTCTGATCGCCGCCATTTCCGGCGGCCTGTTCTGGCTTGTCTGGATCTATGGCAACGGCCTGCGCGACCCCCGCTTCCTCGACGGCTGGCTGCTCGCCAGCGGCATGACCGTCCAGCTCTATTTCCACATCGCCATCAAGACCTCGCGGCTGGCGCCGAAAGCCGCCATGCGCTGGCGCAAGATCCATATCTTCCTCGGCTATCTGCTGGTCGCCGCCTTCGTCTCGCATTCGGATTTCTCCCTGCCGGACAGCGGCTTCGAATGGGCGCTCTGGCTCGGCTTCGTGCTGGTGACGCTGAGCGGCATTTTCGGCACCTATCTCGCCTGGGGCCTGAAGGCCAAGAGCGGCATCGAGGAGGGCACCGGCTTCGATCGCATCCCGGCCCGCCGCGCCGAGCTGGCGCGCGACGTCCACGCCGCCGTCACCAAGGCCGACCCGGCCGCGGCGGCATTCGCCTTGCCGGCGGCGCCGCATGACGCCTGGGTGATGGACCTCTACGCCAACCACCTGCGCGATTTCTTCGAAGGCCAGCGCAATTTCGCCGCCCATCTGATCGGCTCGCGGCGGCACATCAAGCGGCTGACGGTGGAGATCGACAATCTGTCCCGCTATGTCGACAAGCCGAGCCAGGAGAAGCTGGCCATCGTCAGGGAGCTGGTCATCGAGAAGGACCGGCTCGATTTCGCGCGCGTCTATCTCGGCTTGACCAAGGCCTGGCTTTTCGTGCATGTGCCGGTCACCTATGGGCTATTCGTACTGATGGTGCTGCACGTCATCGTCGCCTATGCCTTTTCGTCGGGGGCGTGGTGATGCGGCGACCAGTACGAATGAGATCGGGACGGGCTCCGAGGGCCGAGCGGCCGTCGAAGCCGCCCTCCCCGCGCGACCGTTTGGCGGTGCTGCTGGCGATCGTCACCGCCATTTGCCTCGGCGCGGCCTTCTTGTTCTCCAGCGGAAAGCAGTTTCTGGCGCCGGGGCCATTGGCCAGCGCTCACGGCGCCATCGAGAATTGCGGCGCCTGCCACACCAAGAGCGGCAGCGGCAGTTTCAGTTGGGTGCAGGGCCTCGTTCCCGGCGATCCGCTCGCCGACAGCAAGGCCTGCCTGACCTGCCACAAGATGCCGAAGACGGCCTTCAACCCGCATGGCGCTCTGCCGGACGTCTTGAAGCAGAGCACCAAACGGCTGGCGAAAGTCGCGGCGGTGACGCCGGCGCCGCAATCGGCCCGCGCCCAGAGCATCGCCTTCCCGACCGATGCGGCGGTTGCGGGCGGCCTCAACTGCGCGACCTGCCACCAGGAACACAAGGGCGCCAATTTCAATCTGAGCAAGATCTCCAACGAGCAGTGCCGCTCCTGCCATGTGGTGAAGTTCGACAGCTTCGATGGCGATCACCCGCGATTCGACAATTACCCGTTCAAGAGCCGCACGCAGATCGTCTATGACCATGCCGGCCATTTCGGCAAGCACTTCCCCGACGTGGCGCAGAAGGACAAGGAAAAGCGCATTCCCGCGACCTGCTCGACCTGCCATACGAGCCGCGCGGACAAGCGCATCATGGCGGTCGCGCCGTTCGAGCAGACCTGCACCGACTGCCATTTGGACCAGATCGTCGGCAAGGAACGGGCAACCGGCCCGAAAGGCATCGCCTTCCTGACGCTGCCCGGCCTCGACGTGCGGACGCTGAAGGAGAAGAACGCCGCGATCGGCGAATGGCCGGAAGGGTCCGAGGCCGAGCTCACCCCGTTCATGAAGGTGATGATCAGCCGGAGCGAGAAGGGCCGCGCCATCATCAAGACCGTGAGCGGCGTGAATCTCCAGGATCTCGGCAACGCGACCGAGGAGCAGCTCAAGGCCGTGACGGGCCTCGTATGGGAGATCAAGGGCCTGTTCTACGCGCTGATCTCGGGCAAAGCCTCCGACGTCCTCGGCGACCTCAACATCGGCGGCGGGGCGAAGCTCAGCCCCAGTCTGGTCGCCGACCTGACGGCGAGCCTGCCGCGCGACGTGGTCATCAGCGCGCACCAGGAGTGGCTGCCCAATCTTGCCACGGAAATGGCCAGCGGCCAGGCCGCGAGCGATCAGGACCAGGGCGGCTGGGCCGCTGCGATCACCGAATCGCGTTTGGCGGCCTCGGTCTCTCCCGAGGAGCTGTTCGGCGCGGGCTCGCCTCAGGCATCGCCCCGATCAGCCCCGCAGACCGGAGGCGGCGACGCCGCCAGCTCGGCCAAGCCGGTCCAACTGGCTCAGGCCAATCAACTGGTCCAATCCAAGAGCACGCCCGGCACGGTCGCCGAGAAAAGCCTGCGGATCGATCCCTATGGCCGGGTCGCAAAGACCCCGGAAGAGGGAATCGAGACCGCCCAGGCCGCCCCGCCCGTAAGCGCGGCGAGGGAACCGGCCTCCGCGGACATTCAGCCCCAGGCCAAGGCGGCGGACCAGACCGACGACCTGCTCTCGCCGGATGGCGGAACGGCCGAGGCCCCGGCAAGAGGCCCGGAAAACGAGCCGGTTGCCGCTCAGCCCCAGCCGAGGGCAGCAGCCCGTCCCGAAGCCCCGGCCGGAGGCGGCAGGCAGGTCGCCGCCGCCGATCCGCCTCCGCAGGGCAAGCCGGGTGACCAAAATGACGATCTGCTGAACCCCGATGGTGGAGCGGCGGACTCCACGGGTGGCGCGAGCGACGGCCCCGTCGGCGGCGCCTCGCCCGAAGTCAGCGCGGCCCCTGCGGACGCCGCCCCTGCTGGCGCCGAGCCGCAGGGCCGCGCCGCGCCCGGCATCGTCAGCATACAAAGCGACGTGGACGCGGAGAGCTGGGCCGAATATGGCGGCTGGTATCACCAGGATTTCGGCATTTTCTATCGCCCGACGGGTCACAAGGACAAGTTCATCTATTCCTGGCTGTTCCTGACGGGACCGCAGGCGCCCAAGGGCAATAAAGGCCCGGCGGCGGCTGTGTTCGATTCTCTGATCGACAAGGACGCCCAGGGCTCCTGCACGAAATGTCACAGCGTCGATGATATCCGGGGCAAGGGGCGGCTGGTGAATTTCTCCCCGCCCAAGGTCGACACCAAGCAGGGGCGCTTCACCAATTTCATCCATGAGCCGCATTTCGGCATCCTGGAGAATCGCGGCTGCCTCACCTGCCATAATCTCGAAAAAGGCCGGCCCTATCTGAAGAGCTATGAGCAGGGCAATCCGCTGAGCTTCGTCTCTAATTTCGGTGCGGTGAAAAAGGAGCTCTGCCAGACCTGCCACACCAGCACCATGGCGCGCCAGGACTGCCTGACCTGCCACAAGTACCACGTGAACGGCGTCGTCACGCCGATCATGAATACCAGGATCCCGACGCCTTAGCGCGGGATCGCTCGGGCTGGAATAAGGGCCGGAGCGCGGGTTCCGCGACCTTTGCATATTGCATCCGCGCTTCCTCCCGTCGTCCCGGGCGACCCTCAGGCCGGACCGGGACCCACTCGCGGATCAGCGGGCACTGCGGCAAGAATAGAGGCGAGTAGGCCCCGGCTCTGACGGCCGGGCGACGGAATTTTGCATCGCTCGCGTTTTGCGGAGGAGAGCGGCGGCGGGTCGGCCCGCGCCACGATCGGGCTTGCCGCATAAAAAATGGCCGGCATTGCGCCAGCCATCCAAGGCGGAATCCCTTAAAACGCGATCAGCGCAGGTAAGGGCAAAGCTTGCTGCGGCCGCCATAGGTCGTGTAGCGGCCCGTATCCCAGTCGAAAGACTTGAAACGGCGGGCGCAGCGCTCTTGCGCCGAATAGGGCGCGCCGCCTTCATCGTCCTCGTCATAATAAGAGGCGCTGGTCGACCCGTCCGGATAGTCATAGACGTAGTGCGGTCCGATATGGGTCGGGTAATAGCCGCGGCTGTAATAATAGGGATAGTCATAATAGCGGTAGCTCGGCCCGACAGACAGATGGGCCTCCGGGGCGCGGCTGCGGCCCCCCACCTCGATGAGATGATCCGCGCCGCTCTCCGCTGGCTTCACCATGGACGGCCCGGCCGACGCCGCATTGGCCGCTGGCGCGAAGCCCCCCAGACCGCCCCCCAACAGGCAAGCCATCAGCATGGATGCGCATAAATTCCGGCTGCTCATGAAATTCCCCTCGCTTGTGCTATGAACGTCATTGCTAGTTGGCGGCCACGCCCATGGCCTGCGCCGCTTGAACGATGCGCTGCTGCGTCTCGGGCTCGTCGGCGAACACGGTCTTGGCTTTCTCGAGCGCGGCCCGCGCCTTCTCGGCATCCTTCATCGCCATGCGCGAGCGGATCAGCATGATCCAGCCATCGGGATCCTTCGGCGAGGTCTCCAGACGGCCCGCGAGCCGGTCGACCATGCCCGACACCATCGATTGGCGATCCTGGTCGCTGAGCTGCTTGGCGCTCTCGATATCGGCCGCGCTCGGGCCTACGGCGCCAGGGTGGGCAGGCATGGCAGGAGCCTGCGCCACGGCGGCGCCCGCCGGTTTGGCCTCGGCGAGCTTGGCGCTGACGTCGATGCCGGCGGCCTTGGCGGATTCCTCGATGCGGCTGCGCAGATCGCCGGTCCATTCGGCATCGGCGGGCGCGATCTTGTAGAGCGCCAGCCAATCGTCGATGGCGCCTTGCGTATCGCCCTTCTGCTGCTTGGCGGCCCCCTTGAAGAAGCGGGCGCGCTCGTCATTGGGGTTCATCGCCAACACCTCGTCGAAAGTCGCCAACGCCGCGTCCGTCACCATGCCGGCCGCCTTGACCTGCGCCTCGCCATAAAGGGCGCGCAGGGTCGGGTTGTCCTTCTGCAGCTCGACGGCCTTGCCATAGGCGGTGACGGCGTCCTGATTGCGCCCGATGGTGTCGTAGGACCAGCCGAGCACGCGCCAGCCATCGGCATCCTTCGGGTTGGCCTCCAGCCGCTGCTCGAGCCGCTTCACCATCGCCTCGACGTCGCCGCCGCCGGGCTGGCCCTCCACCGCCTGAGCGGTCTGGCCTTGCGGCCCGGCGACCACCGCCGCCCGCTGCGCCCATGCATCCTGCGCGGGAGCGGAAACCGCCGCCAATTCCGGACGGCCGAGCGAAGCGTAGAGCCCGACCGAGCCCAGGATGACGATGGAGGTGACGCCGGTCACCATGCGGTATTGCCAGTTCGGCGCGACCCGATCGGCGGGACCGTTCTCGGCTTTGCCCGCCGACAGAATCCGCCTTTCGATCTCGAGGCGCATGGAGGCGGCTTCGGCCTCCTCGATCAGCCCCTGCGTCCGGTCGCGTTCAACTTCGGCGAGCTGGTCCTTATAGACATCGATGCTGGACGCAGCGCCCGTATTGGCGCCGCGGAACAGGAACGGCGCCGCGACAATCAGGGCAGCGACCGCCGATAGAATGGTGAGAATCAACCAAAGCGTCATGCCGTTGGACTTTCTTTAAGAATGGATTGCAATGCCTTGCGTTCCGCCTCCGTCAATGCCGGGGACGCATCGGCCTCGGCAGTGCCGGGACGCCTGCGGACGAGGCTCCAGCCGGCGAAGAGCGCCAACATGAATATGAGGGCCGGACCGAACCACAAGAGCAGCGTGTTGATCTGCACGGGCGGCTTCAGCAGGACGAAATTGCCATAGCGGGCAACGATATAGGCGTTGGCGGCTTCATCCGAATCGCCGGCCTGCAGCCGCTCGCGCAGCAAAACGCGCAGATCGCGGGCGAGCGGGGCGTTGGAATCGTCGATGGACTGGTTCTGGCAGACGACGCAGCGCAGATGCTGGCTGAGATTGCGCGCCCGCAGCTCCAGCGCCGGATCGGCAAGCACCTCGCTCGGCTCGACGGCCAGCGAAGGCCTGGACGCCGCCAGCGCGCAGAGTAGAAAGGATGCCACTAGAAGGCGGTGCTTCATAGAGGTGTGCTCCTATTCGGCCGGGGCGAGCGCCGGAGCGCGCCGCGCCCGTTGCGGCGCCCCCAGGCGGAAGCGGCGATCCGAAAGCGAGACGAAGCCGCCGAGCGCCATGATGATCGGCCCGAACCAGATCCAGGGCGCGAGCGGATGGTAATAGGCCCGCACCGTCCATTCCTTCGTGCCGTTCCGCTCGCCGATGGCGAGATAGACATTCGAGAACAGATTGGTGTGTATGCCGGCCTCGGTGGTCTGCGTGCGGCGGACCGAATAATAGCGGCGCTCGGCATGCAGCGTGGAGACGTGGCTGCCATTGCGGCCGATGTCGAACAGCGCCCGCTCGGCCTGATAGTTGGGACCGGCAACGTCCGAGACCGATTTCAGCGTCACATGATAGCCGCCGACATCGAGCTGGCCGCCGACCGGCAGCGAGCGCAGCTCCTCCTGCTTCCAGGCCGACATGGCGGTGATCCCGGCGACCGTAACGCCGATGCCGGCATGGGCGAGGACGAGGCCGTAGACCGAGCGCGGGGTGAGCCGCGCCAGATGCAGGCTGGCCGGGACGGGCACCTGTCCAAGCCGGGTGCGGTGCGCCAGGATGGCGAGCGATCCGACGATCACCCAGACCGCCAGGGCGAAGCCGAAGGCAGCGAGCGCATGGGCGCCGAATGTGGCGATGAGGATCGCGGCCAGGACGAGACCGGCAATGACGGCCGGCCGCATCAGTTTCGCCAGGCCGGCGCGAATGCTGTCGCGTTTCCATTTCAGCATCGGCCCGAGCACCATGACGATGAGCAGCGGAATCATCATCGGGACGAAGGTGAGGTTGTAGAAGGGCGCGCCGACGGTGATCTTGTCGTTGCTCGTCGCTTCGATGATGAGCGGATAGAAGGTGCCCAGGAAGACGGTGGCGCAGGCCGAGAGCAGCAGCACGTTGTTCATGACGAGGCTCGATTCGCGGCTGAAGCCGGCGAAGGGCGCCCCCTGCTTGAGGGACGGCGCGCGATAGGCGTAGAGCGCCAGAGCGCCGCCCGAAGTCAGCGCGATCAGGCCGAGGATGAACACGCCGCGCGCCGGGTCCATGGCGAAGGAATGCACGCTGGTCAGCACGCCGGAGCGGACCACGAACGTGCCGATCAGGCTGAGGGAAAAGGTTAAGATGCCGAGCAGGATGGTCCAGTTGACCAGCGTCTGGCGGCGCTCGACGACGAGCGCGGAATGCAGCAGGGCGGTGCCAGCCAGCCAGGGCATGAAGGAGGCGTTCTCGACCGGGTCCCAGAACCACCAGCCGCCCCAGCCGAGCTCGTAATAGGCCCAGAAGCTGCCGAGCGTGATGCCGATGGTCAGGAAACACCAGGCGGCGAGCACCCAGGGCCGCACCCAGCGCGCCCAGCTCGCATCGACCTTGCCCTCGATCAGAGCGGCGACGGAGAAGGAAAACGCCATCGAGAACCCGACATAGCCGAGATAGAGGAAAGGCGGATGGATCGCCAGCCCGATATCCTGCAGCAGGGGATTGAGATCCTGGCCGTCGGGCGCGGCTGGAAACAGCCGGATGAAGGGGTTGGAGGTGAACAGGATGAAGGCCAGGAAGCCCGTCCCCACCGTGCCCTGCACCGCAAGCGCGCGCGCTTTCAGCGGCGCCGGCAGGTTGCCGCCGAAAATCGCCACTGCCGCGCCGAAGATCGCCAGAATCAGCACCCAGAGCAGCATCGAGCCTTCGTGATTGCCCCAGGCGGCCGTCACCTTATAGATTAGCGGCATCGCCGAGTTGGAATTTTCGGCGACATTCAGCACCGAAAAATCGGACATGACATAGCAGCCGATCAGCGCGGCGAAAGCGGCGGTCAGGAAGACCATCTGCCCGATCGCCGCGGACGAGGCGAATCGCATCAATTGCAGATCGCCGAGGCGGGTTCCGATCAAGGGCACGACCGATTGCGCCAGCGCGAGCGTCAATGTCAGGATGAGGGCAAAATGACCGGTTTCAGCGACCACCACGATTTCCCTTATTGCGGATGAGTGAAGGCGCATGCGGGAACGTTGCCGGTACACGCGCTTTCCGGAGAGGCCTACCCTAGAGCTTTTATAAGGCGATGAATGGGCGGCTTGCTGTCTGGACTATGGCAATTCGGCCCCATCCCGTGAACAATATAATTCGATTTTTTTCGCTTCAGAATTGCCATAACACAATCATTGTGGCAGCGGGGCATATTTCCAACCCATTGAATCTAATGTCATTTTTTCGATGGATTAGAAATTTTCATAACATCTATCTCAAACTTGCCATCTTTGTCATGGTTTCGCTTCAGACGCGGCCATCTAACGCCCCTTTTGATTATTAATCTCCGGTTCAGCAATCCCGTACGGCGGTCGAGCGCCGTTTTCGCTTGAGCGATCAAATCGGGGCCACCCTGAAATCTATGGGGGAAGAAGGGGCGATGAAACGACGAACCGCACTATCCATGGGCGCTTTCGCCAGCGCCGTTTTGCTGCAAGCGGCATTCCTGAGCCATACGGCCGTCGCCGGGTCCACCGAGACCTTGGCGGCGCCAACCGTACAAGCACAGCCCGGGCTGAGATTTGCCCAAAATGTCGGAACGCACGGAGCCATCGACGCGCATTCGGCGCTCGAGGCTCTGATCAAGGAGGACGAGGCGAAACGAGCCTCGGGCGAAGGCGCCAAGTCACAAGTCGTCGGCGGCGAGCAGAAGCTGTCCGCCGATGCCGACGCGGACGGCTATGGGCAGACCTCCCTCCTCGCCGCGGCCGCGAGAGAATCCAAAGGCAAGGAATCGCCGATTCCGGCGGTCGACGAGGAGACGCTCTCTTTATATCCGACCGCCGCGCAATGCGGCGAATGCCATAAGCAGATCTATGAGGAATGGTCTTCCTCGCAGCACGCCTATGCCTCGATCTCGCCGATGTTCCACGCCTTCGAGCAGAAGTTCCAGGAGCTCACGCGCGGCACGGTCGGCACCTTCTGCGTGCGCTGCCACCAGCAGGTCGGCACGCAGCTCGGCGAGGCTCGCGACACCCCGCTCTGGGCGCGCAGCCAGATCTCGCGCGAGGGCATCAGTTGCATCACCTGCCACCGCGTCAAGGAGAACTACGGCAAGGTCAACGGCGAACGCCGGGTCGAGCCGGGCAAGATCTACGAGCCGGTCTATGGCAGCGGCGAAAAGAGCGTGATCAAGGACGTTCTTGCCAACAAGGACAGCTATTCGGTCAAGACCAGCCCCGAAGGGCGCGGTAACGACATTCACGACGGCATGATCCTCAACAGCCAGATGAAGACGTCGGAGTTCTGCGTCAGTTGCCATCAGGTGGCGGTGAACCTCGGCATCAAGCTCGAGATCGTGTGGGATCAATATCGCGACAGCCCGGCCAAGAAAGCCGGCGTGACTTGCCAGGACTGCCATATGGGTCAGGTTCCGGGCAAGGCCGAGGGTTACGCGACCGCTCCCTCCGCCATCGTCGGCGGCAAGGAGATCAATCCGGGACGCAAGCACGCCAATCACAGCTTCGTCGGCCCCGGCTATTCGATCGCCCATCCCGGCATCTTCCCGCAGAACAAGAAGGCCCAGGCTTTCAGCATCAAGGATTGGCTCCAGTTCGACTGGCGCGCCGGCTGGGGCACCAAGGACTTCGAGGACAAGGTTGCCGACGGCAAGATCAAGGTCAACTTCCCGCAGCGCTGGGCCGATGCCCTCGATCGTGAAGACGGCCGCGTGATCATCGAAGAGAACCTCAAGAAGCTCGACGCACGCGACGCGCTCCGGCATGAGGTGATGGAGAACAGCAGCAAGGTCGACGGCCCCTATATCGAAAGCAAGCCCAGGGTCGGCGGCGATCTGGCCTTCTCCTACAAGATCAAGAACATGAATACAGGGCACAACCTGCCGTCCGGTTCGCTGGGTGCGCAGCCGCAGCTCTGGGTGAACGTCGCCCTCGTCGATCCTGACGGCCAGAATGTCTGGGAGTCCGGCTATATCGACAGCAATGGCGACATGGCCGACCTGCACAGCCTCGACGTGGCGGCTGGCAGCATCAAGACCGACCAGCAGCTGGTGCACTTCCAGACCAAGTTCTTGACCACCAACATCAAGGGCACGGACCGTGAAATGTACCTGCCGGTGAACTTCGACATCGACCAGCTGCCGCAGCTGCGCGCGCCGCAGGTCCCGACCACGGTTCTCAACCATCCGCCGCTGGTGCGCATGGAGAACCACTCGCTGACGCCGCTCGGCGAGAAGGTGGCCAGCTACAACGTGCCGGGCAGGCTGATTACCAAGCCCGGCAAGTACCGCCTCGCCTTCCGCATGCGCAGCCGGGCCGAGCCGATCTACTTCATGCGCTTCGTCGGTGCCACCAAGGAAATGGAGCAGCGCATGAATGAGCGGATGGCAAGCTTCCATGCCTTCGCCGTGGATGTGGAAGTGAAGTGACGCGCGACTAGCAGCCGACGGTTTCGGATTGGGGACCCGCCTTGGGGTCTAAAAAAGCGGGTCCCCAGCCTTTCCGAGACATCCTGCGGGGCGGGCAGCCCCGCGGGTCAGAGCCACGAAGATCACCGCATCGACAGCGATCTGCTGTGGCCCAAGTGGGGTGGTGAATCCCACTTGGCGGGTCCGAGGGACGGCCCTGCCTGACGTCGAGACGAGGGAGAATTGGGTGACTAAGACAGATGGGGGTTTCCACGTGACTTGGAGAGCAAAAGGCAACCTACGGTATTGCGTCAGGACAACGACCGTCCTGGCCACGACCGCGCTGGTGGCCGGCGGCTACCTTGCGATGTCCGGCACGGCGGCGAATGCTGAGGCAGGTTTGAGCAACGAGGCCCGCAAGGGCGGCAAGTTGATCGCCGCCGGCGAGAGCACCAACGAGGCGCGCAAGGAAGGCAAGCTGGCCGCGCCGGGCGAAAGCATCAATAGCGGCGGCAAGGGAAGCCGGTTGAGCCAGGGGGCGGCCGCCCCGCAGGGCGATGGCGGCGATTCCGACGCGCAATATGTCGAGCAATATTCCGAAGCCAAGACCGCGGACCAGACGTCGGATCCCGGGATCGGCACGAGCAGCAACAAGTCCGGCAAGGAAGACCTCTTCCGCCCCGGCCCGCAATATGACGGCAATTACAACGCCGACAAGAATGTCGACGTCTACGGCGCCAAGAAGGCGGTCGAGCCGTCGCGTCCGCTGATCGAGGCGGGCCGCGAGCAATATACGGCCGGCGACTACAATCAGGAGAGCTCGCTCCTTGGCCAGAACAACCTGCTGATCCCCGGCCTTGCCATTTACGGCGACTGGCGCACGGCGATCGCCTACAACCAGAATAACGGCAAGGACATCGCCCAGATCGCGACGCGCGTGAATATCGACGTCGACTTCAAGATCACCGGCACCGAGCGCATCCACGCCTTCTTCACGCCGCTGCAGGACAACAATCAGTTCACCCGCTTCGAGTTCGGCGGCGGCGACGGCAATAAGGACTTCAACGAGGAATTCGACCTGAACCCGCAGACCTTGTTCTTCGAGGGCGACGTCGGCTCGATCTATTCCGGCCTGTCGGGCTCGGCCGCCGGCTTCGATCTGCCGTTCACCGTGGGTCTGTTCCCGCTGTTCCTGCAGAACGGCATCTGGGCCAACGACGCCATCCTCGGCGGCGCGGTGAGCCTCACCGCCAAGAACTCGCAGAAGCTGGGCCTGTCCAACTACGACATCACCTTCTTCACCGCGGTGGACAATGTCGACAACGCCATCGTCAATGGCGGCGACTTCGCCAACCGCAACAACAACGTCTCCAACCTTTATGGCGTGACCACCTTCATCGACGCCTTCGGCGGCTATATCGAAGCCGGCTACGGCCTGATCCAAGGCGTCGACGACCAGGTGGACGGCCAGTTGACCAATTTCGTCACGGCCTCCTATACGCGGCGCTACGCCAACACCTTGTCGAACTCGACGCGCTTCTTCGCCAATTTCGGCAATGGCGACGAGGACGAAGGCTTTGCCATCATCTCGGAAAACAGCCTGATCTCGGGACTGCCGAGCACGCTGCTGCCCTATGCCAACTTCTTCGTCGGCTCCGGCAATCCGCAGCCGCTGGTCGACGGCAATGGCGCCGGCATCCTGAAGAATGTCGGCATCAACTTCGAGACCGACGCGCTGACGGGCTTCCCCAAGCTCAACGACACCGGCTCGAACGCGTATGGCGGCGCTGTGGGCCTGCAATATCTGTTCAATCTGGATCAGCAGCTCGTCTTCGAATTGGCCACGGTGCAGCCCTTCGGCGAGACCATCGCCGGCATCGGCACGGCGGACCCGCAATATGGCTTCGGCGTCCGCTACCAGATCCCGCTCAACAACGACTGGCTGTTCCGCGCCGACGCGACCTATCAGATCGTCGACAATCCCGAGGTCGAAGACAATTTCGGCCTCCGCGCCGAGTTCCGCCGGAAGTTCTGACCGGCGGCCTTCCATGATGCGGCCGGCTTGCGCGGGGGATGCCTTGCGCAAGCCGGATCATCCCGCCGGCCCGGCCGTCCGGGCTGTAGCACTCCCCCTCAAATCAGCACCAAAGCCGCTCCCGACCCTGCCGCGCCAGGCTTTGCCGGCCGCGCCGCCGCGGCCGCCGTGACAATGCGGGGTGGCGCGACGGCGCGCGGCACCGTATGAAGGGGCTCGATCAACCCCGCGCGAGGATATTCAGCCATGATCCGCGAGACGATTTCGGCGGCGCTCAAGGACGCCATGAAGAGCAAGAACGAGGCGGGCGTCTCGACCATCCGGATGATCAATGCCGCCATCAAGCAGAAGGATATCGACGTCGCCCGGCCGCGCGGCGACGAGACCATCGCCGACGAGGAGGTGCTGAGCCTGCTCCAGGCCATGATCAAGTCGCGCCGCGAGGCGATCGAGATGTTCAGGCAGGGCAATCGCGACGATCTGATTCAGAAGGAGACCGCCGAGATCGGCCTGATCGAGCAGTTTCTGCCGCGCCAGCTCGGCGCCGAGGAGACGGAGGCGGCGATCGCCGCCGTCATCGCCAAGACCGGCGCGGCGAGCGTCAAGGACATGGGCAAGGTGATGGCCGCGCTGAAGGCGGACTATGCCGGCCAGCTCGACATGAGCCGGGCGAGCGCCCTGGTGAAACAGCAGCTCAGCGGCAATTGACCGGCCATCGCGGCCTCGTCCATGCCGACCGGGACGAGGCCGTGCTTAGCCCTTGGCGGGCAGGAGCGAGACGAAGCCGATCGCCAATGCGGTGAAGCGTTTCAGCTCGGCGTCCTCGGCGAGCCCCTCGACCGAGACCATGGCCCAGCCCCGCATCACCTTGCCCGTCACATCCATGGGTTTGACATGCCGTTCGGCGGCGAGGGACGCAGCGGCGGCCTCGCCGACCCGGATGATGAGCCAGTCCTTATGGATGCCGACGCACATATTGCCGTTCAGCATCCAGCAAATGCCGCCGAACATGGTCCGGGGCCGGAACCCAGGGCAGCCGGCGAGAATGTCCTCCAGCCTCGCCGCCAGCCCCGGATCGTAGAGCCTGCGCTTGTTGGCCACGCCGCGGCGGGGCGCGATGCGAAGGCTTGCCGTCAATATTGCGCCGCCGTGAACCCGGCAGGCGCCGCATCGATCACCTGATTGCCGAAGCGCTGCACCTCCAGCACCGCGAAGCCGCGCTCCGACGTGCCGTCCGGGCGCAGGCGGAACAGCCCGTCGACGCCGGCAAAGCCGCTCGACCGGGTCAGCGTCGCCGTACCGAAGCGCGAGCCCGCCGGGTTGTTCGACAGCGAAATGGCAAGGCTCACCGCGTCATAGGCGAGCGTCGACAGGCGCGGCGGCACGTCGCCATAGGTCTCGACATAACGCTTGGTGAAATCGGTCCAGCCCTTGGGATCGGGGGCCGAGAACCAGCCGCTGACCAGCGCCTGTTCCTTGCCGACGCCGGTATAGTCCCAACCCGCCGTGCCGACGACCTTGATCTGCGTGGTGTCGACTTCCGAATAGGGCAGCAGCGGCGCCAGCGCCGGCAGCGAATCCTGCCCCGCCGGGATGAACAGCACGTCGAACTGCGCCGGCTGGCCCTTCTTGGCCAGCTCCGCGATCTCGCGCACCGGCGCCAGCATGCCATTGGCATCCTGCGGATAGCTCTTCACGGCGACGATCTGCCCGCCGAGCTGCTTCACCGAGCCGAGGAAGCTCTGCTCGACGAGACGGCCATATTCGGTCTGCGGGATCAGCGCCGCAAAGCGCGTCTTGCCCTGCGTCACCGCATAGGAGACGATGCGCGGCACGTCGCTGCCGGCGAGGAAGGACAGCAGATACACGCCATTGCCGGCAACCTTGCGGTCGCTGGAGAAGGCGATCATCGGAATGTTGGCGCGCTGCGCGATGGGCGCGGCGGCGGAGACCTCATTGGCGAAAAGCGGCCCGATGATCAGCTCGGCGCCTTCCTTGACGGCGCTTTCGGCCGCGGCCTTGGCGCCTTCCGGCGTACCGCGCGTATCCTTCGGCACCAGCTCGACATTGGGATTGTCGAAATCGAACAGCGCCAATTCGCCGGCCTGCTTCAGCGCCTGCGCCACTTTCGCCGAATTGGGCGAACTCATCGGCAGCAGGAAGGCGACCTTCACCGCCGTCTTGGCGGGGCCCGCCGTCACCTTGGTGGTGCCGGTGCCGGCGGCATCGTCGCCGCCGCCGCCGATCAGGCTGCGCCCGCCGCCGATCGAGCAGCCGGCCAGGAATAGCGCGCCAAACACAAGGGCCGCCGCGCTTTTCAGCGCCAGGCCGAACCGGGTGGATCCATGAAAGCTGTGAGCCAACATCTAACTCTTATCATCCTCTCCGTGCCAGGGAGCCGAAGCGCCGCCGCAGCCTCGCGGTCCCCCATCCCATTCCCGGGCTGACCGCTTCCACTTCAATGTCGGACGTCGGGGCGAAGCGTATGATCATGGGAATCACCGGCCGCACGCCGAGGGTGGCATATTTTTCCGCGCCTATCACCCCATCTTTTGCTATGCGGTGAGTGTGGCCATAGAGTGGTGTACCGGCGGCCAACGCACGCAAAACGCTTCATCGACGGATCCAGCCATGGCCGAAATGCTGAACGAAGCCGTGCAGGCGGCGCTGGCCAGGGAAATGGCGGCCCCGCTCGCCCCCGGCCTCTACCTGGTCGCCACGCCCATCGGCAACCTGACCGATATCAGCCTGCGGGCGCTCGCCGTGCTCGCCCGCGCCGACCGCGTCTTCTGCGAGGACACCCGCCACAGCCAGAAGCTGATCTCCCATTATGGCCTGCCCTCGCGCCTTGCCGCCTATCACGACCACAATGCCGCAAGGGAGCGGCCCAAGATCCTGAAGGCCCTGGAAGGCGGCGCCTCGGTCGCCCTGATCTCCGATGCGGGCACGCCGCTGATCTCCGATCCCGGCTACAAGCTCGTCCGCGAAGCCGCCCTGCAGGGCACGCCGGTGTTCAGCATCCCCGGCGCCTCCGCCGTGCTGGCGGGCCTCGCCTCGAGCGGCCTGCCGACCGACGCCTTCTTCTTCGCCGGCTTCCTGCCTCCGCGCGAGGCCGCCGCCCGCGCCCGGCTCGAGGAGCTGACCGGGATCCCCGGCACGCTGATCCTCTTCGACACCGCCAGCCGCCTCGACAAGACGCTGAAATCCCTCGGCGAGCTCTTCCCGGCCCGCGAACTGGTGATCGCCCGCGAACTGACCAAGCGCTTCGAGGAAGTCATCCGCGTCACCCTGCCCGCCCCCGCGCTCATCGGCGCCGACTGGAAAGGTGAATTCGTCCTGCTGATCTCCCCGCCCGCCGAGCAAAGCGTCGATGAAGACGAGATTCGCAGCGCCATTATCGACGCCCTTCAGCACTCGAGCCTGCGAGATGCTGTGGAGGACGTAAGAAGAACATTGCGTGTACCGCGCCGTCAGGTCTACGATTTGGCCCTGAAGCATCAAAAGGGTTCATCCCGTGACGAGTCTGAGTAAAGCCGGCAAGATCCAGGCCTATCACCGGGGCCTCAAGGCCGAGGCGGACGCCGAAAACCTGCTCGCCGGGCGCGGCTATGAAATCCTCAGCCGCCGCTACCGGTCTCCGGCCGGGGAGATCGATCTGGTCGCCGCCAGGGGCGCGCATCTGGCCTTTGTCGAGGTCAAGGCGCGGAGGAGCCGCGATGACGCCGCCTGGTCCGTCACCCCGCGCCAGCAGCGCCGCATCGCCGATGCCGCCAGCTACTGGCTGCAAAGCTTTCCGGAATATCAGGACCGCGATATTTCCTTCGACGCCGTGCTGTTCGCGCCGGCGGCCGGGGCCGAATATATCTCCGATGCCTTCCGGCCGGGATTCTGACAGAGGGCGTCAAAGCGGCGCTGCCGCATATCCGGCTGGACCTTGGCCGCAATAGGCGCTAACTCCGCTCGACTTGGCACCCGGCAAAGTGGCGAGCCGGCATGTCTGCCCTCAAGCAGGAGACCCCCATGGCGCTGCGCGTCGCTTTTCAGATGGACCCGATCGACAGGCTGGCGATCAAGGGCGATTCCACTTTTGCCCTGATGCTCGAAGGCCAGCGGCGCGGGCATGAGCAGTTCTACTACACGCCGCCGGACCTGTTCATGCGCGACCGGCGCGTGCTTGCCCATGCCAGCCCCGTCCAGGTCGCCGACGAAGCCGGCAGCCATTACCGCCTCGGCGAGCGCCAGCTCCTCGACCTCGCCGGCTGCGACGTGGTGCATCTGCGCCAGGATCCGCCCTTCGACATGAGCTACATCACCACCACCCATCTGCTGGAGGCGCTCTCGCCCGGCGTCTTGGTGGTCAACGATCCGGCCAGCGTCCGCAACGCGCCGGAAAAGCTCTTCGTCACCCAGTTCCCCGAGCTGATGCCGCCGACGCTGATCACCCGCTCGCTCGAGGACGTCAAAGCCTTCCGCGCCGAGCACCGCGACATCATCCTGAAGCCGCTTTACGGCAATGGCGGCGCGGCCGTCTTCCGGATGCAGCCGGACGACACCAATATCGGCTCGCTGGTCGAGCTGTTTCAAAGCGTCTTCCGCGAACCCTTCATCGTGCAGCGCTACCAGCCGGAAGTGCGCAATGGCGACAAGCGCATCATCCTGGTCGACGGCGAGATCGCCGGGGCCATCAACCGCATCCCCGCCGCCGAGGAGACCCGCTCGAACATGCATGTCGGCGGCCGCCCCGAGCCGACCGGCATCACCGAACGCGAGCGCGTGATCTGCGCCACCATCGGCCCCGAGCTGAAGCGGCGCGGCCTGATCTTCACCGGCATCGACGTGATCGGCGATTTCCTCACCGAAATCAACGTCACCTCGCCGACCGGCATCCGCGAAGTGAAACGGTTCGGCGGCCCCGACATCGCCGCGATGATCTGGGACGTGATCGAAGCCAAGCGCGCCGGTGGGCCCGCCGCTTCCGCTCCGTAATGCTGCTTATGTTCGCGCAATGTTCCCGCTGCTATGGTCGCCCCATCTTGGTCGGCGGCGACCGGCATGAGGGTGGAACGGATGTTTGCGCAAGTCTCGACGGTGGCCTTTCTGGGGATCGACGCCCGCCCTGTCGACGTGCAGGTGCAGATCGGCCCCGGCCTCCCCTCCTTCTCCATCGTCGGCCTGCCGGATAAGGCGGTCGCGGAAAGCCGGGAGCGGGTGCGGGCCGCGCTCTGCTCCATCGGTCTCGGGCTGCCGGCCAAGCGCATTACGGTCAATCTCGCGCCCGCCGATCTGCCGAAAGAGGGCAGTCATTACGACCTGCCGATCGCCGTCGGGCTGATGGTGGCGAGCGGCGCCATGCCGGGCGACGAGGTCGCCGATTATGCGGTGATCGGCGAGCTGGGCCTCGACGGCTCGGTCGCCGCCGTGACGGGCTGCCTGCCCGCCGCCATCGGCGCCAACGCCATGGGCAAGGGTTTGATCTGTCCCTATGCCTGCGGCCCCGAGGCCGCCTGGGCCTCGCCCGACATGGCCATCCTCGCGCCGCCGCATCTCCTGGTGCTCGCCAATCATTTCAAGGGCCTGACCTGCCTGCCCCGGCCGAACCCCGAACTCGACACCGGCCAGCCGGAAACGCTCGACCTGCGCGATGTGCGCGGCCAGGAGATGGCCAAGCGCGCCATCGAGATCGCCGCAGCGGGCGGCCACCACCTGCTGATGACCGGACCGCCCGGCGCCGGCAAATCGATGCTCGCCCAGCGCCTGCCCGGCCTGCTGCCGCCGCTCTCGCCGCAGGAGATGCTGGAAATCTCGATGATCCAGAGCATGGCCGGCCAGCTCGGCGGCGGCCGCCTCAGCAGGGTGAGGCCGTTCCGCACTCCGCACCATTCCGCCAGCATGGCGGCGCTGGTCGGCGGCGGCTCACGACCGAGGCCCGGCGAAGTCGCCCTCGCCCATCACGGCGTGCTCTTCCTCGACGAGCTGCCTGAATTCGCCCCGCAGGTCATCGACGCGCTTCGCCAGCCGCTCGAATCCGGCGCCATCGTCATCGCCCGCGCCAATCACCGCATCTCCTACCCGACCCGCATCCAGCTCGTCGCCGCCATGAACCCGTGCCGCTGCGGCCATGCCGGCGAGCCGGGCTTCTCCTGCCGCCAGGGGCAGAACTGCAAGGAGCGCTATCTCTCCCGCATCTCCGGCCCCATCCTCGACCGCATCGACATCCGCATCACCGTGCCGTCGGTGACGGCGGCCGATCTCGCCCAGCCGCCCGCCCGCGACGGCAGCCGCGAGGTCGGCGCCCGCGTCGAGGCGGCGCGCCTGCGCCAGTTCGAGCGCTACGACGCCATCGCGCCGGGCACGAGGACCAACGCCGAATGCCCGCCCTCCCTGCTGGACGAGGTCGCGACGCCCGACGCCGCCGGGCAGAAGCTGCTGCAGGAGGCGGCGCTGAAATTCGGCATGTCCGCGCGCGGCTATCACCGCAGCTTGCGGCTCGCCCGCACCCTCGCCGATCTCGACGGGGAAGCCAGGGTGCGCCATCTGCATGTCGCCGAGGCGCTGGCCTATCGCGGCGGCGGCATCGGCGGTTTGGGGGAGAATGCCCGGCCGCCCTTGCAGATCGAATCGTCTCTGGCTGCGCCGTTCTGAGTCTGGGCGCGCGAGAGCCGGCCGGCGGCCGCATACGGAACGCGACAACGGTTCCGTATACCGGGGCGCCGCCTAATTATGCCGTCGGCGCCTCGGCCTCCGCCCGCACATCCGCCGGATGAAACCGCAGCACCGAGGCGAGCAGCCCCGGAAAGGCCCTCTCCATGCAGGGCCGCAGCGACACGAAACACCGCGTCCCCTCCTTGCGGTGCTGGATCACGCCGGCCAGCCGCAAAACCTTCAGATGATGGCTGAGCGTCGAATTGGCGATGTCGCAGTCGAAAGCGCTCGAACCGCGTTCGCCGCACTCCGCCAGCTCCCGCACGATGTCGAGGCGCACGCTATCGCTCAGGGCCGCCAGCACGGCGGTCAGAGTCAGCGCCTCCTGACAGGGATGCTCGAGCTGCTTCATGCGAAAATTCCTCTTTCATTCGATGTTCGTCGAACATAGATTAACGGACGGCCGGACGCCATCGCAAATGGAGTGCCCGGCCATTCCTTGATCCCAGCGGCGGGCAGGCCGCATATAGGGCGACTATCATGAGCATTCTATTCGAACCCATCGTGGCGGGCGAGTTTCGCCTGCCCAACCGTATCGTCATGGCGCCGCTGACGCGCAGCCGCGCCGGCGACGCCAGACTCCCCAACGCGCTGATGGCGCAATATTACGCCCAGCGCGCCGATGCCGGGCTGATTCTCACCGAGGCGACCTCAGTCTCGCCGATGGGCGTCGGCTATGCCGGCACGCCGGGCATCTGGTCGAAGGAGCAGGTGGAGGGCTGGAAGCTGGTCACCGGCGCCGTCCATGCGCGCGGCGGGCGCATCGCGCTGCAGCTCTGGCATGTCGGCCGCATTTCGCATCCGACCTTCCTGAACGGCGAGCCCCCGGTCGCGCCGAGCGCCATCGCGGCGAACGGCCATGTCAGCCTGCTGCGCCCCGAACAGCCCTATCCGGTGCCGCGCGCGCTCGAGATCGGCGAGATCCCCGGCATCGTCGAGGCCTTCCGGCGCGGCGCCGAGAACGCCATGGAGGCCGGCTTCGACGGCGTCGAGATCCACGGCGCCAATGGCTATCTGCTGGACCAGTTCCTGCAGGACATCTCCAACCACCGCGAGGACGGCTATGGCGGCCCGGTCGAAAACCGCGCCCGGCTGATGCTCGAGGTGGCCGACGCGGTGATCTCGGTCTGGGGCGCGGGACGCGTCGGCATGCATCTGGCTCCGCGCGGCGACAGCCATTCCATGGGCGACAGCAACCGGCCGGACACCTTCACCCACGTCGCGACGGAGCTCGGCAAGCGCAAGCTGGCCTTCATCTGCGCCCGCGAGCATCTCGCCGACGACAGTCTCGGCGCCCGCCTGAAATCCGCCTTTGGCGGCGTCTATATCGTCAATGAGCGCTTCAAGAAGGACGCGGCGGAAGCGCTGATCGCCTCGGGCAAGGCGGATGCCGTCGCCTTCGGCAAGGCCTTCATCGCCAATCCCGACCTCGTCCGCCGCCTGCGCGAGGACGCCCCGCTCAACGAATGGGACAGCGCGACATTCTACACAGGCGGCGAAAAAGGCTATGTCGATTATCCTGCCCTGACGTGAGATAGATCGTCATCGTCAACCAACAGGCCGAGCCCATGCAGACCATCGACACGATCGAAGCGCTGGAAGCCCTCTACGGCCGGCCTGTTGCCGCCTCGCTGGTGAAGGAGACGGACCGCGTCACGCCGCATTACGCCGCCTTCATCGCCGCCTCTCCCTTCGTCGCGCTGGCGACGGCCGGCCCCGAGGGGCTCGACTGCACGCCGCGCGGCGACCTGCCGGGCTTCCTGCGCATCCATGACGAGAAAACCCTGATGATGCCGGACCGGCGCGGCAATAACCGCGTCGATTCGCTGCGCAACATCATCCGCGACCCGCGCGTCGGCCTGCTCTTCCTGATCCCCGGCTCGGGCACGACCTTGCGCGTCAACGGCCGGGCGCGGCTCGCGATCGAGCCGGAACTGCTCGCCTCCTTCGCCGTCGACGGCGAGCCGCCGCGCTCGGTGATCGTCATCACCGTGGACGCCGTCTATTTCCAATGCGCCCGCGCCATCATCCGCTCCAATCTGTGGAATCCGGAAAAGCATGTCGACCCGTCCAGCCTGCCGACCATGGGTCAGATCATCGCGGCGATGAGCGACAGCCAGCATGGCGGCGAGGCCTATGACAAGGCCTGGCCCGAACGCGCCAAGAAAACTATGTGGTAGCCTCGACCGGCAACGCACTGTAGAATTGCGCCTTCGACAGTCTCCGTCCGATTGCGTTGAACAGCGTCTTCGCGTAACAACCGCGATTTTTCCGCAATCCTGAACGATTATGCGTTCGTTTACCACATCCTTTGTTTTGCCGGAATGAGGACGGACCCGTAACCGGGACTCAAATATATAGAGTGTAGCAAGTAGTCTCACGGATTGCGACAAGCGCCAGGCGCCGGACGTCTTTACCAATGCTCAGACTGATCCATTATTCGCTCGATCCTTTCTCCCGCTCGATCCGTCTGGCGCTGGCCGAATGCGGTCTGGTGGTCGAGCTGGAGGATGAGCGGCCCTGGGCCTGGCGGCGCGATTTCCTGATGCTCAACCCGGCCGGCACGCTGCCGGTGCTCGCCCAGCGCCAGGGTTTCGTCCTCGCCGGCGCCTATGCGATCTCGGAATATCTGGGCGACACCCACGGCAAGCTGAACGGCGAGGGCCCGCCGCGCAATCTGATGTTCCCCGGCACGGCCATCGAGCGGGCGGAGGTGCGCCGGCTGGTCGACTGGTTCCACGTCAAGATGGACCAGGAAGCCAGCCGCTATTTCCTGGAAGAGCGCCTCTATCAGCGCTTTTCCGATTTCGGCCGCAACACGCCCGACACCGACATCATCAAGGCGGGCCGGGCCAATCTGCGCTATCATCTGAGCTATGTCAGCCATCTCCTGGAGAAGCGGCCATGGCTCGCGGGCGACGAATTGAGCTTTGCCGATCTCGCCGCGGCCGGGCATTTTTCGGTGCTGGACTATCTCGGCGAAGTGCCCTGGGAGGAGTTCCCCCGCGCCAAGACCTGGTATACGGTACTGAAAGCGCGGCCTTCCTTCCGCCCCTTGCTGGCCGACCGTCTCCCCGGCGTGCCGCCGCCGGAGATCTATGCGGAGCTTGATTTTTGAGTCTTGGGCCGGCTTCAGTTCCATTGCCTGTCAACCGTTCCGACGCCGTCGCCCTGAAGGCCGCCCTCATCGCGCGGGCGGGCGTTGAAGGTTTCGACGCGCTCGGCATTGCGCGGCCGGACGGCATCGGCCGGGCGGGCGAGCATCTGGCGGCCTTCCTCGCCGAGGGCATGCATGGCGACATGAGCTGGCTCGAAGCGGAGAGCCATCGCCGCCGCCATCCGTCCGCGCTCTGGCCGCAGGCGCGCTCGATCATCATGCTCGGCCTGAATTACGGGCCGGAAACCGATCCGCTCAAACTGCTCGAACAGCGCTGGCGCGGCGCCGTCTCCGCCTATGCGCGCGGCCGCGACTATCATGATGTCGTCAAGGGCAAGCTGAAGATCCTGGCCGGCTGGCTGCATCGCGCCAGCGGCGCCGAGGTCAAAGTCTTCGTCGATACCGCGCCGGTGATGGAAAAGCCGCTGGCGCAGGCGGCGGGTCTCGGCTGGCAGGGCAAGCACACCAATTTGGTCTCGCGCGAGCTCGGCTCCTGGCTCTTCCTCGGCGCCATTTTCACCACCGCCGATTTGCCGCCCGACCGCGCCGAATCCGATCATTGCGGCTCCTGCCGCAACTGCCTCGACATCTGCCCGACGAGCGCCTTCCCCGCGCCCTACCGGCTCGATGCCCGCCGCTGCATCTCCTATCTGACCATCGAGCATAAGGGCCATATCGGCCGCGAATTCCGCGAGGCGATGGGCAACCGCATCTATGGCTGCGACGATTGCCTCGCCGTCTGCCCCTGGAACAAGTTTGCCGCCAAGGCGAGCGAAGCCAAGTTCGCGGCTCGCCCCCTGACCGATGGCGCGCCGCTCTCCGAATTGCTGGCGCTCGACGATGCAAGCTTTCGCGCCGCCTTCTCCGGCTCCCCGGTCAAGCGCACTGGGCGCGACCGCTTCATCCGCAATGTGCTGATCGCGGCGGGCAATTCCGGCGAGCCCGCGCTGGTGCCGAAGGTGACGGCTTTGCTCGGCGATCCGAGCCCGCTGGTGCGGGCGATGGCGGTCTGGGCCGCGCGCCGGTTGCTGGATGGCGATCCGCTGGCCGCCGCGGCGCTGCGCGAGCGGCATCTGCCGGCGGAGACCGACGCCGAGGTCCGCCGCGAATGGGATTGGGATGAGAGTCGATTCACAACGGGATCCGCTACACCCAGGTGTCATCCCCGCGACAGCGGGGATCCCGTAAAGGGCAACATCAATGGCGGGGCTCTGCCGTAACCGCGATTGCTGCGGCGTCCTGGATCCCCGCTGTCGCAGGGATGACAAAAAAATTGTGACTGAGGAGACCACCCCATGAACACGCTGCTCGCCATCGGTCTCGGCTATTCGGCCACCGCGATCGCCGCCGATCTGAAGGCCGAGGGCTGGCGCATCATCGGCACCGCGCGCGGCGCCGACGGCGTCCGCGCCATCGAGGCGCTGGGCTATGAGGCCATCGCCTTCGACGGGGAAGCGCCCTCCCCCGCCCTCGCGGGCGCACTGCGCCAGGCGACGCATCTCCTCCTCTCCGCGCCGCCCGGCGCGGATGGCGATCCGGTCCTGCGGCACCATGCGAACGATCTCGCCGCTGCCTCGAACCTTGCCTGGATCGGCTATCTCTCGACCATCGGCGTCTATGGCGACCATGGCGGGGCCTGGGTCGACGAGACGACCGTCCCCAAGCCGATCTCCGACCGGAGCCGGTGGCGGCTCGGTGCGGAAATTGCCTGGGCCGCGTCTGCGTCCTCGCTCGGCGTACCGCTGCAGGTCTACCGCCTCGCCGGCATTTATGGGCCCGGGCAAAACGCGCTGGAGCGCCTGCTCGCCGGGCATGAACGCCGCATCGAGAAGCCCGGCCTGATCTTCAACCGGACCCATCGCACCGACATTGCCGCGACTGTCGAAGCCGGCATCCGCGCGGGCGGCAATGCGGTCGGCGTCTTCAATGTCACCGATGACGAACCGGCGCCGCCGCAGGATGTTGTCGCCTACGCCGCCGACCTGCTCGGCGTCGCGCCGCCGCCGCTTGTCCCCTTCGCCCAAGCCGAACTCAGCCCCATGGCGCGCAGCTTCTACGCCGAGAGCAAGCGCGCCCGCAACGACCGCATCAAGCGCGACCTCGGCGTCACGCTCGCCTACCCGACCTACCGCGAGGGCCTGCGCGCGCTGGCGGCTGAGCTGAAGCGATGATCCAGCCTGCTCCGCTTATCGAAGCTTTGCACAATCCCTAATCCCGTCGCCCCGGCCGGCCGTCAGAGCCGGGGCCCACTCGCCTCACCTCTTGCCGCAATGCTGGCGGATGCATGATTGGGTCCCGGCTCGCCGCTGCGCGGCGTCCGGGATGACGAGGAGATGCCGCGCGATGTCCAAGAGCCGTTAGGCCAAAAACTCCGCAATTATCGTCATCAGCAGGGCGAGATCCTGGTCGCGCGACAGCCGGTGCTCGGCGTCCTTGACCAGGGTCAGCCGCACATCATCGCCGCCGAGCTGGTCGACCAGCCGTACGGCGTGCTCCCAGGGCACATCGGCATCGCGCAGGCCCTGCAGAATCCGCACCGGGCACCCCGGATCGAATCCGCTCCCCAGCAGCAAATGATTGCGGCCCTCCTCGATCAGCGTGCGGGTCAGTGCATAGGGCTCGCCATATTCGGAGGGGCGATGGAAGACGCCGTCGCGCTCGAGAGTCGCGCGCGCTTCGGGCGAAAAGCGCTTCCACATCAGCTCCTCGGTCATGTCCCAGGCCGGGGCGATCAGCACGATCGCCTTCAGCCGGGTGCCCTCGCCGCGCGCGACCAGCGCCCGCGCCAGCAAAAGCGCCAGCCAGCCGCCCATGCTCGAGCCGACCAGAATCTGCGGCCCGCGGCTCAGAGCCTCGAAGGCGGCCAGCGATTCGGCGAGCCAGTCGCCGATGGTGAAATCCTCGATCCTGCCGCCCGATTCTCCGTGCCCCGAATAATCGAAGCGCAGAAAAGCCGCTCCGCGCGCCTCGGCCCAGGGCGCCAGCGCCGCGACCTTGGTGCTCGCCATGTCGGACTTGAAACCCGACAGCCAGACCAGCCCAGGCGCATCGGCGCGGGCGCCCGGCGCCTGCCGGTAGGCGATCTTGCGGTCCGGCCGCCCGGGGACGGTCACATCGAGGAATTGCGTGGCGGGGCTCATATCTCTATTAGGTCATCTGGAACGGGCGATGCGCGCAATCTGACACGCCGCTCCCGGCCTGCCAATCTCTGATCGCCCCAAGTGAACCCATGTCCACCATGCCCGTCATCCTGCAGATCATCCCCAAGCTCGATACCGGCGGCGCCGAGCGCACCGTGATCGAAGTCGCGGAAGCGGTGCGGATGGCCGGCGGGCAAGCGCTGGTGGCGAGCGAGGGCGGCCGGCTCGAGGCCGAGCTGGCGGCGGCCGGCGGCGAGTTGATCCGGCTGCCGGCCGCCGCGAAGAACCCGCTGACGCTGCTCGCCAATGCGCGGACGCTTGAAAAGCTGATCGCAGAGCGCGGCGTCTCGCTCGTCCATGCGCGCAGCCGCGCCCCGGCCTGGAGCGCGCTGATGGCGGCGCGCCGGGCGAATGTCCCGTTCGTGACCACCTATCACGGCGTCTACAATCAGAAGGGCGCGCTCAAGGCCTGGTATAATAGCGTGATGGCGCGTGGCGACCGGGTCATCGCCAATTCGCATTACACCGCCGGCATCGTCCGGCAGCGCCACCGCACCCCGGACGAACGGCTGATCGTCATCCAGCGCGGCGTCGATCTGGCGCAATTTTCGTCCGACGCCGTGACGGCGGCGCGCATCGCCGCGCTGCGCGCGCGTTGGGGCGTGGATGAAAAGGCCCGGCTGGTGGTGCTGGCGGCAAGGCTGACGCGCTGGAAAGGCCAGCATGTCGCCATCGGCGCGGCGTCGCAATTGCGTACCCGGCCCGGATTCGACGACGTGGTGTTCATCCTCGCCGGCGACGATCAGGGCCGCACCGCCTATCGCGAGGAACTCGCCGCGCGGATCGAAACGCTCGGACTCGGTCACGGCGTCCGCCTCACCGGCCATTGCGACGACATGCCCGCCGCCTTCGCGACCGCCTCGCTCGCCCTGGTGACGTCGATCGAGCCGGAAGCCTTCGGGCGCATCTCAGTCGAGGCGCAGGCGATGGGCTGCCCGGTGATCGTCAGCGATCTCGGCGCGCCGCCGGAAACCATCGACGCCGCCGCGCCGACCGGATGGACGGTCCGCCCCGATGACGAAACCGCCCTCGCCGACGCCATCGCCGCCGCCTTGTCGCTCGGGGCCGCGAAGCGCGCCGCCATCGCCCGCGCCGCACGCCATCACGCCGCCACATATTTCTCGAAGGCGCAATTGCAGCGGCGCACGCTGGAGGTCTATGACACCCTGCTTGCGACCGGTCTGGCGCAAGCGCTCGACCAAAAACTGTGGGCAAATGAGGATTCTATGCCATCACGCGCTAGAATTCCGGTCTAGTTTATTTGCCGCCGCCAGCAAATCACTTGACTTGTCAAGACGGATTATTGATCCTATTTCCTCATAGTCTCTCCCAAGCAACGAAGGCATGCAGCCCTTGAATTGCGCGGGAGTCGCCGTGATTTATACCCTTTCAACAATCTAGGAGAGTTAACCATTCGTAGACCCTTTAAAGCCGAGCCGAGCAAGGACAGCGGCCCCCGGATCAACGACGCAATCGTGGCCCGGGACGTTCAGCTTATCGACGAAAACGGTGAGAATCTGGGGCTCGTGCCCAAGCGCGATGCATTGACGCGCGCTGAGGAGGCTGGGCTCGATCTCGTCGAGGTCGGCAATTCGAATCCGCCTGTCTGCAAGATCATGGACTTCGGGAAGTATAAATATCAGTCGCAAAAGAAGGCTTCCGAAGCCCGCAAGAAGCAAAAGACCGTCGAGGTCAAAGAAGTCAAGCTCCGTCCGAATATCGATACGCATGATTATGATGTAAAGCTTCGTTCGATGAAGCGCTTCTTCGATGAGGGCGACAAGGTCAAGGTAACCCTGCGGTTTCGCGGCCGCGAGATGGCCCACCAGGATATCGGCATGCAGCTCCTGCTGAAGGTCAAGCAGGAATCCGAGACCTTCGCCAAGGTGGAATTGGAGCCCAAGCTCGAAGGCCGCCAGATGATCATGATTTTGGCGCCGCGCTGAGCGCCCGAGGTCAGCCCGCAAGCGGCTTGACCGGCATTGAGGTCTAAAAGAGCGCCGAGCCTTCAGAAAAAAGGGCCCGGCGCTTGAGACCGCAGATTGCAATGTTGCCGATGTTGAATCCCCGCGTCGCCGAATGCGTTCGACGCGCGGCGCTCGCGAGGGCAACACAGTGACCAAACATGAAATCCGACACCCCAGCGTGTCGTAGGTTTTCTGTCTCAGTCACCTTTTTCTGTCATAGCATAAAATTCACTTTCCGTAAGGCGGAAATCGTTAGCCAGCGTGCATTGACGCGCAGCATTCGCCCACTTGCGCACGAGCCCGTTTGCACGTAATTTGCGCCCCGATGAGCCGCCCGGCGTAAGGGCATGCCGTGGCGGCTCGCAAACGCTTCTCAACCACGCGATGAGAGCATCAGAGCCCGCCGTCAACGGCCGGGCCGGTTCATATTTGAAAGGAAGCAAAATGCCCAAACTGAAAACCAAGAGCGGTGTGAAAAAACGCTTCAAGATCACGGGCACCGGCAAGGTGCTCGCGGCGCAGGCCGGCAAGCGGCACGGCATGATCAAACGGACGCCCAAATTCATCCGTCAGGCGCGCGGGACGCAGGTCCTGTCCGAGCCGGATGCCAAGGTCGTCAAGAAGTTCATGCCTTACGGCAACGCATAAGCGCGCCCGTACGCCTAGCCATCCTCTGAAAGGAGCACCGCCATGTCGAGAGTCAAACGGGGCGTCACCGCGCACGCTCGCCACAAGAAAGTTCTGGAGCAGGCCAAAGGGTTTTACGGCCGCCGCAAGAACACCATCCGCATTGCCCGTCAGGCCGTTGAAAAGGCCGGGCAATATGCCTATCGCGACCGCCGCACCAAGAAGCGCAATTTCCGCGCCCTCTGGATCCAGCGCATCAACGCCGCGGCGCGCGAGCTTGGCCTCACCTATGGCCGATTTATCGACGGCTTGAACAAGGCCGGCATCGAAGTGGACCGCAAGATCCTCGCCGATCTCGCCGTTCGCGAGCCGGAGGCGTTCAAGGCGCTGGCCGACAAGGCGCAGGCGGCCCTTCCGAAGGCCGCGTAAGTCTCCTCCTCATTCCGGGCGTCCAAGGCGCGCCGGATTGAGGAGCGCTTCGTCTTATTTCCGCCCCGCGCGTCCGGCCCCGCCGGCGCCCGTGGGCGATCATCCCATTGGAGAGGCTCATGGATGCGGTAGCGCCGGCATCGGAGAGCGATCTGAAGAAGCTCGAGCAGGAGCTGATTGTCCGCATCGAAGCCGCGGCCGATCTGGCGGCGCTCGAGGATCTGCGCGTCGGCACGCTCGGCAAGAATGGCAGCGTCACCGGGCTGATGAAGACGCTCGGCCGGCTGCCGCCGGATGAGCGGCGGTCATTCGGGCAGGCGGTCAATGCCGTCAAGGACCGGGTCAGCGGCGCCCTCGAGGCGCGCAAAAGCCTGCTGCAGGACGAAGCGCTGGCCAAGCGTCTCGAAACCGAGCGCGCCGATATCAGCCTGCCGGTCCGCCCAGGCGCGCAATTCGAGGGCCGTATCCATCCGCTCAGCCAAGCCTGGGACGAGATCACCGCGATCTTCGCCGATCTCGGCTTCGCGGTCGCCGAAGGGCCGGATATCGAGAGCCAGGACTATAATTTCACCAAGCTCAACATGCCGGAGGAGCACCCCGCCCGGCAGGAGCACGATACGTTCTATTTCAACGAGAAAGCCGACGGCTCGCGCCTCGTGCTGCGCACCCATACCAGCCCGGTGCAGATCCGCACCATGCTGTCGAAGAAGCCGCCGATCCGCATCATTGCTCCGGGCCGCGTCTATCGCAGCGACAGCGACCAGACGCACACGCCGATGTTCCACCAGATCGAAGCGCTGGTGATCGACGAGGCCACCCATATGGGCCACCTCAAATGGCTGATCGCCGAATTCTGCAAGGCGTTCTTCGAGGTCGACGAGCTGCGCGTGCGGCTGCGCGTGTCGCATTTCCCGTTCACCGAGCCGTCAATGGAAGTCGATATCGGCGCCGAGGCGATCGGCAAGCCCGGCCGCTGGCTCGAAATCGGCGGCAGCGGCATGGTGCATCCCAATGTCATCACCGCCTGCGGGCTCGACCCGGAAAAATATCAGGGCTTTGCCTTCGGCTTCGGCATCGACCGCATGGCCATGCTGAAATACGGCATCCCGGACCTGCGCCCCTTCTTCGGCGCCGACCTGCGCTGGCTGAAGCATTACGGCTTCCTGCCCTTCGACGTGCCGAGCCTCGCGGGCGGCCTGTCGCAATAGCGCGGATCACCCACGGATGTCATCCTCGCGAAAGCGGGGATCCAGTCATCACCGAGACGCTGCGGAGTACTGGATTGCCGCTTGCGCGAGTATGATAAGGAATGTGTCTCCCAATGCGAAATTCCCGCGAAGGCGGGGATCCATTCCGCCGCAGCGCAAGTGGTTGGGCACAAAGCCACTTCGAGTTTGTGATTACTGGATCCCCGCCTTTGCGGGGATTTCGAAAACGAAACAAGCTTTCGCAATTGCGTCAGCCGGAGACCGGGCAGCCATAGGCGTAGGTGACATTCGGAAAACTGACCTGCGGCCTGCCCGCCAGTTCGGGCGTGCGGGCGATCAGCGCCCTGAGTTGCGCGACCACGCTCTCCCGTTCGGCGGGAGGCAGTTCCGCGATGGCGCTCACCGACAGCACGCGGTCGACGATGACAGTTTCGGGCGGTCCCTTATGCAGATTCTGAAATTGCCGCTCCGCGAGAGGCCCGAATCCGACCGCCGGAAACGCCTTGCGCCACGCCATCGCCTCCCAGCCTGGCGGCCAGGTGTCGTAAGGCGCCATGATCTCGATAATCTCGGCGACCCACGGCACGCGGGCGTCACGAATATTCCAGATCAGCCCGAGCGCGCCGCCCGGCTTCAGGACGCGGCGGATTTCCGACAAGGCTTGCGAGGTCGCGAAGAGATGGAAGCACTGGGCGCAAATCACGGCATCGACCGACCCGTCCGGCAACGGGATGGCCTGCGCCGTTCCGGCCACCGCTTCGACATCAGGGAAACGCGCGGTCAGATGCCGCCGCATCTCCCCCAGCGGCTCGACCGCGAGCACATCGGCCCCGGTCGCGAGCAGCCTGGGCAGGAATTTGCCCGTACCCGAGCCCAGGTCGAGCGCCCGCGAGCCCTCGCCGATGCCGAGGTCAACGCGCAGCCAGTCCTCGGCTGCTTCAGGGTAATCCGGCCGGCCCCTGGCAAAGGCGGCCGCTTGCTCGGCCAGGGCCAGATTGTTGGCCATGAACCCCGTCCCCCTGCTTGCCAGTCGCTGGCAAATGTCTAAAAAGGAGCGGCATGGGACAACTCCCATTCCGGGCAGAGAAGACTATCAGGACATAAGATGAAATTCACCCTGAACTGGCTCAAAGACCATCTCGACACCAAGGCCACGCTGGACGAGATCCATGACGGGCTGATCCAGGCCGGCCTGGAAGTCGAGAGCATCGAAAACCCGGCCGACAAGCTGAAGGATTTTACCGTCGCCCGCGTGCTCGAGGCGGCGCGCCACCCCGATGCCGACAAGCTGCAGGTCTGCAAGGTCGATACCGGCAAGGGCATCGTGCAGGTGGTCTGCGGGGCGCCCAATGCGCGCGCGGGGCTGATCGGCGTATTCGCCGCGCCCGGCGTCTATATTCCCGGCTCCGATTTCACCCTCGGCAAGGCGAAGATCCGGGGCGTCGAGTCGGTGGGGATGCTGTGCTCGGAGCGCGAATTGCAGCTATCCGGCGAGCATAATGGCATCATCGAGCTGCCCGAAAGTGCCGCCGGCCATATCGGCGAGCGCTATGTCGACGTGATGGGCATCGGCGATCCCGTCATCGACATCTCCGTCACGCCGAACCGGCCGGACTGCCTCGGCGTGCGCGGCATCGCCCGCGATCTGGCGGCGCTGGGGCTCGGCAAGCTGAAAAAGGAAGATGAGGGTTTTGCCGGCAAGGGCAAATTCGCGAGCCCCGTCACGGTCGCGCTCAATTTCGACGCGGCGAGCATCGACGCCTGCCCGGTCTTCGCCGGACGCTATATTAAAGGCGTGAAAAACGGCCCGTCGCCCGACTGGCTGCAGCAGCGCCTGCGCGCCATCGGCCTGCGCCCGATCAACGCGCTGGTCGACGTCACCAACTATCTCACCTTCGACCGCTGCCGCCCCTTGCATGTCTATGACGCCGACAAGATCCAGGGCGGCATCCAGGCCCGGCTCGGCAGGAAGGGCGAGAGCTTCCAGGCGCTCGACGGCAAGACCTACGAGGTGGACGAGGCGGCTTGCGTCATCGCCGACGACAAAAGCGTGCTCGGCTTCGGCGGCATCATGGGCGGCACCGAAAGCGGCAGCGGCGAGGAGACCGTCAACGTCTTCGTCGAATCCGCCTATTTCGACCCCATCCGCACCGCCCGCACCGGCCGCAAGCACGGCATCCATTCCGACGCCCGCTTCCGCTTCGAGCGCGGCATCGACCCGCAATCGGAACGGCTCGGCATCAATCTGGCGACCAAGCTGATCCTGGACATCTGCGGCGGCGAGCCGAGCGAGATGGTGGTCGCCGGCAAGGAGCCGGACGGCAAGACCGTCATCGCCTTCGATCCGGCGCGGGTGGAAAAGCTCAGCGGCCTCAAGCTGAAGCCCGCCGAGATCACCAACACGCTGAAGAAGCTCGGCTTCGCGGTCGAAAGCGGCGGCAATGTGCTGACCGTCACCGCGCCGAGCTGGCGGCCGGACGTGCATGGCGGCGCCGATCTGGTCGAGGAAGTCGTGCGCATCACCGGCGTCGACAATGTGCCGGTGACGCCGATGCCGCGCGCGCCGGGCGTCTCCAAACCTGTTATGACCGAGGGCCAGAAGCGCACCGCGCGCGCCCGCCGGGTGCTGGCCGGACGCGGCCTCGTCGAGGCGGTGACCTGGTCCTTTGTCCCGCGGCCCGATGCGGAACTGTTCGGCGGCGGCCAGCCGGAGCTGGAACTCGCCAACCCGATTTCCAGCGAAATGTCGGTGATGCGGCCGAGCCTGCTCGCCGGCCTCGTCGCGGCGGCGCGGCAGAACGCCAATCGCGGCTTCGACGACATCGCCCTGTTCGAAGTCGGCCAGATCTATCGCGGCGACAAGCCGGAGGATCAGCTCATGGCGGCGGGCGGCCTTCGCTCCGGCACGGCCAAGCCGACCGGCGGCGGGCGGCATTGGGACGGCGCGGCCAAGCCCGTCGACCTGTTCGACGCCAAGGCCGACGCGCTGGCGGTGCTCTCCGCGCTCGGCCTCGATCCGGCCAAGCTGCAGATCGCGCGCGGCGCGCCCGACTGGTTCCATCCCGGCCGCTCCGGCGTGATCCGGCTCGGGCCGAAGACCGTGCTCGGCCATTTCGGCGAATTGCATCCGCAGGCGCTGAAGCGGATGGACCTCGACGGCCCGGCGGCCGGTTTCGAGCTGTTCCTCGAAGCCATCCCCGCCTCTCGCCGCAAGTCCAGCGCCAAGCCGCCGCTCGACCTTGCCGATTTGCAGCCCGTCCGGCGCGACTTCGCCTTCGTGCTCGCCTCCGAAGTGCTGGCGGGCGACGTCGTCCGCGCCGCGCAAGGGGCGGACAAGGCGCTGATATCGGGCGTGTCGGTGTTCGACGTGTTCGAAGGCGCGAGCCTGGGCGAAGGCAAGAAGTCGCTCGCCATCGAGGTGACCTTGCAGCCGCGCGAAAAAACCCTGACCGACGGCGAGATCGAAGCGGTCTCGGCGCGCATCGTCGCCGAAGTGAAGAAGGCGACGGGCGGCGAGATCCGCGGCTGACGCGAGAACCGGAGCACAGGCATGGGACAGGCCGTGAATTTCGCCCGCGAATTGGAGCAGGTTACCGATTATTGGTCGCCGCGCGTCGTCGGGCGCGTCAACGATCAATATGTCAAAGTCGCCAAGCTGAAGGGCGAGCTGGTCTGGCACAAGCACGATGCCGAGGACGAACTCTTCTATATCGTCAAGGGCCGGCTCGTGATTCAGTACGAGGACAAGGCCGTGACCTTGAACCAGGGCGATTTCCACGTCGTGCCCAAGGGGGTCATGCACAATCCGGTGGCCGAAGAGGAATGCTGGATCGCGCTGATCGAGACGGTCACCACCGCCCATACCGGCGATGTCGTGACCGAGCGCACGAAATCGCTCGAGGATCAGCTCGGCGGATCCGGGGTCACGACAATCTAAATCCGAGATCCCCGCGAGGGCGGGGATCCAGGACGCCGCAGCGCCAGGGTTCAGGCAGAAAGTCGATCCTGAGTTTGTGAATACTGGATCCCCGCTTTCGCGGGGATTTCGAAAAAGGTGACCTGACCGGACCAGTCTCTCGACCGTACGGTTTCAATCGGAAGCGTGCAGTCGCCGTCGCCACGCCTCCGTTTGGAATGCCATGACCACGTCGCCGAAAACCCGCCTCGACCAATTGCTGACGCTGCGCGGCCTCGCCCCGACGCGCTCGCGCGCGCGGGATCTCATCAAGCGCGGCGCCGTGCTGGTCGCGGGCAAGGTCGAGACGCGCGCCGGGGTGGACCTGCCGCCCGACGCGGAAATCGCGGTGAACGAGGATTGGAGCGGCTATGTCTCGCGCGGGGCGCTGAAACTCGCCGCCGCGCTCGACGCCTTCGCATTCGAATGCGACGGCCGCATCGCGCTCGACATCGGCGCCTCGACCGGCGGCTTTGCGCAGATCCTGCTGCGGCGCGGCGCGCGTCACGTCTATGCCGTCGATGTCGGAAGCGGCCAGCTTCACCCCGACATTGCTGCCGATCCACGCATCTCGAACCTCGAAGCCACCGACTCGCGCCGCCTCGACGCCCAACTGGTCCCCGCCCCCATCGACGCCATCACCGCCGATGTCAGCTTCATTGCCCTGAGCAAGGCACTCCCGACCGCGCTCGCCCTCGCAGCCCCCGGCGCGTGGCTGATCGCACTGGTCAAGCCGCAATTCGAGGCGGGGCGCGAGAATATCGGCAAGGGCGGCATCGTCCGTAGCGAGGCCGCGCGCGAAGCGGCTTTGCAGAATGTGATCGCCTTCATCGCCGCGCAACCGGGCTGGCGCGTCGGGGCGACCATCCCCTCGCCCATCGCCGGGCAATCCGGCAATGCCGAATATCTGCTGGGCGCCCGCTATGCGCCGTGACCTCACCATCGCGCGCCTCGGCCATCAGGGCGACGGCATCGCCGACACCGAATCCGGCCCGGTCTACGTGCCGTTCACCCTCCCCGGCGAACGCATCGCCGCGGAGATCGACGGCAACCGCGGCCGCCTCCTTGAAATCCTGCAAGCCTCGCCCGAACGGATCGCCCCGGTCTGCCGCCATTTCGGCCTTTGCGGCGGCTGCGCCTTGCAGCATCTCGAATGGCGGCATTATCTCGACTGGAAGCGCCAGCGCGTCACCGAAGCGCTGCGCCTGGAAGGCATCGCCTTCGAGCCCGAACCCGTCCGCGCCTTCGGCCCGCATACCCGCCGCCGCGCCACCTTCACCGCGATCAAATCCGGCGGCGCGCTGGCGCTGGGCTACCGCCGCGCGCAAAGCCACGAACTCGTCGACATCGCGGAATGCCCCATCCTGCTGCCGCGCCTCGAAACCGCCCTGCCCGGTTTGCGGGATTTTCTCCGGCAACTCCTGCCCGAGGGCGAGGCGCGCATCGTCGTCACGGCCTGCGATAACGGCCTCGATCTGCTGATCGAGAAGACCGAGACCAAGCTCCGCGCCTTCACCCCGGCGCTGGGCAAGGCGGCCGAAGCGCTCGGCATCGCCCGGCTCGTTGCCGGCAAGGACTTGCTGCTCCGGCTCGCAACGCCGCAGATCAGCTTCGCCGGAATCCCCGTCGAGCTGCCGCCGGGCGCCTTTCTGCAAGCCTCCCGCGAAGCCGAAGCGGCGATGGCCGAGATCGCCGTCGGGTCCATCGGCAAGGCCAAGAAAGTCGCCGACCTGTTCTGCGGCCTCGGCGCCTTCACGTTCGCCCTGGCGCGGAAAGCCGCCGTCACCGCCGTCGAGCACGACCGCACCATGCTCGCCGCCCTCGACGCCGCCACCCGCCGGGCGCAGGGTATAAAGCCGGTGAAGACGCTCGCCCGCGACCTGATGCGCGAGCCGCTCTCGCCGCCCGAGCTGAACGCCTTCGACGCCGTGCTGTTCGACCCGCCCCGCGCCGGCGCACTCGCCCAAGCCACAGCACTCGCCAAATCGCGCGTACCGGCCGTGATCGCGGTCTCGTGCAATCCAGCGAGCTTTGCAGCGGACGCCCGCGCCCTGATCGGAGGCGGCTTCAAGCTGAAGCGCCTCGTCCCCATCGACCAGTTCGTCTACTCCGCCCATGTCGAGCTGGTCGCGGTCTTCGGCCGGAAATAGTGGGACGTGACGATGCGGCCGCCCTAGCCCGTCTCCACGGCCCAATTCCCTCTCCCATGGGAGACATTTGCGTATCGTATGAACTCTCTCCTCGTCGTCCCGGACGGCCGTCAGGTCGAGCCGGGACCCAATCATATTTCCGCTATCGCCTCTCCGCGAGCACCATGCCCGCTGGTCTGCCAGTGGGTGCCGGCTCGCCGTGACGGGCGTCCGGGACGACGAGGGGAGACTCCGGTGTCATCTCAATCGAGGACCTCGGTCGCGGCGGCTGCTAACGTCCGGCCAACAAAAACCCCGCCTCAGGTCCGAGGCGGGGCGCATCTTCATCTCTGCCGGCGATGCTTACGCCGAGATCGCGACCTTCTCGCGCTCGGCATCGACCTTGCGGACGCCGCCATTCGGCGCGGCCTTGGAAATCGCAATCGTCCGGGGCTTCATCGCCTCGGGGATCTCGCGCTTCAGGTCGACATGCAGGAAGCCGTGCTCAAGCGTCGCGCTGCCGACCTCGACATAGTCGGCGAGGCGGAAACGGCGCTCGAAATTGCGGGCCGCGATGCCGCGATGCAGATATTCGCGGTTGCCGGTGTCGGCCTGCTTCTCGCCACGCACCGACAGCGTGCCCTCCTTCACCTCGATGTTCAGGTCCTCGGTGGAGAAGCCGGCGACCGCCAGGGTGATGCGGTACTCGTTCTCGCCGAGCCGTTCGATATTATAAGGCGGAAATCCGCTGTCGCCCTCGCTCGAGGCCATCTGCTCGATCAGATTGGCCAGATGCTCGAAGCCGATCGACTGGCGATAGAGCGGGGTCAGATCAAAACGTCTCATCACACATCCTCCTGTTGAAGCGACATGGAGCTGCCTGCCGGAACGGCCAGGCTTTCGCTCACGATTTGCGCACCCGATACCGGCGTGCAGTCAAAAATTTAGTCGGGCCAAAACGGCTTTCAAGAGCCCGAAATGCAAAAAATGCGCTTCATATTCCCGGTCCCGGGCCGGCAATGTGAGGCGCGGTGCTTGAGCCGCGCCCCGGCATTGGACTATGGTTCCGCCAGCAAATTTGAGGATGATCGGGCCATGGAACTCGTGGGCATAGCGCGCAATCCGGTGCCGAACGGCGCGGTGCCCGGCAGTTTCGTCGCGCGCGACGGCGTCAAGATCCGCTATGCGCTGTGGCCGCGCACGGCGGATAAGCGGCTCGGCACGGTCTGCCTGTTCGGCGGGCGCGGCGAGTTCATCGAGAAATATTTCGAGACCATCACCGATCTGCGCCGGCGCGGCTTCGCCGTCGCCATGATGGACTGGCGCGGCCAGGGCGGCTCGGACCGCCTGCTCCGCAATCCGCGCAAGGGCCATGTCGAGGATTTCGCCGACTACGACAATGATCTCCGCCAGTTCATGGCCGAGATCGTGCTGCCCGATTGCCCCGCCCCGTTCTACGGCGTCGCCCATTCCATGGGCGCCCACATCCTGCTCCGCTCGGCCCTCACCAAAGTGTGCTGGTTCGACCGCATCATGCTGAGCGCGCCGATGATCGACATCAATCCCGAGATGACCAAGCGCCCGTTCCTGCGCGCCTTCATCGAGGCGCTGGTGCTGTTCGGCGGCGGCGATTTCTACGTGCCGGGCGGCCGGCCGGAATCGTTCGAGCTGCGCCTGCCGGAGGCCGCCCAGCACACCAGCGACCCGCTGCGCCTCGACCGCGTCCGCGAGATCCTGAAAACCGCGCCCTGGCTGACGCTCGGCTCGCCGACCATCGGCTGGCTGAACGCCGCCGCCCGCTCCATCATGCATATCAACAGCTTCGGCTTCGCCTCCGCCATCCGGGTGCCGATCCTGATCGTCGCGGCGGGCAATGACACCGTGGTCTCGACCCGCATCATCGAACAGTTCTCCAGTCAGGTGAAGACCTGCCGCCTGCTGGTGATCGCCGGCGCGCGGCACGAGATCCTGCAGGAGCGGGCCGAAATCCGCGACCAGTTCTGGGCCGCCTTCGACGCCTATGTGCCGGGCTCCAACCGGACCATGAGCGAAAGCCAGATCGGCCTTTAGACCATCGGGCCGCTTGCACGCGGGGCGGAGCCAAGCGTTAACCCGGCCGGTCGAATTTTACGAATCACCCGTCGCGGGCCCGCCGCCGGCCGCCATAAGCGCCTGTCACCCCTTCGATTTTATCCTTCGCTGCCGCCTGCATTTTGGGCAGATCGCTCGAATTGAGCGGATTTCCGCAAGCTCTGTGTTGGCTTTGCCACAAATACACGCCCCGCATGTGAATAACGCCCGCGCTGCGGCCTGCCGCAAGCTTCGGATGAATGATCGGCCTTGTTGACGGCGAATTGCCCCGGCGAATCAACCGGAGGGACCCATTCGAAGTCAGGCGTTCGCGTCCGGACTGGAAGCCGCGCAAGATCAAGGGGACCCATCGCAATGGAAGAGCAGAACAGCCTATTCGGGACGCTTCGCGCCAGCTTTTTGGGCGGCGCGCTACTCGTGGTTTTGAGCGGCGCCGCCATGGCGGACGATGCCGGCGGCAGCACCAAGGACGCCCCCGCCGCGCCGGCCCCCGCGCCCGATCACACCCTCACCGTCAATGGCGGCCTGACGACCGATTACGTCTTCCGCGGCTTCTCGCAAAGCGATGAAGGCCCCGCCGTATTCGCCGGCGCCGACCTCGCCTATCGCTGGTTCTACGCCGGCGTCTGGGCCTCGAGCGTCGACGAGCTGACCTCCGACGGCAATATCGAGATCGATCTCTATGGCGGCATCAAGAAGTCCTGGAACGGCGTCGATCTCGATGTCGGGGTGATCTACTACTATTACCCGAACAATAATTTCGACGTCGAACTCGACTATGTGGAGATCAAGGCGCTGGCAGGCGCCAAGGTCTGGCGCGAGGTCGCCGTGACCGGCGCCGTCTACTTCTCCCCGGATTTCTATGCCGAGACCGGCGCCACCTGGACGCTCGAAGGCATAGCCACCATGCCCTTGCCGTTCTGGGGCCTGAGCCTCAGCGGCACGCTCGGCACCATCATCAGCAACGACAATGACAGCGCCTTCGCGGACCTCTATGGCGACGACCAATATGTCTACTGGAATGTCGGCCTGTCGAAGACCTTCCGCGAACATTACACGGTGGATGTGCGCTATTGGGGCACCGACGTCGACGACAGCGACGATTTCGACAATTCGCTGGCCGACAACCGGGTCGTCGGCACGGTGAAGTTCAACTACTAGCGAGCGCTGCCAAGGGACCGGGCGGTCTCGAAGTGCGGGCGAACGGGAATGCTATGCACAACCCCGTATGTTCTCATTTTGTACCGTTTCCCGCTTGACGACTCAGCCGCGATTTTCTAGAACGGATGCAGAACAGAGACGCAGTGAGTTTCCCCGCTCCGGTCAACGTTCAGAGCTGTCACGGACACCCCTTATCCGCTGAACAGCCCCTTAAAAGAGAGCAGGCAGGCTTGTCCCCGCCGAACGGCTCATGCGCGAGGAACCTGGTGCGGCGCACCTCCCGCAAAGCCGAAGCCCGAACGTCATCTTCCCCCGGATGACCGGGCGTTCAGCCAACCCTGCCTGCTCCTCTTTTCCTTTGCGGACGACCATTGAGACGCGCCGGCGGAGCCTGCCGGGCGAAGACACTCCGCTTTCTCGAAATCCTCGCGAAGGCGGGGATTCAGTACGCCGCAGCGCCAGAACCAAAGGCACGGTCCCACCCTACGCACCGGGATTACTGGATCCCCGCCTTCGCGGGATGACAAAAACGGGTGGCCTAAGGCAGGGTCGCTTTCGATAGCCACGGGCAGGGTCTACCTCTCCACGATCCGCAGCCGGACCCCCTCTCCCTTGGGAGAGGGCTGGGGTGAGGGGTTCGTGAGCGAGCCGTTGAGTCCGCAACCCCTCGCCCGGCACGCTTCGCGTGCCACCCTCTCCCCTCGGAAAGGGTTTAGCTGCGGCGAGGCGAGGCGCGGTGCTTCCGACCAGAACGAAACCGCTCCGGCGTGAGGACCTCAATTTCCTTGTCGTAGCCGCAGCGCGAGTCGTTGGGCAGAGCGCCGCTTTCGTGGCCGTGAATACTGGATCCCACCCTCGCGGGAGATTTCGCAGGCATACGGGGCGATTGGGTCCCCTACCCAGCCCTCGCGATATGCACCCCGCGCAAGCCAGCAACCACGGCGAGCCATTGGGGTTGACGCGGCGTCACCGCCGCCCTCTGATGGTTGCGGCGCGCGAGCAACCGAAAGGCGCGAAATTGGCAGACATCCTCATCGCCGGCGCGGGCATCACCGGCCTCTGGCAGACGCTGACCCTGGCGCGCGCGGGCCACCGCGTACGGCTGGTCGAGCGCTCGGCCGAGCCTTTCGCCGACGCCGCGAGCCGCCTTGCCGGCGCCATGCTCGCCCCGTACTGCGAATCAGAGAGTGCCGAGCCGCTGATCGCCGAGCTGGGCTTGCAGGCCTTGCCGCTGTGGCGCGCGCTCTATCCCGAGACCCGCCAGCAAGGCAGCCTCATCCTCGCCGCCCCGCGCGACCTGCCCGAGCTTGCCCGCTTCGCCCGCATGACCTCGCATTTCGAACGGCTCGACGGCGCCGGCGTCGCGGCGCTGGAGCCCGCGTTCGCCGGGCGCTACGGGCAAGCGCTGTTCTACCCGTCAGAGGCCCATGTCGAGCCGGGCCGCGCCATGCCGGCGCTGCTGCGTCTGGCGCAGGAGGCGGGCGCGCGTGTCGAATTCGGCGCGCGCTGGGACGAGGCCGAGCCCGGCTCATACGACCACGTCATCGACTGCCGGGGCATCGCCGCCAGCCCCGACCTGCCCGAATTGCGCGGCGTGCGCGGCGAAATGCTGGTCGTCGAAACCGATGAAATCGCGCTGCGCCGCCCCGTCAGGCTGCTGCATCCGCGCTTTCCGCTCTATGTCGTGCCTTGGGCCGAGAACCGTTTCATGATCGGGGCGACCGTCATCGAAAGCGGCGACCGGGGTCCGGCGACCGTCCGCTCCGCCCTCGACCTGCTGGGCCTTGCCTATACGCTGCACCCGGCTTTCGGCGAGGCGCGCATCCTCCGCTTCGCCGCCGATGTCCGCCCCTCCTTCCCCGACAATATGCCCCGGATCACCTTGCGGGGCCGGCGAATCCTGGTGAACGGCCTCTACCGCCACGGCTTTTTGCTGGCGCCCTCTCTTGCGGCGCTGGTCGCGCACTATATAAAGGATGGGACCACGCGGCAGGATGTCTTCCTTGAGGATTATTGTGAACGGTGAGACGCGCGAGACCGGCGCCAGGACGCTGCAGGAGCTGTGCAGCAGCCTCGGCTATGGCGAGATGAAGGTCGCGACCGCCCTCAACGGCGATTTCGTCCCCGCCGGCCGCCGTGCCGCAACGCCGATCAGCCAGGCGGATCGCGTCGAAATCGTCGCGCCCCGGCAGGGAGGCTGACCATGGTCGCATTTTACGGCGAGAGCTTTGCCTCGCGGCTCATCCTCGGCAGCGCGCTTTACCCCTCGCCCGAGATTTTCCAGCGTTCCGTCAAAACCGCCGGCGCCGAGATCGTCACCGTGTCCCTGCGCCGCGAGGGCGCGCGCGAAAAGACCGGCCAGCAATTCTGGTCCCTGGTGCAGGCCCTTGGCGTGCGGGTGCTGCCCAACACCGCGGGCTGCCGCACGGCGAAGGAGGCCATCGCCACGGCTATGATGGCCCGCGAGCTGTTCGAGACGCCCTGGGTGAAGCTGGAAGTCATCGCCAATGACGACACGCTGCAGCCCGACCTGTTCGGCCTCGTCGACGCGGCCGGAACGCTCAGCGCCGAGGGTTTCAAAGTCTTCCCCTACACCACCGAGGATCTGAGCGCGGCCGAAAAGCTGCTCGCCGCCGGATGCGAGGTGCTGATGCCCTGGGCCTCGCCGATCGGCTCCGGCCAGGGGCTCGCCAATCCGGGCGGACTGAAATCGCTGCGCGCCTATTTCCCGGGCGTCCCGCTGGTGGTGGATGCCGGGCTTGGCGCGCCGTCGCATGCGGCGGAGGCGATGGAGATGGGCTATGACGCCGTGCTGCTGAACACCGCCGTCGCCAAGGCCGCCGACCCGCCGCAAATGGCCGCCGCCTTCGCCAAGGCCGTCGAGGCGGGCCGCATGGGTTTTGAGGCCGGGCTTATGCCGCGCCGCGACATGGCAGCCCCCTCGACGCCGGTCGCCGGCACGCCGTTCTTCGATTTCAGCCATGCCCGATAGATTCTACCCCATCGTCCCCGATGCCGCCTGGGTCGCCCGCATCGTGCCGCTCGGCGTGAAGACCGTGCAATTGCGCGTCAAGGACGCCGATGCCGCGACCATCGCGCGGGAAATCGCGGCCTCGCTTGCCGTGTGCAAGGCGCATGGCAGCCAGCTCATCGTCAATGATTACTGGCGCGAGGCCATCGCGCTCGGCGCCGATTACATCCATCTCGGCCAGGAGGATCTGGCCGACGCCGATCTCGCCGCCATCCGCAAGGCCGGCCTGAAACTCGGCATTTCCACGCATACGCACGAGGAGTTACGCATCGCGCTCGTGGCAGAGCCGGATTATGTCGCGCTCGGCCCGATCTACGAGACGACGCTCAAAGTCATGAAATACGACCCGCAAGGGCTCGCCCGCATCGGCGAATGGAAAAGCCTGATCCGCTGCCCGCTGGTCGCCATTGGCGGCATCAGCCTCGAGCGCGCGCCCGGCGTGTTCGCCGCCGGGGCCGACAGCATCGCCGTCGTCAGCGACATCGTCGCCAGCCCCGATCCGGAGGGCCGGATCGCCCAGTGGCTCGCCATGTGAGCGAAGTCCGCAAGGCCCCAAGGCAACCCCGCTTACCCTAAGCAATCCCACTCATGGTACGTGACAGTAATTTCACGTACCATTGCTTCCCCGAGTTCTCCAACATAACGAGTATCATGGCGTACCGCCTCAACCCCGGACAGCCCGTCACCGACAGTGTCAGACAGGTCGGCACGGATCAAATCGACCGTGTCCTGAAGGGATTCTCACCCAAAGCCCGCAATGGCAACGCCGTGCATGAGGCCCGCAAGGCCATGAAGCGGCTGAGGGCGCTGCTGCATCTGGTCAAGCCCGCCATGCGCAAAGAGGATTTCCGCCGCCAGGAGGCCCAGATCAAGCAGATCGCCAAGCTGCTGTCGGGCATGCGCGAAATCCAGGCCGCGCTCGAGACCATCGCCAAGCTGGAAGCCTATGACGAAGCCGGGGAGTGTTCCGCGATCTGCGCCGCCCTGCGCGCCCGCTTCGAGGCACGGTGCGCCGCCGCCCAGAAAAGCCTCAACGCCTCCGGCGCCGCCCAGACCCGCAAGCTGTTGCGGGAGGCGCGGCAAGGCTTTGCCGAGCTCGAGCTCGAGCATGACGGGTTTTCCGTGATCGCCGCGACGCTGGAGACCGATTACCGCAAGGCGCGCCGGACCTTCGAGCGGGCCTATCGCCTCGAAGAGGACGAGGCCTTCCACGACTGGCGCAAATATGTCCAGCGCCATTGGCGGCAATTGATCCTGGTCGCCCCCGCCTGGCCCAAGGCCATCCGCCCGCATATCGCGCTCGCCCGCGCGCTCTCCGAAATCCTCGGCGACGACCATGATCTCTCGGTGCTGGTCGAACTGGCCCGCGCCGAAGCCGAGCCGCTTGGCGAGGAGCCCGACCTCCTGGCCTTCGAGGCGCTTTGCCGCCGGCGGCAATCGCTGCTGCGCGAGGTCGCCCGCGACATGGGCGCCCGGCTGCTGGCGGAAAAGCCCTCGTCGCTCTCGGCGCGGCTGAGCGCCTATTGGGCGACCGCCTCGCGCATCGACAAGCAGGATCTGGCCGGCGACGACGAGACCTCCGACAACGTCATTGCTTTGCGCTGACCGGCTCCAGCCGGTTCTCGGCGAAGCCCAGCGGCAAGGCCGTCGTGTATTTGATCTGCTCCATGGCGAAGCTGGAGCTGACATCGTTCAGCGCGATACGCTCGATCAACTGCTTGTAGAAGCGGTCATAGCTCTCGATGTCGGGCACGCAGACGCGCAACAGATAATCCACCTGCCCGCTCATCCGGTAGGCCTCGACGACTTCGGGGAAATCGCGCAGCACGGCGTGAAATTTCTCCAGCCATTCCATATTATGCGCGCTGGTGGTGATGGCGACGAAGACGGTGACGCCGACATCGACCTTTTTCGGGTTCAGGAGCGCGACGCGGGACTCGATGATGCCTTCCTGCTCCAGCTTCTGGATGCGCCGCCAGCAGGGCGTCGTCGACAGCCCGACCTCCTTGGCGATGTCGGCGACGGAGACGGTGCAGTCGCGCTGAAGAATGCGCAGGATGTTGATATCGATCGCATCGACCATAAGCGCCCTATGAGCATAGAATTGCGTGAAGCCCCACATTCGCGGCAATAATAAGCATGTCCGCCGCGAGTTTCCAAGGAATTTGGATTTTTTTGCTACGGCAACTCAGGCGGGGAGAAGCAGCCGTCTGACTTCCGCGCGCAGGTAAGGCAGCACCTCGGCCGCGAACCAGGGCTGGCGCCGCAGCCAGCCATTGTTGCGCCAGGACGGATGCGGCGTCGGCAGGTAGCTGGTGCCGCCCCCGGGGGAGAGATAGTCGCGCCAATGCGCCACGGTCTCGGTCAGCGAGCCCTTCACGCGGCCGCCCAGATGCCAGCTTTGCGCATAGGAGCCGACCAGCACCACCAGCTCGAATTGCGGCAACGCCTCGAACAGGCCCGCGCGCCAGGCGGGCGCGCATTCCCGGCGCGGCGGCAGGTCGCCGCCCTTGGCATCGAGCCCTGGGAAGCAGAAGCCCATCGGCACGATGGCGATGCGGCTGACGTCGTAGAACTCGTCGGACGTCACGCCCAGCCAGTCGCGCAGCCGGTCGCCGGAGGCGTCGGTGAAGGGGGTGCCGGAGGCGTGCACGCGCGTGCCCGGCGCCTGACTGCAAATGCACAGCCGCGCCGTCCGGCTGATGCGGAAGACCGGGCGCGGCTCATGCGGCAGCGGCGCGCCGCGCGGCGCGTCGCGGCAGATCCGGCAGGCGCGGATGCGCCGGGCAAGCGCCGCCAGCGGCTCGCCGAGCCCGGTTTCGTCCAAAAACCCGTCCTGGACCGTCAAAAGTCGATCACCATGCCATCATCGGCCATCAGGCAGCGCTGCCCGTCCACATCGCCATGCCGCGCCAGCATCGCCTCGCTCATATGGGTGAGCACCAGCTTCTTGGCGCCGATGCGGTCGAAATGCTGCGCGATGGTCAGATAGTCAAGATGCATCGAGAGCTTGAAATCATATTGATAGCACTCGATCAGGTAGAGATCGGCGTCCTTGCCCGCCGCGACCACATTGTCCGACCAGCCCGCATCGCCGGAAAAGGCGAACACCTTGCCGTCCATCAGGAAGCGCAGCGCGTGCGAGGGAGAGCCGGAATAATGGTTCACCTCGAAGGGCATGAGCTGGACGCCGCCGATGGTGGCCGGCACCCCGGCGCTGACTTCAATGAAGCGCAGCTCGAAATCGCGCTTCATGTCCAGCGAGCGCGGATAGAACACTTCGCAGGCAAGCCGGAAGCGGGCTTCGAGGCCGGGCGGCCCGATCAGGGTCAGCGGCTCCTGGCGCGCCGCCGGAAAGATCGCGTCGAGCAGCAGGAACGGCAGCCCGCCAATATGGTCGCCGTGCAGATGGCTGATGAAAATATGCGGGAAATCATTTGAGGACAGGCCGGCGCGCTTCAGCGCAGGCAAGATCGCCGGACCGCAATCGAGCAGAAATCGTGTTCCGCCGCTTTCGAGCATGTAGCAGCTCGGAAAGCGGCCGCCCGAGCTGAACGCATCGCCCGAGCCAATGACAGTCAGTCGCATGACATTCTCACGATTTGCCAAGCCGGCACCACCCTGGCCGGACCGATGGCGGAAATTCGCCCCGATCCGCCGCAGGCCGTGCCGGTCCGCCAGCCGCCCGCCCGCAGCGACGCTACGGGCCAAACGACCGGCATTATTAGATTTTTTTTCCCCGCCGCTGTAAATCCGAAACCTTGCATTTGAATTATGTGCCGGTTCGAATTGCGTCCGCTTGTGGCATTTCTGAACTGCGGGATTTGCAGGCCGCCCAGCATGATCGCCGTGCTAGCTTGCGGCAAGTCCGCGCCCGACCGGGCTTGACCGCGCCAGCTTTCCCGGCAAGGTCGAAGGCGAACCGAACGGAGACTGCCGCATGAAAATCGTCGAGATCCGCGAGGCCGTCGTGCCGATCGCATCCGAAATCCGTAACGCCTTCATCGACTTCAGCAAAATGACGGCGAGCGTCGTCGCCGTGGTGACGGATGTGGTCAAGGACGGCAAGCCGGTGATCGGCTACGGCTTCAACTCGAACGGGCGCTATGCGGCGAGCGGCCTGCTGCGCGAGCGCTTCCTGCCGCGCCTGAAGGAGGCCGCGCCTGAAAGCCTCTTGAGCGAGGCGGGCGACAATCTCGACCCGCATAAGATCTGGCGCACCATGATGATCAATGAAAAGCCGGGCGGTCACGGCGAGCGCTCGGTCGCCGTCGGCACGGTCGACATGGCGGTATGGGATGCGGTGGCCAAGATCGCGGGCGTGCCGCTCTACAGGCTGCTCGCCGAGCGCCATGGCGACGGCCAGCCGGACGAGAAGGTCTTCGTCTATGCCGCCGGCGGCTATTACTATCCCGGCAAGGACGACACCGCGCTGCAGGACGAGATGCGCCGCTATCTCGACATGGGCTATTCGGTCGTGAAGATGAAGATCGGCGGCGAGAGTCTGGCCGACGATCTGCGCCGCATCGAGGCGGTGATCGCGGTGACGGGCTCGGGCAAGAAGCTGGCGGTCGACGCCAATGGCCGCTTCGACCAGGAGACCGCCGTCGCCTATGCCAAGGCTTTGGCGCCCTACGATCTGTTCTGGTACGAGGAGGCCGGCGACCCGCTCGACTACGCGCTCCAGGCCGAGCTCGCCCATCATTATGACGGCCCGATGGCGACGGGCGAGAACCTTTTCTCGCACCAGGATGCCCGCAATCTGGTGCGCTATGGCGGCATGCGCCCGGACCGCGACTGGCTGCAATTCGACTGCGCGCTCTCCTACGGCCTCGTCGAATATTTGCGTACGCTGGCGCTGCTGCCCGATTACGGCTTTTCCTCGCGCAACTGCATCCCGCATGGCGGCCACCAGATGTCGCTGAACATCGCCGCCGGGCTGCATCTGGGCGGCAATGAGAGCTATCCGGGGGTTTTTGCGCCCTTCGGCGGCTTTGCCGACGGCATCCGCGTCGAGGACGGCTATGTCAGCCTGCCGCAAGCGCCGGGCGTCGGCTTCGAGGAAAAGGCCGCGCTGATCAAGACCATGCGCGAAGCCACCGGCACCTGAGGCGCGGGCCTGCCGCGCGACGATACTGTCATACCCGGCGGAAGCGGGAACCCGTTACGCCGCAGCAATCGTGTCTAGCGCAGAGACCGCCGCAAGGGTTGGCCTTTTACTGGCTCCTCGCTTTCGCAGGGATGGCACATGTTTGTCCGGTGAGGCGTGGTGCCGCCGCTGCGATCCGATCGGTTTTTCCAAGGCGGGGCCGGTTCAGACGGAGAGAGAACCCAAGCCCGTAAATCCAAGCCTCAGCCGAGTTCCCTCTCCCATGGGGAGAGGGTTAGGGTGAGGGGGTAATCCCTATCGGTAGGGCACAACCTCGCCTCACCGATAGGCATTACCCCCTCACCCGGCACGCTGGCGCGCGCCGCCCTCTCCCCATGGAGACCTTTGCATATCGAAGGTCCTCTCCCCGTCGTCCCGGACGGCCGCCAGGCCGAGCCGGGACCCAATCATATTTCCGCTATTGCTGCGGCAAGTGGAGAGGCGAGTGGGCCCCGGCTCTAACGGCCGGGGCGAAGGAATCGAAGTTTTGCAAAGGTCTCCCATGGGAGAGGGCTAGTCGCGGCGCAGGGCGAGGCCGAGAAAACGCCGCCTGCCGCTTCCATCTCATGCGATCCCGCTCTGGAACGCGGGGGCGGCGAGGCGCTGGGCGTAGTCGCGCAGGTCGCGGGGCCAGTTCGCGATCTGCGCGGCGAAGCGCCCGGCATCGGCGGCGAACAGGGCGCGCGTGGCCTCCTCCATGCCGGGCTGGTTGCCGGCCATCGCGGTCATGAACCGGTAGGCGGCGGTCTGCGCGGCGCGGATGCGGTCCCGGCCCTCATGGGCGCGGCGGGCCTCGTCGACCAGCTTGCGCAGCGCCACCGACGCGCCGCCCGGCTGAGCGTTCAGCCAGTCCCAGTGGCGCGGCAGCAAGGTGACTTCGCGCCCGGTCACGCCGAGTTTTGGGCGGCCGGGCCGTTTTGCGCCCGGCTCCGTCTCCGCCGCGCCGCCGTCCGGCCCGTCGGCGGACAGAATCTGGCCGGCGCGCGCGACCACCGCCGCGACACTGCCGCGAAAATCCAGCTCGACAATACCGGCGGAGCGATCGTCGAAGATCAGGATTTGCGCCATCTGGTCGGCGTCGAGCGCCGCCTTCGCGCTGGCGGCGACCTCCTCCAAGCCGCCCGACGCAATGCATCGCGTGCCGTCAAAGGCGGTATAGTTTCGCTGCGTGGTCATGATAGCCCTCTCCTCGCTCGGATCGGAGGGTTTTACCCGGATGAAATGGCGCCGTCAATATTACCCGGGTATTATTCCCGCGATCAATTCGTCTTGGTCACCACGCGGGCGAGGCGGGGCCGGAAGAAGGCGTTGCCGGAAATGTCGATGGTGCCGATGAAATGGCTGAGCGCGGGCCGGAAATTCTCATATTCGGCCTCGACCGCGATGATGCTCGAATTGGCCTCGGTCAGCCCCGCCCTCGGCAACGCGTAGGCGCTTCCGGCAGCGGGAGCGCCGGCTCCGCTGCTCCAGAGCACGGTGGTCGCGGTATTTTGGGCGTTGGCGACGACCGACATGATCCGCACGCGCAAGCCCGTCGTGGGATAGGGCCGCATGAGCTGGTTGGCGATGGTCACGATGTCGTCGAGATCCTGGCTCGTCACCGAGGCGCGCTGCGACACCAGATCGGCGACCGTCGCCGCCACATTGTCGACCTTGCGCTTGATCGAGAAGGCCTCGCCGAATTCCACCATGCCGATGAACATGATGATCATGATCGGGAAGATCAGCGCAAACTCGATCAGCGCGAGGCCGTCCTCGCCCGCCCGCAGCGCGCGGCCTGCCCGCCTGAACCGTTCCCCGAGCCTCATCCCCACCCCCATCGGCGACGCTTAGCCCGGCCAAGGTTCGTTCTGGAACGCGGCCGAGGCGCGCAGCAGCCGGTTGCCGCTTCCCATGTTGGAGAGGCTGGCGGCGGTCATCGGCGTGATCAGCGGCCATTCATAGAACGTGGTCACCAGCACCAGCGAGCGGGGACCGCCCGGGCCCCACGGCCCGTCATTCAGCAGCTCGCCATCCGAATCGGTCGAGGGCTCGACGACCGCGCGCTGCATCTCGGCGAAGCTGGTGAAGCTGCGGACGTCGACCTTGAGCCTTGCCTCGCATTGGGCGAGCAGCGACACGCGGCTGCAGACCAGCGCCTTGAACGCGCCGCGCCGCATATTGGCGGCGGCGACCTGCCCGGTGCGGATCTCGCGCGCCGCCTGCTCGGTGGCGTTTTCGAGCTCGTAATTGCCCCAAAATACCAGCCCGACCTCGATCGTGCCGAACAGCATCAAAAGGAACGGCACCGCGATCAGCGCGAATTCGACCATCACGGCCCCGCGCTCGCCGCGCAGACGCCGGAGCCGCAGCCGGCGCAACAGCCCAACCCTCCCCGCGCTCCGCCCGGACCCCAATCCGCTTGCGCTCATCGTCAGACCCCCGTCTCAACGCCTTGCCCACCGATATTATGGATTGTTTTAGCCGCAAGCCGGGTCGGGCGCAATGCACGGGGCGGATACCAGAATAGCCATCGGAGGTACACCCGCCCCCTTTCAGTTGGGTTGGAAACCCCTTCGCTTTGCGTTATGTAAACTCATTGGGGTAGGGGCCGGCGCCATGCGCCGGGGCAAAGATGGTGGGGATATTGTGCCGGTTGATCCGGCGCTGGCGGCGTGACGAACGCGGCGCGGTCTTGATCCTGTTCGCGCTGGTGGTGCTGCCGCTGTTGATGATCATCGCGCTGGTGATCGATTTCAGCCAGTCGCTGGTGGTGAAGCGCCAACTGACCGCCGCTGTCGACAGCGCCGCCCTTGCCCTCGGCTCGCTGCCGCAGATCAAGGAGCCGGGTCCACTGAAGGCGAAGGCGGAGGAGTATATCCGGGCCAATTACACCGCCGCCGCGATCGGCGACCTCACCGGCTCGACCGCCGTCCGAAACGGCGATTCCGTCACCGTCACCGCGACCGCCACCGTGCCGACCGCCTTCATGGGGCTTGCCGGCGTCAATTCCCTGACCGTGAATGTCAGCTCCACCGTCGTGCGCAGGGACACGAAGCTCGAAGTGGTGATGGTGCTGGATAATTCGGGGTCGATGAATGACCGTCCCGGCGTCGGGGAGCCGGCCAAAATCGAGTCCCTGCGGTCGGCGGCGAATACGCTGGTGGACACGCTGTTCACCGGCATTCCAGCAGATTCCGATCGCGTCAAGATCGGGCTGGTGCCGTTTACCGGCGGGGTCAATGTGAAGGATGCCTATGCCGTCGCCGGCTGGGACGCTCCCAACCCTGCGCCTGCCCTCAATCAACTCGATCGGGTTCATCCGGCGGCGCTCAACTACGCCCTCTTCTCGGATCTGGACAAAGGCAAGACGCCCCCCGAAAGCACCTGGAGCGTTTTAGGCACGATGGGAACGGGCGGCCAGATCGGCACCTACTGGAAAGGCTGCCTGCGATCGCGCGCCAATCCCTATGACACCGACGACACGGCGCCCGCCCCGGGCAATGCCGACACGCTGTTCTCCGCCTATTTCAACCCCTATGACGGCAGCCGCAAAAACGCTTACCGGGGCGACACGGGTGACGATCAAAACTTCAATTGTCCGGCGGCCCGGGTGCAGCCGCTGACCAGCGATAAAGCCGTGATTCAGACCGCGATCAAAAACATGGTCGCCGAGGGCAGCACCAATATTCCGGAAGGGCTCGCCTGGGGGTGGCGCGTAATCTCGCCGACGGCGCCTTTCACCGAGGGGGCCCCCTACAGCGCGCCCGACACCGTAAAGGCGATCGTCGTGCTGTCGGATGGGGCGAACAATGTCAGCGGCTTTTTCTCCTCATATGGCGAGGGCAACCGCGACAACGCCCAGATCGGCCCGAGCGTGAATGCGGGCCTGGACGCGAAAATGAACGAGGTCTGCACCAACATCAAAAAGAATTGGGATGATGATGACGGCGACCAGGACATCGTCGTCTACAGCATCGCCTTCAATGTCTCGGGAGACATTTTGAACCGCATGCGCGATTGCGCCAGCGAGCCGAAGAACTTCTTCAACTCCCCGACGGCCGAGTCATTGGAAAACGCGTTCGCCGCCATCGCCGCCAGCCTCAACCAGCTTCGCCTCACGCAATAGGCGGCGCTGCCCGAGCGCTGCCGCGCAAGCAAGGCCGCAGTAACCATCGGCACTCCCGCCGAAGACCTGCCCCTGCCCGCGCGGGAATATCGGCCACGGAAAAACTATTCGCCGCCCTCATACTTGAATGACAGCTTCAACTTGGTCCTGAATGCCGTGATCGAGCCGTTCTCGATGACGATGTCGTTGGCCACGACTTCGGCGACGCGCAGATCGCGCAAGGACTGGCCCGCCCGCTCCACCGCGACTTTCGCGGCATCTTCCCAGGATTCCGTGCTGGTGCCGATAATCTCGACGATTTTATAAACACTGCCAGGCATAGTCGCCTCCTGTTCTTTTGAACGCCGGATTATTTCTAGGCGTCCTCCCAAGCTTGCTAGCTTAGTCCTTTTTCACGATTGGCCAAGCGCGTAAATAAAGCGTGAGCGGCGGCGCTCATCGCCGCGCGGCCTCGCCATCCCGCCATTGCTTCTGCTAAAACTCTCGTGATTTAAGTCCGCGCCGACCCGTCACCTGCCAGGAGCTTTCGCATGACGCTTTCCCCCGCCGCCGGTTATGTCTTCGATCCGCCCGCCGTCGCGGCGCTCCCTGTCGCGGGTACGGAAAACTTGTTCCCGGTCCACCGCATCTATTGCGTCGGCCGCAACTACGCCGACCACGCCATCGAAATGGGCCACGACCCCTCGCGCGAGGCGCCATTCTTCTTCCAGAAAAATCCCGATTCCATCCTGCCGCCCGGCCACGATTTCCCCTATCCGAGCGCCACGCGCGACGTGCATCACGAGATGGAACTGGTGGTGGCGCTCGGCGGCGGCGGCGTCGACGTGCCGGTCGATCGGGCGCTCGATCTGGTCTTCGGCTATGGCGTCGGCCTCGACATGACGCGGCGCGACCTGCAGGGCGAGGCCAAGAAGGCCGGCCGCCCCTGGGAAGTCGGCAAGGCCTTCGAGGCCTCCGCCCCGGCCTCGGCGATCGTCCCGGCAAGCCGGATCGGGCACCCGGCGTCGGGGCGCATCTGGCTGGAGGTCAATGGCGCGGTGAAGCAGGACGGCGACCTCGCCCAGATGATCTGGAAAGTGCCGGAGATGATAGCCTATCTCTCGGGCCTGTTCCGCCTGCAGCCGGGCGATCTGATCTTCTCCGGCACCCCCGCCGGCGTCGGGCCAGTGGTGCGCGGCGACCGCCTGCGCGGCGGCGTCGACGGCGTCGCGGAGATCGCGCTCGGGGTAGTGTGAGCGGGGCGTCGGTTCCCGAGCGGGATGGGTTTAGATAAGGCGCGCAAGACGATAATGATGTCATTCCCGCGAAAGCGGAATCAGTACGCCGCAGCAACCGCGTTTTGGGCAATGGGCAAGGGCAGACTTTGCCCTTTACTGGATCCCCGCCTTCGCGGTGAAGCTCTTCGCCTACTGCGGCGCGATGTTCGCGCGCACCCAGCTTTTCAATGCGTCTTCCGCCAGCGTGCCGGAGGCGAGGCGCATCATGATGTCGGCCGCGTCATGCTCCCTGGCGTCGAGATAGAAGCCGTTGAGTTCCAAGACGACGCCGAGCGCAATCAGCGCGATGCGCTTATTGCCGTCGACGAAGGCGTGGTTGCGGCACAGGCTGGCGCAGACCGCGCAGGCCACATCCACCGCATCGGGATCGTCGCCCGCATAGGCCAGGATATGATCCGCCCGCGCCAGCGAGGCCTCGAGCGCGCCGCGATCCCGGAGGCCGGGGGCGCCGCCAAAGCTTTCGATGCTCTCGGCATGGAATTCGATCAGCGCGTCGGCGTCGGGCAGCTTCACTTGGCGAGAGCGGCGAGGGCGCGGGAATAGCGGGCCATGAACCGGCGCCCGATTTCCAGCACCGCCGCACGGTCGCTGTCGGCCTTGGCGATGACGACGCGGCCACCATCCGCCTCGACGGTGACATCGTCGCCGCGCGCCAGTCCGGCACCGCGCAACACCTCGCGCGACAGCGTCACGCCGGTCGAATTGCCGATGCGGGTCAGCTTGGTGACGGTCTTTGCGTTGGGCATGGCGAACTCGCGCGTCGAAACGGTGAGCTACTATGTAATAACTCACGTCATTACGTCAAGCTGCGGCCACTCACCCGCCCACCGGCCTAGAATGAATCCTTCGCCCCGGACGCCGCGAAGCGGTGAGCCGGGGCCCAATCGCCTTGCGGCTCGGCATTGAGTTGAGGAGCGGCCAATGGGTCCCGGCTCGCTCGCTTCGCCGGCGAAATCAAAGATTTCGGGCAAATCGGCGTCCGGGACGACGGCTGTGCCTCACCCGACTGCCCGGCGCGGCTCCGGGCGGGGCGCTGCGGCGGCGCGGTGGTCGCGGATGACGGCGAGGAAGATATCGCCGTATTTTTCCAGCTTGCTCTTGCCGACGCCGTGGACAAGTTCCATCTGGGCGCGGGTTTCCGGCTTCAGATGCACCATGTCGAGCAGGCTGCGGTCGGCGAAGATGACATAGGCGGGAACGTGCTGCTCCTTGGCGAGGCCCTGGCGCGCCGCCTTCAGCGCGTCGAACAGCGCGCGGTCGGCCTCGCCGAGATTGCCCTGCGGCACGGGCGAGCGCTTCGCGCCCGCCGCCTTGCCGACCGGCGCGTTCATGGTCTCGCGGCGCAGCTCGACCTTGGCCGCGCCCTTCAGCACCGTGCGGCCGAAATCAGTCACCGTCCAGCGGCCATAGCCCGCCACGTCCATCGACACCACGCCTGCCCCGTAAAGCTGGCGGAAAATCGAGCGCCATTCGTTCTGCGAGCGGTCGCGGCCGACGCCGAAGGTCGGCAGGCGGTCGTGGTTGAACTGCCTTGTCTTGTCGGTTTCCTCTCCGCGCAGGATGGCGATCAGATGTTCGGTGCCGAAACGCTCGCCGGTGCGCAGGATGGCCGACATCGCCTTCTGCGCCTCGATGGTGGCGTCGACGACCTCGATGCCCTCGATGCAGAGATCGCAATTGCCGCAAGGCTGCGTCGTCTCGCCGAAATAGGAGAGCAGGGTCTGACGGCGGCAGCGCGGCGCTTCGCAGAGCGCGATCAAGGCGTTGAGCCGCTGCTTCTCGATGCGCTGCTGCTCTTCCGAGGCGTCGCTCTCCTCGATCTGCACCCGGCGCAGGCGCATATCGTCGAGCCCGTACAGCGTCATGGTGTCGGCGGGGAGGCCGTCGCGGCCGGCGCGGCCGATCTCCTGGTAATAGCTCTCCATGCTTTTCGGCAGATTGGCGTGCATGACGAAGCGCACGTCGGGCTTGTCGATGCCCATGCCGAAGGCGACGGTCGCCGCCATGACGATGCCGTCCTCCTGCAAGAACTGGTCCTGGCTGCGCGAGCGTTCGCCCTGCTCCATGCCGGCATGGTAGTGCTGCGACTTGATGCCTTTCTCGCGCAGGAAGGCGGAGAGATCCTCGGTCTGGCGGCGCGAGGCGCAATAGATGATGCCGCATTCGCCGCCTTGCGCCTTGACGAAATCGAGGATCTGCTTCTTCGCATTGGCCTTGGGGCGCATGGCGAGGCGCAGATTGGGGCGGTCGAAGCCATGCACGAATTGCCGGGGCTCGCGGCTGAACAGCCTCGCCTGGATTTCGGCGCGGGTCGCCGCGTCCGCCGTGGCCGTCAGCGCGATGCGCTGGACATTGCCCAGCGCATTGGCGGCCTCGCCGATGGCCATATATTCGGGGCGGAAATCATGCCCCCATTGCGAGACGCAATGCGCCTCGTCGATGGCGATCAAGCTGACATTGCAGCGGGCGAGCAGGTTGCGCGTCTCCGGGATGGCCAGCCGCTCCGGCGCGAGATAGAGGATGCGCAAGCTGCCATTGGCGAGCCGCGTCAGCGCCTCGCGATTCTCGCCGGACTCGTTGCCGGAGGACAGACTCGCGGCGGCGACGCCATAATTCTGAAGCTGCGCCACCTGGTTGCGCATCAGCGCGATCAGCGGCGAGACGACGAGCGTGACACCCTCGCGCAGCAGCGCCGGAAGCTGATAGCACAGCGACTTGCCGCCGCCGGTCGGCATGACGGCGAGCACATCGCGCCCAGACAGCACGGCGTCGATGATCTCCCACTGTCCCGGCCGGAACGCCTTGAAGCCGAAAGTGGCATGAAGCTGGGCTTCTGCTTGGTTCAAATCCGCCATTGGCACGCTGGTTTGGCCGAGTCGAGGGGGCGAGGAGAATCATGTCTAGCCGAGCCCGCGCCGCCGGGCCAGCCGCGAGGCTATCCGGGTGATTACGGGCTGTGGACAAACCGGGCGGCGGGATGCTTGCCAGGTGATCGAGGCAGGAGCAAGCCGGGCGCGGTGTCACGGTCAGGCCGCATCATTCCAACCCTTGCCATGGAGACCTTTGCAAACCGCCAAACCCAATTCCATCGCCCCGGTCGTCAGACCCGTGGCCTACTCGCCTCTCCGCGAGCATGGTGCTGGTTGTTGGGCCATTGGGTCCCGGTCCGGCCTGACGGCCGCCCGGGACGACGGGAGGAGAGGCGTAGGCGCTGGATGAAAGGGGCCGCGAATTGCGCCAAGCCCCAAACTCCGTCTCACCTCACCGCGCCTAGTCGCGCGAGGCGAGGCAGGGGTCGAGGATGATCCGGTCCGGCCCGGCGATCTGCATGCCGCCGCCGAAGCGCACCACATCTCCCGCCGCCATGCCGTTGGTGCTGTAGGTGACGCAGGTCACCGTCATGCCCGGCGCCCTGCACATCACCAGGAAGGCCAGCACGCCGTCGAACGTCACCTCGCTCAAGGCCCCCTCGATGGCCAGATCGATGCGGATATCCCCCGAGGGCGCCTTCTTCGACCAGTCCGCGATGGTCTCGCAGGTTGCCGTCAAATCGGGCGCCTGGTCGCCATAGGCGAAAGGCGTGTTCCTCAGCTCGACCTCGGCGGCGAGGGCCGCGCCTGCAGCGATCAGGGTCTGCACGCCAATCAGCGCCGCTCGGAATGCGGATGCTAATTTCAATATCTGCCTCATGTTTTTGGGGATTTTCCGTTTACTAGGGCATCATCAGCCAAATGGCCAGCGCCGTGCCGGCGGCCGCGCCGCGCTTGGACCGGGGCCGCGAATTTGCGTAGAGTTCGCCAAAGCCAGCAGATTTGAGCCTCCTCATGCATGCCAAAACACCGCCCTTCGGCGCGCTCGACGGCCTCACCGTGATCGACGTTACCGTGATGCTGGCCGGTCCTTACGCCAGCATGATGCTGGCCGATCAGGGCGCGCGCGTGATCAAGATCGAGCCGCCGGGCGGCGAGGATGCGCGCCGCGTCGGGCCGTATCTCGGCGGCGCGCTGCCGCCGGAGCAAGGCGGCTACGGCGCCTATTTCGCCTCGATCAACCGCAACAAGGACTCGGTCGTCATCGATCTGAAGCAGGAAGCGGGCAAGGACGTGCTGCGCCGGCTGGCGGCGAAAGCCGATGTGCTGATCGACAATTATCGCGGCGGCGTCATGGAGCGGCTGGGGCTGTCATACGAGTCGCTCGCCGAGGCCAATCCGCGCCTTGTCTATGCCGCACTGCGCGGCTTCGGCGACAGGCGCAGCGGCGAGAGCCCCTATGCCGCCTGGCCCGCCTACGATCCGGTCTCGCAGGCGATGGGCGGCATCATGGGCATCACCGGCGCGACAGCCGGCGGGCCGCCGACCAAGATCGGGCCGGGCGTCGGCGACATCATGCCGGCGATGTTTTTGGCCTTCGGCATCGCGGCGGCGTGCTGGCGGGCGCAGCGGACAGGGCGCGGCCAGTTTCTCGACATCGCGATGGTCGACGGCGTGCTGGCGGTGTGCGAGCGGATCGTCTTCCAGTACAGCGCGACCGGCATCGCGCCGAAGCCGGAGGGGAGCGGCCATCCCCTGCTCTGCCCGTTCGGCCTGTTCCCGGCCAAGGACGGCTTCGTCAGCCTCGGCATCCCGAAGGACGAGTTCTGGGCGCCGTTCGTGCGGCTGATGGACCGCCCGGAGCTGGCCGGCGATCCGCGCTATGCGACCAACGCCGCCCGGCTCGAGAGGCGCGACGAGGTCAACGCGCTGATCGGCGCATGGACGGCGGCACGGACCAAGGCCGAGCTGGCGGCGGCGTTCGGCGGCAAGATCCCGTTCGGCCCGGTGCTGCAGGCGGACGACATTTTCGCCGACCCGCATTTCGCCGCACGGACCATGCTGGCCGAGGTCGAGATGCCCGGCGCGGATCGCCCGCTGACCGTCGCCAACACGCCCTTGCGCCTGTCCGAGACGCCGGGCGGCGTCCGCCGCCGCGCGCCGCTGACCGGCGAGGATACCGATAAGGTGCTGGCGGAATTCGGCTTCGACACGGGCGAGATCGCGCGTTTGCGGGAAAGCGGCGCGGTCGGGTGATCGAGCGCCAATCCGGTGGACACGGCCGAACTCCGCCCGCACACTCTCGGTAAAATGTCGACCGGGAGGAGGCGCCGATGAGCGAAGTCAAGCACCGCACGATCGAAACCAACGGTTTGCGGATGCATATTGCCGAGCAGGGCGAAGGCCCGCTGGTCATCCTCTGCCACGGCTTTCCCGAGAGCTGGTATTCCTGGCGGCATCAGATGCGGGCGCTCGCGGAGGCCGGCTTCCGCGCCGTCGCCCCCGACATGCGCGGCTATGGCCAGACCGAAGCGCCCGCCGAGATCGAGAAATACACCCTTTTGCATCTGACCGGCGACATTGTCGGCCTCGCCGACGCGCTCGGCGCCAAGACCGCCGTGATCGTGGGGCATGACTGGGGCGCGCCGGTCGCCTGGCACTGCGCGCTGCTCCGGCCGGACCTCTTCCGCGCGGTGATCGGCCTCAGCGTGCCGTTCATCCCGCGCCGGCCGAACCCTCCGACATCGACCATGCCGCAGGACGAGGCCTCGCTGTTCTACCAGCTCTATTTCCAGACGCCGGGCGTCGCCGAGGCGGAATTTTCCCGCGACCCGCGCGCCACGCTGCGGCGCGTCCTCTATTCCGGCTCGGGCGACATTCCGCGCCGGAGCGGCTCGCCGAGCGGCCTGTCGGGGATGGTGCCGCGCGACGGCGGCTTCCTGACCCGCACCAAGGACCCGGAAGTCCTGCCCGCATGGCTGAGCGAGGCCGACCTGGACTTCTACGCCGCCGAATTCGCCCGCACTGGCTTTCGCGGCGGCCTGAACTGGTACCGCAATATCGACCGGAGCTGGGAGCTGCTGGCGCCCTTCGCCGGGGCCAAGGTGAGCGTGCCCGCGCTCTACATCACCGGCGAGCGCGATCTCGTCGTGCAGTTTCGCGGCATGGACCGGCTGATCCCGAATCTGAAGCTGTTCGTGCCGCAATTGCGCGAGACCATTATGCTGCCCGGCTGCGGCCACTGGACTCAGCAGGAGCGCCCCGCCGAGGTGAACGCCGCGATGCTTGAGTTTTTGCGGGGGTTGCCTGGGGTTTAGCGCCCATCCGGCGAGGCTCCGCCCAACCCACGGCACGACCGTCCCCTCTCCCATGGGGAGAGGGCTAGGGTGAGGGGGTAATGCCTATCGGTTCTTTGCCGGCTCTCAAGCACTCCGAGACACCGCAGCGCATCATCCAAACTCCGTCGCCCCGGCCGAAGAGCCGAAGCCCACTCGCCTCGCCTCTTGCCGCAGCGCTCGCGGATATATGATTGGGTCCCGGCTCACCGCTGCGCGGTGTCCGGGACGACGGGGAGAGGGTGTGCCGCGCGAGGGTGCGAATGAGCGGGCCTGCCCTGCCGATTGTTTGTAACCCCCTCCCCCAGCCGGGAGCGATCCGTCGCGCGTCGAGGGCGGAGGGTCATTGCATTGGTCGGCCGGCGGCAGGCTCGCCCATCAATCCAGCCCCCAGATGCGGGGCTCGGCGAATTCCAGGGCGTTGCCTGCCGGGTCGCGGAAATAGATCGAGCGGCCGCCCTGGGGCCATTCGAAATCAGCCTCGATGGCGACGCCCGCCGCGCCGAGGCGCTCGCGCCAGCGCTCGATCTCGGCGCCGCTGGCCCGAAAACACAGATGCCCCGGTCCGGTCGCGCCATGCGGCGGCACGGGCAGCGCGCCGGGTGGCGGGGCAAGGCTCGTCTCGGCCGGGTTGAAGATCAGCAACACCTGGCCGCCGCAGCGGAAGAACACATGCCGGCTGCCGGCGCGGGCGATGCGCTCGAGCCCCAGAACATCGCCATAAAACCGCTCCGCCGCGTCCAGATCGCCGGCATAGAGGATGGTTTCCAAAATTGCGGTGGGTTTCATCGCGCGGCTCCTTTGCAGCCTCCCGGCTTTGGCGCTATTTGCGCTGAGGCAAAAACCTGTCAGACCGTGACGCGCCGTCAACCTTGGGAGTGAACCCGCATGCCGAAGCCGCGCCGGATCAGCCTAACCGAGATCGCGGGGCTTTGCTGCGCGCTTGTCCTGGCCGCCGCTCTCGCGCGCCCCGCCGCCGCCCAGGACGCCGCGCTCGGCATCGACGCCGCCCGCCAGCGCGCGCTCGAACTGGTCAACGAATCGCGCCGCGCGCAGAAATTGCCGCCGCTGGCGCTGGAGCCCAAGCTCAATCAGGCCGCTATGCGCCACGCGCTCGACATGCTGAAGCGTAATTTCTATGCCCATAACACGCCGGAGGGCAAGACGCCCGCCGACCGCTATCAGGCCGTCGGCGGCAGCAAATGGATGCTGACGGCGGAAAACATCGCCCGCTGCGAGACCTGCCGCCCGCCCGTCACCGACGCCGTGCTGCGCCGGCTCCAGGACGGCTGGATGAACAGCCCCGGCCACCGCGCCAATATCCTGCGCAAGGGCCTGACGACATTCGGCTACGGCATCGTCATGGACGCCAAGGGCGGCATGTACGCGGTGCAGAATTTCGCCGGACCCGGCACCTCGGATGATGCGAAGGGCCCGGCCGATGGCGGCAAGGCGATCCCGCAGGAGGAGCAGGCGCAATTGGCGCTCGAGGCGATCAACAAGGAGCGCGGCAAGGCGGGCCGCGCGCCGCTGAAATTCAGCCAGGCACTGACCCAGGCGGCGCGCGCGCTGGCGCCGCCGTCTTCCGTCTCCACCTTCGGCCAGCAGAAGCCGCCGCCCTTGTTCGACCTGATGCCGGATTCCGAGCGGGAAAATTGGGATGGGCTGGCCATGGTCGCGGCGATCTGCGGCGGCTGCGGCCTCGCCCCGGCGGCGGCCGATGTCGGCCGCTTCACCGCCCAGTGGTTCCGCAATCCCAGCTATTCGGAGACGCTGCTCGATGCCGAGAGCACCCATCTCGGCTTTACCGTCTCGGCCAATGGCGAGGGCAAGAAAGTCGGCATCGGTTTACTCGGCAAAGCCAACTGAGCGCGCTTGACTTCGCCTCCCGCCGCGACCAATTCTCCGGGTGACATTTAGCCCGGCGGCTTCGCGCATTCGGAGCCGCCCGCCCGCCAAAACGGTGGGCGGTTGCTGCTCCGGCGCCGAAAGGATGGCGGCGCACGGCTATTTGTGCATATTAGCGGTGCGGAAATCTGCATAAAGAGCGCGTATTGTCGGCGCATGGCCGGCGGCGCCCAGCGTATAATGTCGGGCGGATCGCCAGAGGGTGCGGACCGGACGCTGGTTGAGCGTTGGGCCGCTTTGCCCGAGCCCGCCGGGAGCCTGTCGCCTGGACATGTCCATGAGGCGCCTCCTGCTGGTCCTAACACAGGAGACGTGATGGCTAAGGAAGAATTGCTGGAATTTGAAGGCGCAGTGACCGACGTTTTGCCGGATGGGCGGTTCCGCGTTCAGCTCGACAACGGACATGAGATCGTCGCCTACACCGCCGGCCGCATGAAGCGGAACCGGATCAAGACCATTGCCGGCGACCGGGTGACGGTCGAGATGACGCCCTATGATCTGGAAAAGGGGCGCGTGGTATTCCGGCACAAGACCGAATCGGGCCCGCGCCCGGGCGGCGCGCGGCCGCAGCGCAGCGGCGGCGGCGGACCTCCCCGGCGTCGGTAATATCGTCGCGCTTGGCTTGAGCCGGAATTGGGCCGCCGGTGGGCTTTGCGCGGTTTTGGATGAGAACGGCGTCGTGCCGTGAGGATGATCACGCGATTTTGGGGGAAATCGCCGATGGCGGAGCGGCCCTGTGTTCCCGGCCTATTCAAGACGCGAACGCGCCGCCGATGCCGTTGTGCATGTGGCGGGAATTGCCTTCGGCATTGCCGGCACCGCCGCGCTGATGCTCGCGGCGCTCGGCCAATTGTCCACGCGCGATGTCACCGGCCTGCTGATCTATAGCGCCGGCATGATCGTGATGTTTTCGGCGTCGGCGGCCTATCACATGGTCGATCGGCCCCGGCTGAAAGGATGGCTGCGGCGCGCCGATCACGCCGCCATCTTCGTCATGATCGCCGGCAGCTACACGCCCTTCGCGCTCAGCAAAATCGGCGGGCAGACGGGGCTTTTGCTGCTGCTGGTGGTGTGGACGGTGGCGGTGCTGGGCGTTGCGGTGAAATTGCTGTTTCCGCGCAGGCTGGACAAGATTTCGGTCGCGCTCTATCTCGCCCAGGGCTGGATGATCGTCTTCGCCATGGGCCCGCTGCTCGAGGCCCTGCCCGACACCAGCTTCCTGCTGCTGGTCATCGGCGGCGGCATCTACAGCGCGGGGGTGATCTTCCATCTGATGGAGCGGATGCCGTTCCACAATGTGGTCTGGCACGTCTTCGTGCTCTGCGGCGCCATTGTGCAATATGCCTCGATCTACGGCGCCGTGATCCCCTAGATCACATGGATCAATCCAAAATCATGACCAGTGATCTCGGTCTTATATTCAGAGAGGGCTGACGGGCGGTAAACCCGTATCGCCTTTACCTCATCCCGCTCTCATCAAGGCGAGGTGCGCCGGATGGCGCGGCCGAAGGCGCCGGGCAGGCGCTTTTCGACGCTGGCGAACACGGCGTTCAGCCTTGGATGTTCGAGCCGGGCCCGCCGGATGCGGCGCGCGGCGGTATCGCTGACCGAAATCAGCAGCGCGCAGCCCGCCAGCAGGAAAATCGCCGCGCCGAAGGGGATCGGCGTCGGGAGGATGATGAGACCGATGAGAATGAGCAGGATGGCGACGCCAATGAGAGCCAGCCTTATCATTCAGATCCTATCCTCAGCCTATGTGAGTTTTGCCGCGTCATTGCGCCATTATCGGCATGGATTATGAACGCGGGCGGTCGATTTCCCCAGCCTCAGCGGCTCTTTAGCGGCCGCTGTCTAAAAATATAGCATAATTGGCGGCGAAGGCTCACGGAGAATCCTCCGAAATCCGCTCCCCGGCACAAGCTGCGGCTTCCGGGGCTCAGATCCGGCCCGGACCGCGCCAGCGCGGACGCAGATCCTCGCTGGTCAGCGTGTCGCCGTTGAGGCTCGAGGTCGAGCTCACGCCGGCATCGCCGCCCCAGCCCTTATGGCGGGGATAGCGGGCCGGGTCGAGGCTGGACTGCTCGTGACGCCGGCTGGCAATGCCGGTCTCGCGCAGCATGTCCTCGATGGTCTGCGCCGTGTTCTTCAGCTTCTGCACGAAGCCGCTGGCGATCGATGAGGTCTTTTCGCAAACCTCGGGATTGCGGGTGCAGAAGCTGCCGATATCGGCGGCGGTACGCTGCACGGTTGCATACAGCTCGTAGCGTTCCTGGCCATTGCTCGGCAGCAGGAGCAGAACGACAGTCATCCAGAAGGCAGCTTTGACGAAAAACATGACGACGCTCACCTTTAACCGCGTAACGAAGCCTCAGTCTTAGCAAAGCAGCGCTAAGCAAATTTCACGATGGGCGGAGGGTTTTTAGCTAAATGTTTTTTGCGCACAGGACCGTCTCGGCGTTTTTGTTGTGGGCGCTGGCGCGTCAGCGCCCGGCTTTCAAGGCGCTGGGAAAAGAGCGTTAAGCCAACCTTTACGCTTTCCCGCTTTATTATGCGGGTCGAAGGCAGGTTTTCTTTACGCTGGTGGCATGACACCTCTCCGATTGCGGCTGTTCGGAAGCGCGTTCGTGGCTGTTGCGGCGGCGATCACCGTCAACGCGCTCTATCTGCAGGAAGCGCCCAAGCTTGCCGGCACGGCCGCGCGCGCCCGCCCGGCCGAGCTCGCCCGCGCGGCTCCCGTAGCGCCCGTCCCGGCGCCCGCGCCCGTTGCGGCTGAGACCACCGCAACCGCGACCGCCGCGCTGCAGAAAGAGGAAGTGAAGCCGGAAGCGCCCGCCGCCAGCATCCCGCGCAGCACGCTGGCGCCGCTCGGCAGTCTCGACGCCGTGGTCCGCGATACCGCCCCGCCGCCGCCGGCAAAGCTGGTGCGGGCGATCCAGCGCGAGCTGGCCGGGCGCGGCTATAGCGTCGGCCAGGAAAGCGGGCTTTTGGGCATGCAGACGCGGGCCGCCATCCTCGCCTTCGAATTCGACGAGGGCTTGCCGCTGGCGGGCGAGGCCAGCGAAGCGGTGCTGAAATCGCTGATCTTCGGCAAGGCCGCCGGCAAGCGCGGGCCCGGCCCCGACGGCCGTTTCGAGGGCCGGCAGGCGCTGGTCGCCGGGGTGCAGGACATGCTGGCCCGGATGGGCTACACTTCCGGGCCGGTCGACGGCCAGCTCGACGGCAAGACGCGCGACGCCATCCGCAAATTCGAGAGCGACCGCCATCTGCAAGCCGAGGGCCGGCTGACCGAGCGCGTGCTGCTGGAGATGGTGATCGTGACGGGCCGGCCGTTCGATGCGGATGGGTAGTCCGCGCGGGCTTGGCGCGCCGGCTTGCGGCGGCGTAGACCGCGCTGCCGCGAACAGCCGCCTCTGCCTGACTTGACGCGGAGGCCGCGCTTGTGTCGGGGCGGCGGCGAACCAGCGGTGCCTCGCCAGCGCCGCGCCAAATTCACTTCGAGCGCTGCGCCCGCAAGATCATCGCCATGACCAGGCCTTGGGGGACGAGCGCGACCGCATTGGCCAGGATCAGCGGCCAATTGCCGAGGAAAAGCCCGTAGAGCAGCCAGAGCGCGACACCCGTCACCAGCAGCGTATACATGGTCAGCGACAGGCCGCTAATGTCACGGGTGCGAAGGGTTTTGATGGCCTGCGGGAAGAATGCCGTGGTGGTCAGGAGCGCAGCGAGTGCTCCGACCAGGTCGATCCATGCCGAATTCACGCGCGCTCCTTCGATTGGCCCGGCGTGGCGCACCGTGCGGCGCCGCAATAGCATTGAATGCAGGCCGGCGGAAGAGCGTTTATCTACAGTGGTAGCGAAGGGATCTTTGCAATTTGCGCTACAATCCCTGGCGGAAACCGGGGTCGGCGGGCGCACAGGCTTGATGCATAAGCGGAAAGCGCACGCGAGCCGCGCCCCGCTCTCCGCCCCGGCCTATCGGCGCGGACCGAAGCGGCGGAAAAATTCATGGCGCGGGTGGCGCTGGAGACCGTAGAGCAGCGCGATCGGCGGCACGTCGTCGACGGCGGGGATGCCGAGATCGAAGAGAATGGGCCGCGTATCGGGGTTCGGCACTTCCAGCAGCGCGTCCAGGAAGCTCTTGGGGTTGCGCCGCGCCCGGCGATAAGCCACCGCATCCTCGGGCCCCGTATAGAGCGCCTCGAATTCCCGGCTATAGACCACCCGGCGATGCGCCCAAGCGGCGCGCGGCACCTGCTGTACATAGGCGATGCCGTGGAAATTCGGCGCCTTGGCACGGCGGCGGGGCTGCGAAGCCTCCGCATCGCCGGCTTGCAGGCCGATGGCGACGAAGCCGATGCCGATCAAACGCCAAACCATTACCATCGGATAATCTCCGGAATGCACCGCAGTCACGGAGAAGGCCGATAGGGCCGGCGGTCCGGTCAGAATTGGGTGATGACCACTCCGCCGCCCGAACCGAACTGCTCCACCGTGATCCCGCCAGGGGGACCGGACTGCTGGATCGACCAGCTATTATTATCGCCGAATTGCTTAAGAACGGCCTTCTGGTCGCTGTCATTTTGCTCGATCGTGCCGCTATTATCCGAGCCTTGCTGCAGGATCTCGGCCTCGTGGCCGCTGCCGTTCTGGACGATCGCGGCGGCATTGCCGCTGCCGGTCTGGCCGATGGCGGCATAGTTGCGGCGGGTCTGGTCGGCGACGGCGTTCTGGCTGATGCTGGCATTGTTCAGGACGCCCTGCTGCAGGATGCCGGCGAAATTGACGCTGCCCGCGCCGCCCTGCTCGATGGAGGCGGCGTTGCCGTCGCCGGTCTGCGAAATCAGCCCCTCATTGGCGAGGTCGGCGCCGGACTGATCGACTTGCGCCTGGTTGCCCGTGCCCGCCTGATAGGTGCCGGCAAGGTTTCTGCCGGCGGCGCCGGTGCCGTCCTGCGCGATCGCCGCCGCATTGCCGCTGCCCGACTGGAACGCCCGGGCGCTGTTGAGCCGGAGAGTCCCCTGCTGCGCGATTTCGGCGATCTGATCGGTGCCGATCTGTTCGATCGAAGAGATGTTCTCGGCGGCGCCGGCCGGGCTGGGCACGGCGGCGGCAAGAACGGAGATCACGAGGAGCGAAGGCTTGCTGGTCATGCGCATGCACCCTTCCTGCCGAAGTCGGCTTCGTTCGTTCACCCTGGAGCGGGATGAGGTAAAATGGTCATCCCGCTCGAAATTTAAGAACGAGATCACCGTCCACGATTTTAGATCGATCCAACCCAAAATCATCATGATCTAGGCCCAGCCGGCCCGGAGGCCGGCTGGGATTGGCTGGTCTGCCGCTTAATGCTGGTTGACCGTCGCGGTCAGGCCGCTGCCATTTTGGCCGACGCCGGCGACATTGAAATTGGCGTCGCCGCCCTGGGTGACCGTGGCGACGTTCAGGCCGCCAGTGCCGAACTGATGGATCTCGGCGCTGTTCGAGGTACCGACGCCATCCTGAGTCAGAGTGGCCTCGTTCTCGATGCCGTCCTGGCCGATAAAGCCATAATTGGTGCTGCCATCACCGCCCTGGCTGATTTCGCCGGTATTGTCGGAATTGTTCTGCTTGATGTGAGCTTCCTGCACATTGTCGGTGCCGCCCTGGGTGACGGTGGCAAGCAGGTTGTCGCCCACGCCGAACAGGCCCTGATCGATATTGGAGACGCTGGTATTGCCGCTGCCTTCCTGGGTCGCGGTGGCCACCAGATTCGCGCCGATCTGATCGATATTCGACGTGTTGGTGTTTCCGTCGGCCAGAGCGGGCGTTGCGGCAAGCATAGCGAAAAGAGAAACTGCAACAAAATTCTTCATATCATTCTCCATTAATTTAAGGGAGGCACGCTGTGCATCCCGGGGGTGAGGGCATTGTTGCCCTTCTAGTTCGAGAAGCAGCGACATTCAGTCCAGATCCGGAATGTCTCTGCCTCCCCTTTCTTCGCCAGAAGGCGAGAAACCGGTCGCGTTCGGCGCGTTGGCGCCGGGGTCAATTGCTGGTGACCGCATGTTCGAATCTTTCCTTCACCGTGACGGGGGTGGTGGCCCATCCTCCACCGGGCATGCGCCTTTCGCGGCGCGCGGAACCGCTGCCGCCGGGCGCGTCGCGCGGGCGCGGCTCAAGGCTGGAGATCGATGGCTTCCATGATCCGCCCCCGCTCGCCGCCGGCGCCGCGCCGGGAGCGGCCGGGGCCAGCGGTTCCTTGGCCGCCGAGGCGGCAGGCGGCGGGGCCGAACCGCCGGGGCCGGCGACCGGGCCGCTGCCCGTCGCCGCCGTCGCCGCTGGAGCGGCCGGGGCGGCGCCCTCCTTGCCGGCGGTCTTCACCGGCGCCGGGGTGGCGGTTGCAGCCGTGGCGACCTTGGCGTTGGCGGTCGCCGGATTGCCGTTGCTGGCGAATTGGCGCGCCTCGTACTGCTCCGACTTATATTCATGGATCAGCCTTGCCTGACTGGCGGCATCGGCGAAGGACCAGACATCGGTCTCGGCGCCTTCGATGAGGATGGCGTAGACCGCCTTCTCGATCGCCTGCTGCACGGCAAGCTGCTCCGGCTCGTTCTTGGTGAAGCCGGCCTCGCCCTCGAGGATCTTGTCGACGGCGATGAATTTGAACACGCCGCCCTGCAGGCCGTAGGAGGCGATGGTCTTATGCGTGGTGACCGAGCCCACCACCTGCCCGGTCTTGGTGCTGACCGCCCGCAGATAGATGGTGATGGTGTCCAGCCGGTATTTCAGGTCGCCGCCGATGCCCAACAGCCGGGCGCCGAGACCGCCGGTCTGGATGTTGCTGTCGAAGCCGATGATGCCGCCCTCGAAGATGATGCCGGCAAAGAGCAGAGGCGGCAGCGCATTGGGATCGATCCGGGTCTCGCCGAGATAGGTCATCCGCATCTGCGTGATGATCTTGCGTTCCTTCAAGAGGTTGTCGATCTTCTCCCGCTCGACGACGGTGAACCAGCTCCCCTGCCCGACATCTTGCAGCGCCTTGATCAGGATCGAGGTGGCGCCCTGGGTGACGGCCTTGGAGAGGGTCTGCGTGGTCTCGGACGGTTTGAACTGCCCGGTCTGATCGGCATAATTGTAGACGGCCACCACGACTTTGCGGGACGGGGGCGGCAGCTCGCGCAGGCTCAGATTCGCCTCGGTGAGGGGATTCATAACCGGCGGCAGAATGCCCGCCGAGAGCGTTTCCTCGGCGATATCCTGGGTGCTACAGCCCGCCAGCCCCAAGACAAGGGCGGCGGCCATCCCCAATTGGCCAAGCTTTGTCATCCGTTGCATCTGCTGCCTTGCCTTGTAAGACCTTCACGCCGATAGAACTCGATCCGGGCCCGAACGCGATCGACTCGCGGACAGGACGGCGAAATCTGCCTGCGCAGGGCTATTCCGTGGACAAGGTCGGGATAGTGATGTTGGTGACCTTTCCCGTACTGAAATCGGTAACGGTCATCTGAATTTGCGTGCCGGTATTGATAAAGGTGATCTGCTGGTTGTCGAACACGATCGTACCGCTGGGCTGGGCATCCTCGCCGAAGATCGCATCGGCCACCTGGCCGGCGAGAGAGGAATAGAGCCGCGATTGCAGCATGGCGATGAAGCGCTCGGACGTGCTTTGCGAGGACGATGATTCCTCGTGTTCCTTGAACTGCTTCTGAGCGGTCGCCAGGTTCAGGAGATGGGCGGAGTTGAAGGGTTCGCCGCCGAATGACGGATTGATCGGCCTATAGATCAGGTCCGCAACGGACGTGTCGCAGGACAACAAGACAAGAACACCCGCAAGAATAAATTCCCGCCTCATGGTCGAAATCTCCAGAAATCAAATTCATACAAATCTTTACAAGTCTAAAGAGACGTCTAATGACGATTGAAAATGTCAATTCCCGTTGATCGCGACATTTTTTTCTCTTTTTTGCGATATTCGGTGTTCGGAGCAGATTCGGTAAATTCTCGAGCTCCGGCGTACTGAGCGCGTCAAATGCCGAACATCACGATGTCCGGTTGCATGGATCATCGATTACCAGCGGACGTGGAACCGGTCAATTGCAACCTGCCGCCACGTTAACAGGTTGATCACTATCTGTGATTGAAATGCATCAGTCGCGCGGTCCGGCGGCCCGGGAGGCCGGCGTCAGACATGCGCCATCACGATGATGAGCAGCACGATCAGCATGTTGATCTGCTCGGAAACCGAGGCGTAGCCGAGCGGGATGCGGCGCTGATATTCGCGCACGATCCGCGTCTGCGGCTGCGGCATGACGATGGGCGCATCGCCGGGACGCCCTCTGATCCAGCGCCAGAGGAAGGCCAGGCCGTAGCGGCCCCAGCGCAGCACCGCGAGCGAGCCGTGGCCGAAGCTGCGGTAACGCAGCACGAAGGCGAGCCAGACGGCGATGCAGATCCAGAGCAGCGTCGACAGGAGGTCGCTGAGGATGAACCAGATCAATCCCCAGAGAATGCCGACAATGAAGCTGACGATCGTCCAGAGGACGCTAAGGACATCGGTCATCGGCGGCGTTTCCTGAATGTTGGGAGGCTTGACGCCTTCCTCGTATTTAGGGTCGGATTGCGCAAGCCTCTATCCGGAAATTGCCGGGACCGGATTAAAATTCAGCCATGGCCTCAGATGCGCTCGCCCACATGCACGGCCACGGTTTCGGCCGGTTTCGCGGCCGGGGGCGGCGGGATGAAGGGCAGGATCATCTGCTCGAGCCGGGCAAGGCTTTCCGGATCGGAGAGCAGCGCCGCCTTCTCGTTCGGCTTCAAAAGGCGCAGCAATTCCGGCAGATCGGCGGAAATCTCCAGCTTGGCGCGGCCGACGGCGAGGCTCGGCGAAATGCGCGCCTCGCGGGTAACGGGCTGAAGCTCGATGAGCTGGCGATGCAGATGGCGCAATTGCGGGTCGCCGGCAAGCTGCGAGATCGCCTCGTGTTTGGAGAAGTCCAGCGCCAGCATTTCGGAATGCTTGCGCGCGGACAAAAGGATGGCGGGCGGGCGGCGTTCTTCGGCGATGGCGAAGATGCCGAGATATTTGAAGCGTTCGCCCCATTTGCGCGTCGCCGACGCCGCCGAAAGCGGGCCGGACAAGGCAAGGCCGAGCGTCGCCGGCAGCAGCCAGAGGAAGAGCGGCAGCGAGGCCATGAAGGTGAAGATGCCGAGCGCGGTGCCGATGGTCATGTGCAAGAGGTGATAGCGCACCACCCAGCTCATCGGCAGCGAGCCGTCATCGCGCCGCTGCGGGTTCCAGCCGCTGTCGCGGCCGCGCAAAATGTCGAAGATGGCAGCCGACTGCACCATCATCATGACATGGGCGAACAGCGAGGACAGCACCGTCTCCATGACGACGCTGCTGCCGAGGCCCCAGATGCCGCCGAAGCCGCGCCGCTTCTCGCCGCTGAACAGCGCCAGCACCAGCCCGAACAGTTTTGGCAAAAGCAGCAGCGCCAGCGTCCAGAACAAGAGGCTCATGGCGCGCTCGCTGTCCTGCATCGGCCAGGTCGGGAACAGCGTCTGGTCGCCACCGAAATAGATCGGCTTGGCGGTGAGCTGCTGGATGGTCAGCAGGAGCGCGGTGATGAGGAAGAGCAGCCAGATCAGCGCCGACAGATAGGCCATGATGCCCATGCCCAGATGCACCCGGCTCATCGGCCGAAGGCCCTTGGCGCCGATGATGCGGCTGTGCTGGAGATTGCCCTGGCACCAGCGGCGGTCGCGGGTGGCGAAGTCGATGAGGCTCGGCGGGATCTCCTCGTAGGAGCCCTTGATCTCGGGCGCCATGCAGACACGCCAGCCCTGGCGGCACATCAGCGCGGCCTCGACGAAATCATGGCTGAGGATCTGGCCGCCGAAGGGCGGCGAGCCGGGCAGATGCGGCAGTCCGGCCGATTCCATGAAGGCGCGGACGCGAATGATGGCGTTGTGTCCCCAGAAATTGCCGGTGCCGCGATGCCAGAAGGCAAGGCCGGAGGCCATGATCGGGCCGTAGAGGCCGCCGGCGAATTGCTGCATCCGGGCGAACAGCGTGTTGCGCCCGATGGTGACGGGGACGGTCTGGATCAGCCCGGCCTCGGGCTTCTTGTCCATGATATGGGCAAGCTGCACGATCGAGGCGCCGGTCATCAGGCTGTCGGCGTCGAGCACGATCATATAGTCGTAGGCCGGGCCCCAGCGGCGGCACCAGTCGGCGATGTTGCCGGCTTTCTTGCCGGTATTGGCGGCGCGGCGGCGGTAATAGAGGCGCGGGCCGTTGCCGGGACGGGCACGGGCAGCCTTGAAGGCGGCCTCCTCATGCACCCAGATGTCGGGGTCGGTGGTGTCGGAGACGATGAAGACGTCGAAACTCTCGCCGTGGCCGGAGGTCTCCAGTTCCTTCATGGTGGCGAGCGCCATGCCGAAGATGCGCTCCGGCGCCTCATTATAGGTGCAGACCAGAATGGCGGTGCGCCCCTCGGGCAGGTGCTTGGCCTCCTCCTCGCTGACCATGCTGACAATGGATGGCTTTATGCCGAACAGCACGACGAGGAAACCCGACAGCGCCGTCATGAAGGAAAGCGACAGCCAGGCGATGTTGAGGACGAACAGGCCGATCAGCACGATTTCGAGCGCGGCGAAACCGCCGACGCTGAGCACATGGATCAGTTCGCTGGTGAGATAGGCGGTGAGCAGGACCATGCCCGCGAACACGAAGATGCGGCGGAAGACGCCGTTCACGTCGGGCCGGACCTTGCGCCGGCTCGCCTGATCGAAGCGCCAGAGATCTTGCTGTGGGAACCTCTCGCCGGATTTTTCAGCCGGTAGAGGCGCCGCAAATGCCGTATTCATGTCTTGCATCGGGTTGAGCCTTAAGCTGTCCAGCGATAGATCCAGGTTTCGGAAATCGCTTGGCCGTTCTGCTTCAGCTCACAGCGAACATCCGTTTGCTCAACCCTCCCAGGCCGAAACTCGAACGTGACGCGCTGCCCTCCCGTCGCCGCATTAAACCGCACGGCGACATTTCTTATTTCGCCGTCACCGGCGCGTACATCGGCCGAGAATGGCGGCACATTACAGCCATTGCATGAACCGGCGCTGACAAAGTCGATCACGAAGAGCCGCACGTCGGGCGATCCGCGCGACCCGACACGGGTCTGCACGGCTTCAGCCCTCGTGCTGCGGACGGGCGGCTCCCAGCCCCAATGCAGGCGATAGCGGAAATAATGGCTAGCGATTTCAGCAAGAGGCGACTTGGGCCGCCAGAACGCGACGATATTATCATAGATCTCGCTTCGCGTGGGCAATTCGATCAGGTCGATGGCGCCTTCTCCCCAGTCGCCGACGGGCTCGACCCAGACGCTCGGACGGTCGCCGAACCGGGCGTCGATATCCTGGTAATCGTAGAAGGCGCGGCTGCGCTGCAGGAGGCCAAAGCCCTTCGGCGCGCGGTCGGAGAAAGCCGAATATTGCAGCCGCTCCGGATTGACCAGCGGACGCCAGATCCACTCGCCGGCGCCGTTCCAGATCTGCAGCCCCTCCGAGCTATGCACATTCGGGCGGTAGTCGTCCGGCCGGGTTGAATCGGCCGAGCCGAAGAAATACATGCTCGTCAAAGGAGCGATGCCGACATGGGTCAGCACTTTGCGCGGGAACAGCGTGCACTCGATGTCCATGACGGTGAAGCGGCCCGGCTCGGCGCGGAATTTATAGACGCCGGTGAGGCTCGGTCCGTCGAGCAGCGCATAGATGAGGAGCTGGCGTTCGCCCTCGGCGGGCTTCTTGATCCAGAGCGCGCGGAAGGCGGGGAATTCCTCGCCCGAGGCCTGTGCCGTGTTGATGCTGATGCCGCGCGCGGAGATGCCGAAAGCCTGGCCGGTGGCGACGGCGCGGAAATAGCTGGCGCCCTGGATCGACAGGAACGGGTCCATCGATTCCTGGCGGTGTACCGGGGCGTGGACCCGCAGGCCCGAGAAGCCGGCCTGGGAATCGGCGGGCGGCGTCGCGAGCGGCGCGCCGAAATCGAACAGGCCCGGCGAATATCTGAACGGCCGCGCATTGCCGCCGTCGATCAGGAACATGTCGACCGGCACCTTATACTGGAAGCCGGTATGGTAAAATTGCAGGTCGAAGGTGAAGGGGTCGTCCTTCCAGACCGCGGCGTCCGGCTTGTACTGGATGGCGCCATAGCGCTGCTGGTCCAGATCGGCCAGTTCGGACGGCAGGTTGAGCTCAGGCTCCTGAAAGGGCTGGCGGGCGAGATTTTCCGCCTTGGTGAACAGCCACTGCTCGGAAAACGGGGTCTCCTCGCCCGGGGCGGCCGGCTGCACCGCCGGCGCTTCGCCAGGCTGCGCGGTCACGCCTTCCGAGGAAAGCCCGTTGGCAAGCGAAAAGGCGCTCGCAAGCTTGATGAAGTTGCGACGATTCATCGACCCTCGGCTCACCCGGTTTCGGAAGCCGCCCCAATGTAAAAAAGATTGGCACCCGACAATAGTGCAACTCGGCCACGGGCAGCGTACTTCCCCCAGAACCCGCGGCCAGATTGCTCGTAGAGGTCATCAGACCTTTCGTCTTTTTTAGGCGAATTTGAGGCGTCTGCACACCGCAAAACACCATATTCCCGCCGGACTTTAGCGCGGCCTGTTAATGGCTGCATCCTGCGCCTCCCGAAAAGCGGAAATTTAACGGCACTTCCAACGGCCCTAGACCCTCGCGCTTTTGCTTCGCCACCTTGGCGCGCTGCACACAGCTTCTACACGTCCTCAAAAAACTGTGAGGCAATGTTTGTTCCGGCCGCGCCAATTTTATGATCTAAACTCATAATCGAACCGCGACGCCGTTCGATGCGTTGATCTTGCGGCCCGTGCCTTTGGCGGTGCCCCTCGCGGCCGTCACCGATATTGCCGCTGACTTCAGCCACCGCCTGACCCGGAGATTGTTCGCAGCGTGACCACCTTGATGCTATTCCCTGCGATGATGCAACTGGCTGGAAAGCGAAGAGTTCCGGCCGTTCTTCTTTATCTCTTCACGTTGCTCGCGGCCATGAGCATGAGGCCGCAGGCGGAGGACGCTTTCGCGAAGGCGGGCCCTCCCAAGCCGCCTCTCGTGCAGGCTGATTTGATTGCGGATAAAGCCGCCGTCCGCCCCGGCGAAACGGTGACGGTGGCGCTGCGGCAGCGTATCAAGCCGGGCTGGCACACCTACTGGACCAATCCCGGCGACAGCGGCGAGCCGACCCGCATCGACTGGGCGCTGCCCGAAGGCGTCACCGCCGGTCCGATCCAATGGCCGACGCCCGGCGCCATTCCGGTCGGCCCGCTGGTCAATTTCGGCTATTCCGGCGATATCCTTCTGCTCTCCGACATCACGATTCCGGCCTCCGCGACCGGCAGCTCGGTCGATCTGGCGGCAGACGCAAAATGGCTGGTTTGCGAACAAATCTGTGTTCCCGAAGAGGCAGCTTTGCGGCTAAGCCTGCCGCTCGTCGGCGAGACGGTTTCGGTCCGCCCCTCCCCCAATGCCGCCGCCATCGCCGCCGCGCGGAAAGCCCTTCCCGAGCCCGCGCCCTGGCCGGCCAGTTTCGATGCGCGCGGCACGCCGCTGACGCTGAAAATCGCCAATGCCGCCGCGCAGGTGCCGGCGGGCGCGACGGTGCGCTTCTTCCCGCTCGAATGGGGCAAGATTGACCATGCCGCGCCGCAAGCCGCCAGCGTCTCCGGCGACGACCTGATCCTGCGGCTGGCACCGGGCGAAGCCAGCAAGGCGGCTCAGTCCGCGCCCCTGGGCGGCGTGCTGTCCATCGAGACGCGCGGCGCAGGCGGCGAGATCGAACGGCGCGGCTTCGGCATCAACGCCTCGCCGGCGGAATTCGCCGCCAGCGCGGCGGATGAATCGCCGCTCGCCGGCACCGGACCGCCGGCTCAGGGCGAGGCCCCGCCTGCCTTCTCGCTGGCGCTGGCGCTCGGCTTTGCCTTTCTCGGCGGCCTGATCCTCAATCTGATGCCTTGCGTCTTTCCCGTCCTGTCGCTGAAGGCCCTGTCCCTCGCGCGCGACGCGGAGAATAGAGAGACGCGCCGCGCCAAGGCGCTGGTCTATCTGGCAGGCGTCGTCACCAGCTTCATCGCCATCGCTGCCGTCATCGTCGCCATCCGCGCGGGCGGCGGCGCCATCGGCTGGGGCATGCAGTTCCAATCGCCGACCTTCGTCTTGGCGATGATGGCGCTGTTCCTGGCCATGGCGCTAAAACTGTCCGGCGTCTTCACCATCGGCCACAGCATCGCCGGGCTTGGCGACGGGCTGACCCGCAGCGAGGGCCTTGCCGGAGAATTCTTCACCGGCGTGCTGGCGACCATCGTCGCGACGCCCTGCACCGCGCCCTTCATGGGCGCCGCCATCGGCTATGCCTTCGTGCAGCCCGCGCCGACCATCTTCGCCGTGCTGTTCACGCTCGGCCTCGGCTTCGCGGCGCCGATCGTGCTGCTCAGCCTCTCCCCCGCGCTCGGCCGCTGGCTGCCGCGCCCCGGCGCCTGGATGGAGACCTTCAAGCAGCTCATGGCCTTCCCGCTCTACGCGACCGCCGGCTGGCTGCTCTGGGTCATCAGCGTGCAGCAGGGCAGCGACGGCGTGATGGCGGGCATTGTCGCGCTGATCGGCGTCGCCTTCGCGGCGTGGCTCTATGGCCGCTCGCACGAAGAGGCGAACTGGCGCGGCATCGCCGCCGCGCTGATCGCCATCGGCGCCATCGGCCTCGGCGTCATCAGCCTGCCCGAGGCGGGCCAGCGGCAGACCTCCGCATCCGCGCTCGGCGGGGAGAGTGCCGGACCGCGCGCCGAGCCCTTCACCCAGGCGCGCCTCGCCGAGCTGACCGGCCAGAACAAGCCGGTCTTCGTCAACCTGACCGCCGCCTGGTGCATCACCTGCAAGGTCAATGAGCGCGTCGCCCTGCGCTCCGACCGCATCGCCGAAGCTTTCGCCGCGAGCGGCATCGCCTATCTCGTCGGCGACTGGACCAATGGCGACCCGGAAATCACCGCGCTTCTGAGGACTCACGGCCGCGTCGGCGTCCCGCTCTATCTTCTCTATTCCGGCGCGCCGGGGTCCGCGCCCGAAATCCTCCCGCAATTGCTGACGGAATCGATGATTCTGAACCGGCTTGCGGCCCTCGCCACCCCCAACAAGCAAGCCAAAGGAGACCTTTGACCATGTTGCTGGCCAGACGGAACATTCTCGCAATCGGCGCCGCCCTCGCGCTCGGCAGCGTCACCGGATTTGCAACCGGCGCCTCGGCCAAACCCGAAATCGGCAAGCCCGCGCCCGATTTCAGCGCGGTCGACACCAAGGGCAAGACAGTCGCGCTCAGCGCCTTGCGCGGCAAGACCGTGGTGCTCGAATGGACCAATGCCGATTGCCCCTATGTCCGCAAGCATTATGGCGCGGGCAACATGCAGAAGCTCCAGGGCGAAGCCGCCGCCGAAGGCGTGGTCTGGCTGTCGCTGATCTCCTCCGCGCCCGGCGAGCAGGGCCATGTCTCGCCCGCCGAGGCCGACCAGCTCACCGCCAGCCGCCATGCCGAGCCCGCCAGTGTCCTGCTCGATGAGAAGGGCAAGATCGGCCGCGCCTATGACGCGCGCACCACGCCGCATATGTTCGTCATCAATGGCGACGGCACGCTGGTCTATATGGGCGGCATCGACGACAAGCCGACCACCAGCCAGACCGACATCCAGGGCGCGACCAACTATGTCCGCCTGGCGCTCGACGCAGTGAAATCCGGCAAGCCGGTCGCCACGCCGGTTTCGCGCCCCTATGGCTGCTCGGTCAAATACAGCCCGCAGGACGAGCGCTCCTAGTCGCACAGCTCCGGCCTACTCCCTCTCCTACATGGAGAGGGAGTCATCCCTCTCGCCGCCTCGGCCGGCCTCCGCCTTGCGGAGAGTACTTATGGCAGCACGGATTTCAGGATTTCGCTCCCCATTCGGCGACGCCCTCGCCATCCCCGCGCGCCGCCGGGGCGAGTCTCGCGTACCGGCATTCGCCGAGATCAGCGCAGACACGCTGCCTCCAATACCAGAAAAATCACATTTCACTACCGAGTAACCTACAGCATTGTGCTGAAGATCATATTCGGCGCTTAGCATATCCCTCGCGACTACTCGCGAGATCCTTCGGCTTCACATTCTACGATAACCAGCAAGTTACGGTGGCCACGCCATTAACCATAGTTTGGGCTCCCCCGTTTTTTACACCCCCTTTTGCGGAGGAGCTGTAATTCCGCAGGCGATGTGGCTACCGCGCCACAGTAGCTTTACCTAGTGGTTTTGCACACAGGGGGTGAACGTCCTATCCCAAAACAGCGCTTCCGGCGAATCGACTAAATCGCCGATTGCATTCATAATCAGGACGGTTGTGTTGCAACATCGGCCTATCCCATATGTATTATGACGTAGCATCGTTAGGAAAAGCGACGCATAAAAGCCGGCAATTTTGCTTTAATGGATGATTACTTATATTAAGAGATCATTGTTACGACAAATCGACGGAATAGATTTTCAAGTCAAGCGCGCCATTCATCTCGGCGCTCACGTCGCAATCTAGCCACCGCCACAGTTCAGCCCGAATGCGTGACAGAAGCGTGATTTTTTAGTTGCGCTCGACTTTTCGGCAACCGGAGCGGGCTTGGGGATGCAGAGCGCAACCCGGATGGCGTTGCGAGGCCCTAGGGGTTTCCTCTTAGATGCAAATGGGCGCCGGGAGATCCCCTGGCCCAAATGAATTGGGGGGCCAACGCCTGCGAAGCTCGACCCCCCAAAACTACCCAACCTGTCGTTTGAAACAGTCGGAGTAACTCCTCATGGCAACGTCATTTGCTGCGCTTGTCAAGCGCTTCGCCCGCGACGAACGCGGCGCGTCCCTCGTCGAGTATGCGGTTCTGATCGGCATCATCACGGCCGGGCTGGTGACCGCGATTACTGCACTTCGCACCGAAATCATCGGTTCATTCACGGCCATCGGCGCGCTTCTCCCAGGCTAAGCCTCATCGATCGTTGATGATCCTTGGCTTTTTGACAGCGTGGCGGAGGCGGCAATGCGTATGAGCAACGTGGTCATGCTTTTGATCGCGTTCCTGTGTGCCGCCACAGCTGCATTGCTTTCGCGGGCCTGGCTGGTCGGCCAGTCCGCCCGGGCACCCGCCGAAGTGCAAAGGATCGCATCGCGTGCGATCGTGGTGGCCGCGCGCGATCTCAAATATGGGGAGAAGCTGACCACCGATGCGGTCAAGCTGGTCCAGTGGTCGGGCGACACCATGCCGAAAGGCGCGTTCCTGACCAAGGACCAGGTGATCGGCCCGGCCGGCGGCCGCATCGTGCTGTCGTCGGTCTCCGAGAACGAACCGATCCTCGAACAGAAGCTGCTGGGCGCGGAATCGAACAGCGCCCTGTCGGCCAAGCTCACGCAGAGCATGAAGGCCGTCACCATCCGGGTGAACGACGTCGCCGGGGTGGCCGGCTTCGTTCAGCCGGATGACCGCGTCGATGTCTTCCTGACCTATGGCGGCCAGGGCGCGGGCGAGACCACGGTGGCGGCGAAATCCGCCGTCGTCGTGCTTTTGCAAAATTTGCGCGTGCTGGCCACCGATCAGGTGACCCAGCGCAACGACCAGCCGACCCCGGCCAAGGCGGTGACTTTGGAAGTGACGGTCGAGGAGGCGCAAAAGCTGATCCTGGCCGGGCGCGTCGGTGAGCTGTCGCTGGCGCTCAACCGTATCGCCGATACGGGCGATCCCCAGGCGACGGGGACCATCGCCTTCGACGATCTGATGGAGGCCGAACGCGGGGCCAAGGGCAAGGCCAAGCCGGGCGGACCAGTCGTCGGGGTGACGCGATCGGTCGAACGCAAGGAATATCAAGTGCTTCCCGACGAGAGGCGCAACGAACGGCGATACGAGATTTTGAGCCACCAGTGAAACCGGGCCGCAAGCGCGGGGCGTATGCGTTAAAGACGACCGGCGGTCTGGCACGGCGCATGAGGGGCTGAGGGAAATTCCGGACATGAATTGGGCATTGAGGATTTTGGGCGGAGGAGGAGCGGAGCGACAGCGCGGCCGCGCCGGCCGCCGCCTGCTTTCGGGCATCGGACTTGCGGCGCTGTCCGCATTCGCCGCCGCGCAAAGCTTTGCCGGGCCGGCCAAGCTGGCCAAGGATGAGGGGGCAGGGCGCACCGGCATCTACCATGTCGAGCCGACCGACGACCGCATCGACATCAAGGTGACCCTGCACAAATCCGAAACTGTGCGCGTCGGCCAGCCCTTCACAGAGGCGCTGGTCGGCAATGCCGAGGTCGCCGATGTGGTGCCGCTCACCGACCGCGCCATCTACATTGTCGGCAAGAAGATCGGCGTCACCCGGCTCGCCCTGCTCGACAAGGACAAGCAATTGCTCGGCGTCGTCGATGTCGAGGTGACGCATGACCTCGTCGGCCTCAAGAAGCGCATGAACACCAATCCGGCTCTCAAGAACGTCAAGGTCGAGTCGGTCAACGGCAAGATCCTGCTGACGGGCGTCGTCCCGGATTCGCTGGCCATGCAATATGCCATGACCCTGGCCAAGCAGGTCTCGGCCGACGAAGTCACCAATGCCATGCGGGTGGCCGCGCCGCAGCAGGTCATGCTCGAAGTCCGCTTCATCGAGGCCCAGCGCAGCGCCGGCCGGGCACTCGGCGTCAGCGGCTACGTGCAGGGCGGCGACGTGGACGGGTCATTCACCGAGGGCGGACTGGGCCTGATCACGAATTCGGTCCCCTTCGGATCGCTCTCGGGCAGCATCATCACCGGCGGCACCAAGATTTCCGCCACGGTCGAGGCGCTCGAGGAGCGCGGCTTGGCCCGCCGCCTCGCCGAGCCGAACCTGGTCGCGCTCTCGGGCGATACCGCGAGTTTTCTGGCGGGCGGCGAGTTTCCGTTCCCGGTGTCGGCCGACAACGACAAGGTGACGGTCGAATTCAAGAAATTCGGCGTCGGCCTGGCCTTCACCCCGACCGTGCTCTCGGAGGGCCAGATCAACCTCAAGATCGAGCCTGAGGTCAGCGAGCTCGACCCCAATGGCGGCATCACGGCCAACGGGCTGAAAATCCCTGGCCTCATTGTGCGCCGCGCCTCCACGACCGTGGAATTGCGCGACGGCCAGACCTTTGCCATGGCGGGCCTGCTGCAGAGCAACAACGCCAAAGCCTTGCGTCAGGTGCCGTGGCTGGGTGACGTGCCGGTGCTCGGAGCGCTGCTGCGGAGCGCCAATTTCGAGAAGAAGGAGACCGACCTCGTCATCTTGGTCACGCCGCGCCTCGTCCAGCCGCGCGCGCCCGGCCAGAAGATCGCGACGCCGCTGGATAAGACCCTGCCGAGCAATGACCGCGAATTCTTCCTGCGCGGCAAGCAGGAGGTGAACATCGGCAAGCCGGAGGATTTCACCGGCCACATCATCGACTGGCAGGACGAGGCTCCGGTCAGCGGCTTCAAAGGAGCGAAATAATGATGACCCGCATCAAGAAGCGCTCTGGCCTCGCCGTGGCGGCCGCCGCCCTTCCCGCGATCCTGCTCTCGGGTTGCTACGAGACCGACTATGAATCCCGCCGCGACACCATCTCGCTCGGCGCGGGAGACGCCACCGCGACCAACGCGGTGACGCAGACCATCGATCCCTGGAACAAGAACGTCAAGAACACCAAAATCCACCAGGAGGGCGAGCGGGCAAGGGTGGCCATCGAGCGCTATCAGCAGAACAAGTCGATCCCGCCGAGCGGCTTGAACACGACCGAGATTTCCGGCCAGTCGGGTCCGGGTAGCCAAGGCAGCACGCAGGTCAAAGACTAGTTTTCGCGCCCCGGCTTAACCCTCTGGGGCCGCGTATGTTAGCGTATGGTCAGGTTTCGAAATGGCGATAATGGAAAAGTTCCGGCCTGCCGTGGCTAAACCTGCCGACGGCCGTGGCATGTCTGGGACCGGGCTCGATGACATGGTCAGACAGAGCGCCTTGCGCGGCGATCAGCAGGTCGACATTCTCCTCGTCAGCGAGGATGTCGAGCTGAAGGAGATGCTCGCCAAGGGGTTTGCCGAGAAGAAGCATTTCGTCATGCGCACGGTGAAGGGGACCGTCGCCAACACCGAGAAGATGCTCGGCATGGAAGGCGTGCCGGGCGTGCTGCTGGTCGATCTGAAAAGCGCCTCGCCCGAGGATCTGGCGGCGCTGGAGCGGATCAAGCGGGGGCGCTTCGCCGCGACGCCGATCATCGCCATCTCCAGCTATCTCGACCAGGAAATCGTTCGCCGGCTGGTGCAGATCAAGGTCGACGACTGGCTGCCGAAAGACAGCCCCTTCGTCGACATCTACCGCTCCTGCGAGCGGCTGAACCGCACGCCGCAGGTCGAGGGGCGCAACAAGGACGCCGTCTGCTATTCCTTCTTCCCGGCCTCGGGCGGCGCGGGCAATACGACGCTCGCCATCCAGACCGCCTTCCAGCTCGGCCGCACCAGCCGCGACATGGCATCGACCTGCCTCGTCGATCTGAATTTCCAGGACGGCTCCATCGCCGATTATCTCGACATCGCCCCCGCCTTCCGCATCGAGGAGCTGGCCAATGCGCCCGGCCGCCTCGACGGCCAGCTCCTCGACGTGATGCTGACGCGCCATTCCTCGGGCCTCTCGGTGCTGGCGACGCCGCGCGTGCCGGCGAAATATTTCGAGATCAGCGAAGGGCTGATCGGCGCTGTGCTGGGCCTTCTGTCGCGGTCCTTCGACAATGTCGTCATCGATCTGCCGAAGAACTGGTACCCCTGGACCGACAACGTCATCTGGGGCTCGAACCAGGTCTATGTGGTGACGAATTTCACCGTCCCGGCGCTGCGCCACGCCCGCTACATGATCGACGCCATCTCGGCGAAAATCGTCAACGACGCCAAGGTGTCGGTGATCGTCAACAAGCATCGCGAGAGCATGTTTGGCGCGGGTTTGAAGAAGAGCGACGCCGAGCAGATGCTGCGCAATTGGCTCGCCGGCTTCATCCCCGACGCGCCCGATCTGGTGCAGGAGGCGATCAATCGCGGCGTGCCGATCTCGGACATCAATCGCGGCAGCAAGGTCGAGAAGGCGCTGGAGCGCATTCTCAAGAACAAGGGCTGAGGGCGCCTCTAGCGGATCGGGGTCAGGGCGATGTCGAACAGATTTTTGCCGGGCGCGAATAAGGGCGGCGGCTTCGAGCAGCAGCCTTACGGCGTCAAGCCGCTCGATCCCGCGCCGATGGAGCGCCGCCTCGCCGAGCTGAGCGAGACCAACAAGCTCGTCAAGGAAGAGCTGATCGAGGCCAAGGTCCGGCTGCACCGCAAGCTGATCGACGATCTCAACCTGCCGATGATCGAGCGCATGAGCAAGGAGGAGCTGCGCGGCCAGATCTCCGAAATCGTCGCCGATTACGTGCGCTCCGAGCGCATCCTGCTGAACGCGCGCGAACTCGAAAGCTTCACCACCGAAGTCCTTGACGAGCTGACCGGCCTCGGCCCCATCGAGCCGCTGCTGAAGGACCCGACCGTCTCGGACATCCTCATCAACACGCATGAAAAGGTCTATGTCGAGCGCTTCGGCCAGCTCGAACAGGTGCCGGTGCGCTTCAAGGACGAGGCGCATGTCTTGCGCATCGTCAACAAGATCGTCAGCGCCGTCGGCCGGCGGGTGGACGAATCCCAGCCGATGATCGACGCCCGCCTCGCCGACGGCTCGCGCATCAATGTCGCCGTGCGTCCGATCGCCGTCGACGGGCCGCTGGTGTCGATCCGAAAATTCGCCGAGCAGGCTTATGACATCGAGGGCCTCGTCTCGGTCGGCAGCCTGACGCAGCGGATGGCCGACCTGCTCTCCGCCTGCGTGCGGGCGCGGCTGACCATTCTCGTCTCCGGCGGCACCGGCTCGGGCAAGACGACGCTGCTCAACGCGCTCTCGACCAGCATTTCCCACCGCGAGCGCCTGATCACCATCGAGGACGCCGCCGAACTCCGCCTGCAGCAGCCCCATGTAGGGCGGCTGGAAACCCGGCCGCCGAACATCGAAGGGCGCGGCGAAATCCGCCAGCGCGAGCTGATGAAGAACGCCCTGCGTATGCGCCCCGACCGCATCATCATCGGCGAAGTGCGCGGCGAGGAAGCCTTCGACATGCTGCAGGCCATGAACACCGGCCATGAAGGCTCGATGGCGACCATCCACGCCAACAGCCCGCGCGACGCGCTCGCCCGGCTGACGCAGATGGTCGGCATGGCCGGGCTCAACATGACCGAGGCCAGCGTCAAGACGCAGATCGCCTCGGCTATCGCCGTCATCCTGCAATTGCAGCGCTTTTCCGACGGCCGCCGCCGCATCGTCAGCCTGACCGAGATCACCGGCATGGAGCGCGACGTCATCCAGATGCAGGAGATCTTCAAATTCGTCCGCACCGGCACCAGCACTGACGGGCAGGTGCGCGGCGATTTCCGCGCGACGGGCCTGCGCCCCGGCTTCATGGATGAGTTGCAGGTGAAGGGCTTCGGCTTTCCCGGCGACTTTTTCGATCCGGGGATGCCGCTATGACCGCCGTGCAACTGGTGCCGATCCTCGTCTTCATCGCCGTGCTGCTGATCGTGACGGCGGGCTATCTGGCCGCCTCCGCCCAGCGCACGCGGCGGAAGACGGTGAGCCGCCGGCTGACCGATTTCGGCCCGGCGCAAGCCAATCAGGGCGAGCTGATGCGCATCCGGCGCGGCCGCAGCCTATCCACCGACGGGCATTACGCCCTGCCCTTCATCCCGCTGAACCAGCTCATCCTGCAATCCGGCGTCACGGTCGGCATCCAGGGCATCCTGTTCTCGATGCTGTTTTTGTTCGCCGGCGTCTATTTCGTGCTGGCGATGCTGAAGGCGGGCGCCGTGATCGCGGTCGCGGGCGGCATCGTCGCGGGGCTGGGATTTCCGGTGGTGGTGCTGCGCTCGATGCGCGCCTCCCGCCAGCGCCGTTTTGAAGAGCAGCTTCCCGACGCCATCGACATCCTGGTGCGCGGGCTGAAGGCCGGCCACGCCATCCCGGTCGCGCTGGCGACGGTCGGGCGGCAGATGGCCGAACCGCTCGGCGGCGAGTTCAGCATCACGGCGGGCGAGCTGACCTACGGGCTCGATCTGGAAACCGCGATGGTCAATCTGCGCTCGCGCGTCGGGCAGGCCGACTTGTCGCTGATCGTGCTGGCGGTGTCGATCCAGGCCAAGATGGGCGGCAACCTCGCCGAAATCCTCAGCAATCTCTCGCGCGTGATCCGCGACCGCTTCAAGCTTCGGCGTAAGGCCAAGGCACTCTCGGCGGAGGGCCGCTATTCGGCGATCTTCCTCAGCGTCATGCCCATCGCGCTGTTCGGCGTTCTGGCGATCATTTCGCCCAGCTATTACGGCCAGATCTGGAATGAAGCCATCGTCAAGCCGGTGCTCGGCGGCGCCGTCGCCTGGATGATGTTCGGCAATTACATCATGTATCGAATGGTAAAGTTTAACATCTGATGCAATCGATATTGGCCTTCATTTCCGGCGGAACCAATCAAGCTGATAGCGCCGTGCTGCTCGGCGCGATCTTTTTTACCTTCATGTTCATGTTCTTCTTCGTGCTGGCGGTGACGGATGTCGCCCAACGCCGGAGCGACATCCGCAAGCGCACCGCGATGGACCGGGTGCTGACCTCGGGCAATATCGCCCTCGAGCAGGAATGGGAGACGACCGGCCGCTCGCTGCGCTTCCAGTCCTATGCGGAGAATTCGGCGCTGCTGGCCAAGGTCGAGCGCGGCCGCAAGAGCCAGGAATGGCAGAGCGAGAAGACCAGGCTGCAGCGCGATCTCGTCGGCGCGGGCTATTTCGGCCCGAACAGCGCGCTGTGGTTCCAGGGCATCCGGCTGGCGATGCTGGTCGGGGCGCCGCTCGCCGCGCATCTGCTGATGGGCGCGCTCAATATGAGCTTGCAGCCGACCACCAAGCTCGGCCTGCTGGCCGCGATCGGCGGCGTCGCCTTCCTGCTGCCGGGGCGATATCTCGTCGCCCGTCGCAAAGCCTATCAGCGCGAATGCCGCGAGGGCTTTCCCGATTTCATGGATTTGATGGTGGTGTGCTCCGAAGCCGGGCTCAGCCCGCGCGCCGCCATCGACCGGATCAGCCGGGAGATCTCCTACAGCTACCCGTTTCTGGGCGCCAATCTCTACTTCATGAGCCTGGAATTGCGGGCCGGCGCGACGCTCGCCGAATCCGTCGAAAGCCTCGCCCTGCGCACCGGGCTGGAAGAAGTCGTCAATCTGGGGTCGCTGCTCTACCAGACCGAACAGTTGGGCACGAGCATCGGCGATGCGCTCCGCATCTACAGCGAAGAAATGCGGGACAAGCGTCTGTCGCGCGCCGAGGAGAAGGCGCATTCGCTGCCGGTCAAACTGACATTGCCGCTGGGCTTGTTCATCTTCCCGGTGATGCTGGTGGTGATCGGCCTGCCGGTTTTCATACGAATAAAAAACGCGTTGTTTTAGATTTTGCCTCGAAGGGGAAAAAGATGAGGGGACATATCTTGAGATTGCTGGCGGTGGGAGCGCTGGCCCTTGCCGCGGCGGGGTGCAAGACCGCGCTCGACGGCGCGCCGGAAGAGGAATTGACCACCGAGATCACCGACACCTCGTCTTTCGGATCGGCCCCGGAGGCGCAATGGCTGGAAAAGGCCAAGACCTATTACCGCAACGGCAATTACGGCCTCGCCGAGCGCTATTACCGGCAGGCCATCGAGGAGCGGCACAACAATGCCGAGGCCTGGCTGGGGCTCGCGGCGTCTTACGACCGGCTGAAGCGCTTCGACCATGCCGAGCGGGCGTATAACCAGCTCATCAAGCTGGCAGGCAACACGCCGACGGTGCTGAACAATCTGGCCTACCACCAGATGCTGAAAGGCGATTTCGCCGGCGCGCGGCAGACCTTGCAGGCTGCGGCGTCGCAGTCGCCGAACAACCCGTATATCCGCAACAATATGGATTTGCTGAACCGCTGGGAGTCGCAGGCCGGGGGCAATCGGGAAGGGTGAGGTTCGCGGCTGGAAGCAGCGGAGCAAGCGGCCGGGCTACGGACCAACGGATAGGCAGTACCCCCTCACCCCAACCCTCTCCCCCTGGGAGAGGGAATCCGGTTGCGGCGTAAGGATGGCTCGTTCGCTCCTAAACAGACAATGACTCCGAAATCCCCGCGAAGGCGGGGATCCAGTACGCCGCAGCATTTGGGGTTGCGCAGAGTGCGACCGCTAGCGCTGGGATTACTGGACCCCGCCTTCGCGGGGATTTCGTTGAGGGGTGCATTGGTTTCGGTCATTCGGCCTCGCCCAGCCCTCTCCCATCGGGAGAGGGCGGCGCGTTAGCGCCGGGTGAGGGGGTTATGCCTCGCCGTTGACCCCAACGCCGAGCGGGCCACCCTCAGAACGGGTTCCAGGTCTGGCGCTCGGTGAATTTCAGGTAGGCCAGGTTCGCTCCGAGGCGCAGGCCGATGCCGGAGCGGATCGGGACCATGACCATGCCGCTCTTGCCGAGCACGTTCAGGCCGACGCCGCCAGCCACATAGGCCGAGCCGCCGATGCCGCTAAAACGGCCGTAGATCAGGTTCGGGTCTTCGAGATTATAGACCAGGAACAGGGCGTTGGACCCTTCCGCGCCGAGATCGTAGCCGAGCGAGGGGCCTTGCCAATAGATCGGGCTTTCGGGGGCGGTCTTGCTGTGCAGCGTGCCCTTGCCATAGCGCAGGCCGGCCAGGATCGCGGCGCCGCCTTCGCTGCCGGTGATATAGGCGTTCGGGCGGCCGAATTGCTGGAAGGCGTAATTGATGGCGCCGCCGAATTGGGCGGTGATGGTGCCGAAAATGCCCCGGCCGGCTTCCTGGATCTCGTCGATGCTGTAGGTCGCCTCGATGCGGTCGCTCGGCAGCGGCAGCGGCTCGCCGGGCGGGGGCGGGGCGAGCATGGTCGGCGGCTCGGGATTGTTGCGGTTGTCGGCCAGGACCTGACGGCGCTCGGCGGCGGGCGGCGGCGCGATCGGCTGCGGATCGGGCGCCCAGTTCTTGGCGGTCTGCGCCGGACCTTCGCGGCGGGCGGGCAGGCCCGGATTGAGCGCAGGCGGCGGATCTTTCCGCGCGGCTTCCTTGGGCGGCTCGGGCGCCACCGGCTTGCTGGTGACGATCTCCTCGCGCGGCGGCGGCGGCACGGCGGCGGTGGTGCGCTGCTCGGCCTGAGGCGCGGGCGCCGGCGTGAGGCGATCCTCTTTGCTGGTGGTGGTCGGCAGGGGCGCGTCCTTCGGCGGCTTCACCGCCTCGCGGGCCTCGGTCTTCGGGGGCGTCGGCGCCGCGCCGCTCGGGCGGTCGAATTCGATATCGGCCTTGGCGAGCATATAGCCCGATTTCTGGCCCATCACCGTCAGCAGCCGGTCGCGGACGCGCTTCAGCTCCTCCAGCTTGTCGCAGGTGATTTTGTCGTTCGGCGTCGTGCTGAGACTGTCCATCTGGCCGACCAGCATTTCAATCTCACGATTGAAATCGCTCATCTTGTCGTCCTGCAGCGACTCGGCGCGCTGCTCGATCTCCTGGTCGCTGAGATGATGTTTTTGCCGCAGCGCATTCAGCTTCGCCTGATAGCGCTGGGCGCCGTTGACGTTGAGGTCGCGCAGGGCCTGCGCCGTCTGGTCCACGACCGCGCCGAAATCGGCGGCGTTGCAGGCCCGCGCGCCCGAGGCGGCGAGGCCGGAAAGGGACAGGGCCCCCGCGAAGACCGCGAGGCGAACCATAGAGGATCGTTTCAATCGGCGCATTGTCTTGCCCGGCAAAGGTTCAAACATCCAGGAGTCTAAAATCAGCAGGTGTCTAACCCGCAAACGGCGCCAACAGTTCGCTGTATTGAGCGCGGACTGCCGGGCGGTTTTTGCCGTACCCCTAAACTATGGCGACTTTCAATGTGTCGCGATTCTTGGCCGGCCGTATCGAAACTGCAGCCTGCGTTGCATCGCGTTTACACAACTTGCGGCGCATATGCATCGAAAAAAGATTGCGCTCTTCCGATCATCACCGCGAAGACCGCGTCGCATGGGCAAAATCGCGCGCGCCGCTATCATCCTCAAGTGAAATTTTGGCAATATACCCGATACTCTCCGGATGGACAGGAAGGCTCTCGCCCATACTCTGATTTCGGCCGCATGCGGGGGCTTCGGCATTGCCGCGATGCTGACGCTCGCCGCCCTGTCCGGCACGCCGCTCGGCGCCATTCCCTTCGCCACCTCGATCGTGCTGGTCGCCGGCGCCCCGCGATCGCCGCCGGCGCGGAGCAAGGCGGTGATCTTCGGCCATCTGATCTGCGCCAGCGCCGGCATCGCCCTGCATTATAGCGGCTTCGAGGGCATCGCGACGGTGGCGGCGGTGGTCGCGCTCAGCATCGCGCTGATGCTGGTGTTCGACGTCTTCCACCCGCCCGCCGGCATCACGCCGCTGGTGATCTACAATTCGTCGCTGGACTGGACCTTTTTGTTCATGCCGGTGCTGGCGGGGGCGCTCTGCGTCATGCTGCTGGCGCGGACGTCGGAGCGCTTGCAGGCGATGGCTGGGGCCGGTCAGGGCGCCCAGCGATAGACCCATTTCTCCGTCAGCTTCTTGCCGAAACGGCTGATCTGGAAGGCGAGATCCGCTTCCTTGCTGCCGTCCGGGTGGTATTCGATGCCGACACGCTTGCCGCCGGTGAAGGGGTTCGGCGCGATCGTATAGGCCTTGATATAACCGGCGCTGGCGGTGACGTCATAATCCCAATGCTCATCATCGGCATCGGCATAGAGCTCGCCGCCCGCGAAATCGATCATGATATAGCGGCTGCCCGGCGGCAGGCCGACGCCGCTGCGGGTGCGCAGCACCTGCGCCACGGGGCGCTCGCCCGGCACATGCCAGCACCAGGTCAGGCGGTAGCGGTAGTCGTAGCTGCCGCCGGCCTGGAGCGGGTCCTTCGGCCGCCAGAAGGCGACGATATTGTCGGCATATTCGGTGCCGGTCGGCAGCTCGATCAGGTCGACGCTGCCGTCGCCCCAATCCGACAGCGGCTCGACCCAGGCGCTCGGGCGGCGCTCATAGGCGGCGTTGATGTCCTGGTAATGGTCGAAATCGCGCTGGCGCTGCATCAGGCCGAAGCCGCGCGGCGATTTGTCGGAAAACACCGAATAGAGGATTTGCGGCGCGGTGACGAGCGGGCGCCAGATCCAGTTGCCCTCGCCGGTGAGCAGCAGGAGGCCGTCGGAATCATGCACGCGCGGGCGGAAATCATCGTGCGGGGTGTGATCGGCCGGGCCGAAGAAGAACATGCTGCTGAAGGGCGCGATGCCCGGATATTGGATGGCCTTGCGCGGATAGATGGCGCAGTCGACATCCATCACCACATCGACGGCGCGGCCGATGACGAAGCGGTAGGCGCCGGCGACGCTGTCGCTGTCGAGCAGCGCATAGACGGTGACGGTGTGGGAATCGGCCGCCGAGGTCTCCACCCAGAAGGCGCGGAAGCTGGGAAATTCCTCGCCGCCCTCGCGCGCGGTGTTGATGGCGAGGCCGCGCGCGGAGAGGCCGTAGGTCTGCCCCATCGCCTTGCCGCGAAAATAGCTGGCGCCCTGGAAGACCTGGAATTCCTCGAACACATTCGGCTCATGCACCGGCGCGTGCAGTCTGAGGCCGGAAAAGCCGGCATCGTCGGGCAAGGGCACGCGCTGCTCGGCGGGGCCGAAATTGAACATCGACTTGTCGTAGCGGATCGGCGCCGCCTTGCCGTTCTCGACCAGATAGATGTCCATCGGGTCGCGGTAGATATAGCCGTTATGGAACAGCTCCATCCGGAACGGGATCTGGGTGCCGCTCCAGATCGCCTTGTCGCTGTCGAATTCGATATTGCGGAACTGGTCGTAATTGAGGTCGGCGAGGGCGGGCGCGATCTGGCCGGCGGCGGAGCGGTAAGGCTCGCCGGCCAGCGCCTTGGCTTTCGCCTTCAGAATGTCCCAGGAAAAATCCGTGGCGGGCCCGGTCTCGGCCAGCGCCGCCAAGCCGCTGCGGCCAAGCGCGGCGGCGAGGCTGCCGAGCCCCGCAGCCATCAGGAAAGCGCGTCGATTCATGCTCGATCCCTCAACGGCGGGGCAATTGGCGATGCGTCAGGGGAAGCCCGCAAGGCATCCTTGCGGTGAATGGACTGGTTACGTCAGTATTTCAAGTCTTCTTCGATCATATGGCCGGCGTGATCGCGCTTGGCGGCGAGATAGCCGACATTTTGCAACGTGAACCGGGCCTTGGCGCGGTGGCTGGAGACCACATCGAGACCGGCCGCCTGCAAGGCCTCGACCTTGGCGGGATTGTTGGTGAGCAGGCGGATCGACTGATAGCCGAGCTGCTTCAGCATGGCGGCGGCGAAATCGAAGCGGCGCTGGTCGTGATCGAAGCCGAGAATCTCGTCGGCGTCGAACGTGTTGTAGCCGGCATGCTGCAACCGGTAGGCGCGGATCTTGTTGGCGATGCCGTTGCCGCGCCCCTCCTGGTCGAGATAGAGCAGCACGCCGCCGCCATTCTCCGCCATGAATTTCACCGTGCCGCGAAGCTGGTCGCCGCAATCGCATTTCAGGCTGCCGAACAGATCGCCCGTCAGGCAGGCCGAATGCAGCCGCGCATAGACCGGCTCGCCCGGTTTGGGTTTGCCGATGACGACGGCGACCTGATCGCGCATGCCTTCGCCGCCGCGGAACACCACGAATTCGGTCTCGCCGATATCGTCGAGCGGCACCGGCGCGCGCGAAACGATGCGCGGCGAGGTCAGGACATGCTCGCGGTAATGCTTTACTGACTCTACCTCGACGCGCACCAGTGTCGAGGCGGGCGCGTTCGGCTCCTGCCGCATTTCGACGACGATCGCCGCCGGCAGCAGATAGGCCAGGCGGACGAGGTCGAGCGCGGCCTTGTCGGCTTCGCCGGCCGGCTTCGGGGCATGGCCGTTCAGATGAATGTCGGTATGCGCGACCAGCGCATGAATTTCGGCGGCGTTCATGCCCTTGACCGGGATGATGCCGGCATCGTCGCCCTTATGGCCGAGCAGGCGCAGCCGCGGCCGCGACAGCACGAGCTGCGGCTGGGCCTTGCTCGCCGCGCGGATCGCGGCCAGCGCCTCGTCGTCGACGGTTTCGGGGCTCATGACGAGATAGTCGGCACCTGCGGCGCTCAGCAGGACGGGACGGCCGGAACGAATTTCCGCCAGCGCCCGTTCAACCCGCACTTCATGCGGATCGCCCATCAGGTCCATTAAACTCTCGCTACCCATCTCAGTTTTGCTCCCCTTCATGATCCGCATGCATTAACACGTTTGCTTGGCGGACTATTCTGTACGCTAGTGAAAAAAAAGGCGTGATCGATTGTCTGATTCAACGGAGCGTCCTTCATTGACGATGAACAACGACCCAACATCAGCCTTGGATCCGATCGCCGCGAGCGATCCGGCCCGTCCCTATGTGGTGGCCCAGCTAGGGCAGTCGCTCGATGGCCGCATCGCCACGCCGACTGGGGCTTCGAAATATATCAACGGGCCAAGTGCCCTCGATTTCCTGCATCGCTTGCGCGCCTCGGTTGACGCCGTCGTCGTCGGTATCGGCACCGTCATTGCGGACGATCCTCTGCTGACCGTGCGCCGCGTGGAGGGACGGTCTCCAGCGCGCGTCGTCATCGATCCTAATGGCAGGTTACCAACAGGGGCGAAGTGTCTATCTGATGACGGCACAGCAATTTATGTAGTGACGCCCCTAAAAAATTGCGACTCGCCCGCCGCCAGCACGATCTGCGTCGACGCCGGGCCGGACGGGCTCGATCCGCACGCCATCGTGCGCGCCCTGCACAAGGCCGGCCTCAGGCGCATCCTGATCGAGGGCGGCGCCAAAACGGTGTCGCGATTCCTCGCGGCGGGGGCGGTCGACAGGCTTTATTTGCTCGTGGCGCCCATGATCCTGGGTTCGGGGCAGACCGGCCTGGAACTGCCGCCGATCGAGGAAGTTGACGAAGCGCTCACGCCGGTAACGCGCTCCTACGCGCTTGGCGGAGGGGATGTGTTATTCGATTGTTGCTTTAAATCTTAAATTCGAGGAGGCGGCAAATGACAAACGTCATGAACGAACGCATAAGTTTGGCGGGTGATAAATATTCCGGCTTCGCCATATTCATGCATTGGCTGATCGCGGTGCTGGTGCTCGCCATGATCCCGATCGGCATCATCATGGGCTCGCTGGATGCCGGTCCGCTGCAGGACGGCCTTTATACCATGCACCGCTCCTTCGGCATTCTGGTGCTGATGCTGATGCTCGTGCGGCTGGGCTACAGACTGATCCATGGCGCACCGCCCCCCGAGCCGACTTTGAACGCGGCCCAGCGCACCGTCTCCCATATCGTCCACATGGCGCTTTACGCCCTCATCATCGCCCAAGCCCTGATCGGATGGGCCGCAACCTCGGCCTATGGCGCGGCGATCTCCTTCTTCGGGCTGTTTACGGTTCCGCCGATCCTCGCCAAGGACGAGGCGATCTCGACATCCCTCTTCTTCACCCACGAGCTGCTCGGCTTCACCATAGCTGGGCTGCTGGTTCTGCATATCGGCGCCGCGCTCTACCATTTCGTGGTCCGGGGCGACGGCGTATTGCAGCGAATGGTTCCATAATAGGACGTTACGGCAAGCGATCCGGCCAAACTGTTGGCAAGCGGCAATTTCGCGCTTCGAATCGCCATGGGTTTGTGTATTCTGCAGGCCCATGGCGCGATATATTTTCATAACTGGCGGCGTGGTTTCCTCTCTGGGAAAAGGTCTCGCATCCGCGGCGCTTGGGGCATTGCTCCAGGCGCGCGGGTTCAAAGTGCGGCTGCGCAAGCTCGATCCCTACCTCAATGTCGATCCGGGGACCATGAGCCCCTATCAGCACGGCGAGGTCTTCGTCACCGACGACGGCGCGGAAACCGACCTGGACCTTGGTCATTACGAACGCTTCACCGGCGTCTCGGCGACCCGCGCGGACAATGTCACCACCGGCCGAATCTACCAGGACATCCTCACCCGCGAGCGGCGTGGCGACTATCTCGGCGGCACGGTGCAGGTCATTCCGCATGTGACGAATGCCATCAAGGAGTTCGTGCTGGCGGGCAATGACGACGTCGATTTCGTGCTGGTCGAGATCGGCGGCACGGTCGGCGATATCGAGGGGTTGCCCTTCTTCGAGGCGATCCGCCAGCTCGGCAACGAGCTGCCGCGCGGCCACGCCGTCTACATCCATCTGACGCTGCTGCCCTATATCCCGGCGGCGGGCGAATTGAAGACCAAGCCGACCCAGCATTCGGTGAAGGAGCTGCGCTCGATCGGCATCCAGCCGGATATCCTGCTCTGCCGCTCCGACCGCGCCGTGCCGCCGGAGGAGCGCCGCAAGATCGCGCTGTTCTGCAATGTGCGCGAGACGGCGGTCATCCAGGCGCTCGACGTCCCCAACATCTACGACGTGCCGGTCGCCTATCACCGCGAAGGGCTCGACCGCGAGGTGCTGGACGCCTTCGGCATCGAGGCGCCGATGCCCGATCTCACCCGCTGGATCGAGATTTCCGAGCGCATCGCCAGCCCGGACGGGCACGTCAACGTGGCCGTCGTCGGCAAATATACCGGCATGAAGGACGCCTATAAGTCCTTGATCCAGGCGCTGATTCACGGCGGCATCGCCAACCGGGTCGGCGTCAATATCTCCTGGATCAATTCCGAGGAGCTGGAAGCCGGCTCGCCCGCGGCCTCCTTCGAGAATGTGCATGGCATCCTGGTCCCGGGCGGCTTCGGCGAGCGCGGCACCGAGGGCAAGATGGAGGCCGCCCGCTATGCGCGGCTGCGCCATGTGCCCTTCCTCGGCATCTGCTTCGGCATGCAGATGGCGGTGATCGAGACCGCCCGCCATGTCGCGGGGATCAATGGCGCCTCGTCCACCGAATTCGGCGAGACGCAGGCGCCGGTCGTCGGCCTGATGACCGAATGGATGCATGGCGACGCCATCCAGAAGCGCCGCGCCAATGGCGATCTCGGCGGCACCATGCGGCTCGGCTCCTACCCGGCCCATCTGGCGCCGGGGAGCCTCGCCCAGCGCATCTACGGCTCCTCGCAGATCGTCGAGCGGCACCGCCACCGCTACGAGGTGAACATGAATTACCGTCCGCAATTGGAGGCGGCGGGGATGAAATTCTCCGGCGTCTCGCCGGACGGCACCCTGCCGGAGATCGTCGAGATCCCGAACCACCCGTGGTTCATCGGCGTCCAGTTCCATCCGGAGCTGAAATCGCGCCCCTTCGCCCCGCATCCGCTCTTCGCCGCCTTCATCGAGGCCGCCGTGGAGCAAAGCCGCCTCGTTTAGTCTCGACGGACCGCAAGGCTGGGGCGGAGCAAAAGCGCCCCCCGGGAGCCGCTATGCATGCATCGGTTTAGTCGGAAACCGACGCCCATAACCAATCCGCAGCCTAGCTCCCTCTCCCATGGGGAGAGGGCTGGGCTCTCGCGACTTGGAAGGTTGAGAGACACCGCTCTGGCTGAGCCCGACTCATGCGATGCGCTCAGACGCCCCACCAGAACACGGCCACATTCCCGCCGCGATCCGGCAGGACGAACGCAGAACGAAAAATGAATCTTAGATAAAATTTTATTAAGCGCCGATTTTTTCCGAATTGGCTCGAGTTGTGGACAAACGCACTCTACGTATAGGGGTTGCAGTTATTTCCTGATAATAAGGATCATCAATTTTGGCCTCCGGCTGTCCGGATTGCTGCTTCGCAGCGGCCAAAAATTCTAGCGATGGGCCGATCTATGCTCGAGCCGTTTGCCCCCGACGTCGGCGCTTCCGGCAATCCGAAATCGACCCCATTGGGGCGCTAACCCCGAACCGCCACAAAGAATTTGTCCTCCGAGGTTACAAATGCGTTTGCTGCGGCATCCCCGGCTTTTCGTGCTCGGGATTAGGCGATGGTATCTTGCGAAAATCTTTGGAATGGACCTGCACCCGACCTGCTCCATTTCCCTGAAAGCCAGACTGGACCTGGACAATCCCCGCGGCGTGCATATCGGCGCCTTCAGCTATGTGGCCTTTGAGGCGACCATCCTTACCCACGACATGACCCGGGGCTTGCGTGCCGACACTTATATCGGCGAGCGCTGCTTCATCGGCGGCCGCTCGATCATCCTGCCGGGGGTCCGCATCGGCAACGGCTCGATCGTCGGGGCGGGCAGCGTGGTCACGCGGGACGTGCCGCCCGGATCGATCGTGGCCGGCAACCCCGCCCGGGTGATCCGCTCCGGCATTCAGACGGTCAGAGGCGGCTGCCTGAAGGGGGCCGGCTATCTGGCGATCAGCGATCCCTGGCTGGCGGCGGCCGAAATCAATCGCGCCAGCTAAAACAGAGCCGGCCTGCGGTGCTGCTTCAGGAACTCGGCCCGAGCTTCTGCGTCAGGCTCTCGAACTCCTTCCGCAGCGTCTCATTGCGGAAGACCTGATCGAAGCCCGGCGCTTCCAGCCGCTGCAGGGCCTCGAACGAGGTTCGCGCGTCCTCCATCAGGTCGTGCAACTGGAAGCTGGCCTCGACCGTCTCGAACGTGTTGTCCGCAATCGCCAGATCGCGCAGCGTCCGGTCGCGCGCCTCGGCGAGCTGGCGGCGCTGGGTCAGCAGATAGTCGCGGTAGAAGCTCGCCACCTTCTCGGAAAAATTCTGCGCCGCCACATTGGCGTCCAGCGCCCGCTTCTGGTCCGGCCGGTTCGGCTCGCCGAGCAGCCGCTTGCTGATCTCGCGCGTCTTGCGGATGTCGCCCAGAATGCCGCGCAGCTTGGTGATATAGACGTCGTCGATCTTCTCGATCAGCATGTCCTGCGCGTGTACCATCATCGCGAACAAAGCGGCGTGCATGGCGAAATAGCGCCGCGCCGCTTTCACATCCTCGTTCGACTGGCCGAGCAGCGTGCCGAGCTGGTCGTCAACCGCGCGGGCCGCCTGGAACGCCGTCACCAGCCGGATCAGATCGCTGCCGAGCACGCTGTCGAGCAGCAGATCGAGCTGGGCATCGCTCATCTCGACGCCCGATTTGGTCAGCGCCGCCTTGATCTCCAGCTTGACCTTGGCGATTTCCTCTTCGTTCGCGGCGATCCGGCCTTGCAGATCCGCGATCTTGCCGTCGATCGAGCTTTGCGTGTCCGTCAAGATGCCGTTCATCAGCCCGCCTTCGGGCGCGCGCAGCCGCTTTTCGCGCAAGGCGGTAATCTGGTCCTTCAGATCCGAAATCGAGCGCCGGTGCTCCTGCAGCTTGGCCTGCATCTCGACGACCGGTGCGTCGCTGACGATTTCCAGCACCGAATCCAGGAGCTTGCGCACCCGCTTTTCGCGGTCTTCGCGCGTTTCCTTCCACAGCGGCGGGATCACATAGGTGTCGCGCCGGGGCAGGTCCTTGAGCTGCGCCCTCTCCTCCGCCGTCCGGCTGAGCAGGCTGTCGATGGCGTCGAGCAGATCGATGGCCTTGCGGTCGGTCATCACCGTGCGCGGCTCGGGCACGGGCGCCGCCTGTTGCGCGGGCGGCGGGACCGGCGTCTGCGCGATGAGCGGGGCCGGGGCCAGCATCAGGCCGCCGAACAGAAAAACCGCCGCCGCCGGGGAGATATCGCTCATGCGCATGGCAAACTCCTTTACGTGTGGCCGCAATCGTGCCCGCCCCATGATGAACCGATCATGAGACCGCCATCCGGCCCTCCCCGGCCGCGAGCAGTCTTCCAGCTTGCGCGCCCACCGGGCAAGCTTATTGTGGTAGCGAGATTGGCTTTGGTGAGAAGCGAGAGAGCAGATGCGACCGGCAGCCGGAAGAAATCACCGCAGCGGGCTCAATTTCGACCTCGGCGAGACCGCCGATCTCCTTCGCGACACCGTCGCCGATTTCGCCGCCAACGAGATCGCCCCGCGCGCCGAGGAGATCGACCGCAGCAACCTGTTCCCGCGCGACCTCTGGCCCAAGCTCGGCGATCTCGGCCTGCACGGCATCACCGTCGAGGAGGAATTCGGCGGCTCGGGCCTGGGGTATCTGGAACATTGTGTGGCGATGGAGGAGGTCAGCCGCGCCTCGGCCTCGGTCGGCCTCTCCTACGGCGCCCATTCCAATCTCTGCGTCAACCAGATCCGCCGCGCCGGCCGCGAGGAGCAGAAGCGCCGCTACCTGCCGAAGCTGATCTCCGGCGAGCATGTCGGCGCGCTGGCCATGTCGGAGGCCGGCGCCGGCTCCGACGTCGTCTCGATGAAGCTCAAGGCCGAGAGGAAGGGCGACCGCTACGTGCTGAACGGCACGAAAATGTGGATCACCAACGGCCCGCATGCCGATGTCCTCGTCGTCTACGCCAAGACCGATCCGGACGCTGGCCCGCGCGGCATCACCGCCTTCCTGATCGAGAAGGATTTCCCCGGCTTCACCGTCTCGCCCAAGCTCGACAAGCTCGGCATGCGCGGCTCCGACACCGCCGAGCTGGTCTTCCAGGATTGCGAAGTGCCGCTCGAGAACGTGCTGGGCGACCTCAATGGCGGGGTCCGCGTGCTGATGTCCGGCCTCGATTATGAGCGCGTCGTGCTGGCGGCCGGGCCGCTCGGCATCATGCAGGCAGCGATGGACCTTGTGCTGCCCTATGTGCATGAGCGCCAGCAATTCGGCCAGCCGATCGGCGCCTTCCAGCTCATGCAGGGCAAGCTCGCCGACATGTACACCACGATGAATGCCGCCCGCGCCTATGTCTATGCCGTCGCCCGCGCCTGCGACCGGGGCGAGACCACCCGCAAGGACGCCGCCGGCGCCATCCTCTACGCCGCCGAAAAAGCCACCTGGATGAGCCTCGAGGCCATCCAGATCCTCGGCGGCAACGGCTATATCAACGACTATCCGACCGGCCGCCTGCTGCGCGACGCCAAGCTCTACGAGATCGGCGCCGGCACCAGCGAGATCCGCCGCATGCTGATCGGCCGCGAGCTGTTCGAGGAAAACTCTTAAGCGCAGACGCCCCCCGAAAAACTGTTCCCAACTGCCTCGCCTTACGGCATTATTCCGCCCCGAGGATCGGGGACTTGCGGTTGACACCTAGGACGCGCTCACGGCAAGCGCGGGTCCGCCCGCAAGACTCGGCCAGCCAGGACTGATAAATCGCCACAGGTACCATCGCAGGGCAGGAGATCGTCTGGCAGAAGCCCGAGTTTCTGGCGATCGGGCGGGTAAGCTTGTGTGCGTTTGGGAGCGTTTTGATGATCGTGCGGCGTGGACTCGCAAAGCTTGCGGCGGTCTCACTGCCCCTATTCGGCGCCTTGATGGCCGCGGCGCCCGGCGGCGCCGTGGCGGAGACCTGGCGCGCGGCCAATCTCAATTCCGAGGCCCGCATCCATCTGCGCACCCATCCCAACAACCGCGCCAAGATCCTCGCCTACATCCCCGGCGATGCGCGCGGCCTCGAAGGCGGCGCCTGTTCGGGCAATTGGTGCCCGATCGAATTTCGCGGCATGAACGGCTGGGTCTACCGCCATTTCATCGAGCCGGATGACGACGACGACGCGGATACCGAGGCGGCGGCCAAGCCGAAACCGGCGCCGGCTGCCGCCCCGCTCCTCTCCGAGTCCGAGCCGGTGCTGGGCGCGGGGCTGAAGAAGCCCTTGCAGCTCGTCAGCACCGACGGCCGGCCGATCCCCATCTACGCCTTCCCCAATGACGCCTTGCCGGTCGCCGGCCGCCTCTCCGCCGACACCGCCGTCGTCGAGGGCCTCGGCTCCTGCATCCGCACCTGGTGCAATGTACGCGCCGGCGAACTGGTCGGCTGGATCAGCAACAGCAATCTGAAGCCCGAGGACGCGGCGCTCGCCCATGAGAGCACCGCCGCGCTCGCCCCCGCCGAGCCCGAGGACAAATCCCTGAGCCGGACTTTGCCGACCGCCGCGCTCGGCCCCGCCCTCGCCAAGCCTCTCGGCGACACCGACACCAAGACCTACACGCTGGCCGGTCTCGCCGGGCAAAGCTCGCTGCCGATGCGGGCGGAGCCGGGCAGCAGCGCCGCCATCGTCGCCTGGATCCCCAACGACGCCAAGGATGTCGAGGGCCTGCGCAAATGCGTCGATAGCTGGTGCCTGGTGCGCTATGGCGAATCCACCGGCTGGGTCGCGCGCCGCCATCTGGCCGACGCCGCGATCGAGGCCTCGCAATCCTTCCAGGTCAGCGGGCTGGCCCTGTGGAACGCGCTCGACGTGCTCGATTATCCCAACCCGAACGCGGTGGTGGTCGGTCAGATCCCGGCCTATGCGACCGGCATCGTCCCCATCGGCGGCTGCGACGACGATTGGTGCCACATCCGCTATCTCGGCATCGCCGGCTGGGTGAGGGCCAGTCATCTGGAGCCGCAGAAGAAGTAGCGCCCGGGCGCCTTCCCTGGGTGGGCCGCATGTGCTATCATCGTGATAGCATGGAGGTTCCGATGGGTCAGATCATCGTAAGAAATTTGGACGATCAGGTGATCGCGCGGCTGAAGGAGCGGGCGCAGAGGGCCGATCAGTCTTTGGAGCAGACCGTCCGCGATATTCTGGTCGAGGCGGCGAAGCCGTCCAAGACCGACCTCTGGGCGGAAATCGACGCGCTGAGACATGCCGCCGCCATGAGACAGGGGCCGGTGCAAACGGCGCTCGACCCGACGGTGCTGATCCGGGAAGACCGAGACAATGACGAGCCTTATCGTTGACGCCAGCGTCGCCGTCCGCTGGTTCGTGCCTGCCTGGCATTGGCCCTCGGCTCAGGACGCCGTGCAGGACAGGGCGCTGCTTGCGCCGGATCTGATCCTTGCCGAAATCGGCAACGCCTTGTGGAAAGCCGTCCGCGCCGGCCTGATGGCCCGCCGCGATGCCGAGGCGGCGCTCAAGCGCGTGCCACCGCTATTCGACCACCTCGAGCCGCTTCCCGCGCTCCATCTCGATGCCGCGCGCATGAGCTATGACCTCAACCACCCGATCTACGACTGTTTCTATCTGGCGCTTGCCGAACGGGAAAGCGCGGCGCTTTTGACGGCGGATCGAAAAATGGCTGTGGTCGCCCGAAAGCTGTCCGGCGTCGAGGTCCAGTTTCTTGATGGGTCTTAGCCTCTCAAGACAGCACCACCGCACCCAGCGCCAGCGCCGCCGGCACGGTCTGGACGAACAAGATCCGCGGCTTCACCGTCAGCGCGCCCCAGATGCCGGCGACGATCACGCAGGCCAGTCCGAATAGTGTAAAGGCTTCGGCGACCTTCGGGTCCGGATAGACGAAGCCCAGGACCAGCGCCGCGACCAGGAACAGATTATAACAGCCCTGGTTCGACATCGCGGGCGCCATCTCCTCGACGCGGGTTGGTGGGATGCCGAGCACTTTTGCCCCGCGCGTCCGGAACAGCACCGTCTCGATCAGCACGATGTAAACATGGATCGCCAGGACGATCCCGGTCAGAATCACTGCCGCGATATCCATAATTCCCCCTCCCCTGCTCCGCCCCCTAAAGCGGAATATTATCGTGCTTCTTCCATGGGCTCTCGACGGTCTTGCTGCGAAGCATGTTCAGCGCCCGCGCGATCCGGGTGCGGGTGTTGCGCGGCATGATGACTTCGTCGATATAGCCGCGCTCGGCGGCGACGAACGGGTTCGCGAAGCGGTCTTGATATTCCTTCACGCGCGCCGCAAGCTTCTCAGGATTACCGAGCTCCGACCGGTACAAAATCTCCGCTGCCCCCTTCGGACCCATCACCGCGATTTCGGCGGTCGGCCAGGCGTAATTGACGTCGCCGCGAATGTGCTTGGAGGACATCACGTCATAGGCGCCGCCATAGGCCTTGCGGGTGATCAGCGTCACCTTCGGCACGGTCGCCTCGGCGAAGGCGAAGAGCAGCTTGGCGCCGTGCTTGATCAGCCCGCCATATTCCTGCGCGGTGCCGGGCAGGAAGCCGGGCACGTCGACGAAGGTGATGATCGGGATGTTGAAGCAGTCGCAGAAGCGTACGAAGCGGGCGGCCTTGCGGCTGGCATCGCTGTCCAGTACGCCGGCCAGCACCATCGGCTGATTGGCGACGAAGCCGACCGTATGCCCCTCGATCCGCCCGAAACCGGTGACGATGTTGCGCGCGTAAGCCTGCTGGATCTCGAAGAAATCGCCTTCGTCGGCGACCTTCAAAATCAGCTCCTTGATGTCGTAGGGCTTGTTCGGATTGTCGGGGATCAGCGTGTCGAGCGAGGGCTCGGAGCGGTCGAAGCGGTCCTCGGTCGGCACGACCGGCACGCCCGACTGGTTGTTCGACGGCAGGAAATCCATCAGCCGCCGCATCTGCAGCAGGCATTCGACGTCATTGTCATAGGCATGGTCGGCGATGGAGGAGCGCGTCGTGTGGATGCTAGCGCCGCCCAGCTCTTCCGCCGTCACCTCCTCGTTGGTCACCGTCTTCACGACGTCCGGGCCGGTGACGAACATGTAGCTGGTGTCCTTCACCATGAAGATGAAGTCGGTCATGGCGGGCGAATAGACGTCGCCGCCCGCGCAAGGCCCCATGATGACGGAGATCTGCGGGATCACGCCGGAGGAGATCACATTGCGCAAGAACACTTCGCCATAGCCGCCGAGCGCCGCGACGCCCTCCTGGATGCGCGCGCCGCCGGCGTCGAACAGGCCGATGACCGGCGCGCGGCTCCTCAGCGCCATGTCCTGGATCTTCATGATCTTCTGGGCGTGCGCCTCGGAGAGCGAGCCGCCGAAGACGGTGAAATCCTTGGCGAAGATATAGACAGTGCGGCCGTTGATGGTGCCCCAGCCGGTGATGACGCCGTCGCCGGGGATTTTCGTTTCCGCCATGCCGAAATCGGTGCAGCGATGCTCGACATACATGCCGTATTCTTCGAAGGACTTGTCGTCGAGCAAGAGTTCGATGCGCTCGCGGGCGGTCAGCTTGCCCCGCTTGTGCTGCGCATCGATGCGCTTTTCGCCGCCGCCGAGACGGGCATTCGCGCGGCGCCGCGCCAATTCTTCCACAACCTGCTTCATGTCTTCCCGATCCCGCTCCTGTGACGGCCCGTTATTATCATGCGCCCCGTTGGCAAAACATCCACTTAATTGGCGCCGAAGCCGGCGCGCGCGTCAATCCGACCTTCGGTTTCCCGGCATATTCCTGGGCGCGACGATCCGGCATAATGGGGCCAGAGCGGGCCTCTCGGATCGGCGCCATTAACGGGATCGCCACGATGCGGCCCTAAAGTCGCCCGCCGGACATCGCGCGATCCACGCGGAGCGGCCATGCGTCATCGGCGCGCCGCGATTTGGATGCATTCATGATGCAGTCGGCCCGCATGCGGCCAGGACGTGGGAGGAGATGCTGGCTTCGATCATCGCCATCGCGCTGAGCATCGCCGCGATCTTCCTTGCGGCGCTGGCCGTGAGCGCATGGCGCATGGCGCGCCGGGTGGAGCGGGCGCTGCCGCCCGCCGGCCGCTTCGCCGAGATCGACGGGGCGAGGCTGCATTATGTCGATCGGGGCGAGGGCGCGCCGGTGGTGATGATCCACGGTCTCGCGGCGAATTTGATGCAGTTCACCGCCACCATCCTCGACGACCTCGCCAGGACCAACCGCGTCATCGCCATCGACCGCCCCGGCTGCGGCTATAGCGGGCGCGCCGGGCCGGATGCCAGCCCGGCCGCGCAAGCGGCGATCCTGCAAAAGCTGCTGGATAAGCTCGGCATTGCCGACCCGCTGATCGTCGGCCACTCGCTCGGCGGCGCGGTGGCGCTCGCCCATGCGGTGCTGCATCCCGGCAAGGCGCGCGGCTATGCGCTGCTCGCCCCGGCGGCCGCGCCGCAGCGGGATCCGCCGCCGATGTTCCGCTATCTCGATGTGCCGTCCCCGATCATGCAGCATCTGATCGCCTGGACGGTCGGCATTCCGTCTGCGATCAAGAACGGCCCGGCGATCACCGCCGCCGTCTTCGCGCCGCAAGCCGTGCCCAAGGATTTCGGCATGGCGAGCGGGGCGCTGCTCGGGCTGCGGCCCATCAGCATCGTCACCAATTTCAAGGATTTCATCGACGCGCGGTCCACCGCCGGCGAAATCGCCGGACGCTACCCGGAGATCGCGGCGCCGGTCATCTGCCTGTTCGGCACCGAGGACCGGGTTCTCCCGCCGGAGCTGCATCTGCACGCGCTCGACCGGCTGCGCTCGGCCGAGATCCAGGTGCTGAAGGGCGCGGGCCACATGCTGATGCATGTCGAGGGGCCTGCGGTCATCGAGGCGATCCGGAAACTCGACGCCCAGACCGCCGCCGCGCCGCGCGCGCGGGCGTCCTCCTGAGCAGGCCGCGAGGCGTCAAACGCCCCGACGGCGGTTCTTGATCTCGAGGAAGCGCTGCAGCGAGGCGGCGGCGTCGATATAGGCTTCCTGCAGCTCGACGCTCCAATAGCGCAGGTTCTCGATGGCGATGGGCTGGCCGGTCACGGCGCAGCGCACGAAGCTGCCGGGCGAGAGGATTTGAAACTCGCCGTCGAGATAGCGCAGCTTCGCTTCTCCCGCCTGCCCGATCTGTCTCTCAAAGCGATTCATCGACACCGCGTGCTGATTGGAAACTCATTCACAATATCCGGTATTCATATTTCGTTGTACAGATGAAGTTCTCACCCAGTATTTTCAACCGTGGTGAATTTTTTCTCACCGCGCAGTCTCGAACGGGCATTTTCACAGATCGCCGCCATGCGGCACACGGTGCAGGGCGCTAAAAGAGCTGGCCCTGCTTGTCCTTCGCCTTCTTGGGCTTGCGGTTCGCCGCTTCGCCCGCGCCGGCGCGTTGCGGCACGCGCTCGCCGTCTCCCGCCACCAATCCGGGCTCGATCTCGGCGCCGACGCGGCCATCGCAAAATTCCAGTTCGGCCCAACCCGCCGCTTCCGCCTCGGCGGCGCGGCGCAGCATCCGGCCCTCGCTGTCGCGCACCAGGGCAAAGCCCCGATCCAGCACGCTTTTATGGCTCAGCGAGCGCAGCAATTGCGCCAGCGAATCGATGCGGCGGCGGCGGCGCTCGGCGGCGACCGTCAGGCATTGTCCGGCGCGCGCTGCGAGCACATCCAGCCGCTCGCGGCCCCGCAGCGCCGGATAGCGCAGCAGCCCCGGCTGCAGACGCGCGCCCTGCTTGCCAAGCTGTACATGACGCTGCTGCACATGGCGCCGGACAACTTGCCTCATCTCGCGGTCGAGCGAGCGCAGCCGCTCATGGCAGCGTTCGGCGCGCTGGGTGATGAGCCGCAAGTCGAGCCGCCCCTGCCAGCGCTCCAGCCGCCCGCGCTTCTCGGAGGCAAAGCCCCGCAGCGCATGGCGCAGACGGCCGCTCGCCCCGTCGAAACGCTGGCGGGCGAGGCCGATCAGGTCCTGCGGCTTGGGCAGCCCCCGCGCCGCCGCGCGCAGATCGGAGCGGTTGCCCTCGATGGCGCGGATGACGGCATGGCGCTGGCGCTGGCGCAGCTCGGTCATGCGGGCGATCAGTTCGCTATGCTTGGGCACGGCCCATTCGGCGGCCTTGGTCGGCGTCGGCGCGCGGGCGTCGGCGACGTAATCGATGAGCGTCCAGTCGGTCTCATGCCCGACGGCTGATATCACCGGAATGACGCTCGCCGCCACGGCGCGCGCGACGATCTCCTCGTTGAAGCCCCAGAGGTCTTCCAGGCTGCCGCCGCCGCGCGCCACGATGATGATGTCGGGACGCGCCACCGGACCGCCCGGCCCGAGCCGGTTGAAGCCGTGCAGCGCCGCCGCGACTTCCGCCGCGCAGGTCTCGCCCTGCACCCGCACCGGCCAGATGAAGACGCAGGCCGGCGGGAAGCGCTCGGCGAAGCCATGCAGGATGTCGCGGATGACCGAACCGGTCGGCGAGGTGATGACGCCGATGACGCGCGGCAGGAAGGGCAGCAGCTTCTTGCGCGCCTCGTCGAACAGCCCTTCGGCGGCGAGCCTCTTCTTGCGCTCCTCGAGCAGGGCCATCAGCGCGCCGATGCCGGCAGGCTCCAGCGCCTCGATGATGATCTGGTAGCTCGACTTGCCGGGATAGGTGGTGACGCGGCCGGTCGCGATCACCTCCATGCCCTCTTCGGGCTTGAAGCGCAGGCCGGCAAAGGTGCCCTTCCAGATCACCGCATCGATCTTGGCGCGGTCGTCCTTCAGCGCGAAATAGGCATGGCCGGAGGAATGCTTGCCGCGAAAGCCGGAGATTTCGCCGCGCAGCCGCACGTAGCCAAAGCTGTCCTCCACGGTGCGCTTGACCGCCATGGACAGCTCGGTGACGGTGTATTCCGCGACATTGCCGATGGGAGTATCGTTCATCGCTGTTCAATCTAGAGGATGATTCACAAAATTCCAGTCCCCGCCGAGACGGTGCATTTTTAAGCCGATTCGTGCTATCAGCCCTTTCGCATGACCCTTGTAAAACTGCTCAGACGATGAACGTCCTTATCATTGGCTCCGGCGGGCGCGAACATGCCCTGGCCTGGGCGATCAGCGCCAGCCCGATCCTGACCAAGCTTTATTGCGCGCCCGGCAATGCCGGCATCGCCGACTGCGCCGAATGCGTGCCGCTGGATGCCGCCGATCACGGCGCGGTCGTCGCCTTCTGCCGCGCCCAGGCCATCGAACTGGTCGTCGTGGGACCGGAGGCGCCGCTGGTCGCCGGATTGGCCGACGATCTGCGCGAGGCCGGGATCAGGACTTTTGGGCCGGGCCGGGCGGGCGCGCAGCTCGAAGGCTCGAAAAGCTTCACCAAGGAGCTTTGCGTCACCGCCGGCATCCCGACCGCCGGTTTCGGCCATTTCGACAGCCGCGAGGCGGCGCTCGGCTATCTGCGCGACCGGACCATGCCCATCGTCATCAAGGCGGACGGGCTGGCGGCGGGCAAGGGCGTCACCATCGCCGAGACGCTGGCGGAGGCGGAGCGCGCCGTCGAGGACTGTTTTGCCGGCGCATTCGGCGAGGCGGGCGCTTCGGTCGTCATCGAGGATTTCATGGACGGTGAGGAGGCGAGCTTCTTCGCGCTCTGCGACGGACGCAACGTGCTGCCGCTCGCCAGCGCCCAGGACCACAAGCGCGCCTTCGACGGCGATACCGGCCCCAATACCGGCGGCATGGGCGCCTATTCGCCCGCCCCGGTGATGACGCCCGAGATGACCGTGCGCGTCATGGACGAGATCATCCTGCCGACGGTCGCCGCTCTCAACGCGCGCGGAATCGCCTATCAGGGCGTGCTGTTCGCCGGGCTGATGATCGGCGCGGACGGGCCGAAGCTGATCGAGTACAATGCCCGCTTCGGCGATCCGGAATGCCAGGTGCTGATGCTGCGTCTGAAATCCGACATGCTGGCCGCGCTGCTTGCCACCGCTGACGGCGTGCTGGGCAATTTCGACCTGCGCTGGAGCGATGAAACCGCGCTGGCCGTGGTGATGGCCGCGAACGGCTATCCCGGCGCTTACGAGAAGGGCTCCGAGATCGAGGGGCTGGACGCGGCGGCCGAGATCAAGGGTGTCACCATCTTCCACGCCGGAACCAAACGCGATGGCGCGCGCGTTCTCTCGAATGGCGGGCGCGTGCTGAATGTCTGCGCGCTCGGGGCGACCGCCGCCGAGGCCCGGACCCGAGCTTATGAGGCCGTCGATCGGATCGACTGGCCCGGCGGCTTCTGCCGCCGGGACATCGGCTGGCGCGCCGTCCAACGGGAGACCCCTGATGCAAAACAGCCTGCCTGACCTCTTCCCCGGCTTCGAGAGCCGCCGCTTCAAGACGCGCGGCGCGGAGATTTTTGCCCGCATCGGCGGCGAGGGCCCGGCGCTGTTCCTGCTGCATGGCTACCCGCAATCCGGCGTGATCTGGCACAAGGTGGCGCCGGCCCTCGCGGCGCATTTCCGGCTGATCATCTGTGACCTGCGCGGCTATGGCGCCAGTTCCGTGCCCGCCGACGAGCCGGAGAATTTCAGCTATTCTAAGCGCGCCATGGCGGGCGACATCATCGACATCGCCGATGAGCTCGGCCTCGATCGCTTCCTCTATTGCGGCCATGACCGGGGCGGCCGCGTCGGCTACCGGCTGGCGCTCGACCATCCGGAGCGGGTGGAAAAGCTGATCACCATCGACATCGTGCCGACCTATGACATGTGGCACCGCATGACGCGCGATCTCGCCATGAAGAGCTTTCACTGGGCGTTTCTCGCCCAGCCCGCGCCCTGGCCGGAAGAGATGATCGGCCGCGATCCGACAGGCTGGCTCGATCACAAGCTGGCGCTGTGGGGCGGCTCCGGCGATCTCAGCGTCTTCGCGCCCGAAGCGCTCGCCCATTACCGCGCCGCCTTCAATCAGCCGGAGCGTCTGCACGCCACTTGCGAGGATTACCGCGCGGGCGCCGGCTATGACCTCGCCGCCGACGAGGAAGACCGCAAGGCCGGCCGCCGCATCACCTGCCCGACGGCGGTGTTCTGGGGCGACAAGGGCATCCCGAGCAAGACGGGCGGCACGCTCGGCATCTGGAAGGAATGGTGCGACGATGTCGTCGGCCATTCGCTGCCATCCGGCCATTTCCCGCCGGAGGAATGCCCGGAGGAGACCATCGCCGCCATTGCCGGCTTCATGAGCGGGGCAAAGCCCGATGTCCCGCGCTAGGCCCCGCCGCCCTTTTTCGGCAGGGGACCTGCACGCCGTGCCTCCCGCCGCGACGCCGGACGGCCAGCCGTCGGACGGGGCCGATCCGAGTTTCGCTCTAGCGCTCGGCGGCGGCGGGGCGCGCGGCTTCGCCCACGTGCTGATGCTGGAAGCGCTCGAAGAGCTCGGCATCGTCCCGCGCGTCATCGCCGGGACCAGCATCGGCGCACTGATCGGCGCGGCCTATGCGTCCGGCATCAGCGGCCCGGACATCCGCTCCTATTGCGAAGAGCTCTTCCATAAGCGCACGCGGATCGTCAGAAGGCTGTTTTCGCGCTGGAACGCGCTTGGCGAGCTGCGCAGCGGCGGCGGTTCGGTCTTCTCCGGCGAGCGCATCCTCGAAGCGCTGCTGCCGGAGACCTTACCGCGCAGCTTCGAGGCGCTGAAGATCCCACTGATCGCGGTGACGACCGACTATTACCTGCAGCGCCAGCATCTCATTAGTACCGGGCCGCTCGTCCCCGCCATCGCGGCGAGCTGCGCCCTGCCGGGCGTGTTGCGGCCGATCAAGCTGGACGGGCGGGTGCTGGTCGATGGCGGCTTCGTCAATCCGGTGCCGTTCGACCTGCTGAAAGGCCGCGCCGACATTGTCGCCGCCATCGACATCAGCGCCGGGCCGCAGCAGAGCCGGGGCCAGATGCCGTCGCTGATCGACTCCATCATCGGCTCGAACCAGATCTCGATGCGCTCGGTGATGCGGGAGAAGCTGAAATCCTCCGCCCCCGACATCATGATCCGCCCGGATATCGGCCATTTCCGGGTCTTGGACTTCTACAAGATCGACGAGATTTTCGCCGAGTCGATCAGCGCCAAGGACCATTTCAAACGCGCCTGCGAAGCCGCCATCGCGGCGCGGCGTCGCGCCTAGAGCGGGATCGGTTTAAACGGATCCAATCAACGCCCCCAAATCACGATCCGCAGCCGGACTCCTTCTCCCTCGGGAGAGGGCGGGGGTGAGGGGTTCGTGAGCGAGCCGCGAGTCCGCAACCCCTCACCCGGCACGCTTCGCGTGCCACCCTCTCCCCTTGGAGAGGGTTGGGCTGCGGCGAGGCGCGGCGCGTTGCCATCAAAATCACCCGCTCTGATGGACCGCTGCGGCATCGCGGGCGTAAAGGCGCAATCCCCTGCCGACGCCCCGGCCGTCAGAGCCGGGGCCCAGTCGCCTCACATCTTGCCGCAGCAATCGCGGAGATATGATTGGGTCCCGGCTCACCGCTTCGCGGCGTCCGGGACGACGAGGAGTGCCTCACCGCCGCGACTTGAAGAATGCGCGCAAGAGCGCCGCCGATTCCGTCTCGGCGATGCCGCCATAGACTTCGGGCGCGTGGTGGCAGGTGGCTTGCGCGAAGAAGCGGACGCCATGCTCGACAGCGCCGCCCTTCTCGTCGGGTGCGCCGAAATACAGCCGGCCGATGCGGGCGAAGGAGATCGCCGTGGCGCACATGGTGCAGGGCTCCAGCGTGACGTGGAGCTGGCAGCCGGTCAGGCGCTCGCTGCCCAGGGCGGCGGCCCCGGCGCGGATCACCAGCATTTCGGCATGGGCGGTCGGGTCGCGCAATTCCAGGACGCGGTTGCCGTCGCGGGCGAGCACGCTGCCGTCAGGTCCGACCAGCACGGCGCCGACCGGCACTTCGCCGCGCAGGGCGGCGGCCTTGGCCTCGTCGAGCGCCAGGGTCATGAACGAGGCTGACATCATGGGAGTGAACGCGCGAAACGGCCCGGTCCTGGGCCGCGAGCCTGAAGCGCAAAAGCGAGTCCCCGCGTAGGCAGGGATCGTACCGGTGTGACGGCAAGGCGTGTCGAAGCAAAAGGCAGAGCCCCGTTCCGATGCAGGCGGAACGGGGATGGCTCTGGACGCCGCTTACGCGGCGTCCGAAGTGTCACTGGCAGGCGCGGGAACGGCCGCATGCTGCATCTTGAGGTTGGCCGGCCCGACCACCGGAGCCTCGCCCGCTGCGAGCTGGTCCTTGCCGTCATGCACGCGGGTGAGCGGCTCGACCTTGTCGGCGTCCAGGCCGTCGCGCATTTCGATCGACTTGAACTCAACGCGGGCCTCCTCGCGGCGATATTCCAGGAGCTGCGTCTTGGGCACCAGGAACTGGCTGGCGCGCACTTCGCGGACCGCATCCATTTCCTCGGTGAAGGCGCCGGAGCGGAACAGCGTCTCGATCGCCTTGGCCACCGAGCGCGTGATGCGCTGGCCCTGCTCTTCGCTGATGCGGCCGCCGGTCTGGGCGTCCTTGACGCGGTTGATGAAGCCGGCCGCCATCATGGCGACTTCGATCTGGTAGCGGAAATTGTCCTCCGCCGAATATTTGATGCGGTCCCACACCGCGATCAGCAATTCGGAGATCTCGTCCATGATCGCCGCCGCGCCGAAAAAGTCGAAGCTTTTCGTGCTGCCGCTATCGATCGAGCCCACCGTCAGGCCGGTATTGTCGCCGCCGCGCAGCGCCGCCATGCCTTCGTAGAATTCATCCAGCGAGCGCATCACATTGATGATGATGTGCGGATCGGTCAGGGAGCGCTCGCGCTCGGCCACCAAGAGGCGCAGGCGCTTGATTTCCTGGTCGCCGCCCGTCGCGTCGGCGACGATGAGCTGGTCGCGGTCGTTTTCGCGGGTGAGCAGCTCGCGCAGCTTGGGCATGACGAAGATGACATTGTAGGCGCCCACGTCGACATCGGCCATCAGCTTGCGGGAGACCGCCTGTTCGCCGTCGATCAGCGCCGACCAGAAGGCCAGATCGAGCAGGGGAGTAAGACCGAAGAAGGTCATCATCTCCTTTTCGTCATCGGCGAATTCCTGATAATGGCGCATGAAGACATTGTAGGCGAGCAGGATCTTTTGCGTACGGTTGACGCCTTCGGCCTGCTGGCCGTTGCGCGCCGCCCGCAGCAGTTCCCGGATCTGCGCGGCCTGCAGCGCGTCCTTCAGTGTGTTCACGGCTTTGATTATTCGATCTCGACGCATCTGATCTCCCCGTCGTGTCAAGAATCAGTTTCGCAGATTATAACAGTCCAAAAGAGGCAATGATGAGCTTACGGCGAGATACACACACCACTGCAAGCTTGCCCGAAAGCTCCCAGGGCGAACGAATCGCCAAAATCATTGCCCGGTCTGGGCTGTGCTCGCGCAGGGACGCCGAGAAACTGATCGGCGAAGGCCGCGTTACGCTGAACGGGAGGGCACTCGCGAGCCCGGCGGTCAATGTAACCTCGCGCGATGTGATTCTGGTAGACGGCAAATCCTTATCCACAGCCGAACCAGTCCGGCTTTGGCGTTACCACAAGCCAAAGGGGCGCGTCACCACTCACCGTGATCCACAGGGTCGCCCGACCGTCTTCGAGGCCATGCCTGAAGACATGCCGCGGGTAATTTCAATTGGCCGGCTGGACTTTAATACTGAAGGATTGCTGCTGCTCACCAACGACGGCGCGCTGGCGCGACATTTGGAAGCGCCATCAACGGGTTGGCTGCGCCGGTACAGAGTTAGGGTGAACGGCAGGCTGGAGCAGAGCGCCCTCGACGCGCTCGCCGGCGGCATCGAAATCGACGGCATCCGCTACGGCCCGATCGAGGCGGTGCTCGACCGCACCCAGGGCGCCAATAGCTGGCTGACGCTGGCCTTGCGCGAGGGCAAGAACCGCGAGGTGCGCCGCATCATGGATCACCTCGGCGTGGTGGTGAACCGGCTGATCCGGCTGTCCTTCGGCCCGTTCTCGCTGGGCGAATTGGAGCCCGGCGCCGTCGAGGAGGTGAAGCGGCGGGTGCTGGGCGACCAGCTCGGCGAGGAGATCGCGCTGGCGCTCGGCCTCAGGGACAAGAAGCAGAACCGGGGGCAGGCCGAGAAGGCGGGGGAGGCGAAGCCGTCGAAGCCTTCACGGCCCGCCAAGAGCGGACGGCCGGTGCGTAGCGCCCGCCCGAGCGGCGGGGCCGAGAAGCCCGCCCGCCCATCCGGCAGCGGCAAACCCGCGCGCCCCGGCGGCAAACCCACGCGCCGCGAGCGGCCAGCCCGATGAGGATCGTCGCCGGACGTTTTCGCGGCATGGCGCTCGCCGCACCCAAGAGCAACGACATCCGCCCGACCAGCGACCGCGTGCGGGAATCGATCTTCAACATCCTCGCCCACGGCATCGAGGGGGCCGAGATCGAAGGCGCGCGCGTGCTCGATCTCTTTGCCGGAACCGGCGCGCTCGGCCTCGAAGCCCTGTCGCGCGGCGCGGCTTACGTGCATTTCGTCGAGGACAATTCGACGGCGCGCGGACTGATCCGGCAGAATATCGAGACCGTCGGCGCGATGGGCGAGACCAAAATCTACCGCCGCGACGCGACCAAGCTCGGCGGCCGGGGCAATTTGCGCCCCTTCGACCTGATCTTCGCCGATCCGCCCTATGGCAAGCGTCTCGCCGAACCGGCGCTCGCCTCCGCCTTGGCCGACGGCTGGGCCGCGCCGGGCGCGATTGCGGTCGTCGAGGAGCACGCCGACGCCGAATTCGCGCCGCCGCCGGGCTTTTCGCTGCTCGACCGGCGTGTCTACGGCGACACCGCGGTGTTTTTTCTTACGTATACCCCGCAAGCGGCGGCTGGTTAACGAAACGCTAAGCCCTCTCCGGTGTTACCTCGACGCGCAAGGCAAATCGCCTCGGCGCCTAAAACGGTCCCGCCGCGGCTGAGCGGGCCAGGAGCGGAGCCCATGAGCTATATTGAAGACAGCCTCGGCGCGAACGAGACCGTGCATTATGTCGCCCACTTCCACTGGGTGCATTACGCGCTGGCTTACGGCGCGCTGATCGTGTCCGTCCTGCTCGGCATGCTGAGCTACAATGCCGAATATCCCATCGTGGTGCTCGGCCCGCCGCTTGTCGGCCTGGTGATCTATCTCGCCATCATGATCCCGATCTGGGCGACCGAGATCGGCGTCACCAACCAGCGGCTGATCTACAAGACCGGCATCATCAAGCGCTCGACCGCCGAATTGCAGCTCCGCGCCATCGAGCAGGTCAATCTGGCGCAGGACATCGGCGGCCGGATTTTCGGCTACGGCAAGCTGGACATTCACGGCACCGGCAATGAGGAGATCTTTTTGCCCGCCATCGGCAATCCGCTCGAGCTGCGCAAGGCGCTGCAGGAGGCAATCGGCGAGATCCAGCACGCGACGGAGCCGGTGAGCGCCGGGGCCTCGCCGCAGCGGGCGTAGGCGCACGCGTCGTCCCGGACGCCGTCATCGATCCGCTAGCACTGCGGCAATGCTGATGCGAGTGCGCCCCGGCTCTGACGGCCGGGGCGACGAAAGACAGGCTTCTGAATTCGCGGGGATCGCCGCTGTGCCGCGCGTCCCCCGCCCTTGCCTCCCACCCCCCGTTTGACTAAAGCTTGTGCACCCTGCGGCAGGCGGAGGGCGACGCGGGGAGCCGCACATGCAGAAACATATCGAGCCCGATTTCCCCCCGGAAGGCTGGCTCTCCTATAGCCTCGGCGCCGAGCGGATCGGCCTCGTCGCCATGCGCTTCCGCTGGCTGACGCTCGTCATCGTCATCGCCGTCTCCACGCTCGCCGCCTTCGGCATCAGCCGCATCCGGGTCGATGATTCGCTGACCGAGCTGTTCCGCGCCAACACGCCCGATTTCCGCAATTATGAAAAACTGTCGAGCCGCTTCCCCTCCAGCGAATATGACGTGCTGGTCGTGGTCGAAGGGCCGAATCTGCTGGCGCGCGAATCGATCGAGGCCCTGCGCAACACCGTCATCGAAATGCAGTTCGTGCCCGGCATGCGCGGCCTGATCTCGATCTTCTCCGCCCGCGCCTCGCCCGAGCCGGGCCGGCTGCCACCGCCGCTCTTCCCCGAGCCGCTGCCCGAGGGCGAGGCTTACGACGCCTTCATCCATCAGGTGAAGGACAACCGGATCATCTCCGGCAAAATCCTCTCCAGCGACGGGCAATTGACGCTGATCGTCGTCGCGCTCGATCCCGTAACGGCGCAAGGCCCCGCCCTCGACGACGCCATCCGCGAAATCGGCGCGACCACGGCGCAGAACCTGCAAGGCACCGGCCTCACCGCGCAGCTCGCGGGCGCTCCGGTGATGCAGCTCGAAATCCGCAATGCCGTGCAGCGCGACCGCGTCATCTATAACGGGCTCGGCTTCCTGATCGGCGTCATCATCGCCATGATCTTCTTCCGGCACATCTCCTTCATGGCGATTGCCGCGGTGCCGCCCGCCATAGCCGTGCTCTGGTCGCTTGGCGCGCTGGGCTGGTCCGGCTTCCAGCTCAATCTGTTCCTCAACGTCATCGCGCCGCTGACCATGGTGATGGGCTTTGCCGATTCCATGCAGATGACCTTCGCCCTGCGCGACCGCATGCTGGCGGGCGACAGCCGCTATGAGGCGACCAAATACGCCATCCTCGTCGTCGGCCCCGCCTGTTTCCTGAATGGCGCGACGGCCGCCCTTTCGTTCTTCGCGCTCACCTTCGCCGACTCGGCCCTGATCCAGACCTTCGGCATCGCCGGAGCGGTCTGCATGGGCGTGACCTTCCTCGCCGTCATCCTGGTGCTGCCGCTGTTGGCGATGCTGTTGCTCAGCCATGACAGCCGGATCGCCGCCCGCCTCGCCGAGAAGGACGGCGCCATGCTGCTCTTGCGCCGCTTCTGCGCCTGGGTCGCGGGGCGGGTGACGCGGCGGCCCTGTGCCTTTGCCGGGCTGGGGCTCGGCCTCGTCATCGGCTTTGGCGTCGCGCATATCACGCTGGAGCCGCGCTACCGCCTCGCCGATCAGGTGCCGGACCGCGAGCAGGCCGTGCAGGCCGCCGGCCGTCTCGACTCCAAACTCACCGGCGCCAATCCGGTCGACGTCATGATCGAGCTGCCGCCGGGCGAGACCGTCTATTCGCCCGGACCGCTGGCCGTCATCGCCGCCGTACACCGGGTGGTCGAGAAGCAGGCGGGCGTCGGCAATGTCTGGTCGGTGGAGACCATGGTGCGCTGGCTCGCCGAATCCGGCCAGACCGAAATCCCCATCCTGCAAACCTATGTCGGCCTCCTGCCGGCCCATCTGACACAGCGCTTCGTCACGCCCGAGCAGGACGCCGCCGTCGTCACCGGCCGCATCCCCGACATCGACGCCAGCGACCTGCTGCCGACCGTCAACACGCTGGACAAGGCGCTCGACACCGTCCGCGAGGCCTATCCCGGCTACCAGATCTCGGTCAGCGGCCTTGCCGTGATCGCCGCGCGCAATAGCGGCGCCATGATCCACAAGATCAACCTCATGCTCACGGCGGAAATGCTGATCGTCTCGGTGCTGATCGGCCTCGCCTTCCGCTCGCTGCTGATGGGCGCGGTCAGCCTGCTGCCCGGCCTGTTCCCGGTGGTGACGGCGGGCGCCTCGCTGGCGCTGACGGGAGAGGGCCTGCAATTTGCCAGCATCATCGCGCTGACGGTCGCCTTCGGGCTGGGGCTGAACGCCACCATCCATTATCTCAACCGGCTGCGCCTGGAAGACCGGCCGGGCCGCGACCCGGAAGCCGCAACGGCCCGCGCCGCCGTGCTGATGGGACCGGCGCTGATCCTCACCAGCATCGTGCTGGCCTGCGGCCTCGCCGTCACCGTGTTCTCCGACCTGCCCTCGCTGCGGCTGTTCGGACGCCTCAGCGCGACGACGCTGATCGCGGCCATGGTCGGCGGCCTGCTCCTGCTGCCGGCCTGCATGCTCCTGGTGAAGCGCGCCGAAAACGCCGCGCGGCGCCGGTTTTCGCGCGGCAGCAACGATCTCTCATCCGCCGCGACTTGACGGCCCCGCCGCACGCCGCTAGCCATGCGAAGGTGAGCGGGTCAGCAGGGACGCGTTCGACATACATACCGGCGCAATCCCCGCGAAGGCGGGGATCCAGTACGCCGCAGCATTTCGGGACGGGCAGAGCCCCGGCCCAGAGTTTGTAATTACTGGATCCCCGCCTTCGCGGGGATTTCGAAAGGAGTCCGAGGCTCTCCTCGAGCATGGCTCCCGGTGCAACCAGAAGGTCAAGGGCATGTCGGAAATCGGCAAGGAGATCGGGCATCATTGGCTCGGCGGCGCCCGCCTCTGGGGCCGGTTCAGCCTGCTCGGCCTCGCCGTCGCGCTGGTCGCCTTCGCCGCCGATCAGCTCCACAAATATTGGATGCTGGACATCTACCGCATCGGCGAGCGCGGCAAGGTCGTGATGACCTCCTTCTTCGATCTGGTGCTGCGCTGGAACCCCGGCATTTCCTACGGCCTCTTGCAGCAGGACAGCGATGCGGGGCGGATCGCCCTGACGGCGGTCTCGGCGATCGCGGTCGTGGCGCTCATTCTGTGGATCGGCAATGCCGGCTCGCGGCTGGCCGCCATTTCGCTGGGGCTGATCGCCGGCGGGGCGCTCGGCAATATCTGCGACCGCATCGTGCATGGCGCGGTGGCCGATTTCTTTTCCTTTCACTATGCCGGATTCTACTGGTACGTCTTCAACATCGCCGATGTCGCGATCACCGCGGGCGTCATCGGGCTGATGCTGGACTGGGCGTTCTCGAGTCACACAAAAGTCCCAAAAGGCGTATAAATCAGCAATAATGGCGATTCGGGGGAATCCAATGGTTAGCACTGTCCGGCTGCTGCGCAATTTGGCGATCGCTTCGCTTCTGGGCGGTTCCGTCGCTCTCGGCGGCTGCGCCGGTGGTGTCGGCGTCGATGTCGACGCGCCGATCCTGGACGCGGTCGGCATCAATTTCACGGCCAAGAAGAAGGACGATGACGACCTGCCGGAACGCACCGGCCTTGTCGTGCCGCCTTCGACCGACAAGCTGCCCGAGCCCGGCACCCACACCGCGAGCATCAACGGCAAGCAGAACTGGCCGCAGGACGCTGACCAGATCAAGAAGCGCAAGGCCGACGAAGAGACCGCCGCCCAGGAGAAATATTGCGCCGAGGGCGACTGGAGCAAGAAGGCCAACATCACCGAATTCGAGAAGAATGTCGGCCGGGAGGCGCGCTGCCCGTCTAAACTGGGCAAGGCGATCAGCAAAAACCTGAACAGCAAGGATCAGGTCGAACAGCAGCAATAGCGTGCGAGCCTAGGCCGAGCGGCCTAGGCCGCTGCGCATCCGCCTTTAGCCGTATGGTAGACCGAAAATGCTACGCCCGGCCGCAATCGCGCCGGGCGTGTCCGTTTCTGGCACAATGACGGCGCGCCGCTCCAGATACAGCGGGCGTTTCACCAAGATTCAGCATGGATTTCGCCCGTTGTTCCCGGCGGCGGCCCGAGCAGAAATTAACCGCCCGGGCCACTAGGCTTTGCGTCGGCCTGTCCAAATTGTAACTTGTCGCTGTGCAGTCCCATGGGATACTGCCGCACGGATAAATTCCTCGTTCACCAACACGGTGTCATTGTGTTGCACAGTCGAATTCTGGCCTCTCTGGGATCCCTGATGGTCTTGATCGGTTCGGCGTCGGCCGCCTCCGCCGCGAGTTCGGACGTTACCCACACGAAATTAGCCAACGGCATGGAAGTGGTCGTCATCCCCGATCACCGCGCGCCAGTCGCCACCCATATCGTCTTCTATAAAGTCGGAGCGGCGGACGAGCCGCAGGGCAAGTCCGGCATCGCCCATTTCCTCGAGCACCTAATGTTCAAGGGCACGCAGAAGATCGCGCCGGCGGAATTCTCCAAGATCGTCGCCCGCAATGGCGGCCAGGACAACGCCTTCACCACCCAGGACACCACCGCCTATTTCCAGCGCGTCGCCACCGACCGCCTGCCGCTGGTGATGGATATGGAGGCGGACCGCATGGTCAACCTGCGGCTGCTGGAGGAGGACGTCGTCAATGAGCGCAAGGTGGTGCTGGAAGAGCGCCGCACCCGCGTCGACAACGACCCCGGCAGCATCCTGTCCGAACAGATGAGCGCCGCGCTCTATCTCGCCCACCCTTACGGCATTCCCGTCATCGGCTGGGAGCACGAGATCAAGTCGCTGAGCCGCCAGGACGCCTTGGACTTCTACAAGCGCTTCTACTCGCCCGATAACGCCATCCTGGTCGTCGCCGGCGATGTCGAGCCTGAAGCCGTCATCAAGCTGGCCAACGAGACCTACGGCAAGGTCAAGCCCACCGGCCTGACGCTCACACGCCAGCGCGTCGACGAGCCCGAGCCGCAGGCGCCCCGCCGCGTCGTGCTGAAGGATCCGCGCGTCGCCAAGGACACGCTGTCGCGCCAATATCTGGCCCCCTCCTACGCCACCGCCGCAGACCGCGAGGCCGAAGCGCTGGAATTGCTCTCTGCCATCATCGGCTCGAGCAGCACCGGCCGCCTCTACAAGAAGCTGGTGGTCGAGGATAAGAAAGCCTCGGCGGCGGGCGCATGGTATGGCGGCGAAAGCCTCGATTCCGGCACCTTTGGCCTCTATGCGGTCGCGGCGGGCGACACCCCGCTCTCGGCGATCGAAGCCGCCGCCGACGAAGTCATCGCCGAAGTGCGCGACAAGGGCGTTACCGAGCCCGAACTGACCCGCGCCCGCAACGCCCAGATCGCCGAACTGGTCTATAAGGAAGACAGCCAGTTCAATCAGGCCCGCACCTATGGCTGGGCCATGGTCACCGGCCGCTCGATCGCCGACATGAAGGACCGTGCCAAGCGCCTCGAAGCGGTGACGCTGGCCGACATCCAGACCGCGGCGCAGAAATATCTCGACCTCAAGCGCTCCGTCACCGGCGAGCTGCTTGCCGTCAACAAGACGCTGGCTGCGCGCGGCAAAGTGTCCGTCCCCGGCCCAACCGACACCATCCACTAGGATTTGACCCCATGTTCTGGCGGCGTAATCGAGACGGTGAGAGCCGAAGCGCCCAGCGCGCGGCGTCGCTGGCTGCATCTTCCCTCTTCACTCTGTTCTTCCTCATTGCTCCGGCACAGGCCATGCAGATTCAAAAGGTCGTCAGTCCCAAAGGCGTCGAAGCCTGGCTGGTGGAGGATCACACCCTCCCGCTGATCGCCATGCAATTCGGCTTCAAGGGCGGCAGCAGCCAGGACCCGGCGAACAAGGAAGGGCTTGCCTATTTCGTCAGCGGCACGCTGGACGAGGGCGCCGGCGACATCCGCAGCCAGGAATTCCAGGAGCTGCTCGAAGGCCAGGCCATCGAGATCGGCTTCGAGGCGAGCCGCGACGTCCTGACCGGCGGCGTCAAGACCTTGACCAAGAACAAGGACGAAGCCTTCCGCCTGCTCGGCCTCGTGCTCAGCCAGCCCCGCATGGACCAGGACGCCGTCGACCGCGTCCGCGAGCAGATCTTCACCCTCATCAAGACCGACAATGAAGACCCCGATCAGGTCGCATCCAGCGCCTGGTTCGCCCAGGTCTTCGCCGGACACCCCTATGCGGTGCCGACCAAGGGCGATGCGACGACCGTCGCCAGCATCACCCCCGAGGATCTGAAGGGCTACGTGAAGCGCAATTTCGCCCGCGACAATCTCTATGTCTCGGTGGTCGGCGACATCGACGCGGCCGAACTCGCCCAGCGCCTCGACGGCATTTTCGGCGCGCTGCCGGCCAAGGCCGAGCTGAAGCCCATCCCCGAAGCCGTCTGGCACACTGAGCCGCGCAGTAAGATCATCCCGATGGCCATGCCGCAATCGGTGGTGATGTTCGGCCAGCCCGGTCCCAAGCGCAAGGATGAGGACTTCATGGCCGCCTACATCCTCAATTACATCATCGGCGGCGGCGGCTTCGCCTCGCTGCTGATGGAGGAAGTGCGCGAGAAGCGGGGCCTGGCCTATTCGGTCTACACCTATCTCTACCCGCTGGAGCGGGCCGGCATCCTGCTCGGCGGCGTCGCCACCGAGAACAAGTCGGTCGGCGAATCGCTGGAAGTCATCAAGAAGACGCTGAACCGCATCGCCACCGACGGCCCGACTCAGGCCGAGCTGGACGACGCCAAGCGCTATCTGACCGGCTCCTACGCGCTGCGCTTCAGCTCCAGCCAGTCGATCGCGCAGATCGTGCTCTGGCAGCAGATCGAGGATCTCGGCATCGACTATATCGACAAGCGCAACGCGCTGGTTGAAGCCGTGACCATGGCCGACATCAAGCGCGCGGCGAAGATCATCAAGCCCGACGACATGGTCATCACCATCGTCGGCCAGCCGGAAGGGCTGACCTCGACCGGAGAAAAGCCTGCCGCTCCCGCTTCCCTTCCGCGCGGCTGACCGTTAATGTCGGTGCATGACCATCACGCACCGGATTGACGGCTGCCTGGACAGCGCCATCGGCGCGCTCGGGCTCGGCGAAGACGAACTGGCGCGCTGGACCGACACGCTCGGTCCGCGCCTCGATGAGCTGAAGCGCCAGGCGCGCGAGAAGAGCCTCGGACCGCTTGCCGTGCTCTCGGACGAAGCGGATCTCGCGGAGGCCGAGGCGGCCTATGACAGGCTCGTCGAGGGCGCCCGCGTTCTGGTCATCTTCGGCACCGGCGGGTCGAGCCTTGGCGGACAGGCGCTCGCCCAGCTCGGCGGCTGGTTCATCCCGGGCGACGACCGCATCGGCAAGGGCCGCCGCCCGCGCCTGCGCTTCTACGACAATCTCGACGCGCTCTCGCTCGCCAAGGGCCTCGAAATCCTCGACCCCGACACCACCCGCTACGTCGTCATCTCCAAATCCGGCAACACCGCCGAAACCCTCAGCCAGACGCTGACGGTGATGGGCCGGCTGCGCGAGCAGGGCCGCGAAGCCGACATCCCGCGCCTGTTCCTCGGCATCACCGAGCCGGAGCGGCCCGGCGTCACCAACGGGCTGCGCGCACTCTTCACCGCGCTCGGCGTGCCGATGCTGCCGCATCGCAGCGACATCGGCGGCCGGTTCTCGGTCTTCAGCAATGTCGGCATGATCCCGGCCTTCGCGCGCGGCCTCGATTTCAACGCCTTCCGCGCCGGCGGCCAAGCCGTGCTCGAGGCGCTCGAAGCCGCCGCCGAGCCCGCCGATTTCCCGCCCGCGCTCGGCGCGGCGCTGGCGGCCGGTTTCGCCAAGGAGCGCGGCGTCAATATTTCCGTGCTGATGCCCTATGCCGACCGGCTGGCGCGCTTCTCCGATTGGTATGTGCAGCTCTGGGCCGAGAGCCTCGGCAAGAACGATTCGGAAGGCACCACGCCCGTCGCCGCGCTCGGCCCGGTCGACCAGCACAGCCAGTTGCAGCTCTATCTCGGCGGCGCGCAGGACCATCTGACCACCATCATCCGCCTCGCCGCCTTGCCGGAGGAAGACACCGCGCCGATGCCCGCCGATCTCGCGGCGCTGGCCGGCGCGGACTATCTCGGCGGCCGCACGGTCGGCGAACTGGTCATGGCGCAGACCAAGGCCATCACCGACGCCTTCGTCGCCCATAAAAGACCGGTGAGGATAATCGAGCTGCCCCGGCTTGACGAATGGAGCCTCGGCTGGCTGATGATGCATTTCATGCTTGAGACGATTCTCGCCGCCGAACTGCTCGGCGCCGATCCGTTCGATCAGCCCGCCGTGGAGCTCGGCAAGCGCCTGACCAAGGAGCGGCTTGCAGCCATGGCGGTTGGGGACAGCAATGCCGATACGCCAGCTACCGCCTCAGCTCATCAACCGGATCGCGGCGGGTGAGGTCATCGAGCGCCCGGCCAGCGCCGTCAAGGAACTGGTCGAGAACGCCATCGACGCGGGCGCGCGCAATATCGAGATCGTGGCGACCGGCGGCGGCCTCGGCCTGATCCGCATCACCGACGACGGCGACGGCATGGACGCGGACGATCTCGCGCTCTCCGTCGAACGCCATGCGACGTCCAAGCTGGCGGGCGAGGATCTGCTGCGCATCGCGACGCTCGGTTTTCGCGGCGAGGCGCTGCCCTCGATCGGCTCGGTGGCGAAGCTGACCATCGCGTCGAAGCCGCGCGGCGGCGGCCCGGGCTTCGAGATCGAGGTCAATGCGGGGCGCAAAACCGGTCCAAGGCCGGCGGCGCTGAACGGCGGCACCCGGGTCGAGGTGCGCGACCTGTTCTATGCGACGCCCGCGCGGCTGAAATTCATGAAATCGGAAGCCGCCGAGAATGCCGCCATCGCGCAATTGGTGAAGCGCGTGGCGCTGGCCTTTCCGCAGATCGGCTTTTCGATGTCGAGCGGGGACCGGGTCGGGGCGAGTTTCCCGGCGGTGCAGGATGGCGACGGGGAAGGCTTGCGGCTGCGTCTCGCCCGCGTGATGGGCAAGGAATTCGCGGCAGACGCCGTGCCGCTCGCGGCAGAGCGCGAAGGCGCGCGCATCGGCGGCTTTGCCGGGCTGCCGACGCTCAGCCGCCCCACTCAGCAGATGCAATATCTCTTCATCAATGGCCGCCCGGTGAAGGACCGCCTGCTGCTCGCCGCCGTACGTGCGGCCTATGGCGATCTCGTGCCGCGCGGACGCCATCCGATGGCGGTGGTGTTCGTCACGCTTCCGGCGGAAGAGGTGGATGTGAACGTGCATCCGGCCAAATCCGAAGTGCGCTTCCGCGACAGCGCGCTGGTGCGCGGGCTGGTGGTGAGCGCCATCCGCCGGGCGCTGGAGGCTGGCGGCGTCAAGACCAGCGCCGCGCTCGCCGGAGCGGCGATGGCGTTCGGCGGCGCCGTGCCAGGTAGCCGCAATGCGAGCGCGGCGACTGCATGGCGCCCGGCGCCCTACCCTGCCCGGCCGTCCGGCGGCCGATATGCCGGCGGCGGCTTCGCCGAGGATTGGCAGATGCCGCTCGATGGCGTCGCCGCGATCAGCGCCAATGCCACCGCCGCGCAGGAGCCGCCGCCCGTGCATCTGCTCGACCGCCCGCTCGGCGCCGCCCGCGCGCAATTGCACGAGACCTATATCGTGGCGGAAACCGGCAATTCGGTCGTCATCGTGGACCAGCACGCCGCGCATGAACGCCTCGTCTACGAGAAGCTGAAAGCGGCGCTCGCCAATGGCGGCATTGAGCGGCAGATGCTGCTGATCCCGGAAGTGGTCGAGCTGGACGCCGTCAGCGCCGCCCTGCTCGCCAGCCGCGCCGGTGAGCTGACCCGCCTCGGCCTCGTGCTGGAGCCCTTCGGCGAGGGCGCCATCCTCGTCCGCGAAGTCCCGGCCCTGCTGGCCAAGGGCAATATCAAGGCCCTCGTTGCCGACCTCGCCGAAGAGCTGGAAGCGCTCGGCACGGCCTCGGGCCTGGAGGAGCGCCTGCACGAGATCTGCGCCCGCATCGCCTGCCACGGCAGCGTCCGCGCCGGCCGCCTCTTGAAGCCGGAGGAGATGAACGCCCTGCTGCGCGAGATGGAAGCCACCCCCAACGCCAGCCAATGCAACCACGGCCGCCCGACCTTCATCGAGCTGCAACTCTCCGACATCGAGAAGCTGTTCGCGCGGCGCTAGCGCGTGACCGCAAGCAGCGTAAGTCGAGCCCCTTTTTGTCATCCCCGCGAAAGCGGAGATCGAGGACTCCGCAGCAATCGCGGTAAGGCACAGCCTGTCGGCGGTTGTTGCCCTTTACTGGATCCCCGCTTCGCGGGGATGACATCGCGAGGTGAGCAATCGCAGAGATCGCAACTGAGCTGTTGGACGAGGATAGTTCAAGCGGGAGCCAGCGCACGACCCTCAACCAATCCGCAGCCAGGTCCCCTCTCCCATGGGAGACCTTTGCGTATCGAAGGTCCTCTCCCCGTCGTCCCGGACGGCCGTCAGGCCGAGCCGGGACCCAATCATATTCAGCTATTGCTGCGGCAAGTGGAGAGGCGAGTGGGCCCCNGACCCAATCATATTTCCGCTATTGCTGCGGCAAGTGGAGAGGCGAGTGGGCCCCGGCTCTAACGGCCGGGGCGAAGGAATCGAAGTTTTGCAAAGGTCTCCCATGGGAGAGGGAAAGGCTGCGGCTTAGATGAGATGCGTGAGCCGGTTCCGTCTGACGGCCCTGCGTGACCGGCGCCTTCGCGCGCCGTTCACTCCGCCGGCACCGGCTCGGTGCGGGCGGGCTCCGCCTCCGGAGCGGGCTCGCGCTTCCTCTCGCCGAAGATCCAGCTCTGCAGATGGTCGAGATAGATGTAGACGACCGGCGTCGTATAGAGGGTCAGGATCTGCGACAGCAGCAGGCCGCCGACGATGGTGTAGCCGAGCGGCTGGCGCAGCTCCGAGCCGACGCCGGTGCCGAGCATCAGCGGTATGCCGCCGAGCAGCGCCGCCATCGTCGTCATCAGGATCGGCCGGAAGCGCAGCACGGCGGCGCGGTGGATCGCCTCCTCGGCGCTCAGGCCCTCGCTCTTTTCCACCTGCAGGGCGAAATCGACGAGCATGATGCCGTTCTTCTTGACGATGCCGATCAGCAGGATGATGCCGACAATGGCGATCACGCTCAGGTCCATGCCGACCGCCATCAGCAGCAACAGCGCGCCAAGACCCGCCGAAGGCAGGGTCGAGATGATGGTGATCGGGTGGATCAGGCTCTCATAGAGAATGCCCAGGATCAGGTAGATGACGAAGAGCGCCGCCGCGATGAGGATCGGCGTGCTGGACAGCGAGGCAGCGAATGCCTGCGCATTGCCCTGGAAGCTGGTCTGCAGCGAGAGCGGCTTGCCCAGATCCTTCTCGACCTGCTGGATGGCGCTGACCGCCTCGCCGATGGCCGTGCCGGGCTTGAGGTTGAACGAGATCGTCACCGAGGGGAACTGGCCCTGGTGGTTGACGACGAGCGGCGCGATGGTCGAGACGGTATCGACCAGCGTCGCCAGCGGCACCTGCTGCCCGGTCGATGACGGCACGTAGATGTAATTCAGCGATTCCGGCCCGAACTGGAATTTGGGGTCGACTTCCATCACCACATGATACTGGTTCAGCGTGCTGTAGATGGTCGAGACGATGCGCTGCCCGAAGGCGTCGTCGAGCGAATTGTCGATGGCGGCCGGCTGGATGCCGAAGGTGGCGGCGACCTCGCGCTTGATGGTGATGTCGAGCATCGGCCCGGCATTGAGCTGATCGCTGGTGACGTCGATGATGCCGGGGATGGCCTTGATACGGTCGAGAAACAGCGCCGCCCAATGGCTGAGCTCGGCCGGGTCGGCATCGTCGAGGCTGTACTGATACAGCGTCTTCGACACCCGCCCGCCGATGGTGATGTCCTGCGCCGCCTGCATGTAGAGCGTGATGCCTTGCACCTTCGCCAGATTGGTGCGCAGCCTTGCGATGACCTCCTCGATCGGGCCGCGCTCGCTCTTGGGCTTGAGGGCGATGAAGATGCGGCCATTATTGACCGTGGTGGTGCCGCCGCCCGCGCCGATCTGCGCGCCGGTCGAAGCGACGGCCGGATCCTGCAGCACGGCGTCGATCAGCGCCTGCTGGCGCTGCGCCATCGCCTGGTAGGAGATATCCTGCGCCGCCTCGGACTGGCCGATGATGAGGCCGGTGTCCTGTTCGGGGAAGAAGCCTTTCGGGATCACCACATAGAGATAGCCGGTCAGCACGATGGTGCCGATCATGACCATCAGCGTGATGAAGCGGAAGCGCAGCACCACCTTCAGCCCTGACTCATAGGCGGCGAGCAGCCCGTCGAAGCCGCGCTCGAACAGGCGGTAGAGCCAGCCATGGTCCTTGCTCTCCGGCTTCAGCAGGCGCGAGCACATCATCGGCGTCAGCGTCAGCGAGATCAGCAGCGACAGCACCAGCGCGACGCTCACCGTGACGGCGAATTCCCGGAACAGCAGGCCGATATAGCCGCCCATCAGGAAAAGCGGGATGAACACCGCGATCAGCGACAGGGTGATCGAGACGATAGTGAAACCGATTTCCCCGGCGCCCTTCAGCGAGGCCTCCATCGGCGAGGCGCCCTCCTCGATATGGCGGACGATGTTCTCGATGACGACGACGGCGTCGTCCACCACGAAGCCAACGGCGATGGACAGCGCCATCAGCGAGAGATTGTCCAGGCTGTAGCCGAGCACATAGAGCACCGCGAAGGTGCCGATCAGCGACAGCGGCACCGTGATGGCGGGAATGACCGTCGCCCAGAAATTGCGCAGGAACAGGAAGATCACCATCACCACCAGCGCGACGGTAAGCATCAGCGTGAACTGCACGTCGGCGACCGAGGCGCGGATGGTCTCGGTGCGGTCGGAAATGATGTTCAGCTTGATCGCCGCCGGGATCGAAGCTTGCAGCACGGGCAGCATTTTCTTGATCCGGTCCACCGTCTCGATGACGTTGGCGCCGGGCTGGCGCTGGATCGCCAGCAGGATCGCCCGCTGCTTGTTGTACCAGCCGGCGACCAGATCGTTTTCCGCCGCGCTGATGGCGCGGCCGACATCGCGGATGCGGACCGGCGCGCCGTTGCGATAGGCGATGATGAGATCGGCATATTGCTCGGGCTGCATGAGCTGGTCGTTGGTGTTCAGCGTATAGGTCTGGCGCGGGCTGTTGAGCGTGCCCTTGGGGAGGTCGACATTGGCCTGGCCGAGCACGTTGCGCACGTCCTCCAGGCTGATGCCGCGCGTCGCCAGCGCCTCCGGGCTGAGCTGCACGCGGATGGCCGGCTTCTGCTGGCCGCCGATGCCGACCAGCCCGACGCCGGAGATCTGCGAAATCTTCTGCAGCAGGATGTTCTCGGCATAGGCGTCGACCGTCGTCAGCGGCAGCGAATCCGAGGTCAGGCCGAGCACCAGGATCGGCGTGTCGGCCGGGTTGACCTTACGGATGGTCGGCGGGTAGGGGATGCCCGCCGGCAATTGCGCGCTCGCCGCATTGATGGCCGAGAGCGTGTCGCTGACGGTGCCGTCGATCTGCCGGTTGAGGTCGAACTGCAAGGTGATCTGGGTGAAGCCGAGCGCGCTGGCCGAGGTCATCTGGGTCAGGCCGGGGATCTGGCCGAACTGCAATTCGAGCGGCGTGGCGACGGAGGCGGCCATCGTGGCCGGATCGGCGCCTGGAAGCTGCGCGGTGACCTGGAGCGTCGGATAGTTGACATTGGGCAGCGCGCCCACCGGCAAGAGCGGATAGGTGACCAGCCCGGCCGCCAGCAAACCAACCATCAGCAGCGCCGTCGCGATCGGCCGCCGGATGAACGGCCCCGAGATGTTCATGGGATCGGCACCTGCTGGGCGCTTTGCTCCTCCGCTTCCTGCGCCGCCTTGCCGTGCAGCACCGTCACCGCAGCGCCGGGCTGAAGCCGGTATTGCCCGTCGACGACGACCTGCTCATTGGCATTGAGGCCGGAATCGATCAGCGCCTGCCCCTGGCTGATCTGCGCCACCTTGACGTCGCGCAGCTCGACCGTGCCATCGGGCTTGATGACATAGGCGTAAGAGCCCTTCTGCCCGAGCTGCACCGCCGAGGCCGCGACGGTCAGCCCGTTTTGCCGCGTGTCGAGCAGCAGTCGGATATTGACGAGCTGCCCCGGCCAGAGCCGGTGATCCTTATTCGGAAAATCGGCCTTGAGCTGGATCGAACCGGTCGTTTGCAGGATCTGGTTGTTGATGAGGTCGAGCTTGCCCTGATCGAGGCGGATCGAGTCGTCCTGGCTATAGGCCAGCACCGCGAGCGCGCCCTTGACCATCTGCTGCTGGATCTGCGGCAGATCCGTCTCGGGCAGGGTGAAGATCACCGAGATCGGCTCGATCTGGGTAACGACGACGAGGCCGTTCGGGTCGCTGGGGTGAATGATGTTGCCGACATCGACCTGCCGGATGCCGGTCACGCCCGCGATCGGCGAAGTCAGCCGCGTATAGCTGAGCTGGACATTGGCCTCCTCGATCAGCGCCTCGTCGGCCTTGACCGCGCTTTCGACTTGCGCCACCTGCGCCTTCTGGGTGTCGAGCAATTGCGCGGTGGCGTCGCCCTTGGCCGCCAGTTGGGCGTAGCGCTCGAGATTGGCCTTGGCATTGGCGAGCTGCGCCTGATCGCGGTCGCGGGTGGCGACGGTCTGGTCGAGCTGGGCCTGATAGGGGCGCGGGTCGATCTGCGCGAGAAGGTCGCCGGCCTTGACGGTCTGCCCCTCGGTGAAGTTCATGGTGACGATCTGGCCCTGGATCTGGCTGCGCACCAGCACGGTGTTATAGGCGATCACCGTGCCGACGCCGCTCAGGTAGATCGGCACGTTGCCGCTGCTCACCGGGCCGGCGACGACCGGAATTTTCGGCGCGGGCGCGGCGGGCGGCGCGGGCAGCTCGAACGGATAGCGATGCGTCACCGCGAGGCCGCCGGCGACCGCCAGCACGGCAACCAGCAATGCGGCCGGAACGGCAATCATGCGTCGCATGGCGGACCTCTCTTAGGCGGCTCAATTCACCGGCGGATACGCGACTGCGTCCCGACCGTCGGAAACGACCCCGTTCCCATCCCGGTCCCCGAGCTGGAGAAGCTGCTCGCTGACGGACCACCGCTGGCCGAATCGCTCGCTGACGGCGCCGCCGGCGAGCCGATCGTCCCGCCGGGCGAAAACATCGTCGAGCTCTGGCCCTGGGTCATCATGCCCGGCTGGCCGGTCATCGTGGGATCGACGGGGGTGACCGGCGGCATCGGGCTCAGCCCGCCGGGCGAAATCTCGGTGGCGCCGAGCGGTATGCCGACGCGGCCGACCGATGTCGTGCCGGCGACGCCGCCGGGCGAGGATGTCATCGCCTGGCCCTGCGATCCCTGACCGGCCATGTCCGTAGAGGTCATGCCCGGCACGATCGTCCCCGGCATGACCGGACTTTCGCCGGGCGTCGGCAATTCCATGGCGCCGAGTGGAATGCCCGGCGTGCCCACCGGTGAGCTGGGTCCGAAGCCGAGCGGCGAGGTCGCGCCGAGCGGCGCCGTCGGACCCGGCGCGCTCGACTGGGCGAAAGCCGGCGCGCCTGGGACAAGGGCCAAAGCCAGGAAAACGGCCACACAGCGTTTCGACATGGACGGGCCTCCTCCGCTTGGAGTTCAATCGCCCTCACACTGGAAGATTTCTAATTTCGGCCGGGCGATTGCTTTGCAGGAATTGTCATGATTTGCGCGGGCTTGCCGTCTTCGCACTAGAGGACGCAACACGGGCGGGCGTTCCGCCGTCGGGCTCCGATTGAGTTCCGCGCCCCGGCACGGTACTAAGCCGCCTCGGACCCCGCCGAGACCAGGAGCATCGATGACCGTCCCGAGCTTAACGGCCGATCTCGCCAACCATTATGCCGGTATCGCGCTCGGCCATGTCCGGCGCGAATATCCCAACAATCTCGACCATGCGCTGGCCGGGCCGGAGGATGCGCGCACGCCGAGCGCGCTGCATCCCATCTTCTATGGCAGCTACGATTGGCATTCCTGCGTGCATGGCTATTGGATGCTGGCTCGACTTCTCCGCCGCTTCCCCGGCATGGCGCGCGCCGGCGAAATCCGGGCATTGTTCGACGGGCAATTCATGGCGGACAAGGTCGCCGGCGAATGCGCCTATTTCGCCGCACCGACCGCCCGCCGCTTCAAGCGTCCCTATGGCTGGGCGTGGCTGCTGAAGCTTGCCGCCGAACTGGCGCTGTCGGACGAGCCGCGCTGGTCCCGCGCGCTGACGCCGCTTGCCGATCTCATCGCGGAGCGCTTCCGCGCCTTCCTGCCGCTCGCCACCTATCCGGTGCGCGTCGGCACGCATTTCAACACCGCCTTCGGCCTCAGAATGGCGGCTGATTACGCGGCGGTCAGCGGGGATGCGGCGTTCGCCGCGCTGCTTCTCGACACGGCGCGCCGCTGGTACGGCGCCGATGCCGACTGCCCGGCTTGGGGCGAGCCGAGCGGCGACGATTTCCAGTCCCCGGCGCTGATCGAGGCGGAATGCATGCGCCGGCTACTCCCGCCTGAGGCGTTCCTGCCCTGGTTCGACCGCTTCCTACCCCGTCTCGCCGAACGGCAGCCGGCGACGCTGTTCCGCCCCGCCACCGTCAGCGACCGCACCGACGGCAAGATCGCGCATCTGGACGGCCTCAATCTGAGCCGGGCCTGGTGCTGGCGCTCGCTCGCCTCGGCGCTCGCGGCGGACGATCCCCGCCGCGCCGCCGCCCTGGCCGCCGCCGATGACCATCTCGCGGCCGGTCTCCCCCACCTCACCGGCGACTACATGGGCGAGCACTGGCTGGCGAGTTTTGCCGTGCTCGCGCTGGAGGCGTAAGCCGTCGGTCATGGTCGCGCAGGGTCCGGACGGGATCGGCGCAATTCCGCCCATCCGGACAAGACCTTCTTAAGCGAAGCTGCCGACAATAGCCCCCCGCCGTCGAAGGCAGGAGAGGGGCATGAACGCACGAGATCCGCGCGCGATCGACCGGCTCGCCGCCATCGCCGTCCTGGTCTTCGGCATCGGGACGCCCGCCGCCACTGCCGGCGAGCCCGCGCCGGCAACGCCCGAACAGATGGTCGAGGCGCTTCACGCCGCCTTCGGCGATCATCACAGCCGCGCCATATACGCCAAGGGCGTCGTCACCGAAGGCAGCTTCACCCCCACCAGCCAAGCCAGGGCGCTCAGCCACGCGGCGCTTTTCGCCGGGCCGGCGCTGCCGGTGACGGTGCGCTTTTCCAATTTCACCGGCTTCCCCGATATTTCCGATACCGCCGGCATGGCCAATCCGCGCGGCATGGCGATCAAGTTCAAGCTGCCGGACGGCGCGGAGGCCGACATCGTGGCGCAAAGTTTCAACGGCTTCCCGGTCGCCAGCGCCGCCGAGTTCCGCGAATTGCTCCTGGCCGCCGCCGACAGCCGCGCCGACCCCGCCAAGCCGTCGCGGCTCGATGCGTTTCTCGCCGGCCACCCGATCGCCAAGACCTTCCTGACGACGCAGAAACCCGACCCGTTCAGCTACGCAACCCTGGCCTATTTCGGCGTCAACGCCTTCCGGTTCACCGACGCGGCGGGCGAGAGCGTCCTCGTCCGCTACCAATTCCTGCCGATGGGGGGAGAGCATTTCCTCAGCGGCAGCCAGGTCGCGGCGAGAGGGCCGGACTATCTGCAGGAGGACATGCCCAAGCGCCTCGCCGACGGCCCGGTGCATTTCGACTGGTTCGCCCAGCTCGCCGGTCCCACGGATGCCGCCGACGACCCTTCCGTCGCCTGGCCGGACAGCAACCGCGTCGTCAAGCTCGGCACCATCAGCATCGACCGCATGGCGCCGCGCCCGGCGGAGGCGGACAAGTCGCTGCTGTTCCTGCCGTCGCGCGTGCCCGCCGGCATCGAGCCCGCCGACCCGATGATCGCCATCCGCTCGCCCGCCTACCCGGTCTCCTTCCGCGAGCGCCAATAGCCGGCGGGAGCGGATCGCGGGGCGCGCCCGCATCCAAGCCGCTTTAAAGCGATGCCGCGCCAGTCGGCGGAGAGACATCGCGGCCGTGCAGAGCGTGCATCTTGGCAAAGCCCTCGGCCACGGTGGTCCGCTTCAGGCTGTGGATGAGCCAGCGGCCGGCGGGGCCGGGCGGCGCGTCCTTGCGATAGACCGCGTGCATCGGCATCAGCAGGCTCTGGGTGGCGGGAATCGCGACCCGGATGACGCAGAGCCTGCCGCTGGCGATGTCGTCCGCCACCATGAACTGGGGCATGTGCCCGAAGCCCAGGCCGGCGCGTAAAAAGGCGTGCTTGGCCCCCAGATCCGCCAGCCGCCAATTGCTTTGCGAGTAGACGCCGTAGCTCTGGCCTTGCGTCAGTCTCGAGCGGTCGGTCAGCACGAGCTGAACGTGCTTCCGCAATTCCGCGTCCGGGATAATGCCTTCATATGAGGCAAGCGGATGCTTCGGCGCGACGACTGTCGTCATCGGCACGTCGAGCAGCAGCTCCTTGCGCAGCGTATCCGGCACCACCGGCAACGTGCCGACGACGCCGATGCGGCAGCTTCCGTTCAGCACCGGCTCGATCACCGCGCCCAGCACCTCGACATGCACCCGCAGCGGCACGCTGGGGAAGGCCTCGCGGAAGGTGCCGACCGCCTCGGTCAGCGCGCAGAGCGGATACATCGCGTCGATGCAGAGCGACAGTTCCGGCTCCAGCCCTTCCGTAAAGGTGCGGGCGCGCGCCTTGAAGCCGTCCATGCCGTCGGCGATGGCCCTGGCATCGCTCAGCAATGCGCGTCCATGCTCGGTCAGGCTCGGATAGCGCGCGGTGCGGTCGAACAGCTTCACGCCGAGCTGGATTTCGAGATTGGCCAGCGTCTGGCTGACCACCGATTGGGCACGGTTCAACTTGCGGCCGGCGGCGGAAAAACTGCCTTCCTCGGCGGCGGCGATGAAGGTCCGCAATTGGTCCAGTGAAAGGCCGTCGAGGGCCATCTATCGTTCCCTCCGATGGGTTCCATCTAAATATATAGGCTTTTGAGATGGGTGGCCAGATCCTAGCTTTTCCGGACGAACAACCCTCAGGAGAGCGCCTTGACTCCGAAAATTGGCATCGTCATCGGATCGACCCGCCCGCAGCGTTTCGGCGAGAAACCCGCCCGCTGGATCGCCGGCATCGCCTCGCAGCGCACCGACCTCGCATTCGAGCTCATCGACCTGCGCGACTACAAGCTGCCGCTGTTCGATGAGCCTTTCTCGCCCGCATGGGGTGCGATCGAGAATGAGGTTCAGCAGCGCTGGGCCGCTAAGCTGGACAGCCTCGACGGCTTCATCCTGGTCACCCCCGAATATAATCACGGGCCGAGCGCGGTGCTGAAAAATGCGCTCGACTACGCGGCCAAGGAGTTCATCCGCAAGCCGGTCGCCTTTGTCGGCTATGGCGGCGTCGGCGGCGCGCGGGCCGTCGAGCAGTTGCGGCTGGTCGCGACGGAGCTGCAGATGGTTTCCGTTCGCAATGCCGTACACATCGGCGGCGGCGAATTCATGGCGCTTTGGCAGCAAGGCAAATCCTTCGAGGAGTTTCCGCATCTGGCGCAGACGGCGGTACCGATGCTGGACGAACTCGCCTGGTGGGCGAAAGTCCTCAAACACGCGCGCGCGACAGCGGTTTAAAGGGCGGGGGGGGGCGCGGCTGGTCACCGCCCATACGGCCAGCCGGCCCGCTTGGCCTTGGCGTCTCGGCGCCCGCGGCTCTAAGCCGGATGGGTCAGCACCTTGGGGCGTGGCGCGAGCTGCACGATCAGCGTCGCCGAAAAAAGCAGCGCCGCCCCGAGCCAGCCGATGGGCGGCAGCCGCTCGCCGAGCAGAAGCGCGCCTGCCAGCGCCGCGAAAAGCGTTTCCATGCTCATCAGCACGGCCGCCTCGGAGGCGGGCGTGTGCTTCATGGCGATGGCCAGCAGCGTGAAGGTGAGCGCGCTGGACAGCACGCCGACATAAAGGATCGGCCCGGCGGCCCTGGCCAGCGCGGCGATAGAGATCGGTTCGACGATCAGCGCGGCGATCGCGGCGAGGACGGCGACGGTCGCGAACTGGATGAAGGTGAAGGTCATCGGCGCGCCGAAACGCGGCGAGCGGCTGGTCACCACCAGATGCACCGCCCAGAAAATGGCGCAGAAGGCGATCAGCCCGTCGCCATAGGAAAAGCTCGCCAGCGTGCCGCCGCCGAGCGCCCATGTCCCGGTAAAGGCAAGCCCGACAGCGGCCCAGACGACGCCGGTCGGGGCGCGCCGGGCGGTCAGCCAGATGATGAAGGGCGTGATGACGACATAGAGGCCGGTCAGGAAGCCGGCATTGGTGATCGTCGCGGTGAGGAGGCCAGTCTGCTGGAAGGCCGCGCCGAGGAAGAAGACGACTCCACCCATCATGCCGAGCCTGACCAGCCCGCGCGGCTCGATCGCCGGGCGGGCCGGCCCGTTAGCGCGCCGGCGTAATTCCAGCAGGGCCAGCGGGGCGAGGGTGCATGACGCGACCAGCGCGCGCGCCGTGATGAACAGGAACGGCCCAATGTCGCTCATCGCCTCCTTCTGGAAATAGAAGGCGAGGCCCCAGATGGCGGCTGCGAGCAGCAGCAGGAAATCGGCTGTAAGGCGGTTCATTGGATCTCTTGGCTATCGGCTATCCGGCCCGCGCGGCGGCGCGAAAGGCCGATGGCAGCGCAACCGCGGCGAGCTGAGCGCCGCCGCCGGTCGATTCGGTCGCTATGGCGCTAGCAATTCCGGGCGGAGGTAGGCAAGTGCCGAATCACTTACGTGGTCTGCGGCGGCCTTCGGAGACGAATCAGTCGCAGGCGGGTGGAGTTCTCAAAAACGAAAGGGGCCCCGAGAAGGGGCCCCTCCAGCACCGCGATATTATCGCAATTAGAAGTCGATCTTCGCGCCGATCATGAGCGAGGAGACATCTTCCGGGTCACCAGCCAAAGCATCGTCCTCAAACGACCAGAAACGAGCCTGAGCATAGAGGTCCATTGCGGCTGCGTCGATGTGCTGAACGACGCCGAGGCCCCAGAGTTCGGCACTCGTGCCTTCGAAGGTAATGTCTTCATAATTGCCGTACTCACCATACAGCGTCGTGGCGCCGTATGAGAAGAACTTCCGTTCGATACCGGCCTGCGCGAAGTAGAAGCTACCCTCGACATCGGTATCTTCGTTGTCACGCTGGCCAGCCGCAAAGTTGGCGAACAGGCCGGTCGGCACATGCATCACGGAGATAGAACCAACCACCTGCTCGTACGTGCCGAGATCGGAGGTGACGTTATCGTCTTCAGCCTTAGCGTATGCAATACCTGCTGCAACCTTGACGGAATTGAATTCCTTCGCGAAGCGCAGAGCTACGTCATAATAGTTGTCGTCGCCCCAAGCGGCCGACAAAATGAAGCCGTAAACGGACGGCGAGTCATAACGGATCAGGTCGTCGCGGCCGCCATCAAAATCAGCGGCGTACTGCTGAACTGTGCCCCTGCCGTTCACAACATCGAAGTTCGGCGTGTGGTCGGGATTGGCGACGATCAGCGTGTTGGCGAGGCTGATTTCCGCTGCACCGTCCGAAGCGGTCGACTGCTGACCGATCGTGAACCGGCCGTAAGTGGAGCTCTCGATATACACGTTGTTCTGACGGATCGAGAGTGTCGCGCCGCCGTCGCCTTCGTCGTCAGTCGCGCTGACGCCAGCCGACGAGGAGTCGCTCACGCCGAGTTCGATCTTGTAACCAGCCTTCAGGCCGGGATTGATCTGAGCTTCGCCCTTGAAGCCGAGGATCGTGGTGATCGCGTCATTGTCGACGACATAAGCGTCGGAGTCATTGCCGTCGTCCCAGATCAGCAGGCCCTTGGCGACCGTGCCGTAGAGCTGCAGCGTGACGACGCGGTTGCCCTTGCGAGCAACGGTTGCTTCCAGTTCAGCAACGCGGTCTTCCAGGTCTGAAACGCCGCCCTTGCCGAGGTCGGCGGCCTTCGCCGGCGTCATTGCAGCACCAAGCAACATGCTTGCAGCTGCGACCAATGTAATACGACTTACCATCTATATCTCTCCCCCATGAGTGCCTAAAGAAGGGCGGGCAGCCTCCCAGCCTCCATCCCCTTCGATGGAACATAAGATTCCCGCTTAATTTGATTAAATCCAGAATTAAATATGATGGAGCCGTCCTAAGGCACTGGTGGCGTTGCAGCTTTGGCACAGGTGCTGAATTAGGAAGCTGCAATCGGAGCGAATGCTCACGGATCGGGCGGGGCGGAAGGTGATGTCGTATCGAGGTTGCAGCAGGGCGCCAATCCGGCGCCGGAGGGGATTGAAAAAGCTTGCGGGCCATGTGGACTAACGCTAGCGTCAAGCGGGCGCTTATTGCGCCTGCTGGAGCAAAACTTGCGCCAAGGGGCGAGATCATGGATGAAGTGCCGGAGCGATCTTCTACCGGTCCCATCCAGTCCTATTTGAGCGTCCAGAACATCTATAAGCGCTACGCCGAGCTGGAAGTGCTCAAGGGGGTTTCACTCGAAGCCGCCCAGCACGAGGTCGTGTCGCTGATCGGCGCGTCGGGCTCGGGCAAGAGCACGCTCTTGCGCTGCATCAACCTTCTCGCCATTCCCGACCGGGGCGATATCTGGATCGACGGCGTGCGGCTGCCGCTGTCGCAGGACGATGGCGGACCGCGCCGCATCCGCGACCAGAAGGCGGTGCGGCTGATGCGGGCGCGCCTCGCCATGGTGTTCCAGAGCTTCAACCTGTGGTCCCACAAGACCATCATCGAAAATGTCATGGAAGCGCCGATCCACGTGCTCAACGCGCCGAAAGCCGAGACGCGCGACAAGGCGGAGGCGCTGCTCGCCCGCGTCGGCATCGCCGACAAGCGCAATGCCTATCCGGCGCAGCTCTCGGGCGGCCAGCAGCAGCGGGCCGCAATCGCCCGGGCGCTCTGCATGGAGCCGAAGATCCTGCTGTTCGACGAGCCGACCTCGGCGCTCGATCCCGAACTGGTCGGCGAAGTGCTGAAGGTGATGCGCGACCTGGCGGCGGAAGGCCGCACCATGGTTGTGGTCAGCCACGAAATGAGTTTCGTTCGGGAAGTCTCGAACAAGGTGATCTTCCTGCACCAGGGGGGGATCGCGGAGCAAGGGACGCCGGCCGAGCTGTTCCGCAGGCCCCAGACCGAGGCTTGCCAGAAATTCCTGTCCAACATCCTGCAATGATGGACATCCAAAGCCAAACCTGCCGCCAATACAGCCATCACAGAAAGGGATCTCGATGCGCATGTTGAAACAACTGATGTTCGCTTCGCTTGTCGTCGCCGGCGCGATTGCCGCCGGCCCGGCCGGGGCGCAGCAAAAGACCATCACCATCGCCACCGAAGGCGCCTACCCGCCCTTCAACGCCAAGGATTCGACCGGCGCGCTGATCGGCTTCGACGTCGATATCGCCAAGGCGCTTTGCGAGGAGATGAAGGCGAAATGCGAGATCGTCGCGCAGGATTGGGATGGCATCATCCCCGGCCTCGAGGCGAAGAAATACGACGCCATCTCCGCCTCGATGTCGATCACTGACGAGCGCAAGCAGAAGGTCGACTTCACCAACCCGTATTATTCGAACTACCTGCGCATCCTGGCCAAGAAGGGCTCGGGCATCACCGGTCCGGACGGGCTGAAGGGCAAGACGGTCGGCGCGCAGCGCTCGACGGTCGCCGCGACCTATTCGGAAGACAAGCTCGGCCGCACCTCGACCGTGAAGCTCTACGATACGCAGACCGCCGCCTATAGCGACCTGGAGGCCGGCCGCCTCGACGCGCTCGTCTCCGACGTCTACCCGGCCTATGACTGGCTGAAGGACAAGCCGGAATATGAGTTCGTCGGCGAGAAGATCGACCTCAACGACAAGATCGGCATCGCCGTCCGCAAAGGCGACACCGAGCTGCAAAGCGCCTTCAACAAGGCCCTCAAGGCCATCCGCGACAACGGCACCTATGGCAAGCTCAACGCCAAATATTTCCCGTTCGATATTTTTTGATCGGATGATGACGGCGTCCTGAGACGGACGATGCCGCGCGGATCACCTCCGCGCGGCATTCTCTTATGCGATTGCGCGGACGGAGGAGGGCGGCGTGACTGGAGCGCTCGGATTGCTGAGTTTTGGCGATGGCGGCTGGGGCGACGAGCTGCTGCGCGGCACGCTGGTCACGTTGCAGCTCGCGGTTTGCGCGCTGGCGCTGGGCCTCAGCCTCGGCCTGCTGCTCTCGGCGATGAAGCTCTCCAAACACCGCCTGCCGCGCTATATCGGCGACCTCTATATCGCCTTCATCCGGGCGACGCCCGAATTCCTGATCCTGCTGCTGTTCTATTTCGGCATCGAGCGCGCGGTGCAGGCGGTGCTGGTCGCGGTCGGCCTCGACGTTGCTTTCGAGATGCCGCGCTTTCTCGCCGCCGTCATCGGCCTCGCCGCCATCTTCAGCGCCTATGCGGCCGAAGTGTTCCGTGGCGCCTATATGGCCGTGCCGAACGGGCAGATCGAAGCCGCCATCGCTTGTGGCATGTCGGACTGGCAGACCTTCAACCGCGTCCGGCTGCCGCAAATGTGGCGCTTTGCGATTCCGGGCCTCGGCAATCTCTGGATGGTGCTGCTGAAGGACACCTCGCTCGCCGCCGTCATCGCCGTCGACGATCTGTTGCGCCAAGCCAAGATCGGCAGCGAATCGACCCGCGCGCCGCTGACCTTCTACCTCGCCGCCGGCGCCATCTACCTCGTGCTGACGGGGGTCTCCGACCTTGCCCGCAACGGCCTGGAGCGGCGGGCGCGGCGCGGCATGGCGGGAGTGTAGCCCTTGGATTTCTATTTCGACGCTAAGATCTGGGCATCGGACACGGTCTGCGCGGCGCTGCGGCCGGTCTCGCCGACGCTGTTCGCCACGAGTTGCGGCCGTTTCATTGACGGCTTCTTCGTTTCGATCGAACTGCTCGTCATAGCCACGTTGATCGGCTTCCCGCTCGCCATCGGCCTCGCATTGGCGCGGACGTCGCGCTCGAGCATACTCTCCGCACTCTCTTATTCTTATAGCTATGTGTTCCGGGGCACGCCGCTGCTGGTGCAGCTCTGGATCTTCTATTACGGCTTCGGCGCGCTCGGGGCGAGCGGCCTCGGCCTGCTCTGGCCGCTGTTCCGCGACGCCTATTCCGTCGGGCTGATCGTGCTGACCATCAATACCTCGGCCTATTCCGCCGAGATCATCCGGGGCGGCATCGTCAATGTGCCGAACGGGCAGCTCGAGGCCGCCGTCGCCTCGGGCATGAGCTGGTGGACGACCATGCGGCGCATCGTGCTGCCGCAGGCGCTGCGCATCGCCTGGCCGGCCTATAGCAACGAGGTGCTGCTGCTCTTGAAGGGCAGCGCGCTGGTCTCGACCATCACCGTGCTCGACCTGATGGGCCAGACGCGAACGATCTTTGCCCGCAGCTACAGCCTCGACATCTTCGTCTACGCCGTCATCCTCTACCTGATCCTCTCCGGCGGGCTGACGGTGCTGCTGCGCTGGATCGAGATGCGGATGCGGCTTCCGGGATATTAAGAATACACGCTGCGTTGCAAGCGCCGAGACAAGCTGCCGCTCCCTTGAATGCAGCATTGACAATGTGTTAAATGCTTATTTAAAATGCGTGCCTAATCGGTGTGCATCGCACGCCGACGACATTGGCCGAAGAGGCCGCCGGGCAGTTTCGCCCCATGACGTCCCGCCATTCGGCCGGAGCGCGTCGTGGGGTTTTTGTTGTGATGAGCACGATGGGTAAGAGCGTCACGATCGGCATCCTGTTCTCCACCAGCGGGCCCTATGCCGCCATCGGCCGGGATTGCCGCGACGGCGCCGATCTCGCCTTGGCCGAACTGGCGGCGGATCCGTCGGCGCCGGTCCGCTTCGACGCCATCCATGCCGACCCGCAGGGCGATCCGCGCCGCTATCTCGACGAGGCCCGCGCCATGCTCGGCGAGGCCGGCTGCCGCCAGATCGTCGGCACCATCACCTCGATCGCCCGCAAGGAAGTCATCCCGCTGATCGAGAAGCATGACGGCCTGCTCTGGTATGTCTGCCCCTATGAGGGTTTCGAGGCCAATGAAAGCGTCATCTATACCGGCGCCTGCCCGAACCAGCACCTGATCCCGCTGTTCGACTATCTGATGCCGCGCCAGGGCAAGCGCGCTTTTCTCATCGGCGCCAATTACGTCTGGGGCTGGGAGATGAACCGGCTGGCCCGGGATTTGCTTCTGGAAGCCGGCGGTGAGGTGGTCGGCGAGCGCTGCCTGCCGCTGGAGGAGACCGATGTCGAGCGGCTGATCGGCGAGATCCGCGAGCGCCGGCCGGACTTCATCCTCAACAATCTGATCGGCCCCGCGTCCTATGCCTTCCTGCGCGCCTATCACGCGCTCGGCGAGCGCGACAGGGCCTTCCATCCGGAGAGGCGTCCCGTGGTGAGCTGCGATCTGACGGAATGCGAGCTGGGCGCGGTCGGCGACGGCATCGCGGCGGGCAATCTCTCGGCGGCGAGCTATTTCGATACTCTGGACCTGCGCGAGAACGTCGCCTTCAAGGCGCGCGTCGCGGCCGCCTTCGGGGCGGGACGGCGGGTTTCGGCCTTCTTCGAGGCGAGTTATACGACCGTCCACATGCTGGCCGCCGCCATCGCCGAGACCGGCAGCGACGATCCCGCCGCCGTCAAAGCCGCCGTGCATGGGCGCGGCTTCGACACGCCGCATGGGCCGCTGCGCATCGACCCGCGCACCAATCACGCCGCGCTGCCCTTCCATCTCGGGCGGATAACGGCGGATGGCGGCTTCGACATCGTCGCATCACGGCCCGCGATGGCGGCCGATCCCTATCTGACGGCGCGCATGAAAGGCGGCCGGGGCAATCTGAGGGTGGTGTCATGACCCAGCTTCCCGAACTCGTCGGCTGGCGCGCGGTGATTTTGCACCGCCAGGACGAAAGCATGGGCCGCATGGTTCGCCAGCTCAACCGGCTGGGCCTCAGCGTGCAGGTGCAGTGGGAACCGCTCGATCTCGGCCGGACTCCCGCCGACATCGTCTTCGTCGACGCCGATCAGGGCTGGTGCGGCCTGCTGCCCTGGGAAGAGGAACCCGCGCCGCTGCCGGTCGTCGCGCTGTTGCAATCGGAAGCGCCGGGCCGCGTCGCCTGGGCGCTCGGCCAGGGCGCGGGGGCGATCCTGTCCAAGCCGGTGGTTGCCTCGGCGATCTATCCGGTGATGGTGCTGGCCGTCTGCGTGCACCTCGAGCGCATCGCGAATGCGGAACGCCGCGCCCTCCAGGACGAGCGCATCCGGATGCGGCCGCTGGTGCATGGCGCGGTGATGACGATCATGAGCCGCCACGGTCTCGACGAGGACACCGCCTATCGCCGCCTGCGCCGCGCCGCCATGGGCCGCCGCATCACCATGGAACAGGCGGCGGGCGAATGGCTCGCCGGCATTGTGCCGCTGCCGGAGGCCGGCTGATGCGGGTGCTGCGCGAAATCGCCCGCCGCCCGACCGCCCTGTTCGGCCTCGCCGTGGTGCTGACGGTCGTCGTCGCCGCCATCGGCGCGCCGCTCCTGGCGCCGTTTTCGCCCAGCGAGCAGCTTTTCGACGGCCTGACGCTCGAAGGCGCGCCGATCCCGCCCGACGCCACCTATCTGCTCGGCACCGACGCGCTCGGCCGCGACCTCCTCTCGCGCCTGCTCTACGGCGCGCGCACCTCGCTCATCATCGGCCTCGTCGCCAATGGCACGGCGGTCGCCATAGGCCTGTTCGTCGGCATGACCGCCGGCTATCTGCGCGGCGCCGTCGGCAATGCCATGATGCGCTTCACCGACCTGATGATGGCCTTCCCGGCGCTCCTGCTCGCCATCGTGCTGGCGGCGATCTTCCGGCCGAGCCTGTGGATCGTCGCCATGGTCATCGCCATGGTGAATTGGGTGCAGGTGGCGCGCATCGTCTATACCGAGACGCGCGGCCTCGTCGAACGCGACTTCATCCTCGCCGAGCGCTCGCTGGGGGCGGGGCATGGCCGCATCATCTTCCTGCATATCCTGCCGCATCTGATGCCGACCGCCATCGTCTGGGGCACGCTCGGCATCGCGACCACCGTGCTGCTGGAGGCGACCTTGTCCTTCCTCGGCATCGGCGTGCAGCCGCCGGAGCCGTCCTGGGGCAACATCATCTTCGAGAGCCAGAGTTTCTTCTCGGGCGCGCCCTGGCTGGTGTTCTTCCCCGGCATCGCCATCCTGCTGACGGCGCTCTCCTTCAATCTGGTCGGCGACGCCCTGCGCGACATCTTCGATCCGACCCAGCGCGGGAGGATGTGAGGTGATCAAACTCATCGCCCAGCGCCTCGCCGCCTCCGCGCTCATCCTGCTCGGCGTCGCCGCCATCACCTTCGTGCTGCTCTATCTCCTGCCCGCCGATCCGGCGGTCAATCTCGCCGGCCGCTCGGCGACGGCGCAGACGGTCGCCAACATTCGCCACGAGCTCGGCCTCGATCAGCCGCTGCTGACTCAGTTCCTGCACTATCTGGGCAATCTCGCGCAGGGCAATCTCGGCCGCTCCTACACGCAGAAGACCGAGGTCGTCACGCTGATTCTGGCGCGGCTGCCTGCCACGCTTATCCTGATGGCGGCGGGCATTGCCGTCGAAGTCGCGCTCGGCCTGATCTTCGGCGTCATCGCCGCGCTCAATCGCGGCGGCCCGGTCGACCGGCTGGTGATGGCAGCCTGCTTCGTCGGCGTCTCCGCGCCGCAATTCGTCGTCGCGCTTTTGCTCCTCTACGTCTTCGCGCTGATGCTCGGCTGGTTCCCGATGTCCGGTTTCGGCACGGCGGCGCATGTCGTGCTGCCCGCGCTGACGCTCGGCGTGCTCGGCGCGGGCTGGTACGCCCGCATGGTGCGCTCGGCGATGATCGACGTGCTGAACCAGGATTATGTGCGCACCGCCCGCGCCAAGGGGATTTCCGAGCGCCGCGTCATCTTCCGCCATGCGCTGCCCAACGCGCTTTTGCCGATCATCGCCATGATCGGCATCGACATCGGCCAGTTCATGAGCGGCGTCGTCGTGGTCGAGGCGGTCTACGGCTGGCCCGGCATCGGCCAGCTCGTCTGGCAAGCGATCCAGCAGGTGGATCTGCCGATCATCATGGGCGTGACGCTGGTCTCCGCCTTCGCGATCGTCGCCGGCAACCTCATTGCCGACCTCGTCGCGCCGCTGATCGATCCGCGCATCCGCGCCCGGTAAAAACTTTGCAGAAGGGGACGAAGGACATGATGAAGAACTGGCTGAAGCGAACCGCATTGGCGGGGTGCATCGCACTCCTGCCGCTTCCCGCGCTGGCCGCGGGCGGCACCATCACCGTGACCTACAAGGACGACATCGCCACGCTCGACCCGGCCATCGGCTATGACTGGCAGAACTGGTCGATGATCAAGAGCCTGTTTTCCCGGCTGATGGACTACACGCCCGGCACCGACACCCTGGTGCCCTCGCTCGCCGAGAGCTTCACCGTCGCGCCTGACGGCCTGACCTATACGTTCGTGCTGCGCAAGGGCGTGAAATTCTCGAACGGCCGCGATGTGGTGGCGGGCGACGTCAAATATTCCATCGAGCGCGCCGTCAATCCCAAGACGCAAGGGCCGGGCGCGGGCTTCTTCGGCGCCATCGCCGGCTTTGACGATTTCTCCGCCGGCAAGGCCGAGACCATCACCGGCATCGAAACGCCCGACGACGGCACCGTGATCTTCAAGCTGTCGCGTCCGGACGCGACCTTCCTGCATGTGCTCGCCATCAACTTCTCCTCGGTGGTGCCGAAGGAAGCGGTTGAAGCCGCAGGCGCCGATTTCGGCAAGAAGCCGGTCGGCTCGGGCGCCTTCGTGCTGAAAGATTGGGTGATCGGCCAGAAGCTGACCTTCGAGAAGAACCCCAATTTCTACGTCAAGGACACGCCCAAGATCGACGGCTTCACCGTCGAGATCGGCCAGGAGCCGCTGGTCGCCGTGCTGCGCCTGCAAAAGGGCGAAGTCGACATCGCGGGCGACGGCATCCCGCCGGCGAAATTCCTCGAGATCAAGAACGGCCCGGACGCCAAGGACATCATCATCGATGGCGAGCAGCTCCAGACCGGCTATGTGACGCTGAACACGCAGGTGAAGCCGCTCGACGACCTGAAGGTGCGGCAGGCGCTCAACATGGCGATCAACAAGGAGAAGATCACCCGCATCGTCAATGGCCGCGCCACGCCCGCCAATCAGGTGCTGCCGCCGCTGATGCCGGGCTATAATGCGGCCTACAAAGGCTATGCCTATGATGTGAAGAAGGCCAAGGCGCTGCTCGCCGAAGCCGGGCACAAGGACGGCTTCTCGACCGTGCTCTATGCCTCCTCGACCGATCCGAACCCGCGCATTGCCCAGGCCATCCAGCAGGATCTGGCCGCCATCGGCGTAAAGGTCGAGATCAAGGCGCTGGCCAATCCGAACGTGATCGCGGCGGGCGGCACCAAGGGCGAGGCGCCGATGGTGTGGTCGGGCGGCATGGCCTGGATCGCCGACTTCCCGGACCCGTCCAATTTCTACGGCCCGATCCTCGGCTGCGCCGGCGCGATCCAGGGTGGCTGGAACTGGAGCTGGTATTGCAATGAGGCGATGGACAAGCGCGCCGTGGCCGCCGACTCGATCTCCGACCCGGCCAAGAAGGACGAGCGCGCCGCCGCCTGGAAGGGCATCTTCACCGACATCATGGCCGATGCGCCGTGGATCCCGGTGTTCAACGAGCGCCGCGTGGTGGCCAAGTCGAAGCGCATGGGCGGAGCGGGCAACATCTATGTCGACCCGACCCGCGTGATCAATTACGACGCGATTTTCATCAAGTAGGAAGCGCGGAACAAGCGGCTTAGCCCTCACCCGGCGCAGTGGATTCCTCCTCTTAGCCCTCTCCCCTCGTGGGAGAGGGCGGGCGCCGGGGGCGACCGGGTGAGGGTGAGGCCGCTTGCTCAAGCCTCTCGTCCAAAAAACCGACCCCCAGGGAGTGCCCACATGTGCGTGGCCTGCGACTACACCATCCACCGCGCGAAGCATAATTTCGGCTGGAACCGCGATTTCGCCCCGGCCCTCGTCGCCAAGCCCGGCGCCACCATCCAGTTCGAATGCATGGATTCCTCCGGCGGCCAGATCGGCGCCAATGCGACGCTGCAGGACGTCATCGACCTCGATTTCAGCAAGGTCAATCCGGTCACCGGCCCCGTCTATGTCGAAGGTGCCGAGCCGGGCGACGCGCTGAAGATCACCATCCGCGAATTCACACCGTCCGGCGTCGGCTGGACCGCCAACATCCCCGGCTTCGGCCTGCTCGCCGACCAGTTCGCCGAACCGGCCCTGCATGTCTGGAAATACGATCCGGCCAGCATGGCGCCGTCGCTGTTCGGCCCCGGCGGCAAGGTGCCGCTCAAGCCATTCGCCGGAACCATCGGAGTCGCGCCCGCCGAGCCGGGCCTGCATTCCGTCGTGCCGCCGCGCCGGGTGGGCGGCAATATGGACATCCGCGACCTGACCTCGGGCGTCACCCTTTATCTGCCGGTCGAAGTCGAAGGCGCGCTGTTCTCCATCGGCGACACCCATGCCGCGCAGGGCGACGGCGAGGTCTGCGGCACGGCCATCGAGAGCCAGATGAACGTCGCGGCAACGCTGGAGCTGGTCAAGGGCGCCAATCTCGCCTCGCCGCGCTTCACCACGCCCGGCCCGGTCAGCCGCCATCTCGACGGCGCGGGCTATGAGGCAACGACCGGCATAGGCCCCGACCTGATGGTCGCCACCCGCGAGGCGGTGATGCGCATGATCGACCTGCTCACCGCCGAACACGGCTACAGCGCCGTCGACGCCTATATGCTCTGCTCGGTCTGCGGCGACCTCCGGATTTCCGAAGTCGTCGATCTGCCGAACTGGGTGGTCTCCTTCTATTTCCCGAGGATCGTCTTTTCGTGACCGGACCCGTGGGCGCCCTGACGAGTTCGCATCCTCTGTTGACGGTGAGCGATCTCACCGTCGACGCCCTGACCGATCGCGGCGCCAAGCGCGTGCTCGACGGCGTCAGCTTCGCACTGAAGGCCGGCGAGACGCTGTGCCTTGCCGGCGAGTCCGGCTCGGGCAAGTCCGTCACCTCGCTGTCGATCATGCGGCTGCTGCCGCGCGCGTCGCTGCGGGTGGTGTCGGGCAGCATCGATCTGGCGGGCACCGAGCTGACCCGGCTCTCGGACCGGGCCATGCGCGCGGTGCGCGGCGGCGACATCGCCATGATCTTCCAGGAGCCGATGACCTCGCTCAATCCGGTGATGTCGATCGGCGCCCAGCTCATCGAGGCGATCAGGACGCATCAGCCGATGGACGAGCGCGCCGCCCGCGCCCGCGCTTTGCAGATGCTCGACGCGGTGCATATCTCGCAGGCCGAGCGGCGGCTGTCGCAATATCCGCATGAGCTGTCGGGCGGGATGCGCCAGCGGGTGATGATCGGGATGGCGCTCTCCTGCCAGCCAAAGGTGCTGATCGCCGACGAGCCGACCACGGCGCTCGACGTCACCGTGCAGGCGCAGATCCTGAAGCTGATCCGCGAATTGAAGAGCGAATTCGGCACCTCGGTGCTGCTCATCACGCACGATATGGGCGTCGTCGCGGAGATGGCCGACCGGGTCGCGGTGATGAAGGAAGGCAGGATCGTCGAGATCGGCGGGGCGGTCGATGTGTTCGAGCGTCCGCAGGCCGCGTATACGCGCGAGCTGATCGCCGCCGTGCCGCGCCTCGGCGCGCGGGCGGGGACCGACGGGCCACCGCGCGTCACCGGCGAGGCGCGCGCGCCCATGGCCGAGGGGGAGGATTTTCCCATCCTGACCGTCCGCGACCTGACGGTGAGCTATGGCGGCGGCGCCGGCTGGTTCCGGGCCGGCCAGGGGCACGCCGCGGTCGAGGCGATCTCCTTCGACGTGATGGCGGGCAAGACGCTCGGCCTCGTCGGCGAAAGCGGCTCGGGCAAATCCTCGACCGGCAAGGCCGTGCTCGGCCTCACCCCTTTCACCGGCACCGTCATCATCGACGGCCATGTCGTCGGCGATCACGGCCCCGGCGCCATGCGCCCGATCCGCCGCCTGGCGCAGATGATCTTTCAGGACCCCTACGCCTCGCTCGACCCGCGCATGACCGTCGGCGCCGCCATCGCCGAGCCGCTGATCATCCACCGCATCGGCGACAAGGCCGACCGCGCCGACCGCGTCGCCGACCTCCTGCGCCGCGTCGGGCTGATGCCGGATGTCGCCTCGCGCTATCCGCATGAATTCTCCGGCGGCCAGCGCCAGCGGATCTGCATCGCCCGCGCCCTGGCGCTGCGCCCGAAGCTCATCGTCGCCGATGAAAGCGTCGCCGCGCTCGACGTCTCCGTGCGCGCCCGCGTGCTCGACCTGATGCTGGAGCTGCAGGAGACCGAAGGGCTGGCCTATCTCTTCATCTCGCACGACATGGCCGTCATCGAGCGCATGTCGCATTCGGTCGCGGTGATGAAGTCCGGCAAGATCGTCGAAATCGGCTCGCGCCGCGAGGTGTTCGAGGCGCCGCGCGAGACCTATACCCGCGAGCTGATCGCCGCCGTGCCGCTGCCGGTCCCGGCGATGAAGCATGTCGAGGGCGAGACGGCGCCGGCTCTTTCATAGGTCCGGCCTTGCAAAAAGCCGGCGTTATTTCCCGGATCAGGAGGCGTATATAAGGAGTGAAGCCGCGATTCTGCCCGGTGAAAGGAGATCGACCATGGCCCATGCCTTCAAAACCATCCCGTCCCCGGTCGGCCTGCTGAAACTGGTCGCGAGCGATCAGGGCCTGACCGCCATCCTCTGGGAGAATGACGATCCGAAGCGGGTGCGGCTCGGCGCGCTGCGCGAAGACCCCGAGCACGCGATCCTGCTTCAGACCGAGCAGCAGTTGGCCGAATATTTTAGGGGCGAGCGGACCGCATTCACCGTCAGGCTCGACATGATCGGCACCGAATTCCAGAAGAAGGTCTGGGAAGCGCTCCTGACCATCCCATTTGGCGAAACGCGCAGCTATGCCGATTTAGCCAGGCAGGTCGGCCGCCCGACCGCCTATCGCGCGGTGGGCGCGGCGAACGGACGGAACCCGATTTCGATCCTGGCGCCTTGCCACCGCGCGATCGGCTCGAGCGGCGCGCTGACCGGATTTGCCGGCGGCCTCGAGGCCAAGCGGTATTTGCTGGCGCTCGAGCGCCGGCGCGAGACGGCGGCGGCAGCGTGAAATTGAATAGAGGCGGGATTGCTTGGCTCAATTCACTCTCAGACGAAATCCCCGCGAAGGCGGGGATCCAGTACGCCGCAGCATTTGCGGTCGGGCAGAGCCCGGATCTCCGCCTTCGCGTGGATTTCGAAAACGAGTATTCATTGAAATGGATCGTACTCAAACCATGGGTCAGACAGAACAGCATTATCTGATCTTCGACACCGCAGGCGGCTTTTGCGGCATCGCCTGGAACGGGGTCGGCATCACGCGCTTCCGGTTGCCGGCCCGCAGCGCGGAGGCGACCGAGCGCAATCTGCTGCGCCGGTTGCGCGGCGCGCAGCCCGGCACGCCGACGCCGGATGTGCTCGAGGCCGTCGCCGCCGCGCGGCGCTATTTCGAGGGCGAGGCGGTCGATTTCTCTCACCTCGCGCTCGACCTCGAAGCGCAGGACGAATTCTTCCGCCAGATCTATGCCGCCGCCCGCCGCGTCGGCTGGGGCGAGACGACCACCTATGGCGCGCTGGCCAAGCAACTCGGCGCCGGGCCGGAAGCCGCGCGCGATGTCGGCCAGGCGATGGCCAAGAATCCCGTGCCGCTCATCATCCCCTGCCACCGCGTGCTGGCGGCGGGCGGCAAGGTCGGCGGCTTCTCGGCTCCAGGCGGCGCGGCCGCCAAGGTCCGCATGCTGGAGCTGGAAGGCGTCCGGGCGGGCCCGCCAAAACCGGCGCAGCAATCGTTCGATCTTTAGCGCGTGGCCCAGACCAGACGGAAGCAACGCGCGCCGTTGACCCGATCCGCCGTCAAGCCCTCCCCCATGGCAGACGGCCTCAGGCCGAGCCGGGATCCAATCATATTTCCGCTGTTGCTGCGGCAAGCGGATAGGCGAGTAGACCCCGGCTCTAACGGCCGGGGCGACGGAATAGATCGCCGGCGTTTTGCAAAGGTCTCAAGGGTGCGGCGCTATCGTGCCGCAGAGAAGGCTCGCGGAACCCTGCGCCGATCCAATCCATTGGGCGCGCCAGGAGTCCCGGTATCATCCCGCGAGCATTGCAATCGTAACCGGGTCTCCGCCCGCGACATGAAACCGTAACGCGCCCAAGGCGAGACTAGATCGGATGATTTTGGATTGATCCAATCCAAAATCATGAACAGTGATCTAGATTCTTACATTTAGAGCGGGGTGACGGGCGGTAAACCGATACCCGCTTGGCCTCATCCCGCTCTGGCCGCCCACCAGCAACCGGCCTCGCCGCATCCGCGGCGACACGCCCGACCGGCATGAGAAGATCGTTTTCAATGACAAGCACCATCCAGCGGTTTTTGGCTGACATTCACGCCCTGCGCCCCCGTATCGAGCGCGGCGCGGCCGAAATGGAGAAAGCCCGGCAATTGCCCGCCGACGTCGTCGAGGGCATGAAAGAGGCCGGCGTCTTCCGCATGTTCGTCCCCAAAGCGCATGGCGGCTTCGAACTCTCCCCGCCGGACGCTGTCCAGGCGGTCACCGCCCTGAGCCGCCTCGACGGATCGGTCGGCTGGATCGCGGCCATCGGCGGCGGGGTGGGGCTTGCCGCCTCGCTGGTCTCGCGCGACCTCTACAATCGCATTTACGGCGAGGGTCCCGACGTCATCATCGCCGGCTCCACCCAGCCGGGCGGGACGGCGGAGAAGGTTGCGGGCGGCTGGCGCGTCAATGGCCGCTGGCCTTTCGCCAGCGGCTGCCGGCACGCCGAATGGTATATGGGCTTTTGCGCCATGTCGGAGGGCGGAAAGCCGCTGCCCGGCGCGGTGCCCGGCATGCCGCTCGTGCGGGGGATCGTGCTACCGGCGGGCGCCTGGGAGATCGAGGACACCTGGCACGTGCCTGGAATGAAGGGCACCGGCAGCCATCATGTCCAGGTCCGCGACGCCTTTGCGCCTGAAACCAATATCTTCGATTTCGAGCATAGCGAGTCGTGCGTCCCCGGCCCCCTCTATAAGGTCGCCAAGGCGGTGTTTCCGCTGATGCAGGGCGCGGTGTCGCTGGGCATCGCGGAGGGCGCGCTCGATGATGTCGTCGCCCTCGTGAAGGCGGGACGCCAGGCCCGCTGGACCAGCGCGCCGATGCGCGAGAGCGAGCTGTTCCTGCGTGAGCTCGGCGGCATCCAGGCCGATCTGCGCGCCGCGCGGGCCTTGCTGGAGCGGGACGCCGAGGCCGTCTGGCGCCTCGCGCTGGATGGAACGCCGGTCGGCGAACCGCATCTCGCCCAGGGCGTCCAGACCGCGACCTGGGTCATCGCGACCTCGCGGAGGGCGGCCGATGCCTGTTTCGCGGCGGGCGGCAGCCAGGCCCTATATGAGCCCTCGCCCTTGCAGCGGCGAATGCGCGACATCCACGTCGCCGCCCAGCACGCCATGATCCAGCCCCGGCAATATGTTCGCGCCGGTGCGGCACTGCTCAAAGACGCCGAGAAGGACGTCAACGTCAGCGCCTGAGCCCACATTCCGGATACAGATGGTTAACGACGCCGCCGGTCAGGACGGCGCCGGGGCGGGCGCCGTCTGGAAATGGGGCGGGGGGATGGCCACATCCCCCGATGAACGTCAGGAGCGAGCATGGCTGACAATGCATTGATCGTCGGCGCCAGCGGCATCATCGGCAGCGCCGCCGCCGAAATCCTGAACCGGGAAGGCTGGCAGGTGTCGGGGCTGGCGCGCAATCCGATCCCGCAGGACGGCGTCACCCCCGTCGCCGCCGATCTGCTCGACCCGGCCTCGCTCCGCGCCGCGCTGGCGGGGCTCAATCCCACCCATGTCTTCCTCACGAGCTGGCTGCGGCAGAACACCGAAGCCGAGAATATCCGCGTCAACGCGGCCATGGTCCGCAATGTCCTCGAGGTGCTGAGCCCCGCGGGAAGCGTTCGCCATGTCGCGCTGGTGACGGGCCTGAAACATTATCTCGGGCCGTTCGAGGCCTATGGCAAAGGCGCGCTGCCGCAAACGCCGTTCCGCGAGGAGCAGGGCCGGCTCGACATCGAGAATTTCTATTACGCGCAAGAGGATGAGGTCTTTGCCGCCGCCGAGCGCGACGGCTTCACCTGGAGCGTCCACCGGCCGCACACCGTCATCGGCAAGGCGGTCGGCAATGCCATGAACATGGGCACGACGCTCGCCGTCTATGCCAGCATCGCCAAGGCGACCGGCCGGCCCTTCCGCTTTCCGGGCGTCGCCGCGCAATGGAACAGCCTGACCGACATGACCGACGCGCGGCTGCTCGCCCGGCATCTGCTCTGGGCCTCGACGACGCCGGCCGCCGCCAATGAGGATTTCAACGTCGTCAATGGCGACGTCTTCCGCTGGAATTGGATGTGGGAGCGGCTGGCCGGCTGGTTCGGCATCGAGGCGGAGCCGTTCGACGGCATCGTGCGCCCGCTCGAGACGCAGATGGCCGATGATGCGGGCATCTGGCGCGAGATCGCCGCCCGTCACGGCCTCGCCGAGCCCGACATCCACCGGCTGATCTCGCCCTGGCACACCGACGCCGATCTCGGCCGCCCGATCGAGGTGGTGACGGACATGTCCAAGAGCCGCCGCCTCGGTTTCACGCTGTATCAGCCGACGGACGATGCGTTCTTCGATCTGTTCGCCCGGTTGCGGGAAGATCGGCTCATACCTTGAGCCAGGGGCGCGACGCGGTGCAGGCCATCGGCGTCTCGAGCGGCGCGCCAATTATTTGGGAGTTCGCCCATGCCTCTTCCGCCGCTTGGACCTCCGAGCAGTGACGGCCGCGACCAGGAGCGGCCGCCGCACATCCCCTATTACAGCCTTTGGACCAAGCCGGACGGCATCAGCAGTCTGGCCGTCTGCGCCCTCGGCGGCTTCGTTTTGCAAAGCGTGGGCGGCCAGGCGGCGCCGATGTGGATGCGGCAAATGCCCGACGCGGTGGAGGCGGTCTATTTCGCGGTGCTGCCGGTTGGCTGGGTCGGCGAGTGGCATGAAAGCCCGAAGCCGCAATGGGTGGTGCCGCTCTCCGGCCGCTGGTTCATCGAGGCGCAGGACGGCCTGCGGGTCGAGATGGGACCGGGCGATATCCATTGGGGACAGGATATCGGCACCAGCGCCGTCGATGGCAAGAAGGGCCACCGCTCCGGGCAGATCGGGGCCGAGCCCTGCGTGATGCTGATGCTGCAGTTCAGGGCCACGCATGGCGCCGGCGCCGCCTGCCCCTTCGGCGAAGCGGCCAGCCTGCCGGCCTGAATGCGTAAGTTCATGGCGGGCGGCGTAGGCTCGCCGGCATGACCGGCGCTAAGCAGGCAAGGCCGGTGGCAGGAAGAGGAAACCTGCCACCGCCTGCATTCAATTAGCGGCCGCCGCGGCGGGTCATGTCTTCCCAGAATGCCCGGATGCCTTCCTGGCTCTTGGGGTGATAACCGCCATAACGGTCCGAATTGTCGGTCCAGCCATTTCCAGCAGAGCCGGCCTGCGCCGACGTAGCGCCGGCCAGCAGCAATGCAACGAATGCTGCACGAATAATTACGCTCATGATCGTCTCCTTTTGTCAGCCGAATGTTTTACTATCGGCTTACTGTGCATATAAATGATTTCGCCTTCGAACGCTTGTGCAAAACGATTACGATTGTATTGGGCGTTCGAAATATCTTTACCGAGATCTTCGCGTGCCGCCGGCGTGATTTGCGGCGGGCGCACGCGATGCACCGCGCGGAACGCGTCCCGCGCGGGCTGCTCGGCGGTCAGGCGGTGAGGCGTCAGTAGGCGGCTTCTGCCGCCGCGAGGCCGCGCGTCACGCGTGTCGGCGCGTCCAGCACGCCGAAATCCTCGGAGGTGATATTCGCCAGATTGGGATGGGCGAGCACTGCGGCGGCGACTTCGCCGCTCATGAAGGCCTGCATGGCGGCGCGATCCCGCCAGACATAGACGCCGCCATAGCTGTTCCCGGCTGTGTTGCCGAGCCAGTATTTGGTAAGCAGCCCCGGCATCGCGGCGAAGGTCGGAGCCAGACTGTCGGCAATGGCGCGGTACTGCTCTTCAGTTGCGTCCTTTAAATTGAAGTTGATGATCTGTATGTGCATTAAGAATTTCCTTCAATTGTTGGTCCGACGTCTGTCGGCTCGCCGGTCCCCAGCCTCCATCCAACAGAGAATGGCCGCAGCCGCCACTGGAAAGTGAAGTGCGGTTACACGCGTAATCAAATTGACCGCAGGCCGACGCGATGGCGTGAACCTTATCCACGTCCGCGCGCCCGACATCCGGCGGACACAATGCGCGGCGGGTGCGCCGGCCGCTAATTCGCTCTTATACAATCCCGCGCTAAACCGGCTTTTCGCCAGACAGTAGCGCTTGACGGACTGCCGCGCCTGCCTTACATCCTAGCCCTGCCGGACGCGCTTCCAAGCGCATCGCGGCGTCGGGGGTGTAGCTCAGTCGGTTAGAGTGCCGGCCTGTCACGCCGGAGGTCGCGGGTTCGAGCCCCGTCACTCCCGCCATTCATTGACTTTCATGCGCGCCCTCGGGCAGCGGCTCTCCACACCAAAAATCCTGATTGTGACCGCAAGGCTCGCGACAGCGAGTGAATGCAAATTTGCAACGCTCGCGGGGCCAGATTTGCCCGCGCGCGCATCCTTCATTGCCATTCCGGCGTTTGTATACGCATTTCCATAAAGCAGACCGCGAAGGTGCGTGAGTCGTTCGGCGAGCGCTTCCTCAATCAAATAGCTGAAGGTTTTCAATGAAGAAGCAGCTTGTCACGATTGCGATCATGCTCGGCGCCGCCATCCCCGCCAAGGCCGACGAGACCGGCCTCGCCTCGATCCATGAATGGAAGAAGGAGAGCGGCCGGCGCATCTGCATGGCCGAGCATTTTCATGATGGGGCAGGCAGCGGCAAGACGCGCAAGGAGGCCGAAGCGGCCGCCAAAGCCTCCTGGGCGTCCTTCACCGCCTTCGAATATGGCTCCAACTGGGGCCGCTACGATCTCGCCGCCAGCAAGAAGCTCGATTGCGTGCAGAACGCCAATGGCTGGTCCTGCGCCACCACCGCCCGCGCCTGCAAGCGCGATGGCGGCGTCGTCAAGGCCAAGGGGCGCCCGGCGGGCTGAGCTGCTCAGGCCGCCTCGGCGAGGCGGGCAAATCCGGCGGCAAGGTCGGCCTTCAGGTCGTCGACGGCGTCGAGGCCGATATGAAGGCGCAGCGCCGGGCCTTCATCATGCCATTCGGTGACGCTGCGATAGGCGCGCGGGTCGAAAGGCACGATGAGGCTTTCATAGCCGCCCCAGCTATAGCCCATGCCGAGCAGCGCAAGACCGTCCAGCATGGCGGCCAGCGCGGCTTTCGAGCACGGCTTCAGCACCACCGAGAACAGCCCCGATGAGCCGGTGAAATCGCGCTTCCATAGCGCGTGGCCGGGATGGCTCGGCAGGCCCGGATGCAGCACGCGGGCAACCTCCGGCCGCGCTTCCAGCCACGCGGCGATCTCCAGTGCCGAGTCGCGATGCCGCGCCAGCCGCACCGCCATGGTGCGCAGGCCGCGCAGGGCGAGGAAACAGTCCTCCGGCCCGGCGCACAGCCCCAGATCCTCATGCGCGCGCTGGATATACGGCGCGGCGCGCTCATTCGCGGTGATGATGCCCAGCATGGCGTCGGCATGGCCGACCACATATTTCGTCGCCGCCTGGATGGAAATGTCCGCGCCATGCGCCAGCGGCTTGAAGTAGAGCGGCGTCGCCCAGGTGTTGTCGAAGGCAAGCCAGACGCCGCGCGCCCGGCAGGCTTCGGCGATGGCCGGCAGGTCCTGCATCTCGAGGGTCTGCGAGCCCGGCGATTCGGCGATGACGAGCCGCGTGCGCTCGCCGATCAGCTCGTCGATGCCCGCGCCGATGGCCGGGTCGTAGAATCGCGCGGTGACGCCGAGCCTGCCCAGCAGCCGGTTCGCCACGCGCCGCGTCGGATGATAGACATTGTCGGTGATCAGAATGTCGTCGCCCGCTTCGACGAAGGCCATCAGCACCGCCGTGATCGCGGCAAGCCCCGACGGCGCGACCCAGCTCCGGGCGCCGCCTTCGAGCGCCGTGATGGCCGATGTCAGCGCGCTGACGGTCGGCGTGCCGCGGCGGCCATAGGTATATTCGCGGTCATAGGCGTTCAGTTCCTCGTAGCTGGGAAAGATCACCGTCGAGCCGCGATAGATCGGCGCGTTGACGAAACCGTGCTGCGCTTCCGGATCGCGGCCGAGATGGATGAGGCGCGTTTCATCGGACAGGCCCTTGCCTGATCGCGTTTCGGATTTCGCCATGCTGGTCATTCCTCCTGCGGCTTGCATTTGCGCGTAGTAGGTCACGGAAATCCCCGCCGCGCAACGCGGGGCACGAGCGCGGGATGCGCGCGACGCCATCGGCAATCGCGGATCGGCCATTGGGTCCCGGCTCACCGCTTCGCGCCGTCCGGGACGACAACATTGGCCGGCTCTCCGCACGGGGTCGACTCGGCTGCGGCGCGGGGTGAACGCGCGGGCCGCTAATGCGGCTTGCGCCGGATAATGTCTATGATATCTATGAAGGCTGCGCGGGTATGATGTAATGGCAGCCTGTCAGCTTCCCAAGCTGAACGCGCGAGTTCGATTCTCGCTACCCGCTCCAGATCACGCGTCCTGATAGGTCTTGCGCCGTTCCAGCGCCTCGAGCAGCTCGGCGGCGAGCATTTCGGCGGGCGCCGCTCCTGCGACGATGGGCATGCCGTCGACCACGAAAGTCGGGACGCCGGAAATGCCGACGCGACGCGCCGCCGCCAATTCCTGCGCCACCTCGGCCGCGCCTTCCTCGCCCGCGAGCAGGGCCAGTACGCGGTCACGGTCCAGGCCGGCGGCCTCGCCGATATCGGCCATGGTTTCCGCGTCGCCGATATTGCGGCCTTGCACGAAATAGGCCTGGAACAGCCCCTCGACCACGGCGTCCTGGCAGCCTTCGCGCCCGGCCAGCCAGATCAGCCGGTGGCAGTCCACCGTGTTGGGTGTCCAGCGCATCAGGTCGTGGCGGAATTCGAGGCCGGCGGAGCGTCCCGCTTCGGCGACGCGGGCGTCCAATTGGGCGGAGTGGTCGGCCGAGCCGAATTTCCGTTGCCGGTACAGCGCGCGGTCGACGCCCGCTTTCGGCATGTCCGGATTGAGCTGTAACGGCTTCCAGACGACAGTGACGCCGAGCTTGCCCGCGAGCAGCCTCGACGCTTCCTCAATCCGCCTTTTGCCGATCCAGCACCAGGGGCAGATGGCGTCGGAGATGATTTCGACCGTGATCGTCGGAGGGCTGGATGCCATCATGTTCAATGCCACAGACCTGTCAGGTGATAGCGGGGGCGTTCCCGGCGCGGAGTAAAATGCGCGGCGACCCCTCCGAGTTCCGGCACCTCGAGCGGTGAGCGCGGCGGCTTGCGCAAAGCGAGCAGGCGCCGGATGCGCTCCTCGGTCGGCGGATGGGTGCGCAGCAGCGACGGCACCGGCACGTTGCGCCCGGGCATGAAGATGTTTTCCCAGATCCGGCCCTGATAGGATTCGATCTTATGCAGCGCGCTGGCCAGCGCGCCCGGGTCGCCCGAGAGCCGCGCGCCTTCCAGATCCGCCTCATATTCGCGGGCGCGCGACAGGCCGAGCTGCAGCAGGTTGGAGGCGGTCGGCGCGAAATAGAGCAGCAGGATGCCGAGCCAGGGGAAGCCTTGCCCGCCCATCAGCGCGATCGGCAGGCTGAACAGAAACAGGAACACGCCCGCGATCGACATGAAATGGGTGAAGCGGCTCATCGTATCCGCCAGATTCATGATCCAGAGGTCGTTGTGCCGGATATGGGCGATCTCATGCGCCAGCACGCCGCTCAGCTCACGGGGGTTGAGTCTGTTCAATAGCCCTTGCGTAATGGCCAGGATCGAATCCGAGCGCGTGCCGGTGGCGAAGGCGTTGATGACCGGGCTCGGAATGATGTAGAGCACCGGCGCGGCGGGCAGGCCCGCCCGTCCCGACAATTCCGCCACCACGCGCAAGACCGGCGCGCCCTGCAGCGGCGTGACGCGGCGCGCGCCGTACATCCGCATGATGATCTCGGGCGCGATGCGCGGGCTGAGCAGCAGGAGCCCCAGGATCAGCGCGAAGGACCAGATCACGCCGGGGCGGCCCCAGAGCAGCCAGGCGCAAACGGCCATGATCAGGCCGATGCCGCCGATCAGGACCACAGAATGCAGCAAATTCCGTGTATTCGCCGCCAGCTTTGCCTTCACCTCATTGTCGAACGCCATACGCGCGATGATCCCTGCCCAAGGTTTCGGCCATCCAGCCTATAGGGCGCGGGGGCAGTTTCCAAGTGCCGAGAGCTTTCGCCCAGATGGGAGTTGCCGCCCCCCCTGTCGCTGGCTAAGACAAGCGAGGGACGATGCGGCGGGGCACAATTCAAATGACCAAACACGATCCTTGGACCGAGTGCGTGGCAGGGCTAACGGTGTTTTTCACCATGGCCTATGCTCCATTCGTCAATGCATTGGTGCTCGGCGGACCGGAAGTCGGCATGCCGCAGGCGCCGGTCTTCTATGCGACCTGTCTGGCCGCCGCGCTCGGCTCGGCGCTTTGCGGCTGGTACGCGAACACGCCGACGGCCCTGGCTCCAGGCACCGCCTTCAACGCCTTCATCGCCCAATATGTCCAGCATTCCGACCTGACCTGGCCCGAGGCGCTGGCGATCTGCTGCTTTGTCGGCGCGGCGCTGATGCTGATGTCGTCGAGCGGCTTTCGGCGCGAGGTAATCGAGGCGATCCCGCGGCCGATCAAGATCGCCGTGGTCGGTGGCATCGGCGCGCTGTTGGCTCAGCTCGGCATCGACATCGCCTTTCCGGCCGGCGTGGAGCGCGACATGCCCGCCGTCCGCCTGTTCCTGCTGGGCGTGCTGACCATCCTTCGGTTCAATGTCACCTTGCGAAGCTACGCCAAGAAGCTGGAGGCGGAGCATAAGCCTGTCATCGCCCGAAGCATCGATTTGATCGGCCGCTCCGGCTTGCTGATCTCGGTGATCGTCGTTGCCCTGGCGTTTCATTATTGGGGCATGACGACGAAAAGCGTGACCTCGGAAGGCTGCTACTGGGTCTGGAGCTGCCAGCCGGGGAGCTTCGCGCGGATTGCGCAGCTCGGCGATCATGTGCTCGTCGCCATCCCGTTCGGCATCTTCGTCACCTACATGATGTTCGCCGATATCGCGGGCAGCCCCTATCATCTGCTGCCGAATGACGATCCCGACCGGGACGGAAAGATCGACCGCTCGCTCATTGTCGACTCGGGCATGAATGTCATCGCGCCCATTTTGGGCACGTCGCCGGTGGTGTTTTACGCCGAGAACAGCGCCGGCAAGCTGGTAGGCGCCAGGACGGGCGCCTCGGCCTATTGGGTGGCGGGATGCTTTCTGCTGCTCGCCGTCGTGGGCGTGCTGTTTTCCTATCTCGGAAAGCCGCTGTTCGAACTGATCCCCAAGATCGCCGTCGCCCCGGCCTTGTTCACCGTCGGGCTGTTCGTCATCGCCAGCTCGCTTTCGAGCGATGACGTCATGCCGGAAGCCGGGCCGAAGGAAAGCGATGGCTCGACCGAGTCGCTGCTGCCGGCGGCTGTCTCGATCATCCTGACGCCGATCGGCCTTGAATATGGCCTCGCCGGCGGCATCCTGGCCTATTACGCCTTCTTCGTGATGGTGCCCAGAGCGGCGCGGCCGGACAGGGTCAAAATCGACCCGCGGCTTCACCTGTTCGCATTCGTCGCCTTCTTCGCCATCCTGGTGAAGCTCGGCGTCTCCTGAGCTAAGCCAGCGGCACCGGCGTTGCGTTGCTGCCGGTGTCGCTGCGCGGCGCCTTGTGCAGCAGCGGAATGATCTCCTCGACCCGGTCGACCACGTGATAGCGGATGTCGAGCGCCGGGCTGATGAAATGCTGCGCGCGCATCTGGTTGAACAGGTTCAGGAGCGGCGCCCAGTAATTTCCGACATTGGCGATCACCACCGGCTTGGCGTGGTGGCCGAGCTGCACCCAGGTGATCTGCTCGACCAGTTCCTCCAGCGTGCCGACGCCGCCGGGCAGCGCGACGAACGCATCGGCCCGCTCGAACATCAGCATCTTGCGCTCATGCAACGAATTCACCTCGATCAGCTCGTCGAGATTGTCGAGCGGAATTTCATGCGCCGGCATGTTCGGCGGCCTGATGCCGATCACCCGGCCGCCCCCTTCCAGCACGGCTCGCGCGATTTCGCCCATCAGGCCGACGCTGGCGCCGCCATAGACCAGCCCGATGTCTTCATCGGCCATGGCGCTGCCGAGTTTTCTTGCGGCCTCGGCGTAGAGCGGGTCGGCGCCGACGCCTGAGCCGCAGTAAACGCAGATGCTCTTGATAGACCTTTGCTTTAAAAGGGTTTTTGACGTCCCATTACCGCCAGCTGTCCTATGTACCACTTCGAACCTTCCGCTTTCCCGTCTTACGATCTACGCTATATGGTATCGATGCCTGCAAAGTTTGATTGAAGCGTGGCCTTGGCCGCAGGGCGCTTTTATGATTAAAGAAGAGAAATGATTGAAAAGAGCCTTATTCCCTACGTACAAGCTTTACGCCAGGGCGGTTACCAAGCCAGCCAGGCTAAGGCATTGCAGGCAAATGTTTTTGCAGCCGATGCCGTCAAGCCACAGGGCACGGGCATCGCGCGGTGAGTGAGAGAAGGGTGAAGCCGATGCGGAAAGCCCGGGTGCTTTTCCTCCTTCTGCTTGTCGTCGCCGTCATGTGCGCCGGCATTTATGCCCTGCGCCACCACTATATTCCCCGCGACGACGGCACCATGCATCCGACCGAGGCGCCGGGCGTGCTTCCGGCCAATCCGAGCGCCGCGACCGTGGTCCGCCCGACCTTCGACATCGTCAGGGCCGAGCCCGATGGCTCCGTCATCATGGCCGGCCGCTCCGAGCCGGGCTGGAGCGTCAGCATCCAAAGCGGCGGTCGCCAAATCGGCGCCACCACCGCCGACGACAATGGCGAATGGATCGTGCATCCGGTCAACCGGCTGCCCAAGGGCGAATATTCCCTCGAATTGCGCGCGCAGTCCCCCAAGGGTGACCGCACGCTGTTTTCCGCGCAAAGGCTGGCGCTGTCGCTCTCCGATCCCAAGGTCGACCAGCCGCTCGTCGCGCTGACCGAGGAAGGCAAATCCACCCGCGTGCTGCAAATGCCGCAAGCCGGGGCATCGGAGCCGGCGCCCAGGCAGGCCGCCGCCACCGCCGGTTTCGAGACCGCGACGGTCGCCGTGCCGCAGCCGGACGCCGCGCCGCCCAGCCCCATCGGCTTCGCCTCGGTCGACTATGAGGACGGCGGCGCCAAGAGCATGCTGCACATGAACGGCCAGGGCACGCCGGGCACCCGCGTCATGCTCTATGTCGACAACGAATATTTCGGCACCGCGACCGCCGACGCGACCGGCACCTGGAGTTTTTCCGGCAATCGCGTGCTGTCCGGCGGCGCCCATACGCTGCGCGCCGACCTGCTCGCCCGCGAGGCCACGAAGGTCGTCGCCCGCGCCGAAGTGCGCTTCGACCGCGCCGACGGCAATCAGCAGGCGCTGGCCGAGCCGGCTCCCAAGCTCGCCGCGCTCGGTGACCGTGTGCCGGCGACCAAGCCCGCGCCCGTCACGCTGACCACGCCCGAGGGCGGCGCCATCATCGTCCGCCGCGGCGACACGCTCTGGCAGATCGCCCAGCGCCATTACGGCGACGGCGCCAAATACACCCAGATCTTTCGCAACAACCGCAAGCAGATCCGCAATCCGAACCTGATCTACCCGTCGCAGCGTTTCGACCTGCCTCAATGACGCGATAGCCCGGCCGCGGCCCGCGCCGGCTGCGGCCCCCGCCCGGCCAGCCTCTCGCAAGCTCCCTCCCCCACATTCCCAATCACGGATATGTTCGGCGCCTGACGCCCTTGGGCAATGGCGGCGCAGCGTCCGATCGACAGATTGCAAGGCTGCGGTTGCGCGGCCTCACGAGCAGGCCATGCTGAAACAATGCCGCGACGATCACGCCGAACATGAAATGGCCCTCGCCGCCGGTCTGGCCGAGGTTGCCGCCGAGCTTCGCCTGATCGACGCCGCCGACCTCATCGCCTTCATCCGCACCCGCCAGTTCGGCAATCTGCGCAGCCTCGTCAACGCCTCGATCGAGATGTATTTCAAGCCCGGCACGGTCTCCTTCGGCCAGTCTGGCGAGGCGCGCCTCGGCTGGAGCGGCGAGCCCTCGATCATGCTCGACATGGAATTCCACCACCGCGCGGTCGACATCTTCTTCCGCCTGGTGCTGGAGGCGCGCCAGGCCGGCGTCGAGATCGAATATATCTCCTTCGGCACCAAGAGCTTCGCCGACCCGCGCGAGCCGCTCCGCCGCCTCTCCGAAGCGCTCGCCGACGCCCGCTTCCGTCCGGGCTCGATGATTTAGCGCGCGGCCCTCCACGATCCGCAGCCGGACTCCCTCTCCCTTGGGAGAGGGCGGGGGTGAGGGGTTCGTGAGTCAGCCGTGAGACCGCAACCCCTCACCCGGCACGCTTGCGCGCGCCACCCTCTCCCCTTGGAGAGGGTTGGGCTGCGGCGAGGAGGCGCGTTGCTTTCAAACAAAAGATACCGCAACCGCCACAAGATACCTGTGCATGCGCCCACCCGGTCAGCGTGCGGCAAGCCAGCCATGCTTCCTCGACGTGTGGTGGCCGTGGCTGATCGAATCAGCCGAGGCCGCCAGCGGCGGATGATCGACGGATGGAGACTGCAATGACGGGAGCCGCGGGAATTTTGTCCTCATCGGCGGTGCCACCAGCCGGCCCCTCGATACGCGCCCAGGCCGTGCAGATGGATGAGCCGCAGAAATCCGAACTGACCGAGCTGTCGGCCTTCTCAGAGCTCATCAACGGCTTCGACACCGACGAGGCGCCCTCCGCCGAGCCCCAGCCCGAGCGCCACGAGCTGGAGGACGAGGACATGGACGGCGACGACGCCTCCGCGCCGCTTTCCGCCGAGATCACCCACCAGAAATGGTTCACCGACGATCTCGACGCCCCCGCCGCCGAGGCCGCGCCCGAGCCGAAGCCGCCGCGTCCCCCGGTGCGCCTCGCCGATTCGCAGGCCGACCCGACCAGCGAGGCCATGCAGCAGGCGCTCTCCTCGCTGGTGCTGACCACGGCCGCCTATGAGTGGCCGCATCCGTCGCTCCCCCAGTTGGACGATGAGATCGACCTCCCCGAGCAGCCGGTCGCCGCCGCGCCGCAGGCCGCCCCACCGCCGCGCGCCGAAACCCCGGCCTTCCTGCAGAAGCCGCCTCCCCCGCGCCAACCGCTCGCGCCGCCGCCATCGCCGCTGACGGAGAGCGACGGCGCACCGCCCGGCATCGAGGCCAGCCTGTTCGCCCTCGAAAGCGTGCTTGGCGGCAATTCGCCCACGTCGAGTGACGAGCGGCATCGGCGGTCCGCCCTGGTCCGCGAGGCCGATATGGCCACCTTCCGCCACGAGCAGCAGGCGCCGGCCCATGTCCGCTCGCCGCTCGGCAAGATCGCCGACCGCATCGTGCGCGAGTTGGAGAATCTGCCCGCCGCGCCGCGCCGCGCCGGCTGACGCGCCGCAGCTTTCGGGGGTTGCCGCCGTCGCCCGCCCCATGAGAGAAATGGCGGCGGCCACGGCGATCATCGCCGGGGCCCGAGGAGCGCGTGTTTGAGCGGCAAGATCTATCTCCGGCCCGTCGGCGTAATCTGGGGCGACGTGGCGGCGGCCGCCATCGCCGAAGGCGCGGCTTTGCCGCTCGCCGGGGGTCCGGCCGCCTTTCTCGGCGCGCAACTGATCGAGGGCGTGCCCGGCCGGACGGCCCGCCGCCAGCTTTCCGCCCGCGACATCGCCGCCAGCGCCGAGCCGCAGATCCGCGCCACGCTCGACCGCCTGACCGCACCGCGCCCACCCATCGCCGGCCTTGCGCTGAACCGCCCGCTGCTCATGGGCATCGTCAACGTCACCCCCGACAGCTTTTCCGATGGCGGCGACTTCGCCGAGGCCGGGAGCGCGGAAGCCCAGGCCCGCCGCCTTGCCGCCGAAGGCGCCGACATCATCGACATCGGCGGCGAATCGACCCGCCCCGGCGCCGCGCCGGTGGACGCGGCCGAGGAACTGGCGCGCATCCTGCCGGTGCTGGCCGGCCTTCGCGGTCTCCCAACGCCGATCTCCATCGATACCCGCAAAGCCGCTCTGATGACCGCCGCCGTCGCGGGCGGCGCGGCGATCATCAACGACGTCTCCGCCCTCACTTACGACCCCGGCGCGCTCGCCGCCGCGGCACGCTCGGGCGTTCCCATCGTGCTGATGCATGCGCTCGGCGACCCCCGCACCATGCAGGACCAACCTGCCTATGCCGATGTGCTGCTCGAGGTCTACGACTATCTCGCCGCCCGCATCGAAGCCTGCGAAGCCGCCGGCATCCCCCGCCGCCTGCTGATCGCCGATCCCGGCATCGGCTTCGGCAAGACGCTCGAGCATAATCTGGCGCTGATGGCGGGCATCGCCCTGTTCCACGGTCTCGGCGTGCCGGTGCTGCTGGGTGCATCCCGCAAGCGCTTCATCGGCGCGATCAGCGGCGTAACCGACCCGAAACGGCGCAGCCATGGCAGCGTCGCCGCCGCCCTTGCTGCCGCCGCCGAGGCGGTGCAGGTCCTGCGCGTGCACGATGTCGCCGCGACCCGCGAGGCCCTCGATGTCTGGCGCGCGTCTGTGCAGGGCCGCTGGCAGCCCCGCTAAGCCATGCCGGGCTTGACCTCCTGAAATGATGTGAGAAGATAATTTACTGGAACACAACAACCCTGGATGTTATAGGCTGACCCACGCAGATTTAATTAGATTTGAATAATCCCGTCAGGCTTTATTTTCCTTACCGCAACATCATTCCGCGAAAGGTAAGTATTTTAACTCAAGATAACCCCCTATGCGTATTCTCCATCATTTTCTCTTCGAGCCAAACCTTTTAGCATTCGAGGAAACAGTTGATGTCGGGTAGACTTTTCGGCACGGACGGCATTCGCGGTCAGGCCAATTCCAGCCCCATGACCGCAGAAATTGCAATGAAAGTGGGCATGGCTGCCGCCCATCTGTTCACCAATGGCGACCATCGCCACCGGGTCGTGATCGGCAAGGACACGCGGCTCTCGGGCTATGTGATCGAGTCCGCCCTGGTCTCCGGCTTCACCTCCGCCGGCATGGACGTGTTCCAGCTCGGGCCGATGCCGACGCCCGCCGTCGCCATGCTCACCCGCTCGCTGCGCGCCGATCTCGGCGTCATGATCTCCGCCTCGCACAACCCCTACCAGGATAACGGCATCAAGATTTTCGACCGCGAGGGCTTCAAGCTCTCCGACGATTTCGAGGCCCGCATCGAGGAACTGGTCGGCGGCGACGTCTCCGGCCTGCTCGCCGAGCCGGACAAGATGGGCCGCGCCAAGCGCATCGACGGCGTCTTCGACCGCTATATCGAATATGCCAAGCGCACGCTCGACCGCTCGATCCGCCTCGATGGGCTGAAGGTCGTCATCGACTGCGCCCATGGCGCCGCCTACCGCGTCGCGCCGCAATCGCTGTGGGAACTTGGCGCCGATGTCGTGGCGATGGGCGTCACGCCTGACGGCTTCAACATCAACCGCGATTGCGGCTCGACCTCGCCCGACGCGCTCTGCCGTAAGGTCCGGCAGGTCGGCGCCCATATCGGTGTCGCGCTGGACGGCGATGCGGACCGCGTCATCATCGTCGACGAGACCGGCGCCATCGTCGATGGCGACCAGCTTCTCGCCGTCATCGCCCAGAGCTGGCTGGCCGACAAGCGCCTCGTCGGCAACGGCGTCGTCGCCACCGTGATGTCCAATCTCGGCCTGGAGCGCTTCTTGAACGGCATGAATCTGGACCTGCTGCGCACGCCGGTCGGCGACCGCGCCGTGGTCGAGCGGATGCGCGCCGGCGGCTACAATCTGGGCGGCGAGCAATCCGGCCATATCGTCATGACCGACTACACCACCACCGGCGACGGCTTGGTGACGGCGCTGCAAATCCTCGGCGTGGTCATCACCAGCGGCAAGCCGGTGAGCGAAGTCTGCAAGCGCTTCGAGCCGGTGCCGCAAGTGCTGAAAAGCGTGCGCACCAACGGCTCGCGCCCGCTCGAGAACCCGAGCGTCTCCGCCATCATCGAGAAGAACCGGCTGCGCCTCGGCAATAACGGCCGGCTGCTGATCCGTCCCTCCGGCACCGAGCCTGTCGTCCGGGTCATGGCCGAGGGCGACGACGAGGCCCTGGTCGCCTCCGTGGTCGGGGACATCGTGACGGCGCTGGAGACGGCGTCAGCGCATCCGTGACGCGCCGCCCCGCTGGCGGCGCGGCCGGATCAGCGACAGCATCCAGTTCTTGAGGCCCAGCCACCTGATGTCGAAGGCCAGCCTGCGGATGCCGTCGGCGAGGCGGCTGCCCCGGCTGGCCGCCAGACGCCGGCTCGCCCTCTGGCCGAGCGAGTCGATGGAGGAAATGCCGGGTGCCGGAATGACGACACGCGGCGCGATGCCGTAGGTGACGAGCCCATTGTCCCAGACGCGCCAAAGGTCCTGGTCGACCGGGAACACCCGCAGCCCTTTCCAGCCGAGAAAGCGCCGCGCGCCCTTCGGCGTGATGATATAGGCGCCCGTATTGGTCGGCACGCGGGAGAATTTCACCGCCACGAACCCCTCGGCCACCGGCTGCGCCGGAAACACCCGCCGCCGGTGCGCGCTCGACAGCCGCATGATGTCCCAGCCCGCCGGAAACCGCTCCGTGGCCCCCAGAATGACCCGCAGCTCCGGGCCGAAGGCCATGTCGTCCTCCAGCACCAAGGCGGGCACCCCGCCCTCGGCGATCGTCCTGAGCACCACGAGATGGCTCGCATAGCAGCCGATTTCGCCGGGCCGCATTTGCGACGCGATCGAGCCATCGGGATGCAGGAAATACGGGCGGAGCCAGTCCGGCATCGCGGTGCTGCGCACGGCGGAAACGCGCTCGAACGGCAGCGAGATCGCCTCGAGCTGCGCGCTCATGCGTGCCAGCCGGTCCTGGTCCTTGTCCAGATTGATGAGGTAGACGGGAAGGCTTTCCATGCGGCGAATCTAGAGCGAAATTGCCGCCGGGGAAACCGCTCAACCAAAACGTGCACCGCAAATTCGCTGATTGCGGGGCTTGAGGGGCCGTGCTTCGCGCATCCTATCGAGCGAGATCGGTAGACGGAAATAACGGACGCCGCTCACAACCCGTAATCGGTTCCGAAATCCCCGCGAAAGCGGCGACTCAGTACGCCGCGGCGTTCCGCAGTCGGCAATGCCGCAATATTGGATCTGTGAATACTCGATACTGCCTTCGAGGAGATTTCGAATACCTATCAGTACAGATTATCTCACCACCAACCCCATCCCCTCTTGCCATTCCAGCCCCCTACCTTGCTCCGCC
>NZ_MWLK01000021.1 GCF_002198715.1 Rhodomicrobium sp. R_RK_3 | reverse complement strand
TTACGGCATCTACGTACAGCCGATCAATTACCCGACCGTCGCCAAGGGCACCGAGCGCATCCGCCTCACCCCGACGCCGCTGCACACCGACGAGCATATGGACTGGCTCGCCTCGGCGCTGTCGGCGATGTGGGCGCAATGCCCGGTCGGCCAGGGGAAATATGTGGGGCTGGCGGCGGAATAGTTGCCGCCGCGCCGCGCCCGCGGCAGATCCATCGTTCCGCCTTGCGATATCCACAGGCTGCGCAATTTCCCATATTGCGCGGCCCTTGCTTTATTTGGCAAATACAGGGTCTGAACCAAGGTGAGTCGTTCGCGCGACTCAATCCTCTCGTGTGCTCAGCAATGAGACTGCGGGAGTTTTCCAGAATTATGAAAGCTTATCCACCGCTTTGTCGAAGCACACCTCGTGGTGCCTCACAAATGCCCTTATATCGACCCAACCTTGGTCACCCGGCCCCTTGCGTGCCATTCTGTGCTAACGAACCTTTGCTCGTGGGGAGCACCTATAGTGGCAGATCCCGTTCATCTGGATAAGCTTTGCCAAGGGCCAAAAGTCTGGAATGCTTGGCGCAGGGATAAAACTGAGCTTCTTCCTGATCTTAGAGATGCAAGCCTAACCCTGAGTCAGCGCCAGTTCGGGCCGAGTAATGGCGGGCCCGTCAATCTCAGCGACGCCGATTTGAGCGGCGCCGCCTTGCGTTACGCGACGCTGACGGGCGCCGATTTCCAGCATGCGACGCTGATCGCGGCGGATCTGGTGCATTCGCGCCTCGACGGCGCCAATCTCACCGCTGCCGATCTCACCGATTCGCTGTTCGATCATGCGGATCTGGCCGGCGCGCAGCTCGACGGCGCCATCGTCATCGGCGCCAGCTTCGCCAATGTGCGCAATCTCACGCAGGCACAGATCGCGGTCGCGCATGGCGACGCCAGCACCGTCCTGCCTCCCCATCTGACGCCCCCCGATAGCTGGTTCCCGCAATTGGAAGACGATTTTTTCCGCGAATATGCCGTCCCTGAACGCGCCCGCTATGAGGATCTTTACGAGGTTCTGGGCGTCGTCCGCACGGCAAAGCCGGATGAGATCCGCGCCTCCTTCCGCAATCTGGTGAAGAAATTCCACCCCGACCTCAATCCGGGCGACGTCGAGGCGCAGGAATCCTTCAAGCGCGTCTCGACCGCCTACCGCATCCTTAACGATGCCGAAAAGCGCGTGCGCTACGATCGCGGCGAGATCGGCCATGACGGCGAGATCAGCCCGGAATTTGCCGCCAGGAAACAGTTTCGCCGCTACGCCTTCCGCTTCTATGCCGCCGCCGCCATGTCGCTGCTGCTCTGCGGCAGCGTGCTCGGCGTCGTCTGGCATTCCGTACTGAGCGAGGATCGCGGGCGCGTCGCCATCGCCGTCGCCACGCCGCCCAAGACGCTCGAGCGGCTGGAATCGACGCCCTGGAGCGATGCCGGCGCGCGGATGAGCAACGGCACCCCCGTCCGGACCAATACCGAGGCCGCGCCGCAGCAAACCAAGCTTTTCGGCGCCGAAGCGCGTCTGGAGACGCATCGTCCGCAGCGCGACGCGGTCGCATCGGGCGCGCATCCCGCCGCCGCGGCCGAGCCGCCCGGCGCGCTCGCCCGGACGGATGCGCCGCAAGCGGATGCCGGGACGGAGGCTCCGGCCGGACAGGGCGAACAGGCCGCGCCGAACACCGAGACGGCCAGCGACGCCAGCGCCGCTCCCGAGCAGCAAACGGCCTCCGCCGAGCCCGCGCCCGGCACGGCCGGCGACAGCGCTGCGCCCGCGCCCGCCGCCGGGACGCCCCCAGCGGCGGACCATGCCGAACCGGCCCCTGCCCCCGAGCAGAAGCTGGCGAGTTTGACCGAAGCGCCGGACGCCGCTCCAACGCCTTCGGAAACCGCGTCCGGCCAGGACCCGGCGCCGGCGCAGGCCGAGTCGCCCGCCGGCGAACAGCCACCCGCGCCACCGGGGCCGGAGCAGCGCGCGGCGGCGGCTGAGGTTGAACCACAACCGGCGGCTTCTGACCTGGGAGGGACTGCCCGCCCTCTTGGCGACGACCATAGCGAAAAAGCGGCTCGTCCAGCACAAGCGGACGCGGCCGGCTCAGTCGCGCCCGCACAAATCCCGGCACAGCCCGCATCACCGGGCGCAGCGCAAATCCAGGCCGAAGACCTTGGCCGCGACGCGCTTGGCCGCGTCCTCATGCGCGGCGTCCAGGGCGGCCGGTCATCGCGCGACGCGGTCTCGGACATGTTCCGCATCCGGGCGGTCAGAAACGCGCTCGGCGAAGACCGCTCGCAATCAACCGCAAGCATGGACCCGCTCGCCCCGCGCGACCGGGACGAGGACCAGGAAGAAGTCTGGGATCTCTACACTCACTCGCTCCCCGACGAGCAGGCAGGCGAGGAACGCCCCTGGCCGGCGAGCCTCAAGACCGAGCCGAGCCAGCCCAGACCATCCCTGTCCGCTAAGGTTCCTCATGTGACCGGCAAGGTGCCCGAAAAGGCGCCTGCCCAGCCCCGGCTCGCGCAAGAGCAGCGCCAGCCCGAACCCGACCGCCGCCTCCGCCGCCAGGCCATCTCCGATATTCTGGCGGGAGGGCTTTAGCGCGGGGCAAAGCAGGGCACGGGCGCGCCGGCGGCGGCAGCCTCCCGAAGACACGCTCGCCGGGTTAATCGGCGGCGTCCGATCGCGGGTATGGGACCGGCGAAACAAGCGCGGAGCCGGCCCGCTTCGGTGATCTCCCGCGGCTACTCGGCTTCCCGCGCCACGATATGGAAGAGCCCGCGCCAGGCACGGCCTCCTTCCGCTCGATGTCGAAATCCGCTCGGCAACGCGACTCCGCGCTCGGCAATGGCGCCATCGCCATGTTGCGGCCAGATGCTCTGGAAAGTGCTCCCGGGCCTGCTGGCGACGAGCGTCACCACCAGACGAGATCGCCGACGCGCGCCCAGGCGGGCGTCCGGACGTGTGGTTCGGCCGCCCGCGCTCAATCGATGCCCGGATTGTATATTCCGGGCAACATCGGCGGAATTTCCGAGTAGTCCACTCAGGAATTCCCTTGCCCGAATGTCTCGGCGTGCGTAGATGCGTGAGAGGCGTCATAGCCGCCTCCGTTTGAGTATGTTGGGGGACTTTAGCGTAATGAATCAGGAAGATCGGCGGATCCCCCGGAGATGCGGCCAATGGCGATCTTACGCTCGGAGCGGTTGGCCAGACCTTCGGGATAGCGCCAACACGGTGTCGACTCTCGCGCCGTGGTCGACGCGATGGTCTTGCTGACGATTGGAGCCTGATCGTGAACGCCACCAATCTGTTCGACAATGACTATGTCGCGACGGACTTTGGCACCGATGCCTTTTACGGCGACGCCAGGACGGTCGGGCAACCCTGAAGCACACTTGGTAAGCCATCGCGCGCCAGCCCCTTCCATTGTCCCCGGCTCGCAGGGCCGGGGGACGCAACCATTACGGATAGAAGTCCAATTCACATGCGCATGACGCGCCGCGCCGCGCTCGCCTCGCTAGCGGCCTGCCTCGCGGCGCCCGCCGACTCGGCGAGCGGCATTCGTTTCACCCACGCCTATGGCGAGACCGTGCTGCCGCGCCCGGCGCGGCGCGTGGTGTCGCTCGGCTATACGACGCAGGATGCGCTGCTCGCGCTCGGCGTTCCGCCCCTCGCCATCCGCCAATGGTACGGGCCGTTTCCGTTCGGCGTCTGGCCCTGGGCGCAGCCTTACCTCAACGGCGCGCAGCCGCTCCTGATCTCGGGCGAGGTCTCGGCGGAGGTCGTCGCCGCGCTGGAGCCCGACCTGATCGTCGGCATCGGCTCGGGCATTTCGCAGGCGGAATATGCAGTGCTGTCGCGTATCGCCCCGGTGCTGATGCAGGACGCCGCCCGCTCGGCCTATGGCACGCCCTGGGACGAGCTGACGCGCACGCTCGGGCGCGCGCTCGGCAAGGAGGCCGCCGCCGATGATCTCATCGCGCAGGTCAGGCAGCGCTTTGCCGAGGCGACGGCGCGGCATCCGGCCTGGTCCGGCCAGACGGCGGTGGCCGCCTATCATGGCGGCGGCCGGACGGGGGCGTTCGTCGGCGCGGATACGCGGGCGCGCTTTCTCGCCGAGCTCGGTTTCCGCCCGACCCCGGAGGTGGAGCGGCTGAGCGCGCCGCAGCTCTTTTACACCGACCTGTCGCCCGAGGATCTTTCGCCGCTCGATGCCGATGTGCTGGTCTGGGTCTCGGCCTTCGAAAAGGCGCCCGACCTCGTCGCCCTGCCGATGCGGCGCACGCTGAGAGCCTACGCGCAAGGCCGCGAGGTTTTTGCCGGGGCGCTGCTCGCGGGAGCGATGTCGTTTTGCAGCGTGCTGTCGCTGCCCTTCGCCCTGTCCAAGCTGGAGGACGACATCGCGGCCGCCTCGGACGGCACGCTGGGAACGGCCGTCCCGTCGGCCAAGGCAGCGGGGCTGGCGCCATGAAGCCTTTGGGATGGGTCATGCTGCTGCTTGCGGTGGCGGCGGCGCTGACGCTCGGCATCGGCGTGCGCCCGGTCGGCATCGCCGAGATCTGGCAGGCATTCGCGGCGCCTGACCCGAACAATCCGGCCCATGTCACCATTCTGTCGATCCGCCTGCCCCGGCTTTGGGCCGGCATCATCGCGGGCGGGGCGCTCGGCATGGCGGGCACGGTGATGCAGGCGCTGACGCGCAATCCGCTCGCCGATCCCGGCATCCTCGGGATCAACGCGGGCGCTGCCTTTGCCATCGTCTTCGGATCGCTGCTGCTGCAACAGGCCGATGTCGGGCTGGTCGCGGTGCTGGCCTTCCCGGGCGCGGCGCTGGCGTCGCTGGCCGTGTTCCTGCTCGGCGGGGGACGGCATGGCGATGCCGGACCTGTCAGGCTCGCTTTGGCGGGCGCCGCGCTGAACGCGCTGCTGCTTTCGCTGGTTTCGGGAGTGGTGGTGCTGCGGGCGGATTCGCTGGAGGTGTTCCGCTTCTGGGTGGTGGGCTCGCTCGCCCAGGCCGGCGAGCGCCCGCTGATGGCCATGGCGGCCGTGACGCTGTTCGGCGCCGGGCTGGCCCTCGCGCTCGCCCCGCGCATCGAGGCGCTGTCGCTCGGCTCGGCGCTGTCACGGGGTCTCGGGACGCGCCCCGGCAGAGTGCAGGCCGGCGGGCTGCTCGCCGTGACGGCGCTGACCGGCGCGGCGGTCTCGGTGGCGGGGCCGGTCGCCTTTCTCGGCCTGATGGTGCCGCCGATCTCGCGCCGCATCACCGGGCACGAGCTGCGCGCCGAACTGCTCGTCTCGGCGAGCCTTGGGGCATCGATCCTGCTGCTGGCCGACACGGCGGGACGGCTGATCTTCGCCCCAGCCGAGCTGGGCGCCGGCGTGATGACCGCGCTGATCGGCGGCCCCGTCTTCGTCCTGATCGCGCGGCGGCTCTTGCCGGGAGGCCAGACATGAGGGGCGCCATCATCCTCGCCGCGATCATCGCCCTGTCCGCCGCGCTGTCGCTGACGCTCGGCGAGGTGCATCTCGGCCTCGACGCGCTGTGGCAGGGGCTGTGGGGCGGCGACGGGCCGGGCGCGCTGACGATCCGCATCATTCGCGGACCGCGCGTCGCCGTGGCGCTGGGCGCCGGAGCGGTGCTGGGGCTTTCCGGCGCGATCTTCCAGATGCTGCTGCGCAATCCGCTGGCCGCGCCCGACGTGATGGGCTTCACCGCCGGCGCCGGGCTTGCCGTGGTGGCGGCGCTTTCGGCCGGTTTGATCCTACCCATGCCGCTCGTCGCCGCGGCGGGCGGGCTCGCCGCCGCCGCCGTCGTCGCCGTCTGCGCCTATCGGCCGGGCCAGAGCGTCGCCCCGCTGACGCTGGTCCTGGTCGGGCTCGGTGTCGCCTACACGATCGCGGCTCTCGGCGCCTTCGTCGTGACCCGCCTGCCGGGTCCGGAAGCGGCGGAGGCGCAGCGCTGGTTCGCCGGCTCGCTCGCGGCGCGCGACTGGGGCCATGCCTTGCAGGTGTGGGGGATCGGCGCGGTGCTGGCGCTGGCGCTCGTGCCTCAGGTGCGGGCGCTGGAACTGCTCGACCTCGGCAGCGATCTCGCCGGAGGGCTCGGGCTGAGAGTCGGACGGGCGCGCTGGCTTCTCGCGCTGACGGGCGTCCTGCTGGCGGCGGCGGGGGTGGCCGTTGCGGGCCCGATCCCGTTCGTCGCGCTGATGGCCGCGCCGCTCGGGGCACGGCTCGCCGGTGCGCGCGGCGCAACGGGACGGCTCGCCGCCGCGGCCGGGGCCGGGGCCATCATCACCGTACTGGCGGATCTTGCCGCGCGCGCGGCGATCCCGGGCCTGCAACTGCCGATCGGCATCATGACGGGCATATTGGGCGCGCCCTATCTGCTCTGGCGCCTGTCGCGCGAAATGGAGAAAGGCGAGCTGTGACGGAGATGACGCTCAAAGCCGAGGCGCTGACCCTCGGCTACCGCGACCGCGTGGTGATCCGCGAGCTGACGCTGTCGCCGCCGGTGGGCAAGGTCACGTCGATTCTCGGGCCGAATGGCTGCGGAAAATCCACGCTTTTGCGCGCGCTGGCGCGGCTGATCCGTCCGATCAGCGGGCGCGTCACCCTGGGCGGCAAGGACATCCACGCCGAGGACACGCGCGCGCTCGCCCGGCGCATCGCCATCCTGCCGCAGGCGCCGCTGGCGCCCGACGGCATCGTCGTCGAGGATCTGGTGAAGCGCGGGCGCACGCCCTGGCGCGGCTTCCTCGCGCCCTGGAGCGAGGCCGATGCCGAGGCCTGCGCCGAGGCGCTCGCCGCCGTCGACATGCGGGCCGAGGCCCGCCGCTCGCTGAACGAGCTGTCCGGCGGCCAGCGCCAGCGCGCATGGCTGGCGCTCGTGCTCGCCCAGAAGACGCCGCTTCTCCTGCTCGACGAGCCCACGACCTGGCTCGACCTGCCGCATCAGATCGAGGTGCTCTCGCTGCTGCGCCGGCGCAACCGCGAGGCGGGAACGACGGTGATCAGCGTGCTGCACGACCTCAACCTCGCTGCGCGCTTTTCCGATCATCTGATTTTGCTGGGGCCGCAAGGGGTGGTTGCCGAAGGCCGCCCCGATGAGGTCATGACGGCGGAAAATCTTCAGCGCTCCTTCGCGCTCTCGGCCCGCATCATGCCCGATCCTGTCACGGGAGCGCCCATGATCATTCCGCTTTAGCGGTCAGGCTTCCTCGGCTTCCGGGCTGTCGCCGTCGAAGCCGCGGCGCCAGAAGGCCGCGACCATGTGCTGCTGGCGCGTCAGCCCGCGCTCGCCGCGCAGATATTTGCGCAAGGAGCGGAACGTCTTGTGCTCGCCGCCGGCCCAGACGAACACGCTGCGGCCGTCATCGGGGATGGCGACGCCGCGCACGGCATCTTCCAGCAGCGTCGTCGTGCCGGCTTTGGCCTCTCCGCGATGCAGCCACGCCAGATCCAGGCCGGCGGCCGATGCGAGCCGCTGCTCCTCCGCCGCATCGGGGATCTCGACGCGCACCACCGCCTGCACCGAAGCGGGCAATTCCTCCAGCATGCGCCCGATGGCGGGCAGCGCCGTTTCGTCGCCCGCCAGCAGAACCCAGTCTGCGGATGGCGTCACGCCGCCGCCGGGACCGGTGATGCCGACGATGTCGCCCGGCTTGGCTTTCACCGCAAAGCCGGCGCCTGGATAGGCATCGCCCTCATGGATGACGAAATCGACGTCCATCTCGCCCTTGGCCACGTCGATCGAGCGGATGGTATAGATGCGGCCGGTCAGCTTGGCGGCGCCGGTCGGCCAGACGATCCGGCCATCCGCGCCCAGCGTCGGCCAGGAAATCTCCGCAAGCCCCGATGCCGGGAACAGCAGGCGGATGTGCAGGCCGCCGCTGGCGAAGCGGGCAATATCCTCGCCGGCCAGCCTGACGCGCCGCATGTTGGGCGTCACGTCGCGAGCGCCGACAACCCGCATCTCCCGGAAAAACGGCAGGGGCCCGCCCGTGACGCCGTCGCCCCGCCAGACGATATCCGGCTTGTCGGAGGGAGCGTATTCCAGCACATGCTCGACGACCATCATCTTCACGTAAGACAGCGTGCTCTCGTCATAACCGAAAGCCTGGACACTCATGCGGCTGTCGTCGCATTCGAGGATCGCCGTGCCGAACTCGGCCACCAGCCGGGCCTTGTCGCCATCGACGATGACGTCGCAATGCTCGACGAAATGGTCGCAGAGCTGGCGCATCACGTCGCGCGGCGCGGAGAGCCCGAAGCGCGTCGCCGCGCGCATGGGGAATTCGATCTGTTCAGCCATACCGGCTCGTTCCTTTTCCGACGAAAGTGATATGGACCGGCCATCCACGATGGGCCGACGCTTTCGGGAAGCGTTCAAGCGAGACCGGTGGCCGCGAGCGGTAGGATCAGCCCTTCAGCTTAGCGCGTGACCGCCCGGACGCACCACCTCCTTGGCTGCAGGGGCGCCGCGGGCAGACCAGTCCTTTTCGGAAGACGTTTTTGGCCGATGAGAATTTAAGCCCGAAGGCGCTTAGCGTGCTCCTGGACCTCTCCTCCCGTCGTCCCGGGCGGCCGTCAGGCCGGACCGGGACCCATTGGCAGAGCCGCTGGCACCGTGGCAGCCGAGAGGCTAGTAGGGCCCGGCTCTACGGCCGGGGCGACGGGATTGAGATTGGACAGTCCAGTCAGTCGCACCCGGGGCAATCCGACATTCCGCCCTCGACGGCACAACACGCGGGCACTCGCCAACGGAACCGCGCCACGGCGCAATGGCAACCGCCCCTCCTAGCCGCCCTTCCTCTCGCTCTTCTCCGCGGATTTCTTCGCCACGGACGGATTGCGCTCGGGGACGGGCACGGCGTCGACCGGAACGATGCCGGCGGCGGCGGCGGCAGCGGGCTTCTTGTCCAGCCCGACCAAGGCCGCGCATTCGGCGGGAAGCTGGGCGACCGTCATCGGCTTTTTCGGCTTGGCGGGCTTTGCCGGGGTCGTGGGAGCGGGCGGCGTGGCGACGACGGGCGGCTTTTTCAGCTTCTTCAGCCAGGAATCGACCTCCTTGCCGCAGCCATCGTCGGTGCCGGCGGGGGGCTGGTTGATGCAGCCCTGCGATCCGGCCGGGCAGGCCAGCCGGACGTGGAAATGATAATGATGCCCCCACCAGGGCCGCACCTTCGACAGCCACGGCTCCTTCTTGTCGCCGTTCCAGACGCAGAGCGCCTTCTTGATCGCCGGATGCACGAAGATGCGCGCCACTTCCGGATAGGACGCCGCCCGCTTGATCAGCTTGGCCTGCCCCTCGCTCCAGATCCTCGGATCGACCGAGACGCCGTCCTCGGCCAGCATCGAGGTCGCGGCCTTGTCTTCCCGCTCCTGGGGGCTCAGCGTATTGGCGGGCATCGGCGTCAGCCAGACATCGGCGTCGAGGCCGATCTGATGGCTGGCATGGCCGGTCAGCATCGGACCGCCCATCGGCTGCGCCATGTCGCCGACCAGCAGGCCCGGCCAGTTGTCCTTGGCCTTGGCGTCCTCCGCCAGCCGCTCCAGATAGGCGACCAGCACCGGATGGCCCCAATTGCGGTTGCGCGACAGGCGCATGGCCTGCCAAGAGGGGCCGTCAATGGGCAGCGGCTTGGCGCCGGCGATGCAGCCGCGCGCATAGCCGCCGAAGGAGCGGGCGGCGAGCGGCGAAGGCAGCTTCTGGGCGCCGAAGATTTCCATGGCGGCCGGCGAGTACGGCGCCGCCGCGACGGGCTTGGCTCGATGCTTTGCCCGCTTGGGCTTCGCCTCGGCGGCCTGCAGGCCGAAGAGCAGCGAAAGCACGAGTATGAATAACATACGCATGTACGAAGGCTGTCCCCATTTTCGCCGTTCAAGCGCCGTTCAATGCCGGCGCCTTATCGAGCAGATTAACGTAAAGCCCAAAAATTGTTCTGATCGACGGGTGCTCACGCATGATGCATTCAGGATCATGGCGTAGTGTTGGTGAATTATGGCTGCGTATCGCGTAACGGATTTTATCGGACACAAGCACAGGTTGTGTATGCGGCGACTGCGCGCATGCTGACCCGGCGGCGATTCCTGCAAGGCGCGGGCGGCCTGGTGCTGCTCGGCGCGAGCGGCAGCGCCTATGCCGGCGTGATCGAGCCGCGCTTCCGGCTCTCGCTCGCCGAGTGGACGGTGGCGCATCCGGCATGGCCCGCCGCCGCGCCGCCCTTGCGCATCGTCGCGCTCGCCGATCTGCACGCCATGCATCCGTGGATGCCGGTGCCGCGCATCGAGTCCATCGTCGCGGAGGCGAATGCGCTGAGGCCCGACCTGATCGTGCTGCTCGGCGATTATGTCGCCGGGATGCAGCGGTTTCGCACCGGCATCGTGCCGATCGCCGATTGGACGCAAGCGCTCGCCGCTTTGCGGGCGCCGCTCGGCGTCCATGCCGTGCTCGGCAATCATGATTGGTGGGTGGATGCCAAGGCCGTCCGGCGCGGGCTGGAGAGCTCCGGCATCGAGGTGCTGGAGAACATGGCGGTGAAGCTGAGCGGGGACGGCCGCCGCTTCTGGCTCGCCGGTCTCGGCGACCAGCTCGCCATCCCGCAGGCGCGCGGCTTCAAGGGCGTCGACGACCTGCCGACCACCATCGCGCAGATCTCAGGCGACACCGATCCCGCCATCCTGCTCGCGCATGAGCCCGATATCTTCCCCCGCGTGCCGGAACGGGTGACGCTGACGCTGTCCGGCCATACCCATGGCGGGCAGGTGCTGTTGCCTTTCATCGGCCGTCCGGCGGTGCCCTCGCGCTATGGCGAGCGCTTTGCTTACGGGCATATCGTCGAGGGCGGACGGCATCTGATCGTCTCGGCCGGGCTCGGCCTGTCGTGCTTCCCGGTGCGCTTCATGGTGCCGCCGGAAATCGCCCTCATCACGCTGACGGCGCCGGGTCCCGGTCCGGCCTGAAGGCCGCCCGGGACGACGCATGGTGGTGATCTGTTATTTCGTCGCCCCGGACGGAGCGAAGCGACGAGCCGGGCTTATTTGAGCGCGGTCAGTTTACTGGAGCCGTTTTCAAGCCGGACCTCGCGCCAATCCGCTGCCCGATTCCCTCTCCCTGGGGAGAGGGTTAGGGTGAGGGGTTGGTGCCTCACGGCTGACTCACGAACCCCTCACCCGGCACTTCGCGCCGACGTCTCCCAAGGGAGAGGTTGCGCTGCGGCGGGTGGGAGGATCTTGGTTCAGCCCGAACAGATTCACGACTGGCGCAGCAGCTCAGCTTGCTGCCGCGAGCTTCGCCGTCGCCGGCTGCACTTCCAGCGTGTAATCCTGCATCAGCGTCTGCGTGATCTCGCCGACGGTGAAGCGGTAATCGCCGATCTCCGACACCGGCGTGACTTCCGCCGCGCTGCCGGTCAGGAAGCATTGCTCGAAATCGGCCATCTCCTCCGGCATCATCGGCCGCTCGATGACGGTCCAGCCGCGCTTCTTGGCGAGGCCGATGACGGTGCGGCGGGTGATGCCGTCGAGGAAGCAATCGGGAAGCGGCGTGTGCAGCTCCTCACCCTTGACGAAGAAGATGTTGGCGCCCGTCGATTCCGCGATGCGGCCGCGCCAATCCAGCATCAGCGCATCGGCATAGCCGAGCCGCTCGGCGCGGTGCTTCTCGATGGTGCAGATCATATAGAGGCCGGTCGCCTTGGATTTCGACGGCGCGGTGCGCGGGTCGGGGCGGCAATATTCGGCCATGCACAGCCGGATGCCCTTCAGCCGCTGCTCCATGGCGAAATAGCTCGGCCAGACCCAGGAGGCGACGGCGAAATTGATGCGGTTGTTCTGCGCCGCGACGCCCATCTGCTCGGAGCCGCGCCAGGCGATCGGGCGGACATAGCCGTCGACGATATTGTTGGCGCGCACCGCCTCGCGGCAGGCCTGGTCGATCTCGGCGACGCTATAGGGGATCTCGAAGCCGAGCAGCTTGGCCGAATTGTGCAGGCGCTCGGTATGCTCGGTCAGCTTGAAGATCTCGCCGCCATAGACGCGCTCACCTTCGAAGACGGCGCTGGCATAATGCAGCCCATGCGTCAGCACATGCACCTTGGCCTCGCGCCACGGAACCAGCGCGCCGTTGAACCAGATGAAGCCGTCTCTTTGGTCGAAGGGTTCGGATGCCATAATTTCCTCCAGCGGCGGGCATAAGCCTCTAGCGGGTTCTTTGAGATAGCGCTGGCTGCTGCCCTAAAACATTATTCCCCCGCGTTTTTTTCGGCGGGACGTCGGAAAAAAGCGCGAACGTGAAGAGGTTAGTCTTGCTCCGGCTAACAAACAAGATCAAATATGTCAACATGGCTGACATAAATTCGCGCATCAGTGACCCCGAAGCCGCGCCCGAAAGGGACCGCGCCGAGCCGCTACGGCAGGAGGATCTCTACTGGTATGTCGAGGCGTTGTTTTTCGCCTATCGCGACTTCATCGGCGACCCCGACCGCATCCTCGACGAAATCGGATTCGGCCGCGCCCATCACCGCGTCCTGCATTTCATCCACCGCTATCCCGGCATGCGTGTGGCCGATCTGCTCGACATCCTGCAGATCACCAAGCAGAGTTTGGCGAGAGTGCTTCGCGAGCTGATAAAAGAAGGCTATGTTGCCCAGCATTCGGGCAAATCGGACCGGCGCGAGCGTCTGCTCTATGTCACCGATGAGGGCGGCGTGCTGGCGAGGCGTCTCGCCGCGCCGCAGATCGAGAAGCTGCGCGCGGCATTGGGGCCGCTCGGCAAGGATGGCGACGCGGCGGTCAGGCGCTTCCTGGAGGCGATGATCGGCCCGGCCGAGCCGTCGCCGCGCCTGAGGGCGACGGACCCGTTCGCGGAGGATGGATTGAGGGGAAGGCCATGAGCGAGGTGATGAATGGGGGACCGGCCGCGACGGCGGTGCCCGACGATGCGCCGCATATTCTCGTCGTCGACGACGACAAGCGCATCCGCGACCTGCTCGCCCGCTTCCTGATGGAGAGCGGCTACCGCGTCACCACCGCCGAGGATGCCGCCGCGGCGCGCGCCTCCATGCGCGGCCTCGCCTTCGACCTGATCGTGCTCGACATCATGATGCCGGGCGAAACCGGCCTTTCCTTCGCGCAAGGGCTGCGCACCCATTCGCAGATCCCGATCCTGATGCTGACGGCGCGCACCGAGGCGGAAGACCGCATCGCCGGGCTCGAAATCGGCGCCGACGATTATCTCTCCAAGCCGTTCGAGCCGCGCGAATTGCTTTTGCGCATGAAGAACATCCTCAACCGGCGCACCGAAGTCGCCGCCGGGCCGCAGGAAATCGTTTTCGGTAAATACAGCTTCCATCCCGTCCGGGGCGAGCTGCGCGCCGACGGCGAGGCGATCAAGCTCACCGAAATCGAGCGCAACCTGCTGCGCCATTTTGCGCTGCGCCCGGGCACGCCGGTCGACCGCGAGGACCTTGCCAACCTCTCCGGCCATGACAGCGAGCGCGCCGTCGACGTCCAGATCAACCGGCTGCGGCGCAAGATCGAAGCCGACCCCGCCAATCCCGCCTATCTGCAGACGGTCCGGGGACGCGGCTACATCTTCTACGTCGACTGATGGCCTCGATCACCGACCAGCACGGCGTCGAGCCGATCCGCCCCGCCGACAGGACACGGCAGTTCTTCCGGAAATTGGGCGGGCTGGGATCGGTGGTGCTGCCGAAGGGCCTTTACGCCCGCGCGCTCATCATCATCATCGCGCCGATCGTGCTTTTGCAATCGGTGCTCGTCTTCGTCTTCATGGAGCGGCATTGGGAATATGTCACGCGGCGGCTCTCGACCGCGACCGTCCAGGATATCGCCATGCTGGTCTCGGTCTATGAGAGCTACCCGCATCCGGACGGCTATGAAAAACTGACCGATCTCGCCCGCAAGCAGCTTGGCCTCGCCGCCCAGATCATCCCGCGCGGCGCGCTGCCGCCGCGCCAGCCGCGCCCGTTCTTCGGCTTCCTCGACCGCACCCTGACCAAGACGCTGCGCGAAAAAATCGACAATCCGTTCTGGATCGACACCGTCGGCGAGAGCGACCATGTCGACATCCGCATCCAGCTCGACGGCGCGGTGCTGAAAGTGCTGGCCCGGCGAAGTCAGACCTACGCCTCGAACACCCATATTTTCATGATCTGGATGGTGACGACCTCGCTGATCCTGCTGACGGTCGCCATCCTGTTCCTGCGCAACCAGATCAGGCCGATCCTGGCTCTCGCGGAGGCGGCCGAATGTTTCGGCCGAGGGCAACCCGTCCCGAAGGATTTTCGCGTGCGCGGCGCGCGCGAAGTGCGCCAGGCCGCCCTCGCCTTCATGGAAATGCGCGACCGCATCGAGCGCCATGTCGAGCAGCGCACCACCATGCTCGCCGGCGTCAGCCACGACCTGCGCACGGTGCTGACCCGCTTCCGGCTGCAACTGGCGATGCTCGGCGACAAGCCGGAAGTGGCGGAACTGGCCAATGATGTCGATGAAATGCAGCAGATGCTGGAGGATTACCTCGCCTTCTCCAAGGGCGGCACCGGCGAGGAAGCGGCCACCGCCGATGTCTTCGCCATGCTGAAGGAGATCCACACCGCCTTTGCCGGCCATCCCGGCCGCAGCGTCCGGCTGAATGCGCCGAACCATCAGTTCTTCGTCACCATCCGCCGCAATGCCTTCAAGCGGGCGGTGATGAATCTGGTCAGCAACGCCACCCGCTTCGGCAAGCAGATCTCGATCACCGCCGTGCATTCGCGCCGCAATCTCGTGGTGACCGTCGAGGATGACGGCCCCGGCATCCCGGCGGGCCTGCGCGAGACCGTGTTCCGCCCGTTCTACAGCCTGGACGATGCCCGCAACCAGAACGTCAAGAGCACCGGCCTCGGTCTCGCCATCGCCCGCGACATCATCCGCGCCCATGGCGGCGAGATTCATCTCAGCGAAAGCCGCATGGGCGGCCTGAAGGCGACGATCCGGGTGCCGCTTTAGGGCGAATCCCCATTCCGTCGCCCAGGCCGTAGAGCGGGGCCTTCTCGGCTCGCCGCAAGCACGCTGCCCCTATTCCGCGAGCGGGTCCAGGTCCAAGCTGACGGCCGACCGGGACGACGGGAGATGATACCCAACGCGATGCGTAAGGGGTTAGAGCAGGATCGCTTAGATGAGCCCGAAAGGCGAGTGCCTCCACGATCCGCAGCCGGACTCCCTCTCCCTTGGGAGAGGGCGGGGGTGAGGGGTTCGTGCCTTAGCCGTGAGTCCGCAACCCCTCACCCGGCGTGCTAACGCACGCCACCCTCTCCCCTTGGAGAGGGTTCGGCTACGGATAGGGTCGGGCCGAAAATGATGGCGCTCAGGCGTGAGATCGAGTTGCGCATCGCGCTCTCCGCTGTCATTCCCGCGAAGGCGGGGATCCAGTACGCCGCAGCAACCGGGATCGACGCAATGCCCCTCGGCTGGCGCTGCCCATTACCGGATCCCCGCTTTCGCGGGGATGACAATAGATGCGCACCCGCTTAAGCGCTTGCGCTGACTGCGAATTTTGATTCTCGGAAAAGAGGGATTACGCGCGAGCGCGGGGGCTGCGCTGCGCGCGTAATCCGGGCGTCGACACACGCCTAAACTTCAACGGCCTGCCGCAGCCGCCGCGCGCCCGGGCACGGACCCCGCCCGCGGCCGGCAACGCGCGCCGCCGGCCCGTTCGGCTCGGCAGCGGCCCGGCCGCAAACCTCCACCGTCGATGCCGGGGCGATGCACGACGCGGCCAGCCGGAGGAGTTCGGCCTGCCTCGTCGTGCCCGTTTTCGCAAACAGCGCCTTCACATGCGTTCTGACGGTGTTGCGGGAAAGACTGAGCGCCACGGTGACCTCGTCGATATTGAGGCCCTTCATCAGCAGCTTGAGCACGCGGATCTCCGCCATGCTGGCCCCATAGGTCGAGGCGAACATCTCCTCCGACAGCACATCGACGCTGCTGCGGATATAGACCGCGGCGAGCCGCGCGTCCCAGCGGTCCGGGCATTGCCGCATCGGCAGAACCCAGGCCGCGATCGCCCGCTGCTCGGCATCGAGCAGCGGCACGGCGGCGCCGGTCGGCGCGGCGGCGCTCACATCGCCCTCCGTGCTGGCGCGAATGGCCTGGGCGAGCGCGCCGGCGCATTTGGCGTTCACGGCGCACAGGCGCCCCCGGCTGAGGCGGAGAAAGCGCTGCGCGCTAAGCAGGCCGCGCGCGTCGCGGTTGGCGTAGCGCATCAGGCCGTTGGCATCGGTCAGGATGACGCTCATGCGCATCAGGTCGAGCGCCAGGCCGAGCGGCAATTCAGGCGCCATCACCGGCACCCGGCTGCTCTCTTCCGCCCAATCCTCATCATGGCCGTCGCAGGAGATGGCATCGGCCGAACTCATATCAACTGTTGCTTGATCCATCGTTGTCTCGCCTCGCTATTGCGGTGCAAGGGCGCCCCCACCCACGAGGCCGATCATGGCGGCACGGCGCGGCGCAGGCGTTGGTATTTGCCAAAGGCATCAGCGTGATGGCGGTAAAATTAAGCATATTCCGCAAGGCGGGATGAGCGGTCAGTCGCCCCGCACTTCGCGCACCAGTTCGGCAAGCCGCGCGATGTCGGTGATGCGCAGCGCGCCGCCCTCGCGCACGATCAGCCCGAGCCCGCCGAGGCGGCTGAGTTCGCGCGAGACGGCCTCGCGATGGGTGCTGACGCGGTCGGCGATTTCGGCGAGGGTCGGGGCCGGAAATAGCACCACTTCGCCGCTGGCGATGCGCGAGCCCTTGGCGAGGCGCAGCAGGTCGGCGTGGATGCGGTGCTGCACGGCGAAGGCGCGGAATTCATAGGCGCGTTCGGAAAGGCGGCGGACGCGGCTGGTCAGCAACCGCAGCATGGACGAACTCACCTCCGTGTCCGATTGCAGGATGAGTTCGAAATTGCCCGCGCTCATGACGGCGAGGAGGGTCGGCTGCAGGGCTTCGATGCTGGCGGAGCGCGGGCCGCCGTCGATGGCGGCGATCTCGCCGAAGATTTCGCCCCTGTCGAGGTCGGTGAACAGCATCGCCTTGCCGTCTGGGGCGTAGATCATCGCCCGCACGGCGCCTTCGAGGATGAAGAAAATGTCGGTCGAGGCGTCCTGATAGGACAGGATGATGGTGCCCGGCGGATGGCGCTGCCAGCGGCAGAGCGCGGCGGCGCGATCGAGTGTGGGCTGCGCGGCCCGCTGGAAGATCGAAATCTGCCGAAGGGCCTGGCTCTGTTCGGCAGGGGTCATGAAAAGCGATCCGGCGCCGCGGGGATGACCATCATCATGTCACAATGCAGGCCACGCTCACAGACGATTATAGTTAAATTACCCTTGCATGAGCGGCTTAGCCGCAACGGGACTGCAATCTGCGGTAGCGATCACCTGGGCGCGGCCATGGCAATTCGGTGGCGCTCTCACCCAAATGGGTGAAGACTGTTGCATTTGTTGTCTTAGAATTCCAGCCAAACCATGCGATCATGTGATTTGGCCTCGCGATCGCAGCTTGCTTCCAATTGAATTCCAATAATACATTCAAAATTACGCCGACGATCGCGCAAGTGTCGTGAGCACTACCGCCCGGGGGTTGGGATTCCAGACAAATTCTAAGCATTACTCCCCGGCAGATCATACGAGGGAATAGTATTCATGGTGATTGCTTATGTTCCGACCGCGCGATCTTCATTGGAATGGGCGGCCTCCAAAACATCGGGCGTGGTCAGCGAGCTGAGCCTGCTGACGCCCATCATCCCGGGACGCGTCCCCGGCGAGCGGCGCACCTATGAGGAGCGGCTGCGCGACCATCTGCAATCGCTGCAACGGCGCGAGGCGGCCTCCGTGCCGTCCTTCGTGCGGCCGATCACCTCGATCCATTACGCGCGCTGGCTGATCCTGCGGCCCGAGCAATATCTGCAATATTCCGACGTGCCCGGCATCCGCTATGTCGAGGACCGGCTGCCGCCCGCCGCGCCGCAGGAGGGAGATGCCGAGCCCTCGACCGCGACGCGCGGCCTCCAGCACACGCCCGAGGCCCTGGACGATTACCGCGAATTCCCGGCCGGCGGCGCGCCGGGGCCGGACGAGGCGAAGCGGCCGCGCCTGCTTTCCTGGCTGCTCTTCGTGGTGACCTTCGACGGCGATCTGAAATCCTATGTCCGCCATGTCGTGCAGACCATCCGCGAGGATGTCGACCGGGTCTGGGGCAATTGCTACGGCTATCCGGGCGCGCGCGATTTCGACCAGTTCTGGCTCTATGCCCGCCGCCACCAGATCAATACCGACGTCTTCTACGCCGCCTATCCGAGCCTGACCGTGCCGAAGGTGCAGCAGCTCCGCGTCTTCAAGGACCGCTTCGACGAATTCATCGCCCGCACGCGCAATCCGGACGGCACCTCGCGCGAGGATATCGGGCCGCTGCTCGATGAATTCCTGCGCGCCAATATGCAATATTCCGCCGATTTCCCGGCACCGGGCGGCACTTACGACGAGACGCAAGGCGACCGCGTCAAGGGAAGGCTGAAATGAGTCAAAACGGCACCGCTCAACTGGCCGGCAACATCCAGGCCAATTTCGCCAGCGCACAGAAGGAGCGCAACTGGTCGCTGTTTCTGTTCTTCCGCATCCTCGGTCTCGACGAGGTGCAAAGGCTGAAGGACGAGACGCTGGCGGCTGCGGCCCGCGAGAAGCAGCTCGCCCCTGCCGAGGCGGTCAAGCTCGCCCGCGCCCGCGTCGCGACCGACGATCTGTCGGTGGACTCCTTCGCCGGACTGGCGACGGACCGGCCGAGGCGTGACGGCGAGGCCCGGTCGGACTGGTTCCTGGCCTTCCTCAGGAAGCAGCTCGGCCTTGCCGCGCCCGAGGCCGAGACGACGCTCGCCGGCGATCTGGCGAAGCTGAATTTGAGGCTTCCCGATGCCGGGCTCAGCCAGGAGGCGAAGGCCAATGACTGGTTCCGCCAGGGCCTGCTCGGCGTGTGCGCCCATGAATGCCTGCGCTACGAGAACGGCCCGGATGCCGGACGCCAGGGCGCCGGCCTCCTGCGCAGCGCCAAGGACGAACTGCCCTCGTCCGATCTCTCCATTGCCGCCGTCGATATCAGCTTCACCCATGGCGGCCTCGCCGCGCTGAAGACGGTCGAAGGCGACGCCGAGCAGCCGATCATCGACAAGCAGGTGCTGGATTCCTTCCCCGAAGCCTTCCGCGACGGCATGGCGGTGCGCGCCGAACGGCTCGGCGATGTCGGCCGCTCCGCGCCGGAGAACTGGGACGGCGAGCTCGGCAAGCGCACCATCCACGGCCTGCTCACCGCCTATTTCCAGGTCACCGAAACCGGCTTTGCCCATTGGGACCGCATCCGCAAGCAGGTCGACGCCTTCAATGCGGGCGACGAAGGGCTGCGTCAGGCGCTCGCGCTGCTGTTCCTGCGCTTCGGCTTCGAGGTGCTGCATGTCGAGTTCGGCCAGACACCCTATAAGGTCGCCAATGGCAACGGCGCGGCCGAGATCGAGCGGCTCCCCCACCGCGTCGAGCATTTCGGCTTCCGCGACGGCATCAGCCAGCCTTTCATCGATCTCGGCCTCAGAACCCCGCTGCCCGGCGGCGGCCGTCCCGCCAAGGACGGCACCTGGGCGCCGGTCGCGGCGGGCGAGGTCTTTCTCGGGCCGCCGGACGAGGACGAGTTGACCGCCGACCAGCCCACCAACGCCACCTTGCGCGTCGGCAGCACCTATCTGGTCCTCCGCAAGCTGGAGCAGGACGTCGCCGGCTTCCGCACCTTCCTGGCGAGCCAGCGCTCGACGCCGAAGGAGCAGGAGCGGCTGGCGGCGCAGATCGTCGGACGCTGGCGGAGCGGCGCGCCGCTGGTGCGCCACCCGGAATCGGACGCCAGCTATGTCGGCCTGGAGGCGGAGAATTCGATCAATGATTTCCGCTTCTTCGCCGAAGACCCGCAAGGGCGCAAATGCGCGGTGGGCTCGCATATCCGCCGCTCTAACCCGCGCGACACCGGCGGGCGCGACGAGGTCAAGCGGCACCGGCTGCTCCGGCGCGGCATGTCCTATGGCGGCCCGCTGCTGCCCGAGGATTCGCTCGGCGACGGGCGCGAGCGCGGCCTGCTGTTCCTCGCCGCGAATGCCCGCATCGAGTTGCAATTCGAGGTCATCCAGCGCGACTGGCTGAATGGCGGCGAATTTCTCGGCCAGGTCGGGGCGGGGCGCTGCCCGCTGACCGGCTCGAATGGCGGCGGCGCGCAGGACCGCTTCCTAGAGGCCGGGGGCGTCGCGCCGATCTGCGGCATCCCCTCTTTCGTCACGACGAAGGGCGGCGAATATTTCTTCGTGCCGAGCCTCGATGCGCTGAAAACCATCGCGCGCGGCGAGAGGATCAAGGCCGAGCCGGCGCCGTTCGGGCCGTTCTCCTCCTCCTATACCGAGACGCCGTCGCTGCTCAGCGAAGCGCGGCTCAAGCGCTATGCCGGCATGATCCTGGGCACCCCGCAAAGCGCGGTCAGGGTCGAGCTGCCGGACGAATACCGCGAAAACGGCGCGCCGCCCGCGCCGCGCGAAAGCTTCGTCTTCGTCGGCCGCTACAAGGATGTCGCCATGGTGCTGGACGGCCGCACCAAGGGCAAATGTCCGGTGAGCGGAGGCCCGTCGGCAAAGCCGGCCTTCTCCGTCGCGCATTATTACCAGGCCGCCCGCGAGATCACGCGCGGCGAGGATCTGCTGCTGACCATGGACCCCGGCGGCCCGCTCAACGACAAGCGCCTCGGGCGGCTCGCCGCCATGCGCAGGGCGTGGGAGGCGCAGCCATGGACCGACTTCGAGGCCAATAACGACGTCCGCGAATTCATCCGCGACCTCGTCGACAATATCGTTCACCGCGTCTCGCAGACCGGACGGGTCGACGTGCTGCAGGATCTGGCCTTCTACATCCCCTACCGCATCCTGAAGAAGTTCATCGGCCTGCCCGGCCCCGAACATCTGAGCGAACTCGTGGTGGCGCTGCCCTTTGCCAAGCGCAACATCATGAAGCTGCCGCCGGACTGGCTGCGCAACCGCCAGGAGCAGCAGATCGCCGAGCCCGGCTATGTCACGACGCAGATGTGGTCCCGGCTCGCCTTCGCCGAAGTGATCGGCAACATCCTCGACAAGCGCGAGCTGACCGAGGCGGCCATCCAGGGCACATCGGAGATGTTCACCTATATCGACGAAGCCATCATGGAGGAGCGGCTGAAAGTGCCGGACCCCAAGCGCCCCGCCCGCACGCTGCTGCAGGAGCTGGTCCGGCAGGCACCACCCGGCGCGACCGACATCGAGACCGACGCCTATTTCGCCGAGGTGCGGGCGATCCTCGCCGACATCATGACCACCATCTCGATGAACATCGCCCTGCCCTTCTCGAAGGCGATCCAGGCGGCGCTGGCCTTCCGCTTCGACCTGTCGAAGCTCGTCCCCGTCCTCGACGGACTGCCGGCGCCCGAGCACTACAGCAATGTCGAGCTGCTGGCCTATGAATTGCTGCGGCTGAACCCGTCCGCCCCGGCGATCTTCCGGCGCTGCGATACCACGACCACCCTGCCGAGCGGCGCGCAGGTCAATCGCGGCGACTGGGTGGCGGCGCTGCTGCCCGTCGCCTGCCGCGACCCCGAGATTTTCGAGAACCCGAACAAATTCTCGCTCGGCGCGCATCTGCCCAAGCCGCTCGGCGGGCCGAAGCGCGATCCGGGCGCCTATCTGCTGTTCGGGCCACCGGGCGGGGTGCATCGCTGCTGGGGCGAGTCGCTGGGGCGGCTGGTGCTGGGCGAGCTGTTCCGCGCGGCGGGCAAGTTCCGCGGGCTGACGCGCCTTGCGGGGCCGAATGGCGAGGTCGTGGAATATCCGCCGCGGATGGACTATGCGCTGCGGCTGAAATTCTACCCGTTCAACCCCAATCGAGGCGGCATCGATTGAGCAAAGGGCCGTCAGCAAAGCGCCGGAGGCACCGCCATTTCGCATTGCCTGTAGAGGCGGGCGGCGGCCTCGGCATTTTGCCTGAAGAGATGGGTCTCGGCCTCCCGGCTGCATTCGGCGAGGCCCTCATAGGCCCGCGCGGCGCCTGGAACCATGCCGATCGCCAGGGCGACGCTCAAGGCCCTGCCGAATTCGGGCCGGGCGCGCTCGAAATCGCCGGCGGCGCAAGAAATCTGTCCCGCCAGAATATGCCCCGGCACGCAGAGGCAGGGGTCATAGGGCGTCTCGGTCTCGCGGACGGCCTTGGCGATCACCGCCGCGCCGCGCTCCGGCTGCCCGCAGCCGACCAGCGCTTCGCCGTGCCCGGCAAAGAGGTAGAAGCAGGCCATGCGGGCGGCGCCCCGGTAGAACTCCTTGGCGATGGAGGCTTCCGTCGCGGCGAGCGCGGCGCTTGCCGCCCCCGTCCGGCAGAGCGCGGAGGCCAGCAGGCCGGTGACGGCGGGCTCCATCGCATAGATGCGGTGCTGCCAGCACCAATCGCGCACTTCGGTCAGCCTGTCGACCGCACCGCCATAATCGCCGCGCTCGTAAAGCATCCTGCCGCGCGAAAGGTGGGCGAGCACGCGCGGATAGGGGCGGCCGACCGCATCGGCGACGGCGACGGCGCGCTCGATGGTCTCGGCGGCTTCGCTGAGCCGGCCCTGGTCGGTCAGATACCAGCCGAGAAAACTGCGCGACATCACGCTCGGCAGGCCGACCGCGCCGAGCGAGGCCCGCTCGAGGTCGCCGGAGAGCAGCTCGATATTGGCCCGCAGCAGGGCGATGGCGCCGGGAATGTCGCCGCAGCCGATGCGCAGATTGGCGAGCGTGAACTGGGTGTGCAGCAAGGCCGGCAGCGCGCCGATCTCCCGCGCCAGATCGACGGCGCGCTCGGCGAGCTTGCGCCCGTCATGGTGCTGCGCCTGGAACCAAAGCACCGTCGCAAGATGGGCGCGGGCGAGGCATTCCTTGTCCTTGCGCCCCTGCTGCGCGGCCAGGTCCGCAGTGCGGCCGAGCCGGGGCACGACGCTCATCAGCTTGCCATGCTGCTGCAGGGCGTCGAAGGCGAGCAGCACGAAATCGACCTCGCGCTTCTCCCCCGCCGCGCCGAGCCGCTGGCAGCAGGCCATCGCCCGCTCCAGGAGGATTTCCAGCGAATGCACGGCCGAGTTCCGCGCCGCGTTCTTGCTGGCGCTCCAGAGATATTCGACGGCGAGATCGTCGCGCCCGGCGCCCTCGGCGTGATAGGCGAGCTGTTCGAAATAGGGCGAGAGCGAGGCATATTGCTCCTGGAAGCAGTCCAGCATCCGGGCGTGCAGGCGCTGGCGCTCGGGGCGGACGATGCTGTCGAGGCAGGCGTCGCGGATGAGGGCATGCTTGAAGCGGACCGTGTCGGCGGCGACGGGCACGAAGAAGCCGGCCTCGACCAGTTCCTTGACGCAGCGCTCCGGGTCGCCGAGCGAGGGCGCGGCCGCGCAGCGCAGCAGCGGATAGTCGCTTTCCTCGCCGAGGACGCTGGCGAGCTGGGCAAAATGCTTGGCCTCGCCGGAGAGGCGGTTGAGCCGGGCGAGGATGATGGATTCGACATTGGTCGGCAGGATGCGGTCGTCGAAGGACGCGCCCTGGCGCGACATGGCGCGGAGAATCTGCTCCAGCACGAAGGGCACGCCGCCCGAGCGCTCGGCGACGCGGTTGGCGAGTTCGCCATCCTCGGCGATATGCGGGGCGAGCGAGGCCACCAGCTCGAGCAGATGGTCCTTGCCGAGCGGGCGCAAATCGATGAATTCCGCCGTCATCCGCCGCATGATGTCGCGCGATTCCGGGCGGCCGTTGACCAGGATGAAGGCGCGGCTGTCGCCGATCTGCCGGGCGAGCCGGCGCAGGCAGGCGACGGTCTCGGCGTCGAGCAGTTGAATGTCGTCGATGACGAGAAGCGCCGGCGCCTGCCCCCAGGCCTTGGCGACCACCGCGCTGAAGGCTTCCTGCAGCACGTCGCTGTGCTCCTGGCCGTCGGCGGCGATGCGGCTGGCGCGCGGCTCGCTCTGCATGGCCAGCAATTCGATGAGCCCGGCGGTCTCGGTGTCGGTGAGGCCGAGATTGGCGGCGGCCCTGGCGGCGCTCTGGCCGTCGCGCCGGTCGGCGATGCCGAGCAGCGCGCCAAGGAAGGCCGGGATCGGCGCATAGGGCGTCGCCTGCATCAGCGACAGGCCCCGGATCTGGTGGTGCGGGATCTGCCGGGCGGCGGCGCTGCGGGCGATCTCGCTCGACAGCCGGCTCTTGCCGATGCCGGGATCGCCGACGAGGGCCACGATGCGCCCGCGCTGCGCCGCCTCATCGAGCGCGCGCAGCAGCATCTGCTGCTCGTCGATGCGTCCGACGAACAGATCGCGGGCGAGCGCGGGGGCGGAGAGGTTGACGCCGAGCACTTCGACGAAATTATACTGGCTGCTGAGCTCGTGCCCGGCGGCGTTGAAGGGCCGCGCCTCCAGGAAGGCGCCGGCCAGATCGGCGGTCGCCTCGGTCGCCGTCACGGCGCCGGCCGGGCAGATTTTTTCCGCGAGCGCCGCCAGCGACACCGTCGCGCCGAGCATGTCGAGGCCGCCCCCCAGATCGCTGTTCACCTCGCGGGCGATGACGAGGCCCGAATGGATGCCGACGCGGACCTTCAATTGCGCCCGCAGCAGATCCTTCGGACTGGCGCCCGGCGGCAATCCGGATAAGGCATTGGCGGCGAAGGCTTTCTGAATGGCGAGACCGGCGAGGCAGGCGCGCACCGCGTGATCCTCTGCGGGCCGGGGCGCGCCGAAAACCGCCTCGATGCCGTCGCCCTGGAAGCGCACGACGGCGCCGTCATAGCTGCGGACGGCGCTCGCCATGACGGCGGTCGCGTGATCCATCAGCTCGCGAATGTCGTCGGGATCGAGATTGGCGGTGAGCTTCGTGGACGAGACCACGTCCGCGAACAGGATGGTGACGATCTGGCGATCGCCGGCGCGCGCCGCGATCTCGCTTCTGGAAGAGGCCTCGACCATGGAAAGCGTCCGCCAATGTGGGCTGGTCGTCTGGATTGTGTCCCGTCGGGGCCCTACACTATACGCAGCGGCGCGAACTGCCAACTGGCTGCGCAGCCGAATTGCGGCGGCAAAACGGCGGAAATTCTTCGCACATGCCGACTCGGACCGGAGTGCAACGCCCGAATGTGGCCAGAATGCGCGGGCCGCGGCGCCTCACCCCTGCCCGCCATCCTCGATCGCGCGCGCGGCGCCGCGATAGCCGCTGCGGCTGGAATCGCGGACATTGGTCTCGATCTTGCGCACCGACCAGACCACATGCACCTCCGAGGCGCATTTGCCCCGCAGCACGATTTGCAGGCTGCGCTTCTGGATGATCGGGTCGGCAAGGAAGATGCTCTCCTCGATCTCGACCCGCGCGCCCGCCGCACGGAATTTCCACAATTGCGCGTCCGGCAGGGTGAGGCTGACGCTGTTCTCCTCGGCGTCGAGGCGCGGGGAGACGCGCGGATGCAGGTGGAAGCGGATGGCAAAACTGTCGCCGTCCCTGGTCAGCGGCTTGCCCTGCGCCGGACAGGCGAGCTGGTCGACGCCCTCCACCACCTTGCCATTGGCGACGAGGCGCAGGCGGCGGTGATGGATGAAGCCGAAGCGGTCCTTGTAGCCGTCATGCATGGCGCGCAGCAGGAGGTCGCCCTGGTCCTCCTTGACTTCGCCGCGCACGGTTTTCGGGCCGGAGAGCAGGTGCATGGGACGCGCCGGAAAGCCGACGCGCCGCTTCACCAGCTTCGAGGAGGAGATGTCGCTGACCGTCAGCGTCGAATGGCCGGCGGTGGAGCGGCAGGCGATGGCCCAGTCGGAGCTTTCATCGCGCGGCGCGCCGCAATTGACGATCATCGGCTCGATGCCGGAGGTCATTTCGAAGGCGAGGAAACCGGCATGGGCGTCGCTGCTGGCGGCGAAGGGCGGCGGCGGCCCGCAATCGGCGATCAGCACGGTGTCGCCGCGATGCAGCCGGCAATAGCCCGAATCCGGCGCGTTGAAATGCGGCATGTCATTGTCGTCGGCATAGGCGAGGATGGCGGCAGTGAGGTCGGAGCGGGTGGCGCTCATGCCGTTGAAACGGGCGAGCGAGCCGTCGCCGAGGCGGATGAAGCGGATCATGCCCATCATGCGGTTGATGGCGCTGTTCAGCGCTTCCGGCGCCTCATGCGAGCGGGCGAGAAAACATTGCTTGAGCGGCAGAAATTCCAGCAGCAGGTCGATCAGCGTATGCGGATTGCGCGAGACATGGCCGCCATCGGGCAGGATCTGGCGCTCCAGCTCGACGCAGAAGGTCGGCAGGAAGCTGGTGACATAGCTGTGCTGCTCCGCGATGCACAGACCCGCGAGCAGCAGCGCGGTCAGGGCGCGCAGGCGCGGCGCGGTGTTGCCGGGATCGGTATAGGCGACCGAGAGATAATGCAGCTCGGCCGACAGTGCCCGCATCACCAGTTCATAGTAAGGTGTCTTGGCGCCTTCGAGCAGGAACCCGGCATGGGAGAGCAGCGAGATTACTCGGCGCGCCACGATGTCGACGTCCCAGGCGACCGGCGGGGCGTTGCGGCTGTGGCCGATCCAGTCCGCGACCAGCGCCCGGGCTTTTTCGCGGGCGATCTCGTCGCGGGCGGCTTCCAGATTGTGCAGCCAGCCGAGCGAATACAGCTCCTTCTGCCACAGGATGCTCGGCGGCTGGATGGTATAGGGCGATTCCGAGCCGGTCAGCGCGACGGTGCCGGCGAGGCCGAAATACCCGTCATACAGCTCGCTGGCGAAGCTCGGGTCGGCCGTGCGCAAATCCTGCGGGATGATGCGCAGGTGATGCGCGTTGGGCGCCCCGATCAGCGCGCGCGTGAAGGATGAGGTCATCACGGCGCGGACGGCCTTGCGCCCGCCGACGCCCAGGACCGAGAGCGCGTCGCGCGCGCCGCCCATCGTTTCAGAAACCATTTTGCCTCGAACGCCTATTGCCCACGGCGCCGATTCGGAGGTTCGGCGGCCATGCTCGCATGCCGTGCATTATACCGGGTTCGCATCAGCGCCAAAACAATTCGTCAGCGATTCCCACCTCATCCTCGGCGCGCAACGGGTTTCGGGGGCGGCGAAAACGCCCTTGCGCGCCAGAATGAAGCATTCGCCGGGACCCCGGCACGCATCCTGGGGGGATGCGTGCCGGACCGGCTCACGGAAGCGGCTGCTTCCCGCGCGGGCGGGGCACATAGGTCGGGATCACCGACGGCGACAGGCTCGGCGACGGCGAGACCGACGGGCTCAGCGTCGCAACGACACTCGGGGTTGGCGTCGGGCTCGGCGACGGCGTCAATATGGGCGTGGGTGACGGCGTCGGCGTCTGGCCCGGCTGGATCTGCTTTTTCTTATCCTTCTCCAACTCGTCCAGCGCCATCGTGAGCGCCAGGCCGATCAGCGAGACACCGGCGGCGGTCAGCCACATGGGCAGACGCCGCGGCTTGCTCACGCCGGGCTGACCCGTATCGCCGGGAAGCACGGCCCTTTCCAGCAGATCCCTGAGCTTGCCGATCGAGTCCGAAGGATGCCGCCGCAGCTCCGCCGGCGTCCGGGGGAATTCGGCCCGCAAGCCGAGGCGCGCGGCCATGATCATGGCAAGGCTGGCGATGCCGGCGAAGGCGGCCTGGCCATAATGGCCCTCGCTTGCCGCTTCGGCGGCGTAAAGGCCCGCGCCGCTCGACACGACGGCATTGGCGCCGATGCTCATCGTCCTGTTGAAGAAGGGCAGCTCGGTCCAGTTCGCCTGGTAATGGCCGCTGATCGCGCCGAGCGCATGATGGGTGGCGTATAAAAACGCGCCCAGCCCCGACGCATAGGCATAGAAATGATCCGGGTGGACGGCGAGATCGGCGATCGAGCCGAGCACGCCGAACTCATAGGCAATTGCGGTGCCCGCCGAAATCCACTTCCCGGACGGGGTACGGAAATTCGTCGATTCCAGCCCGCCCTGCGCCGCGCCCAATATCGAGCCGACCTGGCCCTGGAGCAGCGACTCGATGGTCGTGATGAACTGGTGGCGCAAGGCCTGAGTCTCGCCGGCATCGATATCGAGAGGCGAGTCCATCAGATAGGCGACGCCGGCAATGGCATTGTCCAGCACCTCCCGGATGCCCTGGTCGCCTTCGAAGCGGCGCGGGTCGTGGCCGCTCTGAGGGCCGTATTTGAGGATGCGGCCCTTGAGGAACTCGATCCATTTCGGGCGCGCGATGCCCTGTTCATTTTGCGCTTCGCTGAGCTTCCGGTTGGTCTGCCGGCTCGCATTGCCGAAGACGTTGACCGTACCGCGCACGAACAGGGCACCCGCCACGATCCAGGGCAGGGAGCCGGTCACGGCGGGGTTGTTTTCGAGGAAGGTCCGCAGCTCCGGCGTCGCGGTTGCGGCGGCCGAAAACCCGGATGCCGTCGCCACCATCGCCGCGAAGGTGCCAATGAACCGGTTGCGGATGCTGCGGTCGCTGTGATTGCCCTCGACCTCCAGCTTGGCGTTGACCGGTTCCTGCGAGCGGTCGACCAGATCGGTCATCGCCATGGTGAGAAGCTGAAGCGCCCGGTTGGCTCCGGTCTTGCGCGCATTGTCGCCGGCATCATAGGCGGCCTCGGAATAGGGGCTGCCGTCGGGCCGGGTAATGCTGCGCACATCCGCGATCGCGTCACCGAGCAGAAACGCCTCGATATCGGCCCTGCTCGGCAGTGTGACCGGCGTTCCCTTACTCGCCGAAGCGGGCGGCTCCGCCAGCATCGGATTCTTGTTTCTGCCGGTGATCTCGTTCAGATCGACCTCTTCCCCATGCGCCAGCTTGAACACGGCGTCCTGGAGGTCGGTCGACCGGAGCTGAATCCGCGGCAGGCTGGTCGATTTCGGCGTCCAGAGCGCGGACACAGGCTGCTGGCCGGGGATCTGATCCTTGGCCAGGAGAGACTGATAGATGGCCGGATCGAGCACCTCGGGATGGGCGGCCTCATAATCGGCGATCCATTTGTCGTAGCCGGCGCGGCGGGCGCGGGGCATGTCGTCGATCAAGGCCTGCGAGGTGCCGGCCCGGTAGTTTCTGTAGCGGAACCAATCGATGGCTGGCTTGGATTTGGCGTAGGCCTCGCGGAATGCGTCGCCGGCATACCAGTTGAGCGCGTCGTGGCCCATGGCATTGGTGCCGATGGCGTCGAGCCTGCCCAGGATCGGCTGCTGCATGAACCACGGCGCCGCAAGCTGCTGGATGCTTTGGAAGTTGAGGATGTCGCCGCCGTAGAACACGCGTCCGGTGCTGATGATGTCGGCGAAGCCGTTGACATCGGAGAGCATGTGCTCGGCGGTCGGCAGCCAGGAGGCGTCGAGATTGACGTGCTCGAGCAATGGATGGTTGAGCAGCATCGTCAGCAATTCGAAATGATGCGGCGCCGCCTTGGTGATATTGGCCATGAAGAAGTGGGAACCGAAGACGTTCATGCCCCGGCGCGACGGGCCGGCCGCCAGCACCGTGGAAACGTCGCCGTCGCTCAGGCTGAAATTGGGCCCGTCGAAGGGTATGCCCGACATGTCGTAAGGGCCGACCATCATCAAAAGACGCATCAGGCCGAAGAAGAACCGCGCATCGCCCGAAGCCGGTGTCGGCCTGCCGTCGACGCCGAACTCGGCAAAGCTTGCATCATTGTGGATGTTGGTCAGGATCCCCGCGTCGCGCAGCGCCTCGAATACCGACAGCAGCGTTTGCTCGTCGCGTCCGACCATCTCGCCGACATCGGTCGACAGCAGCGGCTTGGTCGTCGTGTGCGTCCGGCCGGTGAGGATGGTCCACAATTCCTTGGCCCTGACCGTCAGTTCGCCGGCCATGGGATAGACGTCATAGTTCCAGGTCAGGAGATCGGAGAGATATTTCACCGGATCGATGCCGGCGCCCGGATAGGTCGGGATGCCGGTGATGGACGGAATGACGTGGGCCTGCTCCTCAGGGGTCAGCTCGGACCAATGCCGCAGGGTCTTCCAGTCGTCCATCGGCGCATATTTCACCGTGGTGCGCGCGGTATCCCGGTCGGTGTAGCCCGTCCATTTGCCGCCCCGCATCACCGCATAGGGCACGAACTGGTTCGAAATCTGGATCTCGACATCGGGATCATTGATGATGCCGGGCGTATTGCCCGCCCGCAGCAGCCTCTGCACCGCGGCCCGGTCGTGAATGTAGAAGGGATGGACGAAAGTGCCCTTGTGATTATGGGCTTCCGCGACGACCGTTCCACGCGCCTTGTCCTGATAGGCATATTTGGGCCCGCGCAGGAAGGTCACCGCGAATTGCGGCACCCGGCGGACGTCGTTGGGCTCTCCCGATGGGCCCCACCCCTCGCCCGGCCGATAGACCTGGCCGCGCATCCGGTGATAGGCGTCGTTGACGCCGATGACGGTCTGCACGCCGGCATAGGCCCTCGGTCCGCGGTCATGGTCCTTGAACCCGCCCTTGAAGCCGTAGCGCGGCTGCTGATAAGCCGCCGCGTTGGCCGGCCCCGGGATCTTGCTCTTCTCCAGAACCCAGGGGATATCGGTCATGCTGCCGGCGCTATCCAAATCTTTCTTCGGCGTCTTGCTTATGACGAAGGCGAGGATCTCGCTGCCACGCGGAACACCCGGCCGGTAAGGCTGGGTCGGGGTGCCCCACGCCTCCAGCACCGTGCCGCCCTTGGCGATCTGCTCCGGCGTCGCGTTGAAGCCGGGCTGCCACATGATCTCGTCGGCGCCGGCTGGAAGGATGCCATAGGCCTGAAGATCGCCGGCGCTGAGATCCGCGGGCAGTCCGGTTGCCTTCTGCGGAACAGCGTAGACATAGACATATTGGTCGTCCGGCGACGCGAAGAAGCCGCGCCGGATCGCCGCTTCCGTCTCCGGCCAGAGCCGGGTCGGAAAGATCTTGGACGCCGCACCGGAGAGCGGAACGCCCTGCGGCACGGGCGGCAGGGGGGCAGGCGCGGGGACCGGCGGAGGCACCGGGGTCTTGACGGTCACGGGGGCGCCCGGCGGGTTCGTCGTGAAGGAGACCTTGAGCACGCCCTGGTTCTGCGCCAGCGTCGCCGGCGTCTCCGGGCTGACCACGATGCGGAAGAGTTTGCCCGCTCCGGCGCTGCCGAAGATATCGGCCACCGTCTTGCCGGCGATATTGGGCGCCGCCCCGATCCAGTTCACATCATGGGCCCCGGCATCGATCTTGCCCTGGAAGGCGATATCGGACGCGCGGAACGATAGATCGCCGCCTTTGCCGGTTTTGCCCGCCCGGACGACATAGACATAATGGTCCGCCGGGTAGGTGAGCCGGCCATTCTGCAGCCGGCTGCGGAATGTCGTCCAGCTATAGGCCGGATAGCCGTCGCCGCTCAGCGCCGTCACCGTGGGCGTCGCCGCCTTGACGGGCTGCCCCGGCAATTGCGGCGTCAGCGGAACGCGCATCCGGCCTTGCGTCTGCTGCATCGCTTGCGGATCGATGCTGCTGACGACGACCCGGAACAGCTTGCCCTGGCCGGGCGATCCGAAAATATCGGCAACCTTTCGGGCGGAGACATTGGGGGGCGGAGCGCCGATCCAATCGATGTCGGTTGCCCCGGCGCGGATCTTGCCCTGGTAAGCGATGTCGCCGGCCGAGAACAGCGCGTCCGCGCCGCGCGGCGACCTCACCACATAGACATACTGGTCGGTCGGATAGGTGACCTGGCCCTTTTGCAGCCGGCGATAGAAAGTGCCCCAGCTCGAAGCCGCATAGGCATCGCCCGGCGGTTGCGAGGCCGCGCGCGGTTGACGGCCGGCAGCCGCTGCCTGCGGCGCGCTCCGCACGAAGCCCGGCCCGCGAAACACGAGGCTGACGTCCTCGTCGAGCAGAGCCTCCAATTGGAAATCGTTGATCGCGCTCCGATCGCCCCGGAAATAGGCGTCGCTCGCGGCAGGCCCCATTCGCTCGAACACATTCTCCGCGATCAGGGCTTCCCGCCAGTACGGCAAGTCATCCGGGACGGCATTCGTCCTATCAATGACGCTCTTGATATATTGCAAATATCCAAATGGTTTTCCGGCGTATTGCTTGGGACCGAACGCCTTGAACGCAAGATATTCCGTTGCCCCTTCATGAATGCTTGCATCGGTCAGCCGGTGGACGACATCGGCGGGACCGCCGTCGAACTCGGGGGCGGCATATTGATGAAGATATTCATGGCCGAGCGTCGTCCGGGCGGCCGTATCGAGGAAGCTGGCAGGCCGGTCGCGCAAATAGATCTGATCGGAGGCGGGATCACGGAAGGCGCGAACCTGGCTCGGCGGCCATTTCCCACCCTTGGCGGCATACAGGGCTTCGAACTCGGCATCGCCGAGACGGATGACCGGCTTGCTGAACGGGGCGGCCGGGTCGATCTGATCGGAGAATTGCTTGCGCACCGCCGCTTCCGTCTCGACATCGAACTTGGTCTGCAACAGCCGTTGCCGGGCCGGCGACATCTTGACGGTAAACGGCCTTTGCGTTCCGCCTTGCGCGGCCGGGATGGTTTCAGCGGGATCGCCCGCCGCGTATTGCTCGTTCAGGATGATCGGACCATTGCCGTCGAGCGGCGGATGGGTGATCGCCAGGGTTTTCGACACGACGGGAACGCTGCCGCCCTCGAGCAGGCCGATGACATCGGGGACCTCGCCGGTCGCCGTCCGCTTGGCGAAAACCAGCGTCACCCCTTGCGGCGAGCCGTCGGTGCTGACGAAGACCGTCATCTCGGACGGATCGAGGCCCGCGATCGCCCCGGTCCTTTGGCCGACGGGCGGGCGGCCCTGGCCGCTGGCAATACCGAAGGCATAGTCGAAGGTTGCGCCATTGGTGACGACCAGATGCACCGGCCGCCCGGCGAGGCTCGGGTCGATGGCGCTTGCGAGGGCCGTCTGAAGCGCGCGGCGTCCGGCGGCGTCGAGGCCGGGGTCGATTTCGAGCGCCGACCGCGCGGTGCCGGCCGTGCCTTCCATGACGTTCAGATTCAAGTGGGGATTGGTCTCGGCGAAACGGTGCACATTGATGGTGCAGCCGATGCACATGCCGGGATCGTCCCTGGACACATTCTGAATGGCGATATCGATATCGCCGGTCCGCCCCGCGTACGTCTTTTCCAGATATTCGAACACCAGGCTGTCGGGGTGGTAATTGTTCGACATCTCGATGGTATGCGAGGTGCCACCGAACAGGCTGTCGACGCTCGCCTTGGCGTCGGTCCGCATCACGGTCCAGCGATCCCAGGCGGGGACGGTGGTCTTCCGGGTTGGAAGGATGAGCTCATACCAGGTGCCGGCGATCTTGATCGACTCCGGAACCCCGCCTTTCCAGATCTTCAGGCCGCTCAGCGCCAGCACGTATTTCCTCGTGCCGCCATCCTCGACCGCCGCTACCGCGATCGAGGCCTGCTTCAGCTTATCGGCGCCGCCCTTCACCCAGGCGGCAAGTGTGGTGCTGGCCCGGATCCGGTCGAGGTCGAGCGGCGTGTTGCGCAGCGCGGCCGGATCCAATTCGACCACTCTGAGATTCGGCGTGTGGCCGCTGAGGGTCGCCCGGGGCTGACCTCCGCCGGTGGTGATGTAGCCGGGGATCTCCTCGGGAAGCGACGTGAACCCGTCCGAGGGCCTCAGATTGACCGGCTCGCCGGTCGCCTGACTGTACAGCTTGCCGCCGACATAGACATAGGTGTTGAGATCGTCTTCGCGCGTGAAACCGCGAATATTGATGCGGGTCGCCAGATCCGAGCCGAGGGCCTGGTATTGTGACGGGCGGTCGGTCGGCGAGGCGCCGGACTCGTCCGATACGTTGACGATCTCCGGCAAGGCGGCCACCTCGGGCGTATCGAAGCCCTCGGCCCGCGTCACCGGAACCAGATCGGAGGCCGGCCTGAAATCGCCTGACGAGGCCACCTCGATCGCCTCCCCCGTCGATTTGTCGAACCACTGGCCGCCGACGAAGACCTTCTTGCCGACATCGTTCTGCAGGCCGGTCCCCGCGATGCGCACCGGGCGGGGAAATTGCCCGGGATGCTGCGGATTGTTGGCGTGCGGCGCGGGCGCGACGGCGGGGTTCGCCTTTGCGCCTTTCCAATTCGCGCCGACCTGCAGCTCCATCGGCTTGCGCAGGCCCACGACGCCGGTGCCGAGCTGGAAGATGCCCAGGCCGAACATCCACACGGCTTCGTTTTTCTCGCTATCGGTCATGCTATCCCAATTGGCGAGCAGCGAGCTGCCCTGCTCGAGCGTGAGATAACCGCCTGTGCCGACGGCGAAGACGTCGGAGGCCATGACGAGCCTTGGCGAGTTCCGCACGAAGCCCAGTCCGGCAAGCCCGACATTCATGCGCACGGTATCGCCGCCGATGGCGCCCGCCAGGGCGAGATTGCCGCTGAAGCGGTTGAGGGCATTCAGCGCGCCGAACTGATTGCCTATGCGGAGCAACACGGTCTTGCCGCCGACGAGGCTGCCGGCAAGGCCGATCCAGGCGCTGCGCGCCTGGGCGTTGCTCCAGCCGATGGATTGGCCATGGCCGGACATGGTGGCGAGATCGTCGACCGTCACCCAGATGCCCGAGCCGACGCCGAGGCCGATCGCGGTCCAGGCCGCCCCGCTGATCCAGGCGGACGCGCTGCCGGTGAAAGGCGCCGCGGCAAAGCCTATGATCGCAAGCGCGATGCCGCCGACGAACTTCGCCCTCTCCCAGTTGGTCTTGTACCCGGCGTCGATGACCGCGATGTCGGAATTGCCCTTGAAATGCTCCAGCCCGTGGGGGTCCATCCCCTCCGCGAGCTCGTAGGGCAGATAGAGCTTGCCGCCCTCGGAAAGATGGTTGTCGTCCTGGTAATTGCGCAGGCTGTCATATTTGTAGGGCAGCTCGTCGTCATCGACCTTTTTCGGATCGCCGCCGGATTTGGCGGCAAGGTCGGGAGCGGCGAGCCCGTCGATCACGACCTGCTTGCCGTCGGGGCCTTGCAGTTGGAACAGGGCGCCGTATTTGTAGCCGTCGCGCTCGGAGGCGTAGATCACCGGGATGGCGCGGATCTGCCAATCGTCGCCGGACTCCTTTCTGATCCACCGCGCGATGAGATCGATCTCGATGACATCCTGCTGAGCCTCGAACCAGCGCTGGCTGTTGTCGCCGGCCTCCGCCGCGGCGAGGTTGGTGGGGGTTTTCCCCTCCGCCGTGCCGATGAAGTTCTCCAGCCAGAATTCGCCCTCGTGACCGCCGATGGTTTGCAACTTGGTGACGTCGACCTTGCCGTTCAGGATATGGTCGAAATAGGGGTTGACGATGCGGCCCTGGTTGGCCTGGAAGTCCTCGAATAGCAGCCGGTTGACGGTCTTGGCCTGGTGCTCGCGGTACTCCTGATCACCGATATCGACGGCCTGCTGGAACTCCGAGTAGCGCGCGCTGCCGCCTTCGCTATGCGCCAGCTTGTCGGCAATGGCGAGCGAAAGCGCGCCGTCGCCGCCGCTCATCGTCGAGCGCACCGTCGTGAGGAAGCTCTGGCCTTGCAGGGACGGGAGCACCCAATAGGCCGCGCCGTCCCAATCCGTCATCCAATTCGCAAATTCCTCGGCGCGCCCCGGCGCCATTTCGACGGCCTTGCTGATGCCCTTGTAGAAATCGAGGCCGCGATCGACGCCGGGGACCGAATTGTTGGCGAGTTGCCAGTCCTTGCTCGCCTCGTCCTTGACCACGGTCAGCAGCAGGTCGGCGAATTCCGGCGGCGCGACATCCAATATGGTCTGCATCCACCGCCCGACCTTGTCGGCATAGGTGGTCGAATCCTGACGCGCCTGGAGCGTCTCCGGATCGTTCGCCATCGGATCGGAATTCGGCTTCGCCGTCAGATCGCGGATATGCTCCTTGATGAAATCGTAGCCGAGCTCGGTCAGGCCGACATCCGTCCAGATCCGCTGGCGCTCCGCCGGGGAAAAGGCGGCGTCCATATTCGTGGTGAGGGCGCGCATGGCGCCGGTCTCGTCGCCGGCGGCCAGCAGCGCCTGGACCTGATCCTTGGTGTTCTGTACCCGGACCATCGAGGTCGCCCCCATCAGGACCTTCAGGTCCGGGGTCATCTCCATATAGGGCATCAGCGAGTAGGCGAGATTGGAAAGGGTCGTCCCCTTGGCGTCGCTTGAGGCCTGTTGCAGCAGCTCGTTGGAGATGCCGTACCCGCTCAGATCCTTCACCGAGGCCAGCGGGGCGGCGTTGGGGACGGGGACCCACTCGCCCTTTTCGTTCTTCGTCGCCTGGACCCACTCGCCCTTGTCGTTCTTGACGACGGGGACGGATTGGCCGTCCTTCTTCAGCGCCGGAACCCAACTGCCGTCGGGCGCCTGCTCGACCGGAATCCAGCCGCCGTCGCCCGCGTCGCGGAAGCGCAGCCACTCGATCGAGCCGTCCGGCTTGGCGACAGGCATCATCCGGTCGCCGTTCAGCGTGAAGACGGCGGACGGCTTGCCCTCCACCACCGTCTCGTTGATTCTGATGCCGCCCAGCAGCATGAGCCCCAGGATGCGGAGATCCGGATCGTGCTCGTCATCGTCCCGGAGCAGCTTCCTCTCGATCTCGCTGAGCTCGATCTCCTTGCCATCGACGGTGATCTTGAGCTTGCCGTCCCCGCCCTGGCTGAGATCGACTTTGGCGAGCTTCAGAAAGGCCAGCGTCGCGCGGTCGCCCTGGTCCCACATCTTGCGCTCGAGCGGTGTGAGCTGGTCGAGATGATTGCCGATGTCCTGAACGGCGCCCTGCACCTCCTTCATCTTGACGGTGATGTCGCGGTCGAACCGGCGCGCCTCGCCGACCTGATCGATCAGGAACCCGGCGAGCGGATCGCCGGGATGGTTGGCTTTGACGTTCTTGATGACCTGATCGAACTGCTCGTCGGTCATGCCCTTGAGGGCCTCTTTCACCTGGCCGGGCGGCACCCCCAGCACCTTCCCCGCCTCCACGTCGAACTCGGTGCCGAGCGTGGCTCCCAATTCGGACGCCGCCGCGTCGGCTTCGGTCTGCGCCTTGCTGACCTCATGGTCCCAATATTCGAGAACGCTGAGCGCGCCGTCCTTTTGCGCGGTGGCCTGCTGGCCCTGCGCATAGGCCAGCCTGTCATTGGCGGCTTGCCACTTATCGAGCGCCATGGCCGTGGCGCGGGCCTCGGGCGTCTCAACCGAGATCTTGGCCTGCTGCTTGTCGACCATCTTGTCGAGCTGATCGTCTTCCCAGCTATCGCCCGAGCCGGGGGCTTTCAGCTCGCCCGCTTCCTGCGCGACGGCGGCCTTGACGTTGCCGCCGCCATTGGCGGCCGCGACGCGCAGGTCATTGGCGACCGCCCGGTCATAGGTGTCGAGCAGGGGAGCCAGCTCGGCCCAGGCGCGCTTGCCTTCGTCCGATTCCTCCCAATCCTCCTGCCAGGCCGCCAGGGCTGCCTTCTCGGATGTGTAGGCGCCCTGATGCGCCTTAGCCCAGGTCTTTTGATGCGCCTGCGCCGCGCTGTTATATTTGGTCAGTCCGGCATGGGCGTTCTGGCGGGCGGTCTGCGTGTTGGTCCTAGCCTGCTGTTCGGCGGCCCGGCGCGCGGCGGCCTGGGCTTCCAGATAGCGCTGGCGGGCCATCTGAACCTTGAGCTGATGGATTTCCTCCATATCGCTCATGACAGGAGTGACAGGTGCTCCGCCGCCGCCGCCGCCATCGATCCGCATAATTCGGCCCTCCCTGCACGAGACGTGATCAACCGCGCCGCCGCAATCCCCCACTGAAATAGGCCGCGCCCACCATCCAACGCACCGCTTCCGCCCGGTGCCACGCTGCCGCGCCGACGCGCAATAGTCGCCCGCCGGGCATCGTGTACGCCCTATGAGACCGCCTTCATGTGCAGAATACAAATAGCGAAATCTAATCGATGGCGATTAGAAGCGCTTATCAGAGCCGCATCTTCGCCTTATCCGGTTGCGATGCGCGGCAGGCGCCGACGGGAGGTTGCGGGATGCGGCCCCGCCGCTCACCCCAAGGCCGCCTGCGCGGCCCAGACGGCGGCCACCCCGGCGACGATGGCGAGGCCGAGATTGCGGGTTGCGATCTGCATCGATGCGACCGCCAGCGCCCCGATCAGCGCCGGAACGCCCCCCGCCACCAGGCTCGGCGTGACATAGGCCGCGAACAGCGCGCCCGGCAGGTGGCGCAGCATCGCCTCGGCGAAAACCGGCGGGCGGAATTTGCGCAGGATGGCGTAGCCGCCCGCGCGGCAGACGAAGGAAACCAGCGCCATCAGCAGGATGGCCAGCAGCACGTCGCCCCTGATCGTCATGCGCGCGGCTCCCGCAATTCGACCCAGGCCCCGAGCGCCGCCCCGGAGACGGTGCCGAGCAGCAACGGCAGCGGCGGCGGCAGGCCCGCCCGATGCGCCGCCAGCGCCACCAGCCCGGCGACCGCCCAAGGGCCGAAATCCACGCGCGGCCCCCGCCAGAGCCCGACCATGATCGACAGGAAGGCCGCCGTCGAAGCGAAGAACAGCGGATGGCCGGGCGGCAGCCGCACCACGCTGCCGGCGACATGGCCGACCAGCGTCGCCAGCAGCCAGCAGGTCCACAGCCCGATGCCGACGCCGAGCAGATAGCCCGCGTCCCGGCCGCCCCGGCGCTGGTCCTGCACGGAGAGCGCGAAGGAATGATCGACCAGCGTCGCCAGCGTGCCCCAGAGCCGCCAGCCCTCGACGCGGTCGAGCCAGGAAGCCAGCGCCGCGCCCATCGCGGCCATGCGGATATTGACCACGAACGCCGCGACCGCCGCCGCGAGGACCGGCGCCGGGTCCGCCCACAGGTCGAGCGCCAGAAGCTGCGAAGCGCCGGCGAAAACGGTTGCGCTGAACAGGCCGGTTTCCGCGAAGGACATGCCCTTGGCATAGGCGAGCACGCCGACCACCAGCCCGAACGGCACGGTGCCGATCCACAAGGGCAGGCTCGCCCAGGCTCCGCGCAGCACGCCATGCCGGGTGAAGACCACCTGAGAAGAAGACATCGCCATCAGGCGGCGCAGGGCGTATATCGGAGCAGTCTCATCCGACGACGCTGACCTCCAATCGGATTCCGGGGCCCTAGCATTGAAGGCACAACAAAACATGCCCCTGCTGGCCGTGTGCGGCTAACAGGTCTGTGTCCGGCCGTCAACATGGGTCGACGTCGCCGCGCGAGCGGAGGCCCGCGCCATGGTGCCGCCCCCGGATGCGATGCCTTCCGAAAACGTGGTCCGCGAACCGGGCCTTAGGGGACTTTTCGCATGCGCCGGATCGTCATGCTTGTGTGTCTTGCGGGTCTGGCCGCGGGGGTTGGCCTCTGGAGCGGCTATCTGCCCGTCCCGCCGCAATATAACCCGTTCGCACCGATCGATCTGACCGCCCCGCCCAATCTGCTCGCGCGCTTCAAGCTCTACCGCTTGAAGCATGATCGCGCGCTTTGCCTGCAAGCGCTCGCCCGCACGGACGCCGAATTCCGCCCGCTCGAAGACCAGCCCGGCGGCCAGTGCCCGCTGGTCAACATCGTCCGGCTCTCCAGGGCGGGCGCCGGTTTCAGCCGCAGCTTCACGGCGTCCTGCCCGCTGGCCGCCGCCTGGGAGATCTTCCGCCACAACACGCTGCAGCAGGCGGCCAGGGCGCATTTCGGCCAGCCTGTCGCCAGGGTCGATCATGTCGGCACCTATGCATGCCGCAATGTCTATAACCGGCCCCATGCCCGGCGCAGCGAACATGCGCGCGCCAACGCCATCGACGTCACCGGCTTCGTGCTGGCCGACGGAACCCTCATCAGCGTGCAAAGAGACTGGAACAGCAAGGGGCAGCCGGCAAAAGCCGCCTTCCTGAGGGACATTCACCAGGGCGCCTGCCGGGCCTTCAATGTCGTGCTGGGGCCGGACCACAATGCGGCGCACGCCAACCATTTCCATTTCGACATGGGCAGCTATTGGACGTGCCGGTGACGCATGTTGGAGATCAGCATGCCGCCATTCGAGCCGCCGGTCGCCGCGATGCGCCGGGGGCTGGTGACGCCGCGCCGCACCAGATCGGCGGCGATGGCGGCGAAATCATCGTGCAACAGCCGCTTGCCGGCCCGGCGTCCGGCATCGTGCCGCCGCTCAAATGCCGGAGCGCCATCACGCTTGGATCTGAAAGCGGCATTATAGCATAGGCAGCACCCCTCATTTAAGGGATGCGTGGCAGACGGATCTCCGGCGTCACACCACCCGCATCTCTGCGAGGCCGCGGCACGGATGGCGCCGTCACGGGCAAAGATGCGGCAGGATCGGAAATCGGCGATCAGTATTGCGGTGCAAAGAAGGCGCGCATGCCGGCGGCGCTGTTCGGATCATGACCGCCATTGGGATCGTTATTGTCCTGCAAGGTGGTGGCCGGCGGGGCCTTCTTGGGCTGAACCGCAGCGGGCGCGGCGATGGCGGCGGATGCGCCGGTCTGGACCGACCCATAGGCGACGGGCGCGCTGTTGGTGGCCGCCGCAGGCGCGCCGGCCTGGCCCGCGGCCTGAGGGGTGCCGGGCGCAGCCATCGCGGCGGTGGCGCCGGTCAGAAGCAGAGCTGCGCCAAGAACGGAACGGACGACTGAGCTCATGATGGATCTCCTGTAAGAGATTTCAATCTTTCGGGTCTTGGAAGCGGTTTTACTTCCCTAACCATGCGGTAATTCGGTTCTTGGAAGCGTTTCCCTTCCCAAGACATTTCGGTAGACGATGATTCTGGTGCTTTAAGGGCGATTCTTTGTTCATGAAATGTACAGGACATGCGGTTTGCCACAGATCGTCCTGCGCCGCCCGCTACTCCCCCGCCGCCTTGCCCAAGGCCGCCGGGACATCCTCGACCGCGGCGCCGGCGTGATGGCGCGCCAGCAGCCGCATCGCCAGCCGCAACAGCGGGTTCAGCGCGATCGCCAGCAGCGCGCCGGCCGCGATCAGGCCGTGGCTCTCCTCCGACATCAGGTCGACATTCATGCCGAAACCGCTGATGAGGAATGAGAATTCCCCGATCTGCGCGAGCCCGCCGGCCAGCAGCAGTTTTTCCGCGAGCGGCATCCGCACCAGGGACGTCATCAGGAAGGCCGCGCCGGCATTGCCCGCCATGATGACCGCGAGCACGGCGAGGATGGTCCATTTCTGGGTGATGAGGACATGCGGGTCGAACAGCATCCCCACCGAGACGAAGAACAGCACCGCGAAGGCGTCGCGCAAGGGCAGCATGTCTTCCGCCGCGCGGTGGCTGAGTTCGGCCTCGCTCAGCACCAGTCCGGCGAGGAACGCGCCGATGGCGAAAGTCGCGCCGAACACCGCGTCGGCGAGATAGGCGATGCCGAGCGCGATGGCGAAGACGCCGAGCGAGAACAATTCCCGCGACTTGGCCCGCGCGATGAACACCAGGAGCCCCGGCAGGATGCGCCGCCCGACCACGAACATGATGATGCCGAATGTGGTCAGCTCGGCCGCCTTGACCGCGATGCCGTGCAAAATCTGGCCGCTCTTGACCGGCCCGGTCCCTTGCGCCGCCAGCACCGACATCACCACCAGCGCGAAGACGGCGAACAGATCCTGCACGATCAGCCAGGCCATCGCCACATGGCCGGTCGGCGACTGCGCCAGATGCTGGTCCTCGAGCGTGCGCAGCAGTACAACCGTCGAGGCGACCGACAGGCAGAAGCCGAAAATTAGCCCCTCCAGCGGCGGGATGCGCAGCAGCCAGGACAGGCCGAAGCCCAGCGCCGTGACGATCGCCATCTGGCCCAGCGCGCAAGGCAGCGCCACCCAGCGGCAGTCCATCAGCTTGCGCGGCGAGAATTTCAGCCCCACCCCGAACATGATCAGAATCACGCCGAGCTCGGCCAATTCACGCGCCAGATCCGCGTCGAATGAAAATCCCGGTGTATAAGGTCCGAGCAGGATACCCGCCAGCAGATAGCCCACGATCGGCGAAATGCTCAGCTTATGGGCAAGGAATCCCAGCGCGAACGCCGCGACGATGCCGCCGACCACCATGGTGATGAGAGGATCCGAATTCATGCCGAGTGAGCCCAAACGGAAGCGTCCGTCTCGCGCGAATGAGGCCCACTCGCCGGCGCGGCCGCTGATATGATCCTGTTTGCGCCCCGATTCCCTGCCAATAACGGTCAGGGCACGGGCCGAACTCTGCGCGAAACGAGGGAAAAATCAAATGCCAAAAGCCGTTGGTTGTGCCTCACCCATCCCTGAAACCAATTTTGACAAGCTGCCATAGAAGCGTTTATTTAGCGTCATGGGCACGCGCGGCTTTCTCGTTTTTTCGAGCGGCGCTTGAGCTGGCGCGCGATAAGACGGGTGATGCTCCTTGATGAGACCTTCAAGCCTTTTCGAAATCTTCCTGCCGCGCAGCGATCTGTCGATCATCAAGCGGCTGGTCTTGGACAAATGGCGCAAATACGCCCCGCTCTACGTGGTCGCCTTCGCCCTGATGTTCGTCGTCGCCGGCGCGACGGCGCTCTCGGCATGGATGATGAAGGACGTCGTCAACCTGATCTTCGTCGAGCGCGAAGGCTCGGCCCTGATGTGGCTGCCCGCCGTCGTCGTCGGCGTGTTCACGGCCAAGGGCATCGCCAGCTATTTCCAGGAAGTGCTGATGGCCCGCATCGGCAATGCGATGGTGGCCGAAACCCAGACCCAGATGTTCAACCACCTGCTGGGGCAGGATCTGACCTTCTATCAGCGCTTCGCCTCCAGCGAGCTGATCACCCGCATCACCCATAACGCCCAGGCGACGCGCGAGGCGGTCAATCTGCTCGCCACCAGCCTCGGGCGCGATCTCGTCACGCTGGTCGGCCTCGTATCGGTGATGGTCGTGCAGCAGCCGATGATGTTCGCCATCTGCGCCCTCGGCGCGCCGATCGGCATCTACATGCAGAAGAAGCTGGTGAGGCGCATCCGCAGCGTCTCGCAGCGCGAAGTGCTGTCCTACGGCAATATCGTCAGCACCATGCGCGAGACGGCACAGGGCATCCGCGTGGTGAAATCCTTCACCCTCGAATCCGCGATGAGCGCCCGCATGAACGAATCCATCGGCGCGGTGGAACGGGTGTCGAACAAGATCGTCTCGGTCAATGCGCGGGTCAATCCGATGATCGACACGCTGGGCGGCTTCGCCGTCGCCGGGGTGATCTTCTATGCCGGCTGGCGCAGCCTCACCTATAATGAGACGCCCGGCGAGTTCTTCTCCTTCATCACCGCGCTTTTGATGGCCTACGAACCGGCCCGGCGGCTCGCCCGCCTGCAGGTCCGCCTCAGCCAGGCCTGCATCGGCGTGCAGATGATGTACGAGCTGATCGACACCAAGCCGAGCATGATCGAAAAGCCCGGCGCGCCGGCCTTGAAAATTCCAAGAGGCCAGATCCGCTTCGATGGCGTCACCTTCGGCTATGCCGCCAACGCCCCGGTGCTGCGCGACCTGACGCTCGAAGCCGAGGCCGGCAAGACCACGGCGCTGGTCGGGCTGTCCGGCAGCGGCAAGACCACCATCATGAACCTGATCCTGCGCTTCTGGGACCCGGCCGAGGGCGCCATCTCCATCGACGGCCAGAATATCGCCGATGTCACCATGCATTCGCTGCGGGCGCAGATATCACTGGTCAGCCAGGACGTTTTCCTGTTCGACGGCACCATCCGGCAAAATATCGCCGCCGGCGTCGGCGATCCCAGCGACGAGGCGGTCATCGCCGCGGCCAAGGCCGCCTATGCCCATCATTTCATCCTGGGGCTGCCCGCCGGCTACGACACCCAGGTCGGCGAATTGGGCAACCAGCTTTCGGGCGGCCAGCGCCAGCGCATCTCCATCGCCCGCGCCTTCCTGAAGAACGCGCCCATCATCCTGCTCGACGAGCCCACCTCCGCGCTCGACAGCGAGTCCGAACAGGCGATCCAGCGCGCCCTCGCCCAGCTCACCGAGCGGCGCACCACCATCGTCATCGCCCACCGCCTCGCGACGGTCCTGAACGCCGACCGCATCCAGGTCATCGACCACGGACGCCTCGCCGAAAGCGGCACGCACCGGGAATTGCTGGGGCAAGGCGGACTCTATTCGCGCCTCTACGACATCCAGTTTGCACAGGGTGACCGCGAAGCTGTTTAAATCTCTGCGTGTGTTTACTTATTTCCGCTATTTTAGGTTGAACTGATTTAACCCAACCCGCTAAGACACAACCGAGACGCGACGGGCGATCTCGGTTGTGTGTCCGGCAATGCCGGCCGCCGGCCTTCCGTCGCGAAAGTGAAATCGGGATGAATCATCCCGGCGCGGATGGTACGTCATGGCTGAGGTTTCCTACCTCCTCACCTCCTACAACAAGGCCGCCTTCCTGCCTTGCGTGCTGGAGAGCATCCGCCGCGAGCAGGCGGCCACCGGCGGCCAGATCGTCATCCTCGATGACGGCTCGAGCGACGGCTCGGCGCAGATCTGCCGGGATTTCGCCGCCGCCAATCCGGGCGTCGTGCTGCTGGAGCAGGAGAACAGGGGGGTCTATGCCGCGCTCAACCGGCTGCTGCCGCTCGCCTCGGGCAAATGGATCCGGCTTTGCGACAGCGACGATCCGCTGATCCTCGGCTCCACCGATTATCTCATCGAAATGGCCGAGCTCGACGATGCGGCCATCGCCTATGGCGGCGCGGTGCCCTACGGGCCGGAGCCGCTGCCGCTTCAGGCGCTGGAGAGCATCCGGCCGGTCGCCTGCGCCTCCTTCGTGCATCCCGACGCGCTGATGCACCTGATCCAGGCGATGGATTTCACCACCTCGCGCGCGATCTACCGCGGCAAGGCGGCCAAGGCCGCCCTGCCCTTGCCGGAGCATCTCATTTCCTGCCAGGATTTCGCCCTGGCGCTGCGCATGACGGCCACCGGGCCGCTCGTCCGCCTGCGCGAGCCGGTCTGCTTCTATCTCGGCGGCGCGCCGAACCAGCTCAGCGCCTCCGAGGCCCTGACCCGGCATCAGACCATCCGCATCCTGCAAGCCTCGCGCGCCTATCTGAAGCGCCGGCACCGCAACGCGGCGATCATCGAATCCTACCGCTGGGGCCGCCGCGCGCTGCGCCGCGAGCGGCGCGGGCTTCGCTTTCAGCTCGGCAAAATGGCGCTGAAGACCCTCTCCACCGCCACCCGGCTCGGCATTTACGACTGGCACCGGGCGCTCGACGCTTTCGCCTCCCCTTACGAATCCCAACTCGGCGCCATTATCGGCCGCCGCACCAAGCCCTATTGAGGTCCCCATGAAGGTTCATGCTTTCGAAATCGACGGCCCGCTGCTGATCGAGCCGACCCGCTTTCAGGACTCGCGCGGCTTCTTCTGCGAGACTTATAATGCGCTGGAACTGGCGCGGCACGGCGTCGATACCCGCTTCGTGCAGGACAACCAGTCGCTGTCGACCGCCTGCGGCACGGTGCGCGGCCTGCATTTCCAAAGCCCGCCCTACGCCCAGGCCAAGCTCATCCGCGTCGTGCGCGGCGCGATCCTCGACGTCGCGGTGGACATCCGCGCCGGCTCACCGTCCTTCGGTCGCCATGTCAGCGTCGAGCTCAGCGCCGAGAACGCGCTCCAGCTCTACATTCCCGAAGGCTTCGCGCATGGCTTTGCCACGCTCAGACCGCTGACGGATGTCGCCTATAAGGTCAGCGCCCCCTACGCGCCCGAGCACGATCTCGGCATCTTCTGGGCCGACCCGGGGCTTGCCATCCAATGGCCGGTCACCGAGCAGGAGGCGGTGCTGTCCAGGAACGACGCCAACCAGCCTTCCCTGCGCGACATCGTCAGCCCCTTCGTCCATGGCACCATTCAGAGCGAGGTTGCGGCCTGATGAAAATCCTCGTCACCGGCGGCTGCGGCTTCATCGGCTCGGCAGTCATCCGCCATGCGATCCGGCGCAGCGGCCACGACATCGTCAATCTCGACAAGCTCACCTATGCCGCCACGCCCGAGGCGCTGGAGGAGGCGGCGGACGATCCGCGCCACGTCTTCGAGCGCGCCGACATCTGCGACGCCGACCGGCTGCGCGCCATCTTCGAGCGGCATCGCCCCAATGCCGTGCTGCATCTGGCGGCGGAAACCCATGTCGACCGCTCGATCGACGGGCCGGCCGATTTCGTCACCACCAATGTCTTCGGCACCTTCACCCTGCTGCAAACGGCGCGCGCCTATTTCGAGACGCTGACCGGCACCGAGCGGTCGCGTTTCCGCTTCCTGCATGTGTCGACCGATGAAGTCTTCGGCTCGCTCGGCACCGGCGATCCCGGCTTCACCGAGCGCTCGACCTATGCGCCGCGCTCGCCCTATTCCGCCTCCAAGGCGGCATCCGACCATTTCGCCGCCGCCTGGGGCCACACATTCGGCGTCCCCGTCATCATCACCAATTGCTCCAACAATTACGGGCCCTGGCAATTCCCGGAAAAGCTCATCCCGCTGATGCTGCTGCGCGCCCGCAAAGCGGAGGTGCTGCCGGTCTACGGCCGGGGCGACAATATCCGCGACTGGCTGCATGTCGACGATCACGCGGCGGCGCTGTGGAGCGTGCTCGAGCGCGGCCGCATCGGCGAGAGCTACATGATCGGCGGCAATTGCGAGCACAGCAACATCGCCGTCGTCGAGTGGATCTGCGAGGCCATGGACCGGCGCTTCCCCGAGCAGGCGCCGCACGCCCGCCTCATCCGCCATGTCGAGGATCGGCCCGGCCACGACCTGCGCTACGCCATCGACGCCGGCAAGATCCGGGCCGAGCTCGGCTGGACCCCGGCGCGCGATTTCCGCCGCGGGCTCGACGCCACCATCGACTGGTATCTCGGCCATGAAAGCTGGTGGCGCGGCGTCGGCGCGCGCGTCTATGGCGGCCAGCGGCTCGGGCTGGTGGAGGCGATCGCATCATGAAAATCCTCCTCACCGGCGCGACCGGGCAGCTCGGCCGTGAAATCTGCCGCAGCCGGCTCGCCTCCGGCACGCGGCTGATCGCGGCCTCGCGCGCCCAGCTCGACCTGACCCGTCCCAGCGAAATCGACGGCTTCGTCGGCGAGATCGCCCCCGATCTGGTCGTCAACGCCGCCGCCTATACCGCCGTCGACCGCGCCCAGAGCGATCCCGAACTCGCCTTCGCCATCAACCGCGACGGCGCCGCGAGCCTCTCCAAGGCCGCCGCCGCCCATGGCGCTGCCATCGTGCATTTCTCCACCGACTATGTCTTCGACGGCTCCAAGGACGGCGAATGGACCGAGGAGGACCGGCCCAATCCGCTCAGCGTCTATGGCGAGAGCAAGCTGATCGGCGAGATCGCCGTCGCCGCCGCCAATCCGCGCCATCTGATCCTGCGCACCTCCTGGCTCTATGCCGGCCAGGGTCACAACTTCCTGCGCACCATGCTGCGCATCGGCAAGGACCGCACCCGCCTCCCCGTCGTCGCCGACCAGATCGGCCGGCCGACCGCCGCCGCCGATCTCGCCGACACCGCCCTCGGCATGGCCATGCAGGCGATGCAGGGCGAAGGCGCCTGGGGCCTCTACCACGTCTGCAACAGCGGCCCGGCGACGAGCTGGCACGGCTTTGCCAGCGCCATCTTCTCCAAGGCCGCGCGCTGGTCCGGCATCCCGCCGATCCTGGAGCCGATCACCACCGAAGCCTTCGGCGCCCCCGCCCCGCGCCCGCGCAATTCCGCGCTGGCGCTCGGCAAGCTGCAGCAGGTCTACGGCCTCACCCCCCGGCCCTGGCACGCCGCCCTTTGCGACGTGCTCGACGAGATGCGCCGCGAACAGGCGATGGGGGCGTCATGAAAGGCATCGTCCTCGCCGGCGGCAGCGGCTCGCGCCTGCATCCGCTGACCCTCGCCGTCTCCAAGCAATTGCTGCCGGTCTTCGACAAGCCGATGATCTATTATCCGCTCAGCGCCCTGATGCTGGCGGGCATCCGCGACATCCTCATCATCACCACCCCGGTCGACGCGCCGGCCTTCCAGCGCCTCTTGGGCGACGGCGCGCAATGGGGGCTGTCCCTGACCTATGCCGTGCAGCCCAAGCCGGAGGGGCTCGCCCAGGCCTTCATCATCGGCGCCGGCTTCATCGGCGCCGGCGGCGTCGCCCTGGTGCTCGGCGACAACATCTTCTACGGCCACGGCCTGCGCGAGCTGATCGCCCGCGCCACCGCCCGCGCACACGGCGCGACCGTGTTCGGCTATTGGGTCGCCGATCCCGAGCGTTACGGCGTCGTCAGCTTCGACGCCAAGGGCCGCGCCGTCGAGATCCAGGAAAAGCCGCGCCATCCCAAATCCAACTACGCCGTCACCGGCCTCTATTTCTACGACAATGACGTCGTCGAGATCGCCCGCGCCGTGCGGCCCTCCGGCCGGGGGGAATTGGAGATCACCGACGTCAACCGCGCCTATCTCGCGCGCGGCGACCTGCGCGTCGAAAATCTCGGCCGCGGCTATGCCTGGCTCGACACCGGCACCTGCGACTCCCTCGTCGAGGCCAGCGAGTTCGTGCGCACCATCGAGCGCCGCCAGGGCCTGAAGATCGCCTGCCTGGAGGAGATCGCCTGGCGCCAGAACTGGATCAGCCAGGACGACCTGCTCCAGCGCGCCGCCGCCTTCCGCAAGAGCGCCTATGGCGATTACCTGCTGAAGCTGACCATCGAGCCGCAAGGGCCCGTGCCCTGGGCGAGCGAGGAGGCGGGCGAGGCCGTCCCACGGCTCGGCGCGGCCTGACCCCCGCCTTCCGAGCGCGAGCGGCATAAGTTGCGGTTCCTGCTCGCATTCGTCGCAGGCACGGCCCCGACGCCGCCCCATTCATCGGGCTCCACTCCTGCGCCGCCGCGCGGCGAAGGAATAGTTAGCGCGCCATCCCGTTGCTGATATAAGGGGAGCGCTAGCGTCAGCTAAGCTTGCAGCTTTATAGGGGGAATTGAAATGTTGTTGCCCGTTGAGTATGCGTGGGCGGAACAGGTGCTGATCGCCTCGATCGTGGTGTTCTTCTTTGCCTGGATCGGGAATACAATTACGTTCAGCAATCGTGTCATCAGCGCTTTTGTTACGGCACTTGTCTTTGCCATAATTTTTGGCGCGCTCGTCTATTTCGGCTATGGCGGCGTCCAGATGAGCGTCAGCACCGAACCCTCGCCCACCGCACCCGCGACCTTACGGCGATAGGCGGCGATGCAAAGCGGGGACCGCCAATACCGGCTCTCGCGCATTGAGGGAGATCGCGGCGGCTCGCCGGTGAAGCGGACCGCCGCGGCCACGCCGCCGTCGCGGCGCCATCCGCCGGCCCGCGCCAACCGCGGGGCGTGCCCCGGCGCAAAATCCGGCGCATGATAGTGCCGCAAGAGCGGAACTGCCGGTCATCCGGCGACTTCTCCCGGCCCGCTCGACCCGCATGGAACGCGTAACATGGACCTGCCGGTGACCGCGCCGCCTACGGCGCCAGCCTCCGACCCGCCGCTCGATCTCTGCGTCACCCTGCCTGACGGGCGCCGCATGGGCTATGCCGATTATGGCGATCCGCGCGGGCTGCCGATCCTCGGCTTCCACGGCACGCCCGGATCGCGGCTGATGTTCCGCCTCGCCCATGAGCCGGCGCGGGAGCTCGGCATCAGGCTGCTCGCGCCCGAGCGGCCCGGCTTCGGCATCTCCTCGCCGCAGCGGGGCCGGACGCTCGCCAGCTACGCGCTCGACATCGCCGATTTCGCCGACACGCTGGGCATCGCGCATTTCGCCGTCGCGGGCATTTCAGGAGGCGGACCGTACGCCGCCGCCTGCGCCGCGCTGCTGCCGGAGCGGGTCACCGCGCTCGGCCTGGTCAGCCCGGTCGGCCCCATGGCCGGCGAGGAGAGGCCGCGCGCGATCGGCCCCGGCCATTATTTCGCCTTCCGCGTGACGCCCCGCCTGCCGCCGCTGCTCGCCGGCATGTTCGGCATCGGCCGCTGCGGCTTCCTCTATGCGCCGAAGCTGATCTACGGCTTCCTGATGAGCCGCGCCGCCCCGTCCGACTGGAAAATCCTCGCCCGCCCCGAGGTCCGGCGCAATCTGCTGGCCGGCGTCGCCGAAGGCTGCCGTCCGGGCATCCGCGCGGGGATGCAGGAGCTCGGCATTTTCTCCCGCCCCTGGCACATCCCTTTGAACGAAATCGCCGCGCCCGCTTTCCTCTGGCAGGGCCTCGCCGACCGCAACATTTCGATCCCGGCGGCGCTGGGCCTCGGCGCCCTGATCCCGCATTGCCGCGTCGAGACCATCGAAAAGGCCGGCCATTACTGGATCTTCGACAATATCGCGCGCGTGCTCTCGACGCTGTCAGGCGCCGCAAAGGCGGACCTTGCCCGGCTGCCGGACGCCGCGAACGCGCACGCTGCCCTGGCGCCGGATGCGGCGAACACGGATCAACCCTGAACGCATTGAAGGCGGACGACACCCACCCAATGCCGCGCCCCGGCTAAGGGCGCCCGTGCCGCCGCCGGAGCGGGCGGACACGCGCGCCCCGGCGGGCAGGCTCAGGCGGCGCGGCGCAGCTCGGGCTTGGCGCTGGCATTGCGCTGGCGCCCGACGAGGCCGATGGCCAGCATCAGCGTCGCGGTCAGGATCAGCGCCCAGACGAAATCGGGCGTCACCGCCGACATCTGCGCCCGCACATTCGGCCCGGCGAAGCCGATGCTGCGGATGAGCACGTCGAGCAGCTTCACCGCGCCCTCGACCAGCTTCACCAGCGCGCCGGCGATGGTGACCGGCACCTGATCGTTGAGCTTGGCATAGGCGGCATCGGCGACGACGCCGAGGGACAGCCAGAGGATGGCGATCTGAGTCGGGCGCTGCAGGTCGCGCAGCACATAGGCGCTGAGCGCCAGGGCGGCGAGCACCCCGAGGATGACGGCGGCGGTGCGGTTCGGCAGCAGATAGATCGCCGCCGCCGCCGCGGCGACCGCCACCAGCACGATGAGGATGGTAGGTAAAATTTGCTTCAAATTGTCTATAATTTGGCGCACGGACATCCGCACCTCCCGCAGCTAGAGCAACCTGCCGGTCCGCCGCCCTCGATCGCTCCGGGCGCATGACGCGCCTCACCATGCCGGGGCCTCGCCATTGCCGCGAAAGGCGGACATGGCGCGGCGGACCGGACAGGATGATCTTTCATCGATCAAAGCCGCAAAACCCGCATCGCAAGACGCCGCGTGACGCGGCCCCTCGATAAGTCAAGCATAGCGCAAAAGGCTGATTCGTGGCAGTTCGGCTGTCGCCAGGCAGCTTTTGGGCGACAGCATGGCGCGGGGCGCGGACAGTCTTGCCCGGGCAAGACGGTCTAAGTCACCATTGCAAAACATCTATTCGCTTTGCAGACGAGACCGCAACGGCCCGAGAAATAAATCTGCGCGGAGCCGGGCCGGCCGCGGCGCCGGGGTTTTAGCCTTCGCTGGCTGAAGACTGTCGACGATCTCCCCGAATCCTCGTCCGCCCTGTGGTCGAGAGGCCAAGGCTTCGGCGGGGTCGGGCGCTAAGGGTAAGATCGCGGCGCTGCTGACCGCTCACCGGCTCGCGGAAGGACCGCTTTGCCACGCCGACGCAACCCACTTTCACCCGGCCGCAAAAGCGCCTACCCTTCCCGCAAGCAAAAGCAATCGGGACGGAACGCCTTGGACGCCTTGGGAGAATTCGACTATATCGTCGTCGGCGCGGGCTCGGCGGGCTGCGTGCTCGCCAACCGGCTCAGCGCCGATCCGCGCAATAGGGTGCTGCTGCTCGAAGCCGGCGGCAGCGACAATTATTTCTGGATCCATGTGCCCGTCGGCTATCTCTACTGCATGGGCAATCCCCGCACCGACTGGGGCTTTAAGACCGAGCCGGTGCCGGGCCTGAACGGGCGCGCCCTCAACTATCCGCGCGGCCGCGTGCTCGGCGGCTGCTCCTCGATCAACGGCATGATCTATATGCGCGGCCAGGCGCGCGACTATGACCATTGGCGCCAGCTCGGCAATAGCGGCTGGAGCTGGGACGACGTGCTGCCTTTTTTCCGCAAGTCGGAGGATTATGCCTCGGGGGCGGATGAGATGCACGGCGCGGGCGGCGAATGGCGGGTCGAGGACCAGCGCCTGTCCTGGCCGATCCTGGACGCCTTCATCGCGGCCTGCGAGGAGGTCGGCATCCCCAGGATCGAGGATTTCAACCGCGGCGACAATTTCGGCGCCTCCTATTTCAAGGTCAATCAGCGGCGCGGCATCAGGGTGAACACCGCCAAGGCGTTTCTGCGGCCGGCGCGGGGGCGCAAGAACCTCACCGTGCTGCCGCTGGCGCAGGTGAAGCAGATCCTCATCGAGGACGGCCGGGCGACCGGCGTCGAGTTCTGGCGTCCGGGCGGCGTAGCGCGCGCCACGGCCGCCGCCGAGGTGATCCTCGCCGCCGGCGCGATCGGCTCGCCGCAGCTTCTGGAATTGTCCGGCATCGGCGCGGGCGAGGTGCTGAGCCGCAACGGCGTGGCGGTGCGGCATGAGTTGCCCGGCGTCGGCGAGAATTTGCAGGACCATCTGCAAATCCGCACGGTCTACAAGGTGAAGAACGCGGTGACGCTGAATGCGCGCGCCGGCAATCTGCGCGGCAAGGCGGCGATCGCGCTGGAATATGCGCTCAGGCGCTCCGGGCCGATGTCGATGGCGCCGAGCCAGCTCGGCGTCTTCACCAGATCCGACGCCTCATTCGAGACCGCCAATATCCAATATCACGTGCAGCCCCTGTCGCTGGACAAGTTCGGCGAGCCGCTGCACGCCTTCCCGGCGATCACGGCCAGCGTCGCCAATCTGCGCCCCGAAAGCCGGGGCTCGACGCATATCGCCGGCAGCGATCCGCGCGCCCATCCGAAGATCCAGCCCAACTATCTCGACAGCGACACCGACCGCCGGGTCGCCGCCGACAGCATCCGCGTCACCCGCCGGATCATGGCGGCGGCGGCCTTGCAGCGTTTCGAGCCGGAGGAATTCCGCCCCGGTCCGGCCCTGGAGAGCGACGAGGAACTGGCGCAAGCGGCGGGCGACATCGGCACGACGATCTTCCATCCGGTCGGCACCTGCAAGATGGGCAGCGATGCCGGCGCGGTGGTGGATGAGCGGCTGCGGGTGCATGGCATCGGGGGCTTGCGGGTGATCGATGCCTCGGTGATGCCGTCGATCACCTCGGGCAACACCAACGCGCCGACGATCATGATCGCCGAGAAGGGCGCGGAGATGATTCTGGCGGACGGGAGGCGGTAGCCGAGCGGGCACAGGCTGTGCGCGTGGCTCCCCCTCACCCGGCCGCCTGCGGCGTCCGCCTTCTCCCTCAAGGGGAGAGGGCTAAGCGGAGCGCTTTAGCCGGGAGCACTGCCAAGCTCCCTCTCCCATGGGAGACCTTTGCGTATCGAAGGTCCTCTCCCCGTCGTCCCGGACGGCCGTCAGGCCGAGCCGGGACCCAATCATATTTCCGCTATTGCTGCGGCAAGTGGAGAGGCGAGTGGGCCCCGGCTCTAACGGCCGGGGCGAGGAATCGAAGTTTTGCAAAGGTCTTCAAGGGGAGAGGGGAATATAGGGAAACAGCTTGCACCGACAGGCCAGCGAGATGCCCGAAGCGTCCCCGCTGGCGGGTGAGGGGGGAGCCGCTTGCTCCCCGCGCCTAATCCCCCGCCCCCGCCGCCGCATCCTGCTCCACCGCCTCGATGCGCCCGTCCACCAGATGAATGCGCCGGTGCATCCGCCCGGCCATGGCGAGGTCATGCGTGACCGCGATCACCGTCTTGCCCCGCTCCCGCACCAGTCCTTCCAAAATCCCGAACACCTGCTCGGAATTCTTCGAATCGAGACTCCCGGTCGGCTCGTCGGCGAGCAGCACGGGCGGGTCGTTGGCCAGCGAGCGCGCCACGGCGACGCGCTGGCGCTGGCCGCCGGAGAGCTGGTCCGGACGCTTGTCGAGATGCCCCTCCAGCCCGAGCGAGGCGAGCAGCGCGGCGGAGCGCTCATGCATCTCGGCCCGCGACAGGCGCCCGAGCCTGCGCATCGGGATCTCGACATTCTCGCGCACGGAGAATTCCGGCAGCAGGAAATGGAACTGAAATACGAAGCCCAGCATGGAGAGCCGGGTCCTGGCCCGCTCGTCCTCGTCCATCGGCCCGGTATCCTTGCCGCCGATCCGCAGGATGCCGCCGGTCGGCCGGTCGAGCAGGCCGAGCAGGTAAAGCAGCGAGGATTTGCCCGAGCCGGACGGCCCGGTGATGGCGATGAACTCCCGCTCGTGCACGGTCAGATCGATGTCGCGCACCAGCGTCACCGGCACCGTCTCCGGCAGCACGCGGGTCAGGCCTTCCGCCTCGATCAGGGCCGTCATGTCGCCCCCCGGATGATGTCGACCGGGTTCAGCTTCGCCGCGCGCCGGGCCGGCAGATAGCCCGCGACCGCCGCCGAGCCGAGCGCGAACGCCGCCGCGATCAGGTAGTGCAGAAAGCTCCAGGCGATCGGCAGTTTGGTCAGCTCCTGGCCGGTCGCGGCGATCTCGAAGCGCACCAGCGACAGCGCATAGACCATCGACAGGCCGAAGGCCCAGCCGAGCAGCGAGCCCGCCGCGCCGATGGCGACGCCCTCCAACAGGAACAGCCGCCGCATGTCGCGCTCGGGAAAGCCGAGCGATTTCATGATGGCGATGTCGCGCGCCTTCTCATGCGTGATGGTCGAGATGATGTTGAAGATGCCGAAGCCGGCCACCAGCATGATGGCGGCGACCACCGTGTACATGATGATGTTGCGGATCACCAGCGCCTGCAGGATGGACTCGTTCGCCTGCTGCCACGCGACGGATTTATAGCCAAGCTCCGCCTCCGCCCGCCGGGCGATGGCGGGCGCGGCATTGGGATCGTCGAGCTTGATGCGGATCTCGTTGATGGCATTCGCCCGCTCGCTGAGGATCTGGGCGTTCTTCAAGAGCACATAGGCTTCGCCCTCGTCGCGGGCGGTGGTGCCGGTGTGGAAGAGCCCCGCGATCTTGAAATTGCGCCCCAGGCCCGTCGAGGAGACCGCCGTCACGGTGTCGCCGAGCTTGGCGCCGAGGCGGTTCGCCATGGTGTCGCCGATGACGATATTGTTGCCGCCGACCGCGAGCGCGGCAAAGCTGCCCTGGCGGAAATCCTCGATGATCGGCGAGACGCCCTGTTCCTTGGCCGGATCGACGCCGATCACCGCCGCCCCGACGTCGCGGCCGGCATAGCGGATCACGCCTTGCGTCTTCAGGCTCGGCGCGAAGCGGCCGGGCACCCAGTCCTCCAGCCATGCGAGCGCGGCGGTCGGATTGATGATGCCGCGCCGGTCCTCGCGCGGCCTCAGGCCATAGATCGCGACCGTCGAGAAGGCGTCCTGCGCGGGCTGGCGCGGCGGCGCGCGGCGCTCGTCGGTGATCTGCACATGCGGCATGGTGTTGACGAGCTGCTCGACGAAATCGTTCTGGCCGCCCTGCATCAGCGCCGCCATGGCGATCGAGAAGCCCACCCCCACCGCGACGCCCAAAATCGCAACCAGCGTCTGCCGGCCGCGCCCGGCAATATGGGTGAAGGCGATGTCGAAGATCAGCCGCATGGCCCTACTCCCGAGCGACGCGCACCCGCGCGCCATCCGCCAGCAGATCCGGATAAGGCGACACGATGCGCGCATCGTCGCCGAGCCCCGAGACGACCTGCACATCCGTGATGCCCCGGATGCCGATGCCGACATCGCGCCGCTGCGCCCGTCCGTTCTCGACCACGAAGACCGCCGTGCCGCGGACGGCGAGGGATGGCACCAGCAGCGCGTTCTTGACCACATTGGTGATGATGTTGACGTCGGTCGACATGCCGACGCGGAGCGGCGTGTCGTCCGGCAGCTTGATGCGCACCCGATAGGTCTTGGTCACCGGATCGCCCTTCGGCGTGATGCTGTCGACCACCGCTTCGAGCGAGCGCCTCGGAAAGGCGTCCGCCATCAGCAGCACGCGCTGGCCGAGCTCGACGCGCGGAATGTCCTCCTCATTGACATCGGCGACGACGAGCAGGGGCTTTGGCTGTCCGACCCAGAACAGGATGCTGCCCTGGTCGGCGACCTCGCCGACTTCGGCATCCTTGCGCAGCACCACCCCGGCGCTCGGCGCGCGGATGACGTAATTTTCAAGCCGCGCCTTCTGGCCGGCAAGCAGCGCCTCGAGCTGGGCCGCTTCCGCCTGGGCCTGATCGAGCGCCTGCTGGCTGGCCGATTTGCGCTCGACCAGCGTCACCAGCCGCGACAGGTTTTCCCGCGCCAGCCGCAACCGCGCGTCCAGTTCGCTGAGCGCCGCCTTGGCCTCGCTGTCGTCCAGCCGGGCAAGCAGCGCACCCTGCTCGACGCTCTGCGCCTCGCAATTGCACTGCTCGACGATGCGCTCGCGCACCAGGGAGGTGACCTTTGCCCAGAAGCGCGGCTCGACCACGCCGCTGGCATAGACGATTTGCGCCGCCTCGCCCCGTTTCGGCGCCACCACCGCGACGGCCGGCGCGCGCTGGCTCGACCAAATGAACACCCCCGCCCCGACGACCGCCAGGGCGAGCAAAACCATGGTTCTGACCCGCAAGGCTCCCCCCATCCGCCACCTTCCGCGCGCTATGCCATAGCACCGGCGCGGCGCCCGGTCGATGCAATCGCATCATGCATTCATCGCGCCGGCCGCATTCGTGCCTACCCCGCGGTCGGTCCGCAGGTCCGGCCTTTCACGAAGAATTCATCATGGCGCGCCAATCTCGCCGTAACTCGGGCAGCGCCGCCGGCTTGCCCTTGCCAGGCACATCGCGCAATGCTGGATCGCTTTGGGCGGCGCCGTCAGTCTCGCGGGCGGTGGTATACATTATTACGTTGCTCGCGTTGACAGTCCGGCGCCACCGGGAAATACATGGCTGGCCGGAATTTCTTCGCCGTGGTTCTTCATGCGGGGCGCATGGGACCGCGCGCTTTGCGTTGAGGGGTACAAGGTGCGTCTACTGACTGCGTTCGTGATTTTCCTGAGCTGTGCCGGGCTGCAGGCCGCCGCGCAAAATGTCACCGCGGTCGAGGCGGCCAAGGTCACGGTCGGGCCGATTTCGGAGCGGGTCACGGCGGTGGGCAGCCTGAGCGCCAATGAATCGGTCATCATCCGGCCCGAAGTTGCCGGGCGGGTTGTCGAAATCGGCTTCGAGGAGGGCCGCCCGGTCGCCAAGGGCGCGGTGCTGCTCAAGCTGGACGACAGCCTGAACAAGGCCGAAGTCGCCGAGGCCGCGGCCCGGCTGGAGCTGGCCAAGCGCAACCACGCCCGTATCGAAGAGCTTGCCGCCGGCCGCATCGCCACCGAGCGCCAGCGCGACGAAGCGCGCTCCAGCCTCGATGTCGGCACCGCGACCGTCGAGCTGGCCCGCGTGCGCCTCGAAAAGACCCGCATCGTTGCCCCTTTCGACGGCTTTGGCGGGTTGCGCAAGGTCAGCGTCGGCGATTACGTCACCATCGGCCAGGACATGTTCACCCTGGTCGACATCGATCCGATCAAGGTCGATTTCCGCATTTCGGAAAAATTCCTCTCCGCCGCCCGCACCGGCCAGGCCATCGAGATCGGCGTCGACGCCTTTCCCGGCCGCAGCTTCAAGGGCGAGGTTTACGCCATCGACCCCAGCGTCGACGCCGCCGGGCGCAGCGTCGTGCTGCGCGCGCGCGTCGACAATAAGGATCTGGTGCTGCGCCCGGGACTGTTCGCCCGCGTCACCCTCATCATGGAGCTGAAGCCCAATGCGCTCAGCGTGCCCGAACAGGCGCTGATGCCGCGCGGCGACGACCAGTTCGTCTTCAAGGTCATCGACGGCAAGGCCGTGCAAGCCAAGGTCAAGATCGGCAACCGGCGCGACGGCCGCGTCGAAGTGGTCGATGGCCTCGCCGCGAGCGACATCGTCGTCACCGCCGGCCAGCAGAAGATCCGCGACGGCGCCGCCATCCGCGTGCTGGGCGGCGGCGCGGAGGCCGTCTCGGAGACGCCCGCCGGCAAGGGAGCTTGAGGCCCCATGTCGATCTCCGACGTCTCGATCCGCAGGCCGGTCTTTGCCACCGTGATGAGCCTCATCGTCGTGCTGCTGGGCCTTGTTTCCTATCAGCGGCTGACGGTGCGCGAATATCCCAATATCGACCCGCCGGTCGTCACCGTGCAGACCGAATATCGCGGCGCCGGCGCCGAAATCGTCGAGACCCAGGTGACGCAGGTGCTGGAGGATTCGCTCTCCGGCATCGAAGGCATCGACTTCATCACCTCGATCAACCGCCAGGAGCAGAGCCAGATCTCGGTGCGCTTCAAGCTCAACCGCGATCCCGATTCCGCCGCCGCCGACGTGCGCGACCGGGTGGGCCGGGTGCGCGGGCGGCTGCCCGACGAGATCGAGGAGCCCGTCATTCAGAAGGTCGAGGCCGACGCCCAGCCGGTGATCTATCTCGCCTTCTCCAGCGACCGCCATTCCGCGCTGGAAATCACCGACTATGCCGACCGCTTCGTGAAGGACCAGCTTCAGACGCTGACCGGCGTGACCGAGGTGCGCATTTTCGGCGAGCGGCGCTATTCCATGCGGATCTGGCTCGATCCCGAGCGCCTCGCCGCCTACGCGCTGACGCCGCAGGATGTCGAGGATGCGCTGCGCCGCCAGAATGTCGAGGTGCCGGGCGGCCGGGTCGAGAGTTCGGCGCGCGAATTCACCGTGCTGTCGGAAACCGACCTGCGCACCGCCCAGCAGTTCAACAATCTCGTCCTGAAGGAAACCGGCGGCTATCTGGTCCGGCTCTCCGATGTCGGCCGGGCCGAGCTCGGCGCGCTCGACGAGCGCCGCATCGTCCGCTTCAACGGCCAGAGCGCCGTCGCCATGGGCGTGGTGAAGCAGGCGACCGCCAATCCGCTCGATGTGTCGAAGGAGGTCCGGGCGGAATTGCCCGCCATCGTCAAATCGCTGCCGGAGGGGATGAAGGTTGAGGTCGCCTATGACCGTTCGGTGTTCATCGCCGAGTCGGTCAAGAACGTCTATCACACCATCGCCGAAGCGGTGGTGCTGGTGGTGCTCATCATCTTCTTCTTCCTGCGCTCCCTGCGCGCCACCCTCATTCCGCTCGTCACCATCCCGGTGTCGCTGATCGGGGCGTTCGCCCTGATGTATGTGCTGAATTTCTCCATCAACACGCTGACGCTCTTGTCGCTCGTGCTCGCCATCGGCCTCGTCGTCGACGACGCCATCGTCATGCTGGAGAACATCTTCCGCCATGTCGAGGAAGGCATGAGCCCGAAACAGGCCGCCTTTGTTGGCGCCCGCGAAATCGGCTTTCCCGTCATCGCCATGACCCTGACGCTCGTCGCCGTCTATGTGCCGATCGGCTTCATGGCGGGCACCACCGGGCGCCTGTTCACCGAATTCGCCTGGACGCTCGCCGGCGCGGTGCTGGTCTCCGGCTTCGTCGCCCTGTCGCTGACGCCGATGATGTGCTCGAAACTGCTGAAGGAGCACCAGTCGCACGGGCGGCTCTACAACGCCATCGAATGGATCCTGCAAAAGCTGACCGGCGGCTACCGCGCCCTGCTCGGCGCCGCGCTCAAGGTTCGCCCGCTGGTGCTGCTGATCGGTCTCGGGGTCGCCGGATCGAGCTGGTTCTTCGTCCAGATGCTGAAATCGGAGCTCGCCCCATACGAGGACCAGGGCACCATCGTCAGCATCTTCACGGCGCCGGAAGGCTCGACCATTGACTATACCGACCGCTACGCCAAGCAGCTCGAGGCGATCTTCGCCAAGACCGGCGATCTCGCCAGCTATTTCGTGGTGTCCGGCAATCCGGTGGTCTCGCAGGGCATTTCCTTCGCGCGCATGGTGCCGTGGGCCGAGCGCAAGCGCACCCAGTTCGCCATCGGCGAAGAGCTGAAGCCGCAGCTTCAGAACGTGCCGGGCGTCACCGCCTTCCCGAGCAACCCGCCCCCGCTCGGCCAGAGCGTGCGCAACAAGCCGGTCTCCTTCGTCATCCAGACCACGCAATCCTACGACAAGCTGCAGACGCTGCAGGATGCCGTGCTGGCCAAGGCGCGCACCTATCCCGGCTTCACCGATCTCGATACCGACCTGAAACTCAACACGCCGCAGCTCAACATCAAGGTCGACCGCGAAAAGGCCGCCGATCTCGGCGTCCAGGTCGAAACGCTCGGCCGCACGCTGGAAACGCTGCTCGGCGGCCGGCAGGTGACGCGCTTCAAGCGCGAGGGCGAGCAATATGACGTCATCGTGCAGGTGGCCAATATCGACCGCCGCAATCCGGAGGATCTTCGCCGGATCTATGCGCGCAGCTCGCATGGGGCGATGGTGCCGCTGTCGAACCTGATCGAGATCCGCGAAACCGTCGCGCCGAAGGAGCTGAACCATTTCAACCAGCTCCGCGCCGCCACCATCACCGCCCATCTGACCGCCGGCTATACCGTCGGCGACGGCCTCACCTTCCTGGAGAACGCCGCGCAGGAGGTGCTGCAGGGCCAGGCCCAGATCGACTATTCCGGCCTGTCGCGCGAGTTCAAGGAGTCGACCTCGGACATCTACATCACCTTCATCCTGGCGCTCGCCTTCATCTATCTGGTGCTGTCGGCCCAGTTCGAGAGTTTCCGCGATCCGGTCATCATCATGCTGACCGTGCCCCTGTCGATGACCGGCGCGCTGGCCGCGCTATGGTGGAGCGGCGGCACGCTGAACATCTACAGCCAGGTCGGGCTGGTGACGCTGATCGGCCTCATCACCAAGCACGGCATCCTGATCGTAGAGTTCTCCAACCAGCTCCGCGCGGCGGGCAAGCCGCTGCGGGAGGCGGTGGTCGAGTCGGCGACGCTCCGGCTGCGGCCGATCCTGATGACGACGGGCGCCATGGTGCTCGGCGCGGTGCCGCTGGCGATCGCGACCGGCGCGGGTGCCGAGAGCCGCCAGGACATCGGCTGGGTGATCGTCGGCGGGCTGCTGGTCGGGACGTTCTTCACGCTGTTCGTCATTCCGGTGGTCTATTCCTATCTCGCCGGCCCGGTGAATGTGGAGGCACATTCCAAAGGTCCGCTCACATCCCGTGACATGCCGGAACATCCCGCCGACATGCCGGAACAGCCCGCCGGGCGCGAGCCGCAGCCGGTTTAGGGCGGCGGTCCTCTCAGGGGCAATACGGATGGCGGCGGCAGCGATGCCGCCGTTTTCGTCCGTGGCCTGTGCATAATTTTCGGGCAGAGAGCGGGTCGGATGACCGCGTCCAAGGGCGGTGGCCGCTCCTCCCTCTCTGGTAAGCCCCGCGAAAGCGGTGATCCGGTAACCATCTGATTCCGTTACAGAATACCGAGGCCGCCCGCGCCGCCGGCCCCCGCCCTTCCGCCGAAACGTCTCCCCATTCCGCCCCCCGCAAGTCAGGGTTTCCCCTATCTTGCCCGCCGCCGCGTTCCGTCCGATTGATCGGGAACGGGCTGCCATTCTGCATTCGCCGCCAATCAGGACGCTTCCGGGCGGTCCGGACCGGTTCATCCCCCGCTTTCCAGCGCTTTGCTGCAAAGACTCCAGCATCGCCATCAGTTCGTCAAAGTTGACGCCGAGATAAGAGTAGAAAGCAGGTCCCTTAATCTGTTCAGATGAGTACGGCCATGCGTATCTCTCAATCTGTGATTGCGATCTTTCTTAGCCTCTTTTATGCCTCTTCAGCGAGTTTTGCCGCGCCCATCGAACTAAGATTTGCTCATAATGGCGGCCCTGGATCGCTCTTCGACGCCTCGGTCAACGAATTCGCCCGCCGCACCAATCTGGAACTTCCCGACACCTACCGCATCACCGTCTCCGGCGAGAGCAAACTCGGCGACGACACCGCAATCCTGCAGAAAATCAAACTGGGCGAGATAACTTTCGGCCTGCCCTCCACCGTAATGTCTTCAATTAGCGACGTTTTTGGCCTTTTCGAGCTGCCCTTCCTCATCCGCAATCGCGAGCAGGTCAAGCGCATTGGCGAGACGCTGCTGGAGCCGGTGCTGCAACCCGAGGCCAAGCGCCAGGGCTTTCGCATCCTGGCATTGTGGGAAAACGGCTTCCGCCAACTCACCAACAATGTCCGCCCGATCCACCGCCCGGAAGACTTGCGCGGGCTGAAGATCCGCGTGCCCAAGGGCCAGCGCGAGAAAGTTTTCAAGGAATTCGGCGCCGAGCCCGTCCCGCTCGCCTTCCACGAAGTGCATGAGGCACTCAAAGCCGGCACGCTCGACGGCCAGGAAAACCCGCTGGCGCAGATCCAGGGCGGCAAATTCTATGAGGTGCAGCACTATCTGACGCTGTCCGATCACCTCTACACTCCGGCCTATATCATTGTCAGCGATGAACATTTCTCAAAGCTGCCGCCTGAAGTGCAGGCGATCATCACGCGCAACGCCAAGGAGATGCAGGCCTGGATCTACACGACGGCCGTGCGAATGGAGAGCGATCTGCTCGACCAACTCGGCGATGAGATGAAGCTCAACCAGGTCGACGTCAACGCCTTCAAGACCGCCAGCCGCCCGCTCTATGGTCAGTTCGTGCGCTCGGTCGCAGGCGGCGCCAAGCTGGTCGAGATGGTCGACCGCCTCGGCGAGGAAACCACGGCGACCTCGGCGCAGATCTCGCGGTAGGAGTTCGCCCGGGGCCGCAAATGCTGGCGACCGTGTCACGCGTAATCGCGCTCGTCGGCGATCAGCTTGCCGTCATCGGGGAGCGATCCGGGCGCGACAAGTTCGACCGTACCCTTGAGCCGCGTCACGGCATTCAGCGTTTCGGCGAGGCGCCCGCGCAAGGGCTCATCGTTGGCGTGGCTTTCGGCCTGGAGCAACATCTCGTCCTGGTCCCCGGCCCGGCGCACGACCAGACGCAACCGCCCCAGCTCGGGATGGCGCTTGCCGATCTCGGTCACATGCAAGGGGTGCACGAACAGCCCCTTCACCTTGGTCGACTGGTCCGCCCGGCCCATCCAGCCCTTGATCCGCGTTCCCGTCCGCCCGCAAGGCGATCTCCCCGGCAGAATCGCCGACAGATCGCCGGTGGCGAAGCGGATCAGTGGATAGGTCTCGTCGAAATTCGTCACCACGACCTCGCCGATCTCGCCATCGGGCACCGGCTCGCCCGTTCCCGGCCGGACGATTTCGAGGATGATGCCCTCATTGACGATCATGCCGCCATCGGTGCCGGTCTCATAGGCGATCAGGCCAAGCTCGGCGGTCGCGTAGCATTGCAGCACGGCGACGCCCCTCGCGGCATAATCCGCGCGCATCGACGGCAGCAGCGCCCCGCCCGAGACCAGCGCCTTGGTGATGCTGCAAGGCGCCCCCTGCATCTCGCCGACGCGGTCGAGCAACGCCTTGAGATAATCCGGCGTGCCGACATAGCCGGCCGGTTTGGTGCGGATGATGGTTTCGGCCTGCTGCTCGGTATTGCCGACCCCTGCCGGGATCACCGTGCAGCCGAGCGCCCGCGCCGGCTCGTCGAGCATGAAGCCTGCGGGCGTCAGGTGATAGGCGAAGGCATTGTGGATGATCTCGCCGGGCCGGAAACCAGCCGCGAACAGCGCCCGCGCCATCCGCCACGGATCATCGCCGCTCCGCTGCGGCTCCAAGACCGGCCCCGGCGAGACCATGATCCGCGCGATCGGCCTATCCGCCACGAGGCCGCCGAAGGGCGGGTCGGCGGCTTGCAATGCGGGCAGATCGGATTTGCGAAGGAGCGGCAGACGTGCGAGGTCTGCACGGGTGGCGATACGGGCGTCGCCGATGGATGCCAGATGCCGCGCCCAGCCCGGCGCCTCCTGCAATGCCGTCTCGATGAAGCTGGGAAGACGCCGAAGCAACTCCTCCTCCCGCGCCTCCGGCAGCCGCGTCTCCTCGGTGTCGAAAAACGGTCCTGCCATGGCTGCCTCCCGGTGCCTTTTATTGTAACAAAAGCTTAGATAAGGCTCGGCCGCCCTACAAGGTAGCTCCGACTTAGATCGGTGCCGCAGCAGGTGCGCCGCGTGCCGGCAATGCGGCGCGGTTGCAACGACGACCCGAATTATGCTTTAGCGCCGCTGATTCCGAGGGCAAGCCGCCCTCGTTGATGCCATGGAAAACCTCCATCACAGCCGGAGCCGAAATGATCGCAATTTTACGCCCGCTGCTCGCCCTGTTGATCTGCCTGAGCCTCAGCGCCTGCGCTTCAACCACGGCTCTAGAATCCCAGACCAAGGCCCGAGACGCCAAACTTGCCCGGGTTTACTTCGTGCGCGCGAAAACGATGGTGGGCGTGGCTTTGTCCCCTGACATCAAGGTCGACGGCAAGGGCGTTGGCAATCTCGCCGCAGGGTCCGCATTTTTCATCGATCGTCCGGCCGGACATTATAAATTGACGCTGGATCATGAGTTCGAACCCGGGGTTTATAACCGGGACATCACGCTGGTCGCGGGGCAGACCCAATATTTCCAAGTCGTGCAGGAAGGACGCTTGCCGCTTTATGTGGCGATCGGACCCTCAATGGTACCAATCAATGGAGGCGGCAATGGCATCGAAGGTCCATTCCAGTTGCGCGCGATCGGCCAGAAAGAAGGCGAAGCCCTCATAGCAAGCGTGCAGAATTAACAGCAATGCCGGCCCGGGGGGAGCACGGCGCTAGTCTGCCAGCCGCCCCCAGCAATCATATGCATCGGTCTCCTCGACAACGACCTTCACGACATCGCCGGCGGCCAGACCTTCGGCCTCTGCCAAAAACACCGATCCGTCAATATCCGGCGCATCCCAGGTCGAGCGCCCGACCGCACCTTCCTCATCCACCGTGTCGATGATCACATCGACCGTCTGGCCGACGCGCGCCCCCATGACCTCGGCGCTAACCGCCTGTTGCGTCTCCATGAAACGATGATAGCGCTCGGCCTTCACCTCTTCCGGCACCTGCCCGTCCAGCCCGCGCGACTGCGCGCCGTCGACATTCTCGTATTTGAAGCACCCGACCCGCGCGAGCTTGGCTTCCTTCATCCAATCCAGCAGGAAGGAAAAATCCTCTTCCGTCTCGCCCGGAAAGCCGACGATGAAGGTCGAGCGGATCGCCAGGTCCGGCACGATCTGGCGCCAGCGGGCAATGCGCTCCAGCGTCTTTTCCTGGTTCGCCGGACGGCGCATGGCTTTCAGCACATTCGGCGCGGCGTGCTGAAACGGAATGTCGAGATAGGGCAGGATCTTACCCTCGGCCACCAGCGGCAGCACTTCGTCGACATGCGGATAGGGGTAGACGTAATGCAGCCGCACCCAGGCGCCCAGACTGCCGAGCGCCGCGCACAGATCGTAGAAGCGCGCGCGGAGCGGATCGCCTCGCCACCCGCTGGCGGCGAATTTCAGATCGACGCCGTAGGCGCTGGTGTCCTGGCTGATGACCAGCAATTCGCGCACGCCGCGCGCGACGAGCTGCTCAGCCTCCTGCATGACGTCAGCGGCGGGGCGGCTCGCCAGCACGCCGCGCAATTGCGGGATGATGCAGAAGCTGCATTTGTTGTTACAGCCTTCTGAAATCTTCACATAGGCATAGTGGTCGGGCGTGAGGCGCAGTCCCGCAGGCGGCACGAGGTCGAGGAAGGGCGCGTGCGGCGCGGGCGCGGCCTGGCGCACGGCGGCCATGACGGCCTCATATTGATGCGGGCCGGTGACCGCCAGCACGTCGGGGAAGGCGGCGCGGATGCGCTTGTCCTCGACGCCGAAACAGCCGGTGACGACGACGCGGCCGTTTTCCGCCATGGCCTCGCCGATGGCGTCCAGGCTCTCGGCCTTGGCGCTGTCGAGGAAGCCGCAGGTATTGACGACGACGACATCGGCGCCGTCATAGCTCGGCGCGATCTCATAGCCCTCTGCCCGCAGCCGGGTGATGATGCGCTCGGAATCGACCAGCGCCTTGGCACAGCCCAGACTCACGAAGCCGACTTTAGGCGCGGACTTGGAGCGCGATTTCGATTTGGCGCCGGGCGCCGCAAGTGTATCCGTCATAGGCGCAAAACTCTCAGCCAGCGGGCGATGTTGATCAAGCTCATAAGCGCCGCGGCGACATAGGTAAAGGCTGCCGCGCGCAAAATATGGCGGGCAGCGGGGATATCGCGCTCCGGTACGTATTTTCCCGCCTTGAGAACGGGCAGCGCGCGGTTGAAGCTGGCGTCCAATTCGACCGGCAGCGTGGAGAGCTGTAGCACGACACCCATGCCGAGCACCAGCAGCCCTGCGACAAAGGGAATCAGCGCGCCGGCCGGGTGGCGGGTAAGGCCTATAGCGAGCGGCGCCGCCAACATTACGACACCGCCGACGCGCTCGATGATGATGGCGGTTTTGGCGAGCCGGGTACGGGTTTTCAGGAGCTGCGAATTGGTTGCGTCCTGCATGGCGTGACCGACTTCATGCGCGGCGATGGTGACGGCGGTCAGCGAGCGGCCGTGAAATTGCTTGGGGGAGAGCCGGACAGCCTTGGCGCCGGGGTCGTAATGGTCGCCGAGCGGGGTCTCCTCGACCTTGACGCCGGTGATGCGCATTTCGTCGAGCAGATGCCGCGCCAGCTCGCCGCCGGTGCCGGGGAAATCGGGCCGGTCGCCGGAATGGCGGTCGAGCACGGCGCGCACCCAGAGCGTCGGCAGGATGGCAAGAGCCAGGAAGAGAAGCAATCCAAAGACGATCAGCACGCGCGGCAACGCTCCTTACGCTCAGCCTCATCCCGCCAGCCTGCGGAGTACTGGATTCCCGCCTTCACGGAAATGACAAAAGAAGCAAGCCGGCGGAAGCCGAAAGCTACTCCGCGTCCTTCTTCTTTTTCTTCTTGCCGAACAGCGAGTCGAGCGCCTTGCCGAATTCGTCGGCCTTGATCTTGCCGTCGGTGAGCTTTTCCACCGATTTGCCGAAAAGCTTCGCGGTGCCGACCAGCCCGTCCTTGTCCTTCAGCGCATTGGCAAGGTCAGGGTAGATGTCCGGCTTGTCCCAATCGCCCTTGACGATCAGCGGAATGGCGAGGCTGGCCTGCTCCTGCGGCCCGCCTTCGGCGGGCGTCGCCTCGGCCGGAGGCGGGGAAGAAGCCTCCCCTCCATGGGCGGTCACTTTGGTCTTCAGCTTGTAATCGAGCTTGCCCTGGGTGAGGTCGGTCCTGCCCTCGCCGCTGGCGGCGATATTCGGGCCGCTCAGAGTGATGTCGCTGGTCGAGGCGATACCCTTTTCGATGGCGTAGCTTGCATCGAACCTGTCGAAGGGCGTGCGCCGCCCCGCCTCGCGCCGCCATTTGCCGATCTCGCCCTCTTTCGCCTTGGCGACGATCAGCGGCAGGTCGATCCCCTCGATGGCGCCGTTCGCCACCGTCAGCCGCGCCTTGCCGGTCAGCGTGCCGGCGATGGCATCCAACGATCGCCCGCCGCCCGCCACGTCGATCGCAAGATCGGTGCGGCCGGAGAGCCAGTCGAAGCGCGACAGGCCCTTGCTCAGCGACAGGCCGTCGACACCCGCCATCTGGAACGAGCCTGCCAGCACCGGCTCAGGCTGGCGCGCGTCGAGCGTCAGCTTACCCTGCCCCGTGCCGCCATGCAGCGCCAGATTGTCGAGGCTGATACGGGTGGTGCCGTCGAAATCGGCGAAGGCGGAAAAATCGCCGCTCGCGCCCGGCGCGCTCAGCTTGCCATCCGAAATCACCAGTTCCTGGTCGGAGAGTTCCAGCCGCCCGGCCAGTTCCGCGCCGTCGAAACGCGATAGCGCCTGCGCATTGCCGCCGGTCCAGCGGGCAAGCGCTTCGCCGGAGGAAAATTTGACGCGGCTCGTCCCGGCGAAATGCGGCCGGCCGCGCCAGAGCAGCACGCCGTCGAGATCGGTGCGCATGGCATCGCTGGCGAGCGCGAAACGCAGCGCGGCGGAGCGGTCGGAGGGCGGATCGGGCGGCGTCGCTGTCGCACTGAGCCGGACTTTCTGGCCCTGCAACAAGAGCCCGCCTTCGAGCGTCACCCGGCCGTTGGCGCCGGGACTGCGCAAAGAGAGGTCGAATTTCTCGATTTGCACGACGCGGCGGCGCACGTCGTCCCGATAGGCGAAGGAGCCGTTGACGATGTCGATATCGACCGATGGCAGCGCCCTCCTTTCGCCCTGCGGCGGCAGGATGTCGGTGGCGACCTTGGCGATCTGCGTGCTGTCTCCGAGGGCCGCGAGACGCACCGGCGCGGTGAAGGGCCAGAGCGCGGTCAGATCCCAATTGCTGCGGCCTGAGGCGTCGATATGGAACAGCATCGAGGGGTTCTCGATGGTGACTTTGCTGACCTCCAGCCGCTGCCCGAAGAGCGAGGACGGCCGGATAGCGGTGAAGATGCGGTCGGCGCGGATCGAGGGGCCGCTCGAGGCGCCGAGCGGCAGCATGACGCTGACGCCTTCGACGGCGATGCCGAGCTGAGGGAACACCGACAGGCGCAGGCGCTGCGCCTCTTCGAGATAGAGGCCGGTTTCATTGGCGAGCAGGCGGCCGAGCTGGCGCTGCAAATAGGGCTGCGGCAGCCAATAGGGCATGAGGACAACCGCAAGCGCCAGAACCGCAAGCAGAATGCCGAGGGCGGCCAGAGGTTTCCTCATCGCCGATGCAGACCTTCCGGTGGTTGAGTCCCTCGTGATTATAGCGCGATTAGAGCGCTTCGTGGACTTCACGCGCATTTGAGCGCGGCACGCGCGCCTTCTCCCAGCATTTCCGCTCGATCCGGTAGCGGAGAACCGGCAGATAGCGACCAAGCTGTGCGGATTTGATCCGGCCGGTGCCGACCCGCCGCATTCCGGCGCCGAGCAGGACACGCTGGGACGCGAGATTGGTGACGCGAGCGCTTGCGCCGATAGCGGAGGAATCACTGGAGGAAAAGGTCAGGTCGATCAAGGCGCGAGCGGCTTCTGAGGCGTAGCCGCGCCGGCGGTAGGGCCGCCCGATCCAATAGCCGATTGTCGGGATGCCGCCTTTGCCGAGGCTGATGCCCGCTGCGCCGACGATAAGGTGCGGGTTGGACCGAAGCGTCAGAAGGTAGGGGATGTGAAGTCGCGGGCGCGCCGGTTTATGCGCGGCCTCGATCCATTTTCGTCCGGACATTACCGGATAGGGATAGCGGATCAGACCGGTGCTTTCGGCGATGATGGGATCGTTGATCAGGCGGCAGATCGCTGCCAGATCGGCGGCGACCGGCAGGCGCATGAAAAGGCGCCGCGTGAGCAAAGGCTCGCGCGGCGCCTCAAATCCTATCAGGTCATCGCCTCGATGCATGACCCGCCAAGCCCACCCGAATGGGGTTAGGACGCAGCGCCTTCTTCGCCGACGACGGAGATGAAGACTTTGCCATTGCCGCGCGCGCGGAAATGCACTTCGCCTTCCTGGATGGCGAAGATCGTGTGGTCTTTGCCGATGTCGACGCCGGTGCCGGGGTGCCACTTCGTGCCGCGCTGGCGGACGATGATGTTGCCCGGAATGACCTTCTCGCCGCCGAACTTCTTCACGCCGAGGCGGCGGCCAGCGGAGTCGCGGCCGTTGCGGGACGAGCCGCCTGCTTTCTTATGTGCCATCGATCGGGCTCCTTACTTCTTCGATTTGTCCGCAGCGTCCTGGTCGACCTTGGCGCGCGGCGGCTTGCCGGCGATCAGATCCTTGGCCTGCTGGACCCATTCCTCGCGCTCGATGCGGCCCTTGAAGGAGAGCTCGGTATCGATGCGCTCGATTTCCGCCGGAGTGAACGCGGCGATCTGCTTGAGCGAGGTGACGCCCAAAGCCGCCAGCTTCTTCTCCAGAGCCGGGCCGACGCCGCCGATCAGCTTGACGTCGTCCTGGAAGCCAGCAGCAGCGGGCTTGCCTCTCTTGGGCGCGGCATCGGCGGCGGGCTTGGCCTTGGCGGCGGATTTCTTCGGCTTTTCGCCTCCGGTGAGGATCTCCGTGATCCGGACCGTCGACAGATACTGCCGGTGGCCGTTGCGGCGGCGATAGTTCTGGCGGCGCTTCTTCTTGAAGATGATGATCTTCTCGCCGCGATGCTGGTCGACCAGCTCGGCCGCGACGGTCGCGCCGGAGATCAGCGGTGCGCCGACCTGCGGCTCGCCGTCGCCGGCCAGCATCAGCACTTCGCCGAATTCAACGATATCACCGGCCTCGCCGGGAATTTTCTCGATCACCAGGAGATCGTCCGGGGCGACCTTGTATTGCTTGCCGCCTGTGCGAATGACAGCGTACATCTTGCCTTTTCCTTATCCTCACGCGTCCATCGGCGCCGTGGGAAACCCGCGGACTTTGGCGGCCATTCGAGATGACGTTCTTCGAGATGACTCTGGGCCTGGGACAGCGCATTAAGCGCGAAGGAGCGATCGCTTTCCGCGTTGGCGGGCACTATAGGTATGAGGCGGAGTCCTTGTCAATGCCGCGCGGGGCGCAAAATCTCCCTATATCGGGGCGCTCCGGGGACTGGCACGCCGCCCCGCCCTGCATTAGAGTGCCGCCGATCGGGCGACCTTTGTATACGATTTCAAGGCTTGATCTCGATGCGGTTCATTCAGGATTGCCGTTCGACCCGGGGACCTTCTTGAGCAGGATGACGCTTTGGCTGAGAGGCGTGGGAGGGTGCTTTGCCGCGATGATGCTTGCCGGCGCGCCCGCCCATGCGGCTCAGTGCAAGCCCAAGACCTCCGGTTATTTCCTGCAAGCAGAGCCGACCCTAAAATCGGCCTCGCCGACCGATCTGGTGGGCATCATCGCCTCGTTGACCGGCTCGATCGGCGATCCGGCGCGCGGCAGGGCGCTGATGGCGGACGCCGATAAGGGCGATTGCCTCGCCTGCCACCGCGTGCCGGTGATCAGCGAGGAGCCCTCGCACGGCAATCTCGGCCCGAGCCTGAACGGCGTCGGCGGGCGTTATACCGAGGCGCAATTGCGCCAGCTCATCGTCGATCCGAAACCGCTTTTCCCGAAAACCGTGATGCCCGCTTTCCACGCGCCGCCCGATTTTGCCCGCGTGCCGGCGAGCCTTGCCGGCAAACCCATCCTGTCGGCCGGCGAGGTCGAGGATGTGATCGCCTTTCTGAAGAACCTGAAGTGATGCGCCAGCGGGGGTAGGATGGGGAGGAAAGGGGAGGCGTTTGTCGTGGCCGCCGCGGGGGTGACGGCGCTGGCCTTCGCGCTCGCCTTCGCCGCCGTTGGCCAGGACCGCCGCGCGCTGCCGCCGAAAGACCCGGCCAACCCGCTGAACGAGCTGATTTCAGGCTACTACTTCACCCCGCTTGATATCCGCGCCCTGCAAGACGACGACTTCGACAATCCCGGTTTCGCCTGGGTAGGGCGCGGCGAAGGCGCATGGACGCAGGCCGAAGGCACAGAGCGCAAATCCTGCGCCGCCTGCCATCGCACCGCCGCCGAATCCATGCGCGGCAAGGCGGCGGAATATCCCAAATTCGATGCGCGGGCGGGACGGGTGGTGACCCTGGAGGAGCGCATCAATCTTTGCCGCTACGAGAAGATGGGCGCGCCGAGCTGGCTGCCCGAATCGGACGAATTGCTTGGGATGACGGCCTTCCTTCGGCTGCAATCGCGCGGCGTTCCGGTCAATGTTCGGGTGGACGGCGACGCGCAGCCGGCTTTCGAGCGCGGCCGTACGATCTATGAGACCCGCATGGGCCAGCTCGGCATGTCCTGCGCGGGCTGCCACAACAGCCTTTACGGCAAATCGCTGCGCAGCCGGATCATCAGCCAGGGCCACACCAACGGCTTCCCCACCTTCCACCGCGAGCCACCAGGATTTACCTCGGTCCAGGGCCAGCTTGCGATGTGCTTCCGGATGATGAAGGCCGAGCCGCTGCCAAAAGGCGGCGACGAGGAAGCGGCGCTGGAGCTGTACGTCGCATGGCGCGGCAACGGGCTCCCCGTCGAGGCTCCCGCGGTGCGGCGGTAGCGCCTACGGGAGCGGCCCCGCTCAATCAGCGGCGCGCAGACGGTAGCCGACGCCGGTTTCGGTGCGGATGTAATGCGGCTGCTCGGCGTCGGGCTCAATCTTGCGGCGGAGCTGGCGCACGTAGACGCGCAGATATTGGGTGTCGGTGAAGCCGTCCCAAAGCGCGTTCAGCAGGAACTTGTAGGTCAGCACCTTGCCCGCATGCTGCACGAAGATGCGGAGCAGGTCGTATTCCTTTGGCGACAGTTTGATCTCCTTGTCGCCCAGTTTGACGATACGGCGCACCAGATCGACGCTCAGCTCGTCCACCTGGAACACCGAGGTCTCGCCCTGCGCCTGCAATTGATGACGCAAGGCCGCCCGGATGCGCGCAAACAGCTCATTCATGCTGAAAGGCTTGGTCACATAATCGTCGGCGCCCAGGTCGAGCGCCTCGATCTTGGCCTTTTCATCGCCCCGGCTGGACAGGATCAGGATCGGCACATGCTTGGCCTTGGCGCGCATCCGCTGCAGCAGATCGAGCCCGGCCATGTCGGGCAAGCCGAGGTCGAGCAGGATCAGATCGGGCCTCGCATCCATCATGGCGAGCGCCGCCGCGCCGTCGGCGGCGTCGAGGATCTGATAGCCCTGCGTGCCGAGGCCCACCTGCAGGAGTTTTCTGATCGGCGGCTCGTCATCGACGACCAGGACGCGGATGGGCGTTGCGCTCACTCGGCGCGCTCCTCGGGCGGGATCGGAAAGCTGATGGTGAAGATCGCGCCCGGCCGGTCGCTGCGGTTGGCGGCGCTGATCGTGCCCTGCATCGCCTCGATGAAGCCGCGCGCAATGGCAAGGCCGAGGCCCGTCCCCGCCCGCACCTGATCGCCCTTCTTGGCGCGATGGAATTTGGTGAAGATCAGCTCCAGCTCCGCCGGTGGAATGCCATCGCCTTCATCGGTGATCTGCAACCATACCATATCGCGGTCGCGCCAGCTCCGGATGCTGATCGTGGTGCCCTCGGCCGCATATTTCGCGGCGTTGTCGAGGATGTTGAACAGCGCCTGCTCGATCAGGACGGGATCCAGCAAGAGCGGCGGCAGGCCGGCGGCGATCTGCAATTCGATCAGATGATTGGCGAGGATCTTGCGCCCACGCTCCAGTGTGCTGCCGACGATGTCGTCGATATGCTCGAGCGCGACATTGGGCAGGACGGCGCCCGATTCCAGCTTGGTCATGTCGACGAGATTGGAGATGAAGCGGTTCAACCGCTCCGATTCGTCGATGATGGTGGCGAGCAGCTCGGCGCGCTCGCTGTCGGCGAGAGTGCCGACCTCGCGCAATGTCGTCGCCGCGCCGAGCACCGAGGCGAGCGGCGTCTTCAGATCGTGCGAGATGGAGGTCAGCAACGCCGCGCGCAGATTGTCGGCCTCGGCGGTGCGCTTCACCCGGTCGATGTCCTCGACCAGCCGAACGCGCTCAATTGCCAGCGCGCCCTGACCGATCAGCGCCTCGAGCAGGCGGCGCTGCTCCGGCGTCAGCAAGGGGCCGGGGTCGTCGCCATCGATGCCGATGACGCCGATGGCGCCGCGCCCGGTGCGCATCGGCAGGAACAGCCATTTGGCCCCGCTCAGCGTCGCCGAGCCGCGGCCGGCGGTGCGGTGGTGATCCCAGGTCCAGCGCGCCGCCGCCAGATCCGCCTCGCCCATCTCCGGCGCGGCCGGATAGGCGGCCTTGACCGCCAGCCCGCTTTTGCCGGGAAGCATCACCGCCGCCCGCAGATTGAGCATGGTCGCGATGTGATAGGCGGTCGCCGAGAGTACGTCGTCGAGCGTGCCGATGCCGGCCAGCTTACGGTTGAAGGCATAGAGCCGCTGCGTCGCCCGCGCCCGGTCCATCGCGGCAAGCGCCTGGCTGCGCACCCGCGCCGCGACGTTCGACACGATGACAGCCATGATGGCGAAGAAGACGAAGGCCGCGACATTCTTGGCGTCGCCGATGGTGAAGGTGTAGAGCGGCGGGATGAAGAAGAAATTGTAGCACAGCATGGCCATGACGCTGGCGAACAGCGACGGGCCGAGGCCGAACCGCGCCGCCGTCGCCACGATGGCGGTCAGGAACACCAGATCGACATTCTCGATGCCGAACCACGGCTGGATCAGCATGGCGAAGCCGAGCGCGGCGACGATCGCCCCGGCGGCCACGGCATAGGGCAGCCGGGCCGCGGGCGGCTCGGGCGCGGCGCTCACGGTCTTGCGCGCAATCGGTTCGCCGGCGACCGTCTCGCCCGCGATCACATGCACGCTGATGGTGCCGGAGCGGCGGACGAGGTCATGCACCACCGAGCCATGCAGCATTTCGAACAAGCGCGACCGGTCAGACTTGCCGACCACGATCTGGGTGACGTTGTTGGCCTGCGCGTAGCGCATGATGTCGTCGGCGACGGAGATTTCGCCGCCGGGGAGCGAGGCCGCGTCACCGCCCAGCATCTCGGCGAGGCGCAGCATGTCGGCGATGCGGTCGCGTTCCTCCTCGCTCAGCTCGCTGCTGCGGCGCGTTTCCAGATAGATGGCGGTCCACGACGCGTGCAGCCGGTCCGCCAGGCGCTTGCCGTAGCGCACGAGGCCGGCGCCGCGCGGGTCCTCGCTGATGCAGACCAGCACGCGCTCGGTCGCCGCCCAGGGGCCGGGAATGGCGCGCGCCTGCATCTGGTTGAGCAGTTCGTCATCGACCTGATCGGCGATGCGGCGCAGCGTCAGCTCGCGCAGGGCGGTCAGATTTTCCGGCGCGAAGAAATGCTTCAGCGCCCGGTCGGCTTGTTTGGGAATGTAGACCTTGCCTTCCTGCAAGCGCTGGATCAGTTCCTCCGGGGCGAGGTCGACGAGTTCGACGGCATGGGCGCGGTCGAAGATTTCGTCGGGGACGGTCTCGCGCACCCGGATGCGGGTGATCTGCGCGATGACGTCGTTCAGGCTCTCGAGGTGCTGGATGTTGACGGTGGTATAGACGTCGATGCCGCGGTCCAGCAGCTCCTGCACATCCTGATAGCGCTTGGGATGGCGGCTGCCGGGCGCGTTGGTGTGGGCGAGTTCGTCCACCAGGGCGATGCCGGGCCGGCGGGCGATCACGGCGTCGAGATCCATCTCTTGGATGGTGCGGCCGCGATACTCGGTCGTCCGGAGCGGAACGATGTCGAGCGTGTCGAGAAGCGCCTGGGTTTCCTTGCGCCCATGCGTCTCGACCACGCCGACTGCGACATCAATGCCCTGCCTGACCTTGTCATGCGCCTCCCGAAGCATTTCATAGGTTTTGCCGACGCCGGGGGCGGCGCCGACAAAGATCTTGAGCCGCCCCGTGGTCCGATCCTCGCGGCGGACAGCTTCCAGCAACGCCTCGGGTGAAGGCCGTTGCCGGGGATCGCGCCGTTCGTCTGCTATCGACATTCGGTGCCTCGGGGCGGTGATCTAAGACATTACTGGGCGGCAATCTGGTCCAGTGCCAGATTGAGCGCCAGCACATTGACGCGCGGTTCGCCGAGCACACCGACCAGGCGCTGCTCGACATGCTGCTCGACCAGCGTGCTGACCTGATCTTCCGAGATATTGCGCGCCTTGGCGACGCGCGGGATCTGGAAGCGGGCAGCCTCCGGCGAGATGTGCGGATCAAGGCCGCTGCCGGTCGAGGTCACGAGGTCCATCGGCACTTCCGCGCCGGGGTTTTCCTGCTTCAACTTCTCCACATCGGCGGCGACGCGGTCGATCAGCGCCTTGTTGGTCGGCCCCAGATTGGAGCCGCCGGAATTGGCCGCATTATAGGGCTGCGCCGTGGTCTTGCTGGGGTCCGCCGGGTCCGGTCCTACGGTTGCGGAGATGCGGCCATGGAAATAGCGGTCGCTGGAGAATTGCTGCCCGATCAGCTTCGAGCCTACGACGGTGCCGCCCCGCTCGATCAGGCTGCCATTGGCCTGGGTCGGGAAGATCGCCTGGGCGATGCCGGTGATGGCCAGCGGATAGGCAAGGCCGGTGATGATCGTGAAGCCGATCAGGAAGACGAGCGCGGCTCGTATCTGTTTCATTGTTCCCTCCTTACGCGAGGTGCAAGGCTGCGACGGCGAGGTCGATGATCTTGATGCCGATGAAGGGGGCGACGATGCCGCCGACGCCGTAGATCAAGAGGTTGCGCGAGAGCAGTTGCCCCGCCCCCATGGCGCGGTATTTCACGCCGCGGAGCGCCAGCGGGATCAGGGCGACGATGACCAGCGCGTTGAAGATGATCGCCGACAGAATCGCGCTCTGCGGGCTGGCGAGATGCATGACGTTCAGCGCGCCGAGCTGCGGGTAGAACGACAGGAAGATCGCCGGGATGATGGCGAAATATTTCGCCACGTCATTGGCGATGGAGAAGGTGGTCAGCGCACCACGCGTCATCAGCAATTGCTTGCCGATCTCCACGATCTCGATGAGCTTGGTCGGGTTGGAGTCCAAGTCCACCATGTTGCCCGCTTCACGCGCGGCGACCGTGCCGGTGTTCATCGCCACGCCGACATCGGCCTGGGCGAGCGCCGGCGCGTCGTTGGTGCCGTCGCCGCACATGGCGATCAGCTTGCCCTTGGCCTGTTCGTCGCGGATCAGGCGCAGCTTGTCTTCCGGCGTCGCCTGGGCGAGGAAGTCGTCGACGCCCGCTTCGGCCGCGATGGCACCGGCCGTCAGCGGGTTGTCGCCCGTGATCATGACGGTTCGGATGCCCATGCGGCGGAGCTCGGCAAAGCGCTCGCGGATGCCGCCCTTGATGATGTCCTTCAGGTAGATCACGCCGAGCAGCTTGCCGTCGCGGGCAACGGCGAGCGGCGTGCCGCCGGCCTTGGCGATCTGGTCGGAGATCGCCGTCAGCTCGCGCGCGGCTTCGGCGCTGACCATGGGCTTGGCCGCAATGGCCGCGCCGCCGGTGCCGGCGAAGGGGCCGGGGCCGTTGACGAAGTTCAGCACGCTGTCCACGGCGCCCTTGCGGATCCAGGAGCCGCCGACCTCCATGCCGCTCATCCGGCTCTGCGCCGTGAACGGGATGAACTTGCCGCCGAGTTCGGCGACCTCTCGGCCGCGAATGCCGTATTTCTCCTTGGCGAGCACGACGATCGAGCGGCCTTCCGGCGTCTCGTCGGCGAGCGAGGCAAGCTGTGCGGCATCGGCCAGCTCGGACTCGGTGACGCCCCGCAGCGGCTTGAACTCCACCGCCTCGCGATTGCCGAGCGTGATGGTGCCGGTCTTGTCGAGCAGCAGCGTGTCGACGTCGCCCGCCGCTTCAACCGCGCGTCCGGACATGGCAAGCACGTTGAAGCGCACGAGACGGTCCATGCCGGCGATGCCGATGGCGGAGAGCAGCGCCCCGATAGTCGTTGGGATCAGCGTCACGAACAGGGCGACCAGCACCACCACCGGCACCGTGCCGCCCGCATAGGTGGCAAAGCTCGGGATCGTCGCAACGGCGAAGACGAAGATGATGGTCAGGCCGGCGAGCAGGATGTTGAGCGCGATCTCGTTCGGCGTCTTCTGCCGCTCGGCGCCTTCGACGAGCCGGATCATGCGGTCGAGGAAGGTGGAGCCGGGGGCGGCGCTGATGCGCACGATGATCCAGTCCGACAGCACCTGGGTGCCGCCGGTGACGGCCGAGCGGTCGCCGCCGGATTCGCGGATGACGGGGGCCGATTCGCCGGTGATCGCGGCTTCGTTGACCGTGGCGATGCCCTCGATCACCTCGCCGTCGGAGGGAATGATGTCGCCCGCCTCGACCATGACGATATCGCCGACCTTCAGGTTGGTGCCGGGGATCAGGCTCTGCGTCCGGCGGTCGGGCGAGAGCAGCTTGGCCTGGGTCTCGGTACGCTGACGGCGCAGCGAGTCCGCCTGCGCCTTGCCGCGCCCTTCGGCGATGGCCTCGGCGAAATTGGCGAACAGCACGGTAAACCAGAGCCAGAGTAGGATCTGGAAGGTGAAGCCGAGGCCATCCGCGCCGTTGATGACATCGCGGATGAACAGGACCGTGGTCAGGACCGTCACGATCTCGACGACGAACATCACCGGATTTCTGGCGAGCGTGCGCGGGTCGAGCTTGACGAAGGCGGCGCGGATCGCGGGAAACACGATCTTCGGGTCGGCCATGGCCGAGAGCGAAGCCGGCCTGCGTGTGGAGGATTCCATTTTCAGAACTCCGAGTATCTTAGAACAATGTGCCGGCTTGCATCGACAGGTGCTCGACGATCGGCCCGAGCGCGAGCGCCGGGAAGAAGGTCAGGCCGCCGACGATGAGGATGACGCCGACGAGCAGGCCGACGAAGAGCGGGCCGGTCGTCGGGAAGGTGCCGGCCGATACCGGCACGCGCTTCTTTTCCACCAGCGAGCCGGCGATGGCCAAGGCCGGGATGATCACGAAGAACCGCCCGAACAGCATCGCAATGCCAAGCGTCAGATTGTAGAAGAAGGTGTTGCCGGTCAGGCCGCCGAAGGCCGAGCCGTTATTGCCGGTCGCCGAGGTGAAGGCATAGAGGATCTCGGTGAAGCCGTGCGGCCCGGCATTGGCGATCGAGGCGACCGCAGCCGGCAGCACCGTCGCGATGGCCGAGAAGCCCAGATACATCAGCGGCAGGATGAGGATGGCGAGCATGGCCATCTTGACCTCCTTCGCCTCGATCTTCTTGCCCAGATATTCCGGCGTGCGGCCGACCATGAGGCCGGCGACGAAGATGGCGATGACGACGAAGACCAACATGCCGTAGAGGCCCGCGCCGACGCCGCCGACGATGACTTCGCCGAGCTGGATGTTGATGAGCGGGATCATGCCGCCGAGCGCGGTGAAGCTGTCATGCATGGCGTTGACCGCGCCGCATGAGGCTGCCGTGGTGATGACCGCGAACAGCGACGACAGGGCGATGCCGAAGCGGACGTCCTTGCCCTCCATGTTGCCGCCATCGAGGCCAAGCTGCGCGAAGGCCGGGTTGCCCGCCGCTTCCGCCCAGTAGGTGACGATGACGCCGGCCATGAACAGCACACCCATCGCCGCCAGGATCGCCCAGCCCTGCCGCTCGTCGCCGACCATGCGGCCGAAGACGTTGGTGAGAGCCGCGCCGATGGCGAAGATCGAGACCATCTGCAAGAGGTTGCTGAGCGCGTCCGGATTCTCGAAGGGATGAGCGGCATTGGTGTTGAAGAAGCCGCCGCCATTGGTGCCAAACATCTTGATGGCGATCTGCGAGGCGACCGGCCCGACCGCGATGGTCTGCTGCGCGCCTTCGAGCGTGGTGGCGTTCACATAGGCGCCCAAGGTCTGCGGGATGCCGAGGAAGACCAGGACGAGCGCGAAGACGACGCAGACCGGCAGCAGGATGTAGAGCGTGATCCGGGTCAGATCGACCCAGAAATTGCCGAGCGTCTTGGCCGAGGCGCGCGAGAAGCCGCGGATCAGCGCGACGGCGAGCGCGATGCCGGTTGCCGCGGACAGGAAGTTCTGCACCGTCAGCCCAGACATCTGCACGAGATAGGACATCGTGCTTTCGCCGCCGTAATTCTGCCAGTTGGTGTTGGTGACGAAGCTGACCGCCGTGTTGAAGGCAAGGTCCGGCGCCACGGCCGACATGGCTTGCGGATTGAGCGGCAAGAGGTCCTGGTAGCGCATGATGGCGTAGAGCAGCACGAAGCCGGCCGCGTTGATGAGGAGCATGCTGGCGAGATATGTGCGCCAATGCTGCTCGCGCCCGCTATCCACGCCGGCGAGCCAGTAAAGGCCGCCCTCGATTGGACGCAGGACAGGCGACAACAAAGTGCGCTCGCCGGCGAAAACGCGCGTCATGTAGCCGCCCAGCGGTTTCACGAGCACGAGCACGAGCGCGCAGAAAAGCAGGATTTGTATCCAGCCGTTGAGTGTCATAGGTCAGGTCCTCAGAAGCGCTCGGGGCGCAGCAGCGCATATGTCAGGTAAACCAGCAGCACCGCCGCGACGATACCGGCAAGCCAGAGATCGAAGCTCATGGGTGTCTCCTAAAGGCGGTCGCAGACATAGGCGAACGCGGCCGCGACGACGAAAAAGCCGACGCCGATGGCGATGAGGGTGAAGTCGAGCAAGGGACGCTCCTTGAAGGAATCATGCGGTAAAATTTGCAGGATCATCACTTTTTGAGTGACCTCACCTGGGCGGCCGCGCAGCCGCCTGCCGCCGCGATCCGAATTGAGGCGGCACCCACGCTATTAGCCATCGGGGCCATAAATTTTCGAGACTGGAGGACGGGCACCCGCGTAAAAATTCGGTAAGGAAATTTTGGCCGCCCGCCAGATCGCCTGCCGCTGACCACTCCGGCATAGCGCAAAAGCTATCACAGCCCCGTTGCGAGATCTTGAACGCCTCGACGCCATCCCGTGTGGTGATCGCCCGGCATCATACGTCGGTATAACCCGATAATCCCAAGATCCTACAAATCGAGCCCGCGGCGTGAATGCAGCCCGCCCGCCGCGCCGTTAGTCTGGGAGTCGAGTTGAATAGAATGACAATGCCAATCAGGGGCGCGTCGGTGATGCAGGACGACATGATATTGCAGGGGCCGGGGTTGAGCTGGCCGGCGCAGTTCTCGCCCGGCAACGCCGAGCTGTTCTCGCATAATGAGATTTTCATCAAGGCGCCCCGCGCCACCGTCTGGTGGCACCTGATCGCGGCCGGCAAATGGCCGCAATGGTATTCGAACGCCGTCAATGTCCGCGTCCTGAATTCCGTCGCCGGCCTGCTCGCATCGGGTAGCCGCTTCAGATGGAGCACCTTCGGCATCGACGTCGAAAGCCGGGTGCATGAATTCGTGCCCGAGAGCCGGATCGGCTGGCACGGCGATGGCGGTGGCCTGAACAGCTACCACGTCTGGCTATTGATGGATAAGGGCCCAGGCTGCCACGTGGTGACGCAAATGGTGGGCAAGGGGCCTATCGCCCGGGCGCTCCGGGACCTCGACCCGCAAGCCATCGATATGAGCCACGATCTCTGGATTCGCGGACTGAAGCTTCTCTCGGAGGGCTGAGCGCTGGCCGCTGCCTCCCCCAATTGCGTCTGTTCAAAGGAGTATTCCCATGGAACTTGCAACCAGCAGGACGTCGCCCTCCGAAGAGCGTCTCTTGATGCGCGAGTTGACTCACCGGATCAATAATGAGCTCGCCAGCGCGGCCGGGATGATTTCGCTCGCCGCCTCGCGCTCGGAGAACGCCGAGGCCAAGGCGACATTGGCCGCGGTGATGGAGCGGCTGGAGAATTACACCAGCGTGCACCGGGCGCTGCAGATGCCGGAGCAGAGCACTGCCGTCGATGTCGCGGCCTATCTGCGCCAGCTCTGCCGGTCGATCAGCCGGTCCAAGCTCGACCGGCGCAATATCTCGCTAGTGCTGACCGAACATCCGGTGGTGCTGGACTCGGAGCGCTGCTGGCTGCTTGGCATGATCGTCTACGAGCTCATCACCAACGCCGCCCGCCACGCCTTCGACGGCGACAATGGCGGCGAAGTCCGGGTGGAGGTCGCGATGTCGGGCGCGGTGATCCAATGCCGCGTCTCGGATGACGGCACCGCTCAGAGGGAAGTCCGGCCCGGGCGCGGGCTCCGGATCATCAAGGATCTGGCCGCGTGCCTTGGCGGACGGTTCCAGCAGCATTTCGGTGCGCAAGGATCCGCCGCGGCCGTCGTGTTTCCGGCCGAACGCTGAATCGATCGGCCGGAGCGTGAATGATCGCGCTTCGCCGACCCCTATCCCTTAAAATGCGGTCACGCCCGTTCACGCTCTGGTAAATAAGAGCTGAGTATCCGTGCGTTGATCTCCAATAAATCTTCATTACTTTGGTTGAGAAGGCGGCACAGCCTCCCAGGTGATGGAGAATGATAATGAGCAAAATCGTGCTGGCGACGGTGGTCGCCGGAGCCCTGCTGGCAGCTCTTGCGCCCGCAATGGCGGCCTCGCGCGGCGAACATAGGCACCGGGACAACTGGTCGCCGGCGCATCTCGACGACCGGTCCGTGCCGGCAAAGACCTATTTCGAGCAAATGCAGCGCGACGGGAAATAACGCCGGACGCCGCCCTATCCCGACAGCTTCAATCGCCGGAGAGCCAGTCTGAACGCGCGCCATGCACCCGCAAGAAACGTCCGGAGCTTCGCCTTCGCAGCTTTGCTGAGCCTTGCCCCGCTTTCCCTCGCCGATGCCCAGGACAAGCCCTCCGCAACGGAGCCGACCCAGGCCGAGGCGGATTTCCTCGCTGAAAACGACGCCGCCATGACCAAGATGATGACCGACATGGCGGCCAAGCCGACCGGCGACATCGACCGCGATTTCGTCGCCATGATGACGCCCCACCATCAGGGTGCGATCGACATGGCCAGAGCCTATCTGCGCTACGGTAAGAACGAACAATTGAGCCGGCTCGCGCAGGAGATCGTCGTCGCGCAGGGGCAGGAAATTACTGTCATGCGTCATGCGATCGGCGATCCGCCGCCGTCCACTCCGGAGAGCGGCGCGATGCCCCACCACAATCACCCCATGCCGCCGAAATAGGAGACCGACGCCCATGACGCGCAAAACGTTGATGCTGGCTTTGCTGGCCGCCGTCGCCGCGCCGCTGCCCGCAAGCGCCGGACAGGCCCCGGGCGCCGCCTCCGACCGGGACATCCCCCTCAGCAGCCGCGACCGCGTCTACGCCGCCGAGCAATTTTCCAACACCATCTCCGTGACCGACCCAGCCGCCAACAAACTGCTCGGCGTGATCCGGCTCGGCGATCCGCAGCCGGCCAATTTCAGCCCGCTCTACAAGGGGCAGGTGCTCGTGCACGGCATGGGCTTTTCGCCGGACCACAAGACCATCGCCGTCGTCTCGATCGGCTCGAACTCCGTCACCTTCATCGACACGGCGACCAATGCGGTCAAGCACACCACCTATGTCGGCCGCTCGCCGCATGAAGCCTTCTTCACGCCGGACGGCAAGGAAGTCTGGGTGACTGTGCGCGGCGAGGATTACGTCTCGGTGCTGGACAGCAAGAGTTTTGAGGAGACAGCGCGTATCAAGGTCGCCGGCGGCCCGGGGATGCAGATTTTTTCGCCGGACGGCAAATACGGTTACGTCTGCTCCTCCTTCAATCCGGAAACGGCCATCGTCACGGTCGCCGATCATAAGGTCGTCGGCAGGGTGAAGCAGGATTCGCCCTTCTGCCCGAACATCGCCGCTACCCCGGACGGCAAGCAGGTCTGGTTCACGCTGAAGGATACAGGCCGCGTCACGGTGTTCGAGGCCAAGCCCCCCTTCGCCGTGCTCAAAAGCATGGAGACCGGGCCGATCACCAACCACGTCAATTTCGCCGCCACGCCGCAGGGCACTTTCGCTTATGTCTCGATCGGCGGGCTCAATCTGGTGAAAGTCTTCCGCACCGACGATTTCTCGCAGGTCGCGACTATCCCGACCGGGCCGCTGCCGCATGGCGTCTGGCCGTCCGGCGACGGGACGCGGATCTATGTCGGGCTGGAAAACGCCGACGCGCTCGCCGCCATCGACACCGCCACCAACAAGGTCGTCGCCACCGTCCCGATCGGGCAGGCGCCGCAGGCGGTCAACTACGTCCCCAATGCCGTGCCGGAAGGCGACGGCACGCAAGGTCTCCAGCCGCTGGGCGTCGCGGGTCAGGCCGCGCATTTGGCGATGGCGGCTGTCGGAGGGGACGCGGCAGCGCAGGCGCCGACCAGCGTCGCGCTTTTCGACCAGGGGCTGATCCAGGTCGTGCAAGCGTCGGTGACCGGCCTCCAGCCGAAGCAGCCTTACGTGCTGGCGCTCGGGACCGATCCCAGCGGCTCGGGAACCCTGGAGCCAATCTCCGCCTTTATGACGAACCCGGCCGGGTCGGCCATCGTCAACGCGACCGGCCCGATCCGACAGATCGTCCAGAGCGGCGAGGACAGCCGCCGCTATCTGGTGATCGCCTCCGGCACGCCCGCCCAGATCGGCGCGCCGGTGCAGGTCCAGGCCGAACCGAATTCATCCGCCCGCTATTAGCCGGCGGAACGCTGCTAGTGGCGCGCGCCCGCACATGCCACTAGCAACATGGACTGGGCGCGCTTATCTGTGTCTGAACGCAGCATAATCGCGCGTGCAAGCAGAAGCGTGATGCGAGGTCTGGACGTGCTTGAGCGGCGGACCGGAGACGGTTTGACAGACGAGGCTGGCGCCCTCGGCCCGGATGCGCCGAACCAAGCGGATGCCCCTCGGGGCGAAAGCGGCCACGGCCGGCCGCTGCTCTTTCCGGCCCTAGCGGCGGCGCTCGCGCTGGCCATTTTCCTTTTCGACAGCCTGAGTTCGATCGGTATCGCCGTCGCCGTACTTTATGGCATCGTGGTGCTGATCGGCGCGACCTTCAGCGACCGGCGCGGCGTCATCATGATCGCTGCCGGCTGCGCGTTGCTGACCTTGCTCGGTTTCGCCATCGGGCACGCGAGTGACCCTGAGGAGGAAGCGCCGTTTCTGCGCTGCCTGATCAGCCTTGCCGCGCTGACCGTCACCACCGTTCTCGCCGTGAAGAACCAGACCGCGACCAAAGTGCTGGCCGCTAGCGAGCAGCGCTACCGGTCGATCTTCCAAACCACCGCCGTCGCCATCTGGGAAGAGGATTATTCCCAGCTCGCCGCCGCCTTGGACCAGCTCCCCTACCGCAACCCTGCCGATCTGGACGCCTATCTCAGCGAGAACCCAGCCTTCGTGCGCGCCTGCATGTCGCTGATCCGAACCATCGACGTGAACGATTCCGCCTTGCGGCTGGTCGACGCCGACAGCAGGACCCAGCTCATGACCTCGCTGCCCCAGATCTTCACGTCCGAAAGCCTTCCCATGCTGAAGGGGCTACTGATGACGGTCGCCGCCCGGCGCGACTATTATGAAGCCGAGTCGCTGCTCCAGACCTTCAAGGGCGAAAAACGCAGCGTCTTCGTCGCCGCGACCTTCGCTCCGGAGCCGCATCGCTTCAACAGTGTGCTGGTCAGCGTCATGGACATCACCGAGCGCAACAAGGTCCAGCGCGCCCTGGAGCAAGCCCGCGCCGAACTCACCCACATGTCGCGCGTCACCATGCTCGGCGAGCTGACGGCCTCGATCGCGCATGAGGTGAACCAGCCGCTGGCCGCCATCGTCAGCAACGGCCAGGCCTGCCTGCGCTGGCTCGACCGCCCGGTTCCCGACATGGCGGAGGCCCGCGCCAATGTCGAGCAAATCGTCGGCCAGGGGCGGCGGGCGGCCAATGTGGTGCAGCGCCTGCGGGCGCTGTCCAAGAATAGCGGACCCCAGCGCATCCGGCTCAACATCAACGATGTCATCAAGGAGGCGGTCAGCCTCGTCGACCAGGAATTGCGCGAGCATGAGGTGTCGCTGCGGCTCGAGCTCGCTCCGGGCTTGCCGAAAGTCTCGGTCGACCGTATTCAATTGCAGCAGGTGATCATCAATCTGGCGATCAACGCGATGCAGGCGATGCGGACGGTCGAGGAGCGGGAATTGCGCATCGCCTCGCGGATGTCGCAGGAGGGGCTGGTGGAGATCGCCGTCAGCGACTGCGGGATCGGCCTCTCGGACGCGGAGATGGCGCAGCTCTTCACAGCCTTCTACACCACGAAACCACAGGGAATGGGCATGGGCCTGTCGATCTGCCAGACCATCGTCGAGGCGCATGGCGGCAGCATCCGCGCCGAGCGCAATGACGGGCCGGGCGCGACTTTCCGGGTCCTGCTGGTGCCGAACGTGCCGGGCGCGTCATGACCGGGCCGGGACAAGCGGGCGAAGCGCCACTGGTCGCCGTCGTCGATGATGACGAAGCCATCCGCAGCGCGCTGGGCAGCCTCTTGCGCTCGGTCGGCTTCCGCGTCGAGACCTTCGGGGCCACCCAGGACTTTCTGGCCAGCGACGCCGCGCGCGAGGCGAACTGCCTCATCCTGGATATCCGCCTGCCCAGGGTCGGCGGCCTCGAATTCCAATCCCAGCTCGCGGCGGCCGGCATCGCGATCCCGATCATCTTCATGACCGGCCATGGCGATATCCCGATGACGGTGCGCGCCATGAAGGCCGGGGCGGTGGATTTCCTCGCCAAGCCCTTCCGCGACCAGGACATGCTCGACGCCGTCACCGCCGCCATTGAGCGCGACCGCCAGCGCCGCGAAGGCGACGGGCTGATCCAGGACCAGCGCGCCCGCTATCGGTGTCTCAGCGAGCGCGAAAAGGAGGTCATGGCGCTGGCCGCATCGGGGCTAATGAACAAGCAGATCGCTTTCGAATTGGGCATTAGCGAGATTACGGTTAAGATTCACCGCGGCAGGGTGATGCGGAAGATGGAAGCCAGCTCCTTCGCCGATCTGGTGCGGATGGCCGAAGCGCTGGAAATTCGCCGGGATAAGCCCGCCCGATAAACCTGTGTATGATTCCGCTGCACCGTCACGAAGCGCATGTTCCCCCATGAACAGCCTGCAATGACGCGGCTGGCAGGACGGAAATCGTGCAAGAGCCGCAACTCATCTCGGTTATCGACGACGACGCGTCGGTCTGCCATGCGACAGGCAGCCTGCTGCGCTCGCTCGGCTACGAGGTCGAGGCCTTCCATTCCGCCGAGGATTTTCTGCGCGGACGCCCGCTGCGCGAGACCGCCTGCATCATCTGCGATGTGCAGATGCCCGGCATGAGCGGCATCGATCTCTATGAAAAGCTTGCCCTGCAGGGCTCGCGCACGCCCATCATCTTCATCACCGCCTTTTCCCAGGAGCGCATCCGCCGCCGCGCGGGCAACGACGCCGCTATATTGCGAAAGCCATTCGAAGCCGCCGATCTGGTCGATTGCCTGCAAAAAATGGTCGTGGCGCCCCCCTCGCCCGATATTTAGCGCCGCTGCGGCACGCTAGGGGCAGTCCCTCGCTCCCAGCAGCTCGCTCCACTCCGGCGCCGGCAGCGCCAGATTGGCCTGACCTCCCGCCGTCGCCACCATGATCGCGGCGAGCTGCAACCCTCCCTCCCCCCGCATGAAGACCGGGCCACCCGAGCTTGCCGGATGCGTGTCGCAGTCTGTCGCCCACAGCCTGCCCTCGTCGACGGCACCCAGCCGGCGGCAGTTCTCATGCATCGACAGCACGTAGCGTCTATCGGCGGGATAGGAGGCGTGCACCAGTTGCGTCTCGGGCGAGATCGCGGCCGCGTCGGCGAGCGCCGCAGGTTCGGCCTTCAACCTTTCGTTGAGCACGATGATCGCGGCGTCCTGGCGCAAGGCGGCGATCGGCACCTTGGGCGCAGAGCGCAGCGTTCCCCGCAGATCGGGCGCGATGAATTGGTAACCGTCGGGGAAGCGCAGGCATTTTGCCGTCGCATGGCCCTGGTTCGCGCCTCGACGCACGCCGGCCAGGAAATGGATGCTGCGCAAGGGAAACGGCGCCCCGGTCAGGCGGTCCATCAGGCAATGCGCGGCCGTCAGCACCAGATCGGGCGCCACCAGCGTGCCGGTGCAGATGCTCATATTCCGGTAACCGCTAACATTGACCTGGCCGATGGCATCCCAGGGCGCGCCGACCGACTGCACCGGCACGCGGTCGTCCTCGCCGACGATACCGGGATGCAAATCGCCCGCCGCCGGGCAGGCCCCGGGCGCAGCGATGAGCCCGGCAAGGCACGCCAGCCAGAATTGCTTCATATCGCCCAACACCGCCCATGCACCGCGCCAAATCGCGGACCATTCACCGCCCAAACTTGCCGGGAACCGCGCCCGTCCGGTGAACGTTAGCCGAGGCTAACCGATCCCGGCAAGACGCGGTCTCCGGCGCACCGTTAGGGCGCAGGGGTTCCGCTCGGACCACCAGCGACGCCAGGCCGAACGCCGCGCGCCGGGCAGCCAGAGCCGCCAGCTTCAGGCAGGTTTCCGCCACGCATGGTTGGCGCTCGCATCCGACAGGCTTCGCCCCTTGAAGGCGTCAACACAGGAACCTTCCCATGCCACATCTTGACCGACGTGCCGCTCTTGCCGTCTTCGGCGCCGCGCTCGCCTCGATGCACGCCGACGCCGGCCACGCCCAAGCCGCGCCCGAGACGACCGGCGCGGCCCCGGCCCCCGCCGCCGCTCCGCCCGCCGCGACCGGGCCGTTCACCCTGCCTCCCCTGCCCTATCCGCCCGACCGCAATGCCCCCAGCATCGACGCGGAAACCATGAGCCTCCACCATGACAAGCACCACGCGGCCTACGTCAACAATCTCAATCAGGCGGTCGCGGGCCATCCCGAAGTCGCTGCAAAACCCTTGCACGAAATCCTGGCCAACCTGAATTCGGTGCCGGAGCCCATTCGCACCGCCGTGCGCAACAATGCCGGCGGCCACGCCAACCATTCGATGTTCTGGACCATCATGGGCGGCAAGGGCGGCGAGCCAACCGGCGAGCTGAAACAGGCCATCGCCCGCGATTTCGGCAGCTTCGCCACGATGCAGGAGCAGTTCAACGCGGCGGGCGGAAAAGTGTTCGGCTCCGGCTGGGTGTTCGTCACCGTGACGCCCGACGGCAAACTTGCCATGGTCAGCCGCCCGAACCAGGACACCCCGCTCATGGAAGGCGGCCGGGTGTTGTTCGGCAATGACGTCTGGGAGCACGCCTATTACCTGACCTATCGCAACCGCCGGCCGGACTATCTCAAAGCGTGGTGGAGTGTCGTCGACTGGGGGAAAGTCGGCGAGCGCTATGCCGAGGCCAAGACCGGAAAGCTGACGACCTGACTTGCGGCCGGCAGACCGGCGCAGCGGCGCCGGTCGAGCAATGTTGATTTGCCCGGATGCAGGCAGGCGGACGAATGTCAGCGTTCAGCCTGCCTGCTTCGTTCCGCAATCCCGGCGGGAGACCGGCGCCATCCGCGCTCCCGCCCCGCAGCCGCATTATTTCGAATGGGATCCAGAATGCGTTTCCTGAGATGCCTGCTATCCGCCGCCGCCCTCTCCTGCGCCGCCGCCAACGTCGCCGCGGCCAGCCCGATGCTCGACGACTTCGAGTACCCCTACCCCGTCAAGCGTTTCGCGTTCACCTCACAGCAACAGCCGCTCTCGATGGCCTATATGGATGTCGCGCCGGAGGGCCAGCCGAACGGGCGCACCGTCGTCGCCATGCATGGCAAGAATTTCTGCGCCGCGACCTGGGAATCGGCGATCCGCGCGCTCGCCAAGGCCGGCTACCGGGTCATCGCGCCCGACCAGATCGGCTTCTGCAAATCGAGCAAGCCGCAAGCCTATCAGTTCGGCCTGCATCAGCTCGCTGCGAACACCAATGCGCTGTTGAAGTCGCTTGGCATCGACAAGGCCATCATCATGGGCCACTCGATGGGCGGTATGCTGGCCTTCCGCTACACGCTGATGTATCCGGAGGCCACCGAGGCGCTGGTGACGGTCAACCCGCTCGGCCTGGAGGACTGGAAGGCCGAGGGCGTGCCGGTGACGACCGTCGATGAGCTTTATGCCGGGGAGCAGAAAACCACCGCGCAGAGCATCAAGGCCTATCAGCTCGACACCTACTATGCCGGTGTCTGGAAGCCGGAATATGATCGCTGGGTGGACATGCAGGCGAGCATGTATCAGGGCGAGGGCAAGCAGGCGGTGGCCTGGGATCAGGCGCTGACCTCCGACATGGTGTTCATGCAGCCGGTGGTTTACGAGCTCCCCGAGATCAAGGTGCCAACGCTCATGCTGATCGGGGCGCTGGACAACACCGCAATCGGCAAGAACCGCGCCACCGACGCGGTGAAGAAGCGGATCGGCAATTATAAGGAACTGGCGCCCAAGATCGCGGCGCAGATTCCGGGCGCATCGCTGGTGATGTTCCCCGATCTCGGCCACTCGCCCCAGGTCTCGGCCCCAGATCGTTTCAACGACGCGCTCATTGCCGGTCTCGCGAAGGCATTGCCGCCGAAGTGAGGCCAGACGCAAGAAGCCGGCGCGAGGACGTTCGCGCCGGCGAACCGAAGGCTTAGTCGAGCACCTTGTACGTCTTGAACCAGCCCTGCATGTCGCTCCATGCGGCCTGGGCGGCATCGGCGCGGTAGCTCGGCCGGTAATCGGCATGGAAACCGTGCGGAGCGCCCGGGAAGATCTTGAATTCCGCCGTCTTGCCGGCAGCCGCCAGCGCCGCCTTCATTTGCTCGACCTGGGCGACGGAAATGCCCTGGTCCGCCTCGCCGTAAAGTCCCAGCACAGGCGCCTTCATCTCCGGCGCAAGCTGCATCGGGCTCTTCGGCCAGGCCGGGTTGGCCGGATCGACCAGTGAGCCGTAGAACGCCACGCCGGCCTTGAGCTGGTCGCTATAGGCGGCATATTCCCAAACCGAGCGCCCGCCCCGGCAGAAGCCGAGAATGCCGAGCCGGCTGGTGTCGCCGCCTTGCGATTTCGCCCAGGCGACGGTCGCGTCGAGATCGCTCATCAGCTCGGCATCGGGCTTGGCGTTGACGATCGGCATCAGTTCCTTGGTGTCGGTGATCTTGGTGAGGTCGACACCCTTGCGGTAATAATAGTCGGGCGCCACCGCGAAGGCCCCGAGCTTGGCCAGCCGGCGCGTCACGTCCTTGATATATTCATGCAGGCCGAAGATCTCCATCGCGACGAGGATCACCGGCGGATTGGCCTTGCCTTCAGGACGGGCGAAATAGACCGGCATCTCGCCATCCGCCACCTTGGCCTTGCCGTCGCCGACCGTGAGGCCACTCGTGTCCGTCGTGACGACCTCGGCGCGGACGGGACCGGCCGCCAGCGTATAGCCCGCCGCCGCAGCGGTCGCGGCCGACATGAACATCCGGCGCGAGAGCGGCGCCGCCTTGGTCAAGCCTTGGATGTCGGATGGAAGCATGGAATTCTCGCTCATCATGGTCTCCGGCTGCTGGAAGGGCGTGAAAATGCATTCAAGCAGATTGCGGCTTAAGCTTTCGTCTCGGGCATTGTTCCGGCGGAAGCAATTCACGCCGATGGCGCGCCCGCGCAATTTCTCGTGAGAGCGGGAAGAAACGCCGATCGCGGAGATTATCTGAGCGGCCCGGCGCACATCGCGCGCCGGGCTTATTGCAAAAACTCAGGCGAGCGCCTGGATCACGTTGCGCAGCGTACCGATCTCGGCGATCTCGGTTTCCATCACATCGCCGGGTTTCAGATATTCCGGAGGCTTCCTGGCATGGCCGACGCCGGGCGGCGTCCCCGTCGCGATGATGTCGCCTGCCTCGAGCGTCAGGCCGGAGGACAGTTCGGCGATAATGCGCGGGATCTTGAAATACATCTGCTTCGTCGAGGCGTCCTGCTTGATGACGCCGTTGACCCGGAGTTGCAGCTTCAGATTGCTTGGATCGAGGTCGCTGGCGGGGATCACCCACGGCCCCATCGGACCATGCCCGTCCAAACTCTTGCCTTTGAACCATTGGCCGCCATGCTTGGTGGTCTGCACGTCGCGGGCGGTGGTATCGTTGATGACGGTGAAGCCGAAGACATGCGACATGGCATCGGCTTCGGATATGTTGCGGCCCTTCTTGCCGATGATGACCGCCAGCTCGCACTCCCAGTCGATCAGCGTCGAGACCGCCGGATCATAGGGGATGGGGCCGAAGGGGCTGTTGAGCACATGCACGCCCTTGGTGAAGAACACCGGATGCTCCGGGATCTTCTGGTTCGGGTCGCGCATCTCCTTGCCCTCCTCGAAATGCTCGAGATAGTTCCAGCCGACCGCATAGATGTTGCGCGACAATTTCGGGATCGGCGGCAGCAGCGCCACGTCCTTCAACGGTACGCCCTCGCCCGCCTTGGCGACGATGGCGCGCAATTGGTCCACCGCCGCCGGTCCGGCTTCGATGAAGGCCACCATCGACGTCGGATCGTAGGTGAGCGTCTGCCCTGCCGCCTGCGCCGCCTTGGCGACGTCGATGACGGTGCCGTTCGCCGGGACGACCCCAAGTTTGGGGCTGTCGCTGCCGATGGCCGCGTAGCTCACCAGCCGCAGCCGGTTATCGGCCGGAACGGTAGCCGCCTGGGCGCTCGCGGTTTGCGCGATGACCGCGTCGGATTTCGCCGTCGCGGCAAGTCCGGTTGCGGCCACCGCCGCGCCCATCTTCAGCAGATCGCGTCGTGACGTTTCCATTGTTTCCTCCATGGCTTGTTTTGGCCCGCGCGAGCGGAACGACCGGCCCTCGATGCCATCGGGGCCGGCGGCAATCCGGCCTGCAAGGCCGATGCAAGCGCATTGCCTTCGCTTGCGGAACCGGCGGGGGGACTTTCCACGCGCGGTCACCACTAGGGTAGCTCAAGGCACCAGCCCGGGCCAGAGCACTTGCCGGCACAGCAGCAATGCACGGGCAATCGCCAGTTGCGCATGATTATGGAGAAATTTTTCAAGTTGTCCGGCTGACTTTGGCGGTGACAGCTTGATAAGATCTGACCGCTTTATTACCTTGCTGAAGGATGCGATGATCTGGCGAAGTTGAGCTTAAAATAGCGCCGATACACCTCGGTAGCATTTTGTTCGCCGTGCCGCCTCGACCCGGTCTCGACTTGACATATTGATAAGCCGTTTGTCCGCATGCCTGCAGAAGACGCAAATTCGCGATGCGCTGCCGGTTCATGATCGCCTGTTGCTGACCATTTCCATTTTGACCGAGGTATTGCATGAACAAACCTTTCGTCAATACGCGCCCGCAAACGCCCTATACGCCGCAATACGGAACCCTGCTCGGCGCCGCCCATACGCGCCCGACGCAGGAAATCGGCGCGCCGACGCTGATCTGGCATGTCGCGGTCTGGCCGAAATCCGACGTGGATCCCGAGAACGTGCAATTCAGCAGCGCGGAAGGCAGCCCCAACGCTTATGACGATGCGATCCGCGAGCATAATCGGCGGCGTCACCTCATCATGGACGGCGATGGCGACGCCCAGGACTGCCTGAACGAATTGCTCAACCGTTTGCAGGCGAAAGGCCGCTCGGCCAATGCCAAGATGTTCTCGCTGGCGGCGCCCGCCAAGCTCGACCATCTGCACGAGCCCGACGAGGAATGCGCCGAGTTCGCCAATCCGGGAACGCTCGCCTTCACGCTTTGGTGGCAGGACCCCAGCACGTCGCGGGCGCAATCGGCGGCGCGGGCGCCGGGCTTCGATCCGATCCGGGTCAGGGTGCAGGTCGAAGCGCAGCCGGACTATTTCGCCATCTCGTTCCTCATCGATGTCGGCAAATCCTGGCACTCGGGCTCGGTCTATTCCTCGCTCGAGGCGCCCGGCGAGCGGCGCAGGCGCATTTTCAAGGCGGTCGAGGCGATCAAGGCCTCGTGCGAGAGCCGCCTGAAGGGCGACGCCATCGAGCGGACGCTGCTGCCGATCGAGGCCGTCACGCCGAAGAAGGATGTCCCGATCCCCGGCCTCAAAACCGAGATCGTCGATATTTTTGTGAGCAGGGACGGCTGAACGCCGAGGGCGAGGAGGACCTCGACGGCATCGCCGCAACGTCGCAGATGCTGCGCGACACCAAATATCTCTATTCGGATATCTGGATCGATTTCTGCCGCGATTTCGGCTTCGAGCTGAAGGACATAGCTGGCCCCCGTGGCCGGGTCTTCGCCAATTTCCGCGGCCTCGCCATGTCCACGGCCGGTCTTGCCACCCACATCCCGGATCCCAGGCACGTCGCATCGCCCGGAAAGGGGCGCTTCCCGAAATTCGGCGACGACGCCGATCCCCGCGCGCCCTCCGATGAACGGGCGAGCTCCGAAGCCAATGCCGTCGTCAAGGCGTTCTGGCCATTCGTGCGGCGCATGAAAACCTATGCCGACTCCCGCGAATATGTCGCCTGCGGGGTGATGAACTGGCGGGCGCTCTACGTCACCGCGCTCGGCTCCGAAAGCGGCTATGACGAGGGCGGTGAAAGCCTCGGCCGCCAGTTCGAGGACCCCTATGGCTCGCTGCCCGAGCTGGCCGACGAAAAGGGCAAGACCTGGCGCCGCAATGGCGACGACCCGCAGATCGGCCCCAACGACGAAGAGCCGGTCCGCTACCTTATCCTGACCAAGCACGAGCCGCACCGGCGCCAGCTCGGCCGCATCGTCGACCGCATCAACGCCATGGGCACGATGCGGCTGTTCGCGCTAAAAAACCTGTCGCTGATCCGCGAGGCCAGCGGCCATATCCGGCTGCGCGGTCAGCAGCTCGACGACATCACCGCCTGGTGGATCCAGCAGCGGCAGGACATCCGGGAGACCTACAAGACGTCCAAGCAGGACGATGATGCCAAGGACGAGCAGAGTATCGCTCTCGCCGACCTCAACAAGAAGGTCGAGGATCAATTGCTCGCCATCGGCTCGGCGCTGAACAAGATCGGCAGGCGCGCGGTCGGCGGCCTGTCCTACCGCATCAGCCGTTCCAAGCTCTATGCCCAGCGCTTCGACGACCTGCGCAAGGATCTGCTCATCGGCAACATCGAATCCTGGGTGTCCTACAACCAGTTCGCGCTGCGGAGCCTGCAGCCGCTCTTCGATTTCATCGACAGCGTCGGCGTGCGGCTGGAGCGCTTGCGGGGCCGCGTCGCCATCGTGATGGAGAACATCCAGACCGCCGCCATCGTCTCGCAGACCGAGGAGACGCGCTACAATACGAGGGAGCTGCAAAGGCTTCAGGCATCGGCGACCAATCTCGGCGTGCTCGGCGCCTTCGCGATCTTCCTGTCCTCGATCGAGCCGATCTCGATCATCGTCGACAAATCGGCCGAGGGGTGCTTTTTTCCGATCGACAACGGCTCGGTCATAATCGGCTCCGCCGCCCGCTGTGAGATCTTCAACGAGCTGTTCGGGCCACGCGCGTCCTCCGCCTTCTGGTCCATGCTGCTCATCATCGCCGCCGTGCTGCTGATCGCGGCGGTGTTTTTGACGACGAAGCGCGAGGGGCTGTCTAAGCTGGCGACCGGGCTGCTCAGGTTTTCGATCGGGGCGGTTCTTTACAGCGTCGTCGCCTGGAGCCTGATCTACGCCGGCAAGGTCGCGGGGGCGCCGCTGATCATTCTGCAATCGACCTATTTCTTCGCCTTCATCGCGGCCCTCGCCGGGCTGCTCGGCTGGTTCATCGCCCGGCGTCTGTCGAATCAGCGGCCGCGCTGGAATCGCTGAACCTGCGCAGACTGGGGAGAGGTTGCAGGGCACGCCTCCGTGCCTCTCCGTTCGCTCGCTTGGCGGATGGGCGCCGTTCGGCTACCATCGCCTCGACCACACGCGCGAGACCTTAAAATGACGCGGTGGCAAGGGAATGGGGAGGAGAGCATGTCGTACTGGGCACGGGGCGTGGCCCTGGGGGCCGTCCTTGCATTTGGCGGATTTAGCCCCGCCGCCGCGCAGGATTATCCGGCAAAATCCGTCAAAATCATCGTGCCGTTCTCCGCGGGCGGACCCGCCGATGTCTATGCCCGCGTCGTCGGCAATTATCTGTCGGAAGCGCTCAAGCAGCCCTTCATCATCGAGGACCGGCCCGGCGCCGGTTCGGTGATCGGCACCGAGGCCGTCGCGAAATCGGCGCCCGACGGCTACACGCTGCTCATGATGTCGAACACCCATACGACCAACGAATCGCTGATGCCGAACAAGCCGTTCAAGCTGATGGACGACTTCGTTCCCGTCGCCCCGGTCAACTATTCCGACCTGGTGATGGTGATCCACCCCTCGGTGCCGGCGAAAGACCTCAAGGAATTCATCGCGCTCGCCAAATCCAAGCCGAAGGAGCTGACCTATGCCTCCTCCGGTCCGGGCACGCCCTATCACATGGCCGGCGAGCTGTTCAAGGCGATGACCCAGACCGATATCACCCACGTCCCCTATAAGGGCAGCGCCGACGCGCGCAACGACATGCTGGGCGGCCACGTCAACATGATGTTCGACGCCGTGACGACGATGGCGCCGAATGTCGAGGCCGGGCAGCTCAAGGCGCTCGGCACGACGGGCGACAAGCGCACCGCCGTGCTGGGCAATGTCCCGACGATCGCAGAGGCCGGCGTGCCCGGCTACAGCGCCACCATATGGCTCGGCATCATGGCCCCGAAAGGCACGCCGCAGCCGATCGTCGACAAGCTCAATGCCGAGATCAGGAGGGTGCTCGAGCGGCCGGATGTCACCGAGATGTGGGCGAAGCAAGGCGCGGCGCCGCTGATCATGACGCCTGCCGAGTTCAAGGCCTATCTGGATAAGGACATCGCCAAATGGGCCGAGGTGGTGAAGATTTCCGGCGCGAAGGTTCAGTGAGGCATATGGGTGCTGCCGTAAAGCCCCCTTACCCGGTCGCTTCGCGCCCGCCCTCTCCCTCGGGGGGAGAGGGCTAAAAACGAGAGGCGCCCTGCTTGCCCTTTCCCCTCGTGGGAGAGGGCTCCCGCCGCAGGCGGGTGGGTGAGGGGGCCGGACGCCAGTCAAACGACGAGTTCCAGGAGACGTGCAGGAATGGCATTGAGAGTGCTGAGCGGAGGGGCGGCGCAGGCGCTGGTCGGGGCGCTCGCGGCGCGGTTCAAGACGGAAACCGGTCTCGATATCGACGGCAGTTTCGGCGCGGTCGGCGGCATGAAGGCCAGGGTGCTCAATGGCGAGCCGGCCGATCTGGTGATTTTGACCCAGGCGTTGATCTCCGAACTGGCGGATGGCGGCCATATCGATCCGGCCTCCGTCCGCGACATCGGCTCCGTGCTGACCGCCGTCGCGGTGCGTGCTGGCGAACCGACCCCAGCCATCGGCAACGCGGGCGAACTCCGCGCCGCGCTCCTCGCCGCGGATGCGATCTATTTCCCCGACCCCAAGCTCGCCACGGCGGGCATCCATTTCGCCAAGATCCTCGCCGCGCTCGGCATTGCGGATGAGGTGGCGGCGCGGCTGCGGACCTATCCCAACGGTGCGACCGCCATGCTCGCACTCGCCGCGTCCAGCGATGCGCACCCAATCGGCTGCACCCAGATCACGGAGATCCTGGCCGTCGACGGCCTGACGCTCGTCGGCGTCCTGCCCAAGCAATTCGAGCTGGCGACGATATACACCGCAGGTGCCGCGACCCTCGCCGCGCATCCGGACGCCGCCCGCCGCCTCGCTGCCCTGCTGGCCGCCCCCGAAGCCGAAGCGACGCGCAAGCAACTCGGTTTCGGCCTATGACGGCGACCGACGACACTGCCGGGGCCGGAAGAAAATCGCGCATCAAGGCGCCCATCGAATTCTTTGGCGGCCTGTTCCTGCTCGGACTCGCCGCACTCGGCTTCTACGGCGCCATCGACCTGCCCGGTGGCGAGCTCTCCCGCATGGGTCCTGGCATGATGCCGCGCATCGCCAGCGCCGCCATCGCCATCTTCGGCGCCGCGCTCATCGCCGAAAGCTTCATCACCGAAGGCAACGCGCCGGAGCGCTGGCACTGGCGCGGCATCGTCTTCGTCTTCGGCGGCGTGCTGGTCTTCTCGCTCACCATCCGCGATTTCGGCCTTGCCGTCGCCGGGCCGCTCTCCGTCATCATCTCCGCCTTCGGCGACCGCGAAACGCGCCTCGTCGAGATCATCCCCTTCGCCGTCATCATGACCATCGGCGGCGCGCTCCTGTTCAAATGGCTGCTGGGCTTGCCGATCCCGCTGATGCCGTATCTCCTCGGCTATTGAGGCACCGCTCATGGCCGACATGATCGCCAATCTTGCCCTCGGCTTCGGCGTCGCCCTGTCGCTGAAAGCGCTGATGCTGTGCTTCCTCGGCTGCCTGATCGGCACGCTGATCGGCGTCCTGCCCGGCATCGGCCCTGTCGCCACCATCGCCATGCTGCTGCCGGTCACTTTCGGCATCGACCCGGTCGGCGCGCTGATCATGCTGGCGGGCATCTATTACGGCGCCCAATATGGCGGCTCGACCACCGCCATCATCGCCAACATACCCGGCGAAGTGACCTCCGTCGTCACCACGCTGGACGGCCACCGGATGGCAAGCCAGGGCCGCGCGGGCGTCGCGCTCGGCATCGCGGCGATCAGCTCCTTCGTCGCCGGCACCATCGCGACATTGTTCATCGCCGCCCTCGGCGCGCCGCTGACCCGCTTCGCGCTGCTGTTTGGGCCCGCCGATTATTTCTCGCTGATGGTGTTCGGCCTGATGTTCGCCGTGGTGCTGGCGCGCGGTTCGCTGGCCAAGGCCGTGGCGATGATCTTCACCGGCATCCTGTTCTCGACCGTCGGCACGGATCTGGAAACCGGGCAAGCGCGGCTGACCTTCGGCGTCGCCGAGATTTATGACGGCATCGAATTTGCCGTCATCGCCATGGGCATTTTCGGCTTCGCAGAAATCCTGCGCACCATCGAACAGCGCGAAACGCGCGTCGTGCAGGACGCGCCCATCGGCCGTCTGCTGCCCGATCTGAGCGACCTAAAAATGTCGAGCGGACCGATCCTGCGCGGCACCTTCATCGGCGGATTCCTCGGCCTTTTGCCCGGCAATGGCGCGCTGCTCGGCCCCTTCGCCTCCTATGCGACGGAGAAGCGGCTGTCCAAGGAGCCCGCACGTTTCGGACATGGCGCCATCGAGGGCGTGGCGGGACCGGAAGCGGCCAACAATGCCGGCGCGCAGACGTCGTTCCTGCCGCTGCTGACTCTCGGCATTCCGCCCAACGCGGTGATGGCGCTGATGGTCGGCGCCATGACCATCCACGGCATCGTGCCCGGCCCGCAGATCGTCAGCAAGCAGCCGGCGCTGTTCTGGGGCATGGTCGCCTCGATGTGGATCGGCAATCTGATGCTGCTGGTCATCAACCTGCCGCTTGTCGGCCTATGGATCCGGCTGATCCGCGCGCCCTACCGGCTGCTATTCCCGGCCATCGTGCTGTTCTGCTGCATCGGCATCTATTCCATCGACAACAGCGCCGCCGAAGTCGGCATGGTGGCGATTTTCGGCTTCTTCGGCTATGTGCTGATGAAGCTGGAATTCGAGCCCGCGCCCTTGGTGCTGGGCTTCGTCCTGGGCCGGCTGCTGGAGGAGAAATTCCGCCAGTCGCTGCTGATCTCGCGCGGCGCGCTGGAGACCTTCGTCTCCCACTCGATCTCGGCGACGCTTTTGGCGCTGACGGCGATCCTGATCGTGATCTCGCTGGTTCCGTCGATCAACAAGGCGCGGAACAAGGTGTTCGTGGAGTAAGCGGAGGGGCGGAGATCGCCCGACGGGCCATTAGCGCCTCACCCTGGCTGCAGCCAATTCCGGATCGGGGCTTCGCACCTGATGCAAAAACTTTGTCGCCCCGGCCGTCAGAGCCGGGGCCTACTCATATCGCCACTTTCCGCAAGGTTCGCGGAAGGGCCATTGGGTCCCGGCTCGGCCTGACGGCCGTCCAGGACGACGAAAATGGGGTACACCCGCCTAAAGCTGCGGCGTCCAGTGAACCGGCACGAGGCGGTAGCCGCTGCCGTCTTTCTCGACGTGGCCGAGGGCCGGGAACGGGTAGTGGAAACCCTGCACCAGCATCTTCTCGGCGGCCAGCATGTCGTAGACCTTGCGGCGGGTCGCCTCGGCCATGTCGCCATCCTGGTCGAAAGTGGCGTGCCATTGCGGATTGCGCACGAATAGCGCCGGATTGTTGGTCACGTCCGACTGGATGAAGACCTTGCCCGTCCCGGACGAGATCACGTAGGAGGTATGCCCCGGCGTGTGGCCGGGCGTCGCCTGCGCCAGGATGCCCGGCGCGACCTCCTTGTTCCACTCGTAGGTCGCGACGCGCTTCTTGATCTCGTCGTTGAACACCTTGCGGTTATCCCGGAACAGGTCCGCCATCCGGCCGGCCGGCGCGCGGGACATCTCGCCATCGTCCATCCAATATTTATATTCCACTGCCGGGACCAGAATCTCGGCATTGGGGAAGGTCGGCGCGCTATTGGCGTCGAGCAGGCCGTTCACATGGTCGCCATGGAAATGCGAGATAACCACGGTGTCGACGGATTTCGGATCGATGCCGGCGGCGGCGAGGTTCTGCTGGAAAAGCCCAGCGGTGCTGCCGGGCTTGGCGGCGGCCGCGGGGCCGTAGCCGGTATCGATGACGATCAGCTTGGAGCCGGTATTGACGATGATCGGCGAGAAATAGATCGTCATCGTGTCCTTGGGCATGTAGGCCGCCTCGAGCGCGGCGTTGACCTCCGCCTTGCCGGCATTGGTGACGAAATTGTCGGGCAGCGGGAAGGAGCGCGCCCCATCGGTGACGACGGTGACCTCGATGTCGCCGACCTTGTAGCGGTAGAATCCTGGTGCCTGCATGGTTGCCTTCGGCGTTGCGGCCTGCGCGGGCCGGAGGGCGATCCCGGCGCTGGCCGCGATGGCGGTCGCGGCGGCGGCGCTCGCCAGGACGGCGCGGCGGCTAAGTTTGGTCATGTGTTCCTCCCTTATTGATTAACCGCACAATCCTACCAGAGGGCAAATGGTCCGGCATAGGCAAAGGCCCCGCCCGGGCCTTGCCCGGGGCGGCAACCTCACACAGTTTTGATAGCCATACGCCTGAAATGTTTGGTGTCGCGGGAGGCCATCGCCTCGGGGCCGCACCTCAGCGCGCGGTCATCCGGGGGCGCGGACTTTCCTCGGCGCCGCGCAGCAGCCGCAGCCTGCCCCATGGGCCTTGGACTGGCGCGGCTCGCTGGCGCTGCGCTCATTGCTGGCCATGGCACTGCGCCGCCCGGCATCCATACCGGCGACGGCGGGCGCGGTGAAGAAGGCGCGCGGCGCGGCCTCGCCGCATTCGGGGCATGCGAGCGGCTCGGCGCTCCTGGCCATCTGCTGCGTCGCGGTGAAGGGACCGCAATGCGCGCAATCGTAATCATAGACGGGCATGAGGCTCCCCTTGCGGCTGCGCTTCTCCGGGAGGAACCCAAAGGCGCGGCGCTCAGTCTAGATCGGGCGGGACCGGATTGTCGACGGCATTAGTGTCAAAGCAGCATTCACCTACCCGGCCAGATCGCCGAGGGAACTGGCGGCGCGCCGGGCCTCGAGCATGATCGCCGTCACCAGCGGCGTCAGCGGCTCGCGCGGTCCGGCGATCAGGCCGATGGTGTAGGCGGTATCCGGCGCGCCGATCGGGATCACGTTGACCTTGTCGGCGAGGCTGAAGCTGCGGGTCAGCTTTTCCGGCATGATCGTCGCCCATTGGCCGGTCTGGATATGGGCGAACAGCACGATCATCGAATTGCTCTCCAGCGTTGCCGAGGCGGTCGCGCCCGCGATCTGCAGATTGCGGTCGATGATGCGTCGGTTCTGCATGTCCGGCGTGAGCAGGCAGAGCGGGATCTTCGCCACCTCCGCCCAGGTCACTGTCTTTTTGGCCGCGAGCGCCGCGTCCCGGTTGATGAGCAGGCAATATCGCTCGGTATAGAGCGGCACTATGCTCACCCGGCCGAGCGGCTCATTGTCGAGATAGGTCAGGCCGACATCGATTTCGAGATTGCCGAGCAGCTCGAGGATTTCCTGCGACGAGCGCGATATCACCGTATAGCGCACCGCCGGATAGCGCTTGTGGAACGGCGTCGTGAGCGCGGCGACGATGGGGAGCGCCGTCGGGATCGCGGCGATGCGCAGATGCCCGCTGAGACCGCGCTTCAGGGCATCGACATCCTGCTTCAGCGCGCGGGAATCGGCGACAATCCGCCTTGCCCATTCCAGCACGCGGTCGCCCTCGACGGTGAGACCGAGGAAGCGCGAGCCGCGCCTGACCAGCATCACGCCGAGCGTTTCCTCGAGCTGCTTGATGCCCGCCGACAGCGTCGGCTGGGTGACGCCGCAGGCCTCCGCCGCCCGGCCGAAATGCTTTTCATGGGCGAGCGCAATCAGGAATTCGAGCTTATCGATCATGGCTGCCGCTGCGGATGGCGTTCCCTATCGTCATGTATCTTCTGCATTGTTCCGCTCAATCGGGCGAGACCGGCAGGGCGATGGAATATTTGACCTGATCGAGCGCAAAGCTCGACTCGATCGAGGATATCCCTTCGAGCCGCGTCAGCTTCTGCTTGAGGAAGCGCTCATAGGCCGGGAGATCGCTCACCACGACGCGCAGGAGATAATCGCGCGGGCCGGTCATCAGGTAGCATTCGAGCACTTCGCGCCAGCCGGAAATGGCCTTGGCAAAACGGTCCAGCGCCTCCTCGCTCTGCCGCTCCAGCTTGATCGAGACGAAGACGCTGACCGGCAGACCGACCGCCGTCTGGTCCACCATGGCTATATAGCGCGTGATGACGCCGCGCTCCTCCAGCAGCCGCACCCGGCGATGGCAGGGCGACGGCGACAGGCCGACTTTCTCGCTCAGCTCCTGAACCGTGATGCGGCTGTCGAGCTGAAGCTGCGCCAGGATTTTGCGGTCGATGGCGTCGAGTTCGGTCATTGGAATAATTTGATGAGCTGGCCGTCAGCTTTAGAATGGGCTGCCAGGATCGGCCTGGCAAGAGGCGATATTTGAGAAATCTCGCCACGCTGTTTCCGGTATGTTCGTATCTGGCCCGAAAATCGAGGACGACCTCATGACCAAGCCCATCTCCCAGCTCGACATGCTCGCGGCGCTTGAGAAGAAGGTGCTCTGGCTGTCCTCCTGGATGATCCACCACGCCAACCATGTCCGCCCGAACAGCGACGGGCTGAAGATCGGCGGCCACCAGGCCTCATCGGCCTCGCTGGCGACGATCATGACGGCGCTTTATTTCTCCGTGCTGCGCCCGCAGGACCGCGTCGCGGTGAAGCCCCATGCAAGCCCGGTCTTCCATGCCATCCAATATCTGCTCGGTGCGCAATCACGCGAGCAGCTCGAGAAATTCCGCGGCTATAAGGGCGCGCAATCCTACCCCTCGCGCACCAAGGATGCCGACGACGTCGATTTCTCGACCGGCTCCGTCGGCCTGGGCGTTGCGCAAACCCTGTTCGCCTCGCTGGTGCAGGATTATGTCCGCGCCCGTGGCTGGACGCAGGGCCGGCCCGAGGGGCGCATGATCGCGCTCGTGGGCGATGCCGAGATGGACGAGGGCAATGTCTACGAAGCGCTGATCGAGGGCTGGAAGCAGGGCCTGCGCAATTGCTGGTGGATCGTCGACTACAACCGTCAGAGCCTCGACGCCGTCATCCGCGAGGGCCTTTGGGAGAAGTTCGAGACCATGTTCCGCAATTTCGGCTGGGACGTGGTCATCATCAAATATGGCAAACTGATGCAGGCCGCCTTCGCCGAGCCCGGCGGCGAGGCTTTGCGCCAATGGATCGACAATTGCCCGAACCAGCTTTACGCCGCGCTTTGCTTCCAGGGCGGGGCCGCCTTCCGCAAGCGGCTGATGGACGAGATCGGCGACCAGGGGCCGGTGACGGCGCTGATCGAGGCGCGCTCCGACGCCGAGTTGCTGGCGCTGATGTCCAATCTCGGCGGACACGACCTCGCCAGCGTGATCGAGGCGTTCGACGCCATCGACCATGACCGTCCGGTCTGCTTCATCGCCTATACCATCAAGGGCATCGGCCTGCCGTTCCAGGGCCATAAGGACAATCACGCCGGCCTGATGACCCCGACGCAGATGGAGAATTGGCGCGCCGCGCAAGGCGTCCGGCCAGGGCACGAATGGGACCGGCTGGAGGGCATGCCCTTCGCCGAGGACGAGATCGAGGCGTTTCTCGCCGCTGTGCCCTTCGCGAAAGGGACGCCGCGTCGCCATGCCGCGCCGCATATCGACGTGCCGGAGACGCTGGCCTTCCCGCCCGCGCCTGTCATGTCCACCCAGCAAAGCTTCGGCCTGATCCTGAACGAACTCGCGCGCTCCGACCACGCCATCGCCGGGCGCATCGTCACCACCTCGCCGGACGTGACCGTCTCGACCAATCTCGGCGGCTGGGTCAACCGGCGCGGCCTGTTCGCCCGCGAAACCGTCGCCGATCTCTTCCGCAAGGAGAAGATCCCCTCGACCTTCGCCTGGGAATTCTCGCCCAAGGGCCAGCATATCGAACTGGGCATCGCCGAGATGAACCTGTTCTTGCTGCTCTCTGCGCTCGGCTTGTCGCATTCGATCAATGGCGAGCGCCTGCTGCCCATCGGCACGCTCTACGATCCCTTCATCGAGCGGGGCCTGGATGCCCTCAACTATGCCTGCTACCAGGACGCCCGCTTCATGGTCGTCGCGACACCCTCGGGCATCACCCTGGCGCCGGAGGGCGGAGCGCACCAATCCATCGCGACGCCGCTGATCGGCATGGCGCAGGACGGGCTGGCCAGTTTCGAGCCCGCCTTCGCCGACGAACTCGCCATCATCATGCGCTGGGGCCTCGACTATATGCAGCGCGACGGCGAGCGCGGCGCCAATCCCGCCAACTGGCTGCGCGACCTCAGCGGCGGCTCGGTCTATCTGCGCCTCTCGACGCGGCCGGTCGAGCAGCCGCAGCGCATCATGACGCCGAAGCTGGCGAACGACATCATCAACGGCGCTTACTGGCTGCGTGAACCGGGGCCGAACCCGGCCGTCGTCATCGCCTATACCGGGGTCGTCGCGCCTGAGGCGATCGAAGCGGCTGGATTGCTCGGCGAGGACCGGCGCGATATCGGCCTGCTCGCCATCACCTCGGCGGACCGGCTGAATGCCGGCTGGAGCGCGGCGCAGAAGGCGCAGGACCAGGGCCAGCGCGCCGTCAGCCATATCGAGACGCTGCTGGCGCCGCTGCCGCGCGATTGCGGGCTCGTCACAATCATCGACGGCCACCCGGCGACCCTCGCGTGGCTGGGCGCGGTCTGCGGCCATAAGGTCCGCTCGCTGGGCGTCGAGCATTTCGGCCAGACCGGCACCATCGGCGACCTCTATGCCCATTACGGCATCGACGCCAACGCCATCATCGACGCCGCCGAGCGCATCACCCCTGGCCAGCCCATCCGGCACCGCAAGGTCGCGGTCTGACGGTCAGCGACCGCAGTCGTTGTGATCGTCGTCCCGGACGCCGCGAAGCGGTGAGCCGGGACCCAATCATCTATCCCCGAACGCTGCGGCAAGAGGAGATGCGAGTGGGCCCCGGCTCTGACGGCCGGGGCGACGAATGGGGCGGCTGCGGTTAGACAGCGAGCCCCTTCGTGCCGGCGAGCACCGACGCGATGGCCTCGTCCATGATCGAGAGGCCGAGATCGATATCGGCGTCGCTCGCCGTCAGGGGCGGGGCGATGCGGAACACACCCGCAAGCCCTGGCAATTGCACGATATTCATGCTGAGCCCGAGCTCCAGGCAGCGGCCGGTGATCGCCGCGCCCAGCTCCGATGCCGGTTCCTTGGTCGCCCTGTCGCGCACGATCTCCATGCCGAGCATCAAGCCGCGACCCCGGACATCGCCGACGATGGGATAGCGCGCCTGGATCTCCTCCAGCCCCTTGCGCAGACGCCCGCCGGCCTCGCGGGCGCGCGCCATCAGATTGTCGCGCAAGATGATCTCGATCACCTTGTTGCCGACGGCGGCCGGCAGCGGATCGGAGACATGCGTGGTGTAGAACAGGAAGCCGCGCTCATGGCAGCGCTCCTCGATCGCCTTCGAGGTCACGACGGCGGCAAGCGGCAGCCCGGCGCCGAGCGTCTTGGACAAGGTCAGAATGTCGGGCACGACGCCGTCTCGCTCGAAAGCGAACATGGCGCCGGTGCGGCCCATCCCGGTTTGCGCCTCGTCGAGGATGAGCAGCATGCCGCGCGCCTCGCAGCGGGCCTTTAGCGCGGCGAGATAGCCTTCGGGCAGGTCGATCATACCGCCGGAGGACAGGATCGGCTCGGCGATGAAGGCGGCAAGGTTGCCGGTCGATTGCCGGTCGATGAGGTCGAAGCCGTAATCGAGTTCGGCGAGCCAGTCATAGCGGCCGTTCTTCTCGAAGCGGGGCCTGTAGGGATAGGGCGCGGAAATGGCCAGCGAGCCGACGGCGGCCGGTCCGTAGCCCTTGCGTCCCGCCGAATAGGTCGCCGAGGAAGCGCCGCCCGTCATGCCGTGCCAGGATTGAGCAAAGCCGACGATCTCGAATTTGCCGGTGGCCAGCTTCGCCATCTTGATGGCGGCCTCATTGGCCTCGCCGCCGGTGCTGAGCAACAGCGAGCGATCAAGGCCGGGCGGCGTGATTTCGGCCAGCTTCGCCGCCAGCGCCACCACGGGGCGCGTCAGCATCCCGCTGAACAGATGATCCAGTTCGCGCGCATGATGCGCCACCACCTCGGCAATTTCGGGATGGCCGTGGCCGATGATCGCGCTCATCTGGCCGGAGGTGAAATCGAGGATGGCGCGCCCGTCGGCGTCGTACATGTAGCAGCCGGCGGCGCGCTCGATGATCAGCGGCGCGAAGCTGCCGCCATAGCGGATGAGGTGATCGCCGGCATCGCGCCAGAACGCCTCTTCCTGATTGGCCGACGCCGTGCTGCCCGTGCCCGCGACTGTGTCCATGATTTCGCCCTTTCCGGCCGAGGCCAAACATTCCCGTTCCGCGATAGGTTAACCGCAAGCCGGGATTGGCAGAAGCAGGAATTGCGTGGGGGCGTGAAGAGGCAGGAAAGCCTGCGGCCGGCCGCACATCCCGCGCCGAAGCGAGAAGGTCCGACCGGCCGCAGCCTCGGGAGGAGGGCTTAGGCTTTGTGCACGAGTTCCTTGGGCACGACGCCGCCATTCTCGGCGAGCTTGGTCATGACCTGCTTGTGCAGCCAGATGTTCATCGTCGCGGAATCGTTCTTGTCGCCGGGATATTTCAGCTCGTCGGCCAGCGCCTTGCGCGCGGCGAGGCTGCTGTCGAGCTTGAGCAATTTCATCATGTCGACGATGGAGGTGCGCCATTGCAGTTGCTGCGCGCCGGCACTCAGGGTGAGCTTGTCGAGCACGACGGCGACATCCACGGTCTGATTGTCCTTGCCGCCGAATGCCCAGGCCGCCGCGGTCGCCGCGACCGATCTCGGCGCCGCCGCCGGTGCCGCCGGGGCCGCGCCCTTCGTGGCGGGCGTCGGGGGAATGCCGCCGGCCGCGACAGGCTCGGCCTCCGCCGCGTGCCCTTCACCGGAGCCGAAGATGGACGAGGCGATTTTGCCGAAGATGCTCATTGAGGACTCCTGTAATGCGCGGGAATGGACCGGCGCCAAGCAGCGCCGGCCGGATCGGCCCGGCTCTCAGCGATGGCTAAGAGCCTGAGTTTGCCGCCAAAACATTGCCTCACACTTCATGGAATGCGTAAAATGCGAAAGGTGAACCGCCCCCGGGCTAAACCTGCACAAAAGTCTCAAAGCCGCCAAAGACCATGCGCTTGGTGTCGAAGGGGCAGCCGGCCGGATCGGTCTGCAGCCGGGGGTCCGCCATGACCTTCTTATTGATCGCATCGCGCTGCTCGCGCGATTCATAAACGATCCAGGCGAAGACAACGGTCTCGTCCTCCTTCGCCAGCACGGCGCGCGGGAAGGAGGTCAACTCCCCATAGGGCAGGTCGTCGCCGGTGCACTCGACATAGGCAAGCGCGCCATATTCCTTCCAGACCTGCCCGGCGAGGCGCGCAAGCTCCTTATAGGCTTCGATTTTCTCCTTCGGCACGGCAATTATGAATCCGTCGACATAGGCCATGGAAACCTCCTTGTATTCGATCCCCCCAGAGGACGCGCGGCCGAGGCTAAAACCGACAGATCTTGGCCGATTTTTCCGGCGACCGGCTTGGGGTGGACATTGTTACGATCGTAACCAGATCTGCGCCAATGGTTATCGCCTGGTAGCAATGCGGGCATAGATTTGTATAGTGGCGGAGGGCGAATGCAGGCCCTGGACGCGCAAAAGCGTCCCCCACGGACATCCATCCCACCATCTGCGTACCATTGAAGGAGCGCGCTATGTCGCTCGACGGCACCTACGACCACGACAATGTTTTCGCCAAGATCCTGCGCGGTGAAGTGCCGGCCGTGCGCGTCTATGAGGACGACGAAATCCTAGCCTTCATGGATATTTATCCGCAGGCGGACGGCCACGTTCTGGTGATTTCCAAGACCAGCACCGCCCGGACCATCCTCGACATGGAACGCGCCACCTTGCAGACCGTGGTCGGTGCCGTTCAGCGCATCGCGGCCGCGATCCGCACAGCCTTGCAGCCGGACGGCGTAGTGGTGGCGCAGTTCAGCGGCCGCGCGGCCGGACAGACCGTCGACCACTTCCATTTCCACGTGATTCCGTGCTGGGCGGGCAAGCCGCTCAGGCCCCATGGCTCCCAGCTCGAGCCCGGCGAACCCGAGCGGCTGCGCGAGCTCGCTCGGGTCATCGCCGGGGCGCTGGCGGCCTGACTTGCGTCAGTTCAGACGGTAGCGGATCGGCATGCTGCGCAGGCTATTGACCAGAATCGAATAGGTCTTCTCCGGCGTGCCCGCCAGTTCGGCCGCTTCGAGGCGCGGCAGCAGTGTCTCCCAGAAAATCCGCATCTCCAGCTTGGCGAGATGAATGCCGAGGCATTTGTGAACGCCATAGCCGAAGGCGAGATGCGGGTTGGGCGAGCGATCGACACGGAAGCTGTAGGGATCCTCGAACACCTCTTCGTCGCGATTGCCTGATGGGTAGCACAGCATCAGCCAGTCGCCGGCGGCGATATGCTGCCCGCGCACCGTGGTATCGGCGGTGGCGCTGCGCATGAAATGGCGCGCGGGCGAGGCCCAGCGGATCGACTCGTCGACGAAGCCGTCGATCAGCTTGGTGTCGGCGCCGCGCATCCGGGCCAGCAGCTCCGGGCTCTCGCACAGCTTCTGCATGCCGGTGGAGAGGGATGTCGCCGTCGTGTCGTGCCCCGCCAGCACGAGGAGGATGATGTAGCTCATCGTCTCCTCCGCATTCATCGGCGCGCCGTCGATGGTGGCGTTGGCGACGGTGGAGAGCAGGTCGTTCTGCGGTTCCGCCCGCCGCTGAGCAACCAACCTGGCGAAATAAGCCGCGAATTCGTCGATATTGGCATCGACCGCCTTCAAGATGGCGCCAAATTTCTCCTCCGGGGAAACCTGGTTCAGCTCCGGATTGAAATGCGCATCGTTGGTGGCGAGAATTGCCGATGTCAGGCGCTGCATCAGCGGCGCGTCCGCTGCAGGAACGCCGAGCATCTGCATGATGACGCTCATGGGGTAGATCTGGGCGATGTCGGCGGCGAAATCGCAAGCGCCCTCGCAGGCGGCCATCCGCGCCACCTGGCCCTGGGCCAGATCCCTTAGCCCCGCCTCGAGCTGGCGCAAGGAGCCGGGCATGAAGGCAGGCTGGGTGATCGCGCGATTGGCGAGATGTTCCGGCGCGTCCATGTGGATCATGTGGCGGAGCCGGTTCGCCCTGCCGCCGGTCACTTCGCGGATGTGCGCCTCGCCGGTCTTGGTGGTGAAGATGGTGGAGCGGTCGGCGGAGTGGAAAAGGTCGTTCTGCCGGCTGATGAGGCGGATGTCCTCATGTTTGGTGACTGCCCAGAAGGGCGAACGGCCCTCAAGCTCGGCGCGCGCGAGCGGCGCGTCTGGCCCAGGCATAGGCTTCTTCGAGCGGTCCGTCGACGGCGTGCGCGGCCGTGCTGATGAAGGTCCAGGCGATATCTTCGGGTAGCGTTGCGTGCTGGCTCATGCGTCGCTCCTTGCCGCCCGCGAAACTTTGGATCGAGGCTGCCCGGCGTGTCCGGGAGCGCCAGACAGCCTCGACATCCCACCTATCCCGGCATTGGGCTGTTAGACGCCGGGCGGCAGTGCCAGGCTAGGCGGCGCAGGCTACGAGGCTGTTTCAATGCCGGGGGCGGGGGTTTCATCCGTAATGCGGAGCGTCGATATCGGACGCTGCGCCAAAGCGGGAGCGACGCGCTGCGCCTTACGGGAATCCACCCCTCGCCAGGTGATCCCGCTTCAGAAGATGGACCAGCCGGTCGAGGCGGCGATCTTCTCCAGCGCCAGCGCGCCGAACAGCGAATTGCCCTGCGCATTGAGCGCGGGCGACCAGACCGTGATCGAGGCGACGTCGGGAACGATGGCGAGGATGCCGCCGCCGACGCCGCTCTTGCCGGGCAGGCCGACCCGGAAGGCGAAATCGCCCGAGCCGTCATAATGGCCGCAGGTCAGCATCAGCGCATTGACGCGGCGCGCCCGCTCGGCCGAGACGAGGCGCTGGCCGTTGAGCGGGTCGCGCCCCTCCCCGGCCAGGAAAAGGCCGGCGCGGGCAAGTTGGCGGGTGCACATGGCGATGGCGCATTGGTGGAAATAGACGCCGAGCGCCTTGTCGACATCATTGTCGAGATTGCCGAAGGCGCGCATGTAATTCGCCAGCGCCCGGTTGCGGAAGCCGGTCTCGTTCTCGGAGCGGGCGACGGCGGGATCGATGGCGATCGAGTCATCCTCGGCGAGGCAGCGCATGAATTGCAGGATCTGGTCGATCGCCTCGGAGGGCGCACGGTTGCCAAGCACGACGTCCGTCACCACGATGGCACCGGCATTGATGAAGGGGTTGCGCGGGACGCCGTGCTCCGCCTCGAGCTGCACGATCGAATTGAACGGCGATCCGGACGGCTCGCGCCCGACGCGCCGCCACAGCGTGTCGCCGACCTTGCCGAGGGCGAGCGTCAAGGTGAACACCTTCGAGATGCTCTGGATCGAGAACAGCTCTTCCGCGTCGCCCGCCGACACCATGTCGCCGCCGACCGTTGCGATGGTGATACCGAGCTTCCTCGGATCGACATTAGCGAGTTCAGGGATGTAATCGGCGACTCGGCCCTCGCCGAGCCGGGGCGCCAATTCCGCGTGGACGCCGTCGATCAGGTCCTGAAGCGCGGCGGCCGGGATGGTTTTCTCTTTCATGGCGGCTTGCTCCCTCATCGCTTCGGTAAGGCGCTGCCCACGCTTGCGCGGCCGCGGATCTGTCGGCATTCTTGCGCGGCGAGCGGTGTTTGCCCTGCCAAATCAGGGCTTCTGACCGTCAACCTAGCCGGGAAAGCTGACCTTGCCCATGCGCGCCTATTCCATCGCCGCCATTCCCGCCGACGGCATCGGCCCCGAAGTCATCGCCGCCGGGCTGACCGTGCTCGAAGCGCTCGCGAAACGGCTCGGCGAGGTCAGCTTCGAGGTCGAGCATTTCGACTGGGGCTCGGACTATTACAAGCGGCACGGCGTGATGATGCCGGCGGACGGGCTCGCCCGGCTCAAGCGCTTCGACGCCATCTATTTCGGCGCGGTCGGCGCACCCGACGTGCCGGACCACATCACGCTCTGGGGCCTGCGCCTGCCGATCTGCCAGGGCTTTGACCAATATGCCAATGTCCGCCCGACCCGCATCCTGCCCGGCATCCTCTCGCCCTTGCGCAATGTCGGGCCGGGCGACCTGGACTGGGTGATCGTGCGCGAGAATTCGGAGGGCGAATATTCCGGCAATGGCGGGCGGGCGCATCGCGGCCTGCCGGAGGAGGTCGGCACTGAAGTCGCGATCTTCACCCGCGTCGGCGTCACCCGGATCATGCGCTACGCCTTCAGGCTGGCGCAGTCGCGGCCGCGCAAGCTGCTCACCGTCGTTACCAAGTCGAACGCGCAGCGGCACGGAATGGTGATGTGGGACGAGATCGCGGCCGAAGTCGCCGCCGAATTCCCCGATGTCACCTGGGACAAGACGCTGGTCGACGCCATGACCGTGCGCATGACCTTGCATCCGCGCAGCATCGACACCGTCGTTGCGACAAATCTCCAGGCCGACATCCTCTCCGATCTGGCCGGCGCGCTGGCGGGCAGCCTCGGCGTCGCGCCGACCGCCAATATCGATCCCGAGCGCCGTTTCCCGTCGATGTTCGAGCCGATCCACGGCTCGGCCTTCGACATTACCGGCAAGGGCATCGCCAATCCCGTCGCCGCCTTCTGGACGGCGGCGCAGATGCTCGACCATCTCGGCGAGGCGGATGCGTCGTCACGGCTGATGCGCGCGGTGGAGCAGGTAACGGGCGCGGGCATCCTCACGCCCGACGTCGGCGGAACAGCGACGACCCGCCAAGTCACCGACGCGGTCGTCGAGGCGATCTACAGCTCGAATGTCTAGGGCAGGCGTCGGCGGGCAGATATCCTCCCCTCTCCTACGGAGACCTTAGGCGTCGCATTCGGCCTTTCCCCTCGTCACCCCCGACACCGCGTAGCGGTGAGCCGGGACCCAATACCGGATCCGCTGGCACTGCGGCAAGGTGAGAGGCGAGTGGGCCCCGGCTCTTCGGCCGGGGCGACGGAATAGATTGAGTTTTGCAAAATGGAGAGGTGCGCTGCGGCAGCGTGGGCGATCTTTGCGTCCCGCTTATCTGATCCCGGCTCGCCCGGTCAACCTTCCTCGCCGAGGCGGGCGAGGATGCTTTCGGCGACCGGCTGGTAGACGCCGTCGAAATGATGGCCGCCGGGTCGCTCGATGAGCGTCGCCTTGCCCAGTTCGGGGAGGATGCAGCCGGTTTCCTTATCGGCCTTTTCGTCGGTGCCGAAGAAACACATGACTTTCTGCGCCGGCAGCCCCGCCAGATACGGAGCAATGCCCTCGCCCGAAGACAGGCCGAGCCAGCCTTCGACGGAAATCTGCAAATCGGCAGTGGAGCTGAGGCCGAGCAGCGCGATCAGATTGACGGCCTTCTGGGTATCGCGGGAGAGCTTGCCCCAGGCGAGCGGCAGCACATCGGCGCCGAAGGAAAAGCCTAGCAGGCCGATGCGCTCCGGATGCCATTTGCGCTGATAATGCGCGACGATCCGGTCGACATCGGCGGCGATCTGCTTGGGATCCTTCTTGCTCCAGAAATAGCGCAGCGAATCGACGCCGATGACGGCGACGCCTCGCGCGGACAGATAGTCGCCGATCTGCTTGTCGATATCGCGCCAGCCGCCATCGCCGGAGAAGAACACCACCATCGCGGTCGGCTTGCCGTTGGTCGCGGGAAGCTCGACCAGCGGAAGGCCGGCGAGCGGCTCGCTCGGTGTCCCTATGATGGCGTAGGCGGCCTCGACCACGGCGTTGAAGCGGTCGGCCGGGTCGGGCACGACCTTCACCGTGGTCAGGGCATTGGCGGTGGCGAAGGCGGCCAAATCGCCCTTCGGCTGCTCGCTGGTGATCCAGGTCCAGCGTCCGGGCAATTCCGGCATCGGGGAATAGGTGAAGAGCTGTCCCACCGCCGCTTTCTTCGGCGCGCCTTCACACCATTGCAGCTTGGATTCGAACTGCGGGCTGAACCCGTCGCTGACCGCGCCGATGGTGGTGTTGTCGGGGGCCTGGGCCATCGCGTAATAGGCGAGCGCGCCGCCTTCCCCTACGCCGACAAGCAAGGGCTGGCGCCATGTGGCCATGTTGAGCTGGCGCTGCGCTCCGAGCGACAGGTCCTCGAAATCCCCGAAAAGATAATGGCAGTCGACATCGTCGCTGGCGGCCTGGAGGCGGACCACCTCGGGCTCATCGACCAGGGCGACGGCGGCCCCTTTCCCGACCAGTTGCAGGGCTTGGGCGCGGAATTGCGGCGTCAGCCCGTCGCGGTCCGAGATGAAGATGATAAAGGCATTGGGCTCGCCTTCCGGCGCCAGGACCTCGATGCGTCCGATGTCGCCGATGTCGGTGGTAATCGAACGAGGTGCGGTCTGCGCGAAAGCGGGCGCGGGAACGGCGGCGGCCAGCAGCAGCAGCAGTGCCAGGCAAAACGATAGGAGTTTCATGATTGCGCGTTCCCCTTGACGGCGCGGGCCCGCATCGGGCTGGAGGAAATCAGGCGTGTGGCATCGAGCAGGATTTGCGGCAGTGACAGACCGCCGGGATAGGCGAGATAGCGCGGCCGCCATTCGGGCTTGAATTTGTTCTTGAAGGCGCGCAGGCCCTCGAAATTGTAAAAGCGCCCGCCGCGATGGTAGATCAGCGAGGCGAGTTGGCTCCAGAGCGGCGCGAGACGGTGCTGCGGCAGGCCCGACAGCGGCGCCATGCCCAGATTGAACCATTGGCCGCCATCGGCCTTCAGCCGCTCAAGCAGGCAGATGAACAGGTAATCCATCACGCCGCCGGGCGCGTCCGGCGTGTGGCGCATCAGGTCGACGGAATATTCGCCCCCGGGACCGGGACCCCAGATATTGGCGAAGGCGACGATCTCGCCATTGCTGCGGACGATGGCGTGATCGTAGCGGCTCAGATATTCCTCCGACCAGAAGCCGAGCGTGAAGCCTTTCTCCTGGCCGGGAAAGCCCGCGAGCCAGGCGTCAGACACCCGTTTCAGCTCCGGCAGCAGCGGAGGAATGTCCTCGGCCTTGACGATCTCGAAGCTGACGCCCGCCCGCTGGGCATGGGATTTCGACTGGCGCAACTTGCGGAACTCGCTGCCCTCGAGCGAGAACTTATTGAGGTCGACCCAGGCGTCCTCGCCAAGCTTGGCCATGGCGAAACCGGCGTCGAGATAGACGGGCAAATAGCGCGTGTCGATCTGGTAGAATACCGCGACGCCGCGATAGAGGTCGGCCAGTTCCTTATAGCGCCAGATCAGCTTGCGGGTGGCCTCCTCGCTGGTGGCGATGGGGTCGCCCATGGCGATCCAGCTCGAGCCTTGCACGCCGTACATGACGAAGCCGTCGCCGCCCTCGGCGAATTCGAAGCGCTTGTCGCCGAGGAAAGCCAATTGCGCGTCGAGCCGGTTGGAATGCGCGACCAGATCCTCGACCCCGGCATTGTCGCCGAGCGTGGCCGGTTCCTGCATCAGGTAGGGCTGGTGCAGGAATTTATAGAGGATCAGCGCGACGCTCGTCACCGACACCGCGAGACTGGCGCGCAGGAAGCGCGGCGCATCGGCGTTGTAGCAGAAGTCCCACCACAGCGAGCCCTCATAGCCGACCTGCTGGTAGACCCAAAAACCCGCCCAGATCGACACCGCCGCCGCGCTGAAGATGGCGACCAGCCAGGGCAGCGACAGCGCGCCTTCGAGCCCGCCGGAGAGGCGGTAATACTGATCCCGGTTGAACCAGAGCAGCCCGACGACGGCGAGGCAGATCAGCGCTTCCTCGTAGTCGAAGCCCTTGGCGAGGGAGAATAGCGCCGCCGCGCTCAGCAGCCAGATCGAGAGCCGCCAGGCCGAGCGCAATTGCCGCGACAGGCCATGCGCGATCACCAGGAGGAAGGTGCCGACGATGCTCGCCACCAGATGCGAGCTTTCAACGAAGGGCAGCGGCACGACGTTGCGGAGGGCGGCCATGCGGTTGGGCTCGGCGGGGAGCGCGCCGGAGAGAATGAGCACGAAGCCGCCGACGAACACCGCGCCCGCCGTGATTTGCGGCATGAACCGTCCGGCCGCCTTGGAAAAATTGCCCAGCGCAGAGGCGACGGTCGAGCGGTAGGGCCAGGCTTCGTGCAAAGCCAGTAACCCGGCCGCGATGCCGAAGGGGACGAGGTAGTAGACGACGCGGAACAGCAGCAGCGATCCGATCAGATCCGCGCGAAGGCTTTGCGGGACCGCAAGCACGAACACCGCCTCGAAAACGCCCAGCCCGCCCGGCACATGGCTGACAACGCCGAGAATGGTCGCCGCGACGAAGATCACCAGAAAGCCAGGGAAGGACATGTCGAGCCCGGACGGCATCAGGAACCAAAGCGCCAGCGCCGCCGCGCCGGTATCGGCCATGCCGATCAGCATGGAGCCAAGCGTCGAGGCCGGCCCCGGCAGGTTCATACTCCAGCCGCCGAGGGAAATCGCCCGGTCGCTCACCGCCGTGTAGGCGATCCAGCCGCCAAGCACCGCCAGGACAGCCGCCCCGGCGAGACGGTTGACGGCGAGACCCAGGCCGTCGACCGCGCCAAAAGCCGCCGGCTCCAGCAGCAGGCAGATGCCGCCGATGGCGGCCAGCCCCGTCCAGAAGCCGATGGCGGACAGCGCGCCGACCGCGACGCCGCGCTCGATGGGGACGCCCTTGGTCTGGTAGAGCCGCAGCCGCACCGCGCCGCCGGTCAGCACGCCGAAGCCGAGGGTGAAGGTGAAGGCGTGGCCGATGAAGGAGGTAAGGCCGACGAACCAAAGCGGTACGGAGTTGATGCCGCTTTGGCGCAAGGCGAGCCAGTCGAAACCGACCAGCGCGGTATAAGACAGGGCGGTCGCCGCAAACGCTGCCAGGATGCTGGCGGCGGGCACATTGGCCATGGCCGCGCCGACCTGATCCCAGGTGATCGCCGCAAGTTCACGCCGCAAGCCCAGGCAGACGGCCACCAGCACCGCAACGCCGATGGCGATGCCGATCTTGCCCCAGTCGAGCCGGGCAAGCAGTCCGAAGAGGCTGCGCTTAAAATCGTCAGGCCGGGGATTTCCGGCAATATCCGCGAGATTCGCGGTCTGTGCGATCCGGGATTGCATGGTCATGCGTCCATCAAATGCGAATGGGCTTAAGAAACAGACTTGGTTTGCAACCCGAGCGCGCGCCGGCCGTGACCGCCATCATCGATGGTAGAAAAGGAAAGCATTTTCAACCTCTCAAGAGGTCCGGCAAAGAGCTTGCCGGGCGCAATTCGGGCGTCATCCTTAACCAAAGGTGGATTACGCGGCGGGCGGACCTGTCGAGAGATGCGCCTTCTGCCCAACGCCGGCCGCCGGCTGGACGTGCTCCCGCGCCGTGAGAATGGCGGGCGAGGCGACGCTATAGGGTGAGGGAAGAACGGCCGAAATGGCGCCATCCGGCCAGCCATTGCCTTCCGGGGCGATGGCAAATCCATCATCGCTGGTAAGGTCGACGCCGTCTTCCAGGGTGGCGACGGGGGCAATCAAACCCTTGAAGGCGGGATGCTGATGGCGGATGGACGCGCCGAATTGCGCCCAGGCACCCGAAAGGGCGAGCACAAAGCCCAGCAGCAACGCCATCGAACGGGCAACGCGAGTGAACCGCATCATCGCCTTCCATCAGTAGACCGCTTAACGTGGCTACGATGACCACGCCTTTTAAGGCCCGACCGCTGGATATAGCGCGGAAATCGGTTACTTGTACGGCGGAAATGGCGGCGCTGTTGCCGCATTGCCGGAAAAGGCCGCCGGGGAGACCTGATCGGCCCCGCCCGGCGTCCCAGGGAGAAAACCCTATTCGCGCGCCGGAGACCGGTCAGCGAACGCCTCGATGAAGCTCAGAGCCTCGGCGGAATCGGCGGTCAGCGCCGCCAGGAAGCCGGCGAAGACGAAAATACCGGCCTGATCCCACCGGGTGAACTGATCCGCCTCGCGCTTTTCGGCCCTGACCCACGCGAAAGCCGCCACCGCGCAGCCGGCCGCGACCAGGATGACGCTGGTCAGCGGCAGCACGATCGGATGCGGCACGAAGGAGGCGGCGGCGAGAGCCCCCGCCAGAACCACGGCGCTCTGCCATTGCTGGCGTGCGCTGCGCCTCGCCACCTCGTCATAGGATGAACTGCGAAGATTCCGAGAGGCTTGGCGCATCGCGTTTTTCTTTCTAAAACAATCGCGTCACGATATCGGACAGGCTGGCGAGACCGCCATTTGCGGCCACATAGCCCTGCAGCTCGATGGCGCCGCGATAGATCATGTCGACGGCGACGAAGAGGATGATCGCGAGACCGATCCAGGTGATCCAGTGATAGCGGGCGAGCAGCTTGGCGATCACATTGGCGGCGACGGCCATCAGCACGATGGACAGCAGGAGGCCGACGATCAGCACCCAGGTATGGCCCTTCGCCGCACCGGCGACGGCCAGCACATTGTCGAGCGACATGGAGACGTCGGCGATCAGGATCTGGAGGATGGCCGACCAGAAACTCATCGGGCGGGCAATTTCGGGCGCGGCGGCGGCGCCGACCGATTGTGGCCGGGTCTCGGTCTCGTGCGCCATCGAACCTGTGCGGATTTCGCGGTACATCTTCCAGCAGACCCAGAGCAGCAACAGGCCGCCGGCAAAGGTCAATCCGATGATGGCGAGCAGTTGCGCCGTAATGGCTGCAAAGAAAATACGAAGTAAAACGGCGCCGGCAAGGCCCCAAAAGATCACTTTCGCGCGTAATTCCGGCGCGACTCTGGACGCGGCAAGGCCGACGACGATGGCATTATCGCCCGCCAGCACGACGTCGATGAGCGTGATCTGCAGCAGCGCGATGAGCTGCGGATAAAGGTCTTCCATGCTCTCCCAATACGGTTTTTTGGTTGTCGGGCGCCGAGCCTGCTCGTCCCGCGGCGGCTCGGTCGCTGGTATACCAGCACGCGTTAAAAGTAGTGCATCGGAGGGCGGGAGACTGTAGGCAGATATACCCCGGTAAAATGGCGTCCGCCGGAGCTGGCGAAGGCTAATCGCCTGAAGGCTCGAAAGGTTTTCTGGGTAGATCTACCTAGGGAGCTGCCTCTTGGGCCGGGGGCGGCGCATCCCCAAATCCTGGCCACGCGACGCCGATGAGTTGGACCGATGTCATCAGCCTACCCCGCCATGCTGGCCCCGCCTGGCGCCGTGAAACCGGCCGACCGGCTCCGCGCCCTGGAGCGCGATTTTCTGCGATCGCCCTGGGGCGGCAGCGCCAGCCTCTATCTCTATTTGTCGGTCTATCTGGCGCTGGAATGGTCCAGCCAGTTCCACGCCTTCGAATTTCTCGACATCGCCCTGTGGAACCCCTCGCCCGCCGCCAGCCTCGTGCTCTTGCTGACGCGCGGCCTCACCTGGGCGCCGCTGCTGTTCATCGCGGGTCTCTTATCGAGCGTCTTCGTCCACGGCGACCCGCACAGCAATCTCGGCACCATCGCCTCCAGCGCGCTGCTTGCCCTCGGCTATACGGTGCTGGCCGGCTTGCTGCGCCGGAGCGGGTTTCAGCTCGGGCGGGGCGGCTTGCGCGACGTGGTGAGCCTGTTGGCGCTCGGGCCGGCGATTGCGCTGTTCACGGCAATTGCGGCTTGCGGCGCGCTGGTGCTGACAGGCGACATCCCGCGCGACAGGCTGCTGACAGCGATCACCCATTTTTGGGTCGGCGACACGCTCGGCATCGTCATCGTCATGCCGGCGGTCTCGGCCGCCATGCTGCTCCGTTCGCATTTCGCCGAAGCCGGGCGCGGCTCGCTCTATGTCGACATCGCCGTGGTGGCTGCCGGATTGGCGCTGGCGCTCGGCCTGATGTTCGGCCTGCCGCGCACCGACGATCACCAGTTCTTCTATCTCTTGTTCCTGCCGGTGATCTGGGCAGCCGTGCGGGAAGGCTTTTCCGGTGCGGCGCTCGCCATCCTGTTCGCGCAAATCGCACTGCTGACCGTCACCGAGACCGTCAACTATGCCGCGACCGAGTTCATCGGTCTGCAATTGCTGATGCTGACGCTCGCCGCGACCGGCTTGCTGCTCGGCGCTTCCATCTCAGAGCTGCGCCATTCCCAGGAGCGCGCCAAGGCGCAGCAGGCCGAGATCGGACGCATGGGGCGGCACACGGCGGCGGGCGCCATGGGCGTCGCCATCGCCCATCAGATCAGCCAACCTTTGTCGACGGTCGCGACGCATATCCATGTCGCGCTGAGCCAGACGACGGGGACCGACAGCCAATCGCGGGAAGTGGTCGAGAGCTTGACCATCGCTCGCGACGAGATGCGGCGGGCGATGGAGGTGCTCGGCCGGCTGCGCGGCTTCATCTCCGAAGGCAAGAGCGAACCGGCCAAAACCGACCTCTCCACCCTCGTCGCGAAGCTCGGCGATGTGCTGCGCATGGAAGCGCGCGGCCGCAGCGTCCGCATCGGCTTCGATCTCGCGCCGGTTCCGCCGGTGACGGCCGACGGCATCCAGATCGAGCAGGTGCTGCTGAACCTCGTCACCAATGCCGTCGATGCGGCGTCGGACCGCGCCGACAAGCGCGGCCGCGTGCTGGTTGCGACGGCGGCGGAGGGGCGGGCAGCGCGGATCATCGTCGAGGATAATGGCGCGGGCGTTTCACCCGAGATCGCCGACCGGCTCTATGAGCCCTTCGTTTCGACCAAGGATAGCGGCATGGGGCTGGGCCTCGCGCTGAGCCGCCAGATCGTGGCGCTGCATGGCGGCCGTCTGTGGTGGGAGCCCATCGGTAGCGAGGGCACCCGCTTCATCGTCGAGTTGCCCGCACAGGATGAAGTGAGATGACCACCGCCCCTCCCGTCTATGTCATTGACGACGACGCCCGCGTCCGCGAGGCGCTCACGCTGCTCTTGGCCAAATCCGGCATCCCCAGCCAGCCTTTCGAGGCGGCAGAACCATTTCTGGCCGCATTGCCGCTGGGCAAGCCGGTCTGCGGCTTGGTCGATGTCTGCCTTCCCGCCATGAGCGGGCTGCAATTGCTGAAGGAATTGAAGCGCCGCAACAGCGAAAGCGCGCTCATCATGATCAGCGGCCACGGCAATATTCCGATGGCGGTCGAGGCCATGCAGGCGGGCGCGGTGCATTTCATCGAAAAGCCCTTCGACCCGGAAATTTTGCTCGAACTGGTCGAAGACACCCGCCGCCGCTTCGTCGAGCGCGACGACGACCGCGCCAAGACCCGCCTCGCCTGGGAGCTGTTCGAGACGCTGACGGCGCGCGAGCGCGAGGTGATGGCGCTGATCATCGAGGGCCTGCCGAACAAGCTGGTCGCGGCGCGTCTGGCCATCAGCACGCGCACCGCCGAACATCACCGCGCCGCCGTCATGCGCAAGATGAACGCACGCACGCTGTCGCATCTGTTCCGGTTCGCGGCGCTGCTGGCAAGTGACATCGGGCCGGATGGGCATAATGCTTGGAGTGCGGTGCGCAAGTCTGTGGCAGTTTGACCGCTAAAGCACGAGCATTTCTAATTTTTTCGAAATCCCCGCGAAGGCGGGGATCCAGTAAAGGGCGACACCAGCCGCGAAATTATGTGCGGCCGCGAGCGCTGCGGAGTACTGGATCCCCGCCTTCGCGGGGATCTCGATTTATTTAATACCGAGACCCTAAACCGCCTCGACAATCGTCACATTGGCCAGGCCGCCGCCTTCGCACATCGTTTGCAGGCCGTAGCGCTTGCCGCGCGCGCGGAGCGCATGGACCAGAGTCGCCATCAGCTTGGTGCCGGAGGCGCCGAGCGGGTGGCCAAGCGCGATCGCGCCGCCATTGACGTTGAGCCGGGCATGATCGGCGCCGGTATGTTTCAGCCATGCGAGCGGCACGGAGGCGAACGCCTCGTTGACCTCATAGAGATCGATATCCTCGATCCGCAGGCCCGCCCGCTTCAGCGCCTTGTCGGTGGCGAAAAGCGGTTCCTCGAGCATGATGACCGGATCGCCGCCAGTGACCGTCAGAATGTGGATGCGCGCCAGCGGCGTCAGATTATGCTGCTTCAGCGCCGCCTCGCTCACCACCAGCACGGCCGAGGCGCCGTCGCAGATCTGGCTGGCATTGGCGGCCGAAATCTTGCCGCCCTCGCGCAGCAGCTTCACCGAGGAAATGCCCTCCAGCGTGGCGTCGAACCGCACGCCCTCATCACACCGATGCATCTCGGTGCCGCCATCCGGGCCGGGAACCGCGAGCGGCACGATCTCGCGTTCGAAGGCGCCGCTTGCGGTTGCCGCCGCCGCACGCCGGTGGCTCTCCAGGGCGAAGCGGTCCAGATCCTCGCGGGCAAGACCGTGCTTGTCGGCGACCATCTCGGCGCCCATGAACTGACTAAAGGCAATGCCGGGATAGCGCGCATCGAGGCGCGGGCTCTTGGCCCCGCCCGGGCGCACGTCGGCGTGAAAGCTGCCGGTTGAGCCCATCGGAACGCGCGACATCGACTCGACGCCCGCCGCGATCACCACATCTTGCGTGCCCGACATCACCGCCTGCGCAGCGAACTGAATCGCCTGCTGCGAGGAGCCGCATTGCCGGTCGATCGATACCGCCGGCACGCTCTCGGGCAGCTTCGAGGCCAACACGGCATTGCGCCCGATGTGCAAGCCCTGCTCGCCGGTCTGGCCGACGCAGCCCATGATGACATCCTCGATGGCCGCCGGATCGATGCCGCTGCGCTCCGCGATGGCATCGAGCACCGCCGCGCCGAGATCGACCGGATGCCAGGAGGCAAGCCGGCCGTTCCGGCGGCCTCCCGCGGTGCGCACCGCTTCGACGATATAGGCTTCGGCCATGGCGGCACTCCGCTCAAAAGAAGGTCAGTTGCTTAATCGCCTAATTAATATGCGAGCGCGTAGCGGGCAACTCCAACAGAGAGTGATCTTAATCGCTCAGTTAAGCCAGAGGGCTTGCCATTGCGGGAACGCCCGGCGCGGCAAGGCCGGCCATGATCATCTCGGTGGTATGCTGGGTATAGGCGCGGCGCAAATCGTCATCGACCTCGCCGGCGCCATGCACGAAACGCAGCACCGCGCGCGCGGAAAAAATCTGATCGCAGGCGCCGATGACGGTGAAATAGAAGAATTTCGGATCGACCGGCCTGAACTCGCCCAGCGCCACGCCTTCCGCCAGCAACGTCGCGTAGGCCTCATATATCGGGGCGAGAAACCGTGAGGCGATGGTCTCGCCACGCTCCTTCGTGCCGTCGCGGATCGTGGCCATAAGCAACCGATTCAAGTAGGGAAAGCGGAAATACATTTTGACCAGCCCCGCCAAATGCAAACGCATTTTCTGCGAGGGCGGGATGTCGCGCGCCACCAGCGCGCGCAATTGCTCGATCGCCATCGACAGGTCGCGGTCGAGCAGCGCCGTCAGCAACCCATGCTTGTTGCCGAAATAATATTTCACCAGCGCTGAATTCACCTGCGCCCGCCGGGCGAGGTCGATCAGCGAGATATCGAGGCTGTCCCGCTCGCGCATGAGGTCGCTCGCCGCCGCCAGCAATTGCTCGCGCGCATTGGCACGAGTGTCGGAGGAGGGCGGATTTGCGGTATCGGCGCTGTTCAAAAACTCGGTCCTTGGCATCGCGGCATAGTCATTTAGTCGCATCCCCGAACGGCCGGGGCCTGTCTCTATATAGCATTGCACTCCGGCGTTGCCAGGACTTAGTTAATCGGCTGAATAAAAACTGTTGACCCCGTCCCCGGAGATTGTGATTATGCCTGCGGGAAGACGAGCCCCATCGGACGGAACCGCGTTGCAAGAATTCACCGTCCCCCTAGAGCCGAAAAATCGGCCCGGTGTTCGTTTTGGTTCGAGGAAACGCCCGGGGAAGGGTTTCACGGCATGCTCCACGTGCCAACAGCTCCCACCCCCGAAATACCCGCTATTTATCTTTTCGAAAACCGGGCGAGACCGTCCGCTTTTTCGCAGCTTCGGTGCTCCATCCAAGGGTGCGCGGTCGCTGCGCGAGCGAGGTCTCGCCGATGGCGCCCTTTCGCTAACCCTGTGCCGATCGAGTGTCGCTGGCGCGATTGCACCTCAGGCCGGCTTTGGCTGCGATAATGGATAAAGGCATGACCCGAAACAATATTCGGACCCGGACTTACACATTCCTTGCCCCAGCCGATGCGGCAACATGAAGCGGGATACACATATTATCCCGCTCTCCCCGTGATTTGCTTGATTTTCATTGTTATTAATGCACGACACTGAACCCGCAGCGCTGGATCGGCGTTGTGATTCGGCTGGCGTCTCCAAATTGCGTCAATTGCGCTTGGCGACGGTGAAAAGTGCAGCAATACTACGCGCAAATGAAAGAGTGAGGAAACACCGTGAATAGTCAGGGAACATTACTGGCAGCGGCCTTGGTTCTGGCAGCCTTCGCCACGCCGGCGGCCGCGCAGACCGGGGGCGACCCGGTCAAGGGCGAGCAGGTTTTCAAAAAATGCCTCGCCTGTCATAAGGTCGGTCCGGACGCCAAGAACGGCGTCGGTCCCGAGCAGAACGGCGTGGTCGGCCGCCATGCGGGCACGGCGCCGGGCTATAATTACTCGCCGATCAACAAGGCCGCGGGCGAGGCCGGCCTGATCTGGACCGAGCAGAATATTTTCGACTACCTGCCCGATCCGAACGCCTTCCTGAAAAAGTACCTCACCGACGCCGGCAAGGCCGACCAGATCAAGGGCGTCACCAAGATGCCGTTCAAGCTGGCCAACGAGACCGAACGCCGCGACGTCATCGCCTATCTGGCTACCTTCAAATGATCGCCTCTCGCGCCGCCTGACGCCGGGTGCGCGTCTGCTCTCTGCGGAAGGCAGAGATCGAGACGTCCCGCGCGCACCGTTTTATGAATGAGCAAGCCCCGCGGCCCCGCGGGGTTCTTGCTGTGCGGCAGACGTGCGCTCGTTAAGCCGACCGCTTTTCCGGCTGGATCGGCCTGTCACCATGGGCGACCTGATCGCAATAGGTCTGCAGCGCCGCCTCGATATCCTGCTGGCAGCGCGGCAGGTCGACGTCCCGGCCGCGTTTCTCGAAAGCCGCAGCGGTATTGTGGAGCTGCGAGGCGCCGGCCGTGCTTGCGCTGCTCTTGAGCGAGTGGAGCGCGTCGCGGATCAGTTTGGCGCGGCGGTTGCGGACCCCCTCGCGCAGCAGATCGAGGCTGTGGGCGACGTCGCGCCGGAAGCTGGGGACGAACTGGTCGCGGAATTTCTCCTCGCCCAAGAGCTCGCGCAGGAAGGCGATGCGCTGCTCGCCATCCCGCAATCCGGGACGCTCCGCCGCCATGCCGGCGCCGGGATCAACGGCGGGGGCCGTGAGGTGGGCCGAAACCGCCTGCCGAAGCTGATCCAAGGTTACCGGCTTGGCCAGCACCTCCGCCATGCCGGCCTTCAGGCAGTTTTTCCGGGTCTGCGCCGAGATATCCGCGGTGATGCCGACGACCGGGATGCGCGCGCCACTGCCGAGCCCGGCACGATAGGTTTTGCAGGCTTCGATGCCGCTCAACCCGGGCATGTTCACGTCGAGCAGCGCCAGTTCGACCTCGCCGTCGAGCATGTGCTGCAGCGCCTCGTCGCCGGTCTCGGCGAGCACGATGGAATGGCCGTCGAGCTCCAGCATCCGGCTTGTGACCTCGCGGTTGAGGGCGTTGTCATCGGCGACCAGGATTTTGAGCCGCCGCTTCAGCGGGATGGCGCTCGGCGGCTCGTCGGCCAGATGCTGCGCGATGCGGCGGTGCCAGCGGGCGACCGTGCCAACCATCGCCGCGACCTCGCGCTGCGAGCGCCGGCGCAAGATGGCGGTCGCGAGCGGGGCAAGATCGCTCGCCGCTTCGCCGCCCGTCTCCACCAACACCAGCGACGGCGGTCGGTCGGTCTTCGTCATGGCCTCGCGCAGAACCTTTCGCATGTCGGGCGTCAGCGCCGCGGCGTCGGCCACCAGCACCGCGTCGGCGAGCTCCGCGTCATCGTCGAGCGCGTCGCGCAGGCTCGCGGCATCCTCCACCAGCGCGGCATCCACCGTCGGCGGCACCCCCCGGGAGCCGGGCGCGCCGATCCAGAAGATCGGCGCGGCGGCCTTGGCCGCGGGCCCCACCCGGTCGTCCGCCGGCAAGATCGGCAGATCGGCCCAGAACAGCGAGCCTGCGCCGACGACGCTTTCGCAGCCGAGCGTGCCGCCGAGCAACTCGGTCAGCGATTTACACAAGGACAGACCAAGACCCACCCCCGGCTCGGCCGAGGCGACATGCTCGCGGCCGCGCACGAAGCGCTCGAATATCAGCTCCTGCGTCTCCGCCGGAATACCGGACCCGGTGTCGCGCACTTCGATGCGCAGGCGCCCGGCGCCCGCGCGCTGGCGCATCGCGATCTCGAGCGTGACGACGCCGTCCGGCGTGTATTTGACGGCGTTGGTCAGCAGGTTGAGGATGATGGTCTGGATATGATCGGGATCGGAGCGGATCTGGTCGGCGAGCCCGGTCTTGAAGCGGATGCGGAAATCCAGCCCCTTCTGCCGCGCCAGCGGTTCGATGATGGCGCGCACCTCGTTCAGCATGTCGAGTAGATCGAAGGGCCGGTCCTGCCGGTCGGCCGCGCCGCTTTCCACCCGGTGCAATTTCAGAATGGTGTCGACCATGCGCAACAGCCGCCCGGCGGCCAGCTCCGTGGAGACCGCGCTGAAGCGCTCCTTGGCGCTCGGCGCGGTGATCCGCGAGAGCTGGGCGAGGCCGAGAATGGCGTTCAGCGGCGTGCGCAATTCATGGCTCATCATCGACAGGAAATCGGTCTTGGCCCGGCTCGCCTCCTCCGCCTCGTTCATGGCACTGCGCAGATTGCGGATCAGCTTGGAGACGTAGAACGGGATGGCGATGATCGCCAAGGCGAGGCCGGCGCTGAATTGCCAGGCATCGCGCCAATAGGGCGTGAGCGCCGCCATGACCAGGAAGGAGCCGCAATTCAGCGCCATGGCGGCATACATGTAATTGAGCCCGAATCGGAAGCCATTGCCGAGCGTAACCCAGAGATAGACCGGGAAGAAGATGGCGGCGGACTTGCCGCCATAGGCCATCAGCAGGCTGAGCTCGATCGCATCGGTGACGATGGAAGCCGCGCGCCGCTCGATTTGGCGGTCCGGCCAAAGCGAAAGATGCACGAGGAAGGCAAGCCCCAGACCCCAGGCGCAGGCGAGCAGGGTCGCGATCACCCGCGCCGAATGTCCGTCGAGCTCGCCGAGCGCGAAGGCAATGGCCACGTAGACGGTGATGACGAGGCCGACCGCGTAGCGAATCAGGATCTGTTCGAATTCGAGAGGCTCGGCCGCCTTGGCCCGCTCGATGCCGCGCCAGACGGCGCGCAGGGCCGGCATCACCCTGGCGAGCAGCGATCGGGGCAGTCTTGCGGCAGCCGGCACAGCTATGCCTCCAGTCCCGCCGCCCTATCCTCGGATTGGCTCGGCGGACAGACGCCTTCGCGCTCATAGATGGCGCTCTGCGGCAGGCAGATGCGCACCTTCGTCCCGACGCCCCGCTCGCTCTCGATCTCCAGATTGCCGCCGAGAAGCTTCATGAAGGCGATCGAGATCGGCAGGCCGAGCCCGGTGCCGGGTTGCGAGTTGCTCACGAAGGCCGAATGGGAGATGCGCCCGAATTCGGTCATGGCGATCTGCAATTCGGCGGCGTCCATGCCGATGCCCTGATCCTGGACCGTGACCACCAGCCCGCCGCCCGCCGTGCGCAGAGCGGAGATGCGGATGACGTCATTGCAGACGGCCTTGTTGGCGTTGGTGACGATATTCAGCAGCACCTGGCCAAGCTTTTGCTGGTCGGACTCAATGATGACGTCCGGGATTTCGTCGAGCAGCAGCCAATTGCCGTTGAGGTTGACCTGGTGTTTGGTCAGGTTGCAGATCTCGGCGAGACAGGCCCGCAGCGAAAACCGGGTCAGCGTGGCGGTGTGGCGCTTAGCCTCGATCTGCGAGAAATCCAGGATCTCGTTGATGATGGCGAGGAGATGATTGGCGCTCGACTGGACGTCGGCCAGGTAGCTCTTGTAGCGCTCATTGCCGATCGGACCGTGCAACTCGTTGCAGATCATGTCGGTGAAACCGATGATGGCATTGAGCGGGGTCCGGATCTCATGCGTCATGTTTGAGAGGAAGGCGCTCTTGGCGCGATTGGCGACCTCGGCCTCCTCCTTGGCGCGGCGTAGCGAGCGCTCCGTCTCCTTGAGCCGGGTGATCTCGATGCCGGAATAGACGGTGAAATCCTTCTTTTCCTTCGTGCAGATCACCGGACGCGGCACGATCAGGAAGACATGCTCGAGCTGGTCCTGGCCAATCAGGCTGATCTCACGCGCCACCGGCAGACCGTCGGGGCCGGTCTCGGTGCCGCCCGCCATTTTGCCGGCCAGCAATTGCAAGCCGCGCAGGCCGTCCCCGCCGGAAAGGCCGAGAAAATCGAAACAGAACTGATTGGCGAAGATGCATTCGCCGGCGGTGTTGACGGAGAAGACGAGTGCCGGAACGCTGTCGATGATGGTGGTGAAGCGGTCGCGTGTCTGCATCGATAGATGGCGGGTCTCGACCAGTTCGCTGTGCAGCGAAAGGCTCTGCGATTTCAGCGCCTTCTGGTGCAGGCTCAGCCTCAAGAGATTGCGCGTGCGGGCCTGGAACTCGAACGTGTCGAAGGGCAGCATCAGAAAGTCGGTCGCACCCGCCTGCAGCGCCCGGTAGCGGTTCTCCGTCTCGGTATGGCTGGAGACCACGATCACCGGCACGTCCTGCAGCTCCGGCGTCTGCCGCAAGGCCTCCAGGAACGCCACCGCGTTCATCTCGGGCATGTTGAAGTCGGTGATGATGAGGTCGGGCGGGTCGGCCTCGAAAACGGCAAGCGCCATCTTCGCCGACTGGAAGGTGAAAACCCGCCGGATCTCAGGCAGCCTCAGCGCCAAATGTTCGAGAAACGTCCTATTGCTTTCCAGATCGTCGATAATCGCGACCGTCGATCCGAATGCTTCAGCCCTGCGCCGTTTCTTAAGTATATCTGGAGCTTTCCCAATATCGAAATGACTAATTGACATCACGCCCGCCGGCCGGATTTTTAGATGTCGAAAATCTTATAGTCCAATTGGCAAACTCCGCAAAAACATGCTCGGCGAATGGCCAACGGCCCCTGAAGATTTGCTGGTCAATTTCATTCAAATTTATCGCATATTTCCGTTCATTTACCCTCGCAGCTTCCGTCCATGGTTCCACCTAATAAAATATGTTTTCATCTGGTTGCGGCGCGTTTCAATGCGACCCACTTAAAGTTGCGTTAATGAACTTTGCGAGGGAACCGTAATGCAAATCTCCGTCGACGGCGTTGCCTATCAATGGCCCGATGAGGCGCATGCCGCCGCCGCCAGCGATCGGCCGCTTCCGCCGACCCTGTGGGACAATCCGGGCGCCATCCGGCTCGCAACGATCCTCGGCGGCCTCGATCTGTTCGAGCTGAAGCTTGAGATCGATATCGATCTCTGCACGATCTGGTGCTTTCAGCAGCATCGGGAGGGCGGAAGCTTTGCCCCGCGCCTCTTGCGCGACATCCGCACGGTCCAGCGCGCCCTGCACGATTTTCACCGCGACGAGCCGCATGATGCGGCCGAGCTGGCCAAATTCCTCGTCTGGGCCTCGGCCACCGACGGCATCTTCAATCTCGGCGGCGACCTGCGCTATTTCGAGCGGCTGGTGCGGCAGAAGGATCACGAGCGGCTGCGCGCTTACGCCTTGAGCTGCGTCGATGTCTGCTTCACCAATTATAGCGGCCTCGACGCCCCGATGATCGTCGGCGCGCTGGTGGCGGGCGATGCGCTCGGCGGCGGCATGGAATCGGCCCTCTCCTGCGACTTCATTTTCGCCGAGGAACAGGCCAAGTTCGGCCTGCCGGAAATGCTTTACGGCCTGTTTCCCGGCATGGGCGCCTATTCCTTCCTGATGCGCCGGATCGGGCAGGCGAAAACGGAAAGCCTGATCCTGCAGGGCGATCTCTACAGCGCGTCCGAAATGGCGGAGATGGACCTGGTCGAGAAGGTCGTGGCGCGCGGCTCCGGCCGTGCCGAAATGAATCGCCATCTCGGCAGGCTGTTGCGCCGCTTCAACGCCTCGCGCGCCATCTACAATGCCCGCCGCCGCTGCTTCCCGATCGGCTTTCAGGAAATGGCCGACATCGTCGAAGAATGGGTCTGCGTAGCGATGCAGCTTTCCGATTACGACCTGCGCAAGATGAACAAGCTGGCCGCCGCGCAAGGCGGACGGCTGCGGGCCGCGGAGCAATCCCGGCAGCTAGAGAACGGCACCGCATGAGCCTTGCCGGCAGGCGCCGATCCCACGCCCCAGCCGCCGCCGCTGAAGCAACGCTAGCTCGCCGCCGCCGCGAACCGTGCCTCCATGGCACGGCGGGTGCGGACCGCATCGGCCGTCTCGTCGATCTCGACATCGGCCCAGCGAATGGGCGCGCCTGTTTCGACCGCACGCTTCAGCTTGACGCCATGCGCAAGGCCGATGGGCAGCGCGCCTTCGGCGAGGCTTCGCGCGGCGGGCAGCAATTTGCCCCAGACCGTGAAGCCGCCCTCGCCGTCGAGCGTTTCGCCCGCCTTCAGCGCCCGCTTCGCCACCGCGACCGCATCACCCCTAAAGCCGCGCGGCGCCCCCGTCGGCTCGCGCCGCAGCGCCGCTGACAGCACCGAGATGTTCAGCTCCAGGCCGATCAGATGATAGGGCTTGTACATCGCCGCATAGCGCCCGCTGGCATCGGTCTTCAGGCCGTATTGGGAAAAGCAGGCGGCGGCATAGTCCGACGGCGCCTCGATCACCACGTAGACGCCCCAGCGCAGATCGCGGAACACCGGCCGCCCGTCGCGCTCCAGCGATGAGACCACCTCGACCGTACCGGAGCGCTCCAGCACGCCGCCGGCCTTGCGCGGGCGCAGCACATGCGGCAAATCATCGACGCCGCAGGGCGGGAAGGCGAGGCCGTCTTCCGGCGCGTCCAGCCCGCAGGCATTGGCGATGGCGGCCATCTCGATGGCGGATTTGGTGCCGTCGAGGAAGGAATTGAACATTTGCGGGTTCACGCCCGCAGCCTTTGCCTCCTCCGGCTTCAGCCCGTAATGCGCCCACACGCCGGCGGGCGTAACGCTGTGATACTCCGGCAGATATTTCGTGCCCTTGCCCGCTGCCACGACGCGAAAGCCGCAGGCCCGCGCCCAATCCACCATTTCGGCAACTAGGGCGGGCTGATCGCCGTAGGCGAGGCTGTAGACGACGCCGGCCGAGGCCGCCTCGGCGGCGAGCAGCGGCCCGGCCAGCACATCGGCCTCGACATTGACCATGACGACATGCTTGCCCGCAGCGATCGCCGCCCGCGCATGGGCGATGCCGGCGGCGGGATGGCCCGTCGCCTCGATCACCACGTCGACATCGTCGCGCGCGGCAAGCGCCTTGCCGTCCTCGATGAAGGCGGTCGCGGCGACGCGCGCCTCGTCCCAGCCGACGACACGGCAGGCCGACCGCGCACGGGCCGGGCTGAGATCGGCGATGGCGCTGACGCTCAGCCCCTCGGTGAAGGGAACTTGCGCGAGGAACATCGAGCCGAATTTGCCCGCGCCGATCAGTCCGGCGCGCACCGGCCGTCCGGACGCGCGCGCTTGCTGCAAGAGATGGAACAGATTCATGAAGCGTTTCCCTGGCGGACGCTCCCTTTGCCGGGAGGCCGGTTTTTTACTCAACGGACGCGGGAGGACTTCCGCAGCCGGCCGTCCCCCGCCGCATCCAGTGTAGTGCAGCTTGGCGGAAAGCGAAGGCGGGTTTTCCGGAAAAATCCAGGCCGGGCAAAATCATGGCGAGAGAGAATGCGCTTACCCGAGTTCGGCGGGTGGCGGAGAGGGGGGCATTTCGCGCAGGAAGCGATAGCGGCCATGGCCTTTGATTGCATCCAAGTCGTGATCGACCAGGCCCGCTGGATATTCGATTTGCACCTTCGCACCCGTGTCGGAGAAATCGATGATCGCGAGCCCGCAGCGCGGGTCGCCGCCCGCCGGCCGCGTCGGGCGGAAGGCGACGGCGGGCAGCCAGAGGTGGCGGATGCCGTCGATCACCCGGTCGCGGAACTGATGCAGATGGCCGCTGACCACCAGGCGCACATCCGCACGGGCCAGCCTCGCCAGCAATTCGAGGCGCGGCACCGGCTGCAGCGTCGCCGATGTCGCCTCCCTCTCATGCGGGTGCTCGGCGAAGAGCGGCTTATGCAGGAACAGCGCGACCGGGCGTCCGCCGGCGCCGCGCAACTGCTCGTCGAGCCGCCGGTTCTGCATGGCCTCCTCGGCAAGACCTGAGCCGAAAAGCTGGGCGTCGAGGCCGATCAGCCACCAGCCGCCGATCTCCAGCGCGAAGTGATCGCGGCCGAAAGCGCGGGTCCAGCGCGCCAGCCGCTCGGCATCGACGATCTGCCGGACATCCTGCCCCGGCGGCTCGTCGCCGACATCGTGATTGCCCGGCAGCGCCAGCACGACGCCGTTCAGACGGCCGAGCGCCGTGGCGGCGAAGGCCATTTCGGCATCGCTGTCCGGCCCGTTGATGCAGAGGTCGCCATTGACGATGATCGCCTCGGCCCCGGCGCGGTTGGCGAAGTCCCGCGCGATGCGCCAATTTTCCCAGAAGAAACCGTGTGTCGGCGAGAGATGGAGATCCGAAAGGGCGATGATGCGCGCCATGCAACCGCTCCAGCCGAGGCCAAACCTATTCTCCATCATGGCGCGAAAACCATGTCGCGCCTGTGACAGGCCAGGCGCGACAAGCGATGCGGACCGCCGCGCCGGGGTTCGCCGCAATAGACGCCAAGATCCGACCGCCCGGGGCGGGCTCGGCCGCCGCGCCAGATCTTCGCCATCTTCCGTTCATCTTCGCTGGTCCATGGTGCCCTCCGCAAAAGGAGGCGCAAAAAGACCCCATTAGCGAAGCCGCAACATGGCTGTTGCAATCGAGCCACTCGCGCTTATTCTGGTGTTGAGGAACAGGCGGGCGAAGAACCGCCGGCCGTATCGGGCAGCGCGCGAACCGCTGCCTGGCGCGAACCGGAAGCCGAGCCTTGGGAACGCCATTTAAACATCCGCATTTTATTCTCATGCCGGCCGCCGGATGGGCGGACAATTTGAAGCCAACGGGTAGCCACGGTGAGCTGGATCGAGTTTTGGGACGGCAAGCCCCCGATTTATGCCAATGCGCGCCATGAGGCGGCGCATTACCGGCAGATCGCCGAGGACATTGTCGCCAACCTGCCCGGGCCGGGCTGCCATGTGCTGGACTATGGATGCGGCGCGGCCCTATCGGCCGATCGCGTCGCCGATGCTTGCGCGCAGCTCACGCTTTGCGACGCCTCGGCCAATGTCCGCCAAGCATTGACGGCACATTTCGGCAAGCGCAGCGACATCGGGATCCTGGCGCCGGAACAGATCGCCGCCGCCCTGCCCGACCGCTCGCTGGACCTGATCGTGGCGAATTCGGTCATCCAATATTTGCCGGCCGAGGATTTGCGCAAGGCGCTGATCCTGTGGCGGACCAAACTCGCCGATGGCGGCCGCCTGCTGATCGCCGACGTGGTCCCGCCCGGTCAATCGCCCGTCGCCGATGCGGCGGCGCTACTGAAATTCGCCGCCGCGAACGGGTTCTTCCTCGCCGCCTGCACCGGGCTGGTGAAGACTTATTTCTCGGATTACCGAAAATTGCGATCCAGCCTCGGCTTTCAGGTGTTTGACGAGCGGGACATGATCGCGCTGCTTTCGGCGGGTGGTTTTGCGGCAAGGCGCCATTTTCCCAATCTGGGGCACAATAGCGACCGGATGGCCTTCATGGCGATGCATGCGGCGCCGACCGTGACGATCGGCGCGGTTTCAACACTGAACGGGGCATTCGCCCAACAGAACAGATCGGCGCAAGAGGGATAGACTACACAATCTGACGCTGTGCCTTCTCCGAGATTCCACTTGGAACCGGGCGCGTGTGCTCTATGGTCTTGGCCTTTGAATTGAGTGTGGCTTTGAGTTGGGGACTTACTTGAACAGACCGGACATCGAAATCTCAACGCTCCGGCCCGAACGCCAAAGGTGGTCGGTCGAGAGCGGTACGTTGGCCGGCCTGGCCGATCAGGGTTATCTCGCGGCCTTCGCCTGCGTCTTCGCCGGTTGGGTGATCCTGGCGCTGCCCTGGCTGACGGGACGGGTGATCCTGCCCTATGACGCCGAGGCGCATTTCTATCCGCAATTGCAGTTCCTCGCGCATGCCCTGCATAGCGGCGACTCGCCCTTTTGGACGCCGAACGTCTTCGGCGGCTCGCCGCAGATCGCCGATCCGCAATCGCTGATCTTCTCGCCCGCGCTGCTGCTCGCCTATTTCGACGGCGCGCCGAGCATGCGGGCCTTCGCCGTCTACGTCTTCGCCGTGGTGCTGGCGGGGTGCCTCGCCGTGCTGATGATCTTCAAGGATCGCGGCTGGCATCCGGCCGCCGGCGTCATGGCCGCGCTCGCCTTCGGCTTCGGCGCCTCGGCCAATGCCCGCATCCAGCATGTGACGCAGGTGCAGGGCCTCGTGTTCTTCATGCTGGCGCTGTGGCTGCTCTCACGCGCCCTCGACCGGCGCTCTCCGCTCTACGGCGTGCTCGCCGGCGGCGCGGCGGCGCTGATGCTGATGGAGCCGGGACAGGTGCAATTGCTCGGCGCGTTCCTGCTCGCGGGCTATGTCGTCAGCCATTGGGTGATGAGCCCGGACTGGCGGCAGTCGATGCGCCAATCGGTCAAGCCGCTGGCGGCCGCCGCGCTGATGGTGATCGTCTTTGCCACCATCCCGGTCGTGCTCACCTATCTGTTCGGCCTGTCGTCGAGCCGCCCGGTGATCGCTTTTGCCGCCAATACGGGCACCTCGCTGCACCCGGCCTCACTGCTCACCGCCATCGTCGCCGACCTGTTCGGCGCCAACGATCCGACCGTGACCTATTGGGGTCCGGGCACATTCGGCTGGAACGGCAGCGAAGGGCTGGCGCAGAATATGGGCCAGATCTATATGGGCGCCCTGCCGATGCTGGCCCTGCTGGCGCTGATCGTCGCCCGCCCTGCGCAATGGCACCGCGACGTAAAATTCCTCGGCATCGGGCTCGGCTTCTGCCTGCTTTACGCGCTCGGCACCAACACGCCCGCCTTCCGCATCTTCTACGATCTGCTGCCCGGCGTGCCACTGTTCCGGCGCCCGGCGGACGCCACCTTCTTCATCGGCGCGCTGAGCGCGCTCGCCGCCGGCTATTGCCTCCACCTCGCGCTCACCAACGGCATACGCAAGATCGGCAGCGTGCAGCTCATCATTCTGGCCGGCACGCTCGCCGTCATCTTTGCCCTTTGCCTTGCCGTGGCGAGCAGCCACGCCCAGCTTCACAATGCGATGCGGCCCGTCGCGGCGTCCTGCGCCTTCGCCGCCGCCGCGCTCGGCCTGATCTATGCCAGCCAGCGGATGCAGTTGCTGCCGGCTTCCTTCGTGGTGCTGCTGGTGGCCGGCTTCATGGTCCTCGACCTCGGCATCAACGCCAAGCCGAACGAATCGACCGGTCATGCCGTCAGCCGCACCTCGCCCTTCAACCCCGGCACGCTGAACACCGTCGTCACCTATCTGAAGACGAGGACGCAGCCTGCCCTCCCCTCCGACCGGCGCGACCGGGTCGAGCTGCTCGGCGTCGGTTTCAGCTGGCCGAATTCCGGCCTCACCCACGGCTTCGACCACACGCTCGGCTATAATCCGCTGCGGCTGCGCGAGGTCGAGGATACGCTCGGCGCCGGCGACACCATCGCGGTGCCGCAGCAGCGCTATTACACGCCGCTCTTCTCGTCCTACCACTCGGTCATGGCCGACCTGATGGGCCTGCGCTATATAGTCAGCCCGGTCGCGGTCGAGAGCATCGACAAGGCGCTGAAGCCGGGCGACCTGACGCAGCTCGTGCGCACGCCTGACGGCACGATCTACGAAAATGCCGGCGCCCTGCCGCGCGTGATGTTCCTGTCGAAATGGCGCGTCGCCGATTTCCCGACGCTGACCCGCACCGGCCGCTGGCCTGACGTCGATCCGCGCGAGACCGTGCTGTTGCCGAATGCCCCGATCATGCCCGCCGCCCGCACTTCCGATCTGCGCGGCCAGCCGGCCGGCGCCAAGCTGATGGCCTATCGCAACACCCAGGTCGATGTCGAGGTCAACGCCGACAAGCCCGGCTTCGTGGTGCTGAACGACGTGTGGCACCCCTGGTGGTTCGCCGAAGTCGACGGCAAGCCGACGCCGATCTTCCGAGCCAATGTGCTGTTCCGCGCTGTTGCGGTGCCGGCGGGACGCCACCGCGTGCAGTTCAGCTTCCGGCCGATCAAAGGCGCCATGGCGCAGCTTGGCTCGATGATGTTTGGGGGCCGCAAGTAGCGATTGGGCAAGGCGTTTGCCACTCATCAGACGTAATCCCCGCGAAAGCGGGGACCCAGTAAAGGGCAAACTCGATATTGGCTTTCTGCCCAACCACTTACGCTGCGGCGTACTGGATCCCCGCTTTCGCGGGGATTACGAAAAGAGAGCGCGTGGGATTACCCCACCCGCACAGGCCAGCGCGCCGGGGTGATCGAGAACTCGGCGCATAAATCCGCGAATGCGCCGCTGCCGAGCCAGGCGAATTCGCGCAGCCGGGCCGCGCGGATCGGGTCGCCGCCCGAGGGGCCCTCCACCGCCACATGGCACATGGCGAGCGGCGCCTCGCCTTCCGGGTGCGACAGCCATGCCTTCCACAGCGCCTCCAGATCGGCGCGCGGCGAGAAACCGTAGACGCCGAGGAAATCCGAATTCACCGGATGCCCTTGCGCCAGCGCGGCGAAACGGTTCGCCCCGAGCGCGCCGATCAGCTCCGCCTTCAGCCCGCGCGGCCGCCGCGACTTGCAGATCCGCAAGCCGATCGCGCCGGCTGCGCTGCCATAGCGCCGCTTCAGAGCATCCAGCAGCTCCAGCCGGATGACCGGCAATTGATGCACGTGCTGATGGCCGTCGATGAAATCGGGGCGGCGGCCGAGTTCGGCCTCGAAGCGGTCGAGCTGGACATCGACGGCGGCGCGCAGGCGGATGACATCGAGCCGGCCGGCATAGGCCTTGCCGATCAGCGCCCGCAGGCTGGCGACCGGAAATACCGGCGCGGCGAAGTGGCTGGTCAGATCCAGATGCAAGCCGACATCGATGGGCCGGTCGGCGATTGCCACCGCCGCCTCGCGCCATCGTGGCGACAGCACCATCGCGCTCGCCGCCGTGACGATCTTGCGTGCCGCCAGATCGAGGATGGCGCGGTCGACCGCCTCGTCGAGCGCATAATCATCGGCATTGAGGATCAGCCCGCCCATTTTGGCCCGCCCCGCTAGAGCCCTGTCCGCTAAATTCCGATCAGACGCCGTCCGGCTGCGCGAAGGCCCAGAGCCTCGAAGCTACGAAGGTCGCCGCCGCGACCAGCAGCAGCACGAAGAACAGCACCGGCAGATAGAAGCGCTCGCCAAAAAGCTGCAGGCCTACCGCATAGGCGCTCTGATTGAGAATAAAGGCCGAGACGGCGACGACGAAGAAGCGGTAGCGGGCGGCGGCGCGCCGCGAGGGTCTGACCGGAAAGGTCAGCCGCGAATGGCCGCCAAAGCTCACCCCGAAGGCGACGGCGAAAGCGGCGATATTGGCGACCAGCGCCGGCCAGAAAAACGCCTCGACCAGCAGCATGACGACGGACAGATGCGTCAGCGCCGCCGCGCAGCCGACGACGAAAAATCCAGCGAGCTGGCGCCGCAAGGGGGCTTTATCGAGAAACTCGGCTAGGGTCATCTTCGGCCATAACAGTTTCGGTAGAGGCGCGCGCCGGAACCGGAGCCCGCTCGCCGGTGTCCTCGGCGACGATATAGAGGGGGCGCTGCTTCACCTCCTCGAACATGCCGGCAAGATATTCCGATATCAGCCCCAAGGCCAGCAATTGCAGCCCGGAGAAGAACATCATGCCCACGGCGAGCGTCGCCCAGCCAGCCAGTTGATTGCTATCGAGGAAATATTCGAGCAGCAGGTAGACGCCGAACAGGAACGAGGTCACGGAAATGGCAAGGCCGAGGATCGACACCATGCGCAAGGGGGCGATGGTGAAGGCGGTCATGCCGGTGAGGCCGAGGCCGAAAAGCTGCATCCAGCCATATTTGGTCTCGCCCGCCGCGCGTGGCCGGGCGACAAACGGGATCAGCTCGGTGCGGAAGCCGACCCAGGAATAGAGGCCCTTCATGAAGCGCTTGCGCTCGGGCAGCGTCTTCAGCGCGTCGACCACTTTGCGGTCGAGCAACCGGAAATCGCCCGCGTCCGGCGGGATGGTGATCGAGGAGCCCGCCGCCATCAGCCGGTAATAGAGGCGCTTGGCGAAACGCTTTGGCGGCGTGTCGAGCCGGTCCTTCTGCACGCCCGAGACGATCTCGGCACCCGCCCGCCAGCGCTCCAGGAACAGGGCGAGCAGCTCGACCGGATGCTGGCCGTCGGCGTCCATCATGATGACGGCCTGTCCGCGCGCCGCATCGATGCCCGCCGACAGCGCCGCTTCCTTGCCGAAATTGCGCGAAAAGCGCAGATAGCGCACCGGATAGCTGGCGGTCGCGGACAGCGCGGCAGCCCGCGTCGCATCGGTGCTGCCGTCATCGACGATGATGATCTCGATCAGCTCGCCGCGCAGCGCCTGGGCGATGGCCGGGATCACCATGCGCAAGGCTTCGCCTTCGTTGAAAGCGGGCAGGACGATGGAAATCAACTGGACGGGTCGCGGTGCGTGCATGGATGCCTCGGGTGGCCATGACATTCGGCCAGTCTATATGAACGAAAGGGAACATTGCATGAATGGCCACCGGCGGGCAACCGGACGCCGCGCCGCCCATCAGGGCGGGCTCCAATGTCAACGTCTTAGCGGCGGCGCAGTTCAAACAAGCGCCGGCGATGCCGGACGCAGACGGATCGTTGCCTGTCCGTAAACCTTGCCCGCCGGCCCCTCGCGAGAGCCCTGTTTCCCGGCCGCCCCGCGCCCCAACAACATCACCTATTCCGCGCCGACGCAGCTTGACTGGCACGCCCGCGCTCACTATACATGCGCTGCTGACCACGGTGCCGCTGTGGTCGTTTTGTTTTTTCCGTCACGTCCGGACAAAGCACGTTGGGGAAAGCGCAGGCCGGTTTTCCCAAATTCCGTGCGGACACACAAAATCCTAGACGATGACCGGTCAACGTCTAGCCAGTTGGAGATCGCCATGTCCCGCCGATGCGAGCTTACGGGCAAGAACGCCCAAGTCGGCCATCTTGTCAGCCACTCGCAGATCAAGACCAAGCGGCGTTTTGAGCCGAATCTGTGCGACGTCACGCTCATCAGCGACTCGCTCGGTCGGCGCGTGCGCGTCAAGGTCAGCGCCCACGGGCTGCGCTCGGTCGAGCATCGCGGCGGGCTCGATGCGTTTCTGCTGAAGGCCAAGAACGAGGAGCTTTCGGACCGCATGTTGCGGCTGAAGCGCGAAGTTCAGAAAGCCAAGGCCGCGGCTCCCGCCGAGGAAACCGCCGCGAACTGATTGCGAGGCGCCCTCGGGCGCCCGTCCTCAGCCTATCCGATTTGATGTCCCGGACGGCGCACGGCGCCGGGCCGGGATTTTTGCTGTGAGCTGTCTCTAGCCCGCGCATCGCTTCCGTCGCGCAAGTGCATCCACGCCTCCATCGGCCCCGCCATGCCGGCGGCGCCACGGCCCGTGCGCGCGATCGCGGCGCCCTGGCGCTGATCGAGATGGAACGGCGTCGGGCAGGCGGTTTGACGGGGCGAGGCGGCGGGGATCCGTCGCTAGAGCCAGCCCCGGCGCTTGAAATAGAGGTAGGGCAGCACGCCCGCCAAAATCATCATGATGATCGAGACGGGATAACCGAAGGACCAGCCAATTTCGGGCATGTACTGGAAATTCATGCCGTAAATGCTGGCGATGAGCGTCGGCGGCAGGAAGATCACCGCCATCACCGAGAAAATCTTGATGATGTCGGTCTGCTCGATATTCGACATGCCGAGCACCGCGTTGAGCAGGAAGGTGATGTTGTTGGCGAGATAGCTGGAATGATCGCTCAGCGACAGCACGTCCCGCGACAGCGTCTTCAGCGCGCGCGCCAGCGCCTTGTTGGGCTTCACCTCGTTCGGCCGGCTCAAAAACGACAGCACGCGGCCGATGCTGACGAGGCTTTCGCGCGAGCGCGAGGTCAGCCCCTCGGCATGGCCGATGGTGCGGATGACCTCTTCGAAATCGGTCTTCTCGCGCGAGAAAATCTTGCGCGACACCTGGTTCATGTCGTGCTGCACGCGCTCCAGAACGTCGGCGAGCCGGTCGATGATGGCGTCGAGCAGGCCGACCAGGATGGTTTCGCCGGAGAGGCCGAGCTCGGCCTGGCGCTGGCACTGGCTGGCAAAGACGCGGAACGGCATCGGATTGGCGTAGCGGATGGTCGCGAGGCGCTGGCCGATCAGCACGAAGGTGATCGGCTCGGCTTCCGGGTTGTCGCCCTCGACCTGCGTCATCACGGTGACGGTCATGAACAGCGCACCGTTCTCCTGATAGAGCCGGCTGGAGATCTCGATCTCGCGCATTTCCTCACGCGTCGGCAGCTCGACCCCGAGCGCTTCCTCGGCGAGCGACTCTTCCTCCTTGGTTGGACCGTATAGGTCGATCCAGATCGCGTCCGCGGGCAGCGGCCTGCCCTTCTCCACGGCCACCGGCGTCAGCGTGCCATTATTGCGCACATAAGCGGTGATCATTGCGGTACCTCCTTGCGAGAGGCTGCAACCTTCGTTGCGGCGTCATGGGTTATGCGGAGCCTTCAAAGGGAAGGCGGTATCGGTGGCGGCAAGGCCGGACGAAGCGTCGGGCCGGGCCGATGCATCGGTGCTGAGCGCTTGCGTGTTCATAATCAAGCGCTTTTTCAGGCTGCGCGACAGGATGCGCCGCCAGCCTTGCGCCAGGGCTGGCCAACAGCTCCGGCTTAGCAAATTCCGGAGAAAGCCGAAATGCGAAAAGATGGGTTTGGCGGGCGGCAGAATGACGGCCGGGGCGCCGCAGCAGCGGGCCCGCACCCCGTCCGGCGTCGAAGCCGTCCGGGATGCCATTTAGGTGGGCCGCGCCCCGATACAAGATGGACGGCTGACGCGGTCCCCGTTTTCAGGCGGTCACCACGCTGGCGGTCTGGCCGTAGAGGATTTTCTTGGCTTCCTCGGCGGAAACCTGTTCGCCCCGGAACTGTTCGGCCTGGGCATAGGCCCGGATGGTGGCCGGCCGTTCGCGGATGGTGTGGAACCAGCGCTTGAGATTCGGGAAGTCGTCGAGGTTCTGCTGCTGGCGCTTATGCGAGACGGTCCAGGGATAGCAGGCCATGTCGGCGATGGAATAGTCGCCGGCGATGAAGTCGCGATCCGCCAGGCGCTTGTTCAGCACGCCGTAAAGCCGATTGGTTTCATTGACATAACGGGTAGAGGCGTAGGGGATGCGCTCGGGCGGGTTTTCGCCGAAATGATGGTTCTGGCCCGCCATGGGGCCCAGGCCGCCGACCTGCCAGAACAGCCATACCAGCGTCTCGACGCGCGTTCTGAGATCGGGCGAGATGAAGCGGCCGGTCTTCTCCGCCAGGTAGAGCAGGATGGCACCGGACTCGAACAGCGAGATCGGCGCCCCGCCATCGGCGGGCGCATGGTCGATGATGGCCGGGATGCGGTTGTTCGGCGAGATTGCCAGGAACTCCGGCTTGAACTGATCGCCCTTGTTGATGTTCACCGGCACGATGCTGTATGGCAGCCCCGCCTCTTCGAGGAACATCGTGATTTTATGCCCGTTGGGCGTCGTCCAATAATGCAGCTCGATCATGATAAGCCTCTCCGTCGGGATCTAGGGGCCGTTTCCAAAAGCGCGAGCGCGGGACGCACGGTCGCCTCCAGCAGCGCCCGCTCTGGACGCGCTCGCGCAAGCACGCCAAGGCCCAGCAACAGGCCGACGAACAGGCGCGACGCGTCCTCGATATCGAGATCGCCAGGGATGAGGCTCGCCGCGCGTGCGGCGGTCAGATTTCGCACGAAGAATTCTTGAATCTCGCCGAGATAGCCGGAGACGAGCGCACTCAGTTCGGCGTCGCGCGGATCGGCTTCCATGGCGGTGTTGACGATCATGCAGCCGCGCGCCTCGGGGCCCGCCAGCGCATCGGAGATGGTTTCGGCGAAGAAGGCGGCGATGGCGCCCGGCGCCGGGTGTGCGCGCTCGAGCGCCGCGAGCTTGGCGCGTACGGCGGCGTCGGCATAGCGCGCCAGCGCCTTGACGAACAGCGCCCGCTTGCAGCCATAGGCGTTGTAAAGGCTCGGCCCGGCGATGCCCATCTCATCCGCCAGATCGCGGATCGAGGCCGATTTCAAGCCGTTGCGCGAAAAGCAATCGATGGCGGCGTCGAGCACCTTGTCTTCATCGAAGGATTTTGGCCGCGCCATCATCTCATCTCGCCCGATGGGGAGGAATGAGAGCGAGAATAACCCGGTTTTTGAGCGAGCGCTATAGAACTGATGTTTGCCAAGTCCGGCTGGCGACGGGCCAAGCGACCGCAAGTTCGCCCCAATTGCGGCGCTACAAACCGCCGAAAATAGGACGCGCCAAGCAAGGGGGATGACAATGACGCTCAATAATGCCGCACTCGACGAAGCGCAGCGCACGCCGGAAAAATTCAGCATCCTTGAAAGTATCGGCGGACCGCAATTCATCGTGGCCCAGCTTTTCACCATCGCCGCGACGGTTTTGGGCGTCTATCTCGCCGGCTATGTCGGGTTCCAGCGCACCCTGGAATATGACCGTTACGTCAAGGCGCAGCAGCAATCCGACCTGCTCACCGCCGTCTATGCGGAGCTGAAGGATAATGTCGCGCGGGTGAATGAATTCGCCGGCAGGATCGATCCGTCGGGGGCGGAGAGCGTCGGGGAGTGGCCGCGCCTGCGCCTGTTCGTCTGGAACGCCGCCGGCCAGACCACCTCGGCCTTCGACATCCCGCCGGTCGCGCTTTCCGGTATGCAGGCGCTCTATGACGAGGTCGGCGAAACGCTGGGCAACCCTCGCGCCCGCGAGTGGTTCAAGACCTCGAGCAATTTCTTCAGCTCGGACCGGATGCGCATGAAGGAGACGTTACTCCGCAACGTCAGGAACGCGGAGACGCTGCTCTTGCCGGCGCTGCAACAAGCGGCGGCGGCCTCCGGGGACCTGATCACGAAATATCGCCAGGTTGCGCCTTAGGCGGGCCGGTGCAAAGGGCCGCGCCCGAATACGTCCCGGTCTTGCCATGTCGTGTTCTCCCGTCTTCCCGGGCGGCCGTCAGGCCGAACCGGGACCCATTGGCAGAACCGCTGGCACCATGCTCGCGGAGAGGCGAGTAGGCCCCGGCTCTGACGGCCGGGGCGACGGCGTTAGGATTGCGACGTCTGGGGAAGGCCCGGATGGCCGTTGGACGAAACGGGCTCCGGACGGGTACCGCGCGCGGATCTTTGCGGCACCGGCTCAGGAAACTCTTCCGTAAATCCTTGATTTTGTTGGTACCGCTGCCCTGGCTTGAACAGGGGACCTCTAGATCCACAATCTAGCGCTCTAACCAACTGAGCTACAGCGGCATCCGGCGACGGGGTCGCTTGGCGGGAAGTTATGCCAGACCGCGTTGGCTTGCAAGAGGAAGACGATGCCGATCCGCGCTTAACCGACCGAGGCGATCACATTGTCGAGCGTGGCCTCCAGCATGGCGAAGCGCTGGTCGACTTCACGCAGGTCGCAGGCGAGGAAAATCAGCCGCTCGGTGATCTGCTCCGACAGATGATGGGCGATCGAGGGGTCGTCCTCCATCACCTCGAACAGCTCGTCGCGCGAGATCGCCAGAGCCCGGACGCGGCTCTCGGCGACGACATCGAGCGTATATTCGGTCTCGACCAGCATGGCCATTTCGCCGATCAGCGTGCCCGCTTCCAAAGGCTCCGCCTCGAGCCGCGAGCCCTCTCGCGGCTTCGTGACCGCGCGTCCGCTCAGGATGAGATAGGCGGTCTGCCCCTGCGTGCCGCTGGACAAGATCGTCGCATTGGCTTCGAAGAAGGATTTTTTCGACTTGGTCGCGATTGCCGTGAGCTGCTCAACAGCAAGCCCGTGAAAGAGCGGCACGCTGCCGAGGAGTTCGGCGTTCTTGTCGAGCGCCATGATGAACCTGCCAATATTGCATTGAAACGCAATACACCTCTGTTCCCAGGTTGAAAGATTGGACTGAGTCGCAAAACACAGGCAATGCGAATGTGCCGCGCAAGATCAAGCGCGAATTACAATCTTTCGAAGGCAGGGCAAAAAAGACGCAGCTCTAGGGGACGAGCTTATAGCCGCCGGTTTCGGTGACGAGCAGCTCGGCGTTGGAGGGGTCCTTCTCGATCTTCTGGCGCAGCCGGTAGATGTGGGTCTCCAGCGTATGCGTCGTCACGCCGGCATTATAGCCCCAGACCTCGTGCAGCAGCACCTCGCGCGAGACGACCTTTTCGCCGGCCCGGTAGAGGAATTTCAGGATCGAGGTCTCCTTCTCGGTCAGCCGCACCTTGCCGCCGGTCTCGTCCAGCAGCATCTTCGCCGCCGGCTTGAAGCTATAGGGGCCGATGGCGAAAACGGCGTCCTCGCTCTGCTCGTGCTGGCGGAGCTGGGCGCGGATGCGGGCCAGCAGCACGGCGAATTTGAACGGCTTCGTCACATAGTCGTTGGCGCCCGATTCGAGGCCGAGGATGGTGTCGGAATCGCTGTCCTGCGCCGTCAGCATCACGACCGGACCCTTGAATCCGTTCTTGCGCAGGATCTTGCAGGCCTCGCGGCCGTCCATGTCCGGCAGGCCGACATCCATCAGGATGAGATCGACGCTTTCGGATTTCGCCTTGGCGATGCCTTCGCTGGCCGTCGCCGCCGAGGTGGTCTCGAACTCCTCATGCAGCGCGATCTGATCGGTCAGCGACTCCCGAAGGTCCTCATCATCGTCAATGACAAGAATCTTTCGCGCTGTGCTCATTCCAGGCTCTCCGATCCAATCGATATTAGCATATATAGACAGCCGCCTATGATGGAAGGATTACAGCGGCGTCCGGAGGTCCTCCGGACGCTCACATGCAAAGAATAGACCATGCCGCTCATTGTTGTCAGGGGATTATCGCGGGCGGGCACGCAAGGCAAGCTCCATCTCGGCGCTGTACACGTCCCGTGCGCCCTGGGGCGCGGCGGCCGGGGCGCCAAATCCGGCGAGGGCGACGGGGTGACGCCGCGCGGGCGCTGGTCGATCCGGCATGTGTTCTACCGGCCCGACCGGGTGGCCAGGCCCAACACCGCCCTGCCGGTTTCTCCGCTGACGCCGGACATGGGATGGTGCGACGCGCCGGGCGACGCCAATTACAATCGGCTGGTGCGGCTGCCTTATCCCGCCAGCCACGAGCGGATGTGGCGCGAGGATAGGCTGTACGATCTCGTCGTGGTGCTGGGGTTCAATGATTCGCCGCGCGCGCAGGGGCGAGGCAGCGCGATCTTCCTGCATCTGGCGCACGACGACTATCGGCCGACGGAAGGGTGTATCGCAGTCTCGCGGGAGGCTATGGTCAGGGTGTTGGAGATGGTACGGCCGGGAGATGGCGTCCTCGTCGTGTGATTGATTCGATGCGCGGGGTGCCTCTCGGCTAGTCGCTGTGCCACGGAGTAAGGCAGCTTCCCCAAATCCCGTCGCCCCAGCCGTCAGAGCCTGGGCCCACCCGCATCACCGCTTGCCGCAGTGCTTGCTGATAGGAGATTGGATCCCGGCTCGCCGCTTCGCGGCGGGATGAAGACGGAGGGGATGCACCGCAACCGCCCTATTGCAAACTGGTCCCCGAGCCGTCCTCGGGCGTCGCCAGCTCCATTTGCGCCAGCGCCATCAGCACCTCGGAGCGCTCCTTCAGATCGACCGCCTCGAGCAGCGCCTGCTTCTCCTCAGGCCCATACGGGCTGATCATCGAAAGCGTGTTGACCAGCAACTCCGCCGGCGAGCGCTCGATGCTCTGCCAGTCGGCGCTGAGCTGGCGGGCGGTGAGATAGGTCTTCAGCACCTGCAACAGACGCGGCCAGTCGACCGCATCCTGGCCATGGCCGCGCACGAAGTCGGTCTCATAGGGCGCATAGCTCACCCGGCAGACGCGGAACGCCTTTTGCGACGGCTTCTCGTCGACGATGGCGAAGCGGGCGATGCCGGTCAGCGTAATCAGCACGCGCCCGTCGTCGGTCTCGCTATAGGCTGTCAGCCGCCCGGCGCAGCCCGTCTGGCGCAAGGGCGTGCTCTTGCCGATCGGCGATTCCTGATCGTCGGTCGAGCTCTTCGGCTGGACGATGCCGATGATGCGCTCGCCCGCCAACGCCTCATCGACCATTTCCAGATAGCGCGGCTCAAAGATGTTCAGCGGCAGGGTCGAGCGGGGCAGCAGGATGCAGCCCTGCAACGGAAAGACAGGGACGAGATCCGGCAGATCGCTTGGTTTTCGGTAACGATCGGTCACGCCCAAGACCCATGTCCTATGCGAAAAGCAGCGAAGACAGGCGCTGGCGGCCACGCACCGACATCGGGTCGCCATAGCCCCAGGCGTCGAAGAACTCCACGAGCTGCTTACGCGCCGCCTGGTCGTTCCAGGCCCGGTCGCGGCGGATGATCTCCAGGAGCTGGTCGAGCGCGCCTTCCCGGTCGCCATTGGCGTTGAGCGCCAAGGCAAGGTCGAACCGCGGCTGCATATTGGCCGGGTCGGTCTCGATGTCGCGCTTCAGCTTGCTGACATCGACATTGGCGCTGGCGGCGCCCTTGCGGGCCAGCTCCAGTGCCGCGCGGGCGCTGGCGATCGGCGCCGCATTGTCCTTGGATGGCGGCGTCAGGGCGAGCGTCTGCTCGGCGCGCGGCAGGTCGCCGGCGGCGATATAGGCGCGGGCAAGCCCGGCGATGGCGTCGATATTGCCGCTATCCTGCTGCAGCGCGGCGGCAAAGCCGGTGGCCGCGGCATTGATGTCGCCAGCATCCAGCGCCTCCTGCGCCGCCTCCAGCGCATCGCCCGCGAAGGCGCCCTTGCCGGCGACGCGCTCGATGAAGCTGCGGATCTGGCTCTCGGGCAGCGCGCCCATGAACCCGTCGACGGGCTGGCCATTCTTGAAGGCGAACACCGCCGGGATCGACTGCACGCCGAGTTGCCCCGCGATCTCGGGATAATCGTCGATATTCATCTTCACCAGCTTGACGCTGCCATTCGCCGCCTTGACGGTCTTTTCCAGCAGCGGCGTCAATTGCTTGCACGGCCCGCACCAAGGCGCCCAGAAATCGACCAGCACCGGGACCGTCCGCGAGGCCTCGATGACATCCTTCATGAAGGCCTGGGTGGTGGTTTCCTTGATAAGATCGTTCGCCGCAGCCGGACCGGCCTGATCCGAACTGCCGAAGAGATTGAGTGCCATGTGCGTTGCCTGGTGACTGGGGTAATGCGACGTTCGTCGGATGTGTCGCCTAAAATGGCGGTTGGCAGGCGCTTTGCCAAGAGATTTGCGGCTCGGGACGATTGCGGGCGGCCCCCGAGGATCAATGCAGTGCTAGGATCTTGGGCTCGCGGCCGCAAGCTTTTAGAAAACTTATCAAGCTCTCGCGGGAGATCCCTGTGGTTGCGGTATTGACCAGCGGATGAAGATTGATGCGGTCATAACGCATCAGCTCTTGATCGAGCACCACGGAAACCCGCCTGCTTGTGTCGTTGATGATCGCAAAAGTCGAGACCGACCCCGGCATGATGCCGAGCAGTTCCCCCATCAGCTCGGCATTGGCGAAGCTGAGCCGGCCGGAGCCGAGCTTGGCCGGCAGCGTCTTAAGGTCGACCGGCGTCTCATGCAGCGCGGTGACGAGGAAGAGATTGCCCTTCTTGCATTTCAGAAACAGGTTTTTCGTGTGCGCGCCGGGAATTTCGCCGAGCAGCGCGCTCGATTCCCCAACGGTGAACACGGCCGGGTGGTCGATGGTCTCGGCCTCGATGCCGAGATCGGCCAGATGCGCCAAAAGCTGCTCCCGCGTCCATGCCATCGCTCGTCACTCGCACTTTATTCATTGTGTGCGGCAGACTAAGCGAAACCGTTGCCCGCCCGCAAGCCGCCCCGAGCTTTTGCACGCCCGCCATGTGATTTTGCGAAAAGCCCCACAAGACCGCTTGAAATGCGTCCGGCTTTGCGCCATAAAACGCATCTCGCAGCCGCTAGCCGGCACAGGAGCGCGGGCGTAGCTCAGGGGTAGAGCACAACCTTGCCAAGGTTGGGGTCGTGAGTTCGAATCTCATCGCCCGCTCCAATTTCTTCCGACAAATCACACTTTCGACCAGCCAACGGCCCTTGGCCCGGTGATGTGAGCCGCTTATCCGGCCGCCTCGATCAGCAAAGCGATCACCTTGTCGTCCAACGCGCTTGCGACGCGAAGCGCCTCGGGACTGTCATAGCCGCTCAGCGCGCTGGCGACCCTCTCATAGGCCAGGTGAACACTGCCGTCCTGCTCGTGGACCAGGATCGTCACCGGGGCGTAGGAGCCGGCGGCGGGGAGGTGGCGCGCCATCTGGATCATGATCAGCGGGTTGCCGGCAAGAATGCGGAGCATCCGGTAGGGCCGCGCCCTCGGGTCGAGACGCAGCGCGTCGCCCTGGTCGAGGCGCAGAAACTCCATGAGCCCGGCGGGGCCGACGGAATCGCGGATCAGATCCTGAAGCTCCTCGAAGGTGGAGGCCCGGGCCATGGCATGGCTGAGCGCGGCCATATCAGGGCGGCTAATATGCTTGGCCAAGCCGGCGAGAACCTCATCGAAACTGCGATCGGATCGAATTTGTACGCGTTCGACCTGCAATGTAACGGTTTGCATGCTGTCCAAGTCTCCTGATTAGCCCCCGCCAGGGAGCTTAGTTCAGGCAGCCTAACACCGCCCAAAAGCGCAAATCTTGCCGAAATTTGCGATAGTTTCTTCAGCTTTAAACGACATCAGACTGTACAATTTTTGGCAGAAATGGTTGGTCTCACGGCAGGACTAGGTTAGAATTTGCTCAGATGAGAAACGCCTCATATGAGCAGCGACCGGGCTGAGATTGGGCAAACATGATCGGCATGACATTTTCGAGTCAACGCGCCGCCGCTTCATGAGGACAGGCGAAAGCTCTGCAGACACATCTTTAGTGTGCTGCGGTCATTTGCCTGAAAACTGATTATGATCTGTCTCTGCTGCGCTGCGGACTAACTCGCGCCGGATTCCATTGAATTCGGCCGTGCCGCTCCCTAGCTCCAGGCATTGGTCCGATGCCCTGGGCTCAACGGTGCCCGGCAGGGTGCGCGCCAACCGGTGCAATCAGCCGCAGGGAGCGCGCCACGTGTTTCGGAAGTAGGTGCTCATGCGTCATCAGCCTCTATTCCTTAGCGGGATCCCCGTTCTCGTCGTCGAGGACGATGTGCTGCAAGCCCTCGATCTGTCCGCCTCTCTGGCCGAAGCCGGCGCCTTGCCGGTCGGCCCCGCCGCCACCGTCGGCGATGCGCTCCAATTCATGAATGCCGTGGAATGCCGCGCCGTGGTGCTCGATCTGCGCCTGCGCGGCGAGGACGGTACCTGGCTCGCCTGGGAGCTTTACCGGCGGCGCGTGCCATTCGTGGTCCATACCGGCTATATGGAAACCCGCTTCCTGCCCGCCCATTGGCCGGGCTGCCAAGTGATGTTCAAGCCGGCCAGCATGGACAAGCTGACGAAGACGCTGGCCTATCTAATACGCTGGAAGCGGATGGCGGCGCGCGGCCGGACCGATCGCCCGCCGGTTCCGGCACCCGCGGCGGACAGCCTGCAGCTCGTTCGCGCGGCTCGCGTCAACTGAATTTGGCCTCACGCGGCCTTGGCGACATCCAGCCGGTTCAGCAGCAGCACGAACACAGCCGCCTCCTCGGCGGTCAGGCCGTCGAGCTGGCTGCGCAGCTTCGCCCTGATCTGGCGCTTGAGATGATCGAGCAGGCTCCCCTCCAGATAAGAGTTCAAAATCTCCGGATGGATATAGGCCGAGCGGCAGACGGCGGGCGTATTGCCGAGCTCGCTGGCGACGCGCTTGACCGCCGCCGTGATGTTGCGCCGCGCGGCGGCCTGGCTGTCGATCTTTTCGAATTCGCTGAGCGCCCAGGCGGCCAGCACCGTACCGGCCCAGGTGCGGAAATCCTTGGCGGTGAAATCATCGCCTGAAATTTCGCGCAGATAGGCGTTCACATCGGCGGACTCGACCGTGTGCCGCTCCCCCGCCTCGTCGACATATTGGAACAGCTCCTGCCCCGGCAGCTCCTGCAGCGTCTTGACGATGCGCGCCGCGCGCCGGTCGGTGAGCTTGACGACATGGCGCTTGCCGCTCTTGCCGGTGAAGTCGAATTGCAGCGAGGCGCCGTTCACGGCGACATGCCGGTTGCGCATCGTCGTCAGCCCGTAGCTCTTGTTCTGCTCGGCATAGGTGCGGTTGCCGACGCGGATGAGCGTCGTCTCGAGCAACCGGACGATGGTCGCCAGCACCGTGCGCAAAGCCGCGGGCGGCCCGGCAATATCCTTGGCGACGGCCTTGCGCATGGCGGGAAGAGCGCGGGCGAAAGCGAGCGTCTTGGTGAATTTCTGCTGGCCGCGCGTCTGCTGCCATTCCGGGTGGTAGCGATATTGCTTGCGGCCGCGCGCGTCGCGGGCCGTCGCCTGGATGTGCCCGCGCGGATTGGGGCAAATCCAGACCTCGGTCCAGGCCGGAGGGATGACCAGCGCCCTGATCCGCTTGAGGATTCTGGCATCGGTGATGCGCGCGCCCTGCGCGTCGTAATAGCAGAAGCCGCCACCGGCGCGCCGCCTGCTATAGCCGGGCCGGTCGTCGCTGACATAGCGCAGCCCCGCCTCCTCGGCGGACGCGACATTGGGATTATCGATGAGGGCGATGCTCATGGCGGATTGAAAACCATCGCGGCGCGCTTCGGTTCCAGCCGGAGCCATGCTTGCCTCGCAGGGCGTGCAGATCCCGCTTTCGTGGTGATGACAGAACTTCCAATCCCCTCGGCCTTCCATCGCTACCGCCGGAGCACCACCGAGCCGTCGTTGCAGTCGACGATCAGATTGCGGCTGTCCATGCAGAGCTCGAATTTCGGCTTCGGCTCGCGTTTCCTGGCCTGGGCGCGGGCCGGGGGGCCGTCATTGTCGTCATCATCGTCGTCGCGGGGCCGGGCGCGGCGTTTGGCGGCGGGCGCGGGCGCATCGTCCCGCTCCCTGGCGACGCAGACGCCGTCGCGCTCGAAGGCGCCGGCGCGGCATTGCAGCGGGCAGACCCGCCCGGTCTCGCGCGTCAGGGCGGCGAGCGTCGCCTCGCTGGGCTCGAGGGGCTGGACCGAACCGCCCCGCGCCCGGGCGAAGGCCGCGAGCGCCGCCTTGGACGCCTCGCCCCACGCGCCGTCGACCGCGCCGGCATAGCAGCCGACGCGCTTCAATTGCGCCTGAAGCTTCTCGCCGAGATCCCCCGCTGCCGCAGGTGCCAGGGCCGCCGTCTTCCTCTCCAGCTCCGCGATCCTCAGCGCGGCGAGGCCCGAAAAGGTGCCGCGCGGAAAACGGTCGAGATAGGTCTTCAAGGTCTGGGCGTCGCTGCTGTCCTTGACGGCGGTCCACAGCTCCAGCTCGAGCCGGGGATCGCCCGCCATAGCCGGCGCCTCCTCCGGCGCGGGAGGGGGCGGCTCGCCATCCGGCGGCACGAAATAGAAGCGCTGCGACAGGGCCGAATGCTCCCACGGGATCTGCTTGCGGTAGGTCGTGCGCATCACGTCGTTGCGGACATTGATGAGGATGCTCGACAGGTCCTCGCCCTTGGCGTCGATGAATTTCAGCAGCGCCTCGGTGAAAGGCGAATGCGCGCCCTCCCCGTCCATCGCCACGCTGCCGGGCTGGGTCGAATAGGCGATCAGCGTGCCCGCGCCCGATTCGGACGGCGCGAGGCCGGTGCCGATGCGGACGGAGCGCGTCCCCATCGCCTTGGCGAGGTTGCGCGACAAGGGATTGTTGCGGCAGGCATCCATGACGAGAATGTTGGTCTCGGTCAGCCGCTCCATGATGGCCTGGATCTGGTCGAGCCGGATCATCTCGAATTCGAGCGCCGCCGGGCTTTTCAGTTCGGCATCGACAGGGATGAGGAAATTGCGGTCGTTGATCTGCAGACCGTGGCCCGCATAGTAGAACAGCGCGGCCTCGGAGGTCTCCAGCGCCACCGCATAGGCCTTCACCATCTCGTCCATCTGCGACTTGCTGAGATCGAGCCCCTCGAAGACCTGGAAGCCAAGACGGCGCAGCCGCGCCGCCACCTCGGCCGCGTCGTTCCTGGGATTTCTGAGCGGCTCGGTATGCTGGTAGGCGGAATTGCCGATGACCAGCGCGGTCCGGGTCCTTGCGGCCTCGGCAGGGCCGGCGAAAACGAGGATAAGAAATACGAAAATCAACCGGACCAGGGGCTGCGACCCAGCCATGGCACAACTCCGTTAAAAAATTTGCCGTAAAATAGCATAAAATTCTGAATGACGGATACAGGCCCGGGCTCGGCCATGCCGGTCCGCCCCGCTTTGCGTCCCCTGCCCGCACGCGCTACACTCGCGACATGAAGCTCTTCTACGCCGACCGGTACGAGATCCCGCTGCCGGACAATCACCGCTTTCCGCGCAGCAAGAACCGATTGGCGCGCGAGGCCATGCTGCGCGACGGGCTGATCGGGCACGACGAGCTTGAGCTTTCGCCGCTCGCCGAACGCGGCGATATCATCCGCGTCCACACCCCAGCCTATGTCGACGCCGTGCTCGAAGGCACCCTGCCGCGCGATGCCATGCGCAGGATCGGCATGCCGTGGAGCCCGCATCTGGTTTTGCGCTCGCGGGCGACGCTCGGCGGCGCGGTCGCGGCGATGCGGGAGGCGATGCGCGAAGGCTTTTCCGGCCAGCTCGCCGGCGGCACCCATCACGCGCATGCCGATTTCGGCTCCGGCTTCTGCGTCTTCAACGATTTCGCCCTCGCCGCCACAACGGCCCTTGCCGAGGGACTTGCCTCGCGCGTCGCCATCGTCGATCTTGACGTGCATCAGGGCGACGGCAACGCCGCGATCTTTGCCGATGACCCGTCGGTCTTCGTCTTCAGCCTGCATGCCGAGAAGAATTTTCCCTTCCGCAAAGCCGCCTCCGACCTCGACATCGGCCTGCCCGACGCCACCGAGGACAGGGCTTATCTCGACGCGCTGCATGATGGCCTCGACGCCGTCCTCGGCTTCCGCCCGGACCTGGTGCTCTACCAGTCCGGCGTGGATCCGCTGGTGCATGACAAGCTTGGCCGGCTGTCGCTGACCTATGAGGGCCTCGCAGCGCGCGACCGGCTGGTGTTCGAGACCTTCTCGGCGCGGGGCATTCCGGTCAGCATCGGCGTCGGCGGGGGCTATTGCGATCCGATCGAGCAAACCGTCGCCGCCATCCTCAACACCGTCGCGGCGGCCAGGGCCGTTTACCGTCTCTAAAGGAAGTGTTGGTTGCCGCCGCGAGACAGAGGCTAGCCTATGGACCGGTGCTCAGTCTTTCGAGGTAACAGCGTTTCCTTATCAGCCGTCAGGACAGTTGCGCCGATTGCATCATTCGGGTGAATATGCGCAAATTTTACGAGATTTATCCTCGCGGAAGGCGCGGCGAAGCATGATTTATTCCATCCAGTATCTCCGCGCGCTCGCCGCCTGCATGGTGGTGTTCTTTCACGCCGCCGATCATTTGGTGAAATATTTCGCCATCCCCTCGGTCTACGCGGTCGGCGCGGCGGGGGTGGACATCTTCTTCGTCATCAGCGGGCTGATCATGTGGCTGACCACCGCCGGCAAGCCCATCTCGCCCGGCAGCTTCATGTGGCGGCGCATCACGCGCATCGTGCCGCTCTACTGGCTGGTGACGCTGGTGATGTTCGCCATGCCGTTCGTGTCCGGCACGATCGCCGGCGGCATGCCAGCCGACCCGAACCACCTGCTGGCCTCGATGCTGTTCATTCCCCGGCCGAGCCCGGTCGATCCGTCGATGTATTTCCCGGTCTACACGCCCGGCTGGACCATCAATTTCGAGATGTTCTTCTACGTGATCTTCAGCCTTTGCCTGCTGGCCTCTACGGCGTCGCTGCGGGCTGGCGCGCTGCTGGCCGCGCTGACCGGGCTGGTGGCGGCGGGACTCATCCTGTCGCCCGGCGGAGTTCTCGGGTGGCTGGCCTCGCCGATCCTTTTGGAATTCGCAGCCGGGGTCGCCATCGGGGCGATGTACACATCGGGCGTGGTGCTCCCGCGCACGCTGGCCTGGATCGCGCTGATCGGCGGCGGCCTCGCGCTTCTCGGACTGGGTCTGGCGGGCGCGACACTGCATACCCGCGTCATCCTCTGGGGCATTCCCGCCATCTTCATCGTGCTCGGCGCACTCTATCTGGAGCGCCACGGCGCGGTGCGCGAGGTGCCCTTCCTGCGGCTTTTGGGCGATGCCTCCTACTCGCTCTACCTGACGCATCTGTTCGCGGTCGGGGCGGTCGCGGTGGTCTGGCACAAGTTCGATCTCTGGCACACGACCGAAGGCGGCGCGGCCTTCTTCCTCGCGGCCTTCGCCGCCAGCATCGTGCTCGCGCTGCTCAGCTATTTCTATGTCGAGACGCCGCTGCTCAAACTCTCGCGCATCCTGCGGCCGGGCATCATCGGCCAGCCCGTCAAGTCGAATACGGCGCTATAGCGGGGCGCCGGGCGCCGGCGATTGCGACAATTGCCGACCGACCATCTGCGCCTTGACGATATAGCGCTGATCGCCATGCGTCACCGCATCCAGCGGCCAGCAGGTCGAGAGCACCAGCCCATAGCCATCCGCCTGTGCGTCGATGCCCGAGGCGTTCCACGGCACCACATCGGTGGCGGTGATGCGGAACCAGACGATGACGCCATCGGCGCGCGTCACCCGCAGCATGTCGCCATTGCGGATGTCGCGCAGGAAGGTGAAATGCGTGTCGCGATGCGCCGCGATCACCGAGGTACCGCGCTCGCCGGGCGCCGGCGTGCCGTCGAGCAGGCCGGGGCCGAAGGCGAGCGCCTCGCCGCTGCCGCCCTTCAGGATGATGGCGCTGGCGCCGAGGCGCGGCACCTCCAGCCGGGCGACCGGCCAGGTGTCGGCCCAGGACCACGCCTTCACCGGCTGCCCTGTCGCGAGGCTTTCGGCGAAGGCGCTCTCCAGCAGGATTTGCGCCAGTCCGGCTTTGGCGTGCATATAAAGGCCCTTGCCGATCAAGGCGAGGCCGATCAGGCCGAGGAGGACGGCAGCCGCCATCGCCGGACGCGCCGGCGGCTGCATTTTTGAGCGAAGCGCGGAAACAGCCGCCAGCTTCATCGACATTACTCCCATTCCGCCTCGCGCCGGGACTGCCGCCGGGCGATGACGAACAGCGGCACATTGGCGATCAAGATCAGCAGGCCGAGCCAGAGATAGAGCGGTGCGTCGCTCGCGGTTTGCGGCAGCGCCACGTTGGTGAACTGCTGCTTCGCTGCCTGCTGCGCCTGTGCCGGGCTCTGCCCTGCGGCGATGGTCTGCACATAGGCCGCGTCGAGCTTCAGCGCGTCTCCCTGATCCGGCGCGGGCACGACGCCGCCATCCTGCACCGGACCGTTGCCGCGCTCGCCGCCGCGCTTGCCGAACACCTTGTCGAAGTCCCAGCCGGCGGGCAGGTTGAGCGGCAGGTCGGCGCGGACGAGCGTGGCGCCCGCCGGACGGCTCGGCGTCTTGTCGACCGCAACGAGACTGGTCAGGCGGCTGATCAAACTATGCTCCAGCGCCAGCGTCAGAATGCGCTGATCGGCGCTCGCCTGACTGATATGGCCCATCGTCACCTCGACCTCCGCATCGGCGATCTTCTCGCGCGCCCACAATTTCGACAGCCCCTTGCCCTCGGCGGACCCGGAGAGCGGCAGTGTCGCCGTCCAGGGCCGGTCGCCGATCATGCCGCTGATCTCAGCCTTACCGCCCATGCTCGACAGTTTTGCGGCGATTTGCAGGGTTTCTCCCGCATAAAGGTCCGGCAGAACCCGTGGCGTCACGTCGGCCCCGCTTAGCGAGAATTTGACGCTGAGATCGGTCACCGCAGGCTTCTCCAGCTTGTTGAACAGCGCGCGCATCCGCTCCTCGACCTGGGTGCCGCTGCCGATGCGCGTGAAGCTGCCGCGACCCAACTCGGCGGCGTGGCGCATCAGATAGGAGTTGGGCGCCGAGCCGATGCCGACCATGAAGACCCGCGAGCGGCCCAGACCGGATGCGATGGTCTCGAACAATTGCTGCTCGTTGCCGATGGCGCCGTCGGTGAGGAAGACGACCTGCCGCAGCATTTCGGCACCCGCGCCGCCATCGTCGGTGAGCGCCGCCTTCATCGCCGGCACCATTTCCGTGCCACCATTGGCCTGCAGAGCCGAGACGAACGTTTGAGCCTGGCCGACATGTTCCATGTCCGCTGGCACCGCGCCAGGGAACAGCACCTCCATCGTGTCGTCGAAGCGCACGACGTTGAAGCGGTCGCCCGGCTTGAGCTGGCGCAGGCCGTAGAGCAGGCTGGATTTGGCCTGAACGATCGAGCTGCCGCCCATTGAACCGGAATTGTCGATGACGAAGATGATTTCGCGCGGACGCGGCGCCTGGGCCTGCGACAGCACCGGCGGGGTGACGAAGGCGAGCAGGTAATCGGTGCCGCCGAGGCGCTCGTGGAACAGGCCGGCGGCGGGCGCCTGCCCGGCTTTGGGTTCCCAGGTGAGCTCAAAGTCCTTGTCGGCGGGGACGGCGCCTTCGATTTTCACGATGCGGCTGTCCTCGCTCGGGCTTTCGGTTTTGACCGTGTGGTAGGCGCTCTTGACCTCGCCGAGCGGGAAGCCGGCTTGCAGGCGCACGGTCAGCGTCACCGGATTGACGGGCGCGTTGTCGCGCGGGTCAAGCACCGGCGGCTCGATGCGGTCGCGGTCCGGCACCGGATCGCTGATCTGGCCCCAGCCCTTGCCGCCGAAATCGACGGTCTGCACCAGGGGCTTCGGATTGTAGCGTGGAGCGACGACCAACGGCACGCGCAGCGAGAAGCGGTTTGCCGATTGCGGCACGCTCTGCTGATATTCGATCTGCACGACGATGGTCTCGCCGGGGCCGATATTGGCGACCGAATTGGTGAACATGTTCGGCCGCTCCTGCTCCATCAGCGCCGCTTTCTTGCCCTCGCGCTTGGCCTCCTCATAGATGCGCTTGGCCTCCTGGCGCTCCTTGATGTCGCCGATGATGATGCGGTCGCCGATCACCATTTTGAGGCTGTCGACGGCCGAATTTTCCGGCAGCGGGTAGACATAGACGCCCTCGACCCAGTTTTCGGTCGGGTTGTAGAAATGCTGGGTGACGCGGGCACGGGCGGTCGGACCGGAGACGGCGATGTCGATATCGGTGCCGACCAGCGGCGCCGCGACATAGCGGCCTTCCTCGACCGCCTTGAACAGCAGCGTCCCCGAGCGGGCATCGCCCGGGCGCATGGTCGGTACGCCGGCCTGGGCGGCGGCAAATGCAATTATGGAAACTATAGCCGCAAGTATCAGGTGGAGACCCGGCATCATGGCAAAGCTCCGGCGGCTGCCGGCTCGAAAATATTGCGGAAACATCGGGGGTGACCTCTGGTCGTCATTGGCGGGGGTTCAATGCCCACAAACCTTCACCGATGCGGCCGGGAGCTTCGAGCGTCTTCTTCGCGATAGTTCGGCAAGGAGCCGCCGCGAACCGCCACGAACCGCTTGCATCCTTCGTCGCTTTACGGGTATGTGCGGTTCATTACGGTTTTTGGCGGAGGGAGCACGCCGTGTCGGGCCGCTCTGAGCAGTCTTTGGCGGATGAGGAAAGCCGGGCGGCGGCCTCGAGCATCGCCGAGGAACTGGCGCGCCGCCGCATGACCCGCCAACAGCTTGCCGCGCTTGCCAAAATCAGCCTATCTACGCTCGAGAAAGCGCTGTCCGGCAGGCGGCCATTCACCCTGGCCACGCTGGTGCGGATCGAGGAAGCGCTCGCCGTCAATTTGCGCCAGCGCAATTCCGTACCGCTGAACGACACGCCGTTCGGGCTCGCCCCGGACGGGCTGGGCTCCTATTCGCGCCCCGCCGTCGCCTGGATGGAAGGCGATTACGTCACACTCCGCCCCTCCTTCAGCGAGCCCGAGGCGATCTACGCCTATCTCACCCAGATCCGCTGGGATCAGGTGGCGTCAAATCTGGTATTCACGGAATCCGAGCGCATCGACGCGGAATATACGCAAGGCGGCGTGGTCTCGGCCCCGCATCAATCCGGGCACATCTATCTCGTCACCAACAAGCACGGCCAGTACCGGCTCATCATCGTCGCCCGGCCGACCATCCGCGGCGAATTGCACGGCATTCTGACCACCTTGCAGGTGGGGCGGGGCGCGCAGCTCACGCCCGTCGCCACGCCCATCGTGCTGACGCCGCTGAAGGCGATGCCTTCGGCCGAGTTCGGCCGCATCAAACCCGGCCAGCCCTGCTATGCGCCCTATCGCGGCCTGCTGCGGCGCACGGTCGAAGAGCCCTTCGCGCTGTTCCTGAAAGCGGTCTGACAGCGCTTCGATCGAGCTCCGGCAGCTCCCCCTCGCCTTCGGCTCCCGCGACCATCCACGCTCGTCGTCCCGGACACCACGAAGCGGTGAGCCGGGATCCAATCATCCATCCGCGAATGCTGCGGCAAGAGGCGAGGCGAGTGGGCCCCGGCTCTGACGGCCGGGGCGACGAATGTGAGGTTTCGGCATGGGGGCTTCGCTCTCGCCCGAGGCTATTCCACCAAGGCGCGGCGGCCGAGATCGGTGATGAGTTGCTCGGCGGGGCGCAGGTCGTAGCCAGCGTCCTGAGCCTGCGCCAAAACCGCCTCGATCGGCGCGCCGAGCGCCACCTGCGAGGCCGCCCAGAGCAGCGACGAGCGGTTGCCGGTCCGGCAATAGGCCAGGATCGGCCCGTCCGCATCCTTCAGGATTTTTGCGAATTCGGCGACCAGTTCAGGCGTCAGCGTTTGCATCGTGAACGGCAGGTTGAAGAAGGCGACGCCATGCCGAGCCGCTTCCTCCTCCAGATCCTTCGCCTTGGGCTGGCCGAAAAAGGCCTCGCCATCCGGCCGGTTGTTCACGATCACCTTGATGCCGCTCGCGGCGAGCTCTTCCAGCTCGTCGAGCTGGATCTGTCCGGCCACGGACGTCTTTTCGTCGATTGGAATCAGCTCCGCCATGTTCAGCTCCATGCCGTCGGCGTTGATGTGGTGTCTGTTCTCAGCGCAAATCATAGAGCGATTTGGCTGGAAAGATACGAACTCTGATGGCTCGATGCCGAATGACGGCGGCCGCCGGAACGTGTAAATTTGCCACATACGCGGAAAAGTTCGGCGGCGCGAGGCTTTCGTTCATCGGAGCGACAGCCATTTCCGCGCATTCTGGCGGGATCATGTTCGCCCGCTTTCGAGCCGCTTCAGGGAAGCAATCGCCATGCACAGGCGCGACTTTCTCAAGTTCGGCGCTGCCTTGGCCGGAGCCGCGCTACTTCCGCATTTAGCCCGTGCTCAGGAGCGCTTCATCGTCGAGCAGGGCGCCTGGCGCAAATTCGAAATCATCTCGCGACTGAGTTTCGCAAGGCCGACGCGCGGCCGGCTGCAAGCCTGGGTGCCGGTCCCATCGATCGACGAGGATAGCTGGGCAAAGCCCCTCGGCAGCGACTGGCGCACCAATGCCAAGATCGCCAAACTCGAAACCGATCCTGCGTCGGGCGCCGAAATGGTCTATTTCGAATGGCCGGACGGCGACGCCGCGCCGGTTGCCGAAGTCAGCAGCGAGGCGTCGACGCGCAGCCGGCTGACCGAATTCGCCAAGCCGCGCCGCCCCGTCCCTCTCACCGCCGAGGAACGGCGCCGCTATACCGCCTCTACGACCACCGTGCCGATCGAGAGCCAGCCCTGGGGCGCGGCCGCCGCCATCGTCGAGAATGCCAAGACCGACCTCGGCAAGGCCATGGCGGTCTATGAATGGCTGGTGGCGAAAAAAACCTGCGGCGCTGGCGATCTGGCTGCCCTGTCCGCACTGACCCCAGCCGTCGAAAGCGACGCTGCCCCGCGCTGCAGTCGTCTCAACGGACTCTATGTGGCACTGGTCCGGGCACTCGGCCTGCCCGCCCGCTCCGTCTACGGCGTGCGCGTCGCGCCGTCGCAATTCGGCTTTGCGAGCCTCGGCGCCGCCTCCGACGACATCACTCATGAGGAGCATTGCCGCGCCGAAGTCTGGCTGGAGGATTATGGCTGGGTGCCGGTCGATCCGGGCGATGCCCGGCGCGTCGCCGAGCACGAGCCGCCCGAGCCGCAAGCCGGGGGCGAGCCGAAGGCGGTCGCCGCGCGCGTGACACTGTTCGGCGCCTGCGAGGGCAATTGGATCGCCTATAATAACGCGGCCGATATCGTGCTGCCGCATTCCGCCGCCAACCCGATCCCGTTCCTGACGCGCCCCTTAGCCCAAACCGCCGACGCCCGCCTCGGCGATGGCGGCCCGGAGGGTTTCGCCTATAAGGTCACGGTGCGGGAATTGCCCGCTTGAGGCGCGCGGGCGGCGCAATGGGGTTGCAGCGGGGCAGATTCCGGTCAATATACACGTCAAATCAATCCCGAAGGGCTTGACCGATGGATAAATTCACCGAATTGACGGGCGTCGCCGCGCCCTTGCCGATGCTCAATATCGACACCGATATGATCATCCCGAAACAGTTTTTGAAGACGATCAAGCGCACCGGCCTCGGCGCCAACCTCTTCCACGAGATGCGTTTCGATACGAACGGCACCGAAGTGCCTGAATTCGTGCTGAACCGGCCGGCCTACCGCAAGGCCAAGATCCTCGTCACCGGCGCCAATTTCGGCTGCGGCTCGAGCCGCGAGCACGCCCCCTGGGCGCTGCTCGATTTCGGCATCAAATGCGTGATCGCGCCGAGCTTTGCCGACATCTTTTACAACAACTGCTTCAAGAACGGCATCCTGCCGATCGCCCTGCCGCAATCGGAGATCGACAAGCTGATGGATGACGCCTCGCGCGGCTCCAATGCCACGCTTACCGTCGACCTTGAGGCGCAGGAGATCCACGGCCCGGATGGCGGCGTCATCCATTTCGACATCGATCCGTTCCGCAAGAAATGTCTGGTGGAGGGCCTCGACGATATCGGCCTGACCCTCACCAAGCAGGACAGCATCGCAGATTACGAGACCAAGGCCCACGCCGCGCGGCCTTGGGGCTGATCGGTCAGCCGTCTCGGCGGGCCGCGACCTGGCTAAGCCCGTTCACCCACCCGCCTTCGCGCGGCGCCCTCTCTCGCAACGGGAGAGGGCGCGAAACGTTCGTCGGACGCACAACAGCCTCCCCCTCCTGAGCGCTTGCAACCAAGCAACCGCCGAAACGCTCGCGGAGCCGCAATGGTTGCGCCCGTACCGGGTCTATTTTTATAAGCTTATCGGTTCTTTGTTGTTAGAGCCAGGCGCCTTTGCGCTTAGCATAGCGTGGGTATGAGGCGCCGCGTCCATTGGGGCGCGGCGGATGGTCTTCCACGCAAATGCAAGACTGGGGCGGAAACTATGCGGAAACTCTGGCTATTGGCGCTTTCTCTCGGGCTTGGCGCGACGGGCGCCGCCCAGGCGCAGACGAAGGAGGTCACCTTCGGCTATCAGGACATGGTCGTTCCCTTCCGGGTCGCGCAGGCGGCGGGAGCCGTCGAGAAGGCGACCGGCACCAAGATCACCTGGAAGCAGTTCGGCGGCGGCGGCGATGTCATCCGCGCCTTTGCCTCGGGCGACCTTCCCATCGGCGAGGTCGGCTCCAGCCCGGCGGCGACGGCGGCGGCGCAAGGGCTCGACGTGCAGGTGATCTGGATCCTCGACGACATCAACAATGCCGAGCAACTCGTCGCCCGCAACGGCTCCGGCATCGGCGCGCTGGCTGACTTGAAGGGCAAGAAGGTCGCGACGCCCTTCGTCTCGACCGCCCATTATCAATTGCTGTTCGCGCTGAAGAAGGCCGGCGTCTCGCCCGGCGATGTGCAGACCGTCAATCTGCGCCCCGCCGAGATCGCGGCGGCCTGGGAGCGCGGGGACATCGACGCGACCTTCATCTGGGACCCGGTGCTGTCCAAGGTGAAGGCGAATGGCAAGGTCGTGCTCTCGGCGGCCGATGTCGCCAAGCAGGGCGCGCCGACTTTCGACGCCATCATCGTCGACCGGGTCTGGGCGGAGAAGAACAAGGCCTTTGTCACCGCGCTGGTCAAGGAAATCGCCAAGGCGAACGAAGCCTATAAGGCCGGCAAAGACAAATACACCAAGGAGTCCGAAGAGGTGAAGGCCATCGCCAAGACCGTCGGCGGCTCGCCCGAGACGGTGCCGGCGACGCTCGCAGATTACGCCTTCCCGACGCCCGCAGAGCAGGCGAGCGATGCGTGGCTCGGCGGCGGCAAGGAGTCCGGCGTCGCCAAGGCGCTGGCCAATACGGCGGTGTTCTTGAAGGAGCAGGGCCGGATCACCGACATCCCGGCGGATTTCGGCAAGTTCGTCAACCCGGAGTTCGCCGCCGCTGCCGCGAAATAGATTGCGGGGGCGAAGACCTCAGGCACAATTGATGCTGCAAAAAAGGCCCCCTCACCCACCCGCCTTGCGGCGGGAGCCCTCTCTCTCGAGGGGAGAGGGCAAGCGGGCCGCCTCTCGTTTTTCAGCCCTCTCCCCTCGTGGGAGAGGGCGGGCGCGAAGCGACCGGGTAAGGGGGAGCCGCTTGCGCAGGCTCTAATGCTTCGTCCGTTCTCTCCGAAAGGAAGCCCTTGCCAGCGCTCGACATCACCGGTCTCTCCGTCCGCTACCAAAGCGCCTCCGGCATCGTCGAGGCGCTTTCGGCTGTCGATCTTTCCATCGAGGACCGCGATTTCGTCGTGGCTCTCGGCGCCTCCGGCTGCGGCAAGACCACGCTGCTCTCCGTCATCGCCGGCTTTCTCGCGCCCTCTGAGGGCATCGTCCGCCTGCATGGCCGCGAGCTGCATGGGCCGGGCGCCGACCGGGGCGTGGTGTTCCAGCGCCATGCGCTGATGCCCTGGCTCGACGTCGCCGACAATGTCGCCTTCGCCCTGAAAATGCGGGGCCTCCCCCGCGCCGAGCGCCAGGACATCGCCGCCGAAAAGCTGCGGCTGGTCGGCCTCGCGGGGTTCGAGCGCAAGATGATCTACGAGCTGTCAGGCGGCATGCAGCAGCGCGTCGGCATCGCCAGGGCGCTCGCCTCCGACCCGGATGTGCTGCTGATGGACGAACCGCTCGGCAGCCTCGACGCCCTGACCCGCGAGCAGCTTCAGGAGCTGATCCTGAACGTCTGGGACCGCACCGGCAAGATCATCTTCTTCATCACCCATTCGGTCGAGGAAGCGCTGTTCCTGGCCACCAAGCTGATCGTCATGACGCCCCGGCCCGGCAAGATCGAGAAGACCTATCAGCTCGATTTCTGCCGCCGCTATCTGGCGGGCGGCGACGCGCGGGCGGTCAAGTCGCATCCCGAATTCATCGCCATTCGCGAACAGGTGCTGGCCGACATCCAGCAGCGCAACGGCCAGGGAGCCTCCGCCGATGCTTGACCCGGCCGGACGGCGCCCGGCGCCCGCGCGCGGCCATGCCCGGAAGACCAGCCGCTACCGCCAGCTCGGCGAAGGCTCGGGCCTCGCCTACAGCATCGTTGCCCTCATCGGAGCCGGCGCGCTGTGGTGGCTGCTGACGCGCAACCTCTCCTTCGCAATCTGGCTGCCGTGGGGCGGGACGCTGCCGGTCGAGCTGCCGCTGCTGAAGCCGTTATTCCTGCCCAAGCCGGAATCGATCTGGTTCGCCTTCCGTCAGGCCATGAGCGGCGAACTCGACAATCACACTTTGCTCAGCCATTTCGCGGCGAGCCTTGCCCGCGTCTTCACCGCCTTCGCGCTCGCCGTCATTGTCGGCATCCCGCTCGGCATCGGCATGAGCGTCAGCCCGGCGGCGCGCGGCCTGTTCGACCCGTTCATCGAATTCTACCGGCCGCTGCCGCCGCTCGCCTATCTGCCGCTGATGATCATCTGGTTCGGCATCGGCGAACTGGCCAAGGTGCTGCTGCTCTTCCTCGCCATCCTCGCGCCGGTCGCGCTCTCGGCGCGGGCGGGCGCCCGGTCGGTCGCACAGGAGCAGATCCAGGCGGCACTGTCGATGGGGGCGAGCCGCCGGCAACTCGTCCGCTACGTCGTGCTGCCTGCGGCGCTGCCGGACATTCTGGTGGGCCTGCGGATCGGCATGGGCGTCGGCTGGACAACGCTGGTCGCAGCCGAAATGGTCGCCGCCGACGCCGGGCTCGGGAAGATGGTCTACAACGCCTCCAATTTCCTGCGCACCGACGTCGTGGTGCTCGGCATACTCGCCATAGGCCTCGTCGCCACGGCTTTCGAGCTGGTGATGCGGCTGATCGAGCGCTGGGCCGTCCCCTGGAAAGGAAGGGTTTAGCGCGGCCGCCGTAATGATGTCGGGCATAGCTGTACAAACGACGGCAACATCAATTCGCAATTATGAACGCGCGACGTTGTAAAATTCCTGATAAAGTTAAATAACGTCGGATGGAATAACAAGCAAACTGCAGTTTTTTTGCGGATATTTGAATTTACATTGCAGAATTACTTCTTTTGGAGCGCGGAAAACTGAGCCTATGATTTTGCAGACCGGGAAGTGGTGAGCGTTCTGCTCGTGGCTCAACCCGGCCGCAACATCGGCAGCGCTGGCAGCGCGGCCAGGAGGAATGATCCATGACAACCACCCCATCGCGCCGCGCGTTCCTTGCCGGCACCGCTGGTTCGCTGGCCGCCCTTGGCCTCGCCAACGCCGCCGCCGCGCAGGCCAAATCCACCGGCGACGAACTCGCCGCCATTCCCGAGCTGGCGCCGCAATGGAAGAGGCTCGATCTGGCCAAGATCCTGCAAAAGCGCGCCGCCTTCGTCTCGGTCAGCCAGAACAATTCGCTCTACCGCGACTGGGGCGCGCAGGCCGGCGAGCGCCATTGGGAGCGCGGCAGCCTGCCCGCCACGGTCAAAGTCGCGCAGGCCGCCCGCAAGGCACAGAATTTCGTCTCCTTTAGCTGGGTCGGCTATGCCGTGTTCCGTGAGACCTACCCGCAGTCGGAATTCGACAAGGTGCAATATGAGACCTGGGTCGAGGGCCTGAATTTTTCGCCCGAGAAGAAGAAGGCGGACAATGAGCTGGTCGATGAACTCAAGGCGCTGGTCCGCCCCGGCGATCTCGAATTCAACGAGCTGGCGCTGCAGACCGCCTTCGCCGGCACGCAATTGCCGCTGGAACTCGCCCGCAAGCGCGTCGAGGTCATCGTGCTGACCGGCATCCACACAGACTTGTGCATCGAGGGCAATGCCCGCGCCGCCCGGGACAACGGCTATCTGCCGATCGTTATCGGCGACGCAACCGGCACGCAGAAGCCGGCCCAGCTCGCCCCAGCGCTCGAGCGCATTAACAATTTCTTCGCCCCGGTGATCTCCTCGGACACATTCGTGAAGCTGCTCGGGCAATCGGCTTAGGCAAATTCTGGGCCGCCGCACCTTCGGGCGCCGCGGCTCAGAAAAATCCTTTCGAAGGCAACGGCGTGCCGTTGACGGCGAGGTCTCCGATAGCGCGGGCCTTGTAGCTCGACGGGTTGTGCGTGGCGAGCGTGCGGGCATTGCGCCAATGCCGGTCCAGATTGAGCGAGCGCTTGGTCGCCGAGGCGCCCCCGACATCGAAGAGCAACCCGCCGCTGCGAATAGCGAGTTCATCCACCACGACCTTGGCCTGGGCCGCGCGCAAGGCGGCCTCCGCATCGAGCGCGACGGCGGCGGCCGGATCGCCCCGCTCGCGGGCTTCGCCCGCCCGCCCCAGCGCCTCGGCGGCGGCGAGCACCACGGTCTCGGCGGCGAACGCGTTGCTGGCGATCTGACCGATCACCTGCTGCAGGATCGGATCGTCGGCCGGGCGCTCGGCGGGAGCGTAGTAGAAACTCCGCTCTCGGCTGCGGACGAGTTCCGTCGCATCGCGCAGGACGGCGCGCAGAATGCCCGCATTGACGGCAGTGAGATAGAGCTGGGCGTGGGTGTTGTAATAGGCTCGGCCGAAGCCGATTTCCGCGCCGTCGAAGACCACCTCCCCCTCATGGACATGCACGTCGGAGAAGCGCGTCGTCCCGGTGCCGGTCAGGCGCTGTCCCGCGCCGTCCCAATCGTCCAGCACCTCGATCCCTGCCCGCGCCACCGGTATGACGACCGATGCGGGAACATCATCGGGCCCGGTGGCGCGGACAAGGACATGATCGGCATAGATCGTGCCGGTACTATAATATTTGACGCCATTGAGCCGATAGCCGTCCGCGCCGCGCGTCAGCGTGGTGGCGAGGGCGACATTGCCGACTTTGGGGCTTTCGAGCTCGGCGCTGGCGAGCCCGATGATCGCGCCTTCGGCGACCGCCTGCCGCCACCTGCGCCCGGGCGCGTCTTCCGGAAAGCGCGCGTAGAGCTCGACGAAGGAAAAGTGGTTGCGCAGGATATGCGCGACATTGGCGTCCGCCTCGCCGAGCCGAATCACGATTTCGAACAAATCCCTGAGCGAAGCGCCGCCGCCGCCATGTTCGGACGGCACCCGCAGAGCGCCGAGCCGCGCCCGCCGGATCGCATCGATCTGCGCGAATGGCAGGACGCGCTCGCGCTCCCGCTCGGCCTCGCCCTCCGCGATGCCGGCGAGAAGGGCCTGCAGCTGGGCAGATTCGGCGGTCAGGGGAAGCTGCGTCGCGGCCTTGGTCATGCGCGGTCCAATCCATGGTTTCCGCCTCAGGCTAGCCTTCAAACCGGCACGCCTTAAATATGAAAAACCGATTTGCTTATGCGTTTTTCGCGATGGCGGGCTAAGGCTCGCCGCGTCTCCTCGCCACGCTGAGGCCGGGACGGGACATCGGCAGCCGCCCGGCCGCGCCACTTGCGCCAACCAGCCAACGACGCTGGATTTGTTCGATAAGGTTCGCCTGACCGGACCGTCACGGCGTCTCGCCGGCGAGCGAGCGCCCTCGCAGGTCCCGGGCCCGCGCACGGGCTCCGGGAAGCCGGTCAGCATGCCGGCAGCAAAATCGCCCTACCCGCGGGTGAGCGAAATCGAAATGCCCTTGATCCCCGCACCGGCGGCGGACACGTTCACCGAATGGGTCTGACCCGTGAGCGCGATAGAGATCGTCCCTTCGATGGTGCCGGAGAAGTTCAGGTTCATGGTCGTGCCGCTCGCGCTGCCGGAGACGTCGCCGGTGGCATGGAACGTGCGCTCTTCCCACTGGCCGGCAACGCCGGTCGCGGTCTCGGTAACGAGGCTGCGAAGTTCAAATTTCCGGGTCGGAGAGCTGCAAAGGCTCACGATCGACAGGCCGTTGCCTTCCGACTTGAGGCCGTAATAGCCCCGGCAGGAGAGCTGTTCGCGCGTGCCGTCCTCCAAAACCAGATCGCCCGCCCCCTGCCAGCTCCCGACAAGTTTCTTGAACAGCGGAGTGGCGTCGGCGTGAGCCAACGAGGAAACCATCGAAGCTCCCGCGAGGACGACCAGTGCCGCGGCTGCAAGTTTTGAAATCCGTGTCCGCATCAGTTGAGTCTTTCTTCCCATCTTTGCCCCTGCCCTGACCTTGCATGTCTTTTAGGCCGTCCCAAGGCGTCGCAGGTGATCCGTAAATGCGAGCGGCGCCGCGTCCGCGTCCGCCTTCACCCGACCGCATCGCCCCGTCATAACCGCCCCCGCGCGATTCGCCCGGAACCCCCGGCGCGAGCTGTTGTTATGCCACCCGACCAAGGAGAAATCCCAGATGCATCACAATACGGATCCGGCATTGCTGGATTGCATCGAGAAATGCTGGACCTGCCGCGATACCTGCCAATCCGTGCTGTTCAACTATTGCCTCGAAAAAGGCGGCAAGCACGCCGAGGCGGATCATGTCCGGCTGATGGTGGACTGCATCCAGATCTGTCAGACCAGCGGCGATTTCATGACCAGAAACTCGCGAATGCACGCCTCGGTCTGCACCACCTGCGCGGCGATCTGCGAAGCCTGCGCGCGCTCCTGCGACGCCGTCGGCGACGCCGAGATGCGCCGCTGCGCCGAGGCCTGCCGCGCCTGCGCCAAAAGCTGCTGGGAGGTCGGCCGCCGCGCCGGGCTGATGGCGTAGTTTTGCCCATAAATCTGTGCATCAAGATCACAGTTGCCGGGCGGTTTTCCGTAAAATCGGGCTTGCGGCTTGCCCATCATTCTGTTTCCCATTAGCAACAGGTTAATCAATGGGACCGACCGGGCGTCACCGCGCCGCCCACTGCCGAGAGTTATCAATGCCGACATTTGACGTGCTGCTCCTGCCAGGCGATGGCATCGGGCCGGAAGTTATGGGTGAAGTCGAACGCGTGATCGCATGGCTGAACGCGCGCGGCGCGGCCCGCTTCAACACCGAGACCGACCTCGTCGGCGGCTGTGCCTATGACGAGCACGGCGTCGCGATTTCCGACGCCACCATGGCCAAGGCGATGAAGGCCGATGCCGTCATGCTGGGCGCGGTCGGCGGCCCGAAATGGGATAATGTGCCTTACGATGCGCGCCCCGAGGCCGGGCTGCTGCGCCTGCGCAAGGATATGCAGCTCTTTGCAAATCTGCGCCCCGCCATCTGCTACCCGGCGCTTGCCGACGCCTCCTCTCTGAAGCGCGAACTGGTCGAGGGGCTCGACATGATGATCGTGCGCGAGCTGACCGGCGGCGTCTATTTCGGCGCGCCGAAGGAGATCGTCACGCTCGAGTCCGGCGAGCAGCGCGCCGTCGACACGCAGGTCTACACGACCGGCGAGATCGACCGCATCGCCCGCGTCGCCTTCGAACTCGCCCGCAAGCGGCGCAACAAGGTGGCCTCGGCCGAGAAGCGCAATGTGATGAAATCCGGCGTGCTCTGGAATCAGGTGGTGACGAAGCTGCATCGCGAGGACTACGCCGATGTTGAGCTGAGCCACATCCTTGCCGACAATTGCGCCATGCAGCTCGTGCGGTCGCCGAAGCAGTTCGACGTCATCGTCACCGACAATCTGTTCGGCGACATCCTGTCGGACGCCGCGGCGATGCTGACCGGCTCGCTCGGCATGCTGCCCTCCGCCTCGCTCGGCGCGCCGGATGCGGCCGGCAAGCGGCCGGCGCTTTACGAGCCCGTCCACGGCAGCGCGCCCGACATTGCCGGCCAGGGCGCCGCCAACCCGATCGCGACGATCGCCAGCTTCGGCATGGCGCTGCGCTACTCGTTCGATATGGGGCGCGAGGCGGACATGATCGACACGGCTATCGCCCGGGTGCTCGATAAGGGCCTGCGGACGGGCGATATCATGCAGAACGGCATGCGCAAGGTCTCGACATCCCAGATGGGCGGGGCCGTCATCGAGGAGCTTGAGGCGCTGGCGGCGTAAGCTTCCGGGTTGGGAGAAGCGGAGGGCGCTTCTCCCAGGCAGTCCCGGCGTTCGCGTAATGCATCGCGTTCAGGCGTAAGAGAGAGGCAAGCGGGGCGATGACTGATCATTTCAGTGTCATCGGGTTCAACGCCGGCTCGGCGGAAGAGCTGGCCGAAATGGTGAGTAAACTGCCCGACACAGGCGCCTATTCACAGCCTTGCGCGCCCGGCTATTACTATCGCTGGCACTCCGATAGCGGCTCGGAACTCTGGGTGCATCTGGCGGCCGGCGGCGGAGACGAGAAGCTCGATATCGTCGGGGTGACGCCCTATTTCAGCGGCAGCGGGCGGGTGCCCGTCAGGGTCATGAAGAAGCGCCAGCGCCCGACCGACAACGCTTTCGAAGGCGCAGTCTTCGTCGAGATCGAGCCGGGACCGCGCCCGCGCCAATGCTCGACCGTGGCATTGCTCGACGTCGTCGATTACGCCGTGTGGGCCAATCGCGTCACGCCGTTCATGGCCGTGGCGCAGATCGCCGCCTTCCCGCATGACCTCATGGTCTTCCCCGACGAGGATGCCTTCGCCCGCGCCCAAATCGGCCAGACGGTGCAGTTCACCCCCGAAAGCTTCTTCGCCAGCGGCCTGTTCTCCTCCGGCGAGGCCGGCTCCGCGGCTGTCTTCCACGATCCCAGCGCCGACGAATTTACCGCCGCCTCCCGCGCCTTCTTCGCCGGCCGCGTGCTCTCGGTGGAGCAGCGCCGCAACAGCGTGACCGGCCAGGTTTTTCATGCGGCGCAGGTGAAAATCCTCGGCGGCACAGTCGATGTCGTCGCCGATACCCGCCAGCTCCGCGGCGAACTCGCGCCAGGCTGCGTCATTCAGGGCGAATTCTGGCTGTGCGCGCGCTTGATTGAGGGCAGCGGTCACGCTTAATATGGAAAGCCTTTCACCGGCATCCGCTTGCCGGTCCGGCACGGGTTCCATCATGCGGCTGGTCGGGCCGGCGAAAGTACCTTCTTCATGATCTCTTGGGAAAAGGCGCGCCATGTCGCCTTCACGCTCGCGGCCGGGGTCGCGGGCTCGCTGTCTCTGCACGCGCTCGGCACGCCCGCCGCATGGCTGACCGGCAGCATGTTGACGGTCTCCGCGCTGGCGCTCGCCGGGCTGCCGGTCTACATGCCCGTCATCGTCCGGCAGGTGGTGTTCCTGATGCTCGGCGTCTCGATCGGCTCGGGCTTCACGCCGGCGATCATGGAGAATGTGGCGCGCTGGCCGATCAGCATCGGCATCCTCGGCGTGACGGTGGTCTTCGTCATCCTGGGGTCGGCGGCGTTTCTCATCCTCTACGGCAAATGGAGCCGCGCGACCGCCCTGTTCGCCTCCGTCCCCGGCGCGCTCTCCTATGTGGTGGCGATGTCGCTGCGCTCCTCGGCCGATACGCGGCTGGTGGTGGTGGCGCAGATGCTGCGCATCGTGGCGCTGCTCGCCGTCCTGCCTTCGCTCATCACCCTGTCCGTCGCCGCCGATCGCCTCCCGGTGCCGCAGGTCAGCGGCTATCTCGGCGTGCTGGTCGAAGCGGCCGTCGGCGGCGTCATCGGCTATCTCCTGGAGAAGCGCAATTTTCCGGCCGGCATGCTGTTCGGCGGCATGGTCAGCGGCGCTATCCTGCATCTGTCCGGCGGGCTGGTCGGCTCGATGCCGCCCGGCTTCCTCATCCCCTGCCAGCTCCTGCTCGGCTGCACCATCGGCGTCCGCTTCATCGGCACGCGCATCAGCTTCCTGCTGCAGGCCTTCGTGCCGTCCATGGGATCGTTTCTGATCGCCCTGCTGATCTCAGCCGTCGGCGCCGTGGTGGTCGCCTCGACGCTCGGCCTGCCCTTCGGACAGGTCATCGTCGCCTTCGCGCCCGGCGGCATCGAGGCGATGACCATCCTCGCCTTCGTGCTCGGGCTGGACCCGGCCTTCGTCGCCACCCATCAATTGGTGCGCTTTCTCGGCCTGTCGCTGCTCTTGCCGGTGATCGTGAAATATTACCTGCGCGATCCGGCGATCTGACCAAGGCGGACCGCACCGGCCGCCCTTGCCCGACCTATCTCGAAGGGCATTGATAGCCCCCGAACCGGCCGGCGATGATGATTTCGGCCTCCGACCACCTGTAGCAGCCTGTGGTGGCGCAACGGGACACGCGGCTGTCGCAGGATTGTGGGCAGCCAATCAGGTCGTCGCGGAAGCGGAGATAGCAGACCTTGCGGCAGATCCGGCGCTGGCCGTAGCAGAACTCCACCACATCGTCCGCCGTCGGCCCGTCGTCCGCGTTGAGCCGTTCGTCCGGATAGGTTTTATGGGGTGACTTCAGGTCGGTCGCGTGAAGCGGCGCGCCGGCGCCCGCGACGACGAAAGCCAGGAACAGACAGCAGCATAATCGATTAGCCCAGCGCACCCCGGCCTCCGCCAAAAACCCCAACGCGCCAGCTAACGATTATTTCGTGCCTTTACTGTGTTGACAGATAGGCATTTTTCGCACAATCGCGGTCGCAATCCGGGCGCTCGCCTGACCGCTTTTCGTCATGCGTATGAACCACATGCCATGAAGCGTCGCGATTTCGCCATCATGGCGCCGCAAGTTTGTATACAAATATGCCACCTGCGGTGAGGTGCGTATGTTCCAACTCCCATCACTCTTTATGCTGCTTGGGCTGACATTCTGCTTTCTTCCCTCGCACAGAGTTTGGGCCCAGCAGTTCAACGAAAACGATATTGTCTACGAGGCCGGGCGCAACAAGATCGGGCTGATCCGCTATTGCCGGACCAAGCGGTTGCTCGAGCCGACCATCGCCGACCAGGCCATCACGGCCGTCGAGACCACCTTGCGCGAGCTGCCCTCGAGCGAGACCTTCGACCGTGAGCAGGGCGAGCGCGCCCAGCAGGCCGGCGAGGACGGTTTCTGGGACATCGGGCGCCGGCGCGACATTGCCAGTGTGGCCGAGCTGTTTCGCACCACGCCGGCGGACCTCTGCCAGGAATGGGCCGTTGAAACACTGAGGGCGCAGGCACCGAAGCGTTTCCGGGAGGTCAAGACGATCACGGTTGTGCCGTTCGTCCAGCCTTTTGAGCCGCTGCCGCAAGCCGAGCCGGCCGTGTCGCCGAGACAGGGGGACGGGCTGCCCGCCCTCGCGGCCGCGCTGGCGGGGCCGCCCCGTCTTGCTCCGCCGCCGGCATTGCTGCCGCCGCTGCCGGAGAAGGCGCCCTTGCTGCCTCCGGAGGCCGAACTCGCCTCATTGGAACCCGCCGCGCCGCCACTTGTGAAATCTCCACCTGACCATAGGGCCGGATCGGAGCCGATGAGCCGCGAGCCGACCCCGGCGCCAAGCGCCATGCCGGACATTTCGGAGCAAGCGACGGCGTCTCTCCCGGAGCCGGTGGAGGCCGAGCCATCGCCCCCCAGCAAGCCGACGGTCACCGCGGCGCTCCCCTCGCGCGTCCTCCAGGACCCCTCGCACCCGCTTTGGGCAAAGCGCTCCGCCGCCCAGCCGGGGACGCCGAAAAGGTGCCTGATGCCGGGATGCAAATGGCCGACGCCCCAGGAAAGAAGTTTTTGGCGATATTGACGGAATGCCGCGCTATGCGTGGTCCGGCCATGCCGGAATGGCCAGGCTCGACAAAGCGGGCCGGGCGAACAAAAAGCCCTGCATCAGGCAAACATCCAGATCGCGCAGCACGTCATATTCGCCGATCGTCTCGACGCCCTCGCAAATCGTGTTGATGCCGAGGTCGCGCAGCATGGCGAGCGTGTTCTTGACCACGGTCCGCTTCACGCTGTTGGTGTCGATGTCGCGGATCAGCTCCATATCCAGCTTGACCAGATCAGGCTGGAACTTGGTGAGGAGGCCAAGCCCCGCATAGCCGGCGCCGAAATCGTCGATCGCCGTTTTCAGCCCCTGCGCCCGGTAGGACTGCAGGATATTGAGAATATGGGCCGGCTCGTAGCTTTCGCTCTCGGTGAATTCGAAGATGATGCGGTCGAGGGGGAAACCCGTGCGCAAGGCGGCAGCAAGCGTCAGTTGAATGCAGGCGGTCGGCTCGTAGACAGCGTTGGGGAGAAAGTTGATCGAGACGCACTCGCCGCGCCCGGAAATGTCGAGCTTGGCGGCAAGCTCGATGGCGGTGGTCCGGCAGAGCTGATCGAAAGCATAGCGGTTGTCATCGGAGACTTGCTCAAGCACATAGCCCGCGCCCTGCCCGTCCGGCCCGCGCACCAGCGCCTCATGGCCGAAGATTTGCTGCGCCTCCACATTGACGATGGGCTGAAAGGCCATGGTGATGGGCATGTCGAACCCAACACCGTCACGGCAGCCGACGCAACTCATTTCAGCAACCCATCTCCAACGCACCGCGGCGTTATCCTAGGCACCGGACATGAAGAGTCCGTGTAGATCCGCCCGCCTCCGGGAAGCCCCGAATGGACGGCCCAACGCCGGCCGAGATATGGTTCGCCGCAACAAATTCTTCCTGCCCTATCGGATGGACACCACATTTCTCGACGAACAACTGTGCTATTGCTCAGGGTCGGAATTTATGGTGCCCCGTAGAAGGATCAATGACTGACTGGGGAGGGTGTGATGCAGCGCATTGTCTTCCTCGTGCTGGCGCTCGTCTTCTGCTGTGTCTTGGCTAAAGCCGAGAGCCGCGCCGAGTTTTGCGCCCGCTGGCATAAGGTGTGCCGGACCACTTGCCCAACCGGCGTGTCCAAGGCGACGTGCAACGACACCTGCGCGGGCCGCATCGGCCTCTGTCAGCAGAGCGGCTGCTACAATTTCAGGCAGATGGGGCCTCAATGCGAGGGCGATCCCGTGCCAACCTGCTCGGAGCGCCATCAGCGATGCCTCAGCGCCGGGAATGGCGCGAAAGGCTGCGATGCGAGAAAGGCGGCGTGCCTGAAAACGGGCAGGTGGACCGGACGAGCCGGCAGCGACTTCGGCCCCACCCGGAAGCAATAGGCCTGACCGCCGCCGACGGGATGTTCCGCGCAACCGGCCGCATGATCCGCCTTGCCCAGCCAATGGACAACACCATCTATGAGGCGTACAAAGCCCCGTTCGTAAAACTCAGGAAGAATTTTAAAATGAGCTACAATGTCGCCGTCGTCGGCGCCACGGGCAATGTGGGCCGCGAAATGCTGAATATCCTGGCCGAACGCGAATTTCCGGCCAAGGAGGTGTTTGCCATCGCCTCGCGCCGGTCGCAGGGGCTCGAGGTGTCTTTCGGCGACAAAACGCTCAAATGCAAAGATCTGGAGACCTTCGACTTCTCGCAATGCGACTTCGCGCTCTTGTCGGCGGGCGGAGACATTTCGAAGGAATGGGCGCCGCGCATCGCCGCGACCGGCTGCGTCGTCATCGATAATTCCTCCGCATGGCGCTACGACATGGACGTGCCGCTGATCGTGCCGGAGGTGAATGCCGATGCCGTCGCCGGCTTCCGCAAGAAGAACATCATCGCCAATCCGAACTGCTCGACCGCACAACTCGTCGTCGCGCTGAAGCCGCTGCATGACGCCGCCGTCATCAAGCGCGTGGTCGTCGCCACCTATCAGTCGGTGTCGGGCGCGGGCAAGGATGCGATGGACGAGCTGTGGACGCAGACCAAGGGCATCTTCGTCACCGATCCGCCCACCGCGGAAGTCTTCACCAAGCAGATCGCCTTCAACGTCATCCCGCATATCGACCGCTTCATGGAAGACGGCTCGACGCGCGAGGAATGGAAGATGATGGTCGAGACCAAGAAGATCCTCGACCCGAAAATCAAGCTGACGGCGACCTGCGTTCGCGTGCCGGTGTTCGTCGGCCATTCCGAAGCGGTCAATATCGAGTTCGAGAAGCCGATCTCGGCCCAGGAAGCGCGCGACATCCTGCGCGAGGCGCCGGGCGTGCTGGTGGTCGACAAGCAGGAGGACGGCGGCTACGTGACGCCGGTCGAATGCGTCGGCGACTACGCCACCTATGTCTCGCGCATCCGCGAGGACCAGACCGTGGAGAACGGCCTGTCGCTGTGGATCGTGTCGGATAATCTGCGCAAAGGGGCCTCGCTCAACACGGTGCAGATCGCCGAGCTCATCATCAACCGGCAGTTGCTGAAGGCGCGCGAAGCCGCCTGATCGCTTTTCCGCGCGGCGGGCCATATGCCTGCGGCGCGGCTTCCCCGCCCCAAGTCAGCGTCATCTTCCCGTGGAATTCACTCCCTCACTGCTCGCCCTCGTGCTGGGCGCGTTCCTGCTCGCGGGCGGCATCAAGGGGCTGGTCGGCGTCGGCCTGCCGACCGTCGCCATCGCGGTGCTGATCAACGCCATCGAGCCGCGCGACGCGATTCCCCTGGTCGTCATCCCGGCCATCGCGACCAATATCTGGCAGGCGCTCGACGGCGGGCGCGGCGTGGCGCTGGTCAAGCGCTTCTGGCCGTTGCTGGCGATGCTATGCGTCGGCACCTGGTTCGGCGTGGAAGTGCTGGCGTCGAGCAACCAGCGGCTGATGAGCGGCATTTTCGGCGCCATCCTGACGCTTTACGCCTTGGCGGGCCTATTGCGCCCTGCCCCGCCGCCGCCTGGGCGCGCGGAAGTCTGGCTGTCTCCGGTGATCGGCTTCCTGAACGGCATCGTCAACGGCCTGACGGGGTCGTACATCATCCCCGGCACCTTGTATCTGGAAGCCCTCCGCCTCAGCCGCGACGAGCTGATCCAGGCGATGGGCATCCTGTTTCTCGTCGCCAGCATGTCGCTGGGCGTCTCGTTGACGGGGCACAGCGTCATGACGGGGACGCACGCCCTGCTGTCGGGGCTGGCGCTGATCCCGGCGATGCTGGGCTATTATGGCGGGCAGCTCTTCCGGCAGCGATTGCCGGAAGGACAATTCCGGAAAATCTTCTTCGTATGCCTGGTTTTGCTGGGCACTTATACTTTCGTGACCTGTATTTTCTTCTAAGCCGCGCCGCTCACGCCCAGATCTCCATCCGCAATCCCTTCGGATCCAGCAGCGGCTCATCCGGGAACCTGCGCGCCTCGCCGCGCAGAACGCGGCGCGCCGTCCAGGCGCAGGCGCAGGCGTCGAGCATATCGTCCTCCCCGGCCTCGGCGGCGCGGAAGCGGCGCGCGCTCAGGAACTCCGCCGGATAGCCGGCCGCCTGCAGCAGCCCTCGCCGCAATGCCAGCCCCGCCGGATAGCCGCGCGACTTGACCTTCTTCGGCTCGGTCAGCGGCCGCATCCCGTTCATCGCCCAGAACGCGCCTTCCGGATGGCATTCGACGATCCGCGCCTGCAATTCCGGCCGCATCAGCGCATCCACCTCGCGGATTTTCGGGAAGATGTGGAAGCACTGCTTGGAGACCTTGCGCGGCGGATCCGAATGGGCGGCGGCGGCATCGCAGGCGCGCCAATAATCGGCCTCGGCCAAGGCGGCGCGGGCGGGCACGGTGAAGACCGACGATTGCCGCTCGCCAAGGTTTCGGCGCAAGGCCGTATCGCAGCCGCGCCCGCCGCTGCGCGCAAAATCCGGGATGCCGATCGGGATGTCGATGGCGATCCGCACGACGCCCTCCAGCGCGGCGATCTCGGCAATGTGCCTGGCGATAAACGCCTCGCGCGGCGCGCCCGTCTCCGCATCGGCCAGCACGCAGACCCAGCCCGCGCGGCAGCCGTCGACGCCGGCGACAAGAGCGGGATAAGGAAAAGTGGGAACCGGTTTTCCGCTCGTCATCCCGCTCTCAATGTAAGAACGAGATCACGCGACGGGCTCGACGGGCCAGGGCGCGGGCAACGCCCAGCGGTCCTGTGCGCCGATGAGGTTCAGCTCCTCTTCGCCGATGCTGGCGTCGATCACTGCCTCCAGCCCGCCCGTCGCCATGGACAGGGCATCCGGCGGCGTGCGCGAGCGCATGAGATAGGCCAGCATGAACGCCGCCAGCAGATCGCCCGTCCCATGCGGCACCTCATCGCGCCGGGCGACGGCGCAGCGCCAGGCATGGCCGCCCGCCGCCAGCAGATTGATGAGCTCGGCTTCGGTCTCGCCCGGCACCGAGGTCGCCAGCACCATGGCGCCGGCAGTGGCCGCCGCCGCCAGCACTTCATCGCGCGTCGCGACGCCCTGCCCCGTCAGCCACCCCAGTTCGAAGCGGTTCGGCGTGATCAGATCGGCGAGCGGCAGGAGTTCGCTGCGGATCGCCTTGGCGGCGTCCTCGGCGATGTAGAGCCCGCCCGGCTCGTCGCCGATAATCGGGTCGCAGCAATAGAACAGCCCAGGCTTCGCCGCTCGCAGCCGTTCGACCAGCGCCCGCGCCACCTCCACGTGCGCCGCGCTCGGCAGATAGCCGGTGAACACCGCGTCGATCCCGCCGAGCCAGCCATTGGCGTCCAGCGCCTCGATCATCTCGCCCAGAAGCTCAGGCCGGACGCGCTCGCCCGCCCGGTGCGGATAGTCGGGACGGTTGGACAAAATGATGGTCGGCAGGGCCACGACCTCGAGCCCGAGCCTTTGCCAGGCGAACACCGCCGCCGAATGGCCGACATGGCCGCGTGCAACTTGCGAGGACAGGCTGAGAATGGTCGGCATCGGGGGGCTTTCTGCAATCGGGCCTTTTGCGGCCGGGGTGCCTCAGCTATTTTGAGTAGCAACGCCGACACTACCTCCAGAGCTCCCAAACTCAAGGGTAAAACATGACCATTCGCCCCCGCCGCAGCGTCCTGTACATGCCCGGCTCCAATGCGCGCGCGCTCGAAAAAGCCAAGACCCTCCCGGCCGATGCCCTGATTCTGGACCTTGAAGATGCCGTGGCGCCGGAGGCGAAAGAGGCGGCGCGCGAGCAGGTCGTCGCGGCGGTGAAGGGCGGCGGCTACGGCGGGCGCGAGATCGTGATCCGGGTCAACGGGCTGGCGACCCCTTGGGGCGAGGCCGATCTGAAGGCCGCCGCTATCGCCGGAGCCGACGCCATCCTGCTGCCGAAAGTCCAGGCGGCGGCCGATCTGGAGGCCGTGCGCGCGGTGCTGCAAGGGGCAGGCGTTGCCCCGTCCCAGCCGCTCTGGGCGATGATGGAGACGCCGCTCGCCATCCTCAACGCCGCCGCCATCGCCGCCGCCGGTCCCGGCACCTATCCGCTCGTGGCCTTCGTCATGGGCACCAACGACATCGCCAAGGAAACCCGCGCTTCGCTCGCTGGCGGCCGCATCGGCATGCTGAGCTGGCTGTCGACCTGCATCGCGGCGGGCCGCGCCTACGGCATCGAAGTGCTCGACGGCGTCTTCAACGGCATCGGCGACGAAGCGGGCCTGCGGGCCGAGCTGGAGCAGGGTCGCCTGCTCGGCATGGACGGCAAGACGCTCATCCACCCCAGCCAGATCGAGCCCTGCAACGCGGTGTTCAGCCCTTCCGCCGAGGAGGTCGAGAGCGCCCGGAAAATCATCGCAGCCTTTGCTTTGCCCGAGAATTTGGGTAAGGGGGTGATCAGTCTCGACGGGCGGATGGTGGAGCTGATGCACGCCGAGATCGCCGAGCGGACGGTCGCCATCGCCGATGCGATCGCCGCGCGGGAGAACGCTTAGAGGGTTTTCCCGCGCCGCCGTTCTAGATAATGCCTCAGAACCGCATTGATCCGGGTCTGATAACCCGGCCCGGTCTTCCTGAAATAGTCGACGATATCCTCGTCCAGACGGATGCTGATGGCTTTTTTAGGCGGCGGAACCTTAAGTTCGGCGCCCGACCAATCAATATCCAGCGGCATCGCATCGGCGTCGCCTTCGACGGCCGCAGCGATGTCGTCGTCGCTCAGACGATCAAGTGCCTCCCAGTCAGTTTTCCCTTGGCGAGGCTTCTCCTTTGATCGCTTGGTAATAGGCTTCTCCTTCATTTGTGCGTGCCTTTCGCGCCGAAATTATACGGCAGCGGTCCGCTCTCATCGTGTAGACGACCGCAACGATCTGACTGCCCAGGCATCCGATTGCGAGCCAACGTTCTTCGCCGTCGCGATCAGATCGTTTGGAAAGAAACGGACCCTCAAAAACGCCATGAACATCTTCAAAATCTATTTTATGCGCGGCAAGATTTTTACGTCGCTTGCCCTCGTCCCATTCGAAATATTCGAATAACATTGCTTTGCACCAGCGGATGCAATCGCCATCCGCTCCCTTGCCGGTTGTGGCCATAGCGTGCGGGCGCACGCCGATGGCTGGCTCTTGTGCTGCAATTATATTTCCTTCAATCGACGTGATTATCGGACCGCATACTGATACGCGAACCGCCCTACGTCGGGCGGACATTTGTATATACATGTGTATTGACGCCGCAGCAAGCACGTCGGATTCATCGCAGCCTTTGCTTTGCCTGAGAATTTGGGTAAGGGGGTAATCAGCCTCGACGGGCGGATGGTGGAGCTGATGCACGCCGGGATCGCCGAGCGGACCGTCGCCATCGCCGATGCGATCGCCGCGCGGGGCTAGCCGAACGGGCCTTGAGTTGGGGGAATCATGTTGCGTACAGCCAGAGTCTGCCTGCCGATCTGCGCCTTCGCCGTCATCGCGGCAGGCACCAGCCTTGCACAGCCCAAGGCGTACCGGCCCGCGCCCCGCAAGCCGGCGCGCACCGAAGAGGCCCGGATCTGCGAGCCCGTGCAGGCCGTCGCGGTCGGCTTCGGGCTCGACAACGTCACCACCTTCGTACAGGGCAATCTGGATCTCGCCATCAACGAGGCCAAGGACACGCTCGCGAGCCGCGGACTGAAAGCCTTCCTCGTGCAGGACCGTACGGTGACCTGCGAGGACTATATCGACTTCGGCGGCGCGATCGGCCGAGAGCAGAAATGCCGCGCCAGCGCAAGGCTCTGCGGCAAGCCGGCCTGACCGGCCGTCCGGCTTTTCCTTATTCTTATCCACATTTTTCTCGCATGCGGGACAGGGCGGCCTGTGCGCAATTCGAATCGCTTAAGCTCTGCCCCGCACATATAAGGACGCCTGAATGCGCTTCCCGCCATCCCTGCTCGACGAAATCCGCGCCCGGCTGCCGGCCAGCCAGGTGATCGGGCGGCGCGTCAAGCTGAAGCGGCAGGGGCGGGAATTTGCCGGGCTGTCGCCGTTCAAGCAGGAAAAGACCCCTTCCTTCACGGTCAACGATCAAAAGGGCTTCTACCATTGCTTCGCCACCGGCGAGCACGGCGACATCTTCAAATTCCTGATGAAGGTCGAGGGGCTGAGCTTTCCCGAGGCGGTCGAGCAGCTTGCGGGGGAAGCGGGCGTCGAGATGCCGAAATCGACGCCGCAGGCCGAGGCGCGGGAGGAACTCGTCGTCCGCCTGAGGAAGATCACGGCGGCGTCCGGCGCCTATTTCCAGAAGATGCTGGCCAGTCCGGAGGGGCGCGACGCGCGCGCCTATCTCGACCGGCGCGGGCTCGGGCGCGAGGACATCGAGCGCTTCCGGCTCGGCTATGCGCCGCAGGGACGGCACCAGCTCAAGGAGCATCTGGCGGCGCAAGGCTTTGCCCCGGACGACATGGCGGCCTCGGGCATGCTGATCGCGGGCGACGACATCCCCGTCAGCTATGATCGCTTCCGCAACCGGCTGATCTTCCCGATCACCGATCCGCGCGGCGAGGTCATCGCCTTTGGCGGCCGGGCGCTTGCCGCGGAGCAGCAGCCGAAATATCTGAATTCGCCGGAAACGCCGCTCTTCCACAAGGGCTCGGTGCTGTTCAATGCGGCCATCGCCCGGCAGGCGGCGCATACGGACGGCGGCGTTATCGTCGCCGAGGGCTATATGGACGTGATCGCCCTCGCCCGCGCCGGTTTCGCCAATGCCGTCGCCCCGCTCGGCACCGCGCTGACGCCGGACCAGATCAAGCTGCTCTGGCGGATGGCGGACGAGCCGCTCCTGTGCTTCGACGGCGACGCTGCCGGCATCAAGGCCGCGCACCGGGCTGTGGAAACCGCCCTGCCGCTGCTGACGCCCGGCAAAAGCCTCGCCTTCGCCTTCCTGCCGGACGGGCTAGACCCGGACGATCTGCTGCGCCAGCAGGGCCCCGAAGGCGTCGCCGCGGCGCTCAGGACGCCGAAGCCCCTGGTCGAAGTGCTCTGGGCTAAGGAATTCTCCGCCGAGCAATGGACGACGCCGGAGCGGCGCGCCCGGTTCGAGACCCGGCTGAATGAGCTGATCGAGACCATCGCCGACAAGACCGTCCGGCAATATTACGCTCAAGAGGTCAGGCGGCGGCTGCGCGACCAGTTCAGCGGCTATGGCCAGCAGCCGCGGCGCGATTTTTCTGCGGGCGGCCAAGGAAAAGGCCCGCAGCGCGGAGCGAACCGTTTTGGAGCAAAGCCCGGCCAATCGTCCCGCCAGTCGGGCGGCTTCACCGGCTCGAAACGCGGAGGTTACCAGCCGTTTGTCGATCAAAGCGCGACGGCAAGCCTCGCCGAAAGCGCGATGATCCGCGCCACCGACAGCTCGCTGCCGCATCGCGAGGCGTTAATCGTCACGACGCTTTTGAACCATCCCTGGTTACTTGACGATTATAGCGAGGAAGTTGCCGCTATCCAATTTGAGGCCGATGCGCTACAGACGTTGCGCGATTGCATCCTATCCGTGCATACGGAGCAAAACCCTCTTGACAAGGACACTCTAAGCCATCAATTGGGGAAATTGGGCCATTCTCGTCTTTTGGCCCGGGTTGAGCACGCCATCACGCACAACAGCGATTGGAACACGCAGCCTCACGCCTCACATGAGAGCGTTTTGATAGGCTGGCGTCACAGGCTGGCGCTGCACCGCAAGGCAGTTGAGTTGAAACGGGAGCTGGAGTCGGCCGGACGCGCATACGAAATCGACCAATCGGAAGAGAACTATCTGAGGCTGCAAGACCTCTCCAGGCAAGTCTGGAGCACGGAGGGTGTCGAAATTGCAGCATCAGATTATGGAAAATCCGAAGATGGCTAATGCTTCGTCACCCGCCCGGTGACGGTTTCAAGAATATTTAACTTAAGTGCATTAGCTCCATATTGAGGCGATTGCGGTGATTCGGTCCAGCCTGCTGCGGCGACGTTTCCAGTTCTTCTGCGAAAGACCGGGTTTTAGAGGAATATCGTTTGCGTCGGACGATGGTCGGCTCAGGCTGAGCGGATCTGTGTCCACGACGTCAGAACTTCACAGCGCCGTTCGGACGGCTGCCGCAGCGGGCAGCCGGGACACCGGCGGCTAGGTTTTCATGGAAGCCGGGTCAGGCGACCATCTGGAGTATGGGATGGCAACGACAGCAAAACGCGAAGAACCAGATGCTCCGGCAACGGAGTCGACCGACAGTCCGCTCCTCGACCTCTCCGATGCGGCGGTCAAGAAGCTCATCAAGGTTGCCAAGACGCGCGGCTACCTGACCTACGACGAGCTGAACGAGGTGCTGCCCTCCAGCGAGGTCTCTTCAGAGCAGATCGAGGACATCATGTCCATGCTCTCGGACATGGGCATCAACGTCATCGACGCCGACGAGGCCGAGGAAGCCGACACCACCGCCCTCGACGACGAGGACGAAGATCGCTCCATGACCACCGCCATGCCGCTCGCCAAGCCTGAAAAGGCGGCCGAGCCGACGGAGCGGACGGACGATCCCGTGCGCATGTATCTGCGCGAGATGGGCTCGGTCGAGCTGCTCTCCCGCGAGGGCGAAATCGCCATCGCCAAGCGCATCGAGGCCGGCCGCGAGGCGATGATCTCCGGGCTCTGCGAGAGCCCGCTGACCTTCCAGGCCATCATCATCTGGCGCGACGAGCTGAACGAGGGCAAGATCCTCCTGCGCGACATTATCGATCTGGAGGCAACCTACTCCGGACCGTTCGCGCGCGAGCCCGAGGCTGCGGCCGAGATTCCGGTGAACGGCGCCAATGGCGTCCATGCCGCTCCGGCGGCGGCGCCCGCGCCTGCCGCGGCCCCTGCCGGCGATGATGAAGACGAAGCCGCCGAGCCCGGCGCCACCCCGCCCGGCGAGGACGATCTCGACGACGAGGAATTCGAGAACGCTTTGTCGCTTGCCGCGATGGAGGCCGAGCTGAAGCCGAAGGTTTTGGAGACCTTCGACACCATCGCCCAGAACTACAAAAAGCTGCGCAAGCTGCAGGACGAACTGGTCGACCGCAAGCTGCATGATGACGAGCTGAGCCCGGCGCAGGAGAAGCGCTACAAGAAGCTCAAGGGCGAGATCATCACCGAAGTGAAGAGCCTGTCGCTCAACTCCAACCGCATCGAAGCGCTGGTCGAGCAGCTTTACGACATCAACAAGCGCTTGATGGGTTTCGAAGGCCGCCTCTACCGCCTCGCCGACGGATACAGCGTCAAGCGCGAGGAGTTCTTGCGCGAATATCAGGGCAACGAGCTCGACCCGAACTGGGCCGACCGCGTGCGCGGCCTTAAGGGCAAAGGCTGGAAAAATTTCATCGACCGGGAAGGCGAGCGCGTCGAGGACATCCGCAAGGACATCCAGGCGCTGGCGTCCGAAACGGGCCTCGAAATCTCCGAATATCGCCGCATCGTCAAGATCGTGCAGAAGGGCGAGAAGGAAGCCCGCGAGGCCAAGCGCGAAATGGTCGAGGCGAATTTGCGCCTCGTGATCTCGATCGCCAAGAAATACACCAATCGCGGCCTGCAATTCCTCGACCTGATCCAGGAAGGCAATATCGGCCTGATGAAGGCGGTGGATAAGTTCGAGTACCGGCGCGGCTATAAATTCTCGACCTATGCGACGTGGTGGATCCGGCAGGCGATCACCCGGTCCATCGCGGACCAGGCGCGCACCATCCGTATCCCGGTGCATATGATCGAGACGATCAACAAGATCGTGCGCACCTCGCGCCAGATGCTGCACGAGATCGGCCGCGAGCCGACTCCGGAAGAGCTGGCTGAGAAGCTGGCCATGCCGCTCGACAAGGTGCGCAAGGTGCTGAAGATTGCCAAGGAGCCGATCTCGCTCGAAACGCCGATCGGCGACGAGGAGGATTCGCATCTGGGCGACTTCATCGAGGACAAGAACGCCATTCTGCCCATCGATGCGGCCATCCAGTCGAACCTGCGCGAGACCACGACCCGCGTGCTGGCGAGCCTCACCGCCCGCGAGGAGCGCGTTTTGCGGATGCGCTTCGGCATCGGCATGAACACAGACCACACGCTGGAAGAGGTCGGGCAGCAATTCAGCGTCACCCGCGAGCGCATCCGCCAGATCGAGGCCAAGGCGCTGCGCAAGCTGAAGCACCCGAGCCGCAGCCGCAAGCTGCGCAGCTTCCTGGACAATTGATCGGCTTTTCCGAAGAGATCGGCGCGCCTTCCTAGCTTCGGCGAACGGAGGCGCGCTGATTTTTTTTGGCGCTTCGCAAAGAGCTATGAATCGCCCGATTTTCAGGGACTTCGCTGGCCCGGCTCATGGAACTGTGGCGGAAGTTCATGGGTTTGAACGATAATCAACGCCATGTAGCGGGTGCGCGCCCCGGCGGTTATGATATAATTCGCCGATGGGGTATGTCATAATAACGTCATGAACAGCTTCCGCCCGACCAATCAAATGACAAAGATTTCAGCAAAGGAACTTCCGCGCCGGACTTTCACTATTTCCGAGATGGAAAAAATGACTGCAGCGGGTATACTCACTGAGGACGAGCGCCTTGAGCTGATCGGCGGTGAGATAGTCCCGATGTCCCCAAAGGGAAACCAGCATGAGGCGTTGAAAGCTGTCCTCTTGGAGCGTTGGTATCGCACTAAGCCGGACGAGCTCATGCTGATTCCGGAAACGACTTTCCGGCTCAGTAAAGATACTTATTTGGAGCCGGATATTGTTGTCTACCGGCGGGCCGACGGCTTGGCCCGGCTCAATGCGCAGACCGCGCTGCTGATCGTCGAGATCGCCGATTCCAGCCTTGCCTATGACACCGGCCTGAAGGCACGCATCTATTCCGGCTTCGGTCTCGCCGAGCTTTGGGTGATCGACGCGGTCCGGCTGCAAACCCGCATCATGCGCGAGCCCACCCCGACCGGTTTCCGCGACGTCACCGACTGGCAGGCGGGCGAGGAACTGGTGCCGAGCCTCGTGCCAGGGCTGGCGCTGACGCTCGCGGCGCTCGATCTGAACTGATCACGGGCGTCGTCCCGGACGGCCGGCAGGCCGAGCCGGGACCCAATCATCTATCAACGAACATTGCGGCAAGCGGCAAGGCGAGTAGGCCGGGGCGACGAGTGGGGTGCTGACGATGCGGGGACCCGCCAGCGCTGCGAACCGTCACTCCGCGTCCGGCACATTGAACCGCCGCTGCACCATCTGCGACGGGCGTCCGACCAGATACCGCTCCGTCCCATCCTCCAGCGCCCGCGCGTAAATATCCAGCGCGCCGTCTATCGCCGCGACGGTCCGGTCCACATCCGCGTCGCTATGCGAATAGCTCGTGGCGAGCGAGGGCATGATGACGCCGCGCCGGATCACCTCTTGCAGGAACAGCGACCGGTAGGCCTGACTCGGCTGACCCGCCTTGTCCTTGGTGCCATAGAGCAGGCAGCTCGACCGACCCATAACCGACACATAATCGCCGAGACCGCGCCGCGCGATCACCTCGGCAAAGCCCTTGCGCAGCCGGTCGCCGGCGGCGTGCATGCGCTCGATCACCGGCTCCTCCTGATAGACCTTGATCGTCGCGATCGCCGCTGCCAGCGCATGCGTCTCAGCCCCATGCGTCGTGGACAGCAGGAACACGCGCGGCCGGTCATAATGGTCGAGCCCGCCGAGCCGCATGAATTCGCGCTTTCCTGCCAGCGCCGAGACCGAGAAGCCGTTGCCCAGCGCCTTGCCGAAGGTCGAGAGGTCCGGCTCGATGTCATAGAGCTTCTGCGCACCGTTCTTGTGCCAGCGGAAGCCGGTGATCATCTCGTCCAGCACGAACAGCGCGCCGGCCTCGTTCGCCAGCCGCTTGACCTCGTGCAGGAAATTGTCCTTGGGGTCGTCGGTGCGCGCCGCCTCGAGCATGAAGCAGGAAATCTGCCCCGGATAGTCCGCGATCAGCGCCTTGACGCTCTCGATGTCATTATAGCGGAAGGTCACCGACAGCTTGTTGATGGCGTCGGGGACGCCGGCGCCCATCGGCGTCGGGCCGATGAACCAGTCGTCGACCGAGAAAAACGGATGGTCGCCGCAATAGGCGACGAGATCGCGGCCGGTATAGGCGCGGGCGAGCTTGACCGCCGCCGAGGTCGCGTCGGAGCCGTTCTTGCAGAATTTCACCATCTCGGCGCCGCCGATCAGACCGAGCAGGCTCTCCGCGCATTCGACTTCGATCGGGCTCGGCCGGGTGAAATTGCAGCCATGCGCCAGCTCCGCCGTTACCGCCGCGACGACCGGGGCAAAGCCGTGTCCGAGGCCGACGGCGCGGTTGCCCATGCCATATTCGATATATTCATTGCCGTCCGCATCCCAGACGTGGCAGCCCTGCCCGCGCGCAATGAAGCCGGGCGCCAGGATCGGATATTGATCGTCGCCCTTGGCGTAGGTGTGCGAGCCGCCGGGGATGAGCGCATGCGCCTTCTGCTGCAGCCGGGAGGAGATCGGGAAGCGCGGGGAGTGCAAATTCACGCTTGTGCCTCATTTGAGCTTGGGAGCGGAAAACGCCGGCCGCTCGCGAGTTGCAATATCCATTATCTGGCAAATGCCAAACATTTGCAGCGCGGAGTTGATAGAGCGCAAGAGCCTTCGGCGGATTTACATCGAAAGGGTTAACCCTCGCGGCGCCGATCTTACGCTATTCCGCCAAAATGCTAAGGGCCGGACGAGGCCGGCCCTTTCACGATTTTGCGTTGTCGCAATGCGGGGTTACTGCACCCGGTTCCAGGTCGGCCCCTTGCAGACCAGCCCGCCCATGACGCAGCCCTGCAGCTTGACATGGTTCTTGTCGACGACCGACAGCGTGCCGCTATAGGTCTGGCCGTCCTGCGTATTGTAGAGCTTGCCGGACCAGGTCTTGGCATCCGACTTGGTCGCTCCGTTCATGATGACGATGCCCTTGATCGGCCGCTTGCGAAGCTGCGGATCGGGATTTTGCGTATCGGTGCGCGAGGGGTCCTTGACCTTCACCACCGTCGCGCAGACGCCGCCGCCGCATTTGGCGATCTGAATATGCGAGCCGTTCTCCGGGTTCTCCCACACGCCAAGCGCATCCTCGGCCGATTGCGCAAAGCTCGGACCTGAGGCGCATATCAACAACAATCCGGCGCCCAGCGCCATCCCTGCCACACGCATAACCCATCCTCCCAATGACCGGCCGCGGGCCGGCGCCGTTTTGTTAGCTGCGCCCCGGTGCCCGGCTGACGCAACGGCCAAAATTTACCATTGGTTGACGTTTGCGTAAAGCTGCCGCCAAGGTCCTCTCTTGCCGTGTCTCCACAGCAACGTGTCTTCATCAAGTCGCGGCAAATCCACGGGAAATAATGCCGGGTCAACACAGGCCCGCGAATCGGATAGTTAATAATCCCTAAGCAAAGTTTAATGCCAAAGGCCAACGCCCCCGGATCATGACCACATCGCAGCAGCAAGCGCCATTGCCCGGGCCGGATCTCGACCGCCTGTCGCCGATCGATCCCGGGCTCCCCATCCTCGCCTTTCTGGCGATTAGCGGACATGGGTCTTCCTCGCGCGATGCGGTCGAAAAGGCGCTGACGCCGCTCTACGCCGATCCCAGCCAGTTCGGGACGGCGCTGGCGGCGCTCGGCGATGAAGGGCTGATCTGGCTCTCCAAAGGCGGGCGCTGCCGCATCGACGACAGCGGACGCGCCCGCGCCGAAGGCAAGATCGGCAAGCTCATCGGCCGCTCCTGGCCGGCGATCCTCTCCCGTGCGCTGCCCGTCCTGGCGCTCGGCATCGATCCGCGGACCGAGAAGGCCCGGGTCTATCTGGCGCGGCGCGAAAATCTCGAATGCGCCGCCCTTGCCCGCCTCTATGGATTGTCAGGGCTCGGCACCATGCCGACGCGTCCGCAAGTCCGGTTTGCGTTGCTGCGCGCGATGATCGCCAGCCGCCTCCCCGAGTGCGAACCCGCCTTCACGGAGATTTCCATGCACAACACTTCGCGCGACGCCATCGGCCGGGCCGTCATGCTGGGCGCCGCTGGCCTGAAACGCGGCGCGCTCAGGGACGCCGAGAGCGTGCTCCTGCGCAAGGCGCTGGGGCTCCGGCCCGAGGCGGCCGGCGGCGTCGCCGAAGCGCTGATCCGCTCCGGCATCACCAAGGCCGCGCCGCGTCCCGCGCCGTCCATGCCGAAAGTGGATTTGCGCAAGGCAGCGCCCGACCTTGCCGAATTCGCGGCGACCGTCCGCGACCTCGCCAAGACGCTGCGCACCGATCCTTTCGCGGGCCGCGTCGCCATCGCCCAGGTCTACGACGCCGGCACCTCGCGCGGGCTGAACTTCGGCTCGCTCGACGGGTTTAAGGCCAGCGTCGCGGAAGCCGGGCGGGCGGGGCTGATCGATCTGGAGCGCTACGACATCGCGGGACCGATGGACACGGCTCTGCGGGACCGGTCCCGCATCGCCTTCGGCCGCGACGAGCGGCACTTCATCGTCAACGAATGGATTTAGCCTAAAGGACATTATTGCTCATGGATCCGCGCCTTGAGGCCTTCAAAAGCCCCGAGTTCTTCCGCGTTTTCGGCGCGGTGGCTTCGCTTGCCGGCGCGGCTGAGGAAGAGCTGCTCGACGTCTCCGATATCGGCCCGACCGCCGACGAGGCCATCGCCTCCGTCGTCCATCACGCCCGCTCGAAGAATCCCGACCCGGCCTCGCGGCTGCTGCTGATCAAGGGCCAGACCGGCACCGGCAAGACCCATACGCTGCTGACCGCCGTGCGCGGGTTGCACCGGCATGGCGATGTCTTCGCCGCCGTATTGCCGATGGTGGAATTCGTCTCCGAATCGCAGTTCGACGCCTGGCTGACGCGCAGCCTCGTGACGCGGCTGAGCGAGCCCTATCTGGTGCCGGAAGGCTCGCCGGTGCCGCTGGTGGCGCTCGGCAATGCGCTGCTGGATCTGGTTCCGGGACCGGTCGCCAAGCGGCTGAAGCAGGCTGCGAACGATGGCGACGTCACCGTCAGCGAGGCCGAGTTCAAGGGACTGGTGGCCGGCATCCGCAGCCGAATGGCGCGGGCGACCCGGATTCCGCCGGCGGGCGAAGGCACCATTGCGGCCATTCTTGGCGTGCTGTTCGGCGAGGACGAGGCGTTCGACTATCTACGCGGCCTGCCGGTCGATGCGATGATCGGCGGTGTGCGCGTCACCAATCCCGACAGCGAGCAATGCGGAAGGCTGCGGCTGGAAGAGCTGGTGAAGATCATCGGGGCTTTCGGCGGCGCGGTGTTCATCGCCTTCGACCAGTTGGAACAGAGCAAGCTGGAAGGCTGGGAGGGCCGTCTCACCCACGCGATCAGCCGCGGCGCGCTGATTACCGAGACCTTGCCGAATGTGGCGGTGAGCTTCGCCGTGCTGCCCTCGCTCTACGCCAAGATCACCGAAAATATCGACGCCTCGATCCGTGACCGCATCGAGCGGCTCGGCGCGCAGCCCGTGGTGCTGAAGCCCCTGTCGCGGCCGGAGGTGACGGCGCTGCTCGAGCGGCGGCTGGCGCTGTTGTTCGACGTCTGCGGCGCGGCGCCCGATGCCAGCGATCCTCTCTATCCGTTCGAGCCCTGGTTCCTCGACGAGCTGGCCGGCCAGACCTCGCGCTATGTGACGGAATATGTGCAGCAATTCCAGCGGCTGCTGGTCGAGCTGGATCGCATTCCGTCGATGGACGATTTCCCGCTGCCGGAAGCCGTGTTGAGCGCCGTGCCGGCGCATGTGGCCGCGAAACCGGGCAAGGGCGTGGCGGCGGCGGTCACGCCGGCGGCTCCGGTTGCCCCGCAGGCCCCGACCCTCGATTTCGACGCGCAATGGGATAAATATTACGCCCAGCATTCCTTTTTCGGCGTGCCGAATGACGGCTCCAAGCAGGCCGATCTGATGGAATGGGCGATCAAGGCCGCCATGCCCGAAATCGAGGGCATCACCGCCATGCGCACCCGCCGCGATTGCCGGGGCCGCGCGCAAACCTATGTCATCGGCTTCGACCTGGAGAAGGATTCGACCGTCGTCGAGCGGCGCGAAGTGGCGCTCTGCAACGAGGCCAATCTGGGCTCGCAGCTCGCCGATGAAATCCGCTCCGTGCTGGCGACCTGCCACGGCGATGCGCGCCCGGTGCTGGTGCGGCCGCGCGGCGGGCGGTTCCCGAAAGGCGGACGCACGGCAGGGCCGCTGCTCGACCATGCCAGCGAAAACGGCGCCATCGTCGTGCGCCAGTTCGAGGCGGCAAGCTGGGAGCGCATCCGGGCGCTGAAGGATTTCTTTTCGCTGCATGAACACCTGCCCGGCTTCATCGACTGGCAACGCCGCGCGCGTCCGCTGACGCAGATCGCCTCGCTGTCCGAGGTGCTGCAATATCCCTATCGCGCGCCGGTCGATGAGAACGCCATCGAGCTCGAGGCCAAGCGCGTGGTCGAGCCGCTCAAACCCCGCATCCTGCGGAAAATGCCGACTGGCCCGGCGGTCTTCCTCGGCAATGAGGGCGAAGGCCAAGGCATCTTCTGGGCGCCCTTCGAGAGCGACCCGAAGCTTTTGAATTTTGGCGTGCTGGTGACCGGCGACAGCGGCTCCGGCAAGACTCAGACCTTGCGCGTCATCATCGACGGCGTCATCGGCATCGGCGCGCCGGTCTGCATCTTCGACTTCAAGAACGACTATGCCGACCGCGGCTTCACCTCCGAGCAGGGGCTGCGCGTGCATGACGTGCGCCGCCACGGCATCCCGTTCAATCCCCTATTCCCGAGCGCCGCCGATGACGGCATGGCCCAGCCCATCGAGCACATCTTCACCATCACCGGCGTCTTGAAGCGCGTCTTCGGCCTCGGCGACCGGCAGGCCGCCCTGCTGCGCGACGCGATGAAGACGGCGTTTGAAGCGCACGGCGTCGATCCTCAGCGCTGGGCGCCGGTCGATACCATCCGCGCGCCGAGTTTCGATGACGTGATCTCGATCCTCGAGGAGCAGAAGGAGCAGCGCAACACCACCGCGATCAGCCTGATCGACCGCGTCTCGCCGCTGTTCGAGCTGGGCCTGTTCCCGAAGGCGCATGAGCTGGAAGTGCCGTTCGAGACCATGCTGAACGAGCGGCTGGTCCTGTCGCTGTTCGAGCTGCCGACGGACGAGATCAAGGCGGCGCTCGCGGAGCTGATCATCATTCGCCTGCACGGTTATCTGGTGCGCGGCAGCCAGCCGAGACGCCTGACGCGGCTCCTGGTGCTGGACGAGGCTTGGCGCGTGGCATCGTCGAAGCATCTGGAAAATCTGGCGCGCGAGGGGCGGGCCTTCGGCGTCGGTTTGGCGATTGGCACGCAATATCCGGGCGATCTGCCGCCGGATCTCGCCGGTTCATTGGCGACGCGGATCTTCCTGAAGAACCAGCAGCCGGATCACAAGAAGGCCGTGGTGCGCGCTGTGACCGGCTCGGCGAGCGGGGTGCAGGCGCAGGAAGTGCATGAGCTGCTGGAGAAACAGGAGATGTTCCAGGGCCTGATTCAGAACCAGCAATACGCGCCCTATGCGGCTTTTCAGTTGCTGCCTTATTACGCGAGAGAGCGCGTGGACGAGGACCGGGGCGGTACGGGGACGTTGGGGTAAGGCGCTACCGCGTTCATTCGGTCCGTTGAACCGGTCGGAATGTCCCCTGCCGCATATGCATCCTGATCGCGCTTACCAACTGTTTCGCCAGATTTTCTGGCAAGAAACCGTATACAAATCCCGAGCCAGACGTCCTCGGGTCGACACTCCGCAAATCCGGACCTGGCCAGACAAAGCTATTCACGTCATTGGTGATGATCCACGATGGCTCGTCGTCGAGACCAATACGACGTTTGACGGCCCATGGGATCGCGATCGCATCCGGATCGCCCGTCGGATGTTGATGCGTGATCGGAGCGACCACAACGGTCGTATCGCCGTTCTCCTGGCGTCTGTGGGCGAGAACGATGGCGCAGGGCCTATCCTTTTGTCCCTCTTCCAATCCCCGTCCGGCCTCGGCTCGCCAAAGATAGGCGTAGCGAATGACCATGCCGGTTTCAGGTTCGGGAAGTGACACGGCGCGCTATTTTTTCTCATCCAATTCGTGATTGAACTTGGCGGTCCAAGCTGGCGGCTCGGCTTCGTCGAGAGCCGCTTTCAATTCGTCGGGCAATTCCCACGGATAATAAGCCCGCCGCGTATCCAACGATTTCAGCCGCTTGAACTCCTCCGCCGAGATCAGCACGAGGCTGTCCTGGCCGTGATTGGTGATGGTTACCGGCTCGCGCTGGGCGCGTCGGGACAGGGCGCCGTAGCTCTTCAGGAACTCCGATGAGCTGACGCGCGGGGGATTCGACTCTGATTTCTCCATAAATTCATGATAATCGAAAAACCTGAGTTTTTCAACTTTCCCGATGATTGCCTCAGTCATGCTGCCACCTTCGGCGCACCAAACCCGCAATCCGCTCCCCGATATCCGCATAATCCCGCACCCTCGCCGCCCCCCGCTTCTCAAACTGGGCCGGCCAGCTAATCCCTTTCTTCTGAAAGCAATTATTCAGGAGAAACAGCGGCCTGCCCTGATCGAGCGCCGCCTTGGACTGGATATACGTCCCCGCCGACTCGCCGATCTCGACGATGATCGAGGCATCCGTCAGCGCCGACATGGTGATGTTGCGCTCGGGGAAGAACCTGCGGTTGGTGCGCCAATCCTTGCTCTCGTAGAACAGCATCGGCACTTGCGAGATCACCAGGAAACGCTCGGCGATCTCCTGCTGCAATTCGGCATTTTCCCGCGGATAGGTCTTGTGGATCGGCGTGCCGAGCACCGCGATCGTCCGCCCGCCTGCCTCGATCGCGGTCCTATGCGCGACGCGGTCGGTGCCCGCCGCCAGCCCCGAGACGATCGTAAACCCGTCCTCGACCAGCCGCCGCACCAGCCGCCGCGTCCGCGCTACGCCCTGTGGCGAAAGCTGGCGCGAGCCCACCACCGCGACGGACGGCGAATGGATCAACTCCCAATCGCCCCGGAAATAAAAGGCGCGCAAAGGCCAGCGCGCATCGCACAGCTTCGCCGGATAGTCCGGCGCGCCGTGCAGGCGCATGCCGACATCGCGGAGCCCTGCCCGCTCGAACCGCTGCGCGATCTCGACGGCATGGCGCTCCGCCGTCGCCCTATCCACCAGATCGGATGGCAACCCGCGCGGCGCGGCCCCGATGCACTCCGCCAGCGTCTTGAAACTCGCGCCCGGCCGCAGCCACAGAGCTTCGTAGGCGCCGAGTTCGGGCAGCAGCGCTTTGGCGCCATCAGCTTGCGGCTTGGCGAAACCGAGGCGGCGGGCGATGGACTGATACAGCGGCGGGCCTTCCGGAAAAGCGATGCGTTCCGCTGCCCTTATAGCGGGCGGCCACCGGTCGCGGGCTCCGCGCGATTGCGCATAAGCAGCCGCCGCAGCCCTCGCCGCGACCGTTACGAAAACTGCGCCCGGAAGGTCCGCGAGATCCGCTCCAGCTCCGGTCCGGGGATGTCGCCAATGACCATGAAGCCGTAACCGCCCTTCACCCAATGCACGATGTTCAGCCCGTGCCGCTCCTCGATCTGCGCGGTCTGCGGGGCGTTCGCGGTGCGGATGATGCAGAGCGCGACCGGCGTGCGGCCGTCGAACAGATAGGAGATCTGCGCCAGCGGCTTGCCGTCGAGTTGTAGGATCTGCGTGCCCTGGAAATCCAAGGCCGGATTGGCGATGCGCTCGTCCGAGAGCGGCAGGCCGAGCACCTGCGCGGCGCGCTGCAGATTGGCCTGCCGGGCCTGCTGGTCGCGCGGCATCCCCTCCAGCGTCTCCTTCGAGAACAGCGCCACATAGCGGGAAGCGGCCTCGCGCCAGCCTGGCTTTTGCTCAGCAATCTGTCGCGCCGTCCCGAAATAGCCCGCCGTCTGCAGCCCACCGGCGAAGGCGAGCGCCACCACAGCGGCGGCCGCCGCCATCTGCCACGCCGACGAGCCGCCGCTCCGCGCGCGCCGCCGCATCGGCGCAACATTACCGCCGAAACCGACTGTCGCCGTTTCGCCACGCTTCGCCATCAAATCGGCGAACATCGCGTGCAGCCTGTGCTCAGGTGCAGCTTGAAGCAGTGCATCGAACGCCTCGCCGAACGGGCGGCCGCCGCGCCTGAGCCGCTCGAGCCGGGCACGCGCCTCCGCGTTGCGCGACAGAGCGTCCGCCGTCCGCCTGCGCTCCGTGGGGCTAAGCGCCTCGTCGATAAAGGCGACCAGCGTCTCGTCGCTGAGGTCACTATGGTCTGCCGGGGCCATAAAGCTCTTTTCTCCACCCCGCCGGGGCTATTCGGCGGGCAATAAATGGTCGCCGTGATCCTTTAGATCGGCGAGTTTCGCGCGTGCGGCGGCCAGGCGGCTCATCACCGTCCCTTGCGGGATGCCCAGCATGTCCGCAGCCTCGCGGTAGGATAATCCTTCGCCATAAACCAGAAACACGGCCTCGCGCTGTCCTTCGGGCAGACGCTCCACCTCCTTCAACACCTGGCGAGCCAATAAATTCGTGTCCATTTCGCCGATGCCGTCGGCAATCAGGGCAATTTCCGGATCGACGAAGCCGTTCCCGGTGCGGACGCGCCGCGAGCGCAGCTCATTCATCCAGATCGAGCGCAATATGGTGTAGGCCCAGCGCGAAATCTGCGTGCCGGGCTGAAACTGATCGCATTTTTCGAGAGCCCGCAGGCAGGTCGCCTGGACCAGCTCGTGGGCGGTGTCGCTGTCGCCGGAGAGGACGAGGCCGTAGCGCCAGAGCCGCTTCAGGAGCGGCGGCAGCCCCTCCTGCACCTCTTTGCGTCTGAGACTGAACTCGCTGTCGCCCATCGCGCCCCGTGCAGCAACCGTGCCGCGCCCGGCCGGGGCGGGGCGGTCCCCATCCGGTTTAATGCGGAGTGAGGGGAAAGCCAAGCATTCCTGGCCAGGGTTTTGCATTAAATCGGCCACGATGGCGTGATGAGTGAGCGAAATGGCTTGTGGAGGAGAGGCTGGGAAAACACTTTGGTAAGCAAAGCCGGTATGTATGGTTTTCGAGATGATCCGCGACAATTGAGGATAGCCGATATGAGCGAAGCTTTGAAACCTGTGCTTGCGCAGCTCGATGCATCGACCGATGCAGCGCTGGCGCGGCTCTTCTCGTTATTGGCGATCCCGAGCATTTCGACCGATCCGGCCTATGACGAGGCCTGCCGAAGCGCCGCCGGCTGGTGCGCCGCGCAGTTGCGCGAGATCGGTTTCGAGGCACGTGTGCAGGCGACGCCGGGCAAGCCGATGGTGGTCGCGCATTGGCGGCATTCGTCGGCAAACGCTCCGCATGTGCTCTTCTACGGCCATTACGACGTGCAGCCCGCCGATCCGCTCGGTCTGTGGGAGACGCCGCCTTTCGAGCCGCGTCTGGCGGAGGACGGCGCCAACGGCCAGGTGATCGTGGCGCGAGGGTCGAGCGACGACAAGGGCCAGGTGATGACGTTCATCGAGGCCTTCCGCGCCTGGATGGCGGTGACGGGCGGCCTGCCGGCCTCGATTTCGGTGCTGCTCGAAGGCGAGGAGGAATGCGGCAGCCCCAGCCTTCCGGCCTTTCTCGACGGCTATGCGGACGAGCTGAAAGCCGATTACGTCTTCATTTGCGACACCGGCCAGATGAGCCCGGGACAGCCGGCGATCACCACCAGCTTGCGCGGCCTCACCCATGCCGAGGTGGTTATCAAGGCGGCGAGCCGCGATCTGCATTCAGGCCTCTATGGCGGCCCGGCGATGAACCCGATCCGGGCGCTGACGCAGATCCTCGGGCGGCTGCACGACGCAGATGGCCGCGTGCAGGTCCCCGGCTTCTATGACGGCATTATCGAGCCGTCGGCCTCGCAGATCGCGCAATGGCGCGCGCTCGGCGTCGATGCGGCGCGCACGCTTGGCCCGGTCGGCCTGTCGACGCCGGCGGGGGAGGCCGATAAGAGTTTCCTGGAACAGCTCTGGTCGCGCCCGACCGCCGAGATCAACGGCATTGTCGGGGGTTATACGGGGCCCGGCACCAAGACGGTGATCCCCGCCGAGGCCTCGGCAAAGCTGACTTTTCGCCTGGTGCCGGGGCAGGACCCTGCGGCGGTCGTGGAGGGTTTTAAACGCTTCGTGACGGCCAACCTGCCCGCCGATTGCCGGGCCGAATTCAAGGGTACGGGCGGCAGCCCGGCCATCGGCTTCGACACCGGCCTGCCCGCCATTCGCCGCGCGGCGGAAGCCCTGCGCGAGGAATGGGATGCGGAGACGATCCTGATGGGCTGCGGCGCATCGATCCCGATCGTGGATTCGTTCAAGCGCAAGCTCGGCATGGATTCGGTGCTGGTCGGCTTCGCGCTGGAGGACGACCGCATTCACTCGCCGAACGAGAAGTACAATCTGACGAGTTTTAAGAAAGGCGCTCGGTCCTGGGCGCGGATCCTGGATCGGCTGGCGGGGTGAGGCGACGCGACGCCGTCCCGCGCGAGGGATTTTTCTCCGCAGCGCCTGGCGCATGAATCGGCTGACGTAGAATTCGACGCGGCGCCCGCATATCTGCTGCGGCCCCGGCGACGGCCCTTCGGCTGGCGCGCGTCACAATTAATTTGCAGCGCGTGGTCAGCGATCTGGCGGAATGAGCCGCGAACTTGCGGCGGGAGGAATGGTGGTCGCTAGTGGGATTGAACCACTGACCCCTACGATGTCAACGTAGTGCTCTACCGCTGAGCTAAGCGACCGAAACCCGGCGGGTCCCCGAAGGACCGGTGCGGAAAAGCTGCATAGCATCACGTCCGCCGCCGGGCAAGCGGGTTTGCGCAACCGTTTGCTTTCCTTCCTTTAGGAATTTCGCCACAAACTCCCATCTCTGTTGGAGCGACCCAAGCGAGCAACCGGACAGGTGCGATGTTTACCAAAAGCTTTCCGCTGTTTTCCATTCTCGGCTTCCGCATCAGCATCGACCTGTCGTGGTTCTTCCTCGCCGCGCTGGTGATCTGGAGCCTGGCCACCAACTATTTCCCGGAAGTCCTGCCCGGCCTGACCGTTCAGGATTACTACCTGACCGCCGTTTTTGCCGCCGCCGGCATGTTCGCCTCGATCGTCTATCACGAATTGGCGCATGCGCTCGTCGCCCGTTATTACGACATCAAGATCGCTGGCATCACGCTGTTCATCTTCGGCGGCGTCGCCGAACTGGAGGATGAGCCGCCAACCGCAAAATCAGAATTTCTGGTGGCGATCGCCGGGCCGATTTCCAGCGTCGTGCTGGCCTTCGCGCTGTGGGGGCTGGCGGAGCTGCTGCTCGACAGCGCCTCGATCCAGGTGCTCGCCCTGCTCGGCTATCTCAGCCTGATCAATATGGTGCTGGCAATCTTCAACCTGATCCCGGCCTTCCCGCTCGATGGCGGGCGGATGCTGCGGGCGGGCCTGTGGTGGTGGCAGGGCGACCTGCGCAGCGCCACCCGCATCGCCTCGGTGCTCGGCGCGGTGCTCGGCATCGCGCTGATGGTCTACGGCGCCTATAACAGCTACCAGGGCTCAACCATCGGCGGGCTCTGGCAGATCCTGATCGGCTATTTCATCTACAATGCGGCCGGTGGCGCGCGGCGTCAGACCGAGATCATGGAGGCATTGCGCGGCGTCAGCGTGCGCCAGCTCATGCGGCCGGCCCCCGCCGGCGTTCCCGGCCAGATCAAGGTGGACGAGCTGATCGCGCACACCGATGCGCGCGCCGGCGACATCCTGTTTCCGGTGATGCAGGACGGGCGGCCGATCGGTCTGGTGCTGCTGTCGGAGCTGCAGAAGATCCCGGCCGACCGGCGGGCCGGCATGTCGCTGAGCGAGGCGGTGCGCCCGCTGGAGGCAGACGAGACCGTCGGTGCGGACCGCAGCGCGATTGCGGCGTTGCGCCAGCTTGGCCGCACCCGCGGCAACCAGGCCTTCGTCTTGAGCGATGGCAAGATTTCCGGCTGGATCAGCGCCCGCGACATCTTCGCGTACATCCACCGCGGCAACGCCATGCGCGGGTCGGAGGGCGGCCAGACGGTGGGGTGAGGTGCCCCCCGTTCACCCGTGGCACGTAACAAGACGGGCGCCGCGGAAAAATCCTCGAAGTTGATCGCCAAGCTCCGTCGTCCCGGACGCCCGTAAGGGCGAGCCGGGACCCAATGGCCGATCAGCGAGCACTGCGGTAAGAAAAAAGGCGAGTGGGCCCCGGCTCTTCGGCCGGGGCGACGGAGGTGGGGTGTCTTCAGGGAGATTGTGTGAGGCGCTGCAACTTACCAATCGCTTGTAACCCTTCACCCGGCGCGCCGAGGCGGGCAAGGCCGCCGCGCGTTCAGGATCGCACCAGTCCCATTGTCCCGCTCCCAATTGCCCCCGTTGCTACTTCTTCGCCGAGACCGCGCCGCGGCCGCCGCTGTCATAGGCGTTCATGATCTCGCGGAACAGCAGGCGGGCGGAGCGCTTCGAGCCCTCTTCCGTCAGGTGGATGTGGTCGTTGGCGGCGAGCGGCGGGTTGGAATGCACCCAGGCGTGGACGCCGCAAGCGCCGCCCATCAGCTTCGACCAGTCCCAGAAGAAGGCCTGATGCGCGGCGGCGAGGCGCCGCAGGGTGTTGCGGACGGCTTCCAGGTTGAAGGGCGGGTGCCAGCGGGCAAGGCGCGGGTCGCCGGCCCGGAGGCGCTTGCCGTAATCGCCGCGCTCGGACGCGCTGAGGGCGCGGCAGACGTCGCTCGCCTTGCCGGTGCCGGCGGCGAATTTGGGCATCCGCGCCACGTCCGGCGGGCCGACGATCAGGATCGAGGCCTGCGGTGCGCTCTGGCGCAGGCGGGCGATGGCGGTGCTGGCCTTGGCCTCGTAATCGGCGAGGTTGAGCTGGTCCTCGAAACTCTCGTCGGTGCCGTAGGAGAAGATGATCAGATCGGGCGCCAGCCGCTTCATGTCGCGCGCCATATAGGCGGGGTCCCAGGATAGCGGCGTCGTCGCCGTGGCGCCGGGCAGGCCGAGATTGACGTAGCGCACGCCCGGCTTGTCGGTGCCGATGGAAATCGAATGCAGGGTGATGGCGCCGTCGCCCTTGGGCTTGATGAGAAGCTCGCGCGCCTGCCGCTCGATGCGGATATTGCGCCAGTTCGGCGCCGCTTCGCGGGTCGAGGCCTGCTTCTGGTCGCCGTCGAGATCGATCAGCACGGTGCCGGTGTCGGGGCCGCTCTCGAGCGTCAATTCGCACCAGGCAAATGGCTGGTCGACCGCCGTCAGCCGCAGCCAGGCATCGCGGCCCTCCGCCGTCAGCTTGGCGCCGGTGATGCCGTAGGGGCCGGGCACGGTGCCGGTGCTGAGCGCGGTCTGCCACTGGCCGCCGCGATCGAATTTGACGCCGCTCGCAAGATACAGGCCGGGCGTGAGCATGCCCCGGCCGGCATCGCCGAAGCGGCTCTGGAACTGGTCGCGCAACCCGCCGGAGAACCGGTCGGCCGCGATATGGCTGTCGCCGAGATGCAGCACGGTGACGGTCTTGGTGCCCTGCCGCCCCTCCAACTTCTCGAGCGCGGAGAAGAACCGCGCGAGCGCGACATTGGCCGGGATTTCGGGAATTTCCTCGACGGAAGGCGCGCCGCCGCCGCCGGTCAGAGCATCCTGGGCCGAAGCGCTCGTGGTGGCGGTCGTATAGATCGCCGCTTCCTGGCTCGATTTGCGGCTGGCGGTGGCGGCGTCGGTGTTAAACAGCCTATCGGCGGCTTCGGCGATCTCGTCGAGCTGCGGGTCGCTCTTGCCGGTGCGGATGGCGCCGGGCTTGCCGGATGCCTCGGCATAGGGATGCGCGGCATCGCCCTTCTTGTTCGCGGACTGGCTTCCCGGCAAGCAGCCGGCCACGCCGAATGCCGTCACCCCCGCAGCCACGATCCGCACTGCGCGACGCACGTGCCTGGAGTCCGCCCACGCCCCAATCAACTTCCAATTCCCCCTAAAACGCGATAACGCAACGACGCCGAGCCGCGACGCCTGCCTTCAGCTTCGCGGCCACTTGAAATCGTCAGCCCGGCTGGGCTTCGGTTTAAGCGCTTCCCCTTTGACCAGAGCCTTATAATAAAGCCTTTCCGTGACCGGAAGGCGGCGTTCGCCGAAATTTGCGTTGAGGTCTGTCATCGGAGACACAGTCGCCAGACCTGTGACGCCCTCGCTGACATCGCCCAAAATCGTTTCGCCGGGCGGCGAGTAGCCGCTGGCAAAAGCGTTGGCGGCAACCGGTGCCGGAGCCGCCGGCGCGGCAGGCCCCTGGGGCGCTGCGCCGGGCGTTCCTTGCGGCGCGGCGGCGGCGGTTTTGCCGGCGGGCGCCGTGGACGGATTGTCCGATTGCGGCGCTGCGGGGTTTGCCCCGGCGGAAGGCGCGGCATTGTCGGCGAGCGGCGCGGCGTCGCCCGGCGCCTTGGCCACCAGCCGCGACTGCTCCTCGTCGTCGCCGGCGAGCGGGATGTTGCGCTCGGAGCGGGCGGCGGCGAGGTCGCGCCTCAGATTGATCTCGACGTAATCGGCCAGCTTCCGGTTGCCGCGCGCGGTGAAGGAGGTGCCGTCGGCCTCGCGCAGCTTCTTGGACTGGCCGGTCAGGTCCGGGCCATAGGCGGCGAAGGCGCCGAGCTGGTCGGTAAAGCCGTTCCAGCTATCGATATATTTGGTGCCGGAGACATAGGTCCGTTCGCGGATGATGTCGTTCATCAGCGCCATGGCTTCGTTGGTCTTGGCGTTCGCCATCACCGGCAGCCCGACCCAGTAGATGGCGATGCCCTTGTCCTTCAGCGCCTTGATCAGCTTGTCGACTTCCTCGCCGTAAGCGGTGCGCCATTCCTCGGTGCCCCAGCGGGCGATGGTGCCGCCATCGGTGCGGATGTTGCGCACGTCGTTGACGCCCATCATGACGACGGCGATGTGGATCGGCTGCGCCTTTGCCAGTTCCTCGATATCGGCGGCCCAACTGGTGCGGTCTGGCCGGGCAAGACCGGCAGTCGGCTTGGTCGAGTTGATGATCTTCAGCGTGCCGTCCTGGGCGAAGGCTTCCTCGAGGCCGCTGGCGAGGCCCGCGCCGAGAAAATCGCCGATGACATGCAGATGATAGCGGTCGGTCTGCGGAAACGGATTGATATAGGAGCGGGCGCGGAAGGCGAAGGCGGGCGCCTGCCCCTGGTTCTGGGCCTGGCTCTGCGCCTGTGCGGCGGCGTTCTCCGCCGGGGCGGCCGACATGGCGAGTGCGGTCAGCAGCGACGCGCCGATTGCCTGAAACCGATGGCGCCGTCTTGGCCGGGAGGGGATCATGCGCATTGCCGTCATCTTCGTCGTTTCGCCAAGTCCGATATGTCAGCCAGATCTTACGAAATTGGCCGCCATCGTCCAGCCGGTTCTACCCTGATTGCCGCGCCATCGCTAGTTCGGAGCGTTGAGAGCCTGGGTGCCGGATTTGCCGGTCAGCTCCTGGAAGATTGTGCGGGTCGGATAGCAATCGGGCGAGCGCTGCATGGCTTTCTGATAGCGCCCGATGGCGACGCGGGTGCCCGCGCCGAACAGCCCGTCCGGAGTGCCGTCAAGAAAGCCGCGTTGCTTCAGCGCCACCTGCATCCGGCATAGATTCTCCACCGAAAATTCGAAATCGGCGTCGGTGGCTTTCGGCCAGGGCGTCTGGAAGCCGCATTCGCGCCCATCCGTGTCGCAGCCGACGCGGTCGGCCAAGTGCCCGACGAACAGGGCATAGAGGTCGGACGGGTTGTAGCTGCGCAGCACGTCGAAATTCTCGGTGGCGATGAAGGCCGGTCCGCGCGCGCCGGCAGGCATGACGAGATAGCCGGTCACCGCCGGGTTGGGGAAGTCCAGCGTGCCGCCGCCGGGCGCCAGCCGGGAAATGCCGTAGCGGCTCGCCCATTCGCCGATCGGCCAGCGATTGGTGCGGTTCTCCATGGTGCAGTCGAAACTCTGGCTGGTGGGCGGCAGCTTGATCTCATAGCCCCAGCTCCGCGCCGCGCTATGCCAGCCGCGATCCTTCAGAACATTGGCCGTGGTCGCCATCGCGTCCGGCATGGAATTCCAGATATCCCGCTTGCCGTCGCGGTCGCCGTCGACGGCAAAGCCGAGGAATTCGTCGGGCATGATCTGGGTGAGGCCGGTCGCGCCGGCATAGGAGCTGCGGAACTTCTCCGGCGTGATATGGCCGTCCTCGACCATTTTCAACGCCGCGATCAATTGCTTGCGGCTCCAATCGCGGCGGCTCTTGTAGCCGGCATAGGCGGAGGAGGCGAGCGCTTGCAGCGCGTTATGGTCGAGCTTGGCGTCGCCGAAGGCGGTCTCGCGGCCCCACAAGCCCATCAGCATGGCGCGCGGAATGCGGAAATTCTGCTCGATGTCGATCAGCGCCTGATGGGTCTTGGGCCCTTCCTTTTCGAGCTTGTCGAGGATGCCTTTGCCGCGCAGCGCCAGCGAGCGCATATATTTGGGCGGGAAGTATTTTTCCGGCTGCAGGAACTCGGACTGGGTGATCTTGTTACAGGTCTCAGGAAGGCCGGTGCGCTCGCTCAGCGTGCGGCCGGCGGGCTTCTCCTTCTCGCCCGGGCAGAACACGCCGGGCACGCCGCAATCGGGCGTCATTCCAGCGAAAACGCGGTCGAAGGTGGCGCGGGAAACGCCGGCTGCCTTGGCCTCGGGCCATAATTCGCCGAGCCAAACCTCGAAACTCGCCGCCCTTACGGGGGACGCCATCGCGAGAGCGCAGACGGCAAGCATCACGGCAATCAGCGTGCGGCAGGCGCACAAGCGAAACATTCAGAACCCTCAAATCGTTTACCGGGCGCATACTGGCAGAGACTGCGCCGCGATGCCAGCCCGGAAGTGCGCGCGGAGGTTGTCGTTCGCTTATGGATGCTGCGTCAAACATCGCGCAAATCTGGTCTGGACGGGGTTTGCCCTTTCGGCCATAAATTCCGGGCGGGCGTTTCTGTCCCAAATTGAGCCGTAATTTTACCCACATTAAAAAGCAGCAAATGACCCAATCCATCCGTAAAGCCATCTTTCCCGTCGCCGGCCTGGGGACGCGGTTTTTGCCTGCCACCAAGGCGATGCCCAAGGAAATGCTCACCGTTGTTGACCGTCCGGTGATCCAGCATGTGGTGGACGAAGCGCGCCAGGGCGGCGCCGAACATCTGATTTTCGTCACCGGGCGCAATAAGGGCGTCATCGAGGACCATTTCGACCGCCCCTTCGAGCTGGAACACACGCTGCGCCAGCGCAACAAGCTGGCCGAACTCGAGGCGCTGAACCGTTTTCTGCCCGCGCCCGGCCAGACCAGCTTCACCCGCCAGCAGGAACCGCTCGGCCTTGGCCACGCGGTCTGGTGCGCGCGCGACATCGTCGGGCACGAGCCTTTCGCGCTGCTGCTGCCGGACGTGCTGGTGAAGAATGACGGGCCGAGCTGCCTCGCGCAGATGATGGACGTCTATAATGAGCTGTCGGCGGCCGGCGAGAAGGTCAATCTGATCGCCGTCGAGGAAGTGCCGCAGAACGAGGTCTCGAGCTACGGCATCGTCGGCATCGAGCCGGGCGACGGGCCGCTCTGGCCGATCACCGCGATGGTGGAAAAGCCCTCGGTCGCCGAAGCGCCGAGCAACCTCATCATCATGGGCCGCTATCTGCTGCAGCCGGAGATCTTCGACATCCTCTCCAGCCAGGAGCGCGGCGCCGGCAACGAGATCCAGATCACCGACGCCATGAAGACGCTGATGAAGACGCAGCGCTTCTACGCCTATAAATATTCCGGCCGCAGCTTCGACTGCGGTTCAAAACTCGGCTTCCTCTTGGCGAATGCGGCCTTCGCGCTCGACCATAAGGAGCTGGGCCCGCGCTTCGCCGAAGAGATGGGCAAGCTGCTGGCGGGCTGACCGGGCGGTTGGGGAAAAGATTGGCGGTCGGTCCAGCCGGACCGATCACAATCTGGACGTTTTTATTTGCGCACCATTTTTTGTGGGAAAAGCCGCGTCTATCCCGGTTCCGCGAGGGATGGCTTTCCCGATGCTTGTTGGGGAAGCCTTCTAGGGGAGCAGGGCATGCTGCAGGACGAGGCGCTCCGTCGCCCGGTCATCATCGCGCGAGGAACAAAGGCCGAGCCGGAGGGCGCCATCGCCTCGGCGCGGCGCACGCTCGATCTGGAGATCGGCGGCCTTGCCGCGCTGAAGGCCGCCATCGACGATGGCCTGGGCGCAGCTTTCGTGGCGGCGGTCGAGACCATCCGGGCCTCGCGCGGCCGCGTCATCGTCACCGGAATGGGCAAGAGCGGCCATATCGGCCAAAAGCTCGCCGCGACTTTCGCCTCGACCGGTACCCCGGCCTTCTTCGTGCATCCGGGCGAGGCAAGCCACGGCGATCTCGGCATGATTACGCCGGAGGACGTCATCCTGGCGCTGTCCTGGTCCGGCGAGACCGTGGAACTGGGCAATATCATCACCTATTCACGCCGCTTCGCCGTGCCGCTGATCGCGCTGACCTCGCGCGAGGAGAGCGCTCTCGGCAAGGCCTCGGACGTGGTGCTGAAGCTGCCCAATTCGCAGGAAGCCTGCCCGCACGGCCTCGCGCCGACCACCTCCACCGCGATGCAGCTCGCCGCGGGCGACTGCCTGGCGGTGGCGCTGCTGGAATCGCGCGGCTTCAGCGCCGCCGATTTCAAGATTTTTCATCCCGGCGGCCAGCTCGGCGCCAATTTACGTTACGCTGCCGACATGATGCATAGCGGCGAGCGCCTGCCTCTTTGCGCGGCCTCCGCCCGGATGGGCGAAGCGCTGGTCATCATGACGGAGAAGAGCTTCGGCTGCCTCGGCGTCGTCGGCGATGCGGGCGAATTGCTGGGCATCGTGACGGATGGCGATCTGCGCCGCCATATGGGTCCGGATCTGCTGTCCGCCGAAGTGCGGGAGATCATGACCGCCCACCCCAAGACAATCACGCCCGACACGCTGGTCAGCGCGGCCCTGCAACTGGTGAACGAATCGGCAATCACGGCGGTGTTCGTGGTGGAGGACGCCAAGCCGGTCGGCATCATCCACATCCACGATCTGCTGCGGGCCGGAGTGGCTTAGGGGCGACGGCTCGCGAACGCTCTCCTTTTTTGTCATCCCCGCGAAGCGGGGATCCAGTAGAGGGCAACGTTTGCAGCCGAGGCACTCCCTCAGCCGAGACTGCTGGGGCGCAATGGATTCCCGCATTCGCGGGAATGACAAGTGCGTGGTCGCTGAAGGGCGCGTCGCCGCGCCCTGACTTGCGGAACGGCCTTAAAGACCCAGATTGTCGTTCGCCCCGACGCCTTCCGGGCTATCCACGATCTCAGGCAGCCACGGTTGCCCCAACGCGGCCTCCGACCGGGGAAGCTCAAGATTATTCCGCAACTCGTCGACATAGGTCGATCCGCCGGAATGCGTAATCACCAGCTGATGCTCGGCCCGGGTCAAAGCGACATAGAATTGGCTTCGCTCATTGTCGTCATCGCGATCTGGGAAATTCGACGGAAGGAGATCGGCCCAGATCACCAGAACCGCCGGGAATTGCAGGCCCTTGGAGCTGTAGATGGTCGAGATCTTGATTCCCGGATCGGCATACGAGCCAACGTCGGCATCACCGGCAAGCAGTACCGATGGATAAGGGTCCAGGAGACCGCGAAGGCGGTACAGCTCGGACTTGTGCCGCCGGGTCTCCCGACGTGCATACAAAATTGCGATTTCGTGAGGCCGGTACTGGCCTGCGTCGATCCACTGCTTGATTCGCCTCGCGGCCTGGGTCACTTCGTCGGCTATGTCGAGGCACTGGATAACCTCGACCTTCGGTCCGCTACGGCGGCATGTCTCGACCGACGGAGGAACGCTCGCGCCGAGATCGTCCTCGTCGTCACGGCCTTGCGGCGCGAAGCTTGCGGCCGCAATCATCATCTCGCGGGTATTGCGGTAGTTCACCTCAAGCTTGGTCGAGCGTCCGCGCGCCTTGATACCGGCATCGGACCATCGAAAACCTAGCTGCTTATAAACCGACTGGCTCGCATCGCCGACAATGACGAAATCCCCATCTTCCGGTTCTTTCAACGCGAGCTTGGCGCATTTGAACCAGGACAAGGCGAAGTCCTGATACTCATCAATCAAGACAGCGTCAAACATGCCAGCCTCGCCTTCACCGCGCTCAAGCTGAGTTAGCAGGCGCTGCCCATAATCGTCTGCGCCTTCGTCACGCTTGAACCCGATCCCGTTCGCCCTGCCCCATTCATAGAAATGCCGCACAGTGACATTCGGATAGTTCGACACACAGGAACGAAGATATCCCGCCAACGCCCTATTATAGCAAAGCAGCAGCACCCTCTTGCTGCCATCGCCGCCCAGCATTTTGGCGCGGGCCAGCAGCAGCACCGTCTTGCCGGAGCCCGCTACGCCCCGGATGATCCGGTGTCCGCTGCGGATATTGCGGGCCTCACGCTCCTGGTGAAGATCGAGGATCTTGAGCAGGTCGAGGCCATCGCGCGGGCCTGCGCCACCGCCCACTGCCGGCAGCGAGATGATCGTCTCCGGATGAATTACCGCGCGGATCGCATCGACCTGCCGCGGGCTCAGCGGCTCGATCGGCCAATAAGGATCGAACCGCGCCTGCAGCGCCAGCAGCAAGGCTTCGCCGCCCAGCGCTTCCCATTCCTCCATGACATCGCGGGTGACGTCGCGGCGCGAGGAAAACGCCTGCCGCACGGCCGGCTTGTCCGACTTGTCCAATTGCTCGCGGGTGATGTTGGTCAGCAGCGCGAAATGGCCGAACGGGAACAGAAAATTGCCAAGGCGCTCGCCGCCCTGATGAAGCAGGCATTTTGCGAAATCCTGCCTGCGCGCCTCGTCCATCAGCTCGTACTGATATTTGCGCGCCTGCTGAAGGGGATGGTCCCTGCGCACCTGTCCGCCATTCTCATTGACGACGACACGCTCCTGATCGGCGTCCGAGATCCAGCCGAGATACCAGCCCTTCACCTCGACGATGAGCACGCCAAGACTTGGAATGATGACGACGAAATCAGGATAACGGTCGGCGACGATCGGCTCGTAATAGACAATGCAATCATCCGGCAGCTTTTTCAGGATCTCGAACAGCCGCTCTTCGCCACGGCTCGCCCTCGCCGGCAGCCGCTCCGGTATCATCTGCGCCATAGTCTGCTCCCCAACGCATACAAGTCGATCGGAGTCCCCCCGCACCGGATAGGTGCGTATAATCTCTTACTCTGCCGGGCCGACCTTACGCAATACTGCGTATTATGGGAATTCGAACACGTTTGGGGATAAATTTACCCGTGCGGGAAAACTTCCGGGGATTGCTGGAGAATTACGGTCGCGACGTGGTCAGCGGTGAGTCGATCCCGCCTTTTATTTCCAAACTCGTCGCCCCGACTTCGAGCCGGCGCCACTCGCCTTTCCTCGTGCCGCAGCGCTCGCGGTGTCCGGACGACGCGAGTGAGATTACATTCGGGCCTATGCCCCCTCCGCCGCCTCGACGATCAGCACGGTCCCATCTGCATCGGTGACGCGGACCAGTTTGCCGGCGGGCATGTCGGGGCCGCGGACGGACCAGACGCCGTCGCCGGCATAGACGCGGCCTTCGCCGCCCTGGATCGCCGTCTTCAGCACGAAGACGCGGCCGATGAGCTGGCGGGCGCGCTGGTTGAGCAGCGGCTTGTCGCTGGTGTCTTCATTGGCGCCGCCCCAGAGCTTGCGGCCGATCAGCAACGAGGCGACCGAGGCGGTGCAAAAGGCGATGATCTGCCAATGCGGCGGCAGCGGCACCACGAAGACCAGGGCCGCGACGGCTGCGGCGGCGAAGCCGAACCAGAGCAGGAAGAAGCCCGGCGCCAGCACGTCGAGGGCGAAGAAGATGGCGGCGGCGATCAGCCAGTTCCAGCCGGTCGCGCCGATCAGCAGGTTGAGATAATTGTCCATCGAAAGCGTGTCCCCCGGCTGAGTGGCGCGATCGGACAGGGCCGAGGCCGGATTTGCCAAATCGCGCGGCAGTTTGATGTCCGCATCCTGGTCGATCACGGCGCTCTACGAGACCGTCGGCACCGAGCCGCCCGGCGTCGTGCGCCCGGAAGCCTTCGCCCGCGCGTCCGCCGTGGCGCGCGCCGCCGCGCCATCCGCCCCATCGCCGGGCTTCTGGGCGCCGTTCAGCCCGCCAAAGGCTTCGCGCGTGATCTCGGCGATGCCGCCAATCGCGCCGATGATGCCGGCCGTATCGATCGGCAGCATCAAAACCTTTTGATTGGGCGAGCGGGCCAGTTCCTTCAGCGCGCCGACATAATTATTGGCGACGAAATAGTTGATGGCCTGGATGCTGCCCGAGGCGATGGCGTCGCTGACGAATTGCGTGGCGCGGGCCTCGGCTTCGGCGAGGCGCTCGCGCGCTTCGGCGTCGCGGAAGGCGGCTTCCTTGCGGCCCTCGGCGGAGAGCACCTGCGCCTGCTTGTCACCCTCGGCCTGCAAGATCGCGGCCTGCCGCTTGCCTTCCGCTTCCAGGATCGAGGCGCGCTTTTCGCGCTCGGCCTTCATCTGCCGGCCCATGGCGACGACCAGATCGGCGGGCGGCGCGATGTCCTTGATCTCGACGCGCGTCACCTTGATGCCCCAGGGGTTGGTCGCCTCGTCGACGATATGCAAAAGCCGCGCATTGATCTCGTTGCGGTTGGAGAGCAATTCGTCGAGGTCCAGCGAGCCCATCACGGTGCGGATATTGGTCATGGTCAGGTTGAGCATGGCCTGCTGCAGATTGCTGACCTCATAGGCGGCCTGGGCGGCGTCGAGCACCTGATAGAAGGCGACGGCATCGACGCGGACCATGGCGTTGTCGCGCGTGATGACCTCCTGCGTGGGGATGTCGAGCACCTGTTCCATCATGTTGACGCGGCGCCCGACCCGCTCGATGAACGGCACGATGATGCCGAGCCCCGGCCCCAGCGTGCGGACATAGCGGCCAAGCCGCTCGACGGTGAAATTATTGCCTTGCGGCACGACCTTGGCGGTCGAGAGCACGGTGACGACGATGAGGAAGAGGAGAGTGATAATAAAAATCGAAAAGCCCGACATGATTATTCTCCCCAGAAGCCCGGAATCTTCGCTTCGAGCGCGTGTCAGTGCGATAGGAAGCAAAAAGCCGTTAAGGAATAGCACACATCAAATGAATGCGGGCCAACCATGGCAGTGTTCAGCAACCGGGAGGCGCGGGTCGAGTGGGGGCGGCCGCCGACCTGGCGAGCCCGGACCGGCAAGCGCTTAGCCGGCCGCAACGTCGCACAAACATAGGCGAAGAAGCCGGAACCTCCCCCCCTTGCAAGGTCAATCCGGATCCCCTATCTCGATTTTGCGGGCCGGGCCCCTCTGGCGACCTGATGGTCGTGATGTCGGACCGCATCGAGTGCGCTTGATGCCTGGGCCCGATGTTCACGGCGCCCGATCGAGCCCACTCCCTAACACGGAGGTGGCCATTGAATTTCCCAATTCGAGAGACTGAGCAAGCTGGCTCCGGCGTCTGCGCCGCCTCCGCGCGATCCCGGCCGCGTGGCCGTTTGCCTTCGCCATCCCCGCCGCGGGCAACGACCGTTTGCTCTGGCGCGCCGGCGACCCATCCCAACCTGAAAGGAGAAACCTGATGCCCCTGTTGCTTTGCCCGAACGACAATGGACCGATGCAGACCGTGCAACGATCCGGCGTTGAGTTCGACATCTGCCCGACCTGCCGCGGCGTGTGGCTCGACCGCGGCGAGCTTGAAAAGCTGCTCGCCTTCGCGCGCGAGGCGGAGTCGGGACATCATGACGACCGCCGGGAGGGGTGGGCGCAAGGAGGATATGATCCTCGGCCGATGGGCCGTCCCGAAGGCCGCCGCGGCTGGGGGGATGACGATGATGACGACGACTACGGGCGCAATCGCGGCGGGCGCCGGAGCATCTTCGATATATTCGGCGATTGATCGCGCATGGCGGCGGGCGCCCGGTTCGCCGCCATACCCCGGAGGCTAAATCCAGCCCTGCAATTCACGCCGGACGTGCGTCGCCAGGAACGCCATGCCCTCGGGGCTGTCATTGAGGCAGGGAAGAGCGGCGAAATGCTCGCCGCCATGTTCGTGGAAGGTCTCGCCGCCCTGCATGGCGATCTCCTCCAGCGTCTCGACGCAGTCCGAAACGAAGCCCGGCGTAATTACCGCCATCCGCTTGACGCCTTCTTCCGCGAGGCGCGCGATGGTCTTGTCCGTATAGGGTTGCAGCCATTCCGCCTTGCCGAAGCGCGACTGGAAGGTGGTCTGGAGGCGCTTTTCGTCCCAGCCGAGCCGTTCGCGCAAGAGCCGCGCCGTCATCACGCAGTGGCAATGATAGGGGTCGCCCTTCTGGAAATATTCCAGCGGCAGGCCGTGGAAGGAGGCGATCACCACCTCCGGCTCGAAATCCAGCGCCGCGATGCTGGCGCGCATCGACTGGGCCAGCGCCTCGATATAGCCGGGATCGGAATAATAGGGCGGCGCCACGCGCAATGTCGGCTGCCAGCGCATGGTCTTCAGCGCATCGAACGCCTTGTCGCAGACGGTCGCGGTGGTGGCGGCGGAATATTGCGGATAGAGCGGCACCAGCAGGATGCGCTCGCAGCCCTCGGCCTGCAACACCTCGAGCCGCGACGCAATGGAGGGATTGCCATAACGCATCGCCCAGTCGACCTTGACGCGCGGCTGCTCGGCCAAATCCCGGCTAAGGATCTCAGCCTGGTTGCGCGTGATGGTGCGCAAGGGGGATTCGTCCCGCTCGGTGTTCCAGATCTGGCGGTAGGCTTCGCCCGAGCTGAAGGGCCGCTTGGTCAGCACCGGGCCGTTCAGGATGAACCACCAGACCACCGGATTGACCTCGATCACCCGCCGGTCGGATAGAAATTCCTTCAGATAGCGCCGCATCGGCCAATAGCTGGTCGCGTCGGGCGTGCCCAGATTGACGATCAGCACGCCGATATTGCCGTGCTTGACAGGGGGATGATCGGTAGCGGCGGGGTTGACCATTGCGGGGAACCAGAGGGTTTTATCGGGAAGGACTTGAGATGCAGGTTTAGGGAGGTGGCCCTTAAAGAGCAAGGGGGCCGTGGGCATTTGTCGTTGCGCAATGTGGGGTGAACATGGCGCAAATCAAAGAACTGCCGCCAGCTTGACCTATTTGAAAGCTCATACCCATATGCTCAGCTCCGGGTCGCCGGACAATGGAAGGACACCGCCATGACCATGAAGAGCATCCGCCTCGAGCTTGCCAGAGATCATGAGTTCCCGGACGGCAGCAATGAGCACGGCTATGAGTTCGTTGCTCCCTTGGCGGCGGACGGCAGCCTGGACGCGGCCGAATGGAAGCATCATCGCGGCGAATGCACCGTTACCCGCTTCTGGGGCGACGAGGACGAGGAGAGCGGCCATCTCATCCGCAAGCCCGGCGGCGCCTGGGCCTTCCATTATGACGGCGAGGGCAATGAGGACGACGATGACAGCGGCTACCGCTTCAACACGCATGTCTTCGAGCTCGGCGCCTATGTCTCGCTCAAGGAGCAGGACGGCAAAGAGCGCACCTTCCGTGTCGTCCGCATCAGAGATGCACGCTAAAGTTGCGTCGCTGACGCCACTCGCGCCGTTCGGAGCATCGGTTATTTTATTTTCGTGCGAAGGACGCTAAAGCTTAGCTGCGTAAGGTGAATCTGGAGAGTGTATGGGGTGGGGATGGCATCGGCGCCCGCATTGAACAGCACGGTGAGCGGCGAGCGGCTGCTCCTCGCGGCCAGCGGTTCTTGGACCGCAACCTATGCCGGGCAGCTCGAATCGCTGGTCGACAATCAGGCGGCCGCCGCCGCGAAACTGCACGGCATGTCGATCGACATGACCGGCGTACGTGAGTTCGACACCTTTGGCGCCTGGCTGCTGGAGCGGCTGGTGCGCGCCTGGAAGGGCAACGAACGCAGCGTCGAGATCACCGGCCTGCCGGAGCATTATCGCGGTCTGCTCGACGAGGTTCATCAGGCCAATCGCGGCGACACGGATGCGCGGCGGACATCCGCCGGAATCCTGCGCTGGCTCAATGGCATCGGCCGCAGCTTCGAGGGCGCCCTGCGCGGCACGCTGCCCTTCGTCAACATGTTCGGCGCGGTCGGCGAGGCGCTGGTCAGGGTCGTCGCCCGCCCGAAAAATTTCCGCATTACCTCCGCCGTGCACCATCTCGACCGCGTCGGCTGGCAGGCGGTGCCGATCATCCTGCTGATCACCTTCCTGATCGGCTGCATCATCGCCCAGCAGGGCTTTTTCCATTTCCGCCAGTTCGGCGCCGACATCTATGTCGTGGACATGGTCGGCATTCTGGTGCTGCGCGAAATCGGCGTGCTGATCGTCGCCATCATGGTCGCCGGCCGCTCGGGCAGTTCCTACACCGCCGAGCTTGGCTCGATGAAGATGCGCGAGGAGGTCGACGCGTTGCGCACCATGGGCTTCGATCCCATCGAAGTGCTGGTGCTGCCGCGCATCCTGGCGCTGCTCATCGCGCTGCCGATCCTCGCCTTCCTCGGCTCGATGGCGGCGCTGTTCGGCGGCGGGCTCGTCGCCTTCCTCTATGGCGGCATGGCGCCAGAGATCTATATCGAGCGGCTGCGCGAGGCGATCAGCATCACCCATTTCGAGGTCGGGCTGATCAAGGCGCCGTTCATGGCGCTGGTGATCGGGTTCGTCGCCTGCACCGAGGGCCTGCGCGTGCAGGGCAGCGCCGAATCCCTCGGCCTCAAAACAACGTCATCGGTGGTAAAATCGATCTTCATGGTCATCGTGCTGGACGGATTGTTCGCCATTTTCTTCGCCTCGATCGGAATGTGAGGCGGGATGCCGGAAGCCATCATCAAAGTGCGCGATCTCGTGGTCGGTTTCGGCGACCACAATGTGCTGAAGGGCCTGTCGCTCGACGTGCATCGCGGCGAAATCCTGGGGCTCGTCGGCGGCTCGGGCAGCGGTAAATCGGTGCTGCTGCGGACGATCATCGGCCTTTTGCCGCGTAGGGCGGGCAGCATCGAAGCGCTCGGCACGCGGCTTGACACGGCGAGCGACGCACAAAGGCGCGGCGTCGAGCGGCACTGGGGCGTGCTGTTCCAGAACGGCGCCCTGTTCTCCTCGCTCACGGTGCGCCAGAACGTGCAATTCCCGATGCGGGAATATCTGAAACTGTCCGAGCGGCTGATGGACGAGGTCGCCATCGCCAAGCTGGAAATGGTCGGGCTGACGGCGCGCGACGCCGATAAATTCCCCTCCGAGCTGTCCGGCGGCATGACCAAGCGCGTCGCCCTCGCCCGCGCCCTGGCGCTCGACCCCGAAATCGTCTTCCTCGACGAGCCGACCTCCGGCCTCGACCCGATCTCCGCCGGCGATTTCGACCTGCTAATCCGTACGCTGCAGCAGACGCTGGGTCTCAGCGTTTTCATGGTCACGCATGATCTGGAAAGCCTGCATACGGTCTGCGACCGGATCGCGGCGCTGGCCGACGGCGTCGTCGTCGCCGAGGGCACCATGGACATGATGATGATGTCCGAACACCCTTGGGTGAAATCCTATTTCCGGGGCAAGCGCGCCAGCATGATCGCGCAAGCGCCCCGCCCAACCGCCATGTGAAGGCCAGCAGATGGAAATCCGTGCACGCTATATCCTCATGGGCCTCTTCCTCATCGCGGTGCTCGCGGGAGGTTTCGGCTTCATTTACTGGCTCAACAACTCCGCTGGCTTCGGCCAGCGGGCGACCTACAATGTCCGCTTCGACAAATCGGTATCGGGCCTGTTCACGGGCTCGTCGGTGCTGTTCAACGGCATCCGCGTCGGCGAAGTCACCGCGCTGCGCCTGAGCGCCGTGCGCCCGAGCGAGGTCGATGTCGAGGTCGCGGTCGATGCCGACACGCCGATCCGCAGCGACACCGAAGTCGATCTCGAATATCAGGGCCTGACCGGCGTCGCGGCGATCTCGCTGACCGGCGGCAATAGCGGCGTGCCGCTGGTGCCGCAGAACGGCCGTCCGCCCTTGCTGGTCGCCCGCGTCGGCGCGGGGCAGACCGTGACGACATCGGCCCGCGACGCGCTTCTGAAGATCAACGGCATCCTCGACGACAATTCGCAGCCCTTCAAGGAGCTTGTCGGCAATCTGAACAATTTCGCCTCCGCGCTGTCGCGCAATGCCGCCAAGGTCGACGGCATTCTCGCCGGCCTCGAGCGCATGACCGGCGGCGTGCGCGGCCCCGACAGCGACAAGGCCTTCGACCTGATCGCGGCGACGAAGTTCGACAGCCCGGCAAAACCCTTGCGCGGCCAGCTCACCATCCCCGAGCCGTCGGCGATCATCCAGGTCAATACGCAGAACATCCTGTTCCGGCCCTCGCCGAATGAAAGCCCGTTGACGCCGGGCCCGCGCTGGGCGGACAATCTCACCGTGCTGGTGCAGTCCAAGATCGTGCAGAGCTTCGAGAACGCGGGCTATATCGGCAGCGTCAGCAAGAATGGCGATGCGGTGACCGGCGATTTCCAGCTCCTGACCGACATTCGCAATTTCCAGATGCTGACCGGCCCAACGCCGCTCGCCGAACTCGATTTCAGCGCCAAGATCGCCGACAAGGACGGCAAGATCATCGACGCCAAGCTGTTTCATGCCGAGGCTCCCGCGCCGTCGGCTGATACCGGCCCGGCGGTCGAGGCGCTGAACAAGGCGTTCGGCATCGCGGCGACGGAGCTGGTGGATTGGGCCTCGACCGTGCTGGCCAAGGGCGCCGAGCCGGTCGAAGACGTAGGCGAGCCCGCCGTTTCGGCAACGCCCGACGCGGACCCGGCACCGGCTCCCGGCGCAGCGCAGGCCGCCCCGGCACCGGATGCGCCAGCCCAGCAATAACACGCGGCGGGCCCAAGCACGGAGGACCTTGTCATGCGGTTTGAGGAGACCAGCCTGCCAGGGGCCTGGCTGATCGTGCCGGAGCCCGTCCACGACCATCGCGGCTTCTTCGCCCGAACTTTTTGCGTGCGCGAACTGGCCGAGCACGGGCTGGAGACGCAATTCGTCCAGCACGCCACGTCATCCTCGGTGAAGCAGGGCACGCTGCGGGGCATGCATTTCCAGGCCGACCCGCATGGCGAAGTGAAGATCGTCACATGCGGCAAGGGCGCGATCCTCGACGTGATCGTGGATCTGCGGCCCGGTGCGGTGACCTTCCGGCGCTGGCAGGGCTTTGAGCTGACGGCGCAGAATCGCCACCGGTTGTATATCCCGAAAGGCTTCGCGCACGGTTTCCAGGCGCTGACGGACGACGTGGAGGTCGGCTATCTGATCTCGGCCTTTTACGAGCCGACTGCGGCGAGCGGCGTCCGCTATGACGATACCGCCTTCGGCATCGACTGGCCCCTGCCGGTGACGGTGATATCCGACAAGGATCGCGGCTGGGCGGATTTTGCCGGTTAGTGCGGATCAGTCAGGCGGGAATGTCCCAGACCAACACCGATCAGCAGCCAAGTCCTTCCCCCACTTTGCATATCGCATGGACCTCTCCTCCCGTCGTCCCGGGCGGCCGTCAGGCCGAACCGGGATCCATTGGCAGAACAGCGAGCACAGTGCCGGTGGAGAGGCGAGTGGGCCCCGGCTCTAACAACCGGGGCGACGGAAATGAGAGTAGCGGGTTCTGAAAATGTCTATGGGGAGAGGGACAGCCTTCGGCCTGTTGAGACGCGGAGTCAAAACACGCCGCACTTCATCTCAGCGCCTCAAATCGCTTCCTTCAGCTTCGAGCGCGGGTCGTAGGGGTGGAGTTCGCTCCAGCCTTCCATGAAGTCGAACAGCTCGCGGTCGATGCGCTGGGGCATGACGATGCACAGCTTCACGAGCTGGTCGCCGGTGTTGCCGGTCTGGGCGTTCCTGACGCCCTTGGCGCGCAAGCGCAGCAATTGTCCGGTGGAGGCGCCCTTCGGCACGGTCAGCGCGACACGGCCGTTGATCGTCGGCGCTTCGACCTTGGCGCCCAAAACCGCCTCGTACAGCGCAATCGGCAAATCCAGCACGATGTCGTCGCCCTCGCGCTCGAAGAACGGGTGCTGGCGGATTTTCAGCTCGATCAGCGCGTCGCCCGGCTGGCCGCGCCCGACGCCGGGGCCGCCCTTGCCCTTCAGCCGCAAAACCTGCCCCTGCACCACGCCCGAAGGCACGTTGATGTCGAGCGTCTCGCCCTCCGGCAGCAGCACGCGCTTCTTGACGCCGTTCACCGCCTCGAGAAATTCGATCTCCAAATGGTAGCGGTAATCCATACCGCGCATGTTGAAGCCGCCGCTGGCGGTGCCGGTGCCGCCGCGGCCGAAGAAATCGCCGAAAATGTCGCCGAAATCGCCGAAATTATCGGAGGGACGGTAGCGCTGGCCGCCGCCATTGTCGCCGTAATAGCCTGAACTCTCGCGGCCGGACGCGTCGATCTCGCCATTGTCGTAGCGGCGGCGCTTGTCCGGATCGCCCAGAATGTCGAAGGCGGCGGAAACGCGCTTGAATTTCTCCTCGGCGGCCGCATTGCCGGGATTGCGGTCGGGGTGGAACTCCTTGGCCAGCTTGCGATAGGCGCCGCGAATCTCGTCGTGGGTTGCCGCCCGCTTGACATTCAGTATTTGGTATAGGTCCTGGTCCATCGTCCGCGACTCACTCCGCATCAGCGGCCATTATTGCAGAATGATTAGGGCACGAGCACGAATGCCCGCAACGGCATGAGGCGCCACACATCCCTTACCAACAGCTCCCTCGGCTTACGCCGCCGCCCTATTCCCGCGCCACGAAGGCGCGCAGAATGGAGGCAGCCGCGCTCCGCTTCGGCTCAATCACGATCTCCGGCTCGCAATTCACCAGTTGCGCGAGGGCCTTGAAGCGTCGGCGCAGCGCCTCGCCATCCAGCACTTCGAGCTTTGCCGGCAATTGCAATACGAGATTACCACCATTGTAGCCTATGGTTGTCTCGTTGATAATCCCCGGCATGTTCACCGACAGCTTATATGCGACGCGGGCCGCCATGCCGAGGAGCTGGGCCCGCCGGTTGAGGTTGCGTCCGGCCAATTTGCGCAAGGCAGGGCTGAAATCGCCGCTGACCGCCCGCTCATGGCTGTAAAACACCGAAAGCGCCAGATAGGCGCGGCCCGGATGATCGACGCCGACGAAGGAGGATTGCGCGATCAGCCCCAGCGCCTTTTCGCCGCGATAGTCGGGATGGCCGCGCCAGCCGACATCGAACAGCATGCAGGCGGCACGGCGGAGGCGTGTTTCCTCGGCGGTCTCGGCAAGGTCGGCCGTCTGGAACAGGCCGGAGGTCCACTCGAACAGCTCGCCGGCATAGTCGAAGGAGCGCGCGCGGCGCGCGGCCATCTCCTCGCAGGCAAAGATCAGCGGGTCGAGCGCCTGCTCGGCGGGCGGCAGGTTGCGGTAGAGCACGCCCTCGCGCACGCCATAGGCGGAAAAGATCGCCTCGGACGGTTTGATGCGATCCACCAGCCGCTTCAGCAAAAGCAGGCCGTAGGGGAGCATCTCGCGGCGGTCCCGTGAGATTTTGCTGAGGTTTTTGGCACTCGGCTTGGGGCTGACGACGCTGGCGAACAGCGTGTCGATCTGCTTCGGCGTCATGGTGTAGTGGTGCATGATCGAGAGCGGATAATCGGTCTCCATCATGTTCAGCTTGGCAACCGACCGCCAGGTGCCACCGATCAGATAAAATGGGCGTCCCTTGCCCTTCTCGAGCCATGGAATGGCATCGAGATGTTTTTCGATATGGGCGGACGCCTTGGCGAAATCATCGCCCGCGATCTCCATCAGGTTGAGGCTGCCAAGCGGTACCGAAACCTCGTCGAGCAGCTCCTTGCCCATCAGGTTGATCAGCTCGAGACTGCCGCCGCCCAGATCCCCGGCAAAACCGTCCGGCGCCATGAAGCCAGAGGCGATGCCCGCCGCCGCCAGTTCGGCCTCTTCGCGCCCGTCCAGCACGCGCACGGTGCAGCCGAGCGCCTTTTCCGCCTCGGCGATGAACTTGCGTCCGTCGCTGGCGCTGCGCACGGCCTCCGTCGCAAACGCGAAGGTGCGCTTAACGCGGGTCTGCTCGGAGAGTTTGCGGAAGCGGCGAAGGGCGAGCAGCGCCTGTTCGGCCGCGCGCTTATTGATGCCGCCCTCGGCCGTGCGCTTGCGTCCGAGGCCGCAGAGAACCTTCTCGTTCAGGACCGGCGTCGGGCTCCGGACCTCATCTTCATAGACGACGAGGCGGATCGAATTGGAACCGATATCGACAACGGCGACGGGAGCGGCTTGGTCGGTGAATATTGTCCCGCGCCAATCCACCGGTCACCCCATCCGGTCCTGGGCTCCGCCGACGAAAACCCGGGGAGGAAAGCTCTCGGCCAGCGCTTCGCCGCGGCCGGACAGGCTCGGATTGGTCATGAAATATTCATGGGCGTTGAAAGGCGCCTCGCCGGGATCGGGCTGGATGCGCTCGCAGGTCCCGTCGGCCTGAACACGCCAGCTTTGCTGGTTGTCTTTCAGATTGGCCGCCATGATCTGCCCGAGAACCTGTTCATGCACTGTCGCGTTGGTGATCGGTATCATAGCTTCGACGCGCCTGTCCAGGTTGCGCGGCATCATGTCTGACGAGCTGATATAGACATGCGCCGACGGCGATGGAAGGGTAGCGCCACCGCCGAAACAGTAGATCCGGCTGTGCTCGAGGAAGCGGCCGATGATGCTTTTGGCGCGGATGTTCTCGGAAAGTCCCGGCACGCCGGGCCGCAGGCAGCAAATACCGCGCACGATCAGCTCGATATGCACCCCCGCAAGGCTCGCCTCGTAGAGCGCGTCGATGATGCCGGGATCGACGAGGGCGTTCATCTTCATCCAGATCACCGCCGGGCGTCCGGCGCGGGCATGGCCGATCTCTTCCTGGATATGCTTCATGATCCGGGCGCGGATGCCATGCGGCGAAGTCGCCATGGTTTCGAGCTGCGCCGGTTCGGCATAGCCGGTGATGAAATTGAACAGGCGGGTGACGTCGCGGCCGATCACCGGATTGGCGGTGAAGAAGGAGAGGTCGGTGTAAACGCGCGCCGTCTGCTGGTGGTAATTGCCGGTGCCGATATGGCAATAGGTGCGCAATTCGCCGTTTTCGCGCCGCATGACCTGGCCAAGCTTGGCGTGGGTTTTCAGTTGGATGAAGCCGAAGACGACATTGACGCCGGCCTTTTCCAGATCGCGCGCGACCTTCAGGTTGGCCTCCTCGTCGAAGCGCGCCTTGATCTCAACGAGCGCGGTGACGAGCTTGCCGGCGTCGGCCGCCTCTTTCAGCGCCTCGACAATGGGCGACTTGCGGTTGGTGCGGTAGAGCGTCCATTTGATGGCGACCACATCCGGGTCGGCCGCCGCCTGCCGCAGGAACTGCACCACCACGTCGAAGGATTCATAGGGGTGGTGGACGATGATGTCCTTCTGCTTGATGGCGGCGAAGCAGTCGCCGTTATATTCGCGGATGCGCTCGGGAAAGCGGATGACGAAGGGCTTGAACTGCAGATCGCGCCGCTCGTCGACGATCAGTTGCGAGATGTCGGACAGCGACAGCAACCCTTCCTGGATCGAGACCTCGTCCTCCTTCACCTCCAATTCGCTCATCACGAAACGGCGCAGCGGCTTGGGCATCGAGGCTTCGATTTCGAGCCGGATCACCTCGCCGCGGCGGCGCTTCTTCAGCGCGGCCTCGAAGGTCAAAACCAGATCCTCGGCCTTTTCGCTGATTTCCAGCTCGCTGTCCCGCAGCACGCGGAAACCGCCGAAGCCTTTCACCTCATAGCCGTGGAACAGCCGGTCGGCAAACAGCGCGACCAGCGATTCCAGCCGGATGAAGCGGATATGCGGGGTCTCGCCATCGGCCTTGGCCGCCTCGCAGGGCAGTTTGATGAAGCGGTCGAGCTGGCTCGGAATCGGCAGGATCGAATGCATGATGGTGCCCGGCGCATCCTTCTTCTCGCATTCGAGGCAGAGCACAAAACCCTTGTTCGGGATGAAGGGGAACGGGTGCGCCGGATCGATGGCGATCGGCGTCAGGATAGGGAACACGTCCTTCATGAAATGCGGCTCGAGCCATTCCCGCTCGGCCTTGTGCAGGTTCTTCGGCTCGATGATGGTGATGCCCGCCTCATCGAGTTCGCCCCGCAGCCGCGCCCAGTTGCGCTGCTGATGCGCCGTGAGCGAGGCGACCACTTCGTTGATGGTCTTGAGCTGCTCGGCGGGGGTGAAGCCGTCCGAGCTGGGCGCCGCCACGCCGGCATTGATCTGCCCGATCAGGCCGGCAACGCGCACCATGTAGAATTCGTCGAGATTGTTGGCCGAGATCGACAGGAAGCGAACGCGCTCCAGGAGCGGATGGTTGGTGTTCTCCGACTCCTCCAGCACGCGCTTGTTGAATTGCAGCCAGGACAGCTCGCGATTATAGAAGCGCTGCGGGCCGAAGGCGGCAACGATTTCGGCTTCGCTCGGCTCGGATCGTTTCGCGGCGTGTGGCATCAATCTTCCTTTTCGCTCCTTGCCCGACATGATGATACGGCACTTTCATAACAGGCATGCGTCCGCTCCGGAGACGACCTGCCCGCCTCACGTCTCGGTCACAACTCCAGTCGGCGACAGGATACCGCAACGCACGTCAAGGAATTCAGCCGGATCGCTGAGGGCGAATGAAACATCGACTTGCCGGTATGATGCTATGAAACCGCCAAAAAGACTATGAAGCATTTCGGCTGAACATTCCGGTTTCAGCCGTCCTGCAAATCGGTATTACTCAAACCCTCCGCCGCGAGCAGTCTTGCCGCCAGCGCCTTGGTCACGCCCTTGCGCTCTGCAAGCGCCGCCCGGTCGAGCGCATCGACAAGGGCCTGCGCCGCCGCCATCGAGCGCTCCATCCGCCGCATCGAATAGCCGATCACGCCGGGTTCCACGCTGAGCTGGCGGTCGGCAAAAAGCTTGACCAGCACCGCGCCGAGCAGGGCTTCGTCAGGTTCGGCAATGGCGACGAGAGCGGCGGAGCGCAGCCGCGAGCGCAGATCGGGCAGAGTAATTTTCCATTCACCGGGCAATGTGCGCGCGGTGACCAGAACATCAAAATGGCGTTCCCGGGCCAGATTTAAAAGGTGGAAGGCGGCGTTTTCGTCAAAAGAAGCCCGGTCGATGTCCTCGATGACCAGCGGCCCGGCCTCGGCCAGCGCGCGCTCGACGGCCTGCCCCATGGCCTCGGCCGGAAAGCTCTCCGCGCCCGACCGCGCGCGCCAGACATTGACGAGATGGGTTTTGCCGGAGCCTTGCGGGCCGGCGAGGACGGCGATGGGATTGGGCCAGCCGGGCCAGTTGTCGATCAGCTTGACGGCCTGCTCGTTCGAGGCGCTGACGAAGAAATCTTCGCTGCCCAGGGCCGGAATATGCGGAAGCTCGAAGACAAGCTGGGGATAGGTCACGCAATACTCCGCGAGAAGTTCAGTATATTGCCTTCTTGTCATCCCCGCAAAAGCGGAGATCAGTAATCAATGAGTGGGCCGGGACGTTATGCCTTTATTCTGCTGCTGCGGCGTATTGGATCCCCGCTTTCGCGGGATGACACTGTGCGGCGGAGAGGCGGTGGACCGGCCCATCCCCGCATCAATTCATCGTCCCCGGCTGCGGGCCGGACTTCTTCAGGCGCTCGTCAATATCGTAGCTCGCCATGCGGCGCATCCAGATGACGAGGTAGATCCCCGCCGAAAGCGCCGTCGTCAGGCCCGTCGTCCAGATCAGCACGAAGATATAGGGGCCGAGACCGATCTGCAGGCCGCCCTCGGCCAGCACCAGCACCGCGAGGCCGATCTGCATCGCCGTATTGATCTTGCTGATCATCAGCGGATGCACGGCGACGGTCCGGTGCAGCAGCCAGGACAGCATCACCGCGCCGATGATCAGCACGTCGCGGCTGACGACCAGGATCACCAGCCAGGCCGGGAGATGGCCGTAAAAGCCGAGCACGGCATAGACGCCCATCAGCAGCGCCTTGTCGGCGACGGGATCGAGATAGGCGCCCAGTTCCGTCTGCCAGTTGAAGCGCCGCGCCAGGAAGCCGTCGAGTGCGTCGGTGAGGCCCGCCGTCAGAAAGACGATGAAGGCCGCAAGTAGTTCGTTGGCGACGATCATCCAAATGATGACCGGCACCAGGAACAGGCGGGAGACGGTTATGATGTTGGGCAGATAGACCAGTTGCACGCCACTAGCGCCTCATCGCGTGACAAGGAGCCAGTCCGGCCCCCGCTGCTCCAGCGCCAGCCCTTGCGACTGCGCCGCCTGCGCCAGACGTTCCGCCCCGCCTGGGAAATCGACCGTGATATTCGCCCCGCGCGCATTCAGCGCCTTGACGTCGAGACCTTGCAGACCCGGCACCTTTTGCAGCCGCACCCGCATCTCCTGCCAGGCCTTCAGCCCGGAAAACTGCGCGATCAGCGCCACCGTCTGCACTTCGGCCGGACCCGAGGTCGCCGTCACGCCCTGGCTGGCGAGCCGGGTCAGCTTCCAGCGCGCCTCGATCACCTTTACCGCCACCTGCGCGGCAAGATTGGCGGTATAATCGATATCGCGGTCGGGAATGCGGAAGGTGCGGTCGAGCGAGAAATTGCCGACGGCATCCTTGCCGAGCAACCGCATCCGCAGCGTCGTGATCTGCGGATCGACCTCGGCGACGGCCAGCACGAGATTTTCGGAGCGGTACTGATAGGTCAGCGTCTCGAACAGGCTGCGCCCATTGGTGCTGAGGCCACCGATCATCGAGGAGACGTCGTCGCGCGGCGCGGCGAGCTTCACCGGGGTCAGCGAATGTTCGGCATCGACGCCCGACAGCGCCTCGAACCAGGGATTGGTGCTGGCCGGACGGGGCGCGCCGCCCTCGGTCATCACCGGCAGCATCAGCACCTGCGGCGATTGCTGGTCAGTATAGGGCAGGCCGAAACGGTTCAGAATGTCGCGCACCGCGGCCGGCTCGAAGGTGAAATCGAGCGTCGCGATATAGCGGGTGTTGGAATTGCTCTCGCGGCGCACCGCAAAACCGTCGACCATGCGCTCGACGATGTCATTCTCCAGCACCGGCAGCCGCGCCTGGACATTATAGGGCGTCATCCGCTTCAACAGCGCGCGCAAGGCGATCTGCTGCGCCTCGGCCAGCGCCTTCTCCTTCGCCGTGACGGCATTGTCGGCGTCGGCCGTCACCGACACTTTCGCGACCGTATAGATCGTCGGCCCTTTCGGCGCAGCCAGCGGCAGCGCGGCGCAGGCCGTCATGCCGGCCAAAAACGCAAAAAAACCAGTCCTCACCATCGTCACACCCCCAGTCAGGCGGCCGATCTCGCCGAAAAACATCCGCATCGCCTTATGATTCCTTCGCGATTGGGCGGGAATTCAGCCCTATTTACGCGATGACGGCCCGAAACGCCATCGCCCCTTATGTCCGGCCATCGCGCTGCGGGCAAAAATGGGATAATGGCAAGGTAGGGGTTGACGAAGATGAACGGCCCGGGCTTGTCTGCGCCCGAAATGGAGACATCAGGCATGGCTGCCGGAAAAAACGGCGATGGCGCGCTGACTTACGCCAAGGCCGGCGTCGATATCGATGCCGGCAACGCGCTGGTCGAGGCGATCAAGCCGCTGGCGCGCGCGACGGCGCGGCCGGGCGCGGGCGCGGATCTGGGCGGGTTCGGCGCGCTGTTCGATCTGAAGGCGGCCGGGTTCCGCGATCCGGTGCTGGTCGCCACCAATGACGGCGTCGGCACCAAGGTGAAGATCGCCATCGAATCGGGCCGCCACGAAACCATCGGCATCGATCTCGTCGCCATGTGCGTCAACGACCTGATCGTGCAGGGCGCCGAGCCGCTGTTCTTCCTCGATTATTTCGCCTCGGCCCGGCTGGAGCTGGCGGTCGCCAAGACGGTCGTCGCCGGCATTGCGCAAGGCTGCCGGCAGGCCGGCGCCGCCCTGATCGGCGGCGAGACGGCCGAGATGCCGGGGCTCTACGCGACGGGCGATTATGACCTTGCGGGCTTTGCCGTCGGCGCCGCCGAGCGCGGAACGCTCTTGCCGCGCGGCGATATCGCGGCGGGCGATGTGGTGATCGGCGTCGCCTCCTCCGGCGTGCATTCGAACGGATTTTCGCTGGTGCGGCGGCTCGTCGCCGATCGCGGCCTCGCCTGGGACGCGCCCGCGCCCTTCGCCCCCGGGCAATCGCTGGCCGAAGCGCTGCTCGTGCCGACGCGCATCTATGTCAAATCGATTCTTAGCGCGATCCGGCATACCGGCACGGTCAAGGCGCTCGCTCATATCACCGGCGGCGGCCTGCCGGAGAATCTGCCGCGCGTGCTGCCTTCGGGCCTTGCTGCCGAGATCGACCTCGGCGCCTGGACACCGCAGCCGGTATTCTCCTGGATCGCGCGCGAAGGCGGCGTCGCGGAGGCCGAAATGCTGCGCACCTTCAATTGCGGCATCGGCCTCGCCGTGGTCTGCACCGCCGCCGATGCGGACGCGCTCTGCGCCTTCATGCAAAGCCAGGGCGAGACGGCGCAGCCCATCGGCGCCCTCGTTCCGCGCGAAGACGGCGCGCCCGTGCGCTTTTCCGGCGCCCTCAAGGTCTCGGCATGACAATACGCAAGCGCGTCGGCGTTCTGATTTCCGGGCGCGGCAGCAATCTGCAAAGCCTGATCGACGCCTGCGCCGCGCCCGATTACCCGGCCGAAATCGCCCTTGTCATCTCCAACCGCCCCGGCGCGTTCGGACTTGAGCGCGCGCGCTCGGCCGGCATCCCGGCGGCGGTGATCGACCACAAGGCCTACCCCAACCGCGCCGCCTTCGACGCCGATCTCGACCGCGCCTTGCGCGAGGCGGGCATCGAGATCGTCGCCAGCGCCGGCTTCATGCGGTTGCTGACCGAGGGCTTCTGCGAAGCCTGGCGCGACCGCCAGCTCAACATCCATCCCTCGCTGCTGCCCGCATTCCGGGGGCTGCATCCGCAGCGGCAGGCGCTCGACGCCGGCGTCTCGATCTCAGGCGCGACGGTGCATTTCGTGCGCGCGGAGATGGATGCCGGGCCGATCCTGGCGCAAGCCGCCGTGCCGGTCCTGTCCGGCGACACCGAGGACACGCTCGCCGCCCGCATCCTCGCCGCCGAACACCGGCTCTATCCGCACGCTTTGGCGCTGGTCGCCTCCGGCGCCGCCTGGGTCGAGGGCGAGACCGTCCGCTACGCCGCTCCGGACACCCTGCGCGCTCTGTTCTGAATCCATGCCTGTGTCATCGTCCAGGACACCGATCCGCGCACTGTCGGCTATCGGCTGCGCATTGAGGGAGGAGTGTATCGCGGCAACGGCGCCACATTGCCAAAAGTTGTTATTTTCTTTTCAGCAACCCTAGGTTTTGATTGCTCTCACCCGGCCACACGCCTTTAAAGAACGCCTGTCCGGCATTTGGCGGGGGTTGGAGGCGATGGGAGCTTCGGTTGTTTGCGGCGTGGTGCTGTACGAGACGCCGGTTGAGGATCTGCGGCGGCTGGCGCAATCGGTGCGCGTCGCGGGCGAGGCCGCCGGGTTGCCATGCCGGTTGGCCGCCATCGACAATTCCGGCCGCACGACCGACGCCGCCTTCGCCGAGGCGGTTCCCGGCGGGATCGATGCCGAGCTTTACACCCATCGGGGCAATATCGGCTTCGGGCGCGGCCATAACCTGCTGATGGACGCCGCCTTCGCCGACGGGGCCAGCCATTATCTTGCCTGCAATCCGGATGGCTTTCTGCACGCAGACGCCATCAAGGCCATGCACGCGCGCAGCAGCCAATTCGATGATTTCGCGCTGATCGAGGCGCGGCAATTCCCCAATGAGCATCCGAAGCTCTACGATTGCGCGGCGCTGACGACGCCGTGGTGCTCCGGCGCCTGCCTGATGGTGCCGAGGCGTCTGCACGCCGAGATCGGCGGGTTCGACGACGGCTTCTTCATGTATTGCGAGGATGTCGATTATTCCTGGCGCGCGCGTCTCGCCGGCGCGGCCTGCATCATCGCGCCCGACGCCTTCTTCTTCCATGACGTGCAGGATCGGCCGGACAGCCGTTTCGCCCGCTGGCATATGGCGCTGTCGATGAAGCGGCTGATGTCGAAATGGCTTTGCGGCGCGGCGCCGCTCCGGCTGACCACCTTGCTCGCCGAAATGCTCTATGACGCGCCGGACGAGGCCCTCCGCGCCGGCTCCCGGGCGGGCCAGCCGCTCGGTCATCCGCGCTGCGGCGAGGTCGCCGATTTCCGGCATTATTTCGGCTTTGCCCCCTTCCGCTGGTCCTGACCGATGAGCACGCCCGCTTACATCTCGACCATCCTGCGCCTGCATGATCCGCGCCGCCTCGACCGGCTCGAACTGGCGCTGATGTCGCTTTGCGGCCAGCGCTATGCCTGGCTCAGCCCGGTCATCATGCTGCAGGACTTTTCCGCGGCCGACGAGGACGCGGTCAGGCAGGCCTCCGGCCGCCTGCCCTGGCGCGCCGAGACACGCCCGCCCGAAATCGTCAACCTGCGCAATCTGGGCCCCGGCGACCACCGCAGCAAGCTGCTGCAGGCGGGATTGCAGGCGGCGACCGGCGCCTATATCGCCTTCCTGGATTTCGACGACTATCTCTATCCGAGGGCTTATTCGACCCTGGTCGAGCGCATCAGGACCACCGGCAAGGCGGCCGCTTTCGGTGCCATCGCCATCGCCGAACTCGATCCCGGCAGTCCCGCCGGCGCATGTCTCGCCAAACGGCCCTTCCCGCACGGCAATGCGAAATACGACGTCTTCAAAGCCAACACCTACCCGATCCATAGCTTTCTGATGAAGGCCGAGATCGCCAAATCCGTCACCCTCCCGGAGCATCTTTGCGCGCTGGAGGATTATTATTTCCTGCTCTCGACCCTGAAGGATCACGATTGGGACGATGAGCTGACCCGCTGCGCGCCGATCGCCGACTATGTGCATTGGACCGACCGCTCCAACACCGTCGCCGGGACGTCCGGCGAGGGCGAGACCGGCCGCCCCTGGCAGGCCGCCCGCGGCGAGATCGAGCGCTACAAGCAGACAATGACGGTCAAAGTGCCGCTGCGGCGGCTGTTGACCATGACCGAAACGGACGATCACGCCGCCAATCCGCTCCGGGCGCGCTCGGCCGAGATGGCGGCCATCTTCGTCCACGCCGTCGGCGGGTTCCTGCCCTTCGTCGGCCTGTGGCGCCGGCTCGACGGCGGCATCGATCAGATCAACTGGGACGGCGATGAAGCGCGTTTCTCCGGCTCGGTCAGGATGCGGGGATCGGAGCCGCGTCCGGTGGCGGGCCTGCTGTTCCTGTCCCGGCCGTCCCGCCTGCGCCCGTCCTACCGCTATCTCACGAGTTGCGGCCTCGAACCGAGCGGACTGGGGGAGCAGATCTTTGCTTTCGCCGGCCGCACGCCCCTCACCCAATCGCACCTGCGCAAGGGCCGCAGCCGGGTCGTGCTGTTCGTGCTGGCCAGCGACGGGCGCCTCTACAGAACGCCGCACGCGGGCGAACCCTCCCTGACCCGAACCATCCGACTGCATGAGGCGGCCTGACGGCGGCCCCGCGAGAGAAAAGCAGCACGCCCATGATTCTGGACCCAAGCTGGATCAATGCCCTGTTCGCCCCGACGGAGATCGCGGTCGCATCGCCCCGGGCGGGCCTCATCCCGGTGATCCGTCTGGTCGTCGGCCTCTGCCGGCCGGAGCGCTTCGTCGCGCTGGGCACCGGCGGCGGCTGCGGTTTCCTCGCCGCGCTCTCGGCCGCCAAGGCCAGCGGCCTCACGATGCAGGCGACCGCCATCGATGACTGGCCAGGCGATGAGGGCGACGCCGCGATGCACGCCGTCGAGGCCGGCATCGCCGCCATCGGCGCGCCGGCCACCATCATCCGCAAGAACGTCGACGACGCCATTGCCGAAATCGGCGACGCCCGGATCGATCTCCTGCTCCTCAGCGGCTCCCGCGGGCACGAAGCCGCAATGCGCGCCTTCCGGGGCTGGCAGCCCTTGCTGTCGCCGCCCGGCGTCGTGCTGTTGCAGGACATCGCCATCGGAGAGGACGCCTCCGGCGCCCGGCCCTGCTGGGAGGCGCTGTCCGCCGAATTCCCGCATCTCAGCTTCGACCATTCCGGCGGCCTCGGCGTCCTCTTCCCCGGTTCGGAGATTCCCGTCGGCATCCAGCCCTTGCTGGAGCGCTGGACGGCCGATCCCGAATGCGCTGATGCCCTGCGCCTGACCGCGCGTATCGCCGGTCACGCCTTCGGCGCCGCCAGCGGCGTCTGGGACGGCGAGCCGGAAAGCGCATTGCTGCGTCTCGCCCGCGCCGCCGCGCAACCACCGGCGCCGCCGATCGACACCGCGCCGCTCACCGCCGAGATCGCCTCCTTGCGCGCGGCGCTCGCGGCCCAGGATGCCGCCCATATCGACGCGCTGATGATCCAGCAGGAACGCTTCGCCGCCGAACGCGGCGCACAGCTTGCGCGGCTCCGCTCCCTGCGCAAAAATCTGGCCGAGCTGCAGGAGACCGGCGGGCGCATCCGTTCCTCGCGCTTGTGGCCGCTGCTGCGTTTCGTCAGGCCGCTGCGCAAGCGGCTGAAACATCTTGCCCAGGTGACGGAGCGCACCCGGCAGCTCGCCCATGCCGACGCGCCGCCGCTGCGCACCCGGCCCAACCGCAGCCGCTCGGACCTGATGGAGGCCCTGCCCCAGATCGCGCAATCCTTCCGCGAGCACGGCATGCGCCCCGGCCATTGGGTCGCGCCGGAGGTGACGCGGAATTTTCAAAAGCACGGCTTCACCATCGTCGCCAACACCTTCTATGCCGTCACCCCCGACCTCAACGAGCTCGATGACAGCGATTGGCGCGCCGACAAATACGCGGCGGCGTGGAAGACCGTCCCTACCCGGCCGATCGACGAGATGCTCGGCCGGATCGCCGGCTTCTCCCGGGAATTGAGCGGCATCCCGCTCGAGCGGCCCGGCCAGGAGGGCCGCTTCTACTGGAACAATCCGATGTTCTCGGCGCTCGACGCCGCCGCCTATTACGGCATCGTGCGCGGGCTCGAGCCCCAGCGCATCCTCGAAGTGGGCAGCGGCTATTCGACCGCCGTCGCGCTGATGGCCGCCGAACGCTGCGCCCGCCGCATCGAGATCTCCTGCATCGAGCCCTTCCCCTCGCCGTTCCTGCGCAGCCAGCGGCCCCGGCTGCACACGCTGATCGAGCGCAAGATCCAGCATGTCGACCCGCTCTTATTCGAGACGCTGGAACCGGGCGACGTGCTCTTCATCGATTCCAGCCATTGCTCCCATCTCGGCTCCGACCTCAACCTTTTGATGTTCGAATGCCTGCCGCGCCTGAAGCCGGGCATCTATGTGCACTTCCACGATATTTTCCTGCCCTCCGAATATCCCCGCATCTGGCTGGAAGACATCGGCATCATGTGGAACGAGCAATATCTGCTGCTCGCCTTCCTGATGTCGAACAAGAATTTCGAGGTGGTCTGGTCGAGCAGCAACGCCGCCCTGCAGCGGCCCGAGGCGCTGCGCGAAATGTTCGCGCCGCTGCTGCCGGAGGACGCGGCCTTCCTCCGCAATATCGATGCCTATAGCGGCGGCAGCCTCTGGCTCCGCAAGACCGGCTGAGGCCGCGCCATGCCCGGCACGCCCCTCACCATCCTGACCCGGGCAACGCCGCTGCGCAGGCTGATCGACACGCGCGACGGGGCGAACAATAATTTCGACCTCATCCGCCTGATCGCGGCAAGCCTGGTGCTGATCTCGCACGCCTTCCCGCTATCGGGGACGGCGACGCCCGAACCGCTGAGCGCCTGGACGGGCGGCCAAGCCACCTTCGGCGGCGTTGCCGTCTGCATCTTCTTCTTCATCAGCGGCTTTCTGGTCAGCCGGAGCCTGGAGCGGCGGCGCTCGCTGATCGCCTTCGCCACCGCCCGCATCATGCGCATCTTCCCCGGCCTCGCGGTCGTCATCGCCCTCTCGGCCCTGGTGCTGGGACCCCTGACCACCTCGCTCGATCTCACCACCTATTTCGCCCACCGGGGTTTTTCCGGCTATTTCCGCAACATGCTGCTGCAGATGCACTACACGCTGCCCGGCGTCTTCACCAACAACGCGATGCAGGGCGTCAATGGCAGCCTGTGGACGCTGAGCTTTGAAGTCGTGATGTACACCGCCCTGCCGCTGGTGCTCTGGGTCGGCCTGTTCGTCTCGCGCGGCCTGCTGCTCGCCGGCTTCCTCGCCCTGGTCTGCGCGCAGCAATTCTGGATCAAAACGCCGGCCGACGGCCTTTCGGCCTATTACTACATCCATCTCGGCCAGTTCTTCCTCGCCGGCATCATCGCCTATGTCTATCGCGACGCCATCCGGATCAACACGCCGGCCGCCCTGATCTGCCTCGGCGCGGTGATCGCCAGCGCCTCGCTCGGCGGCTTCTGCGCCACGCGGCTGATCGCGGGCAGCTATTTCCTGCTCTGGCTCGCCTATGACGCACCGAAGATCCCCGACCCGATCACCCCTTTCGGCGATCTCTCCTATGGCGTCTACATCTATGCCTTTCCGATGCAGCAATGGATGGCGCACAGCTTCGCCGCCGGCCGAACCTGGGACGGCAATATCGCGCTGGCTTTGCCGCTGACCCTGCTCTGCGCCGCCCTCTCCTGGCAATTCGTCGAGGCGCCGGCCATGCGTGCGCGCGGGTCGATCGCCGCCCTGCTGATCGGCCGCCGCAAGCGCCCCCGGACGGCCTGAAACGCGCCCTCGGCAAATCAGCTTTGCGTCGGCAACCTGCGCTTTCCGCCCGGCGCATTGGACCATAAGATGCCGCCCGAACAGAAGGGTGGTTCGCAGAGCGGGGACCACCGGCAGGGGGGACGATGGCGATGGACGACGATATCCAGCTCGATCTGGTGGTTTTCGGCGGCACCAGCTTCGTCGGGCAGATTCTCTGCCGCAGGCTCGCCGCCACCTTCGGCGTCGACGGCCCGCTGCGCTGGGGCGCCGCCGGCCGCTCGCACCGCAAGCTCCAGGACTTGCGGGCCTCGCTTGGCCCGCATGCCGCCGATCTGCATCTGATCGTCGCCGACGCGACCGACGAAGAAGCGCTCCGCCAGCTTTGCGAGAGCACCAAGGTGGTGGTCTCCACGGTCGGCCCCTTCGCGCTCTACGGCGAGACCCTGGTCAAGGTCTGCGCCGAGACCGGCACCGACTATTGCGACCTCGCCGCCGAAGTGCACTGGATCCGCCGCATGATCGACAGCTACGAGCCCGCCGCGAAAGCATCGGGCGCGCGCATCGTGCATGGCTGCGGCTTCGATTCGATCCCTTCGGACCTGGGCGTCCATTTCCTGCAGCGCCACGCCGAGGAGCGCTTCGGCCGCCCCTGCTCGCAGGTCAAGATGCGGGTCAAGGCCCTGCGCGGCAAAGCCTCGGGCGGCTCCGTCGCCAGCCTGATGAACGTCACCGCCGAGGCCGCCCGCAACCGGGCGCTGCGCCGGGAGCTGGCGAACCCTTACGCCCTGACGCCGCGCGAGGAAGCGCCGGAGACCCGCCAGCCCAGCCTCTCCGGCGTGAAGTTCGACCATGATTTCGGCGGCTGGACGGCGCCCTACGTGATGGCCGGGACGAATACCCGCATCGTCCACCGCACCAACGCGCTGTCCGATTTCGCCTATGGCGAGGATTTCGTCTATGACGAGGCCGTACTGACCGGCCGGGGCGTGCGCGGCCGCCTCGCCGCCTTTGTCATGGCCTCGGCGCTGCGCAGCTTCCTGATCGCGACGGCCTTGCGGCCGACGCGCTGGCTGCTCAAGCGCTACATGGTCCCGGCGCCCGGCGAGGGCCCGAGCCCGGAGGCGCAGAAAAACGGCTTTTACGACCTGCGCTTTCTCGGCACCGGCGATGACGGCGAGGTGCTGCGCGCCAAGCTCGTCGGCGCCGGCGACCCCGGCTACGCCTCGACGTCGAAGATCCTGGCGCATACGGGCGCGCTGCTGGCGCTCGACCTGCCCAAATCCGAAAAGCCCGGCGGCTTCTGGACCCCCGCCACCCTCTTCGGCGACCGCCTGATCGACCTGCTGCACAACCGCGCGGGATTGAAGTTCGAATTGCTGCCGGGGTGAGGTGCTGGGCAAGGCGCTGCCGGTGTGCCCTCTCCCGTTGGCGCTCGCCTCAAGCCTCCGCGATCCGAATGCCGTCGCCCCGGCCGCAGAGCCGGGCCTACTCGCATCTCCGCAAGCACGGTGCCAGGGGTTCCGCCAATGGGTCCCGGTCCGGCCTGACGGTCGCCCGGGACAACGGGATACGCCTCATGCGATACGCGAAAGGAGCCGTCGCCCCACAGAAACAGAAAAGCCCCGGCGGCAGGGGGGTTGCCGCCGGGGCGCGGTCAGGACCGGAGGGGGCAGGTCAGGACCGGGAAAAATAGCCTTCGGGATCGACGGGCTTGGATTCCTTGCGCAGCTCGAAATGAAGCTGCGGCTGGGACACCTTGCCGGTCGCGCCGGCCTTCGAGATGATCTGGCCGCGCTTCACGACATCGCAGCGGCGCACCAAAAGCTCGTCATTATGGGCATAGGCGGTGACGAAGCCGTCGGCGTGGCGGACGAGGACGAGATTGCCGAAGCCGGGCAGCTCGCTGCCGGCATAGGCGACGACGCCGTTCTCGGCGGCCTTCACCGGCGTCCCCTTCGGCACCGAGAAGTCGATGCCGTCATTGAAGGAGCCGTCCTGCTTGGAGCCGAATTTGGCCGTGATGATGCCCTGCACAGGCTCGCGGAAATTCTCGGCGCTGCGGGCCGCCGGGTTGGCGAGCAGGCTTTCGCATTCCTGCCCGCTTGCCGGCTGGGCCTCGGCCGGAGCCCCGCCGCCCTCGACCTCGCGATGCGCGGCAAGGACCGGCTGCGCCTCGTTATTGGCCTGCGGCGCGGGGGCCGGCTCGGGACGCGCTTCGGGGCGCGGCTCAGGGCTCGCGTCATTGGCGGTCTGCGGACGCTCGTCGGCCTTGGCGACACGGCGCTCGCCGCTGCTCGGGGCGCGTTCATTCACCGGCGCGGCCTGCTGCGGAGCCTTCGGCTGGGCCTTGTCCGGCGCGTTCTGCGAGAAGGGAACACGAGGCGCATAGCCTTCCCGCTCATAGCCGCGCGGCGCCGGGCGCTCCTCGCGTCCCTCGTCGCGCTCGCCCTGCTCTTCCCGGCCACGGCTTTCATTGACCTTGCCCTTGGGGATGTGCAGCACCTGGCCCGGATAAAGCGGCGCGGATGAGGGGATGTCGTTGTACTCGGCAAGCTGGCGCGGGCTCAGGCCGCCCCGGCGGGCCACGTCGAGCAAAGTCTCGCCCGGCTTGACGCTGTAGCTGTAATAGGAGCCCTTGGCCTTGGTCTGACGCGGCGCATAGCGCTCCTCGCGGCCAGCGTCACGCGGCTCTTCGCTGCGGCTCGCATAGCGCGGATCGCGCGGCTCGGGGTTCTCGGCACGCCACGGCTTGTCCGCATAGGGACGGGACGGCGGCGCTTCGTAGCGGGCCTGCTCGCGGGGCGGATAGGGCTCCCCGCGACGGGGCTCGTCGCGGCGCGTGTCGGGCTTGCCGGCATAGGGCGACGGCGACCGGTTGTAGCTGTCATAGGAGCTGTAGCGGTCGTCGCGATAAGGCGCCTTGGCGGCAGGCGGCGATTTGCGGTCGTCGTCGGCAATCTCCTCGCGCTCGCGGTCCGCATAGCGCGGCTCGTCCCTCGGCGCGGGCTTGTATTTGCCGGTGGCGGCGGTGTCCTGGCGGCCGCCACGGACGCGAAGGCGCTGGCCGGGGTGGATGGTCGCGCCGTCGAGACGGTTCAGCTCGGCCAACTGGCTGGTGGTCATGCCGTGGCGCTGGGCAATGCTGAACAGCGTGTCGCCGGCCCGGACCACATATTCGCCCTCACCGCCGCCGCTTGCCTGCTCGTAACGCTCAGGGCGCTCCCGGCGCTCGCCGCGCGGATCGGGGCGATAGGGCTGATATTGATCGTAGCGCGACTGATAGGCGGCCCCGCCATCGGAATCGTCGCGATATTCGGAGCCCGCGACGCGCTTGGCGGACTCGTAATTCGCCTTGGCGGCGTAGGGCGCGCTGCCCTGCGCATGCGCCTCGACCGGCTGCATGGCGAAGCTGCCGCCCACCACCGGCGCGATCGTCGGATCGTTGCTGGCATAGCGCGGCAGGGGGCTGGCGCTCGGCGCATCGCCCTGGCCATAGGCGCGTGCCGGACCGCTCGCCAGATCGGCGGGCGGAGCGCCGACGGGAGCGAGGCTGCCGCGCTGCACGGCCGAATCCGGTCCGCTGGCGCCGGTCGCGAAAGCCGCGCGCGGCCCGCGTGCGCCGCCCTGGTTGTCCGGAACGCCGTAGACCGGCTCGGAGGGGATCGGCGCGGTGAGCGTTGCCCGCTTGGCCGTGCTCTTCGTCCCGCTGTCATTGCCGCTGTAATCGAGGCCTTGCGATGCGCACCCCGCCAAAGGCGCCGCAAGAATTATTCCACATACGGACGCAACGCGTTTGATCAACACACGGCGCCGAGACACGAACTCAACAAAAATCATGGCCCACCTCACATCTGAAGCGAGTTTTGCAGGGGGCCGGTTAAAAGATATTTAAAATCGATGCATTTTTGGCACGATGGGGAAACTGCCTATTCGGCGACAAGCGGCACGAAGCGCACCGAAAGCAGGTCGCGGCGCTGCAATCCCTCGCGTGTCTTCTCGATCAGCACCAGACGCTGCGCCCAGAGCCGCCGCCCGACCGGCAGGATCATCCGCCCGCCTTCCCTGAGCTGCGCGACCAGCGCCTCCGGCACGGTCGGCGCGGCGGCGGTAACGATGATGCGGTCGAACAATCTCGGCTCCGGCCAGCCCTTGCTGCCGTCGCCGAGCGACGTGGTGATGTTGCCGATGCCGAGCGTCTGGAAGCGCCGGCGCGCCTCGGCATGAAGCTCGGCGTGCCGCTCGATGGTGTAGACATGGCGGCACAGCCGCGCCAGCACCGCCGCCTGATAGCCCGAGCCGGTGCCGATTTCGAGCACGTCGTCCCCCGGCTCCGGTGCCAGCTTCTCCGTCATGTAGCCGACGACGAAGGGCTGCGAGATGGTCTGGCCGCAATCGATGGGCAGCGCGATGTCGAGATAGGCGGAGGCCGACTGCACCGGGCCGACGAAGATTTCGCGCGGCGTATTGGCGATGGCGTCCAGCACCCGCGGATCCGTTACCCCGCGCTCGGCCAGCCGCTCGGCCAAGTCCTCACCGCGATCGAGGTCGATTTCCATGCTGGCCTCCAGCCGACATGCGCGTGACGGCGCGCTCCCAGGGCCTTAACTGCCGAGATCGAGCATCAGTTTCCGGCAGCTCTCGATATGCGTCAGATTAAATGCAAGGGCGTTACCGAAATCCGCCCTTCGCCAGCGTCCACGGATCGGCGCCCTTTTCCAGCCCAGCGCGCCGAGAGGCCGCCCCCCTTAACCCACCCGCCTATCGGCGGGAGCCCTCTCCCTCGAGGGGAGAGGGTAAGTGGCGCAAGCGGCGACTCTGTAACTCCCATCTGGCACTGCATAGTCCTCTCCCCTTGTGGGAGAGGGCGGGCGCGTTAGCGACCGGGTGAGGGGCGCTACAGCCTCAACACAATCACCGCCCGCCCGCGATAATTTCCAACCCGCCCATATAGGGCACCAGAACGTCGGGTATGCGAATGCTGCCATCGGCCTGCTGATAATTCTCCAGCACGGCGACCAGCGTCCGCCCGACCGCCAGGCCGGAGCCGTTCAGTGTGTGGACGAAGCGCAGATCCTTGCCGCCCTCAGGACGGTAGCGGGCATTCATACGCCTCGCCTGGAAATCCCCGCAATTGGAACAGCTCGAAATCTCGCGATAGGCGTTCTGCCCCGGCAGCCAGACCTCCAGATCATAGGTCTTGCGCGCCGAAAAGCCCATGTCCCCGGTCGCCAGCACGATGACGCGGTAGGGCAGCCCGAGGCGCTTCAGCACTTCCTCGGCGCAGTTGGTCATGCGCTCCTGCTCGGCATCGGACGCCTCCGGCGTGGTGATGCTGACCAGCTCGACCTTGGCGAATTGATGCAGCCGGATCATGCCGCGCGTGTCGCGCCCGGCCGAGCCGGCCTCGGAGCGGAAGCTGGGCGTATGCGCGGTATAGCGCAGCGGCAACGCCGCCGGATCGACGATGGCCTCGCGCACGAGATTAGTGAGCGGCACTTCGGCAGTCGGGATCAGGCCGCGCCGGTTCTTGCTCATCTCGGCCCGCAGCATTTGCCAGACGAAGGAAAGCTGCGTCCTGAGGTCGAAATCATGCGAAAAGCCGGGCTGCTGGCTGACCGCGTCCAGCTCGTCGCTCGAGAGCGGGAAGCCGCTGGTGAAGAAGAGATCGTCCTCGAATTTGGGCAATTGGCCGGTGCCGAACAGCGCGGCATCGCGCACCAGCAGCGGCGGGTTGATCTCCTGATAGCCGAACTCGGTCGTATGCAGGTCGAGCATGAAGGCGGCAAGCGCCCGCTCCAGCCGCGCCAGCGCGCCTTTCAGCACGACGAAACGGCTGCCCGAGATCTTGGCCGCCGTCTCGAAATCCATCAGGCCGAGCGCTTCGCCGAGCTCGAAATGCTGCTTCGGCTCGAAGGCGAATTTGCCCGGCTTGCCCCATTTGCGCAGCTCGGCATTGGCGCTCTCATCGCCAACCGGCACGTCTTCGGCCGGCAGATTGGGAATGCCGGCCAGCACGGCGTCGAGCTTGGCCGAGATGTCCTTGTCGCGCGCCTCGCCGGCCGCAATCGCGTCCTTCAGCGCGCCGATCTCGGCCATCAGCTTTTGCGCCTCGTCCTCGCGCTTGGCCGCCTTGGCCTTGCCGACATCCTTGGAAATCTGATTGCGCCGGCTCTGGGCCTCCTGCAGCGCGGTGACCGCCTGCCGGCGTTCCCCATCCAGCGCCAGGATCGAGGAGGACAGCGGCGCCAGCCCACGCTTTTTCAGAGCCTCGTCGAAGCCTTCAGGATTGTCCCGGATCAGTTTCAGATCGAGCACGGCGGCACACTCGCGGATGGATGGTGGAACGGGCGGGGCCCGCCCGTCTCTATAGGACGCGCGCCGCGTCCCGTCCATAGTTTGAGACGGGAGGGCGGCGGCGGCGCACAGAAAGAGCCGTGCCCTTAGGTGCCGGCGTCCGGCGGGTTCTCGGCCGCGCGCTTCTTCTCCATCATCGTGATGACGATGATCGAGCCCTCATAGAGCATGATGGTCGGGATCGCCATGCAGATCTGGCTGATGGGATCGGGCGGCGTCAGGACGGCGGCGACCAGGAAGGCGAGCACGATGGCGTAGCGCCGCTTGTCCTTCAGATCCTGCGCCGAGATGAAGCCGGCGCGGGCGAGCAGCGTCAGCACGACGGGCAATTGGAAGCAGATGCCGAAGCCGAGGATCAGCGTCATGATCAGCGACAGATATTCGCTCACGCGCGCCGTCAGCTCGATATGCACCGGCCCATCGGTCTGCTGCATGGAGAGGAAGAACTTCATCGCCAGCGGCATGATCATGAAATAGACCAGCATGCCGCCGAGGATGAACAGCACGGGCGTCGCGATCAGATAGGGCAGGAAGGCCTTGCGCTCGTTCTTATAGAGGCCCGGCGCGACGAACATATAGATCTGCGAGGCGATGATCGGGAAGGCGAGGAAGACCGCGCCGAACAGGGCGAGACGCAGTTGCGTGAAGAAGAATTCCTGCGGCGCCGTATAGATCATCGAAATCGGCACATCCCCGCCGACCGCCCAGCGATAAGGCAGCACGAGGATGTTGTAGATGTCCTTGGCGAAGAAGATGCAAATGACGAAGGCGACGGTCACGCCCGCGATGGCCCAGATCAGGCGCGTGCGCAATTCGATCAGATGATCGAGCAGGGGGGCTTTTGAGGCGTCGATGTCGTCGGTTGTCACGGGAGGGCCCTCGCCTCGGTCAGCTGGTGGGGCGGTGTTCGCCATTGGCGCGGACCTCATGGTCGACGCCATTGCCGTTCAGCTCCTTCGCTGCCGGGGCAGCCGCGGGCTGTTCGGCCGGCTTTGGCTGGGGCTGCGCCGGGGTGGCGGCGGCCGGAGAGGTAGCAGTATCGCTGCGCGGCGGCAAGGGCGGAGGCGGCGGCAGATCGTCGTTGAACGGGTCGCGCTCGGGAATGGCGGGCGTACTTGGCGTGGCGGCGGGGCCGGCGATGGAATTCACGCTGCTATTGATGTCGCGGGAGGCCTCTTCGATGGTGTCGCGGATCTGGCTCAGCGGATTGTGGTGGCGCAAAGCCTGCATCTCGCGCTGGAGATCCTCCGCGCCCGCTTCACGCACGGCGTCGTCGAAATGTTTGCGGAACTCGTCGGCCGAGCGGCGCAGCTTGCCGACCATGCGGCCGACCGTGCGCAGCAGCGCGGGCAACTCTTTCGGGCCGACGACCAGAATTGCGACGATCGCGACAATCAGCAATTCCGACCAGGCAATTTCAAACATCGCAGATCAGACTTTCCACGAAAGGTAATAGGGCGATCGCAACCACCCTGGAACAGAAGCCGGGCTCAAGCCTGCGCCGCGCGCGGGGTGTCCCGGGCGCCGGCCTTGGCGTCGATCGTCGCGGCGGCACGGTCCTCGATGGCCTTTTGATCGGCATCGGCCGTTGCGTCATCGCTCATGCCGCGCTTGAAGCTCTTGATGCCCTTGGCGATGTCGCCCATCACGTCCGAAATCCTGCCGCGGCCGAAAAGAGCGAAAATCAGGAACGCAACGATGAGGAGCTTGAACCAAGTCGGAGCCATTTTGCCTAACACTCGCGCTATCATAGGGGCGGCTGAACCAAGGCAACTTACGCTCAATATGGGCCTGCCGCAAGCAATGCGCAACCGGGGCGCGGGCCTTGGACCTACGTCCCGTTTCGGCCCGGTACCGCCACGTTTACGCCTGTTGGGCTTGCTTCGGGAACATCAGCACCTGCTCGGCATCGGCCCGGATGCAGAGTTCAGCCCCTTGCGCGGGGATCGCGGCGCCTTGCAGCCTGACCACGAGCGAGGTCTCCAGCCCCTGGACGCAGAGTTCGACATGGGCTTCCGAGCCCAGGGGGCGCGCCTCCAGCACGCGGGCCGGGGTGCCTGAATTGGCGGCGCACAGCTCGATGGCGCGCGGGCGGACGCAGAGTGTGACCTCGCCTTCGAAACCGGCAGGGGCGCGGAAACGCCCGAGCGGCCCGACCGCCCAGCCGGAAATCACCCGGCATGGCACCAGGTTCATCTCGGAGAACGTCTCGGCGACGTAGATGTCGGCCGGGCGCTGGTACAGCTCCTCGACGCTTCCCGCCTGCACCAGCCGCCCCGCGCGCATCACCGCGACCCGGTCGGCGATGCGCATGGCTTCCTCGGCGTCGTGGGTGACGATGATCGCCGTCGCGCCGACTTCGCGCAGGATGGCGAGCGTTTCGTTACGGACAGCGTGGCGCAAGCGGCTGTCGAGGCCGGAGAAGGGTTCATCCATCAGCATGACGCCCGGGCGCGGCACGATCGCGCGGGCGAGCGCCACGCGCTGCTGCTGGCCGCCCGAGAGCATATGCGGGTAGCTGTCGGCGTAATCGGCAAGGCCCATGCGGGCAAGCGCGGCAAGCGCCTCCTTGCGCGCGGTCTCGCGGCCGAGGCGTTTCAGGCCGAAAGCGACATTGTCGATGACGCGCAGATGCGGGAACAGGGCGAAGTCCTGGAACATCAGCCCGACGCCGCGCTCCTCCGGCGGCATGAAGAATTTTGGCGAGGCGACCTCGAAATCGCCGATGGCGATACGGCCGGCGTCCAGCCGCTCGACGCCGGCGATCAGGCGCAGAAGCGTGGACTTGCCGCAGCCGGAGGGGCCGAGCAGGCAGACGATCTCGCCCGGCGCAATCTCGAGGCTGAAATCGCTGACCGCAGCGCGCGCGCCGAAAGTCTTGCAGACGGCGGCAAGCGAAACGCCGGCCGCAATGGTCGCGGCGGCTTTGCGGCGCCTGTCCCAATAGGACATGCCGGCAGCTCCGCTGTGAGCCGCAATCGGCTCGTTCCGCCGGAACAACGCCACGCAAATCCTCTCCGGACGATCAAGAAATCCACCGTAATCCCCGCGAAGGCGGGGATCCAGTACGCCGCAGCACTGGATCATCGGCAAAGCGCAACGGAGCGTTCGCCCTTTACCGGATCCCCGCCTTCGCGGGGATTACGAAAAGTGAGGCTGCTCCGCTCAATCACGCTCCAAGTGTAGTTTTATCAGCCTTGCCCTTGTCTTAAAAGATTGAAGGGATGGTTGCGGAAATGCAGTCCGACATCCTCCTCCGGCACATCGGGCTCGATCACCAAAGGCTCCTCCGCCGCTTCCTCCTCGGCCTCGTCGGCCGGCTCGCTGCCGTCGAGCGGCTCCTCGTCTGGGGCGAGCATCGGCGAGTCGTTCGGCTCGGGCACCGAGAAGCCGGGCGGCAGGTTGCTGTCCAGGAGGCCGGCGCCCTTCAGCTCGCTGAGGCCGGGCAGGTCCTTGACGCTGTCGAAGCCGAAATGCTCGAGGAAAATGTCCGTCGTGCCGTAAGTGACGGGGCGGCCGGGCGCGCGGCGGCGGCCGCGCAAGCGGATCCAGCCCATTTCGAGCAGTACGTCGACCGTGCCCTTCGAGGTCGAGACGCCCCGGATCTCCTCGATCTCGGCCCGCGTCACCGGCTGGTGATAGGCGATGATGGCGAGCGTCTCCAGCGCGGCCTTGGACAGGCGGCGCGGCTCGACCGAATGGCGCTCCAGGATGAAGGCGAGATCCGGCGCGGTGCGGAAGGCCCATTTGCCGGCGATGCGCATCAGATTGACGCCGCGCCCGGCATAGAGGTTCTGTAGCTCCTGCAGCAGAGCGGCGATGTCGTCCTTGCCGGTGAAATATTCGGTCAGCGCGCTCTCATCCATCGGCTCGCGCGCGGCGAATAGCACGGCTTCCAGCACGCGCAGCTTCTCCCAGCGGTCGGCGGAGGGCAGCCGGGACATATTCGCCGCAAGCTGGTGGGCGGGCGGCGGCTCGCGCGCGGGAAGCGGCAGGCGTCCCTGGACGGGATCGGTCTTATCATTCTCTGACATGTCACATATTCCATGGAGGCCCAGGCTCGGGACGCGCCCCGCCGCAGCCGCGAAGTCAAATAACGAACGCTAACCGATAGATGTAGTTTCGCTCTCGGCGCCCTGGGAGGGCTTCGGCTTCAGCCAGCGGATATAAATCGGCGCAAAAGCCTGCGCCTGGCGGATTTCGGTAAAGCCTTCGCGCGTCAATTCGAGTGTCGCGCCGAAGGAGGAGGCGATCGCAGTCTTGCTGACCTCGGGGTCCGGCAGATATTCCTCGATATAGCTGTCGAGGATCGACCAGTTGATGGTCATGCCGAACAGTCTTTGCATCCGCTCGCGCGCCTCGCGGATCGACCAGACCTTGCGGCCCCCCATCTTTACTGGCGCCACCTGCGCGTTGCGGCCGCGCTGCTCTGCATAGGCTTTCAAGAGGTCGTAGACGCTCGCCCAATAATCGCTCTTGCGCACGGTGCGGATGCCTTCCGGCTCGCCGCGCGCGAAAAAGTCGAGGCCCTGCTGGGCCCGGTTGAAGATGCGGGCGACGGCGTCGCGCATGGCCTCCAGGCGCTTGAGCCGGAAAGCCAGGTGCAGGGCCATTTCCTGGCCGCTCGGGCCCTCATCCTGCTTCTCCTCCACCGGCAGCAGCAGCTTGGATTTCAGAAAGGCCAGCCAGGCGGCGGTGACGAGATAATCGGCGGCGATTTCGAGGCGCAGCGCCCGGGCTTCGGCGATGAACTGCAGATATTGCTCGGCCAGCTCCAGGATCGAAATCTTGGCCAGATCAACCTTTTGCGTGCGCGCCAAGTTTAAGAGCAGATCCAGCGGGCCTTCGAAACCGTCGAGCGAAACATGCATCCGCTCGGCGGCGGACATCTCGTCGAAGGGGACCACATTATCGAAGTCGCCGCCGCCCGCAGACGCGGCGCGCGGCTCGTCAACCTGCTCTGGATTGGGCTTTGTCTGGCGCGCGTTCATGCCGATTCTGAAGCAAAAGAGATTAAAATCCCTAGCATCATCGCTGATTCACGCGATTTCGCCTACAACTTCGCTGAGAAGAATTTCAGCGCGCGCAACGTCGAAAGGTTGTGGCTCGGTCAGGCGGTCGAGGGCGGCATCGAAACGGCGCATGGCCTCGCCGCCGAGCTCCGGGGCGACGGCGGCGACGGCCTGCATCTCCTGCATGTCGCCGCCGCAATGCAGGGCGACGTCGCAGCCGGCGGCGAGCACGGCGCGGGCGCGCTCGGTCATATCGCCGGACAGCGCGTGCATGCCGAGATCGTCGCACATCAAAAGGCCGTCGAAGCCGATCTCGCCGCGGATGATATCCGCGATGACGATGGGCGAGGCGCTGGCGGGCCGGTCGGGGTCGATGTCGGAGATGACGATATGGGCGGTCATGCCGAGCGGCATGTCGCGCAAGGCATGGAAGGGCGCGAAATCGGTGCGGCTGAGTTCGGCGCGCGACGCCTTGATGACCGGCAGCGATTTGTGGCTGTCGACCTCGGCGCGGCCATGGCCTGGGATGTGCTTGATGACCGGCAACACGCCGCTTTCGAGATAGCCCTCGGCGACGGCCCGGCCGAGCGCCGTCACGTCCGCGACCGCCGCGCCATAGGCCCGGTCGCCGATCACGTCGTGCGCGCCGGGGGCGGGCACGTCGAGCACGGGCGCGCAATTGACGTTGATGCCGAGGCTCAGCAGATCGCGGGCGATCATACGCGCGCCGAGGCGGGCCGCTTCCAGCGCCTTCTCAGGGTCGGCGGCATGCATGTCGCCAAAACGGCGGCCGGCGGGATAGCGCCGCCAGTTCGGCGGGGCGAGCCGCTGCACACGGCCGCCTTCCTGGTCGATCAGCACCAGCGCACGCTCGTCGCCGACCGCTTCGAGGAAGTCGCCGACGAGCCGCCGGATCTGGTCGGCGTCGCCGCAATTGCGCTTGAAGAGGATCAGGCCGCAGGGGCGGGCGTCCCGGAAGAAGCCCAATTCCCCAGCCGTCAGGCTGAGGCCCTCGCAGCCGCTGATGAAAGCCCGCAAACCATCAATCCTTGCGGGCGAAACAGTTTTTCATACCGGCGGTCTGGAGCTGTTTGCAAAGCTCCTCGGCGTCGGTCTTGCTCTCCAGCGGACCAACCAGCAAGCGGTACCAGACGCCCTTGTCGCCCAGATCGACCTTGCGCACCGACGGCGAATGATTGCCCAGCACGCCGGCATATTTCTGCTGCAGGCTGGCAAAGGCCGTCATGGCCGCGTCCTGATCGTTGCGGGCGGCGATCTGGACGAAGAAATTGCCCGTACCGCCGGCGGATTCGCTGATCGAGGGTGCGGGCGCTTCGGCGACGGCTGCCGCGCGCTGGCCCGGAGCCTGCCGGACGCGCTGCGGCGGCGCCGCCGTCGGCAGCCGCTCGGAATCGTCTACGCCCGGCACGTCGCGGGCCGACGATGCGGTTGCCTCCGACGTCACCACGATGCCCTGCGAAACGCTGTCCGGCGTGGTCGGCGGATTGGCGGCGAGGCGCTGCGTGCTCGGGCGCACGGCCTGCGGGCTGCCATCGGGGCCGAAGGTCATGGTGCGGACGGTGCGCGGCGCATCCGGCGAAGCTGCCTTGCCCGATGCGGCCGTGGGCTGATCCTCGTCCTTCTGCGCCTTCAGCGCATTCTCGATGCGCTCCTCCAGCGTGCCGCCGGAGCTCACCACTCCGCCGGTCGAAGCGCCGGAAAGCCTGGAACCGCCCGCTTCGCCATCGGAAGCGCCGGCGAGGCGTTCGTAAATCAGCTTGCTCTTATTGGGAAAATCGCGCCCGCCCGGCTCGGTCGGCTCTTCCTTGATCGGGCGGTTGTCGGCCGAGATCAGCGACGGACCGTCGCCATCGGCACTGCCATTGCCGCCAGACTTATAGAGGAACGCCAAACCGCCGCCGGTCACGATCGCGCCGAGCAGCACGGCGGCCATCATCCGCTTGCGTCCGCCCCGGCGCTCGGCCGGATAATCCTCGCCGTCATAATCGTCCTCGTCGGCGAAGAAATCGGCGTCCAGATCATCGTCGGGCACGGTTGCCGGCGGGTGGAAAGGACGCACGGAAGCAGGCGGCGGCGCCTGCTCGAACTTGTCCCAATCGGAATCGTGCTTATCGTCGAAACCGGAATTGAAGGTCTGCGTGCCGTGATGGCGCTGCGCCGGTTCGGAACCGAAGCCGGAATGGCTGTCCACGCCGAAATCATGGTCGTGGTCATGATCGTCGAAGGAGCCGCGAAAGCGGTTCTGCGCAGGCGGCGCCGGCTCCGGCTCGGGATCCGGTGCGAAGAAACGGTTATGCACCGACTGCACGTCGGGGCCGGCCGACGGCTCGTCATGCGGCGGATAGAAGCTCGGAAACTGGTTCGCGCCCTGATCCTGATAGGGGTCCTGCTGACGCCAGTCATTCTCGTAGCCGCGCTGCGAGGAGGCCGGCGCGTAAGGGTCACTCGGGCCGGAGGCATAGGGATCGCGCGATGGCGGCTGCGGCGGGGTGCGCGGGAACGGATCGGAGGTGGGCATGCTGCGCGGCGGCGCGGGCGGTGCGCTGCGGGGGGTATCCTCCCATTCAGCGCGCTCCGGCCGGGCCGGCGGGCGGCGCTCGGGAGCGGCGTAAGCCTCGGGACGATAAGCGGAAAAGGCCGGCTGCTGCGGTTTCTCCTGCGGCGGCTGCGGCCGCTCGGGACGCGCCTGCGGCGGTTCGGGCTGTCGATAGCCTTCATAGCGGTCGTCGCGAGGCTGGGCGGGGCGTGCGCCGCGCGATGGCTGCTGCTGCGGCTGAGACGATGGATAGTCACGGTTGCCGGGTTGGCCGCGCCGGAACCCTCTTGGATCGTCAGACATAGACATGTGCAACTGTTCCTTTGCCCTGAACCCCGCTTGGCCCAAGCGGAGCTAAGTTTCAGCGCATCTCAGAAATTGGTTGAACGCCCAAAATGCCAAGGCCCGACCGTATCACCTGCGCGACGGCCACGACCAGCCCGGCGCGCGCCCTGGTAATCTCCCTATCGGCATCGATAATGAAACGTAAATGTGGCAACTCTTTGCCACGGTTCCATAATCCATGAAACTCGCTCGCAAGTTCATAGAGGTAGAAAGCGATGCGATGCGGCTCATGTGCCTCGGCTGCAGACTCGATGATTCTGGGATAATGCGACAACCGTTTTACAACGGCAAGTTCCGCCTCATCCTGCAATAACTCGAGCCGGGCGCCGGCGAGGTCTTTTCCACTTGTTTCTAGTTTGGGCGCTAATTCCTGGACATTACGCATAACGGATTGTGCTCTTGCATGTGCGTATTGCACGTAGAACACCGGATTGTCCCGGGACTGCTCGAGCACCTTGGCGAAATCAAAGTCCAACATCGCGTCATTTTTGCGGTGAAGCATCATAAAACGCACCGGACCCGGTCCAACTTCATCGACCACTTCACGCAGGGTCACGAATGACCCGGAACGTTTTGACATCTTAACCGGCTCGCCGGCCCGGAATAAACGGACCATCTGGCAGATCTTAATATCCAAATCCGCATCGCCATGGCTCAAGGCGGCGACGGCTGCGTTCATTCGTTTAACATAACCGGCGTGATCCGCACCAAAAACATTGATCATGTGTGCAAAGCCGCGGCGCAGCTTCGACCGGTGATAGGCCATGTCCGAGGCGAAATAGGTATAGCTGCCGTCCGACTTGACCAGCGCCCGGTCGACATCGTCACCGAAATCGGTGGCGCGGAACAAGGTCTGCTCGCGCTCCTCCCAATCGTCGGGAAGCTTACCTTTGGGCGGCGCGAGCATGCCCTCATAGATCAGCCCCTGCTCGCGCAGATCCTCGACGGTTTCCTCGACCTGATTGGGCTTGCCCTCGACCAGCGAGCGCTCCGAGAAGAAGACGTCGTGATGGATGCCGAGCGCGGCGAGATCGGTGCGGATGAGATCCAGCATCATCTCGATGGATTTGGCGCGCACCAGCGGCAGCCAGTCGGCCTCGGGCATATTGTGCAGGCGCTTGCCGTATTCGGCCGCCAGCGCCTCGCCGACCGCCTGGAGATAATCGCCCGGATAAAGCCCTTCCGGGATCGCGCCGATATCCTCGCCGAGCGCCTCGCGGTAGCGCATGAAGGCCGAGCGGGCCAGCACATCGACCTGGGCGCCGGCATCGTTGACGTAATATTCGCGCGTCACCGCATGGCCGGTGAAGGCGAGCAGGTTGGACAGCGCATCGCCGAACACCGCGCCGCGCGTATGGCCGACATGCATCGGCCCGGTCGGGTTGGCGGAAACATATTCGACATTGACCTTGGCGCCCTGCCCCCGCGCCGAGCGGCCGTAATCGTCGCCCCCCTCCAGGATGGATTTCAGCAGGCGCGGCCAGAATTCCGGCTTCAGCGTGATGTTGATGAAACCGGGCCCGGCGATGTCGAGCTTGGCGATGTCGGGGTCGGCTTCGAGCTTCCTGGCGAAATGGGCGGCGAGGTCGCGCGGCGCCATCTTCGCCTGCTTGCCGAGCACCATGGCGGCGTTCGAGGCGATGTCGCCGTGGCTGGCATCGCGCGGCGGCTCGACGGTCAGCGAGGCGGTATTGCTGTCGGCCGGCAGCACGCCCTCGGCCTTCAGCGCCTCGGCCGCCTCATGAAACCGCGCCTCGAAATGGGTAAAGATATTCATGCTGCAATTGCCGATGTCTTTGAGTGTGAACGAGCCAGATGGCGCTTGGTACCCGCTAACGCAATCGCGGCGTGTCGTCAAATAGACCCCGATGGGTGTCGAGCGCCAGCCGGTCGGTCATGCCGGCGACGAAGTCGGAGATGACGCGGCCCTTGCGGTCGCCGATGGCTTTTTCGCGCCAGCCTTCGGGCAAGTCCTCCGGATGCGCCAGGAAATGGTTGAACAGCTCCGTCACGATTTTCTGCGCGCCGTTCATGATCTCCTGCACGCGCGGGTGAAAATAAAATTCTGCGAACAGGAAGCGGCGCAACTCGGCCATGTCGCGCTTCATCTCCTCGGAGAAGGCGGCGACGGGATGTCCGGCATTGCGAATGTCGTCCGCCGATTTCGGGTCCAGTTCGGCGATGCGGCGCAGCGTTTCGTCGGAAAGGTCATGCACCATGGCGCTGATCAGCCGGCGGTTGACCTCGTAGATCAGCCGGTTGACCGGCAGCGCGCCATGCTTGGCCTCGACCTCCTGGATGAAGCGGCCGGCCAGCGGCACGTCGCGCAGCTTGTCGATGGCGATCAGCCCGGCGCGCAGACCGTCATCCAGATCGTGGTTGTTATAGGCGATGTCGTCGGCGAGCGCGGCGACCTGCGCTTCGAGCGAGGCATGGCTGGCGAGATCGAGATCGTGGGTCGCGCCATATTCGACGATGGCTTGCGGCAGCCCCTCGGCGGCGTAGCGCGGCGTCGGATTGCCGGCGGCATCGAGCAGCGGACCATTGTGCTTGACCAGCCCTTCAAGCGTTTCCCAGGTGAGGTTCAGTCCGTCATAGGACGCATACCGGCTCTCCAGCTTGGTGACGGTGCGCAGGCTCTGGGCGTTATGATCGAAACCGCCGAACGGCTTGGCGACTTCATGCAGCGCCTCCTCCCCGGCATGGCCGAAGGGCGGGTGGCCAAGATCGTGGGCGAGCGCGATGGTCTCGGCCAGGTCCTCGTCGAGCCGGAGGATGCGGGCGAGCGTGCGCGCGATCTGCGCCACTTCAAGCGAGTGGGTGAGGCGGGTGCGGTAATGGTCGCCCTCATGATAGACGAAGACCTGGGTCTTATAGGTGAGGCGGCGGAAGGCCGAGGAATGCACGATGCGGTCGCGGTCGCGCTGGAAGGGGGTGCGCAGCGAGCAGCCGTCTTCCACATAGAGCCGGCCACGGCTCGCCTGGGCCGCGCAGGCATAGGCCGCGACGAGCCGGTCAGCGTAACGAGGCTGGATCGACATCGGCAAATTCCCGTCTCCTGCTTCCGTGAAGGCCGCCTCCCGCAGCCGGCATGGAATGATTGACAAAAGCCCCCCAATCCCCACTTGCATAGAGGCAATCGACTCTGACGGCAATTTATGTGATTCGGTGGGTAGAATGACGACACCCGTTCATGTGACAGACCGCGCGGCGCGGCGCATCTCCGAGATCATCGCGGGAGAAGCTGCGGCGACGATGCTCCGCGTCAGCGTCAAGGCAGGCGGCTGCACCGGCTTCCAATATGCCTTCGACCTCGTCGCCGACCGCGAGAACGGCGACCATGTGATCGAGAAGCAGGGCGCGACCGTGCTCATCGACGAAGTCTCGATGCCGTTCATGAACGGCTCCGAGATCGACTTCGTGGATGACCTGATCGGCGCCTCGTTCAAGATCACGAACCCGAACGCGACGGCCTCCTGCGGCTGCGGGACGTCGTTCACGATCTGACGCGGCGAAGCGCGCGCGCTCCTGCGCGCTGTGGACCGCCGCCCTTGAACCCATGGCACGACCAAGCTCCCTCTCCCGTGAGAGAGGGCTACAAGAATCAAGCTCCTTTTCGTCGTCCCGGACGCCGCGAAGCGGTGAGCCGGGACCCAATGGCCCATCGGCCAGCACTGCGGAATTTCGTGACGCGAGTGGGCCCCGGCTCTAACGGCCGGGGCGACGGCCTGTGGATGGTCTCTAAGCGACCACTCCAGCGGCAGCCGCCTCGCGGCGTCGCGTGCGCTGGATCATGGCGATCAGCCCCAGCAGCGCCAGGGCAGGCAGCGCGAACAGGAACGGCTCGGGCCGCTCGGCATCGACAATCACGCTGTCGATCTTGTCGCCCTGGCGCAGTTTCAGCCGCGCCGCTTCCGATCCCGGCCGCACGCCCGTCACCATCGGCTCGCCGCCCATCGGCAACAGCATCAACCCGGTCGCGCCGAACTTCTCACGCGCATCGCCGGACTTGCCGAGCGTCAGCCGGACGGTCTTCAGCACATCATCGCCGGCGACGTCGGTGGACTGGATGTTCAGCCGCACCGCCGAGCCCGCTTCGGTCTCGCCGATCACCCGGTCGAGCTCCGCGGCGGGCAAATTCCGGGTCGGCGGAAAGATCTGGTCCATCCAGAAATTCGGCCGGAACAGCGTGAAGCATACGAGCAGCAGCGCGGCGGTCTCCCATGAGCGGCTGCGGGTGAGGAAAAACCCCTGGAAGGCCGCGCAGAAGGCGATCATGGCGACGATGGCGCAGGCGATGACGATCACCATGTTGACGATGCCGCCGGTGTCGATCAGCAGCAATTGCGGATTGAAGATGAAGATGAACGGCAGCAGTGCCGTCCGGGCCTCGTACCAGGTGGCCTGCCAGCCGACCTTGATCGGATCGGCGCCCGCGATGGCGCCCGCCGCATAAGCGGCCAGTCCGACCGGCGGCGAGACGTCCGCCATCAGCCCGAAATAGAAGACGAACATATGGACGGCGATCAGCGGCACGGCGAGGCCGTTCTGCGCCGCCAGTTCGACGACGACCGGCGCCATCAGCGTCGCCACCACGACATAGCTTGCCGTGGTCGGCAGGCCGGTGCCGAGCAGGATGCAGATCACCGCGACCAGCATCAGCATCACCACGATCTGGCCGCCGGAGAGATATTCGACGATCTCGGTCATCACCAGCCCGACGCCGGTCAGCGTCACCGCCCCGACCAGAATGCCGGCGGTTGCGGTCGCGATGCCAACGCCGATCATGTTGCGCGCTCCGGTCTCCAGCCCGGCGATGACATCGCGAGCGCCGCGCTCGAGATGTCGGGCTAAACCACTCTCGCCGCGAAAGAATGCTGTCAGCGGACGCTGCGTCAGCACCACCGCCGCCATGGCAACGACGCCCCAGAAAGCCGCGAGGCCGGGCGACATCTCCTCGACGATCAGGCACCAGATCAGCACCGTGACGGGGATGAGGTAATGCAGGCCCGTGCGCGCGCTGTCATAGAAATCGGAGGCAACGAGTGGCGTGGTCAGGTCCTCCTCAGGCAGATCGTGGCTCTTTGCCCGCAGCCAGACGCAGGCGATATAGACCACGCCGCCGAGCACAATCGTCACCAGCCCGGACGATTCGCCGAACAGGGTTTTCAGCCAGCCGAGGCCGAAATAGACGGCATTGGCGAGAATGACGAGGCCGCATAGCGTCATCACGGCCTTGATCGCGGAATCCTTCAACGTGCGGCGGCGCGTCGAGGCGACGCCCTTCATCCCGGCCTTCATGGCTTCGAGGTCGACGACATAGAACAGCGCGCCATAGGTCAGCAGCGCGGGGATCAGCGCGTGCATGCAGACCTGCGCATAGGAAATGCCGACATATTCGGCCATCAAGAAAGCGGCTGCGCCCATCACCGGCGGCATGAGTTGTCCGTTGACGCCGGCGGCGCATTCGATGGCGCCCGCCTGCACCGGCGTATAGCCGACGCGCTTCATCAGCGGGATGGTGAAGGTGCCGGTCGTCACCACATTGGCGACCGACGAGCCGGAAATCATGCCCGTCAGGCCGGAGGAGACGACGGCCGCCTTGGCCGGTCCGCCGCGGAAGCGTCCGAGCAGCGCGAAGGTGACGTGGATGAACCAGTTGCCCGCCCCGGCTTTCTCCAGCAGCGCGCCGAACAGCACGAACAGGAAGATAAAATTGGTCGACACGCCCAGCGCGACGCCGAAGACGCCTTCCGAGGTGATCCAGAAATGCGAGGCGGCGCGGGACAGCGAGACGCCCTTATGCGCCAGGAGGCCGGGCAGCCAGGGGCCGGTGAAGACGTAGATCAGCGCGGCGATCAAGATGACGGGCATCCAGGGCCCCTCGGCGCGGCGCGAGGCTTCGAGCAGGAGCACCACGCCGATGGCCGCCATCACCGTGTCGGCGGTGGTCGGCAGGCCGGGGCGCATGGCGATCTCGCGGTAGAAGACGACCAGATAGAGCACCGAGACGATGCCGGCGAGCGCCAGCAGCCAGTCCATCGTCGGGACGCGGTCACGCGGCGAGCTGGCGAAGGCGGGATAGGCGAGGAAACAGAGCGCGAAGGCGAAGCTGAGATGGAAGGCGCGGGCTTCGCCGTCATTGAAAATGCCGAAATTCAGCACGTAGGGAAGCGGCGAGGCGTACCAGAGCTGGAACAGCGACCAGGAAATGGCGAGGAGGGTCAGGAACTTGCCGACAAGGCCGCCGGGACGCCGCCCGCCGAGATCGGATTCGGCGACCAGTTGCTCGAGCTCGGCGCGCGAGGCGACCGGAGCGGCGGTGTCATCGGCCATGTCTGCCCCCACAATCCGTCATAAAAGCAAGGCGGCCCTTAAGCCGCCTCGCCGTTTCGCCTCTGGGCTACATCCAGCCCTTTTCCTTGTAATATTTCACTGCGCCGGTGTGCAGCGGCGCCGACAGGCCGTTCTTGATCATCGCCTGCGGATCGAGATTGGCGAAGGCCGGATGCAGCTTCTTGAACTCGTCGAAATTGTCGAACACCGCCTTGGTTAGCAGATAGACGACATCGTCCGGCACCTTGGCCGAAGTCAGCAGCACCGAGACGACGCCATAGGTGCTGGTCGGGTTGGGATTGGCGCTGTACATGCCGCCGGGGATGGTCGCCTTGGAGAAATACGGCTTCTCGGCAACCAGCTTGTCGATGGCCGGGCCTTCGAGCGGGACGAGCTTGGCGCCGCAGCCGGTGGTGGGATCCTGGATCGCCGCGGAGGGGTGGCCGACGCCGTAGAAGAAGCCGTCGATCTTGTTGTCGCAAAGCGCGGTGCCCTGCTCGTCGGCCTTCAGTTCGGAGGCGAGCGAGAAATCGGTGGTCTTCCAGCCTAGTTCCGTAAGCAATTCCTCCATCGAGGCGCGGGTGCCCGAACCCGGATTGCCGATATTGAAGCGCTTGCCTTTGAAATCCTCGAATTTGGTGACGCCGGCTTCCTTGCGCGCCAGCACGGTGAAGGGCTCCGGATGCACGGAGAACACGGCGCGCAGATCGGCGACCGGTCCCGCATCCTTGAACTGGCCAAGGCCCTTGACGGCATTGAACTGCACGTCGGATTGCGACATGCCGAATTCCTGGTCGCCCGACTTGATGGCGTTGACGTTGAAGACCGAGCCGCCGGTCGATTCAGTCGAACAGCGGATCTTGGTCGTCGCGCGGTCCTTGTTCAGCAGGCGGCAGATGGCGCCGCCGACGGCGTAGTAGACGCCGGTCACGCCGCCGGTGCCGATGGTGACGAATTTCTGCTGGGCGGAGGCCGGAGCCGCCAGAGCCAAGGCGAGGGCAGCGGCACCCGCAAATGCGGTTATCTTCATGATCTCGTTCCCCTTTTGATGGACAGCATGCAATCCAGCCCGGCGAGCCTACTATAGGCATCACGCGGATTTGAACTGTTTTCCCGCCTGGGGGAGAATTTTATGCGCCTGGATGGCGCCCTCCGGACCGGGAAGCCTCGGTCCGCCTGTCGCTCAAGGCATCAGCGGGATGCCATCCCGCACACGGTGTCCCGCTCATTGCACCGCCTGACCGCTTGCCTTGAACAGCCCCCATTTCAGTTTCTGGTCGCGTGCCGTGTCCATCAGCACGATGGCCGTGAGGCAAAGCAGCAGCACCTCGGCGGCGGGGCCGGCGAGCCAGATCCCCTCTTCGCCATAAGCGGCGGGGAGCAGGAAGATCAGCGGGATCGCGAAGCCATAGGGCTTTGCCAGGGCGAGCAGCGCCGCCCGGCGGGGATCGCCGATGGCTTGGAAATAGGTCGCGATCATCGCCAATGGTCCGGCCGCGAAGAACATCGCGACGATCACCGGCATGATCCGCGCCACCTCACCGGCGACCTCCCCGTCGCTGACGAACAGGAGGGCGATGGGATGGGCGAAGCCGATGAGGATGATTTCCACGGCGAGGCAATAGATCAGCGCGATGGTGACGCCGAGCCGCAGGCTTTCATCCGACCGGTGCCAGAGACCGGCGCCGTAATTGTTGCCGGCGATCGTCTGCAAGGCGTGGGCAAAGCCCAGCAGCGGCAGGAGGACGAAGGTCATGATGCGGGTGATGATGCCGTAGGCGGAGACGGTGGCGTCGTAGCTGCTGGTCGCCTCGATCTGCAAGGCGGTGATGATGGCGGCCGAGATCAGCGCGATCCCGATGAAGTTCAGGCTTTGCGGAGCGCCGAGCGCCAGGATCTGCCGCCAGCCTGTCATCGGGCTGTAGCGAAGGAGTGCGGTCAGCCTCAGCTCGGTCCGGCCACTCAGGCGAAAGCCGAGGATGATGGCGAGTGCCAGGGCGTTCGCCATGACCGTGCCATAGGCGGAGCCCGCGACGCCGAGGCCGATCTGCGCGATGAGGAGGTAGTTGAAGCCGATATTGGCGAGGGACGCCAGCAGGCTCATCGACGCCATGAAGCCGATGCGGCCTTCGCTGCGCAGCGCATCGAAACTGACCGAGAGCAGGAAGGTGAGCGGCGCATAGAGCACGACGATGGCCAGATAGCTGTGGCCCATGGCAGCGAGCGGCGCCGAGCCGCCGGCCGCCAACAGGGCCGCCTGGCGCCCGAATGCCAGGAACAGCAGGATCAGGCCGCCGCTGATGGCGATCGCCAAACCGTGCGCGCCGGCGAAGATCGCCCGCGCTTCATCGAACCTGCCGCCGCCCAGCCGCCGCGCGATCAGGCTCGACATGCCGCTGGTGACCAGCGAGGTCAAGGCGACAATCAGCATGTAGACCGGAAACATCAATGTGACGGCGGCAAGAGCGTCCGGCCCGACGAAAAAGCCGAGGAAGATGGCGTCGACGACGGTGTGCAGGCCGTGCATGCTCATCACAAGGATGATCGGGAGCGCGGTCCTTGCGAAGATCGCGCCGAGCGGGCCATGGATAAAAACGTTGTTGGCGACGGCGTCGCGCGGCATCCGGTTCTCCTGCTCTGCCCATGCGGTGACGGCGAATGGCTCGCGCCCAGCATCCCCCCGAATTGTGTGGAGATTTGGAGAAAGTCAGAGGAAACAAAACTTTACCGGGAATTATGAACTTGCGGCGATCTCGGGCGCCGGGGTGCCTGGGAGACAGGCGGCGGCCGTCTCGTTTTGCCCAACGTGCCGCCAGCCGGGCCCCGAATCCCGCATGAAGGGTAAGGGTTGCTACAATGCAACTAATTAGGTTATTGTTTTGTAAGCGAAGTTTTTTAGTCGGACTGCAATGGCGCAGTCAGCGGAGTTGTTGCCGTGATTAAAGCCTTGATTCGAGATCAGATCGTGCTGACCGATGTCTATCTCAGCCGTGTGGCTGAGCGCATCACTAACCAGCGTGTACGCACCTACCGGACTTCGGGAGATGCGAAAGACTTAGCTGAAAAGCGGCTTCAAAAATACATAAAGAATTACGAGCAGATGGAAAACCACCGCTCCATGCTTCAGAATTGCTTGAATGCGGCGATGATTAACTCAGCCAGGCCGAGCGAGTATTCTTCAGATTTGGCGAGCCTGGCGGCACGCCTGGCCTTCCCCCATGCCGAGCGCTGAGCGCGCGCCCCGCGCCCGGCCGGGAACCGCCGGGCCCTAAACGGCCGGACGCTCCTTTGCCGGCGCGCTCTTGCCGGTCACCCGGCGCTCCAGACGGCGGACGCCGGTCAGGATCGCGACGACCAGCGCCACCGCCATGATGGCGATAGTGTAGAGCCCCGCGCCGCAGGCAACGCCGAGCGCGCCGGCGAGCCACATGCTGGCCGCCGTCGTCAGTCCCTTGACGCTGCCGTCGCCGCGCAGGATCGTGCCGGCGCCGAGAAAGGCGACGCCCGCCGTCACCGCCTCGACGATGCGGATCGGGTCCATGCTGGCGGCCGGGTCGATGCTGCGGAAGGCGTGGAAGATCTCGAAGGTGATGATGGTGAACACCGCCGCCGCCAGCGACGTCAGCATATGGGTGCGCAGGCCCGCGGGCCGATCGCGCATCTCGCGCTCCAGCCCGACGATGCCGCCGGCCACCGAGGCGAGCACCAGCCGCAATGCGATTTCCATTTCCGGCGCGTGGGTGCGGGTCGAATCGAGTAACGCGGTCCAGCTCATCTTGCGGCTTTTCTCCCATTGCTGACGTTTTGTGCCGGAGGGAACCGCCGCAGGGCGAGATCGTTCCGGGCGCGAACCTTTTCCCGGCCTGGCCCGTTATTCCGCATCGCCGGGCGAAAATCGCCTGCGTTTATGCCAAACTATCCCACGCCGTCCCGCTGACCCCTTGGAGAAGACCGCCATGCGCACGCTCACGCCTGAAGGCGAACGGATTGTCGGAGAGATCGCTCAGCGCCACGGATTGAGCGTCGACGCGGTGAGGACGCTGCTCGAAGCGGTCGCCAATGGCGGCGGCACGATGGCGCAGTTCAACCATCCCGAACTCGGCGGCGGCGGCCAGTGGCTGCGCGGCGGCATGACCATGGTCGGCGACATGTTCAATCATGGGCTGAAGGCGAAGGTCGACGCGGTGTGCTCGGAGCTGTCGGAATTGCTCGGCCGCGACCCGTTCGGCGCGGCGGCCGGGAGCTTCCAGTCGCAGTCGCAGAGCGGCGGCGCTGGATATGGCGGCGGGGCGAGCGTGTTCGTGCCGCAATCGGGCGGCGGCTCCGGCCATTGGTGGCCGGGTGACCTTGGCCAGCCGGCGGCGACCGGCGCACAGAATTCGGTGCGCTACGCCTATTTCCCCGACCGGCAGCGGCTGGCGATCGACATTGGCGGCCGGGTGGAGGTGTTCGACACCCTTGACCACTCGATCCAGGGTTTTGGCCAGCAGCAGAGCGGCGACGCCTCGATCAGCTTCACCAGCCAGCACGGATTGGTGCGGGTGGAGAGCCTTCCCCGCGTCGATGATGGCGGGCGCCAGGAGACGCTGCGATCGGAGTGGCGCACGGCCGAGGCGACGCCGGACTGGCAGTCGAGCGTGCCCGCATCGGCGCCGCGAAGCGAGATGCGGGCGCCGGAATCCGCCGTGTCGTCCGACGCGATTTTCGCCGCGCTCGAACGCCTCGCCGAGCTGAAGGAAAAAGGCGTGCTGACCGCCGAGGAGTTCAGCGCGAAGAAGGCGGAATTGCTGAAGCGGCTTTAGAGGGGCGGCGGGACGCACCGATCAGATTTCGGCCTGCCGCACGGCCTTGTGCGAGGTCTCGTCGGGGCGGCTAGCAAGCCTCAGCAAGACATAGCCAAAGCCCGCGCAGGCCAGAGATCCGACCAGAACGCCAAGCCGGACCGGCGCTTCGTAGGCGCCGGTCGAAAATGCCAGCGAGCCGATGAACAGGCTCATCGTGAAGCCGATGCCGGCGACCGCCGAGACGCCATACAAATGCAGCCAGTGGGCATTCTTCGGCATCGGCGAAATCCGCAAGATGATCGCCAGCCAGAGCATGCCGAATATGCCGATCTGCTTGCCCGCGAACAGGCCTAGCGCGATGCCGAGCGTCACCGGCTCGTAAAGGCTTTCCAACCCGATGCCTTCGAAGGAAACGCCCGCATTGGCAAAGGCGAAAAGCGGCAGGATGGCGAAGGCCACCCACGGATGCAAGGCATGTTCGAGATCCTCCAGCACGGTGCGGTCTCCGTCGCCTGCCGGCGCCAGCGGAATGGCGAGCGCCGTGATCACCCCGGCGAGGGTGGCATGGACGCCGGATTTTAGCACCAACACCCAGAGCACGATCCCGACGAGGAGATAAGGCAGCGTCGATGTCACCCCGCGCAGATTGAGCGCGACGAGGGCCGCAATAGGCACAAGCGCGAGCAGAAGCGCTTCATGCGACAGGCCGCCGCTGTAGAAGAAGGCGATGATGACGATGGCGCCGAGGTCGTCGAAGATGGCGATGGCCAGCAGCAGGATCTTCAGCGAGGCCGGAACCCGGTTTCCCAGGAGCGAGAGCACGGCGAGGGCAAAAGCAATGTCGGTAGCCGCGGGAATTGCCCAGCCGTTCAAGCTCTGCGGCAGGCCCCAATTGATGCCGATATAGATCAGCGCCGGCGCCGCCATGCCGCCGATGGCCGCGAGGCCCGGCAGCACCACCTGCGAGATGCTCGACAATTCGCCGATCTTGAATTCTCGCTTGATCTCGAGGCCGATCAGAAAGAAGAAGACGGCCATCAGCCCATCATTGACCCAAAGGATCAGCGGCTTGGCGATATTGAGCGCGCCGATCTGGATCGCGCCGGGAATTTCGAGGAAACTGCGATAGGCGCCGCTGAGCGGGCTGTTTGCCAGAAGGATGGCGAGGAGCGTCGCCATGACCAGCAGAACGCCGCCAGCCTGTTCAAGCCGCAAAAACTCGCGGATCGCGTCCGAGGCGCGGCTGACAGCGGCCATAATCAGGTTCCAAGCGGCTCGTGTGACGCATTAGGAACCCGCGGGCAGGGCTGCCCGTTCCCTGGCGGCCTCGGACGCAAGCCGGCCGCCCGGAACGGAACACGAGATCAGCCGAAGGTGCGGATGTCGACGAAATGCCCGGCGACCGCCGCCGCTGCGGCCATGGCCGGCGAGACCAGATGGGTGCGGCCCTTAAATCCCTGGCGGCCTTCGAAATTGCGGTTCGAGGTCGAAGCGCAGCGCTCGCCCGGGGCGAGCTTGTCCGGGTTCATGGCGAGGCACATCGAGCAGCCCGGCTCGCGCCATTCGAAGCCGGCCGCGATGAAGATCTTGTCCAGACCCTCTTCCTCGGCCTGCGCCTTCACGAGGCCGGAGCCGGGAACCACCATCGCCTGCACCTTCTCATGCACGCGCTTGCCTTCCAGCACCTTCGCCGCCGCGCGCAGATCCTCGATGCGGCCATTGGTGCAGGAGCCGAGGAAGACGCGGTCGATGGCGATGTCGGTCATCTTGGTGCCCGGCGTCAGGCCCATATAGGCGAGCGCCCGGTTCATCGAGGCGCGCTTGCCCTCATCCGCAATCGCCGCCGGATCGGGAACCGCGCCGGTGATGGCGACGACGTCCTCGGGGCTGGTGCCCCAGGTGACGATCGGCGGCAGGCTGGCCGCATCGAGACGCACTTCGCGGTCGAAAACCGCGTCGTCATCCGAACGCAGCGTCGCCCAATAGCGCATGGCGGCATCCCAGGCGGCGCCCTTCGGCGCGCGCGGGCGGCCCTTGATATATTCGAAGGTCTTTTCGTCGGGCGCGATCAGCCCGGCCCGTGCGCCGCCCTCGATGGACATGTTGCAGACCGTCATCCGGCCTTCCATCGACAAAGCGCGGATGGCTTCGCCCGCATATTCCATGACATAGCCGGTGCCGCCGGCGGTGCCGATCTCGCCGATGATGGCGAGGATGATATCCTTGGCGGTGACGCCCGGCGGCAACTGGCCGTCGACCGTAATCCGCATGTTTTTGGCCTTGGCCTGGATCAGCGTCTGGGTGGCGAGCACATGCTCGACCTCTGACGTGCCGATGCCATGCGCCAGCGCGCCGAACGCGCCATGCGTCGAGGTGTGGCTGTCGCCGCAGACGATGGTCATGCCGGGCAGGGTAAAGCCCTGCTCCGGGCCGATCACATGCACGATGCCCTGGCGGACGTCGCGCTCATCGTAATATTCGACACCGAAATCATGCGCATTGGTCGCCAGGGCCTGGACCTGCACCAGCGATTCGGGATCATCGATCCCCTTGGAGCGATCGGTGGTCGGCACGTTGTGGTCGACGACGGCGAGCGTCTTTTCCGGCGCGCGCATCTTGCGGCCGGATATGCGCAGGCCCTCGAAGGCCTGCGGGCTGGTCACCTCATGCACGAGGTGGCGGTCGATATAAATGAGGCAAGAGCCGTCCGGCTGTTCATCGACCAGATGATCGTCCCAGATTTTGTCGTACAGCGTCTTGCTCATCTCAAATCCTATTTTTTTTCAGTCGTTGCGTCTTCTTCGACCGGAACTTCGTTGACGGTCGATTCGGCCATCAGATTGCGTGCCTGGCCGGCCCAATCCTCGCGCTCGAACCGGCCGCGCAGGACCAGATGATCGTCGAGGAAGGCGATCTCTTCGTCGGTCAGGTTGGCGATCTGGGCGAAGGTGATGATGCCGAGGTCGTTCAGCTTCTTGCCGTAGACGTCCTCGATGCCCTTGATGGCCTTGATGTCGTCCGGGGCGCCCTTCGGCTTCTTGAACTTGATGATCTTTTCGCGGGCGGCCTGGGCCTTGGCGCGCGCGTCGGTGCGCTCGGAGATGCGGGCCGCCTTGCCGCGCAGGCCGCGGAGATAATAGAGCTTTGCCCGGCGGACCTTGCCGCGGCGCACGACCTCGATCGAATCGATCAGCGGGGAATGGATCGGGAAGACGCGCTCGACGCCCTCGCCATAGGAGATCTTGCGGACCGTAAAGCTCTCCTGCAGGCCGCCGCCCGAGCGGCCGATGCAGACGCCTTCATAGGCCTGGACGCGTTCGCGCGTGCCTTCGACGACCTTGACGTTGACCCGGACGGTGTCGCCGGGGCTGAAATCCGGGACGCGCCGCTTGGCCGTAAGCTCGGCAACGTAGTTTTTCTCAAATTCCTGAATAATGTTCATGGCTGTTGCCCTTTGCTTGGCCAGCTTGCCGGTCGCGCCGATTTCGCTGCGCTTGAATTCCTTTTTGACGGGCGTAATGCCGCGCCAAACCGGCATCGACCGCAAGAGCTTGCTCGCAGGCGCCGGCATGTCGGGAGACTGGGCATGTGATAATCCATAAAATCGCGCTTGTCGATGCCCTTGGGCGCCAAGAATGAACGCCTTGTGAAGGGTGCGACGTCTGGGTTGCGCCTGCCCTTATGTTTCATCGCCGCCGCCGGATTTCAACAGGTCGGGCCGGCGGGCGCGGGTGATTGCTTCGGCTTGGGCCCGCCGCCATTTGGCGATCCGTCCATGATCGCCGGACAGAAGGATATCCGGGATGCTACGGGTTTCCCATTCGCGGGGGCGGGTGTAGTGGGGGTACTCGAGCAAGCCGGACTCGAAGCTTTCCTCCGAGGCCGACGCCGCCGCACCCATGACGCCCGGCAGCAGCCGCAGGGCCGCGTCGATCATCGCCATGGCCGCCAGCTCGCCGCCGGAGAGCACGTAATCGCCGAGCGAAATCTCCTCGGCCTGCCGCGCCTCCAGCACGCGCTGGTCGACGCCCTCGAAGCGGCCGCAGAGCAGCAGCATCCCCTGCCCTGCGCTGAGCGCCCGGACGCGGCGCTGCGTGAGCGGGGTGCCGCGCGGCGAGGGATAGATCAGCGGCAGGCCCGGATGTTTGGCGCGCGCCCCGTCGATAGCCGCGCCGAGCACATCGGCCCGCATCACCATGCCCGGGCCGCCGCCCGCCGGGGTGTCGTCGACCGAGCGGTGGCGGTCGGTGGCGAAGTCGCGGATGTCGATGGCGTCGAGCCGCCACAGCCCGGTCGCCAGCGCCTGCCCCGCAAGGCTGAGGCCGAGCGGGCCGGGGAACATTTCGGGGAAGATGGTCAGGACGCAGGCGGTCCACATGGTCAGAGCCGGAGTTTGAGGCCTTCATGACTGGCCGTGAAGCCGAGCGCGCCGTAGAAGGCAATGGCCTCGGCGCGGCGCTTGTCGGAGGTGAGCTGCACCAGGACGCAGCCGCGCTCGCGGGCGAGGTCGATGGCGTGGCGGAGCAGCGCCTTGCCGATCCCGGCGCCACGCTGGCCGGAACGGACGCGCACGCCCTCGATCTGCGCGCGCTCGCCGCCGGAATAGGTGAGGCCGAGCAAGTAAGTCAATTGCAGGCAGCCGACGATTTCGCCGCCGGTTTCGGCGACGATGATCTGGTTGCGCGGGTCCGCGTCGATGGCCTCGAAGGCGCGGATATAGGGCTCGGGCAGCTCGCTGAGCCCGGCCATTTCGCGGTTTTTGCCGAGCGGGTCGTCGGCCAGCAGGGCGATGACCGCCGGCAGGTCGGCGCGGGTCGCCTCGCGGAAGGAGAGGGCGGCTTCGGCGTCATTCGTCCTTGTCATCGATCTCCTCCGGCAACAGCACGGTGACCTGTCGCGCCTCGATGTCGACGACCGGCACGGTGGCCTCGGTGAAGGGCACGAACAGCGTCTGGCGCGCATCCGGCGAGCGAATCTCGAGCAGATCGCCCGCGCCGAAATTCTGCACCGCGACGATTTCGCCGATGGGGGCGCCTTCGGGCGAAACGGCGGCCATGCCGATGAGATCCTCGTAATACCACTCATCCGGATCGGGCTCGGGCAGTTTTTCGCGCTCGATATAGAGTTCGGTGCCGCGCAGGGCCTCGGCAGCGTCACGGGTGGAGATGCCGGCGAGTTGCGCGGTGACGGCGCCGCCTTTCAGCGGACGCAGGCTGCGGATGGTGAAACTGCGACCGGCCGGGTCCGTCAGCGGGCCGTAGGCGGCGATGTCCTCGGGCGCGGCGGTGAAGCTGTTGATCTTCACCTCGCCCCGCAGCCCGTGCGCGCCCGCGATGCGTCCGAGCAGCACGAGGCTGCTGGTCGCGTCGCTGGATCGGCCGTTGGTTTTGTCCATCGGGTAGCCCTGAGAGCGCAGAAGGAGCGCCGCTTGTTTCCCTCTCCCAGTGGGAGAGGGTGGCGCGCTGAAAGCGTGCCGGGTGAGGGGGTTACAAACTATCGGTGAGGCATTACCCCCTCACCCCAGCCTTTCCCCATGGGAGAGGGAGTCCGGCCGTGCCCGTGGTGCGCGGCGTGGGGAAAGGGAGCAGCCACCGAATCTCGTTCTTGGCGCGTCGCGGCTCGCGGCTGGCGGATTTCCGCCCGACACGCGCCACGTCAGCGGGCGACCGCTTACGCAGCCGCTTCGCCGGCCGCGTCCTCGGCCTTCTTGCGCTTCTCCTCGACGCGCTCGAGCGCCTTTTTGCCCGGCTTGGCCTTGTTCGGATTGCTGCGCGCCTCGCGCTTCTTGATGCCCGCGGCGTCGAGGAAGCGCAGCACGCGGTCGGTCGGCTGCGCGCCGACGGAGAGCCAATGCTTGACGCGCTCTTCGTCGAGCACGACGCGGTCGGGGCTGTCCTTGGGCAGGATCGGGTTCCACGATCCGATGCGCTCGATGAAGCGCCCATCGCGCGGCGCGGTCGCCTCGGCGACGACGATGCGGTAATAGGGCCGTTTCTTCGCGCCGCCCCGGGCAAGTCTGATTTTCAGTGGCATGTGTTGGTTCCTGTTATTGTAAATTCAAATTTCCCGAAATCCCCGCGAAGGCGGGGATCCAGTACTCACGGCGTCGCAATTTCCGGATAGAGATCGACCCAATTCGGATTCTCCTCTTCGATCAGTCGAACCTTCCAGCTACGATCCCACTTCTTAATCTGCATTTCGCGCAAGACCGCCGCGTCCAGATCATCAACCGACTCGAAATAAACGAGCCGGTCCACCCTGTATCTCTTCGCAAAGCCATCAACGGCGCCTTGCTTGTGCTGGTAAACGCGGGCGGTGAGGTTGCTCGTTACCCCCACGTACAGCGTGCCGCCAAGACGGCTTGCGAGGATGTAAACGTAGCAGGGTGCCTTGCCCATTTTGATGCACAGTCACGCCAGCACCACCGGGGTTACTGGATCCCCGCCTTCGCGGGGATTTCGCAGAAGGGAAGAGCGTTCGCCCATCACTTCTTCTTCCCCGGCAGCCCCGGAAACCCGCCGCCCATACCCGGAAACCCCTTCGGCAGACCGCCCAGCCCAGGCAATCCCGGCAGGCCGCCGCTCGGCAGCCCGGCACCCGGCAAACCGCCCAGGCCCCCCGGCATCTTGCCGCTCTTGACCGCCTCCAGCATTTCCGGCGTCACTTCCGGGGGCAGGCCGCCGCCGCCCATGCCGAGCATTTTCGCCAGACCGCCCTTGCCCTTCGAGACCGACTTCATCATGTCGGCCATCTGGCGGTGCATCTTGATCAGCTTGTTGACCTCCTGCACGCTCGTACCGGAGCCGGCCGCAATGCGCTTCTTGCGGCTCGCCTGCAGGATCTTCGGGTTGCGGCGCTCCTTCGGAGTCATCGAGGAGATGATGGCGGCCTGCTGCTTGAACATGCGGTCGTCGAGATTGGCGCCGTCGAGCTGCTTCTTCATCTTGCCGATGCCGGGCAGCATGCCCAGGATCGAGGACATGCCGCCGAGCTTCTGCATCTGCTTGAGCTGGTCGGCCAGATCCTGCAGGTCGAACTCGCCCTTCTGCATCTTGCGGGCGGTCTTCTCGGCCTGCGCCGCGTCGATGGTCGCCGCCGCCCGCTCGACCAGGCTGACCACGTCGCCCATGCCGAGGATGCGGCCAGCGACGCGCTCGGGGTGGAAATCCTCGAGGCCATCGATCTTTTCGCCGGTGCCGAGCAGCTTGATCGGCTTGCCGGTGACGGCGCGCATGGACAAAGCGGCGCCGCCGCGCCCGTCGCCGTCGATACGGGTGAGAACAATACCGGAAATGCCGATTCGTTCGTCGAAGGTTCGCGCCAGGTTCACGGCGTCCTGGCCGGTCAGTGAGTCCGCGACGAGCAGCGTCTCATGCGGATGGGTGGCGTCGCGGATCTCCACCATCTCCGCCATCAGCGCCTCGTCGATATGGAGGCGCCCGGCAGTGTCGAGCATGACGACGTCATAGCCGCCGAGCCGTCCCGCCTCCATCGCCCGGCGCGCGATCTGCGGCGGCGTCTGGCCGGCGACGATGGGCAGCGTGTCGATGCCGTTCTGCTCACCGAGGATTTTGAGCTGCTCCTGCGCGGCGGGCCGGCGCGTGTCGAGCGAGGCCATCAGCACCCGCTTCTTGTCGCGCCCGATCAGCCGCTTGGCAATCTTGGCCGTCGTCGTCGTCTTGCCCGAGCCCTGCAGGCCGACCATCATGAAGGCGAAGGGCGAGGCAGCGTTGAGGTCGAGCGGTTCGGCGTCCTTGCCGAGCGTCGCGACCAGCTCGTCATGCACGATCTTGACGACCATCTGGCCGGGGGTGACCGACTTCACCACCTCGCGGCCGACCGCCTTCTCTCGCACCCGGTCGGTGAAGGAGCGCACCACTTCGAGCGCGACGTCGGCCTCGATCAGGGCGCGGCGCACTTCCCGCATGGCGGTCGCCACATCCGCCTCGGACAGGCTGCCGCGCCCGGTGAGCTTGTCCAAGATGCCGGAAAGGCGTTCGGAAAGGGTGTCAAACATCTTTCAACCTTGCTCCCGTGTCAGGTGTCACAGACCTAGGGAGCGCCGGAGGCCTGAGCAAGTTCGCGCAATGCATCGTCCAAACAAAAACGCATCCGCGGGCGAGCATCGCTGGCGGATGGGATGCGCCTTGCCTCCCGGCCTGCGGCCATGTGCAAGGTTCACTGAAAAGCGTCGGCTTTCAGATTGCGAATATGTTTAAGCCGGTTCCGGCCCGGGCGTCAACCGCGCAAACTCCCGGATGGGCCTCATTTCGGCTCCGGGGGCGGCGCGTGCTGCGGCCGCGCCAGCCGGCCGCGCTCGGTGATCAGCACGGTGACGAGGGCGCAGAGCACCAAAGCCGTGATGCCGATGGAGAGCGGGCGGAGTGTGCCGTCGAAGGACTGGCCGATCAAATAGCCGAACACCGCACCCGACGCGGTCGTATAGAAGCCGATGAAGGAGGAGGCGGTGCCGGCGATATGGCCGACCGGCTCCATGGCCATGGCGTTGAAATTGGGGCCGATCAGGCCGAAGCAGAAGAACACCGTCGCCATAAACAGGCCGAAGGCGATCAGCGGCGGCGCTTCCGGGAAGCCGAAGGCGGCGACGATGCCGCAGGCGGTGGCGAGCGCCAGCAGCGAGACATGCGAGACGCGCCGCATCCCGATCCGCTCGACGAGCCGGGCATTGATCAGCGACGCGACGATCATCGCCGAGGCGATGGCGCCGAAGACGATCGGGAAGCTGGTGCCGAGGCCGTAGACGACGACGAAAATCTGCTCGGCGCTCGCGACATAGCTGAGGAGGATGCCGAAGATAAAGCCGAAGGCGATGGCGTAGCCTGCCGTCTGGCGCTGGGTGATGATGGCGCGGATGGCCTCGAAGAGCCGGGCGGGCGACAGCGGCAGCCGGTAGCCGGCGGCATGGGTTTCGGCGAGCCGCAGCCAGGACCAGACCAGAATGATGAGGCAGGCGAGCAGCAGCACCGCGAAGATCGCGCGCCAGGGGGCCGCCAGCATCACCGCCTGCCCGATCGAGGGGGCGAGGATCGGCATGGCGATGAACACCATCATGACGAAGGACATGACGCGCGCCATCCGCCGCCCGGCGAAGCGGTCCCGGACGATGGCGATGGCGAGGATGCGCGGCGCGGCGGCGCCGAAGCCTTGCAGCACGCGGGCGGCGAACATGGCCGTTGCGCTTTCCGCGAGCGTCGCCGCGACCGAGCCGATGGCGAACAAAGCGAGGCCGAGATAGAGCGGGCCCTTGCGTCCAAAGCGGTCCGAGAGCGGGCCGAAGAAGGGCTGACCGGCCGCGAAGCCGGCCAGATAGAAGGTGATGATGAGCTGCCGGTCATTGCCGGCCTCCAGGCCGAGATCATGGCCGATTTCGCCCAGAGCCGGCAGCATCATGTCGACGGAGAGGGCGGTCAGCGCCATCATCAGCGCGATCAGGCCGACGAATTCGGGAAAAGGTTGCTCTCGGCTGGCGAGCGCGGCAGGCGGCGGCGTGGTTGTTTGCAGCATGATCCATGCGAACGTGTTTCGGACGCGCCGGCTTTGAGCCGTGGCGCGGAGCCGGTCTCGGTGCGGTTGCACTCTGAACATGGGGCCGGACCGAACGGTTCGGTCACCTCGTAATATTACCTGGACTTCAAAGAACGGCTTGGCAAGCCTATTTAAATATCGGATTTCTCGTAACATGATGTGTCAAACGCTACCTGTTCACGCCCGCGCAAGGTCGAAGCTCTCATGACGTTCATCGAAAGGCCGGTTTCGCCGACCTCCAACAAGATCAAGATCCACGGGCCCGAAGCCTTTGCCGGCATGCGCCGCGCCGGGCGTCTGGCCGCCGAAGCGCTCGACATGATCACCGATTACGTCCGGCCCGGCGTGACGACGGAGCGGCTCGACGAAGTGGCGCTGGATTTCATCCTGGCCAATGATGCAGTGCCGGCGACGCTGAATTATCGCGGCTACACCAAATTTATTTGCACCTCGGTCAACCATGTCGTGTGTCATGGCATTCCCGGTCCCCGGCCATTGCGCGAGGGGGATGTGGTGAATATCGACGTCACCGTCATCGTCGACGGCTGGCACGGCGATAGCAGCCGCATGTATCCGGTCGGAGAGATTTCGCGCAAGGCAGAACGGCTGATCGACGTCACCCACGAGGCGATGATGCGCGGCATCGGCGCGGTCAAGCCCGGCAATACGGTCGGCCATATCGGCGCCGCGATCCAGGCTTTCGCCGAATCCGAGCGCTGCAGCGTGGTGCGCGATTTCTGCGGCCATGGCCTCGGCCTCGTCTTCCACGACCGCCCGAACATCCTGCATTACGGCGAGCCGGGCGAAGGCGCGGTCTTGGAGCCGGGCATGCTGTTCACCGTCGAGCCGATGATCAATCTGGGCAAGCCGCATGTGAAAATGCTGTCGGACGGCTGGACCGCCGTGACGCGCGACCGCTCGCTCTCGGCGCAGTTCGAGCACAGCGTCGGCGTGACGGAAGAGGGCTGCGAGATCTTCACCTATTCGCCGCGCGGCTGGCACAAGCCGCCTTATTACGGCACCGTCCTCAGGGACTGAAGTCTGCCGTCTGGTGGGAATTGCGTTCGCGTGCGGGATCGGCGATGTCGGCGTTAAAGGAAGAAGCGGTTCCGCATTATTACGGCCATCGCGAGCGCCTGCGTGAGCGCTTCCGCCAGAACGGCGCGGAAACCCTGCCCGATTACGAGCTGATGGAGCTGATTCTGTTCCGCGCCATTCCGCGCCGGGACACCAAGCCGCTGGCCAAGGCGATCATCGCCAAATTCGGCGGCTTCGCCGAGGCGATCAACGCAACCGAAGAGCGGCTGTCCGAAGTGCCGGGCCTCGGCGCCGCCGCCGTCACCGAGATCCGGCTGGTGAAGGCCGCCGCCATCCGCCTGATGCAGGGCGAGGTGATGAAGCGCCCGCTGCTCGGCTCGTTCGACAAGGTGGTGAGTTACTGCCGCGCCGCCATGGGCTTCGAGATGCGCGAGCAGTTCCGCATCCTCTTCCTCGACAAGCGCAACCGCCTGCTCGCCGATGAGGTGCAGGGCCGCGGCACGGTCGACCACACGCCGGTCTATGTGCGCGAAGTGCTGAAGCGGGCGCTGGAATTGTCGGCCTCGGCGATCATCCTGGTGCACAATCACCCCTCGGGCGACCCGACCCCCTCCCGCGCCGACATCACCATGACCAAGGAAATCATGGCGGCGGCCGAAAAGCTCGACATCGCCGTGCACGACCATCTCATCGTCGGCCGCGACGGCCATGTCAGCCTGAAATCGGCGAGGCTCGTTTGACGGGATAGTCCCGCCGAAACGCTTGATCAGCGCGCGGCAGGTGCGCTACATATGCCTTGGCTCGTGGCGTCTCGCCATGAGCGGGTGCATGGGGGCCTGCCGCCAAGCATCTTCAACCTATCGGCGACGTGGCGGAATGGTTACGCAGCGGCCTGCAAAGCCGTCTATCCCGGTTCGATTCCGGGCGTCGCCTCCAGGCTTCTCCCATAAAAAAGCGGCCGCAATCGCAGCCGCTTTCTCAAAAGCTACTACCGCGCGACAGCCGTCGTCTTCTGCCGCTTGACGGCCATCAGCAGGTTCGACTCGTTCGGCCGCCAGCGGTAGCCGACACCGAATTCGATCGACTCGCGCTTGTCGCCCTTGAAGATCTTGGCCAGCCGGTTCTGGTAATTGCCGCGGAAGATGCTGATCGGGCCGAGATAGCGGCCATGCGGCTTCAGATCCCAATCGTCAGCCTTGAAATACTGCACCGGTACGCCGGTATCGTCCTGCAGGATCGTCGCGCTCTTGGCCAGCAGGAACTCGCGCACGCCGGAAAACCCGCCCGAATGCAGCAGGTAGGAGGCGCTTTTGACGAAAGCGTCGCCCGTCCCCAGCTTCTCGCAGAATTTGATGAAGCCGTATTTCTTCACGCCGGTATTGGAGATGTCGGTGGTGAAATAATAGAGCGTCTGCTTGGCACCATCGGCGCCGGTGAAGCCGATCTTGATGCCGTGCGTGGCGGTCTTGGGATCGGCGGCCTGGCCCACGGGGACGACATTGCCCTCGGCGTCGATGTCGACATAGGTCATATCGTCGATGGTCTTGCCGGAGCGCGCCAGGAACACATAGATCACCGGCAAGGTGCCGAAAACCTTACCCGCGCGGAGCTGGCGCTGCATGTTGGAGGTGATGAAGAAGCTCACCGACAGCAGCGAATTCAGCGACACTTCCAGATTGCGCGTCTCCCTCGCGAGCGCCTGCGAATTCATCTCGGACAGCTCCGGCACCTTGCCGGCCGGCTCGAGGCCGCTCATCACATAGGTCGACGCCTTGGGGAAGAAGGCGTTGGCATAGAGGAAGTCGGGCCCGCTGAACATGTAGAAGAGCGTCGGCTGCGGCGAGGTCATGTTCTTGGCCTGCCAGCTCCGGATCCTCGAAAGCTGGCGCTTGTCGAGCCGGTCCCAGGCGCCGTCGAAATAAGCGGCATGGCGCTTCCAGTTCGCGTCCTCGGCCTTAGCTGCGAGCGGGGTTCCGGGCGCGGGCGCAAGGCCCGCCAGGAAGCGGGCCGTATCGTTCGGCGTGCTGGCGGCGGCCAATGCGCCGCCGGCCCAGATTGCGAGGACGAACATCGCCGGGACGGTCGCCCGGATCAGCTTCAACGCTTTACTCATCGGTCAACGGCTCCTATGGGCGCGGGCTGGCGCCAGGTCTTCTGCGACAGAAAGTAGATGAAGAGACCGGCGAACATGGTGGCAAGGCCGGCCAGGGATTCGAGCGGCCGCTCGGTCAGCAGATAGTACATGGTGAACAGCGTGATCGACAGGAACACCAGGGGCGTCACCGGATAACCCCAGGTGCGGTAGGGACGCGGCAAATCCGGGCGGGTGATGCGCAGAAGGATGACGCCCGCCACGGTGAGAAAGGAACAGAAGGTCAGGCTGAACTGGACGAATTCGAGCACCGCCTCGAAGCTCTGCGTGAACATCAGCACGTTGACGATGAGGAGCTGGGTGGCGATCGCCGTCGCGGGCACGCCATTGGCGGTCTTGCGGGCGAAGACGTTGAGCAGCGGCAAGTCCTCGCCCATCGCCATGGTGACGCGCGGTCCGATCCAGGTCATGGCGCTGATGGCGGAGATCAGGCCGACGCAGATCAGCCCGCCGACGATGCGGCCTCCGGCGTCGCCGAAAATATGCGTGCCCGCGACCAGCGCGACATTGAGCTGGCCCGACATCTGCGCCATCGGGGTCGTATAGAGGAAGACCGCGTTCAGCGCGACATAGAGCGTCACGACCAGCAGCACGGAGATGATGATCGAGCGCGGCAGGTTCTTCTTCGGATCGTGGATTTCGCCGGCGATATAGGTCGCCGCGTTCCAGCCGGAATACGAATAGAGCACGAAGACCAGGCCGATGGCGAAGGGCGCGCTGCTTATGAGGCTGAAATCGACCGATGTCGGCGCGAAACTGATGCCCTGAGGCACGCCCATGACCAGCCCGGCGACGATGAAGAGCAGGATCAGGCCGAGTTTTAGAAAGGTCGAGACGTTCTGGAAGACGCTGCCCTGCTTGATGCCGAGGAGATGGACGATCGACACCGACCAGACCACGATCAGGCCCATCAGCATCGGCGGAGCGCCCGGCACCACGCCAGTGAAATAGCTGCCGAAGGCCATCGCCGAGAGGGCGATCGGCGCAGCGAAGCCGACAGTCGCGGAGACCCAGCCGGCGAGGAAGCCGACGGCAGGGTGATAGCTGCGGGAGAGGAAATTATACTCTCCGCCCGAGCGCGGAAACATCGCCGCGAGCTCGGCATAACAGAGCGCGCCGCAAAGGGCCGCGAGGCCGCCGATGATCCACAGCATCAGGAGGGCGAAGGGCGAGGGGATGGCTGCGATCTGAAAGCCGAGGCTGGTGAACACGCCGATGCCGATCATGTCGGCGACGGCCAGCGCCACCGCGGTCATCGCGGATACGGATGGGACATCGAGCTTGCGCTGATCCACGCCGGCGACGCCGCTCGAATGTGTCATATCCGTGGCAGAATTCCTGAATCGGAGGGTCATTGACCTACGCAACACGCTGAAATTTGCACCAATGCGCCAGCTTCGGGAGGATTCCCACAGCCGGCGGCGGAGGGTTGCGAGCCTGCATCCACGGGGCGAAACCGGCCCGCAGCTCTCCTTTTACGCCTGAAGAGCGAAGACTGAGTTAAATCTGCTGTTTTATTAAAATTGTTTTGGTAATCTGGAGCTCTCGCCTGATTCGGCACATGGTCTGCCGCTTTCCGGTGATGTTGTGTGTTGGTTGCGAAGCAACGCTAGCGGACGATATCGAATATTTATTTGAAATTGAAATTAAATCACTTTCGCTACACATAAAATTGCAATTAATCACTCGGACTAATTGGCGGCACTTTCCCTCCCTAAGCCCAGTTTCCCGCAAGCCCGTCCCGCTTCCGCGATCGCGCCTGGGACCCGCCGCGCGACGGATAAAACCCTGGGTTGTTTCAGGGTGCGCCAATTCCCCACGTTCTGGTCACGATCTTTTTTTATAGACTGGGGCTTCGGAGCAACGGCGCGGGGCCTTCCGACCCCCGCGCGGAGAAGGGGAGCCGCCGGAAGCCGCGAGGCGGACTAAGCATTTGGAATTCAGACTTTTTCGGCGAAAGTTCGGGGACCGCCCAGCCGCCGTCCTCTACGCCGCCACCCTGATCGCCCTATCGGCTTTGCCGGCCTGCCGCGAGGAACCCGGGGCTCCAAAGCGCGACCGGGAAACCAACAATCTGAATGGCCGGATCGAAGACTTTCGTAACGCCTTTGTCGAGGGCGCGGCGAAGGATGATGCGATCGGGCGCGAGGCCGCGGCGGACGATGCAACGGGATCGATCCCGGCGGAGGCGCCAGCCGCCCCCGGCGCGGAAACCGCAACCGCGCCGCTTGCCGCCGCTGCCGAAACCGTCAGCGCACCCGCACCACGTCTGGCCCCGCCACCCGCACCCAGCCCGGAGGCCTCGGCCATGATCGAGACCGCGATGCTGACGCCGCCCAAGCTCGGCCCGGCGCCGATGAAGCAGGCCAAGACCTCCCTAGTCGCCTTCCAGAGCGCCCCCTTCCCCTATAGCGGAACCGTCGCGGGCACCAAGGCGCCGTTCATCAACATCGTCTCGAACGGCCGGCGCGGCCACCGCAGCTATAGCCGCGTCTACTGGGAGAACGAGACCTATAACGACCCGCGTGTGCTGCTGCACATTCCGCGCGGCTTCGACGTCAAGAAGCCGGCCGTGCTGGTGCTGTTCTTCCACGGCCATGGCGCCACGCTCGAGCGCGACGTTGCGGTGCGGCAGCAGCTTCCCAAGCAGATCTCCGATTCCGGCGTCAATGCCGTGCTGGTGGCGCCGCAGCTTGCCGTCGATGCGCGCGACAGCAGCATCGGCAAGTTTTGGCAGCCGGGCGGCGTCAAGCGCTTCCTGGACGAGGCAGCGGTAAAGCTGGCCCAGATGCAGGGCGATGCCGGCGCGCGCGAGGCTTTCGCATCGATGCCGGTCATCGTCATCGGCTATAGCGGCGGCTTCGTCCCGGCGGCCTGGACGATCGCCAATGGCGGCCTCGGCAAGAGGGTGACGGGCGTGGTGCTGTTCGACGCGCTCTACGGCGAAATCGACAAGTTCTCGCGCTGGATCGACCAGCGGGCGGGCTTTTTCGTCAGCGCCTATGCAAGCTCGACACGCGGCCGCAATCTGGCGCTGGAGCAGACGCTCAGCCAACGCCGTTTCCCCGTGACGCGGAAACTGGCGCCGCATCTCGCGGCCGGCAACGTGGTCTTTCTGCCCACCACGAAAGCGCATGGAAGCTTCGTCACCGACGCCTGGACCCAGCAGCCGATCGAGGATCTGCTTCGCCGCGTCGATCTTGATGACGACAGCGGCGCCTCGGCCATGTCGGAGCCGCGCTAGGCGACAGGCGCCTGCAAGCCTCGTTTGGCGCTCACTCGGCGTCCCCGCTCCGGCCCTTGGCGGCGTGGAGGGTGAAAAGCTCGTCGTCCCGCTGAGGGTGCCGCCATATCGACATCGCGCGCCGGAAGGCTGCGGCCGTGGTGGCGGCGGCGTCCTCGCCGGCGCCGACGGCGGGCATGCCATTCGCCCGCACATAGGCCTCAATCGCAAGTTCGATCGACTGCGCGTGGACGTCACCCGCTTGCGGCGGCGGGGCGTACCGAGAATCGCGGCCATCCGGCTTCGTCCCGATCGCGCCCCCTGCCCTCTGTACTGCCAGCCTCATCTGCTCTTCGGCGTCGCTGGCCGGTACCGAAGCATTCAAGATTGCCGAACTGCCACCATCATTCACGAACATGGGATCTCTCCGCTGAAAATGCCGGCGGGCCGCCGCTTGCGCCATGGCGCGCGATGAAGATCATCATAGCAAACGCATGAAGAATTCAAAGTGCTTTGGAACAAACAATCGGCGTTTTGCCACTAAAACTTGATTATGGAACGATTGACGGACGGAAAGCACGCCCGACCCCGCGAGGGGGGCCCTTTGCCAGAGCCGTTCGCCCGTGGACGGAGCGTCGCGCTGCTTGCCCACCAAGCATAACCCCCCGCAATAGCTCGCTGAATACAGCGTTGACACGACATACTCTTGGGCGCACCATAATTTTTCCAAAGAGATACAGCTTGCGGCGCCGCAAGTGAAGTAACTCTTTGGTTAGATTGACGCGATGGGCCGATTTCCACCCGCAAATTTTAAATAAATGCGGGATGGCTGGGCTTCACGTGCGCGATATCCAATGAAATATTGCGCGTCAACGAGCCGGCTTGCCGGCGAATAGGGAGACGTCCATGTATCAGGAAGCGATCGACAAAGTCTCGAAACAGGCTTTGATCCGGCAGAAATATGGGAATTTCATCGGCGGCGATTGGGTCGCGCCAGCGGATGGACGCTATTTCGACAATCCAAGCCCGGTCACAGGCCAGACCTTGTGCCAAATCCCGCGCTCCGGCGCGGCCGATATCGAACTGGCCCTCGACGCCGCGCATAAGGCCAAAGACGCCTGGGGCAAGAGCTCGGCGGCCGAGCGCGCGCTGATCCTCAACCGCATCGCCGACAAGCTCGAGCAGAACCTCGAACTGCTGGCCCTCGTCGAGACGCTCGACAATGGCAAGCCGATCCGCGAGACGACTTATGCCGACATGCCGCTGGTCGTCGATCATTTCCGCTATTTCGCCGGCGTCATCCGCGCCCAGGAAGGCGGCATTTCCGAAATCGACCACGATACCGTCGCCTATCATTTCCAGGAGCCGCTCGGCGTCGTCGGCCAGATCATCCCCTGGAACTTCCCGATCCTGATGGCGACCTGGAAGCTCGCTCCCGCGCTTGCCGCCGGTAATTGCGTCGTGCTGAAGCCGGCCGAACAGACGCCGCTCGGCATCCTGATGGTGATGGAGCTGATCGCCGACCTGCTGCCGCCGGGCGTCGTGAATGTGGTCAACGGCTTCGGCGTCGAGGCGGGCAAGCCGCTGGCGCAGAACAAGCGCATCGCCAAGATCGCCTTCACCGGGGAGACCACCACCGGCCGCCTCATCATGCAATATGCCTCAGACAACATCATCCCGGTGACGCTGGAGCTCGGCGGCAAATCGCCGAACATCTTCTTCGCCGATGTGATGGCGCAGGACGACGCCTTCTTCGACAAGGCGCTGGAAGGCTTTGCCATGTTCGCGCTGAACCAGGGCGAGGTCTGCACCTGCCCGAGCCGCGCCCTGATCCAGGAATCGATCTACGACAGGTTCATGGAGCGCGCCATCGCCCGCACCAAGACCATCAAGCAGGGCCATCCGCTCGACCCGGCCACGATGATCGGCGCGCAGGCATCGAACGATCAGCTCGAAAAGATCCTCTCCTATTTCGACATCGGCCGCCAGGAAGGCGCGCAGGTGCTGACCGGCGGCAAGCGGGCGCAATTGGGCGGCGAGCTGGCCAACGGCTATTATGTCGAGCCGACGATTTTCGCCGGCCACAACAAGATGCGCGTGTTCCAGGAGGAGATTTTTGGGCCGGTCGTATCCGTGACGAAGTTCAAGGACGAGGCGGAGGCGCTGTCGCTGGCCAATGACACGCTTTATGGCCTTGGCGCGGGCATCTGGACGCGCGACGGCACGCGAGCCTATCGCTTCGGCCGGGCCATCCAGGCGGGCCGTGTGTGGACGAATTGCTATCACGCCTATCCCGCGCACGCGGCTTTCGGCGGCTATAAGCAATCCGGCATCGGGCGCGAAAACCACAGGATGATGCTGAACCACTATCAGCAGACCAAGAACCTGCTGGTCAGCTACAGCCCGAAGGCGCTCGGCTTTTTCTGATCGATCGCGAGGGGGCGCGCGGGGGCATCCCTCGCGCGCCCATCTTCCAAATTCGTTGTGCGAGAGGATGAGCCATGGTTGACCGCGTCCGCATCACGGATGCCGCCGTGAAGGTCGTCGATACGCTCAGGGCGGTGCACGGACCGCTGCTGTTCCACCAGTCCGGCGGCTGCTGCGACGGCTCGGCGCCGATGTGCTATCCGGAAAAGGAGTTCCGCGTCGGCCCGCAGGACGTGCTGCTCGGCCGGATCGCGGCTTGCGATTTCTACATGGGCGCGGCCCAGTTCGACTATTGGCAGCACACCCAACTCATCATCGATGTGGTGCCGGGGCGCGGTTCGGGCTTTTCGCTAGAGGCCCCCGAAGGCGTCAGGTTCCTCACCCGCAGCCGTCTGTTCACCGATGACGAAGCCGCCGCCCTCGAAGCTGCCGGCCCGCCCGCCCGGGGCGGCTGACCACCGCCGCGCCCAATCTCGAAAAGCTGCCACTCTGAGCGCGATCGGCCCAGCCTGCTCGGTGCTGCGGACGAAAAATCCCCACGCGCTTCGCGGTGAAAATCCGATCTCTAACATGGTTTACACCACGCGGTGACCGATGCTTTCGAGATCGCCGATCTAACTGCTTGTAAATGCTGGTCTTGTGCTAACCGCCACAGACCGCCGGGCTGTCCCGCGATAAATCTGTAAAGCGCCAGCCACAAAAATGACAAAGCTGAAGCGAAATTTTAGTCAAATTGTGTCGATTGCGGCGCTGGTCATCCTCTGAATATTTTTCCAGGGATGGCAAATTATAATACTGGTTACTTAGCATCGCATAGAAGATCGATTTTTATCGTACCGATAAATTACAATTGATTTGACGAGGATGACCCATGATCACGCCCGATACTACAGGCATGTCCAAACGGCCGCGTCCGGTAATGATGATCCCGCTCCGCCGCTGCGGCAGCCACGCCCTGCGCCTCCGCCTCAACGTCAACCCCGATTTCTATTCGCCCTACCCGCTGCATATCGTCGATTTTATGCCGCTGCTGCCGCTCTATGGCGACCTCGCCGATGACGGCAGCTACTTTCAGCTCGTCGCCGACGTAATCGGCCTGCAGGCCAACAACGTCGTCAAATGGCCGGGAATCACCTTCGATCCCATGGAGATCTTCGACGCGATCCAGGCCGAGCCGCGAAGCGTGCACCGGATCGTCTGGGAGCTGCTGCTGCGCGCGGGCGAGACCCACCAGGCCGGCATCGTCATGGATAAATCGCTCGACAGCGTCCGCTACGCCGAGGAGCTGATGGCTTTGTTTCCTGACATGCTGTTCCTCAACGTCGTCCGCGATCCGCGCGCGCAGGTGGCCTCGATGAACCGCGCCATCATCCACGATTTCGACTCGACGCTGAATGCCATGACCTGGAACGAGGCGCACCGTCTGGCGAGGACGCTCGCCGAACAGCACCCCGCCCGGGTCCTGACCGTCCGTTACGAGGATTTCCTCGCCGGACCCGAACACACGCTACGGGCGATCTGCCAGTTTCTCGATTTGGAATTCCTGCCTGGGATGCTCGATATTTCGCGGTCGCAGGAAGCCTCCGAACTGGCCTGCCGCTCGGACCTCTGGGTTTCCAACGGCTTCGCCCCGATCCCGGCGAATATCGATAAATACAAATCGCAGCTCAGCATGGACGAGATCGAGATCATCGAGACCCTGGCGCAGGACCACATGCGCCATTATGGCTATGATTTCATGACCCCGGCCATGGCCGCCGTGCCGGTGACGGAGCATCTGGCCGCCTGCGCCCGGCGCTCCCTGGAGGGGCGCGAACATGCCTGGCGGCAGCTTGCCCAGACCAATTACCGCGACTACGTCCTGCGCCGCATTCGCGCGAATTATCTGGCGACGCGGACCGGCCCGGCCACCCGCCGCCGGGATTTGCAGACCAGGGCGATCGGCAACGAAGCCGCCCCGCCGGACCATCACGCCGCGTGATCCATGCCTTGCTGAGACGGAAGGCCACTCCGTCCCACAAAGTCCTGCGGCGCGATCAGCGCCGCAGGATGTCGGCCACGCACCACGTTGAACATTATCAGCGCTTGCCGCCACGACCGTCAGCCTTGGACGCGGCCGCATCGGGGGAGCGCGAGGGCATTCCCATGACCGATATTGTCTTGCCGCATATCCTGTCATTCATGATCGCCACCTTCGCCGGGGCGGTGGTCGCGGGCATGAGCGGCTTTGCCTTCGGGCTGGTGGCATCGGCGATCTGGCTGCATGTCATCACCCCCGCGCAAAGCGCGCCGCTCATCGCGGCATTCGCGATCATCATCAACGCCTGGGCGGTATGGAAGCTTCGACACGTCATCGAACCCAGGCAAATCCTGCCGCAATTCGCCGGCGGCGCCATCGGCATTCCGCTCGGCGCGGCAGCGCTCTGGTGGATGCCCGCCGCGGAAATGCGCGCCTCTATCGGCTTTCTGTCGATCGCCCTGGGCATTTGGGGCCTTCTCAAGCCCGGTTTGCGTCCCATCAGGGGAGGTCCGGTCTCGGATTCGCTGGTCGGCCTGGCGAGCGGCGTGCTAGGCGGCAGCACTGGGCTGGTCGGCATCCCGCCGACGATCTGGACCACCTTGCGCGGCTGGTCGAAGGACAGGCAGCGCGCGGTCCTCCAGCCGGCGGCCTTTGCCACCTTCGTGCTGACGCTGGCCTGGTTCGGCGGCACCGGCGGCATCGACGCCGACACGGTGCGCCTGTTCTTCATCGGACTGCCGCCCCTGCTGCTCGGCACCTGGCTCGGCATGAAGCTTTACGGAGTCCTGGACGAGGCCGCCTTCCGGAGACTCATATTGGGGCTTTTGCTGTGTTCCGGTGTCGCGCTCGCCCTGGGCAACCCGTGATTGCGTGCCCGGCATTGGTGGCACGATGCTGATGGCAACGGATAGCAACCGGCATCCGCGAGGACGCTTGCCCATGAGCGATCGGGACAATCCGGAATTTGATGGGTCGGGTTCGACCTCGACGACACCTTGCATTTCTATCGTAAGGCGTCGGGACGCGCCGCCGAGGCCGGCGCGATGCATCTTTATCGGCGACAATTTGGAGAGCGACATTCTCCCGGCGCTGGCGCTCGGAATCGAGGCATTCTATGTCGGCGCTGACGCCGGACTGCCCGCCGGCGTCAGAAAGCTTTCGTCCCTTGCGGCGTTGCACCGGTTTCTGGACTAGAGATTTGCCCGCGCGGCTCGATTGTGAGGAATGAGGGGGTTCGCCCCTCATTCTAAATCAGATGGGATTCAGCGCCTCGGAATCTGAGGCCGGACCCCACATGCTACCACCGGACCTTCGCGCCGGCGTAAAAGGCCCGCCCGGTGCCCGGCTCGAAGAGCGCCGAGCTTGCATTCGCCTGATCGGCGATGCTGGTGCTGGCGATATAGTGCGTGTCGGCCAGATTGCGGCCCTCGACATAAAGCGAGAACGCGCCGCCGTCGTCAAAACCGGCCTTCATGCCGTAGAGCACATAGCTTTCCGTCGTGACGCTGTTGGCGTTGTCGACGAAATAGGCCTCCGGCACACATTCGACATTGGGCCCGGCGAAGAAGCCGTTCGGATGCTTGTAGAGCAATTCGGCCCGCAGAAAATGGCGCGGCGCACCCGGCAGTTCATTGTCGCCATATTGCGCATCGTCGTCGAAGCGGAAGTCGTTATAGGTGTAGGCCATGTTGAGCCAGAGCCGGTCGGGCCGCTCGCCCTCCTCCAGCAGCGACCTCAACACGCTCGCGCCAAAGCCGAGTTCGACGCCCTGGTGAATGGTTTCGTCGGCATTGCGGATGGCGCAGGACCCCGCCGGAGCCCCCGCCGCCGTCACGCAATACAGCTCATGGTCGAGATTGGCGCGGTAGAGCGCCACGTCCCAACTATAGTCCGGACGGCGGCCGCGCGTGCCGATCTCATAGGTGGTGGCCGTTTGCAGTTCCGCCTTGAAGGCGGCGCCGGCATCGTCACTATTCTCGCCGAAACTCGGCGCCTCGGCGCTGCGGGAGACATTGGCGAAGACCTGCCAATGCGGATCGACCTCCCAGAGCACGCCGACCTTCGGGCTCCAGGCGGAGAAATCATTCTGACCGGACTGATCGCCATTGGACAAGAACTTGTCCTCAAGCTCTCGCGAGGCGTAGAGGAACTGCGTCCCCGTGACCAGCGCGACGTCGGGAAGCACATAGAATGCGTTTTCGATATAGGCCGTGGTGTTGGTCGAGTCCTGCTGCGCGCTGGAGAGCAGCCGCCCCTTCTCGCCGAGCTTATTCTCGTACTGGTCCGCGTCGGTCGATCCATTGTGCTGGTTCAGACCGATGAGCAGCCGGTTCTTGAAGCCGCCGATATTGCTTTCATTCATCACCCGGCCGAACGCGCCGTAATCGAGATATTTGTAATCCAGCCATTGGAAGATCGGGTGCTTGAGATGCCGGTCGACGCCGAAGGCCCCCACCTCGACCACCGTGCCGGGTGCTACCAGCGCGGTGGTCTTGTTGGCGAAGCGCAGCGTGTCGATATTGCGCTCCTGGTCGTTGGTCACGTTGCCGGAGGCGGCCGTGGTCGGTGAATTCAGCGCCGCGTCCTTGGTAACGGCGCCCGGAATGTCCTGCTCGACGTGATTGGCGTTGAGATAGAAGCGCGTTTCGGCATCGGGCGAAAGGCGGATGCCGAGATTGCTGCTCAGCCGCTGCGACTCGCCCCCGCTGTGATCGCGGTAGCCGTCCTGCTCCTGCGCCGAGCCGGTGACGAAGAAATCGAACGCCCCGGCCTCGCCGCCCGCGCTCGACTGGATCCGCTTGAAGCCGAAGCTGCCCATATCGACGCTGGCCGCGAACGGGTCGGAATTCCGGCCGGTCGCGGTAACGAAATTAATCGCGCCGCCGAGCGTCGCGGCGCCGAAGCGCAGCGCGTTCGCCCCCTTATAGACCTCGATATAGTCATAGGCGGTAGGGTCGAGCTCCTGGAAATCGCCAAAACCGTCGGCGGTGTTGATCGGGATGCCGTCCATATAAAGGTTGATGCCGCGCAAATGGAAATTGCGCGACAGGCTGGAGCCCCGGATCGACAGCCGCGAATCATCGCCCCATTTCGGCTGCACGAAGACACCTGGCACGTAGTCGAGCGCGTCCTTGATGGTTTTCGCGGACGTGGCCTCCCGATAGTCGGCGCCGGAGACGACGCTGACCGCGCCGGGCACCAGCGACAGCTCGCGCCGCGCCTCCTCGAGCGTCGGCACGGTAAGGCTGCGGCTGCGCGGCTCACCGCCGGGAAAGCCGGTCGCGGCCGCGGAATCCTTCTGCGCCTCAGGCTGGGCCTGCTGCGATTCGACGGTGATGCCGGGCAGGGCGATGGGTTGCGATTGCTGGGCGCGGGCGCCGGTTTCGGCGGCCGTCAGGGCGAGGAGGCCGAGCGCTGCGGACGCCATGCGGGTGCGGAGCGCCGACGCCATCGGCCGCCCGCCAAAAGGCTGGGTGGTGGTCATGTGTGGAAACCTGAATCTTCTTCTGAGACAGCCCGGGCGGGCGCGGCGGCCGGCGCCAATGGCCGATCACACGCCGTCAATCGCGCGGGCGGGGACTATTGCGTCTCAGGAGATCGCGGGCGGGGCGCGCGGGGGCGGCCGGACCGCCAGCTTTTGCGCGATGATCTCGCCGACCGCCGCCACCCGCGCCGAGGCGCGGTCGAGCAGGCGCGGGTCCAGATCGGGGATGGGCAGAATCGCGACCGCCGAGCCCATGCCGAGGCAGATCGGGCATTTCGGCGGGTCGCCGGCCGAGGCGGGGATGGCGGGTGCGTCGGGCGCGGCAAGCGGCGACATCTCGCCATTGCCGAGGCAGATGACGCCCATGCCGCTTTTCAGCGCCTGAACCTGCTGCATCCAGCCGAGCATCGCCGTGCCGTGCCGCACGACCATCGCGCCATGCAACAGCACGCCGAATACCGCCAGAAGGCTCAATATCGGCCGAACTCGCCCCACGCCCAAAAATCCCCCAACATGTGGAGATTGAAGGGCGATGCGGTGGGGGGCAATCGGACCTTTAGTGGGCCAAGGCCATTTGCCGCAATGCGGTGCATTCGAGGCACGGAGCACGCTTGTGTCCATGCAAAGCTGGCTGATGGCGACGGAGATCTTTATGCTGATTGGCTCCCCGGGCCGGACTCGAACCAGCGACCGAGCGGTTAACAGCCGCTTGCTCTACCAACTGAGCTACCGGGGAATAGAGGGCAAAGCCGTCTAATGCGATGCATATAGCAAATCGATCGGGGCAGTTCCACCCAAAATGCGAGCGTGTGAGGCGGTCTTAACGGGAGGATGTTGTATTTTGGTGAGGGGCGACGCCGCGACGTGCGAAAGCCTGGCGGGCGAATGCCGCATCGCCATGCCGGCGCCACATGATGCGCGAAGGCTGTCGGCGCTGCTGGCGTTCGGTTCGGGTAAGCGGACTGTGCATAACTTGCACGAGCATCAGCCTTCCTTACGTTCTGAAATCCGTTCGTCACTCCTATCCCTTTCAGTGCGGGAGCGCTTCCGCGAGAGCGGGGCCGGAATCGGGCGGCATATTCGGAGTCTGGCATGACGGAACTGTTGGTCATCACGCAAATCTGCGGCTTCGTCGCCCTGCTCCTATGGGGCGTGCGCATGGTGCAGACCGGCGTGCAGCGGGCCTATGGGCCGCAATTGCGCTCGATCCTGAGCCGGGCGCTGAACAACCGCCTGAAAGCCTTCATGGCCGGGCTCGGCGTGACCTTGTTCCTGCAAAGCAGCACCGCGACCGCGCTGATGGCGACCAGCCTCGCCGTCGGCGGGCTGATCCCGCTGGCAACGGCGCTCGCCGTGATGCTCGGGGCCAATATCGGCACCACGCTGATCGTGCAACTGATGGCCTTCGACGTCGGCGTGCTGGCCCCGGTCTTCATCCTGATCGGCGTCGTCATGTTCCGTCGCGGGGGGACGTCGCGCACGCATGATCTGGGCCGCGTCCTCGTCGGGCTCGGGCTGATGGTGATCGCCCTTTTGCAGCTCGTCGCCGTCGTCGCGCCTTACCAGACCTCGCCGGGCTTCCAGATGTTCATGCAGGCGATCGAGGCGGTGCCACTGATAAACGTCATCATCGCGGCGGTGCTGGCCTGGGCGATGCATTCCAGCGTCGCCGTGATCCTGGTGGTCGCCTCGCTGGCGGGCGGCGGCATCGTGTCCTTGACGTCCGCCTTCGCGCTGGTGCTCGGGGCCAATCTGGGCGCGGCGGTCAACCCCTTGCTCGAAGGCCCTCCGGGCGATGATCCGGCGGCGAAGCGGCTGCCGGTCGGCAATCTTATCAACCGGCTGGTGGGCGTGGTTGTGGCCCTGGCGGCACTGCCTGTCATCACCCCGTTCCTCGGCGGCGTGCTGCCGGACGGCGCGCGGGCGGTGGCGAGCTTCCACATGCTGTTCAACATCATCATGGCGGCACTGTTCCTGCCGCTGCTGACGCCGTGTGCCACGCTGCTGAAGCGCCTCCTCCCGGCGCGCGTGCCAAGGCAAGATCCGTCGCGCCCGCTCTATCTCAGCGAGGCGGCGCGCGAAACGCCGGTCATGGCGCTCGCGAGCGCCGGCCGCGAAGCGCTGCGGCTGGCCGACATCCTCGACGAAATGCTGGGCGGGACGAAGGACGCGCTGATTGGCGGCGACCGCAAGCGGCTGAGCGCGGCCAAGGAGCTGGACGACGTCCTCGACGGCCTCAACGGCGCCATCAAGACCTACCTGACCTCGATGACGGTCGACGCGATGAGCGAGGCCGATCACGAGCGCCAATCGGCGATCCTGAACTTTGTCACCAATATCGAGCACGCCGGCGATCTGCTCCAGCGCGATGTGCTGGGCCTTGCCTCGAAGCGGCTGAAGCGTGGGTTGAGCTTCTCGAAGGAGGAGCGGGCCGATCTGGATGCGATGCTCACGCGGCTGAGCGACAATCTGCATACGGCCGCCGGCGTCTTCCTGTCGGAGGACAAGCGGGCGGCGCGGATGCTGGCCAACGAGAAGCAGGCCTTTCGCGAGATTCAAGTGTCGGCGACGGCGGATCACTATCAGCGCCTGCGCGAGGGCCGCATCGAAATCGCCGAAACCACCACCCTGTTTCTCGATCTCGTTCGCGACATCAAGCATGTGAACGCGCATATCGTGGCGGCAGCCGCCTATCCCGTGCTGCAGCGCGGCGGCGAGCTTCTGAAGAGCCGCCTGCGCTGACGGGGATGGCGTGATGATCGGCGGGATTATTGCCCGGCATTGGCCCGCAGATCGCTATCGGGCGGGTTGTCCACGGTGGCGGCCTCGTTGATCTCCACCTCGAAGCTGGAGAAGGCCGGGTTATAGGTGCTCTTGGCCCAGGCGCCGAGTTCGGGCCGCATGCCGCGCAGAAAATAGAGGACCAGGATCTGTTTGGTTTTCGGTGCCGCCTGCTTGATGCGCTGCGCCATCGTATCGAGCTCCCCCGTCTTGAACCGCCATTCCAGCATGACATAGTAGACGGCCTTGACACCTTCCTGATGCTGGGCGAGCTGCACCGAGCGAACGCCGCGCTCCAGTCTGAATTCGGCAAGTGCGGGGAAAGCCAAGGCTATGCAAGCCATTATCAGCGCAGAGAAATAGACGAAAAGCGATTGTCTCGATATCGGCCGCGCAACGTCGCTAGACGCAAATATTGGCAGCATATTCATCAGCGGCGCTCCACCATTATTCGTGAAGCGCTAGAATTTGCCCTGAAATCGTCTCAGTTGCAATGCGCCAAAACGCGCGGCCTATTCTGCTGGGAATAGCACTTTTTTACTTCGCATGGCTTGCAGCGGCACGGGCGCTAAATTAACCGCAAATGGAAATCGTGGCCGCCTGCCCGATATTGCGCCTAAAGCTGCGCCCCGCGTTGGCCTTCACTTCGGCCAGCGCGAAGCAATGCGGCAGTCGAGCGCTTTATACATTCATTTTATTGCATGTAATTTGGGCGGCTATTTGCCAGCCGCGCTCTGGTCGAAGCCGACCCACATGCGGTAGCTCTTCGGCGAGCTGCTGACGGGGATCGGAAGCACCATCTCGCGCACTTCTGAGAAATAGCCCGCCGTTTCGCCCGCCGGGACATTGACCACGACGCGGATCTTTTCCGTCTTCAGCGTGCTCTTGGAGCCGTCGACGACGGTCACCTGCGCCGGCAAGGTCAGCGTGCCGGACTTGCCCCGCGGCCCGAGCAGCACACGGCCGGAGAAGCCGACCTTCACCGCGAGCCCGGAGGTCGACGGGCTGCATTCGCGGGCGGTATTGGTGATCTCGCCGCGATGCATCACGGACAGGCTGTCGCCGGATGTGCCGGGCGCATTGAAGGTGATGCTGCGGGCGCCGATGGAAACGTCGAAGCTGGGACAGCCGATATTGGCGGCCGTCACCTCGCCGCCGCCCGATTGTCCGGCCTGCGCCTGGCCCAGCAGATTGGCCTGGCTGACGCCCGGTTCGGCGGCGGGAGCCGGAGCAGCGGTGCTGGCGGTGGTTTCCTGGCTGCCCCCGAACAGGCCGTTCTTGAACGGCGATGTCAGCGTCGAGACGCCGCAGCCCCCGAGAATGCCGCAAAGCGCCGCAAGCGCGCCCGCGCGCAACGCCTGATGACCGAAGGTCCCGAAAAGCTTAGCGCTCACTTCTTCCCCCAAGGCTGAACGTGCCACCGTCCCGCACACTACCCGTAAAGCCGGATTGCGGACACTGTGTGACGTCGATGTTGTTCTTCCCCCGCCGTTCTTGCTAGAACCGCTTGCGTGATGGACAATTCGAGTCTGACCCGGATCGATAAGGCCCCCTATTGGCCTTATATGACGATGACAATTGTGCATAGCCCCCAAATCGTAACAAAGGCCCGCTCAGATGACAGCGATCGAAGCCCAGGCGACGCCGGATGATGGCTCCGCGAAAAAGCCGCCGCTGACGATTCTCCTGGCGGCCCCGCGCGGGTTTTGCGCCGGTGTCGACCGGGCCATCCAGATCGTCGAACTGGCTTTGGAGCGATTTGGCGCGCCTGTCTATGTCAGGCATGAAATCGTCCACAACCGGACGGTGGTGGACGATTTGCGGGCCAAGGGCGCCGTCTTCGTCGAGGAGCTGGAAGAGATCCCCGACAATGGAGCGCCGGTGGTGTTTTCCGCTCATGGCGTCGCCAAATCCGTGCCCGAGGCGGCCGCGCGCCGCAACATGTTCCATCTCGACGCCACCTGCCCGCTGGTCTCGAAGGTGCATGTCCAGGTCGACCAGCTATTCGGGCGCGGCCTCGAAATCCTGCTGATCGGCCATGCCGGACACCCCGAGGTGGTCGGCACCATGGGCCAGCTTCCCGAGGGCGCCGTGCGGCTGATCGAGAGCGTCGCCGACGCCGAGACCTTCGTCCCCGCCGATGCCGACAAGCTCGCCTATGTCACGCAGACGACGCTGTCGGTCGACGACACCCGCGAGATCGTCGCCGTGCTGAAGGCGCGCTTCCCCACCATCACCGAGCCGCGCAAGAATGACATCTGCTACGCCACCTCGAACCGGCAGGAGGCGGTCAAGGCCATCGCGCCGCGCGTCGATGCGATCCTGGTGGTCGGCGCGCCGAACAGCTCCAATTCGGTCCGCCTCGTCGAAGTGGCGCAGAAGGCAGGCTGCCTGAACGCCATGCTTGTGCAAAGCGCGCGCGAGATCGCTTGGGAGCGCTTCTCGAATCTGCGCAGTCTCGGCCTCACCGCTGGCGCGTCGGCGCCCGAGCACCTGATCCAAGAGATCATTACCGCCTTCCGCGAGGTTTACGACGTGACCGTCGAGACGATCACCACCGCCACCGAAAACGTCACCTTCAAGCTTCCGAGGGCGCTGCAGGAAAGCGCGGCCTGAGGCGCGATGGCGGTCTATACCGAAGTGTCCGATGACGAGCTGACGGAGTTCCTTGCGCGCTACGATGTCGGAACGCTGGTCTCCGTCAAGGGCATCGCCGAAGGCGTCGAGAACAGCAATTTCCTCATCACCACCAGCCGGGGCCCGTATCTGCTCACGCTCTACGAGAAGCGGGTCAGCGCCTCCGACCTGCCCTTCTTCATCGGGCTGATGGAGCATATGGCGGGCCAATCGATCCCCTGCCCGACCCCCATCCGCGACCGCTCCGGGCAGACGCTGCAGCAGATCGCCGGGCGTCCCGCCGCGCTGATCAGTTTCCTGCCGGGCTATTCGGTGCGCCGGCCGCGCGCCGAGCATTGCGCCCAGCTCGGCGAGTCGCTCGCCGGGTTTCATCTGGCGGGCGCCAGCTTCGGCTTAACGCGGGAGAATGCGCTGTCGCTCGCCGGCTGGCGCAAGCTGGTCGAGGCGACCGCCGCCCGCGCCGACGATCTGGCGCCCGGCCTTGCCGAGGAGATCGCGCGCGAATTCGCCTTTCTGCAGGACCATTGGCCGTCCGACCTGCCCTCCGGCGTCATCCATGCCGACCTGTTCCCGGACAATGTCTTCTTCCTCGACGAAAAGATTTCCGGGTTGATCGACTTCTATTTCGCCTGCAACGACCTCTATGCCTATGACCTCGTCATCTGCCTCAACGCCTGGTGCTTCGAGCAGCCGAATGCCATCAACGTCACCAAGGCGCGGGCGCTGCTGCGCGGCTATGGCGAGCGTCGCCCCTTGAGCGCGGCCGAAATCGAGGCGCTGCCGGTGCTGGCGCGCGGGGCGGCGCTGCGCTTCCTGCTGACGCGCCTCTATGACTGGTTCCACACCGCTGAGAACGCGCTTGTCAGGCCCAAGGACCCCTTGGAATACCGCCGCAAGCTGCGCTTCCATCAGCAAGTCGCATCCGCCAATGATTACGGGCTGTGAGCATGGACAAGGCCGAAGACGACAAGCCTGTCATCATCTATAGCGACGGCGCCTGCTCGGGCAATCCGGGCCCCGGCGGCTGGGGCGCGGTGCTGATCTACGGCGACAAGCGCCGCGAGATCAGCGGCGGCGAGCCGATGACCACCAACAACCGCATGGAGCTGCGCGCGGCGACCGAGGCGCTGACGGCGCTGAAGCGCTCCTGCCGGGCGGAGCTGCACACGGACTCGCAATATGTCCGCAAGGGCATCACCGAGTGGATCAACAAATGGAAGGCCAATGGCTGGAAGACGGCCAGCAAGGAGCCGGTGAAGAACGCCGACCTCTGGAAGCTGCTCGACGAGGCCAGGATGCGCCACAAGATCGACTGGCGCTGGGTCAAGGGCCATGCCGGCGAGCCGGAGAACGAGCGCGCCGACGAGCTGGCCCGCGAAGGGCTCGCGCCGTTCAAGAAGAACGGTCGCGGTTAGCGGGGCGAATCATTCGCCCTCCGCCGTCGGACCCCCGTCACACATCGGCCGCGCGGCCTTCCAGCGGGAACCGTGCCTTGATCCTCCGGAACAGCCCGTCCCGCACCTCCCGGTAGGCGTCGAGGATCTGCTCGCGGCTGCCCATGGCGGCGGTGGGATCGATAGTCGGCCAATATTCGGCGTCGATGGCCTGGGTGCGGGTCATCTCAAGCGCCTGGTGGTGGGCTTCCGGCGCCAGGCTGATGACGAGGTCGAAGGAACTGTCATAGAGATCCGAAAGCGCTTGCGGCGCGTGCGCGGACAGATCGATGCCGATCTCCTCCATCACCGCCGCCGCGAAGGGATCGGCCTCGCCCGCGCGCACGCCGGCCGACTCCACGTAGATCTGGCGGCCCGCCAGAAATCGCAAAATCGCCTCCGCCATCGGCGAGCGCACCGAGTTCATGTTGCAGGCGAACAGCACGGCTTTGGGTCGGTCTGCCTGGGGAGGCGTCGCACTCAACTGGGCTACCCCTTCCAATGCAACGCGCAGATCAGGGTGAACAGCCGCCGGGCGGTGTCGAAATCGGTGGTGATCTTGCCTTTCAGCCGGTCGGTAAGAATGCGGCTGCCCTCGTCATGCAGCGCGCGGCGGCCCATGTCGACGGCCTCGATGCGGCTGGGCGGCGCCGTTTTGATCGCCTCGTAATAGCTCTCGCAGACCATGAAATAGTCCTTGATCAGCCGGCTGAAGGGCGAGAGCGAAAGCACGAAGGTGGTCAGCACCTGCCGGTCGTCGCTGGAAATCTCGATGGCGAGCCGCTTCTCGACGATGGCGATGCGCAGCCGGTAGGGGCCGGGCGTGCCGTCGTCGAGGCCGAAGCGGTTGGCGTCGAGAATGTCGAAAATGGCGATCTGGCGCTCATGCTCGACCTCCGCCGTATTGCGGCCGATGGAGGTTTCATCGAGCTTGATCTCGATGATGCGGCTGGTCAGATCCTGGCTGTCGCTGTTCGAATTCATGCCGCCGTTTCCCGAAACGCCGTGCGGCCTGGACCGCCGCTCCTGCCGCGTTCTATAGCAGATCGGCGGCGCGGAAGCCCTACTTAAGCAGGATGCGCGGGCGGTTTTGCGATGCGCGCGCCGGGTGCGGTTGCGACCGCCGCGGCGCCGATGAAAACGCCGGTGATGTGTCCGGGCAACAACGCCTGCGGCGATTGCCCTCCGGCTCCCGCCCGCCTTCCCAAACCTCTCGGATTCGCACTAAGAGAGGGTCACAAGCAGATGGGGGACACGCATGGAGTTTTTCTATGAGAGCGCCGGTTTGGCGGCGCTGCTGGCGGCGGCTGTTTTCGCGGCCTATTTCGTCAAGAACGTGCTCGCGGCGCTCTATCGCCGCCGCGACGAGGCGCGCAAGGCCGAGCGGCTGATCTGCGCGCTCTATGCCGAGATCAAGGCCAACACCCAGGACCTCGAGGAATTCATCGCGCTGTCGCCGCCTCTGGAGCGGGCCAAGCAGGCCGTGCGCAGCAACGCGGCGCTGCGCCCGCATATCACCAGCGCCTGCCACCGCATCGTCTATGAGAGCCATCTGAACGAGCTGGCCGAGTTGCCGCGTCCGGTGATCCTGAAGGTCGTCGCCTTCTATTGCCAGATCGGGCGGCTGGTGGCGCTGATCAGCGGCTTCGACAGGCTGTCCTACGAGCGGATTTCGGACGAGGGCCGGGCGCAGGTGATCGAGGAGCTGTGGCGAACGGTCGAGCGCGGCGTCAAGCTCGGCCATGAGGTGATGCACGGGCTGGAAGTGCACGCGCCGCTGGAGTTGACGCGGGATGCGCTGAACGTGGCTTGAGGGCGGGCGGTCGCGACTTGCCCGAACACCCACGACATATGCGGTCGCCCCGGCCGTAAGAGCCGGGGCCCACCCATCTCTCCGCCAGCGCCGTGCCGGCGGAGCGGCTAGTGGGTCCCGGTCCGGCCTGACGGCCGCCCGGGACGACGGGGAGGAGACGCGGGATCCGCCGCTCAACGACAACAGCACTCAGACAGACATCGCCACACATACAAAACCCCGGAACGCAGACTGCGCTCCGGGGCCGTGTCGTCTGCGATATGTTGCGTCAGCCGGAAGCGAAGTAGCCACCCGGCGATCGCCCCCTCTAGCCGTGCTTCAGAAAGCTGTAGCGCAGGTTTCCGGACTGGGCGGGCGGCTCGTTCTGGCGCTCGCTTTCGGGCATGCCGAAATCGCCGGGCAGCGGGATGCCGCCATGGGTCGTCGGCGAAGGCAAGCCGAGATCGGGCTGGCCGTAGCGGCGGTTCTGCTCCTGCTGCGGCGCGGCGGGCGCCTCGGCGCGCTGGTCGCCGCCGGCGCTGGCCCATTGGCTGGCGCCGAACCAGACCTGGATGAGCTGATATTCGTCGTCGGTCAGATCGACGCCGACCTGGGCGCAGCGGGCCAGCACATAATCGCGATAGGCCCGGGCGACCGCAGCCGGTGAGCGGGTGTGCTCCAGCCAGGGGTCGATCTCGTCGACGGCGTTGATGACGAAGCCGACATCCTTCAGCGACAGTTTCAGGCCCGCGGCCGCCGCGCGCGTTACCACGGCGTCGGCGGAGCGGTCCGGGGCAAAGCCCTTTTCGCGCACCTCGGCGGCGATGAGCGTGAACAGCAGCTGATATTCGCTCGGCGGCAGCGGCGGCGCCTGACAGGCCTCGTAAATCCGCGTGATCGAGCGCTGCAATTCGGCGAGCCGGCCATTACTGCCGCCCTGCGCCTCGCGCGGGCGCAAGGGCGTCGCCTGCACCAGCGAAGCGGTTGCGACGGGTGCCGGCGCGGGTTGCTGTTGCTGCTGCAACGGCTCGTCGACGACGGCGCGCACATCCTCGCGCAGGCGGTGCCGCTCCGGGTTGTAGACGAAATGCGGCGGCTTCTCCGTCAGGCGCAGATGCTCGGGAAGGTTCTGCGTCAGGAAATTCAGGAAGCCGCCTGAACCGGCCCAATTGGTGCCGATGGTCTTGGGATGGCCGAGCGTCTTCTGCGCGCGGTCGGCCAGATAGGCCAGCGGAACCGGCTTTTCCGACGAGTCGACGACTTCGAGCACCAGCCCGAGAATCTCGTCGCCGATCACCTTGAAATCGTCGATCAGCGACTGGATGGCGGCCTCGGGGGTGCCGATGGCCTTGCGCTTCGGGCTGGCATCGGTGACGGCCATGGCGGCCTGGCGCGGCGGCAAAGCGGCTGGCGCGGCGCGGGAGCGTGGCGAACTCGGCGGCTGCTCGAGCTGCGGCAGGTTGGAGTGGTCGTCCGGCAGCGCCGCATCGGGCTGCATCAGGCAGCGGATGAGATCTTCCTCGCGGATGCGCCCATCCGAGAACGCCTTGTAGTAAGGCGAAGTATAGTCGTTGGCGTAGATGATGGTCTGCCGGTTATGCGAGCGCAGGCTCAGCAGCACGGGCGTGAAATCGGCGTCGCCCGAGAGGATGATGAATTCGTCGAAGCGCGTCGGATGGTCGAGATAGTCGCGCACATCGCAGGCGATGCGGATATCCGAGCTGTTCTTGAACTGCGAGGTGAGATGCGGGCAGTCCACCACTTCGAGGCCGGCGCGCATGAAGCTGTGCCGGACATAGGCGAAGGAGCTGGGATCGCCGACGCCGTCGCGCCCCGTGCGGCGCGGCACCGGATTGCCATAGCATCGGCCGACCGCGATCCGCCGGCGAACCGGCGGAGACGGTGCATCGGTGCGCACCAGCGCACCCGACACGACTTGTTGTAACCAATAGGACGGATTCCTGGCGAAGCGTGACGCCGCTTCTTCGTCCCGGCCCTTGAGCGACAAGTAAATATTGTCAAAGTCAATGAATATCGCGGATAAACAAACACCCGCGTTCCCCGGAAGCATTGCGTACACCCCGCTGTATACCGGGTTCCGTCAAACAAACGGCACCCCGGCAATTTTATTTACACGGAAGGACGCACCCGCTTCTGCCCTCTTTGCCAAGTGAGACTTTCCCCGCCATCACTTAACCTACGTGGTGCGCCTTCGTTCCTTTATCTTATTATTTTTCCGCCCTAATTCAGCTTCCGCCGACCGGACGAATCGCTCGTGCCCTTTCATTCCAACTAAACGTCAATCGGTTCTTCACCGCAAGCATAGTCAGGCGCTGTCTGCCTTATCCACAATTGGCCTGCGGCCGCACGCCCTGGCCATCGTGGACAACCCCGAATTCCGCACAAACCCGGGTCTCAAATGCCGACTTTAGAAGCGATCTTTGAGCCGTCTAATTTCCGAAAAAATTGTGGCGAGCGGGTGGCCGACCATTCCCAGCCTCTCCTGAATCTCCGGACTGTCGGGGCGCAGGAAGGGGTTTTGCGCCAGCTCGGCCGCCAGCGTCACAGGTAACGTTGCCTGCCCATCCGCCCTAAGCGCCTGTATCTCCTTGGCTCTTTGCTGAAGAGAGGCATTGTTCGGCTCGACGCTGAGCGCGAATCGCGCGTTCGATTCGCTATATTCATGGCCGCAATAGATGAGGGTTTCCTTGGGCAGAGCCATGATCTTTTGCACAGATTTCCACATCATCTCCCCATCTCCTTCAAGAAGACGGCCGCAGCCTAGGGAGAACAACGTATCGCCCACAAAGGTGACATTATCGTCAGGAAGCCAATAGGTCACATGACCCAGCGTGTGGCCGGGCGTCTCGAACACGGTCACGTTGTGGCCGCCGAGATCGAAGGTCGAGCCTTCCTTGACCGTGCGATCGATGCCAGGAACGCCCCCGGCTTCCTTCTCCGGCCCGATGATGACGCAGCCCGTCTCGGCCTTCAGCGCCTCGTTCCCCTCGATATGGTCGGGGTGATAATGCGTGGTTAAGATATGGGTCAGTTTCCAGCCGCGCTCTTTCAGAACCTGCCGGATGGGTTCCGCTTCCGGCGCGTCGATCGCGGCGGTCATCCTGGTTTCGGAATCGTGGATAATCACGCCGAAATTGTCGCTTCGGCAGGGAAATTGGACAATCGTCAACTCGGCCATCGCATCGTCTCCTTTGCATCGGGCGCCTGTTTGACCCAGGGGCGCATTTGCTATCATAAAACGCGAGCCGGTACTGCGTCTGTCGGATGGAAGGCAAGATCGGGAAAAGGCTCGTCCCCGTCAAGGCACGGATGCGGAGGGGGTTCCTGTCGCCGCGAGACAGCGGCGGGATTCCCGGTCAGGATCGGCGAGGGGTCAAGCGATCGTGATCTTTGGTGAGGTGGTGAGGCAATGCGGCCCGATGTCAGCGAGCTGAGCGAATTCTACCGCGGCCCCCTGGGCGCGGTGGCGCGCCGGCTGCTGGCCCACCGGATCCGCAGCGTCTGGCCCAATGTCTGCGCCGACGCCGTGCTCGGCATCGGCTATGCGGCGCCCTTCATGCGGCCCTTCCGCAATGAGGCGCGCCGTCTCCTGCTCGCCATGCCCGAAGAACAGGGTGCGGTGCGCTGGCCGGAAGAGGGGCCTGTCTGCAGCTTTCTCGCCAATGAGACGGAATTGCCGCTCGCCGACGCCTCTGTCGATCGGGTACTCGCGGTGCATTGCCTGGAGCATTCGGGCTCGGCCCGGCCGCTGCTGCGGGAAATCTGGCGGGTGCTGGCGCCGGAAGGGCGCCTGCTGCTGGTGGTGCCGAACCGGCGCGGCCTATGGGCCCGGATCGACTCGACGCCGTTCGGTTATGGTCATCCCTTCAGCCGAGGGCAACTCGAACGGCTTCTCGCCGATTGCCTCTATAGCGCGACCGGCTGGTGGCCCAGCCTGTTCATGCCGCCGGTCAACCGGCCGATCGTCCTGAATACCGCGGTCGCCTGGGAGCGCATCGGCAGTTATGCGTGGCCGGCCTTTTCCGGCGTCATGATCGTCGAGGCGCAGAAGCAGATCTATGCGCCGATCGCCAAGCCCGCCAAAGCCAAGCGCCAGGCCGTACCGGCCCGCGTGCCGCATGGCGAGGTGGTCCCGGGCTGAAATCTGCTTCGGTGCCGCATAACAAAAATCCGCCGACCAAGATGACCGGCGGATTTTTGCGCGTCCTACATCACTCCGAAGAGATAAAGCAGGATGATAATTGGTATCGGAATACCAACCAACCAAAGCAGAACTCCGCGCATATTGTGAACTCCTGATTTCCTTAGAAACGGTTTCCGGGCAGTTAACTCGCCGCCCGGCCACAAGTTCCATGCAGCTTTTAGAGTTCGCCGGCTGGGAACTCAGAAGATTCCGCTGCGTTGTTTGGCGATAGGGTCCAGCGAGGGAGGCGGCACTCGCAAACTGCCGCACTCGCGCTTTATCGATTAGTAACGGAGAGGAAGATCCAATGAAACTCAAGCTTCTGACCATTAGCGCCGCCACGGCGGCTCTGCTGGCCACCGGCGTGATTGCGCAGGACCGCCCGGCCACCGATCCGGCCACCCCCCCGGCCGTGACGCAGACGCCGAAAGCGACGACGACCACCACGACCAAGACCACGACGGAAGCAATTCAATTTGCGACCGGCGTCGGCGCCAACCAGATGCTGGTGAGCGAATTGACCGGCACCGACGTTCGCAACGCGGCGGGCGAAGCGCTCGGCGACATCAGCGATATCGTGGTCGACGGCTCCGGCCAACCGGCTGTCGCCATCATCGGCGTCGGCGGCTTCCTGGGCCTCGGCGAGAAGAATATCGGCGTCCCGTTCGCCGCCCTGACCTTCACGCAGGACAATTCCAATATTCGCGTCGCCCGTCTCGACACGACTAAGGATGCCTTGCAGGCCGCTCCGAGCTTCGTCTATGCCGATGCCAAGGCCGTCAGCCAGCCGGTAAAGACTCAGTAAAACTGAGTCTCATCCGCTACCGAGCCCGGTCCGCCAGCGCGCGGCCGGGCTTTTTCTTTGTCAGCGCCGCACCGCCCCGGCACCGGCGCGCAGACGCTCAGGATTTCTTGTTCGGCAGACCCTTGCGCTTGGTCTCGGCGAATTCCTCAAGCTGTGTCTCGCTCATCGAGGCTTCCATCTGCTTGGAGGCGCCTTTCAGCTTCGATTTCGGCGTCTCGCCGCGCTTGGCCGAAAGCGCCGCCCCGGCGGCCTGCTGCTGCGCTTTGCTCTTTGCGGGCATTTTCTCGTCTCCTTTGCTGGCATGGGTGAGAACGAGGCAACCAACAGTCTGGCGCGCCGGTTCCGTGCGGTGGAACCGGACGGAAGCGGCAAGGGTTACTTCCACGAATCAAAGCGCAAGGAGGCGTTTCATGAATCGCGACGAAGCCCCACCCTATGTCGACCACAGCACAGGCCCTGTGCGGACGGAAACCCAGACCAAGCAGGCGGGCGCCCCGCGCGCGACGGTTTGGATCCTAGGCGCGTCCATTCTGCTCGCCCTTATCATCGGCGGAATGCTGCTGTCCAACACGGACGAGGTGCCGCCGAGCACGCAGCGCAGCACCACCGAGCAATCGGCCCCGGCGCAGGCGCCCGAAGGCGTCCAACCGGTGACCCCGGCCCAGCCGGCCTCGCCGCCGACCAATCAGTAGGTCAAGCATAAAAAAGGCCCGCCTCCCGGCGGGCTTTTTCTTTGCCTCGTTATTTTTTTATGCCTTCCAGAGCGCGCCGAGGATAAACCCGACGCCGATCGCGAGGGCCAGCGTGGTCATCGGCTGCTTGGCCAGCGAATCGTCCAGCGCATTGCCGAAATTGTGGGCGACCTCGCGGACGGAACCCGCGGCGTCCTCGGCCTTGTCATGCGCGTTGTTGGCGGCCGCCTGGGCCTTGTATGCGGCGGTCTGGGAGAGATTGTCTTCGCGCTTCATTCTCCATCTCCTGTCTGAGGGTGTAATTGCCTTGACGTAACGCGCCGTCACCTTGCGAGTTCCGGCCCATGGAAAGTGGTTGGCGGCCGCCCGACAGAGGAACTTGCGCGGCAAGCCTTGCGTTGAACTCCCAGAACACAACAACACGGGAAACAGCACCATGGCACAAGCAACCGTCCACCCCAATCACCAGTTGATCTCGAGTGAAGATGTCGAGGGCACCAAGGTTTTCAGTCCCAACCGGGAGGAAATCGGTGAAATCGACCATCTGATGATCGACAAGGTATCGGGCAAGGTGACTTACGCGGTCATCAGCTTCGGCGGCTTTCTCGGTTTCGGGCACAGCCATTATCCGGTTCCGTGGCAAGCGTTGAAATACGACACCACGCTGGACGGCTTCATCACCGGCATCACCGAAGCCCAACTCCGCGACGCTCCCACCTTCAGCGACGATAGCTGGATGGACCGCAATTGGGAAGAAGGCGTACACCGCCATTACAAGACCCAGCCTTACTGGGCCTGAGATTCGTGCGCCTGAGGACTGCGGAAAAGGGGCTCGGAAGAGCCCCTTTTTTGCGGCCTGAAGAGGATTGGTTTTGATGCGGTTGGTCGCCGCCATCTCTTGTGGTGTCGTTCCCGCCTTCGCGGGAATGACAAGAATCGGGTGCATTGCGCCTAAGGTCTAAATGATCCCGCCCTACACCTTCGTCGCGGCGCGGCGGCCCCAGGCGACGCGGTAGAGGTCGAAGCGGCGATCCTTCAGGTTGCGCACCGTGCCCGAGGCGCGGGCGACTCGCAGATCGCCCAGGCGCAGATCGGCGAGCGCGATGGTCTCGGTATTGGCACCCGTATCGGCCGCCACGCCGTCGCGCGCAAAGGCGAAGTCGCACGGCGTGATGATGCAGCTCTGGGCGTAGTGGATGTCCATGTTCTCGACATTGGGCAGATTGCCGACCACGCCCGATAACACGACGTAGCACTGGTTCTCGATGGCGCGGGCATGTCCGCAATAGCGCACGCGCAGATAGCCACGCTGCTCGTCGGTGCAGAACGGCACGAACAGGATCATCGCCCCCTGGTCGACCAGATGCCGGGCCAGTTCCGGGAACTCCGCGTCGTAGCAGATCAGCACGCCGATGGGCCCGCAATCGGTGTTGATGGCATTCAGCGTATTGCCACCCTTCAGGTTCCACCAGTAGGCCTCGTTCGGCGTCGGGTGGATCTTCTCCTGCGCGTGGATCGAGCCGTCGCGCAGGAAGACGAAGCAGACATTCTTCATTTCGCCCGCATCGTCCTTGGTCGGATGCGAGCCGGCGATGATGTTGATGTTGTAGCTGACCGACAGGTTGCTGCAGAACTCCTTGAACCAGGCCGTGTAGCTCGACAGCCGCTCGATCGACTCGCTCGCCGACAGCGCCTTTTCCTCCAGCGACAGCAGTTCCAGCGTGAACAGTTCCGGGAAGACTACGAAATCGGCGCGGTAATCGGACGCGACGTCGACGAAATATTCCACCTGCTGGGCGAATTGCTCCTTGGCGCTGATGCCGCGCATCTGGAACTGCACCGTGACGACGCGGACATTGTCCTGGGTCGACATGTGCAGCGTCTCGCCCTTGCCCCTGGGGGTCTGGTCGGCGAGCGGATTGCGCCAGAGCATATGCACCGCAAAGCCGCGCGATTCCTGGTCGCTGACGTCATAATTGCGGATGATGCCCATCGTCTCGAAATCATCGGCGAGGTGGAACTGTATGGCGCTGTCGCGCACCCGCCCCTCCTTCACCGCCTCCAGATAGCCCTCGGGCGTCGGATATTCCGCCCGGCGGCGCGCGTAGCCCGGCATCCGGCCTCCGAAGACGATGCCTTTCAGCTTGTAATCTTCGCACAGCCGCCGGCGGGCGCTGTAGAGGCGCTGGCCGATGCGCAGCCGCCGGAAACGGCTGTCGACGCACACGCCCATGCCGTAGAGGTAATCGCCATTGGGATCGTGGCGCGAGGCCATGCCGTCGCCGGTGATCTCGTCCCAGCTATGCGGCTTGAGCGCGATATCGCCGTCGATGATGAAGGTGGCGCAATGGCCGACGATCTCGCCGCCGCGCTCGGCGACGAACTGGCCTTCGGGGAAATTGTTGATCTGGCTGCGCACCGCGCGCTCATAGTCCCAGGGCGGCGCAACGAAGGTGCGCTCGCTGAGGCGGGCGATGGCGGGCACGTCCGAGAGGCGCGCGAGGCGGACGACGAGCTTATCCTTCGTGATGGCGGGCGTGTTCAGCACTGGCGTCTTCCTGGCTTGTTTTTGGGGATCATGCGCCGCGCGGGCGCGAATCCTGGCGCTTGCGGTAGCATCGAGACCTTACCTAAGAGCATTTTCCGGAATTGCGACTGTTTTCTTCCCGGAATCCGGCCAGCCAAGCATGAGGGAGACTACGGCGGGCCCCAAGCGGGCAGAATTTATCCCCGACTGTCACCCGTTTGTCCTATTCGCAAATCCCCACCTTCGCTACGCTAAAACATCACCCATTTCGTTATGAGTCCGTAGTTTCGATGACTCCCAGACAGATCCGGCTCGTCCAGCGTAGCTTTGCCCTGATCGAGCCCTATGCCGATCAGGTCGGCACCTCCTTTTACGCAAAACTTGGCGAATTGGCACCGGACATTCGTCCGGCGCTGCAATCCGACCTCGAGGCCAGCAAACGCAAACTGATGAAATTCCTTGGCGAATTCGTCAAGCTGCAACTCCGCTCGCTGCTGACCATGCCCGTCACGGGCGCGCGCGAACTCGAGATCGCCATTCCCGGCGTCGCGGAGCTGGTCGCCGACCATGCCCAGCTCGGCCTCGGCAGCGACGATTTTGGCCTCGGCAAGGAAGCGCTGCTGGCAAGCATCGCCGAGCAGCTTGGCGACCAGTTCGACGAGCCGACCGCCGCCGCCTGGACCGCCGCTTTCGACATGATCTCCGACTCGATGATCCGCGTCATGCGCGGCGAGGCGCCGGTCGCCGCCGAGCTCGAAACGGCCGGAGCCGCCCGCATCGAGACCGACGCCCGGGCGCTGGAATCGCTTTACCGGCATTGATGGCGGCATAGGGCGTCCGAACTCGGACGCCCCCCGGCCTCTCCTACCGCGCTTTTATGGGCGATGCGCCCAGATGCAGGCCCGCATCGATCATAATGAACTCGCCGGTGACATGCCGCGAGGCAGGCGAGGCGAAATACACCACCGTCTCGGCGATATCCTCGGGCGTCGAGGCGCGCTGCAGCGGTGTCGTCTGTTCGATATTGCGGGCGATGGCCCCGTCGGCCTGGGCGCCCGCCCATTTGGTGAACCAGCCGGACGCCATATAGCCGGGGCAAACCGCATTGACGCGGATCCGCGGCGCCAGCGAGCGGGCCAGCGACAGCGTCAGCGTGTTCAGCGCGCCCTTGGAGGCGGCATAGGCGGAGGACGAGCCCGTCCCCATCACGCCCGCGATCGAGGAGATGTTGACCACGGCGCCCTCGCCCGAAGCGTCGAGCGCCTTGCGGGCGGCGCGGACCATCTGATAGGCGCCGATCACATTCACCCGGTAGATGCGCTCGAAATCCTCCGCCTCGAGGGCGTCGAGATCCTTCTGGTCGGCGAATTTGGTGATGCCGGCATTGTTGATGAGCACATCGACGCCGCCGAAGGCTTCCCGCGCCGACGCCACGACGCTCTCGCAATCGGCGAAATCGGCGACGCTGCCTTTCACCGCGAACGCCTTCACCCCCTCGGCGCGGCAGGCCTCGGCGACCGCCGCGGCCGCTTCGGCGCTCGCGGCATAGTTCACCGTGATATTCGCTCCGCGCTTGGCCAGCGCCAGTGCGGTCGCCGCGCCGAGCCCCGTACCCGCCCCGGTTATGATGACGCTCTTCCCATCCATGTTTTTCATTGCCTGTCCTGTCGCTTTTGCAGTTCTACGAGACTAGCAATTCGAAGAATTCGCGTCAGGCATTCTTGGTGATCCCGCACCGCGCCATGCTGGACATTCGGGTGCTGCAGCCTCATTCTGGCTCAATACGCGGCTGGGGAGGCGGCGATGCCATTGGACGGCGAACTTATCATTCAGCTCGACCGGGTGCGCGCGCGGGCCAGGGCCAGCTTCAAGCATCTGTCCTACCTGCGGCGGCTGACGACGCAGATGGCCGCCTTCCCGTCGGAAAGGGCCTTCTGATGGGCGCGCAAACCGCCGCTGACGGCAGCGCCTTCGACTATATCATCGTCGGCGCGGGATCGGCGGGTGCGGTGCTCGCCGGCCGCCTCAGCGCGGACCCCGCCGTCAGCGTCTGCCTGATCGAGGCCGGGCCCCCAGACAAGCACACCTTCCTGCACGTTCCCTTCGGGCTCGCCGGCCTGTCGAAAGTGCCGGGCATAAGCTGGTCCTACGAGACGACGCCGCAGCTCGAGCTCGGCGGCCGCCGGCTGCACTGGCCGCGCGGCAAAACCCTCGGCGGCTCCAGCTCGATCAACGCCATGTGCTACATTCGCGGCGCGCCGGAGGATTATGACGGCTGGGCCGAGCAGGGGGCGACCGGCTGGGGCTGGGCATCGGTGCTGCCCTATTTCCGGCGCTCCGAGGACCAGGAGCGCGGCGCCGACGATTATCACGCCATTGGCGGCCCGCTCTCGGTCAGCGACCTGCGCCATGTCAGCCCGCTTTCGCGCGCCTTCGCCGAGGCGGGCGGCGAGTTGCAGCTTCACGCCAACCCCGATTTCAACGGCGAGCGCCAGGACGGGCTCGGCCTCTATCAGGTGACGCAGACGGCCGGCCGCCGCTGCTCGACGGCCAGAGCCTATCTGCGCCCGGCGGCGGGACGCTCGAACCTCGCCATCCTGACGGAGAGCTTTGCCGAAGCGGTGCTGTTCGAGGGGCGCAAGGCGCGGGGCGTCAGGCTCTCGCGCGGCGGCGAGACGCTCCATCTCAAGGCGGAACGCGAAGTGCTGCTCTGCGGAGGGGCGGTGAACTCGCCGCAACTGCTGATGCTGTCCGGCATCGGTCCGGCGGCGCATCTGACGGATTTCGGCATCGCGCCCATCGCCGACCGCCCCGGCGTCGGCCAGAATTTGCAGGACCATCTCGACGCCACCCTGCAGCACAGCACGCGCTCGCGCGCCGGTTATGCCATCGCGGTCTCGGCACTGCCGGCCATGATCTGGGGCGTGCTCAATTACGCGTTGCGCAAGCGCGGCTTCCTGACCTCGAACATCGCCGAGGCGGGCGGGTTTGCCCGGGTCCGTCCGGACGCGGCGCTGCCGGAGGTGCAGTTCCATTTCCTGCCGGTGCGCATCGAAAATCATGGCCGCAGCCGCGTCTTCGGCTATGGCTACAGCCTGCATACCTGCTGCCTGCAACCGAAAAGCCGGGGCGAAATCCGGCTCGCCTCATCCGATCCGGTCAAGCCGCCGGCCATCAACCCGCGCTATCTCGACCATGAAGACGACGCGCGCATCATGATCGAGGGCTTGCGGCTCGGCCGGCGCATTCTCGCCGCGCCTGCCTTCGACCCCTATCGCGGCCCCGAACTCGACCCCGGCCCGGACATGCAGTCGGATGCAGAACTGCTCGCCTTCATCCGCGCCCGCGCCGAGACCATCTATCACCCGGTCGGCACCTGCCGCATGGGCCGCGCGGACGATCCCGGCGCCGTCGTCGATCCGGAGCTGAAGGTGATCGGCACGGAAGGCTTGCGCGTCGTCGACGCCTCGGTGATGCCGAGTTTGATCCGGGGCAATACCAACGCCCCCACCATCATGATCGCCGAACGCGCCGCCGATTTGATTGTGGGGCGGGGGTTGTAGTGGCGGCAGAAGGGCCTGGTTCCCTGCGGCTCCCCGCGCTCGTCATTCCCGCGAAGGCGCGAATCCGGTACGCCGCAGCAATCGCGGCTTAGCGCTGCCTACCGGCTGGCTTTGCCCTTTACTGAATCCCCGCTTTCGCGGGGATGACAATAATCGGGATCTCAATGAATCGCGAAAATCGCCGGCGCAACGCAGAGCGCCGCCAGCCCGATCGGGATTCCGTAAGGGCAAAGCCCATTTCTCGCCCAACGGCTGAACTTGCTCAGCACCGGCAATTCCGAGAGGATCGGATAATAGGGCAGCGCCCGCCGCAGCGCGAGCAGCGACATGGCCAGCGCGCCGCCGAAAACCGCAAACAGCACGATGAAGCTGACCCCCTGCCCCGGTCCCGCCCACAGCATCAGGGCGCTCAGGAACTTCACGTCCCCCGCGCCGAGCCAGCCCAGCGCGAAGAACCCGAACAGCAGCGCGAACACCCCGCCTGCCAGCATCAGATGTAGCCAGATATGCGCAACGCCGCCCAACAGGGCATAGGCCGCGAAGGCGGCAACCAGCACGATCGAGACGCTGTTGGGAATGCGCAGCCGCGAGAAATCGGAGACCATCGCGAACATCACGCTGACGACGAAAGTCGCGGCGAACAGGAATTGCACGGTCTGGTTCACGGGGCCTCCCCAGCTCCGGTCATGAGAGCGGGAGTGGGACCGGTTTTCCGCTCGTCAGCCCGCCTCCAAATGCAAGACTGAGATCATTGTGATCTCAAGCCACACCCGCTCTAGGAATCAGGCGGCTCGGGCAGCTCCATCCAGCCGGTGAATTCGTTATATTCGAACAGCCGGTCGCCGTCATCGTGCCATTTGCCGAAGGCCGAATTCCAATAGCCGACGATCACGCCGCCCTGCCGGCAGAAGCTCCCCTTCTTGAAGAGCAGCACCGGCCGGTCGTCCTTGGGATGGGTCGACAGCCGCGCCCAACGCGCGCGGCCGCCGCCGCCCTGCGCCTCCCATTCGCCGCACCAATGATGCGAGCGGGTGCGGAACCAGGAGAAATTGCCATGCGGCGGGTTGCGCCGGCACTCGCCGCTCTTTTCGTCGAAATAGAGCCGGTTCTCGGAATCGCCGTCCTGGCAGTAGAAGCGGCAATTGGCGCAGAGCTGGTTTTTACGGTCAATCATCGGCAGCTTGGCCAAGGCTCGGCTGGCTCCTTCCGGCTACAGGACGCATGTCAGAAAGGGCGCTCATCGCCGGTCACGCCGCCCGCTCGGCCAGCGACAACGACGGCGAGGCGTCAAGAAACTCCGCCGCCAGCCGGTTGAGCCGCGCCGCCGTGTCCAGACCCGCGCCGCCCGCCTGCCGGGCATGCGATGCGAGCCGCTCGGCCGCGTGGCGCAACAGACCCGCCGCCTTGCGGTAGCGCCGCTGCTGGCGGCCGTCGGCCAAGGCGCGGATCGCCGTCTCGGCCGCCTCGATATTGCTGTCGGCAAAGAGCCGCCGGGCATCGTCCGCGTCCGGGGAGAGCAGCGATTGCAGCGCATCCCGCAGCGACACCAGCACGACATTGTCGAACAGCTTGCCGCCGGCGTGGCGCAGTCGGGCGATGATCTTTTCCTCGTCGCGGCCGCGCCGCACGGCGTCCTTGTAGGTCACCAGCATCAACGCCGATTTGCGGTTCGCCGCCGCGATACGCCGGAAGGCGGCCGCTTCGGTTTCCTTCCAGGCCTGCGTCGCCAGCGTGCACCAGATGCTGAAATCGACCTTGCGGAAGGCGCGGCGTGACGGGCTGGTCAATGCGCCATCCGGGCTCGCCCGCACCTCGACGATTTCGAGATGGCGCAGAAAATCGAGCGGCAGCCCGATCTCGATCAGACGCATCGGCGCTTGCGGCGTCTTGCGGGGCGCGCCCACCAGATCGCCCGGACCGATCATCGGCGCGCGCGGGCCGGAGCGGCCCGCCGTCGCGGCGTCGTAGATCACGCTGGCGCTCATGGCGCGCGCGACCACCGTCTCGGGCTTGATCAGGCGGCCGAAGGCTTTCGAGGTCAGCCGGTTGCGGCTGCCATCGGGGCTGACCGCATGGACGGCGGGTTCGGCGGCGTAGCGGATCAGCAACTGGTTGCCTTCCCCAGCAAAAGCGCCCGAAGGGAGCACCTGATGCTTCAGCAGATAGTTGATAAGCAGGCTCTTGCCGGCATTCTCCTCGCCCAGCACCGCCATCCGCAGCGGCCGGGCGAGGCAGCGCTCCAGCCGGTCGAGCGCGCGGCGCACGGGACCGAGCAGGGCCGACGGCTTGCCCCCCGCCGCCTCCGCCAAGGCATGGCGGATGGACCTGAGCTCCGCCATCAGGCTGTCTTGGTTGCTGGCCACCGGGGCGGCGCTCCTAATTGCTCATCATCTGGATGCATTGACGCCGGATCGTCACTGAATCGGCGCTCAGCTCCTCGCAGCGTAGCAGAGACTGGCGGCACTCCGCCAGAAATTGATCCCAGAAGAATGGCGCCACCCATTCCTGTCCCCCGTCCGCCCGGCCGGACATGGTTTTGCGTGCCGAAACAAGCTGTTGCAGCTGCTGCGCGATCGGGTAGACGGCGCTGTAGCTCAGGAAGCGCAGCCGCCGCAGGGCGTCGGACACATGCTCCTTCTGCGATGCTTCGGCGAGCTGAAACAGCTCCTCGATCAGTTCGGCGAAGGAGGCCGAAACGAGCTGCTTGAATTTCTCGGCTTCGGCCGGATTGACCTGCGCGGCATGCGCGCGCGGGAGCCAGTAGCTGTCGAGATCGAGCCCCGTCACCTTGCTCAGCGGCATGATAGAAGGCGGCGGCAGGCTGGTCGCCTGGATGCCGAAATGCAGCACATTGTCGAGCGCCGGCAGCGCCTCCTGCACCGTCACGCGCAAGGCCGCCTCCGCCTCCTGCTGGCGGGTGAGGAACTGCTTGGAGATCTCGGTGATGTATTTGTAGAAATCCTCGGCGAGCTGCGAGCGGAGCTGGAAGGTCTGCTCCTGGAACTCGCCGCGAAAGGCGGCATAGGAGCCGTATTGCAGCAGCCTTTCGCGCTGCTGCTCGGCGAAATTGTCGGCCGTGTAGATCATGAAGCGGCGCAAGCGGCCGATCTCCTCGGCGGTCAGCACCGTGAACTCATGCTCGCAGGTGGCCAGCGTCGCCTCCACCTTGGACAGCAACGTCTCCAGCTCCTGCAAGCTGCGGCTCGCCCGGCCGCGGATCCAGCCGTCGCCGCCATCGCCGCCTTGCAGCGTCTTGATGCCGTAGCGCATGGCGATCGAAGTATTTTCGGCAATCGCCCCGAGCGTCGAGGCCACCGGCAGCAGCCGCTCCGCCGTCACCGAATGGCCGATCAGCCGCGAGATCGCCGAGACGATGGCCGGAATGCCGGACGCGCGATAGAGCATCTGCGCGGATCGCTCCGGCGTCCAGTCGGCGCGGGGCCGCTCGAAGCCGGGCTCGCCGTGGCGCGCCAGATCCTCGGCATAATCGCCGAAGGAGGAGGCGAGCGCCGCGTCGCGCTCATCGATGTCGGGGCTGAGCGCGGCATTGCCCCAATGGGCGCTGGCCAGCACCACCGGGATCTCGGTATGCGGGAATTCGCGCTTCAGGCTGGCGCGGACATGGGCGGCCAGCCGTTCCGCCGCGCCGCCCGCGACATTCACCAGGTCGATGCGGTTGACGACGGCGATGATGCGGTCCTTCTGCAGGCCCTTTAGCATCCGCAGCAGGGCCAGATCGCTTTTGGACAGCGGCTGCTGCGCGGTCAGCACCACCAGATAGATGTCGGCGTCGCCCAGATTGCCTTGCGTGATCTCGTCCCGCACCAGGAACGGGTCGTTGACGCCGGGCGTGTCGATGATGATCGAGGGATAGCCGAGCGGCTGGCCTTCGAGGAAAACCTCGGCGGTCTTGGTGATGTCGGAATAATGCCGGCGGTCGCCATCGGCGGCGGGCACGTCGTCATAATCGCCGGCGCTGACATAGCGCTCGAGCAGCCCAGCCGTAACGGAGGAGAACAGGTGGTGCTTGCCGAGCAGCTTTGGATATTCCGCGCCGAGCCGGGTCTCCGCGCGCTGGCGCAGCTCCTCCAGCGGCTCCTCGAGCTGTTCGGGCCGGAGCGCGGCGTGGCGCTCCATGGTCATGGCCCCGGCGCGCCCCCCCGACATGATGCGCTCCCATTCGTCGTCGCTGAAGAACTGGAACAGGGCGGTGTTGTTCTGCTCTGCGGCGGAGCCGAAATAGAGCTTGGTGATGACGGCGGTCGAGGGGTTGACGTCGGTCGGCAGCAGGTCGGGCCGGCGGATCAGCGCGTTGATGAGCGTGCTCTTGCCGGCCTTGATCTGGCCGATCACCGCGATGCGGCAGCTATGCGATTCCAGATCGCTCAGCAGCGAATGTACGAAGCTGCCGACGCGGCCATGGATGGCATCCTGCAGATCCTCGCCGAGTTCGCCGACGCGGCGCTTCATCTCGCCGAGCCGCGAGGTGACGCGGGCATCGGTCAGGCTGGAAAAGCTCTCAGGCGGTGCGGTCATTTCTGCCTCCGCACCGGGTCGCGGCCCCCAGGCCCAGGCGCGTTGCCAGCGCGCCGTCCGTCGAACTCACCGGCATTTCCCCAAAGTCGAGCGGCAGCATGATCCCGCAAATCCTTCCAAAATGCCCAAATCTGAAACTGATTTTGCCGTTCGCGGCCAAATTCCAATGCCTACCCATTATCAGGGTCTTATACCATGTTTGACGTTTTATTGAATGCCGCAGACGCACGTTCCGGTCACTAGAACTGTCGCAAATTCGCTGAAGTTTTCCGGAACAAATGTCTGACTGGTGAATTATACGAGCTCAGAATGGGCGCCGGCTGTCCGCGTCAGCCCGGCGAAAGTTTCGTCCCGATTCGTCGTCCCGCCCATCGCCATTCCCCTCGAGAGGGTCCGCCTAGCAACAAAGAATAAGACGAGATGATCGACCTGCCCCGGCCCGCGTGCCGGGGTTTTTTGTGGCCGCGCGGCCGTCACGGCGCGGCTTTGCCATTCGGAACTTCCGCTCTTGCGAAAGTTTGCGATGATGAGGTTCGTGTTCTGCAAAAAGGGGGCTTCGCCATGGAAAATCTCTTCTCCTGGATCTGGATCGTGTTCCTGGTGCTGGCGCTGCAGCCGATCATCGCCGAGCGCGTCCGGGCGATGCGGCGGGCGAATGCCATCCGCGCCATCGAGCGCTCCGAGGGCTCGCGCGTCATCACCATGATCCACCGCCAGGAGCGGCGGAACCTGCTCGGCTTCCCGGTCTCGCGCTTCATCAACCTGGAGGACGCGCAGACCATCATCGCCGCGATCAAGGAGACGCCGAAGGACCGGCCCATCGACTTCATCGTCCACACGCCGGGCGGCCTCGTCCTCGCCGCCATGCAGATCGCGCGCGCCATCGAGGCGCACCCGGCCCGCGTCCGGGTCATGGTGCCGGTCTATGCCATGTCGGGCGGGACGCTGATCGCGCTCGCGGCCAACGAGATCCTGCTCGGCGAATTCTCGGTTTTGGGGCCGATCGATCCGCAGCTCGCCGGCTTCCCCGCCGCCAGCATCGTGCGCGCCCGCGACAGCAAGCCGCTCAGCGAAGTGCATGACCTGACGCTGGTCATGGCCGACATGAGCGAGAAGGCGCTGGCCCAGGTGAAACGCGGCGCGGTCGAGCTGACGCGCAAGCGGCTCGGCGAGGAACGGGCAGCGGCGCTCGCCGAGAAGCTGGCGGGCGGCTACTGGACGCATGATTACGCCCTGACCTATGACGAAGCCGCCGCGCTCGGTCTGCCGGTCAAGCTGGGCCTGCCGCAGAGCGTGCTCAATCTGATGACGCTCTACCCGCAGCCGGTGCAGCAGTCGGGGGTGGAATTCCTGCCGCTCGACCCGAATGGCGGACGCGGGCGGCCGCAGGGGATTCCCGCTCCGGGCACGGCGCGTTGAGGTGCCGATCGCCGCTTTCCGCCAGCCCCGAAGGGCGGCTGCGGGGCAACGAACGCGCGGCTGCCCCGGGGGCCTGCTGTACCGCGAAGAACACGGAATGAATGCAATCGACGTGGGGAAAAACACGTCCCCTTATTTTTGTCGATATTTATCGATAATTACGCCACAATCCTTGGGGGATTGGGGTGGCGTTTCCTTGGCTTTCACAGATTTGATAAAGCTCCGGTTCGATTTTTTGCGAAGCCGTCCTGCATGCGCCCTGCGCGTGGCAGGTGACCGGCCGCGCGTTTGCTCCATGCCATCCTCCCGGCCGCGGCGGCACGTCCGCCTCGACCGGCCCGAGACTTGCAGAGCCGTTGTATCGTGCATCAACCATTGAGCAGAGTCCGAGCCGTCCCATGACCCTGAATCGCATTGGCTTTTCGAACGTCCCGCAGCCGGCCGGCGCCAAACCCGCCGCATCGGTGCCCGCCGGGCGCATGGCATGGATCTTGGCCATTGTCGGCGCGGCCGGCCTGACGCAATTCGGTCCGCCTCTTAAGGCGCACGCCTTTCCCGCGACGCCGATGACCGACCTGGAGATGAGCGAGGCGCTGCTCCGGCGCATCCAGTTCGGCGCGGGCTTCGCGGTCGAGAATTCGGCCGGGACAGTCGGAATGCCCTTGGCGCTCAAGGTTCGGCTGCCGCGCAATCAGGCCCAGGCCTACAGCTTCCTGATGTTCCGCAACCTGCCGCCGGAGTTCAAGCTCTCGGCCGGCTTCGGCACGAAGGATTATTGGGCGGTGTCGCTGAACGATATTGACGGGCTGATGCTGATTCCGCCGCCCGAGTTCCAAGGCATGTTCACCATGGATGTGCTGCTTATCCGCGGCAAGGACATCGAGCCCGAGCGCTATTCGGTCGACATCGCCTTCACCGCCATCAACGCCCCCGAGACGACGGCCGCGCTGCAGCCCAATCCCAGGCTGCCGAATGTGATCCGCCCGGATCGGGCCGTCGCTCCGCCGCCGGCCGAAACCATGCCCGAACGCATCGTCGCCCGGAGCGAGCCGCAGGCACAGGAAATGAGCCCCGCCGACAAATCCATCATGGAGCGCGGCAATATCCTCGCCCAGCAAGGCGATATCGCTTCGGCGCGGCTGTTCTACCTGCAGGTCGCGCGCAAGGGCATTGCCGCCGGAGCGCTGGCCATGGGCCGCAGTTTCGATCCGCAATTCCTCAACAATTTGAAAGTCAGAGGCTTGCAGCCGGACATCGCCCAGGCTCGAAGCTGGTACAAACAGGCGCAGGAATTGGGCAGCGATCAGGCCTCGCGCTATCTCGCCGGCCTCAACGCACGCTGAGCGCCCCTAGCGGCTCAGCATCTGCGGTTGGCGACAATCGGCTTTCGTTTTGGCATACGATATGCCTGCTGACTTTCGTCAGGCATATCATATGCCATGGCGGATTGGCCCTTATCGACGCCTCTTTGGCAGCCGGCCCCTGGAAATTCACCGCCTTCCCGCATAATAATTCAACATTTGCGTGGTTTCGTTTATGGTTTCGCGACAACCCGAAACGAAACCGGACCCATGCTCGTTGCCCGCCAGAACAGCATTCTCGAGATCGCCAAGCAGGTCGGCCGCGTCACGGTCGAGGACCTCGCCGCCCGCTTTGACGTCTCACCGCAGACCATCCGCAAGGATTTGAACGAGCTTTGCGACCAGCGGCTGCTGGCCCGGGTGCATGGCGGCGCCATCCTCTCCTCCGGCATCGAGAATTTCGGCTATGACGCTCGCCGCGCCATCGCCAACGAGGAGAAAGAGGCCATCGGCCGGATGGCGGCGACGCTGATCCCCAACAATGCCTCGCTCTTCATCAATATCGGCACCACCACCGAAGCGGTGGCGCGTGCGCTGCTCGGCCATCAGGGGCTGATGGTCATCACCAATAATATCAACGTCGCCAACGCAATGCGCCCCGTTCGCGATATCGAGGTCATCATTGCCGGCGGCGTCGTGCGGCGCGCCGATGGCGGCATCGTCGGCGAGGCGGCGGTCGATTTCATCAAGCAGTTCCGTGTCGATTACGCCATTATCGGCGCCTCGGCGATCGACGCCGATGGGGCGCTGCTCGATTATGATTACCGGGAAGTGAAGGTGGCCCAGGCGATCATCAGCAATGCGCGCAATGTCATCCTGGTTTCGGATGCGACCAAATTCGAGCGCGCCGCCCCGGTTCGCATCGCGCATCTGTCGCAGATGCACAGTTTCGTCACCGACCGCTGCGATAACGACGCCATCCGCCAGATCTGCGCCGAGGCGCGGGTCGAACTCTATGAGGCGATGGCACCCAAGCCGGTTTCGCTTTCGGCCTGAACCGCTTTCGTTTTCTTTCGGTTGACAGCGCCGCGCTTTCGATTACCATTCACCCGCGCAGATGCGAAGCTTACAATAACGCATCGTGCTACGGAGGAAGGCTTTTGGACGAGCGCAATCAAGCGGCTCAATACGACCTGCTGGTCATCGGCGGCGGCATCAACGGCTGCGGCATTGCGCGCGACGCTGCCGGACGCGGTTTCTCCGTCCTCCTTGCCGAGATGAATGACCTGGCCAGCGGTACCTCCTCCGCAGCCACCAAGCTCGTACATGGCGGGCTGCGCTATCTCGAACATTACGAATTTCGGCTGGTGCGCGAATCGCTGCTCGAGCGCGAGACGCTCTGGAAGAGCGCGCCGCATATCATCTGGCCGCTGCGCTTCGTGCTGCCGCATCTGCCCGGCCTGCGCCCGGCCTGGCTGCTGCGCCTCGGCCTCTTCGTCTACGACCATCTCGGCGGGCGCAAGCTGCTGCCGCCGACGCGGACGCTCAATCTGCGCCGCGACGAGGCCGGCAAGCCCCTAAAACCAGAATTCGGCAGGGCCTTCGAATATTCCGATTGCTGGGTGGATGACAGCCGCCTCGTCGTGCTGACCGCCCGGGACGCAGCCGCGCGCGGCGCCCAGATCCGCACGCGGCTGCGCTGCATGTCGGCGCGTCGGGAAGATGGCCTCTGGCACATCTCCCTGCATGACGGCGCCACCGGCGAGATCCGCGAAGTGACCGCCCGCATGCTGGTCAATGCAGCAGGCCCGTGGGTCGCCGAAGTCCTGCAGCAGGCCATCGGGCAGAACGCTTCCGCCGCCGTAAGGCTGGTCAAGGGGAGCCACATCGTCGTGCCGCGCCTCTACGAGCACGAGCGCTGCTACATCTTTCAGAACGGCGACGGCCGCATCATCTTCTCCATCCCCTATGAGCGCGATTTCACGCTGATCGGCACCACCGACATCGACTATGAGGGCGACCCTGGCGTCGTCGCCGCCTCGCCGCAGGAGATCGAATATCTGTGCAGCGCGGCAAGCGAATATTTTGCCAAGCCAGTCAATCCTGATCAGGTGGTCTGGTCTTATTCCGGCGTCCGCCCGCTCTATGACGACGGCGCCGGCAGCGCCCAGGAAACGACGCGCGACTATGTGCTGCGGCTGCAGGACGAGGACGGCCAGCCGGCCCTGCTGAACATCTTCGGCGGCAAGATCACGACCTTCCGGCGGCTGGCCGAATCCGCCATGAAGATGGTCGAATCCGTGCTGGGCAAGCGCGGTCCGGCCTGGACGGCGGACGCCAAGCTCCCCGGCGGCGATTTTCCGGTGAGTGGCTTTGCCACGCTTTACCGCGATCTCGCCAAACAATATGCATTCCTGGCGCCGGACCATGTCTACCGGCTTGCCCGCGCCTATGGCACCGATACGCGCAATGTACTGGCGGGCGTCACCAACATCGCCGGGCTCGGCCGTCATTTCGGCGGCACGCTCTATGAGGCGGAAGTCCGCTATCTGATGGAAACCGAGTGGGCCCGCACCGCGGCGGATGTGCTGTGGCGGCGCTCAAAACTTGGGCTGCGTCTCAATCGCGAAGAAGCCGAAGCGCTCGAGCGATGGATGAGCCAAACGCATGAATTGCCGTCTTTAAAGGCGGCGCGCCTCTGAATTCGGCATATAGTGGCGTTTGGGGGAAGGGAGGAGTGTCATGCTGGAATTGATCGATGTGAGCAAGGCGACGCCTTCCGACACGCTCATCCGTTCCGTGTCGATGCGGCTGGAAAAGGGCTCGCTCAACATCCTGCTCGGGCCGACGCTTTCGGGCAAGACCTCGCTGATGCGGCTGATGGCCGGCCTCGACCGCCCGACCTCCGGCGACATCCTCGTCGACGGCAAGAGCGTCATCGGCGTGCCCGTGCAGAAGCGCGATGTCGCCATGGTCTACCAGCAGTTCATCAACTACCCCTCGCTGACGGTCTACGAGAATATCGCCTCGCCGCTGCGCGTCGCCAAGCTCGACCGCGCCGAGATCGAAAAGCGGGTGCGCCAGGCCGCGCGCCTGCTGAAGCTGGAGCCCTATCTCGACCGCACGCCGCTGAATCTCTCCGGCGGGCAGCAGCAGCGCACGGCCATCGCCCGCGCCTTCGTCAAGCGGGCCTCGCTGGTGCTGCTCGACGAGCCGCTGGCCAATCTCGACTATAAGCTGCGCGAGGAACTGCGCGCCGAGCTGCCGCCCGTCTTCGCCGAAACCGGCTCGATCCTGGTCTACGCCACCACCGAGCCGAGCGAATCGCTGCTGCTCGGCGGCAAGACCGCCACGCTGCATGAAGGCGCGGTCACGCAATTCGGCCCGACAATCGACGTCTACCAGCACCCGGCCAACCTGCGCACCGCCAAGATCTTTTCCGATCCGCCGCTGAACACCATCCGGCTGCGCAAGGCCGGCGCAAATTTCGTGCTCGATGGCGGCATCTCGATCCCCGTCCCGCGCAAGAGCCTCGGCCTCGCGGACGGCGACTACATCATCGGCTTCCGCGCCCATCATCTGCATCTCGATCCGCCGCGCGACGAGGCCGTGCAGATCAAGGCCAAGGTCGCCATCACCGAGATCACCGGCTCGGAAAGTTTCGTGCACGTCGATTTCGCCGATGCGCGCTGGGTCGGGCTGGTGCATGGCGTCCGCGTCATCAAGCCGGACGAGACCATCCCGGTCTATCTGGTGCCGGACCGGTTTTTCATCTTCGACACGTCCGGCGCGCTCGCCGCCGGGCCGGTCGCGCAAGCAGCCGCGTGAGGGGCACATGGCACGCATCACCCTCGACGGCATCGCCCATTCCTATCTACCGAACCCGAAAACCGAGGCCGATTTCGCACTGCGCCGCATGGACCACGTCTGGCAGGACGGCGGCGCCTATGCGCTGCTCGGGCCCTCCGGCTGCGGCAAGACCACCCTGCTCAACATCATCTCCGGCCTCATCACGCCGACGCATGGCCGCATCCTGTTCGGCCCTGACGACGTGACGTACCTCCTTACCGAGCAGCGCAACATCGCCCAGGTGTTTCAATTTCCGGTCATCTACGACACCATGACCGTCTTCGACAATCTGGCCTTCCCCTTGCGCAACCGCCGGGTGCCGGAGGCCGAGATCAAGCCGCGCGTAGATGAGCTGATCCAGATGCTCGACCTCGGCGGCAAGGCGTACCGCAAGGCGCGCGCGCTGACGGCGGATGAGAAGCAGAAGATCTCGCTGGGGCGCGGCCTCGTGCGCCACGACGTCAACGCCATCCTGCTCGACGAGCCGCTGACCGTCATCGATCCGCATCTGAAGTGGGAATTGCGCTCGCAGCTCAAGCACCTGCACAAGCGCTTCGGCTTCACCATGATCTATGTGACGCACGACCAGACCGAAGCCTTGACCATCGCCGACCGCGTCGTCGTCATGTATGAGGGCGAGGTCGTGCAGATGGGCACGCCCGCCGAGCTGTTCGAGCGGCCGCAGCACACCTTCGTCGGCTATTTCATCGGCTCGCCCGGCATGAACGTGCTGCCCTGCCATGTCGAGGGCGACCGCGCCCGGCTGAGCCAGGATTTCACCGTCCCGCTCGGCCGCAATTACGGCAAGCTGACCGGCATGACCGAGCTCGGCATCCGCCCCGAATTCGTCCGCGTCGGCGCGACCGGCGACCTGCCGGTGACCATCCGGGCGGTCGAGAATATCGGGCGCCACAAGATCGTTCGCGGCCATGTCGCCGGCCGTCCGATCAACGCCATTCTCGGCGACGGCGACGAGGTGCCGGCCGAGCCGCGCGCCAGCTTCGACCCCGCCCGCATCAACATCTACTCCGATGCCCGTCTCGTCACGCCGGAGGCCGCTTAGCCATGGAAAAGACCTGGAACAACAAAGCCTGGTTCATGGTGCTGCCGGTACTCTTGCTGGTCGCCTTCAGCGCCGTCATCCCGCTGATGACGGTGGTGAATTATTCGGTGCAGGACACCTTCGGCAACAACCAGTTCTTCTGGGCCGGCACCGAGTGGTACAAGCAGATCCTGGCCTCCGAGCGCTTCCACGAAGCGCTCTGGCGCAACCTGCTGTTCTCCTTCATCGTGCTCGCCATCGAGATCCCGCTCGGCATCGTCATCGCGCTCGCCATGCCGCGCAAGGGCTGGACGGTCTCGCTCTGCCTCGTGCTGATGGCGCTGCCGCTTTTGATCCCGTGGAACGTCGTCGGCACCATCTGGCAGGTCTTCGGCCGCGTCGATATCGGCTTGCTCGGCCACACAATGGAAGCGCTCGGCTTCGACTACAACTACACCCAGGATCCGCTCGACGCCTGGATCACCGTAGTGCTGATCGACGTCTGGCACTGGACCAGCCTCGTCGCGCTGCTGTGCTATGCCGGTCTCGTCGCCATCCCGGAGGCCTATTACCAGGCCGCGCAGATCGACGGCGCCTCCCGCTGGGCGGTGTTCCGCTACATCCAGTTGCCGAAGATGAATCGCGTGCTGCTGATCGCGGTGCTTTTGCGCTTCATGGACAGCTTCATGATCTACACCGAGCCCTTCGTCGTCACCGGCGGCGGTCCCGGCAATTCGACGACATTCCTCTCCATCGATCTGGTGAAGATGGCGATCGGGCAGTTCGACCTTGGGCCGGCGGCGGCCATGTCGATCATCTACTTCCTGATCATCCTGCTGTTCTCCTGGATCTTCTACACGGTGATGACCAATGCCGGACAGGACCGGAAATAGGCCATGACGATGTCCCGCGAGGAAACGACTGGCGTCGGCGGCATGTCCCGCGAAACCGCCGAGCGCACCGCCGCCCGCAGCCTGACCCGCGAGGCCGCCAAGCGCACGCGGCGGCGCGACTATAGCTGGCTGGTGATGACGCTCTATATCGTCTTCCTGATGCTGCCGATCTACTGGCTCGTCAATATGAGCTTCAAGACCAATGAGGAGATCACCGGCGTTTTCTCGCTCTGGCCGCTCAACCCGACGCTGCACAATTACACCGTCATCTTCACCGACCCGGCCTGGTATAACGGCTATATCAACTCGATCATCTATGTGGTGATGAACACGGTGATCTCGATCACCGTCGCCCTGCCCGCCGCCTATGCCTTTTCGCGCTACCGGTTCCTCGGCGACAAGCACCTGTTCTTCTGGCTCTTGACCAACCGCATGGCCCCGCCTGCCGTGTTCGCCCTGCCCTTCTTCCAGCTCTATTCGGCGTTCGGGCTGATCGACACGCATATTGCCGTCGCGCTGGCGCACTGCCTGTTCAACGTGCCGCTCGCCGTGTGGATTCTCGAAGGCTTCATGTCCGGCGTGCCGAAGGAGATCGACGAGACCGCCTATATTGACGGCTATTCCTTCCCGCGCTTCTTCGGCAAGATCTTCATGCCGCTGATCGCCTCCGGCATCGGCGTCGCGGCCTTCTTCTGCTTCATGTTCTCCTGGGTCGAGCTCTTGATCGCCCGCACCCTGACCACCACCGACGCCAAGCCGATCGCCGCCACCATGACCCGCACCATCTCCGCCTCGGGCATGGACTGGGGCGTGCTCGCCGCCGCCGGCGTCTTGACCATCATTCCGGGCGCGCTGGTGATCTATTTCGTGCGCAACTACATCGCCAAGGGCTTTGCCCTGGGCCGGGTCTGAGGAGGCGTTCGCATGGATCTGTCATGGATGGCCTGGACGTGGCCGACGGCCTTGTTCTTCGTCACCATTGCGCTGCTGATCGCCTCGATGGGCGTCTGGGAATATTACTCGCCCGGCGGCGGCGCCCGCTACGGCGTGCTGCGCATCGAGACGACGCGCGGCGACCGGCTGTTCATCTCGCTGCTCGGCAGCGCCTTCATACATCTCGCCTGGCTCGGGCTCATCGGCCCGAATCTATGGTGGGCGCTGGCGATCTCATTCGCCTATGCGCTCTGCGTTTTCCGTTGGGTATAGGCCGGAAGCGCCGCCCCGCCGGGGAAGACTGGAAGTGACTGAAGCCAACTGGGAGGAAGAAGAATGCGAAAACATCTCATGGCAACCGTAGCGGCAGCCGCGCTGCTGGCCGGCTGCCTTCCGGCTCTCGCCGATAGCGAGGCGGCAAAGAAATGGATCGACGCCGAGTTCCAGCCCTCGTCGCTCTCGAAGGAAGAGCAACTGAAGGAGCTGGAATGGTTCATCAAGGCGGCCGAACCCTTCAAGGGCATGGACATCAAGGTGGTGTCGGAGACGATCACCACGCACGAATATGAATCCAAAGTGCTCGCCAAGGCCTTCACCGAGATCACCGGCATCAAGGTAACGCACGATCTGATCGGCGAAGGCGACGTCGTCGAGAAGCTGCAGACGCAGATGCAGTCCGGCAACAACATCTACGACGCCTATATCAACGACTCGGATCTGATCGGCACCCATTGGCGCTACAAGCAGGTCCGCAACCTGACCGACTGGATGGCGGGCGAAGGCAAGGACGTCACCTCGCCGACGCTGGATGTGAACGACTTTGTCGGCCGCTCCTTCACCACTGCGCCGGACGGCAAGCTCTACCAGCTTCCCGACCAGCAATTCGCGAACCTCTACTGGTTCCGCTATGACTGGTTCAACGACGAGAAGAACAAGGCCGATTTCAAGGCCAAATACGGCTACGATCTCGGCGTGCCGGTCAACTGGTCGGCCTATGAGGACATCGCCGAATTCTTCACCGGCAAGACCATCGACGGCAAGAAAGTCTATGGTCACATGGACTACGGCAAGAAGGACCCCTCGCTCGGATGGCGCTTCACCGATGCGTGGCTGTCGATGGCCGGCAATGGCGATAAGGGCATCCCGAACGGCAAGCCGGTCGACGAATGGGGCATCCGCGTCAACGAGAAGGACCAGCCGGTCGGATCGTGCATGGCGCGCGGCGGCGACACCAATGCGCCCGCCTCGGTCTATTCGATCGAGAAATATGTCGAATGGCTGAAGAAATATGCGCCGCCGGAAGCCAATGGCATGACCTTCTCCGAATCCGGCCCGGTGCCGGCCCAGGGCGCGGTCGCGCAGCAGATCTTCTGGTACACCGCCTTCACCGCCGACATGGTCAAGCCCGGCCTGCCGGTCGTCGATGGCGCGGGCCTGCCGAAATGGCGCATGGCTCCTTCGCCGCATGGCGTCTATTGGCAGGAAGGCAACAAGCTGGGCTATCAGGACGCCGGCTCCTGGACCTTGATGAAATCGACGCCGACCGACCGCGCCAAGGCCGCATGGCTCTATGCGCAGTTCGTGACCTCGAAGACTGTGGACGTGAAGAAGAGCCATGTCGGCCTGACCTTCATCCGCGAATCCACCATCCAGGACAAGAGCTTCACCGAGCGCGCGCCCAAGCTCGGCGGCCTGATCGAGTTCTACCGTTCGCCGGCCCGCCTGCAATGGTCGCCGACCGGCACCAACGTGCCTGACTATCCGAAACTGGCGCAGCTCTGGTGGCAGAATATCGGCGATGCCTCGTCGGGCGCCAAGACCGCGCAGGCGGCGATGGACTCGCTCTGCCAGGCTCAGGAACAGGTGCTCGCCCGCATCGAACGCTCCGGCGTTCAGGGCGATATCGGTCCCAAGTTGAACCCGGAGACCAGCGCGGAAGAGTGGATGAAGAAGGGCGGCGCCCCACGTCCCAAGATCGCCAACGAGAAGGAAAAGCCGATCACCGTCAACTATGACGAGCTGGTGAAGAGCTGGCAGAAGAAGTAGGCGAAGGAAAAAGTCCCCCTCACCCGGTCGCTTCGCGCCCGCCCTCTCCCGCAAGGGGAGAGGGCAAAAAAACGAGAGGCGCCCCACTTGGCCTCTCCCCTTGTGGGAGAGGGCTCCCGCCGTCAGGCGGGTGGGTGAGGGGGAAAGCCTTGAGCGCAAGCCTTTCCGCACACAAACCCGCCGCGTAAGATGCGGGAAACAAGCTCAAAGGGAGGGCAGGACCATGAGCGGCTTCATTCTCGCAATCGACCAGGGCACCACCTCGTCGCGCGCGATTGTCTTCGATGAGGGCTACCGCGTGCGCGGGCGCGGCCAGCAGGAATTTCCGCAGCATTTTCCGCAAAGCGGCTGGGTCGAGCACGAGCCGGACGACCTTTGGCGCACCACCCTCGACACCATCCGCTTCGCCCTTGCCGATGCCGGCCTGTCCGCCAGCGCCATCGCCGCCATCGGCATCACCAATCAGCGCGAGACGACCGTCATCTGGGACCGCGAGACCGGCAAGCCGATCCACCGCGCCATCGTCTGGCAGGACCGCCGCACCGCCGAGATCTGCGCCCGCCTCAAGGCAGAAGGCGCCGAAGCCGATGTCGCCGCGCGCACCGGCCTCCTACTCGACCCCTATTTCTCCGGCACCAAGGCCGCTTGGATCCTCGACCATGTCGAAGGCGCCCGCGCGCGCGCCGAGGCGGGAAAGCTCGCCTTCGGCACCGTCGATAGCTGGCTGGTCTGGAACTTCACCGGCGGCCGCGTCCATGTTACCGACGCGACCAACGCCTCGCGCACCCTGCTCTACAACATCCGCACCGGCGACTGGGACGACGAGCTCTTGCGGCTGATCCGCATTCCGCGCGCAATGCTGCCGCAGGTGAAGGACAGCGCCGCCGATTTCGGCACCATCGACGCCTCCATCCTCGGCGCGGCGATCCCCATCGGCGGCATCGCGGGCGACCAGCAGGCGGCGACGGTCGGCCAGGCCTGCTTCAAACCGGGCATGATGAAATCGACGTATGGCACGGGGTGTTTTGCGCTGCTGAATATCGGCGCGGAGCCGGTGCCGTCGAAGAACCGGCTGCTGACCACCGTCGCCTATCAGCTCGACGGCAAGCCGACCTATGCGCTGGAAGGCTCGATCTTCGTTGCGGGCGCGGCGGTGCAATGGCTGCGCGACGGGCTAAAAATCCTCGACCGCGCCGACCAGTCCGGCCCGATGGCCGAGGCCGCCGATCCGAACCAGAACGTCTATCTCGTCCCGGCATTTACCGGTCTCGGCGCCCCGCATTGGGACGCCGAAGCGCGCGGCGCTCTGTTCGGCCTCACGCGGTCGACCGGCCCGAAGGAACTCGCCCGCGCCGCGCTGGAATCGGTCTGCTACCAGACCCGCGACCTGCTCGATGCGATGCATCGCGACTGGCGCTCGGATGGCGACACGGTACTCCGCGTCGATGGCGGCATGGTCGCCTCCGACCGCACCATGCAATGGCTCGCCGATATCCTGGATGCGCCCATCGACCGGCCGATGGTGCTGGAGACAACTGCCCTCGGCGCGGCATGGCTGGCGGGCCGTCAGGCCGGCGTCTGGCCGGATGAGGAAGGGTTTGCCGCAAGCTGGCGCCTCGACCGCCGCTTCACACCCTCCATCGGCGCGGAGGCCCGCGAAGCCAAACTCGCCGGCTGGCGCGACGCCGTGCGCCGCACGCTAAGCGCGTCATAGCAGCGAAGACCTCTGCGATTTCCGAAATCCTCTTATCGTCGCCCGGGCCGTCGGAGCCGCGGCCCACTCGCGGTTCCTCTGCAGCAGCGTTCGCGGAACGGCCATTGGGTCCCGACTCACCGCTTCGCGGCGTCCGGGACGAAGGGAGGGAAAGGGCGAGGCCCGCGGCCCGAAAATCGAATCGCCCCTTGCGTCCCTTACGCCACCGTCAACAAAATCCCGCTCGGTAAAACACCGCATGCGTAAACGGGCCTAGCGCTGTTGCTTATAATGATGCGCGCGGAAGGTTCCATAACGGGCGGGAATCCCTTGCGATTTGCCACATCGTGCCACAGTTCGGGCATAATCTGCGGCCAGTATCCGCCACGTACTCGAATCGCGTGCATCGCGGGTTTCACGGTTTGACCGGGGGGCAGAAGAGAGGTCCGGGCTGGGGGAAATAGCCCGGGCCTTTTTCGTTTAAGGCTCAAAATCGCGTGATCGGCGCCGCGTTTGTTACCGAAAATTAACGCAAAAATCCCTCGGGCAACCCGTTCATTGCGAGATTGGCATTCGAGAACCGCGCGTCTCCGGTGATTTCTTCACCCAGCCAGTTCGGATGCGGAATGGTCTGCTCGCGCGTCTCCAATTCGATCTCGGCGATCACCAGCCCCTCCAGCCGACCGCCGAAGACGTCGATCTCCCAGCAAATATCGCCGCCGGCCGGCACGATATGGCGGCGCTTCTGCACCACGCCGCCGGTGCGCAAGGTCAATAATTGCGCGGCATCGCTGACGGGGATCGCATATTCGAACTCCGCCCGCTCGATCCCAGCTGCCGCACTTTTGATGGTGAGCCACGCCGCGCTCTCGCCTTCGATGCGGATGCGGATCGAAGCGGCGGGCGTGACGGCCATATAGGCCTGGCGCAATTCGCGGGACGAGACCGCCGCATCCATCCAGTCTGACGTGGCGACCAGGAACTTCCGTTCGATCTCGACACCCATGCCAACCGCCTTCGAGCAAAACACAAGGGTTGATGCTAGCCGGATGGTAGGACCCGGTCTTGTCTTAAGCACGCAATTTCTTGCCACGCCGTGCCGCCGGACCCACCTAACACGAAAGCTTTGCTTGAATTCGCACGGCCAATTTGCTGTTCATGGCCGCGAAAACGCATTCCAAACTCTAAAGGTCACATGAGCACGGCACTTTCGCGTCCCAAGGACAAGATCAAGATTTTGCTGCTGGAAGGGATCTCCGATACCGCCGTCGCGGCGCTGAACGCCGCCGGCTACGGCAATATCGAACGTCAAACCAAGGCGCTGAACGGTGATGAGCTGCGCGACGCGCTCTCCGGCGTCTCCATGCTCGGCATCCGCTCGCGCACCCAGCTTACGCCGGAGGCGCTGGACGGGCAGCGCTCGGTGATCGCGGTCGGCTGTTTTTCCGTCGGCACCAATCAGGTCGATCTGCTGGCGGCGCGCGACATGGGCGTGCCGGTCTTCAACGCGCCTTTCTCCAATACCCGCAGCGTCGCCGAGCTGACCATCGCCGAGATCGTCATGCTGTTTCGCGGCATTTTTCCGAAGTCGGCCTCGGCGCATCAGGGCGGCTGGGACAAGTCGGCGGCCGGCTCGCATGAGGTGCGCGGCAAGACGCTCGGCATCATCGGCTACGGCAATATCGGCAGCCAGCTTGCCGAACTGGCCGAGGCCATGGGGATGCGGGTGATCTTCTTCGACCCGACCGACAAGCTCAATCGCGGCAATGTGGTGCCTGTCGACACGCTCGGCGAGCTGCTGAGCCAGTCCGACGTGGTCAGCCTGCATGTGCCGGAGACGCCAGACACCAAGGGCCTGATCGGCGAGACCGAATTCCGGGCGATGAAGCCGGGGGCGTTCTTCATCAACAATGCGCGCGGCACGGTGTTCGACGACGAAGCGCTGGCGGCGTCGCTGAAGGTCAACCATCTGGCCGGCGCGGCGGTCGATGTGTTCCCGGTCGAACCGACCGCCAACGGCGAGAAATTCGTCTCGCCGCTGCAAGGGCTGGAAAACGTCATCCTGACGCCGCATGTCGGCGGCTCGACGCAGGAGGCGCAGGAGCGCATCGGCGCGGAAGTCGCGCGCAAGCTGATCGAATATTCGGACGTCGGCTCGACCTATGGCGCGGTGAATTTCCCGCAAGTGCAATTGCCGCCTCGCCCGAGCGGGACGCGCTTCATCCAGGTGCACCAGAACGTGCCCGGCGAGCTGAGCCGGCTGAACGCCATCTTCAATCGGCGCAACATCAACATCTCCGGCCAGTATTTCCAGACCGACGGCCAGATCGGCTATGTCGTGCTGGACGCTGACGGCTCCGTCGCCGACGCCCGCGGCGTGCTGAAGGAAATCCGCGACCTCCCCGGCACCATCCGTGCCCGGATGCTGTACAGCCGCGCCTGACGACCCGCCCTTGCCCCGGCCCCTTGGCGAACGACCATGCCCCGCATGCGGTTGTGACCCTTGGGCGCCGGGTCGCCGACTTGCCAGGAAATGCGATCCCTCGCGCGCGACCTGTCAAATCCAGGCAATCGCCACAACGGTTCACCAATAGACCATCGCTAGAATTGAAGCCGCTTGATTAAAATCAAGGTCGATGCGGCGCGTCCGGCTGATCGTTATCGGCGCGAAAGCCAACGCGCAAGGAGGCGACCATGTACAGCCATATCCTCTTACCGACGGACGGGTCGGAATTTGCATTGCACGCAGTCCGGCACGGCATCGAACTGGCCAAACGTCTCGACGCCAAGACGACGGCCGTCATCGCGACGCCGCCGTTTCATACGTTCACGACCGACGCCTCCATGCTCGAGGACACGCCTGACGCCTATGACACGCGCACTCACGATTATGCCGCGAAATCGCTCGGCGCGGTTGCCGATGCGGCGCGGGCCGCGGGCGTCGCCTGCGAAACGGTCCATGTCGAGAACGAGAACCCCTATCAGGCGATCATCGACACGGCAAAAGCGAAAGGCTGCGACCTGATCGTGATGGCCTCGCATGGCCGCCGCGGCATCGCCGCGATCCTGCTCGGGAGTGAGACAGTCAAGGTGCTGACGCATTCGACGGTGCCCGTCCTGGTCCATCGCATGTAGTCCGGCCCGGGCCCTCGCGATCGACCGCAACCAACCCCAATGGAGCATCAAGCGATGAGCGAGCAGACGCCAGCACGAGCGGCCGAGCCGCAAGGTCAGTCCGTCTGGGTACGGGCGCTGTTCATGATTGCGTTCCTGATCCTGTTCGGCATCGGCCAGACCGTCTTGACCGCTGCCGCTATCCTGCAGTTCCTCTGGGAGGCGATCACCGGCCAGTCCAACGCGAACATCACACTTTTTGGCCGTTCGCTCGCCCGCTGGCTCAGCGCCGTAGTGCTGTACCTGCTGCACGACACCGACGATAAGCCATTCCCATGGGCGGACTGGCCCTCCGGGCCGGTATACACAACGCCGGATACCGAATAGGTCGTGGTCAGGCGATCGCCGCGCGGCTCCAGGGCTGGCCGACATCGCTAAGGCCGCCGCTGCTCAGCATCAGGGCCCGGACCAGCGTCGCCGGGTCATTGTCGAGGGCGATGCGGGGCAGTGCCAGCAGCTCCCCCGCGTGCTCCTTCCAGAGCGCACCCTCAATGGCTGTCATGGCGGTCTCCAACTCCAATTCGCGTGCAAGCCTCACATCACGGGCGGTGACATTGGCCTTGGCGCCGCCGGGAAAAGCAAGATGGCGCGGCCGTTCGCCCAGGGCGACTTCCAGCGCCGCCAGGGAAGCCGCGATCGCCTCGCGCGCCCCGTCGAAGCTCAGCTCCGACAACGCCTGGCTGCCGCCAGCCTGACTGCCGACCGTCACCAAGCCGTTCTGCGCCAAGCTTTTTAACTCCTCCGCCGACAGCATTTCTCGGGCGGCGGCATCCATGAGACCGATGCCCTGAAGCTTGCATTCCTTGGCCAGCAGCGCGTCGCGCTCGCCCGGCGCCATCAGCTCGAGCGGACGGAACAGCGCCGCGAAAACCTCCTGCTTCTCCGACGCCGAGCGGCAGCGATATTCGCGCTTTTCCGCCCCGATTTCCGGCGCGATCTTTTCGCTGCCCTCGATCAGCGCCTCCAGCGCCAGCCACCAGGGCAAGCGGCCGGTGCCGAGATAATCGCTGCCGGAATAAACCGTGAACGGCATTGCCCGCTTCTGAAACATCGGCAACACAGTGTCAACGATGCCTCGATAGGCGCCGTCGAACGTGAACAGGATGAAACGGCGCGAAAAATCCCGCTCGAGCAGGCGGCGGCGCATCTCGGCGGGCGAAACCACATCCAATCCGCGCGCCGCGACCAGCGAAATCATCTCCTCCAGCAGGGCCGGATCGGTCTCGCCAAGCGAGCCCCGCGAGGCAACCGCCGCGTCGACCGGCTGAACACGCTGGATCATGAAAATCGCGCCACAGCCCATGGAAAAGCGCGGAAGCATGCCCGGCTTGTCCCTGTAATGCGTGCGCAGATAGGCGTCGAATCGCCCTCTCGGCAAGTCCCGAATCACCACGGTCAATCCCCCAAAAACCGCCTACGCAGTGCCCGGAACCGGCGGAAAAACATGCCCAATTCGAGGCTGGCACGATTCGGCGCGCCTCCAAAGATTTGCGTAAAATTTTAGGCAAATACGTGAGAGCGCGCGCGGGCGCTCAGCGCAGCGGTTCGACCTGCAAGGCGGGAAAACCGAACACTGCAAACAGGTCGCGAATGCCCCGCCCGAGGCCGGGAGGCCGGGCCTCGATCAGGATCGCGGCGGAGAATCGGCGCTTGAGATTGCCGGCGAGCAGATGCGCTTCCTCGGCCTCGGCGCAGATGATCAGCGTGCGGTAGCTGGCATCGAGGGCGCGCAACACCCGGTCCGCCGCGCCCGGCTCGCCCCAGCCGCCGCCAACCGCGCGCGGCCGACCGGAGGGCAGGAAATGACATCCGCTCGGCGGGTCGCGCCAGATCACATCCTCGAACTCGGCTCTGCGCTGGCACAGTTCCGCAAGCCCCGGCGAGCGCGGCAATTCCAGCGCCGCCGATAAGGCCAGTCCGCCTTGGCTGGTGTCGATCAGGAGCACCGGGTCGCCGTCCTCCGCCAGCAGGCGCGCAATCGCAACGGCCCATGGCTGAGGAAGCGTCGCGTCTCCGGCGATGAGGATCCGGCTGGCGCGCGAGGGGTCACCTTGGGCGGCCAGATTGCTGTCGAGCCAGCGGGCCGCCGCGTCGACGCGCTGCCGCTCAGCCGGCTTCAGCCCGCCGGAGCTCGAAGCGGTCTCCACGACGGACGCCCTGGCACTGACGCGGTCTGGCCCCATCCGGCGGTCCCATACGAAACGATTGACAGCAGCCGCGACGCACGGGCGCTCTTGGTTATGAAATGCTGAATCCTGGGGAAAAGTAAAGCGCGGGCAAAAAGAAAGGGAGCGTCCAAACACTCCCTCTCCCAATGTGATAGCCTTGCTGCCTTAGCAGTAGCGACGCCAGAACCGGCGGCAATAGCGCGGCCCGTTCGAGTAGCGGCATTGCTGGTAGCAGCTATTTCCGTAGCCGCGGTAACCCGAATAGCCGTAGCCGTCATAGCCGTAACCGCCGAAGCCGCCATAAAGAAACGGCGCAGCGATGAACGGAGCGGCCCAATAGCCTCGGTTGCCGCGCCAGCGCCGGCCGCCACCGTGCCAACGTCGCCCACCGCCGGACCAGGCGTAGCGGCGTCCGCCGCCGCCGCGGAAATATCGGCCGCCGCCGCCGCCACGAAACGCGTGCCGGCCACCGCCGCCGCCGCCACGCCAGTGGCCGCCGCCGCGTCCGCCGCGGCGAACGAAAGTGAGGCCTTCGTCGGTGGCTTTACCGGCGCTGGAGCCGTCAGGCGAGACGCTCATCGGAGCGGATCCGCTGATAGGTGCGGCGGAGCCGGGCAAGATGCCCGAGATCGCAATGGTTGCGCCCACCGCGACAACAGCCATTGTGCGCTTTAAAGTGATCATACTTTTCTCACATACGCTCTCGGACCCGGTGTCCGAATTGGGGGATGCTACAAGAACGCACCAGAATGTGGCATGTTCCAGAATTTCTCCCCGCAACCGGCTCAAGCTTTGTATCGGATTATGTCGATGTCAGCTTTCCTGCGGTTGAAACAAAAAGTACTACAAGTGTAACTGTGTTTATCTTGCGCGATTCACACTTCTGTGACCTTGATAGTGGGAGGGGATGCTTCACTGACGCACTACGCATTGGCCCGCATTGCGCCGTGAAATCGTCCCAGGGCATGATCTCGACTCCCCGGAGAATGTGATGGGGAAAAGCCTTGTTCCCGGCGTTCGGGCATCGACAGTCTGCTGGAATAATAACGCATACCGATTTGGCCGAAAGTATGCACAATCCGGCGGTCATCCGTCACTTGATACGTTAAATTCGGCCCGAGCTCTTCGATCTTTGCGGGGCGCCGGTCATGGGATGCCTGCGCCTGAGCCCGCTTGCCAGCTATGTCGAATAATCACGGCAATTTGCGGATTTGAGCATGGCTCGATCGTCCGCCCGCGCTGGTATGCAGTGTGATCTGCGTATAATATCATGCAGATGAAAGGCGTAAGGGGCAATGGACCAAGGTCGGAAGCCCCGGCAGTGCGAGGAAGAAAAAAACTCGTTTCGGGTAAACGCCACCCGGCAAGCAAGCGGTGTTGGGTTCGAGAGCATTTGGGTAATTACTGGCCCGCCTCAAAGGGATGGGCACCGGATTCGAGCCGGAAATGCGACGAAACAAAGCGATCGGGCAGCCTGACGGCGAGGCCCGGCACAGGAAGCGCTCCAGCAAGGCAGCCGCGAGAATACGAATTTACGCTTTACGAGAAAGTCTCCAGCATGAATGAGATCACGGCGGTCAGCCGGTCTGTCCCGTCCCTGCATTATTTCGCCGAAGAGGAGCCAGGCAGCGGCCCGATCTCCCGGCGCCATCTCCACGACGAATTGCTGGTCCGGCTTCGCGAGTGCATCATCGACGGTGAACTGCGGCCCGGCGCCAAGATCCCCGAGAAGGAACTGTGCGAACGCTTCGGCGTTTCCCGCACCCCCTTACGGGAAGCACTGAAGGTTTTGGCCTTCGAAGGCCTCGTGGTGCTGAACCACAATCGCGGCTCGACCGTCAGCGCACTGACGCTGCAGGACCTCAAGGAAGCCTTCCCGATCTACGCGCGGCTCGAGGCACTGGCGGGCGAACTGGCCTGCGAACGCCTGACCGCCGAAGAGATCGCCGAGATTCGCGACCTGCATGAGCAGCTTCTCGCCAGCTACGAAAAGCATGACGTGAAGGGCCATTTCGCGATCAACGAGCAGATCCACAAGCGTATTGAGGCCGGCTCGCGCAACCGCAATCTCGTGCAACTGATTCGCTCGGTGTCGAGCCGCATCCGCCGCGCCGGTGTCTCGGTCGACCTGTCCGGCCCGCGCTGGGCGAACATCATCGCCGAGCATCAGAACATCATGGCGGCCATCGAGCGTCGGGATGCGCCGACGCTTTCCCGGCTGCTGCGCGAGCACATCGAGAACAGCTTCCGCGCCATCAAGGACACGCTCGCCCCGCAAGACAAGCCGGGCATGAGCAGCCGCCGCGAAAACCGGCATGGAGAACCCGAGGCCGCCTGACCCTTTTCCCGTTCCGTGCCGCTTGCTATGCTTGAGACAAGCATCGGGCGGACGGATCGGCGGCGCGCTTCGCGGCCCCGCTCGTAACGCCCAATCCGGGCCGGTGCTTGTCCGATCGCTAAGGCCAGGCATGACGCCAACCGGTGACACATCTGAAGCAACCGGCGCACCCGTCCTCCTCGGCCTCGGCCTGCTGAGGCGGATGGGGCGCTTGCGCGTGGGCCGGCCACGGCGCAAGAAGAAGGCGGAGCGCGTGAGCGCGGCCAAGCCCCGGTCGAGGAATGACGGCGTGGGATCGCTTTTAAAATCGATCGTGTTCTCGGCGCTGCTGATTGCCTATCTGGTCGCCGAGGTCTTGGTGGCGATGGTCGCCTATATGTATTTGAACCTGCACCACCTGGCGACCTTCGGCTATCTTATCGGCCTCTGCCGCAACCTGCTCAACCAATTCGCCATCCAGCTCGAACGCTTCTCGCCCGAACTGGCCAATCGCGCCTATGCGACGCTTCTGGGCGAATTGGGTCCGAAATCGATCCTGCTGCTGTTCATCGGCCTCGCCGTCAGCATGTTCATCCGTTTCCTGATCTGGCTTCTCCACCGCACCTATGACGCCGCCCGTGCCAAGCGTGAGCCGGAGGCCGCGCCCGCAGCCGCCGCGCAGTCGGCGTGATCGCTCCGCCCGGCCAACTTCGCGCCAATCGGCGCGGGCGAAGCGGGCGTTGCCCCGGCAGGGATGGCCTCCACCGGCGGGGCTTGCCCAAGCCCCATGCCTCTTTACTGCTGCGGCAGCTCGAACGGCCGCGAGTGCCGCAGGATCAGCCATTCGCCATGTTCGGTCAGCGCCTCTATCCCGAGACGCTCGAGCGTTGCGGCATGGGGCCAGTCGGGCTCCGTGCCGTTGCGGAGCGCGGCGTCAGCCTCCTCGAGCTCTCTCTTGGCGATGGAAAAAATGTGCAGGGCGGCGCTGTATTGCTTCACCAATTCCTCGTCCGCCCGGCGCTGCAGATATCCGCGCGCGGCGATGCCGATGGCTGCCGCGATGCCCAGCGCAATCTGCATGATGTTGGCCAGTGACGTCGCCGTGATCGTGAAGATGGTGTTGCCCTTCCAATCGGTGATCGCGTCGAGCCCGCGCTGCTGGACGCAATAGGCAACGCAGAGCACTAGGACACAGGCGAGCGCGTAGGAGAGATAGAGCGAGCTGTGGCTGAAGGCCCGCCATCGCCTGCCGGAGATCTCGTGCTCGCGCCGGCGCTTCTGGTAATATTCCGTCTGGCTGCCGATCCATTCCGCCCGCGCCGCGGTGACACCGTCCGCCCCCGGCTCGGGCAAGAGCCGTCCGGACGCGTTCTGCCGGAACTCGACCGCGCGCACGGCGTGCCGCACCCAGGTGACGACGCCCGCATGTTTTGGCAGGTAGCTCAGCCAGGAGGCCCGCTTCACCCCGGCAAGCCGCCAGAAGAACAGCACCCGCATCGCCTCAGCCAGCGCGCGATATTCCAGAAAGCGGTTGTCGAGCGCCGTGCGGGAGACGTAGACCCAGGCGGCGAGCATGATGCCGGCAAGGATGAAATAGACGATCGCCAGATAAGGCGCCTCGCTCATCAGCGCGAAGATGGCGAAGGCGACGACCGCGGCGCCGTAGACGCACTGGTCCAGCACCCGCACCTGACCGGCGAAGCGCACCGCGACCGTATCGGCGGCGTCGTAGACGGCGCGCACCATCGCCACGCCGGCGGCAAGCCCTTCGGCTCGGGCCCGCACCGCCTCATCCTGGGAGATGAGTCCACCGAGCAACGGGTAATTCTTGCCCATGCGCGAAGTATTGGCAAGGACGGAACCATTGAAGCGATCGGTCTCGGCCAGGATCTGCTCGATGTTGCTGTCAAGTTGCTCGCGGCTCTTCGTGATCTGGCGGCTCTGCTCGCCGGTCTCGGGATCGATGCGGATGAGCAGCCCCGGCTCGGGCGGGTCGAGTGGAGAGAGCTGGCCGGCATAGAAGGAGAACCGGTTCGGCGCGAGGCCCCGGCAAAACCACTCGACGGCATCGGAGGCCTTGCCGGGCGCGCCAGCCTTCGCAAGCACGATCAGAATTTGCGCGTGTTCCGCAATGGTCGCGGCGGCCTTGGTGAAGCCGCTGCCGCCCAGCTCCAGCACCGCCTCCGCCGCGCCTAGCAGCGCGCCCATCTCCGCGCGCTCGGCGGGCGTGGGCGCTTCGGTCTCGAACGCCTCGCGCGCCATCGGGAGCACGGCGATGAGGCTGGCACCGAGTAGGTCACGCGCCAGCCGCACCGCCGTCCGGTCGGCCTCCTCGGCCAGCCCGGACAAGATTAGGAACGGGCTGTGTTTGTATCGCGACCGCAGCTCCTCGCATTGCGCTTTGACCGCCGCTGGGAGCGCATCGGGGTTGGCGGTGATGCTATCGGCGGCAATGCCGATGACGATGGGGACGCGGCCGTCCGCGCGATTTGCCGGGGCCGGATCGGCCTTTGCAGAAACTTGCATAATAACTCCGAGAATAGGTCAAATATTTTCCGCGCATCATGATGGCTCGCGCCCCGCGCGTCCACCAATGCCACGTTGAGAATTCTGAGTAATTCCGCTTATTTCTGCGTCGCGCGATAGGCGGTGATGGCTGCGCGCTTAACAGCGTCGGGCAAGCCGAGCACCGGAAGATGGCGGCCGGAAGGCGGTCCTGAGGGCCGGCGCGATAAGCCTCCAGGCCGGCCAGTCCCGGCGGCAGGCGGCTTTGCCCAGCGCCACCTCGTCGGCCCCGCTTGGAAAGACCTGCCAGAGCACCAAAGCTGCCGCCAAAGCAATCGCGCAGATGCGAATCACAAGACCATGGCCAAAGCGGGCAATGCGCTTCATCATTGTTTCGCAATCGGAAAATGTCGCGGCCGACCGAGGGCAGGTACGAGCCGCTGTGACTTGACGATGGCGAAAATTGGCTCCGCGCTTTCTCCCCTCTCACGCAATGCCGGCGCCAAACAATCCCCAAAATACCGCCGAAACTCACAGCTTCCGCCATAATGACTCGGTATCCTGCAATTAGAACTTGCATGGCGCTCTTTGACATGACTTTGTCAGTTTCATACTTCGCCGTTAACCATTTCGTACTTAGGCAATTCATTCAATGGAGTTAGGACGAGCATGGAAAGCCGATCGAAAATTCGTTTGATTGCGGGCCTGGTCTGCGCTGCGGGCCTGCTCTCGGCGCTCCCGGCAGGCGCCGCCCCGGCCATTCCGGACGCGTCGAGCGGGACACAAGTGACATTGGCGGGATATTATGGCGGCTATTATTCCCGCCGATATTACCGGGATGATGACGACGAAGATTACGGCTGGCGCCGCTATCGGCACGCGGGGGCGCGCTGGCTCTTCAACGACGAATATGAGGGTTCATCCTATCGCGACTACGGCCATAGCTGCCGCTATTGGCGTCATCGCTGCGCGGAGAGCTGGGGCTGGGGCAACAGCGATTATTACGGCTGCACGCGCTATCACGGCTGCGACTAAGCGGAGGCGGCGCATCAACTCAAATCGGCCTGAGCGGCGCGATGCCGCTCAGCGTCGCGGCTACCCCTCCCATGGATGGCGCGCACAGCGCGCCGGGTGAGGGCAATGCCTCTCGCTGAGGCGACGGCCTGCCCTACCGATAGGTATTACCCCCTCACCCCAGCCGCTCCCCGAGGGAGCTAGGCTACGGATGCGGATGGAACGGTGCATTAGCCGGACTCACGCGGCTCCGGGCATAGCACCAGCCGCCCGCCTCGCCGCAATCAGAACCGGCCGGCTCAGCTTGCCAGGACATGCGCCGCGTCGCGGCTTTGGGCGCGGTATTGCGCAGGGGAAATGCCGTGATGGCGCAGAAAGGCCCGGCGCATGCGCTCCTCGCTGCCGAAGCCGCAGGACATCGCCACCCGCTTCAGCGAGGAGGCCGAACCGGTCAGCTCCCGGCAGGCGGCTTCCAGGCGCAGGCGCTCCATCGCCTTGGCCGGCGTCATGCCAGTATTGGCGGTGTAGCTGCGGTAGAAATTTCGGGCGCTCATGCCGACGAAGCGGGCGAGCTGCTCGACGCCGATCTTCTCCGTCAGCCGGCCCGAAAGCCAGGCATGCAGGGCGATGAAGCGCTCGTCCGCGCTCGCCGTCGCCGAGGCGATCTGCGCGCTCAGTGGCGCGCTGAGCTGGGATTGACCGCCGGGCCGCTTGAGGAACACCACCAGCGATTTCGCCACGGTCAGCGCCGCCAGATGGCCCAGATCCTCCTCGACCAGCGCCAGCGACAGGTCGATGCTCGACGCCCCGCCCGCCGCTGTCCAGATGGCGCCGTCCCGCGAGAAGATCACGTCGCAATCCAGTTTAATGTCCGGATATTGCTGGCGCAGCGGCTCGCCGTAGCGCCAATGGGTGGTCGCCTTGATGCCCCGGAGCAGGCCCGAGGAGGCGAGCGGGAAGGCCCCCGCGTCGACGGCGCAAATGCGGCGGCAGCTTTGCGCGCAGGCCGCCAGCAGCACCGACAATTGCCGGTGCGGCACGCCCCGCACCGCTCTGCGCCCGGCGGCGACGATCAGCGTGTCGACCCGGTGCGGCGACAATGCCGCCAGCGGCCGCGCCGCGATCGAGACGCCCGATGCGGTCTCGATCATGCCTCCGTCCTCGGAATAGACGGCGACGCGGTACGGCGCGCCACGCGTCTCCTCGAGACTGTTGGCCGACGCGAAGACTTGCCCCGGGCCGGCAATGTCGAGCAGCTCGGGCAATTCCAGCGCCAGGATCGCGATCTCTCTGGGCCGGGTGAAATTGGCGGGAATGATGGCGTTCATGCGGTACTCTTCCTGCGGCTCGACGGATTAGTGCCGGAGGCCGACATTTGATCCATTAATCCGGGCTAAACATTCCGTGATCCCTCCCAAAAGCGGCTCTGACGTTTTTTGCAGTGATTGGAGAAGTTTACGCGGCAAAGCTCCAGCAGCCGAGTAAGATCCCGTTAGTTGCTGTAAATGGTTGCATGGCACCGGCCGAAAAAGCGCCTGCGCTTCAACAGGCGGTGAGCTTGCATGTCAAGCCGACGCCCCAGAACAAGACGGGTAATGTTAACCGGCTGGCAAAGCGAAGCCCATAATGTCTAGGTGTTATAGGAAGCTGGCATCGGGGTGAGCATATAGCGCGCGATCCTCGGCCGAGCGTAAAGGACGCAGCGGCGCGAGTAGGACGGCGCCGGGCCGCCTGAGGCGGTCCTATTCGTCCAATTGCGGAGACCGGAATGTCCTTGATGGCGTGGCGGATGCATCGCTGTGTCCGCTCGCGTTAATAGAGCCTTCATTATGTTAAATTCTTTATCTCCCTCCTTGTTCCGGACCCTTATGCTGGTGTCTGGCGCTGCCCTGCGCCGGGTGTGGAGGGTTTAGCCATTGGCGGCGGCGTCGGCATTCCAGGAATGCCCGCAGCTCTTGGCGATTTCGGCCAGCATTGATCACGTCAGGGATGTTGCGGATGACCGATGAGAAAGCCGGCCAAGCCCAAGACACGGTCTCGTTCGGCCCGTTCCGGCTGCTGGCCGGGGAGCGCCTGCTCGAAAAATCCGGCAGCCCGCTCAATCTTGGCGCGCGCGCTCTCGATATCCTGATCGTCCTCGTCGAGCACGCCAGCGAAGTTGTGCGCAAGAAAGATCTCATCGCGCGCGTCTGGCCCGATGTCGCCGTCGATGAAGGCAATTTGCGCTTCCACATCGCCGCTTTGCGCAAGGCGCTCGGCGACGGCCAGTCCGGCGCCCGCTACGTGACGACGGTCCCCGGACGCGGCTATTGCTTTGTCGCCCCGGTCTCCCGCTCCTCGCCCCGCCGGAGGCCCGAGCAGGACGGTCTCGCCGCCGAGCCCGCCCACCGGCTGCCGGCATCGCTCAAACGGATGGTGGGCCGCGACGACGCGGTACAGACCATCACCGAGCAGCTCGCCGCCGAACGCTTCCTGACCGTTGTCGGCCCTGGCGGCATCGGCAAGACCACCGTCGCGCTGGCGGTGGCGCATATGCTGCTCCCCTCCTTCGATGGCGCGGTGCGGTTCATCGACCTCGGACCGATCAGCGACCCGCAACTGGTGCCCTGCACGCTGGCCTCCGAACTCGGGCTGATGGTGCGCAACAGCGATCCGACGCCCAGCATCGTCAGCTTCCTGCGCGACAAGCGGATGCTGCTCATGCTCGATAGCTGCGAGCATGTGATCGAGACGGCCGCCGCTTTCGCCGAGCGCATTTTCGAGGAGGCGCCGCAGGTCTACATCCTGGCGACGAGCCGCGAGCCGCTTTGGGTCGAGGGCGAGCATGTGCATCGCCTTGCCGCGCTCGACAGTCCGCCCGATGCCGCCGGCCTGACCGCCGCCGAGGCGCTTGCCTTTCCCGCGATCCAGCTTTTCGTCGAGCGCGTCATCGCCTGCGGCAACCGGTATGAGCTGAGCGATGCCGACGCGCCTGTCGTCGCCGAGATCTGCCGCCGCCTCGACGGCATAGCCCTCGCCATCGAGCTGGCGGCGAGCCGCGTCGGCGCCTATGGCGTGAAGGAAACGGCGGCGCTGCTGGAACACCGCTTTGGGCTGCTCTGGCAGGGGCGCCGCACGGCCCTGCCCCGCCACCAGACGCTGAGCGCCACGCTCGAATGGAGCTACGACCTGCTGACCGAACAGGAACGGGTGATCCTGCGGCGGCTGGCGGTCTTTGCCGGCGCCTTCACTCTCGAGGCCTGCCTGTCGGTCGCGGCCGGGGATGATGTCGACGAAGCACAGATCGTCGGCGCCGTGGGAAGCCTCGTGGCCAGGTCGCTCGCCACCGCCGCGATCGGGCCCGGCGAGACCTATTATCGCCTGCTCGATACCACCCGCGCCTATGTGCTGGAGAAGCTGATAGACAGCGGCGAGGCCGATGCCGCGTCCCGCCGTCACGCCGCCTATTACCGCGATTATCTCGAGCGCATCGGAGCCGGCTTGCGCGGTGGCGGCACCCAGTCCCTGGAGCGCGCCACCTGCGCCATCCATGTCGGCAATGTACGCAAGGCGCTGGAATGGTGCTTTGGCCCGGGGGGCGATGTCGCCCTCGGCGTCGGCCTCGCGGCGGCTTCGGCGCCGCTCCTCCTGAAAATGTCGCTGCTGACCCAATGCCACCGCTGGACCGCGCGGGCGCTCGCCTCGCTCGACCAAGGCGCGCGCGGCACGCGGCGGGAGCTGGAACTGCGGAGCGCCTTCGGACTAGCCCTGATGTTCACCAAGGGCAATAGCGAGGAGGTGCGCGTCGCCTTCACGCGGGCGCTGGTGCTCGCCGAGGCCTTCAAAGACCCGGTCAGCCAGCTCAGGCTGCTCGGCAGGCTGCATATCTTTCACGAGCGCATCGGCGATTTTCGCGGCGCGCTCGCCTGCGCCGAGCGTGGCGCGGCCGTCGCCGGCGAAATCGCCGATCCGGCCGGCATGGCGGCGGCGCAGTCGCTGCTCGGCATCGGCTATCATCTGAACGGCGATCAGGCCCGAGCCAGGGCGCATCTCGAAGCGGCGCTGATCCAGCCGCCCTGCTCCCAACGCATCAACAGCAGCGATTTCGGCTTCGACCACAGCAACCGCGCGCGCATCACCCTCGCCCGGACGCTCTGGCTGCAAGGCCATGCCGATCAGGCGCTGGCCCTCGCCCGGCAGACCGTCGAGGAGGCGGCCGCGCTCGAACATCCCGTGACCTTATGCATCGCGCTGATCTGCGCGGTTTCGGTCTGCGTCTGGCGCGGCGATATCGAGAGCGCCGATGAAGGTCTCGACCGCTTCATGGCCCATGCCGAGCGGCATTCGCTCGCCCCCTATAATGCCGTGGGACAGGGAGTGAAGGGCAAATTGGCGGTCATGCGCGGCCAGGCCGAATCCGGCATGAAGCTGTTGCGCGACGCGCTGGAGACGCTGCACGCCGCCCGCTATGAATTGGTGACCGCAAGCTTCAAGAGTTCGATCGCCAACGGCTTGGCCATGACGGGAAATCATGCGGCGGCGCTCAAGGAGATCGACGAAACCCTCGATCTCGCCGAATGCGGCGGCGGCGACAGCTATTTCATGCCGGAGCTGCTTCGCCTCAAAGGCCGCATTCTGATGGCATGCCCGCGCGCCCAGTCCGCCAAGGCGGAGGGGTATTTACGGCGCGCCTTGGAGCTTTCGCGAAGGCAGGGCGCGCTCGCATGGGAATTGCGCGCGGCAACGAGCCTTGCGGCTTTTTGGGCCGCGCAGGACGCCGTCAAGCAGGCGCGTGAGGTGCTGGCGCCGGTCTATGCGCGCCTGACCGAAGGCTTCGACAGCGCCGATGTAAAATATGCCGGGCGCCTGCTGGACCAACTCGGCATGCCCGCACATTCGAACGGGGCGCTCTCCGGCACGGAGCCGCGCCCCGCGCAACTGCGCAGCGCGTAGCCGATATCACCTGCTCACACAGGCTAGCAACGTTTAACGCGCGCTCGGCTCACGCGCGATCCATAATCAACCCGCTGCCGGGGCCATCCCCATTTCGCCGCTCCGGCCGAAGACGCAAAAGCCGTTGCCCGGTCCCGTTGACATGTCCCGGCGACCCGTCCGGCTCTCTTAAGGATACGCGATGCCGAATGAGAACCCAGGGGCCTGCGAGCCTATGCTGATGCTGCGCGAAATCACTCACCGCGTCTGCAATGAATACAGCTCCGCCATTGCGGCGCTGTCGCTTGCGGCGGCTCAGTCGACCTCCTCCGACGCCAAGGCGGTGCTGAGCGCGGCAGCGGATCGCCTGTTCGCCTTTGCCAATGTGCATCGCGCGCTGCAAATGCCGGCCGAGGACGACGCGGCCGATCTCGCCGATCATCTGCGCGCCGTCTGCCGCGCCCTCCTCCGCTCGCATCTCGACGATCGCGGCATCCGGCTCGAACTCGCCGAGGAACGGGTCGAGCTGACGCCCGAGCAATGCTGGACCGTGGGACTGGTCGTCTCCGAGCTGATCACCAACGCCGCCAAGCATGCCTTCGCGGAGCGGGGCGGATGCATCCGCGTCGAGATCCGGCGCGCGGGCGGCCATATCCGCTGTTCCGTCATGGATGATGGCGAGGCGGCGACGGGTCCGCGCCCCGGCCATGGCACGCAAATCGTCGACGGCCTCGCCGCCCGGCTCGGCGGCCGCGTCTGCCGCGTTTTCAGCGCCGGCGGCTCGAGGATTTCGCTGATCTTTCCCGACGGCCGCTACGGCATCGGCGGGCGCGGCGAAACGCCCGCGACGCGCCCGCTGGAGGCCGATCCCGGCACGGTCTGACCCGCGGGCATCCACAAGGGTGATGGCCCCCGGCATTGACACGAGGGGCCGGAGGCTGAAATCTCTTCGTAACACGGACGATCCAGCCTCTCGCGCATCACCCATACGGAGGACCGAATGCGCCGCATTCTCTTATCGCTCTTTCTCCTCGCCGCCTTGCCCATCCAGGCCGGCATGGCCGCCGAACTCTGGCAGACGCTGCCGCCGACGCCGGCCCCGGTCGCGGGCGCCAAGACCGGCTACGCCAAGGTCAACGGCATCGACCTGTTCTATGCCGAGACCGGCGCCGGCTCGCCCGTCGTCATCCTGCATGGCGGGCTCGGCAATTCGGATTATCTCAGCAAGCAGGCCGAGGCGCTCGCCCCGAAGCACCGCGTCATCCTGGTCGACAGCCGCGGCCACGGCCGCAGCACGCGCGACAGCAAGCCCTACGGCTACGACCTGATGACCGACGACGTCGTCGCCCTGCTCGACACGCTCAAGATCGACAAGGCCGACATCGTCGGCTGGAGCGACGGCGGCATCATCGCGCTCGACATGGCGATGCGCCATCCGACGCGCGTCGGCCGCATCTTCGCCTTCGGCGCCAACACCAACATCGGCGGCCTGAAGGAAGGCATCGAGAACGACCCCGTCTTCGGCGCCTATATCAAGCGCGCGGGCCAGGAATACGCCCGGCTGTCGCCGACGCCGACGCAATATGACGATTTCGTGGAGCAGATCAGCCGGATGTGGGTGTCGCAGCCGAACTGGACCGATGCCCAGCTCAAGACCATCAAATCGCCCGTCGTGATCGCCGATGGCGAGCATGACGAGGCCATCCGGCAGGACCACAATCAATATATGGCCAAGACGATCCCGGGCGCCAAGCTGGTGATCATGCCCAATGTCAGCCATTTCGCCTTCCTGCAGGACCCGGAGACCTTCAACGGCCATCTGCGCGACTTCCTCGGCGACCGCTAGGGCCAACCGATGCGCGGCGAGCCGGTGCCGACCCTGCCCGATCTGCTCGAGGGAGGGCTCGGCATCGTCTTCGTCGGCATCAATCCGTCGGTCTATTCGGCCGAGCGCGGGCATTATTTCGCGCGGCGGAGCAACCGTTTCTGGCCCTGCCTGTCGCGCTCGGTGCTGAGCCTCGCGGCGCGGCGGGCGCTCGGCGTCGAGGCGCTGGGGCCGGAGCATGACCGGGCCCTGCTGGCCCACGGCATCGGCTTCACCGACCTGGTGAAGCGCCCGACGCCCAAGGCCGGCGATCTGGCTCCGGCCGAATTCGCTGAAGGGGTCGGGCATCTGCTCGCCAAGCTGGAGCGCTATCGCCCGGACATCGCCTGCTTCCACGGCGTCACCGGCTATCGCCACGTCCTGCGCGCGCTGACCGGCGCGGCGGACGGCATCCGGCTCGGGCCGCAGGATCTGCGCCTCGGGCCGAGCCGGGTCTTTCTCGTCCCCAACCCGAGCGGGGCCAATGCCCATTTCACCCGCGCCGAGCAGACGCAGTGGTACGACCGGCTGGCCGCGTCATGAGGTCCGGGGGAGCGCGCTTCTTGCCCCGGCGGGCGGCGCGAAATCGGTAAAGAGGCTCAAATCGCGCCATGTTTCGTCCGCCGAGGCGCGGAGGCGGTCGCATTGCCGCGCCAATTCGACGGCATCGCTTCCGAGCAGCAGGCGGAAGGGCGGCTCGGCCAGCCCGGCAATATAGGTGATGACAGCGGCGGCCTTGACCGGATCGCCCGGCTGGAACCCGGTATGCTCGCTGATGCCGCGAGCGAGGCCGGCGACCGCCGGCGGCGCACCGAAATCGGTGCGGAAGCTGCCCGGCTCGACGATCGTCACCTTGATGCCCAAGGGCGCGACCTCCTTGGCCAGCACTTCCGAAAAGCCCTCGAGCCCCCATTTGGCGGCCGCGAAGGCGGCGCGGCCGGGCAATCCCATGCGGGCCGCGATGGAGGAGAGCTGGATGATGTGGCCCGAGCGCTGCTGGCGCATCAAAGGCAGCGCGGCCTTGGTCACGGTGATGGCGCCGAACAGTTCGGCCTCGATCTGGGCGCGGAACTCGCCGATGCCGGTGTCCTCGATCGAGCCGACATCGCCATAGCCGGCATTGTTGACCAGCACGTCGATGCGGCCGAAGCCGTCCGCCGCCACCCGCACGGTTTCGCGGGCTTGGGCCGCATCGCCGATATCGCCGCCGGCGATGCGGATGCGGTCGCCATAGCGCTCGGCCAGGGGCGCAAGCCAGGCGGGCCTGCGCGCAGCCGCCACGAGCCGGTCTCCCGCTTCGAGCACCGCCTCGGCGAGAAGCCGCCCAAATCCGCGGCATGTGCCTGTAATCAGCCAGACTTTCGACATGTGTCCTTCTTTCGAGGTCTTGGAGCCGATGTCCGATGCGTCGCGCGGCCTGCGGCAAGGCATTCACGCGACCTTACGGTCACAGTGTGCGGCGGGGGAGTTAGATGGCGTGAGAATGTGTGAAATCTTGCGGGGCCCGCGGCATCGCGCGTCAACCGCCGCCCTTATTAATAATAAACAATGCGTTATGCAGCGTCGCCCTGTCGCCCGCCGCACGTAAAAAGCCCCGGCTGATAGTGTCAGCCGGGGAAGGGCCCGGACGTCGGTGACAAGGGGAGGACATCTCCGGGATAATGGCCAGACTAGCCCGCGCGCGTTCTCTATGTCTGAGCAAGATTGAACAGTACCGAAAATCTCCCCGAGACAGCCGCGCTCGATCTATCGGGCCGCCGGGCCGCCTCGTTTGGCGCGCCAAGCGCCTGTTCGCACTGACAGATAAAGAAATCTCATTGTTATCCTACGAAATCTTGCGCCAGCACCTATCATGTCCTGACGCAATCATGGATGGTTCGCAACCGAACCCCGCGCCAGGAGGTCTCGCCATGGCCGTCAAGCGCCAGACGCCGCAATTCGATCCCAAAGCCTTCCTCGCCCGTGTCGGGGAAGGCCGCAGCATCGGCAAATACAGCAAGGACCAGATCGTCTTCGCCCAGGGCGATCCGGCCGATTCGGTCTTCTACATCCAGCGCGGCAAGGTGAAGATCACCGTCGTCTCCGAGCAGGGCAAGGAAGCCGTCGTCGCCATCCTCGGCAAGAACGAATTCGTCGGCGAGGGCTGCCTTGCCGGCCAGACCCATCGCATCGCCACCGTCGCCACCATGGCCGACAGCGTCATCTCCCGGCTCGAGAAGGCGGCGATCCTCAGGGTGATCCACGAGGAGACGGCATTCTCGGAGATGTTCATCGCCCACCTGCTCGGCCGCGCCATCCGCGTCGAGGCCGATCTCGTCGACCAGCTTTTCAATTCCAGCGAGAAACGGCTTGCGCGGCTGTTGCTGCTGCTCGCCAATTTCGGCAAGGACAGCAAGCCGGAGCCGATGATCGCCAAAATCAGCCAGGAGACGCTGGCGCAGATGATCGGCACGACGCGGGCGCGCGTCAGCTTCTTCATGAACAAATTTCGAAAGCTCGGCTTCATTTCCTACAATGGCGGCATCGAGGTGCACAGTTCCTTGCTGAACGTCATTCTGCACGACCAGCCGCACATCAAGAATTGAAGCATTCAATTCACCACGATGAGCAATATTGCACAGTCCGGCCCCCGGCATGGGCGTAGCCTGAATGGCACAGAAGGGCTGTCCCCGCCTTTCCGCTGACAGCGTAAAGCCTGTCGGCGGCAAGCGCGCGCGTCCTGCGCGTGGGGGATTTGTCCGCTTCTTTGCTGGAGGATATGAAGATGCACATGTCGGGCGAGAGTCTTGCCGTAATTCTCATCGTCGGCCTGATTGCCGGATGGCTGGCCGGTCAAATCGTGCAGGGCACCGGCTTCGGCCTGCTCGGCGACCTCATAGTCGGCGTCGTCGGCGCGCTGATCGGAAGCTGGCTCCTGCCGCAACTCGGCATCCACTTGGGCACGGGTCTCTTGGCGGCGATCATCAACGCCACCATCGGCGCGATCGTGCTGCTGATCCTCATCAGCATCGTGCGCGGCGGCGGCGGCTGGCGCGGCAGTTGGGGCCGGCGCTGGTAATAACTGCACGGTCGAAACGCCGCCGCCTTTCCCTATCCCAAGGGGAGAGGGTGGCGCGCGAAGCGTGCCGGGTGAGGGGGTAATGCCTCTCCTTGTGGCGATGCCCTGTCTTACCGAGAGGGATTACCCCCTCACCCTTACCCTCTCCTCATGGAGACCTTTGCGTATCGAAGGTCCTCTCCCCGTCGTCCCGGACGGCCGTCAGGCCGAGCCGGGACCCAATCCTATTTCCGCTATTGCTGCGGCAAGTGGAGAGGCGAGTGGGCC
>NZ_MWLK01000020.1 GCF_002198715.1 Rhodomicrobium sp. R_RK_3 | reverse complement strand
GGTTGGGGTGAGGGGGTAATGCCTCTCGGTAGGACGGACGTCGCCTCACGGATAGGCATTACCCCCTCACCCGGCGCTTCGCGCCACCCTCTCCCCCTGGGAGAGGGGTTATATGCGACCTCACACCACAACCGCTCGCGCCTCGTCGTGCTGGGTGCCCGCTTTCGGGGGGATTCTCTCCGAGTGCATTGCGAACGCTTCCGTCTCCATCACCGCAGAATCTCCACCTTGCCCGGCGCGGTGCGGGCGAAGCGCTCGGGGCGGTACATGTCCTCCACATAGGCGCCCGGATGGGTGTAGCTGCCCGGGGCGACGGCGCGCATCACATAGGCGAGCGTGTAGGTCGCGGGCGGGCGGTTGCCGGTGGCGGTCTGGGTGAATGCGGCCGTGAAGCGGTCGTCGCGGAAGGCGGTGTAGGCGGGCGAGGCGCTCGCATCGAGCCAGGCGAAGGCGCGCAGATCGGCGCCCTTGATCAGCTTCGGATTTTCGATCTCGAAGCCCGCCGGCAGCCGGTCCTCGACGACGATATGGCCGAGCTTGGCCTCCGTCTCCGTCACCTTCAGCACGATCACCACGCGGTCGTTCTGCTTCACCCGGTCGAGCTGCATGGCCTTGCCGTCAGGCGCGTAGACCTGACGCTCGATGCTGAAACCGGATGAGACCGCAGGCTCCGGCGTCACCGAGGCACCGTTGACGATCACCGAAGCGGAAATCGGCTGCGCCGTGGTGTTCTTGATGACGAGTGGCGCGCGGGTCAGGTCGGCGGCGCTCAGCACGCGCTGCACCGGGCCGGGCTCAGGCTTGCCGTCGACATCGAGCGTGCTGCCGCGGCTCTGGTCGATCAGCGATTTCGCGGCCAGCAGCAGCCAGGCATTCTCCTGCGTGCTGGTCGTGCCGGTCGCGGCGCGGCGGTTGGTGACGTCGCGCAGGATGCCCGGCACGGCTTGCGGCAGCATCCGGGTTTCGGCGATCAGGGTCAGCGTCGCGGCGCTGTCGCGCAGGGCGGTGCCGTAATCGGTGCGGCTGGCGGCGAAGGCGGGGCTGACCGCTGGCTTCATGGCTTCGAGCGCGATGTTGAAGGCGCGCTCCGCCCGCTCCTTGTCGCCATACATGGCGAGCGCCGCGCCGAGCTGGGCCTGCGCCAGGGGCGTTGCGAAATTGCCGAGCTTTTCATCGACATAGTAGCGCAGATCGCCGACCACGGCCCGGCCGGAGCGCGCCAGCACATAGAGCGCATAGGCCAGTTCCTCGCCGCCCTTCTGGAATTCCGCCGTGTAGTTGACGGAGTTTTTCAGCCGGTCGAGCGCCGTTTCCACCATGGTGGAGCGGAGCTTGTAGCCCTTCTCCTGCGCGCGGGTGAGGAAGTCGGTGACATAGGCCGTCAGCCACAGGTCATAGCTGCCGGGCGACCACAGGCCGAAGGAGCCGCTGGAATCCTGCAACAGCGCCAGCCGGTCGATGGCCGCCTGGATGCGCTCCTTGGCGCCGGTCTCGCCCGCGAGGCCGACGGCGTCCGCCACCTCGTTCAGATAGAGCAGCGGCAGCGCACGGCTGACGGTCTGCTCCGCGCAGCCGAGCGGGTAGCGGTCGAGCGACATCAACAGGCCCGGCACATCGAGCGAGGCTTCCGGCCCGGCGCTGACGGTGACGCGCGCGGTCTCGGGGATGAGATCGGCGATCAGGTCGGCGGTGAGGCGCAGCGAGCCGCTATTGGCCGCAAGCGCTTCGAGGCTGCGGCGCGTGACGTTCGGCGCGGCGGGCTCGACGCGGAAGGCATAGTTGCGCTCGACGGTGACGCCGCCGGGGCCGACAACGCGGACCTGAACCGTCGCCTTGCCGAGGCTGTCGCCGCTGACGGGCAGTGTGAGGCTCTTGCGCTCGCCCTTCTTTAGCGGGAATTGCTGGCGCGCCGAGCCGTCGGGGATCGACGTGCCGCCTTCGGGCACGGCGGCGACGGTGAATTCGCCCTCGCCGGCCTCGACATTCTGGACGCTCAGATGCAGCTCGGATTTGTCGCCGATGATGAGGAACTTTGGCGGCGTCCCCTGCACCACGACGGCGTCGCGGACGGTTACATCCTTCGTCGCATGGCCGAGCTTGCCGCCGCTCCAAGCCGCCGCCATGACGCGCAGCGTGCCGTCGAAGGCGGGCAGGTCGAAGCTGACTTCGGCTTTGCCGTTCTCGCCGACATCGACGATGCCGGAATAGAAGGCGACCGGCTCGGCATTCAGCGGCCGGCCCTGCATCGACATGCCGCCGCCCGCGCCGTCGCCGCCGGAGCGGATGGTGCCGCGCACGCCCTGCATGCCGTCGATGAGCTTGCCGTAGAGATCGCGGATCTCTGTGCCGAGCCGGCGCTGGCCGTAATAATATTTGTCCGGCTCGGGCGCCTTGTAGTCGGTGAGGTTGAGGATGCCGACATCGACGGCGGCGACCGTCACGCGCGCCTTCTCGCCGCTTGCGAGACCTGCGAGCGTCAGCGGAATGGTGAGCCGCTGGTTGGGCCGCGTCGTCTCCGGCAAGGCGAGCGAAACGCCGATGGTCCGGTCGCTGGTGTCGAAGCCGAGCCATTTCACGCCGATGGCGCGGCTCGGCATCCGCTTGGCGGCGGCGTCCATCGGCCGGTAGAGCTCGGCCATGACATAGGCGCCCGCGCCCCAGTCCTCGCCGACCTTAAAACGCACGCTGGCGCCGCTGGCGGGCACATCGACGGTCTGGATGGCGAGCAGCCGGTCGCTGACGATGGCGACCATGGCTTCGCCCGCCATGCGCGGCGAAAGCTGCACGTTGACATCCTCGCCCGCCTTGTAGCTCGGCTTGTCCAGCGCGACGTCGAGAATGTCGGGCGTCTCGCCGGTCTCGGAGACGTACCAGCCGGAGGAGAAGCTGACGCTGGCCGGCAGCGCCTGCGCGCCGGGGGCGGTCACTTCCAGCCGGAAGCGACCATAATCGGGTGCGGTGCTGATGCGGGAGGGCTGGCCGGGGGCGACATCGACGGTGCCGTTCGAGACCTTGCGCACATATTGCACCGCCTCGTAATCCCAGCGCCCGTCGCGATTGTAGTATTGGAAGCGCGTTTCCAGCCGCGACAGCTCCCAGTTCAAGCCCTTCATCGCGGCGGGCTTGCCGTCGCGGTCGAGCACGACGATGTCGAAAGCCGCGCCCCCGGTCTCGGCCGTATGCCCCCCTTTGAACTCGGGCTTGATGCCGATGAACGGCTTGGCCGGGCGCACATCCAGACTGGTCGATTCCGTCAGCACGCGGCCGGAGGGCTCGCGCAGCCGCACGATCAGGTCGGCCTCGAGCAGCTTGGTGGTCTGGGCGAGCGCGGGCAGCTTGGCCTCGATCTGCGCCGAGCCGAAGGCGTCGGTCAGCGGCAGATTTTCGAGCGGGTTGCGCTGCGGGGCGAAGGTCTCGTCTTCGAGACCGAAGGAATAATCCGCAAAGCCGTCCGGGCCGCCGCTGCGCGCGGCAACATTCACTTCGGCCTCGAGCGAGAGGTTGGAGGCGGGCGCGCCGTAAAGATAGCGGCCGTCGATCTTCACATTGACCGGCGTGTCGGCCGAAATCACCTTATTGCCCGGCGCCAGCGACATCTCCAGCCGCTCGGGCGTGTAGTCCTCGACCAGGAAGGCCAGATCGCCGATGGAGGCGCCTTTCGGATCGGCGTGGGCGCTGACCCGCCAGGTGCCGGTCATCGCGCTCGCCGGGATCGCCAGGGTAAAGCTGCGGCCGCCATCGCCCGCATCGGCGGTCATCTCGCGGCTGAACTCCACATTGTCGGGGCGGAAGATCTTCAGCGTCAGCGGCACGCCGGGCGCGGCCTTGCCCATGCCGTCGCGCAGCAGCGCCGTGAGGTAGACTTTTTCGCCGGGGCGGTAGACGCCGCGCTCGGCGAACAGCATCGCATCGAGCGGACCGGGCGTCTGGCGTCCGCCGACGCCGCGGTCGGAGAGGTCGAACGCCGCCTTGGTCAGGTCGAGGAAGCCGTAATCGCCATCCTCGGCGCGGGCGACCATCAGCGCCGGAGCCAAGCCGCCGGTGCCGCGCGTCAGGCCGGACTCGAAGCGGACATAGCCCTTGTCGTCGGTCTTGGCCGTCGCCAGCACTTCATTGTTGCGCGCCAGCAGCCGGACTTCGATGCCGCTTTTGGCCTTGGCGTCGGCGAGCGAGCGGATGAAGCCATGCACGCCGTCCGCGCCGCTCATCGCCGTCAGCCCGAGATCGGAGACGACAAACCATTGCGTCGCGCGCATCCCGTAGTCATTGCCCGCCTCGGCGCTGTCCGCCGCCGGTTCGCGGCCATCGTCGGGCTGGCCGGTCATGACGTAAAGGCCGGGCTGCAAATTCGGCAGCAGCTCGTCGATCGGGAAGGCGATGGTGGTTTCCTGGTTCAGCTCGGTCTTCACCGGCATCGAGCCGGTCCAGAGCAGCCGCCCCTTGCTGTTCTTGATCTCCTCGGCCTGATAGCTGTCGATCTGCTGGCCGAAGGAGCCGTCGAGCACCTCATTGGCGATGCGCCGGTCGCCGACATGATAGATGCCGATCTTCACCGCCTTGGTGTTGATGGCGACGACCGGAATGCCCTGCTGTCCCGAGCGAGGCAGCACGTAATTGGAATTGGTGAAGCGGATGGCGGGCTTGCGGTCGCGCACATAGACCGTCAGGTCGACGGCGCCGGCCAAATTTTCGCCGACGGCGGAGGGCAGCCCGTCGCGCACCTTCACCTCGTAGCGCCGGCCATGCAGCAATTCCTCGATGCAGAGCTGGTTGTTCTGCACCCGCACGCCGGCCGGGTCCTCGCCGTTCACCGAGACGAATTTGGCGAAATCGATGCGCCCGCCCGCCAGCGTCTCGGAGAACTGGATGCACAGGCGTGGCGCGGCGGCGTCGCTGTCCACCGTATAGTCGAGCATGCGGAAACCGTGCTCGGCCACCATCTGGTTGAAGGCGTTGCGCACGTCGGCATCGTCGAGCAGTGCAAGGCTTCCCTTATAGGCGTCGATCGCCGGGCGCCACAGTGAGCGCGCGGCAAAGCTCTCGGCAAGGCTCGAAAGCGCGGCGGCCTTCACGCTCGGCGTCTTGGCGCGCAGATAGGCGAGATAGGCCGTCGAGCCGGCATTGCGCCAAAAGCTGGTCTTCTCGTTGGAATCTTCGGTCTGGATCGCCAGATAGGCGCGGGAGAGTTCGAGCCAGGTGTCGGCCGCGTTCTTGTCCAGCACCACGGACGAGGCGAAATAGCCGGTGGCGCGGCGCGGATCGTTGCTCTTCATCGACGCCTGGCCACGGGTCTTCCAGCCCTTGGCGGTGTTGCCCTCGCTCGGCCATTGCGCCTTCAGATAGGCTTCGAACTCGTTCGCCGAGCGTTCCGTGTCGTCGTGAAAGAAGGGCTGCGTTTGAGCGTGGGAGAGGGAGGGCATGAGGGCGATGGCCGCCAAGGCCAGCGCTGCGAAGAGCGACGCCAAACGCAACGGGAACGACATTGAATATCCCTGTTTTACCAGCTTTGGAGGGAACGCGTATTCGTCTGGGCAGATGAGCAAAAAGCCTTTTCGGCCGGCAGAATACGCCTTCGCGGCGCGAAGTCCATAAGATGGAAAAATTTATCGGCGCGTTGATGAATGGCCGCCCAACGATTTAAAGAACCGCCTGTGAGAATCGGGGAAAACTGATTCGTCGCTTTGACAACCTAAAATTGAGAAAGCATAAATATACACGTCAGGCCCGATGGTCCCTCGACGCAGAAGAACGGCTCGCTCCCTCTGTCTCCCTCACCGTTGGTGCAAACTGCGCCAAGCCCCGAAGCAGCCCTCGACTCGTCGATACCCGCCCTTGCTAGTGGAGGTCACAGACCGCTAGCCGTGAGCCAGTCCCGAGCTCACTGGGATCTCCGGCCCGACACGCATTGAGGCTCAATGCACCGAGAACGACCTGCAAGCTGCCGGCGGGCAGCTTGCAGGTCCGACTCATGCCCACAGGGACGATCATAGAACTCCCCTCCGCCGGCAAGGCGCGACTCGCGGGAAACCTCTCGGACCTGTTGCCGGACTGACCACACAGCCGCCGGCCGCCGCGTCAAACCAGCGCTTTCCGTTTACATCCTCCGGTTGCGTTTCTAAGGTCGTCCCACTGAGTCGCGTTTCCCAACAAAAATAAAAAACGGGCGGAGGGTGAAATGCGCGTCAGTATCCTGGCGAAACGCTGTGCGTTGTTGGCCGCCGTCCTCTCGCCCGCCTCTGCCTGGGCGGATGGCCAGCACGAGCCGGCGCCTGCCCCCGTCAGCATCAAGGACCTGCCCGATCTGCCGCTGCCGCCACTATGGGCCGGCGCCTATATCGGCGCGCATTTCGGCCGCGCCTGGGACGACAGCAAGGTCGTCGATTACGGTCCGCCTGTCTCGGACGGCGCCTTCGCCTGCGAACCGGCCGTCGTGCCCTATTGCGGCAAGATCTTTCACTATGGCGCGGATGGCTGGATCAGCGGCATTCAGCTCGGCTACAACTTCCAATATGACTGGCTGGTCTTCGGTGTCGAAGGCGATCTCGGCCGCATCGATGCCGACAACACCAAGATCCGCGATCGGCTTGTCGACCGCGACATCGCCGGCGTCGACTATGGCTGGTACGGCACCCTGACCGGCCGTCTCGGCGTCGCCACGCCCCGGGCGCTGTTCTACGTCAAGGGCGGCGCCATATTCGCCGAACGCAGCGACTTCGCCTCCGATGAGGACGAAGCCTTCTTCACCGGCAGCGGCTTCTGGTATCTGGACCCCTTGAGCACCGTCCGCGAACACGGCACCGACGTCGGCTGGACGCTGGGCGGCGGCATCGAATATGCGTTGACGCCGGCCTTCAGCATCAAAGCCGAATATATGTTCGCCGATTTCGGCCGCGAAATCCTGCGCGACGTGGATGGCGACGGCTACCAGTTCCGCAACGAAATCCAGAGCGTCAAATTCGGCGTCAACTACCATCTCGGCGCGGGCGCCGCCGAGGCTGCCGCGATCGGCTGGGGCTATGAGGCCGATCCCTATATGTGGGCCGGTCCCTATCTCGGCGTCTTCGCCGCCTTCGCCCGCGACCAGTCGACCTCCGTCGATTATGGCGTGCCGGTCGTCAACGGTGCTTTCGCCTGCGAACCGGCGGGCTATTGCGGCGATCCTTTCGATTATGACGGCAGCGGCTGGGCCGGCGGCACCCAGATCGGCTTCAACTTCCCGGTCCGCGGCCTGATCGTCGGCATCGAGGGCGACGCCGCCCACATCGACATGAACGACGAGGAATGCAAGGAGCGCTCGATCACCGATAGCGACGTGGCCGGCATCCGCTATGGCTGGTACGGCGCGGTCACCGGACGCATCGGCGTGCCGCTCTATCGCTCGCTGATCTATGCGAAGGGCGGCGTGGCCTTTGCCGAGATCAAGAATTTCGCCGCCGACATCGACAAGCTGGACAATGGCATCTTCTTCATCGACGACACGAGCGTGACCAATTCGAAGCACACCGACACGGGCTGGACCGTCGGCGGCGGCATCGAATATGCGCTGCGCGGCAATCTGCGGCTGAAGGCGGAGTATATGTATGCCGATTTCGGCAAGAACATCTCCAGCGATGTCGACGGCGACCTCTATCAGCACGACAACGAGTTGCATCTCATCAAGGTCGGCGTGAACTATTACGTGAACCGCCCGGCGCCGGAATTGCCGCCGCTTAAATGACAGCGCGGCGCCGACGCCGCGCATCATCCGGTCGAACCGAGACGGCGGGCCGCGAGGTCCGCCGCTTTTATGCGTGCGGGGTGCCGCGCTAGCTGGCAGAACGGAGGCGGGTCTAGAAATTCAAGGAGACGGCCATGGATGAGAAAGAGCGGCTGGAGGCCGGTTTTGCGCGGCGGCGCGAGGTTTTGAGCGATGCCTATGTCGATCGCTCGCTCGCCAACCGCACGCCCCTGACTTCAGAGTTCCAGGATTTCATCACCCGCTATGCCTGGGGCGAGATCTGGACGCGGCCCGCCCTCGACACCGACACGCGGCGCCTGCTGGTGCTGGCGATCACCGCCGCGATGGGCCGCTGGGACGAATACCGCCTTCATCTGCGCGCCGGGCTCGAAGGTGGGCTGAGCCTCGAGGCGGTCAAGGAATTGCTGATGCAGACCGCCGTCTATGCCGGTGTCCCGACAGCGAATACCGGCTTCCACATCGCGCGCGAAATCGCCGGCGAACTGGGCCTGGACGCGAAATAGAAACAGAAAGGCGAGGGCCCCGAACCCTCGCCTTTCCGCGTGTCTGTGCATTCATGGGGACTGGAACGGCGGAGCCGATCCGGCAACGCCGAATTCCAGCCGCGATCTTAACACGCGGGATTGCTGACGCAATCGTCATTTGTGACAAGAATTCGGGTTTTCTTCGCCAGCTTAGACGGGCGCAGGTGGGTTTATTCGACGAACATAGCCGGTCGACCGTGTCGTGACTTCCGTACGGCCGACGAGGGGAGTTTTTTTGCGGGAGCTGGATCAGTCTGGACGACACGGATATGCGCGACGCCATCCACAAAAGCCACGCGCCGATCACTTCCTGAACGGCTCGGCCTTGATGACCCGGAGTTGGAACGCGCCGCCATGTTCGCTGGCCGACGCCTGCGTCAGCGCCCCGATACCGCCCGCAACCAGACCCGCCTTGACGACATCGGGGCGCGGGGCGATTTCGAGCGTGTAGACGATGCCGGGCTGGGCCACCAGCGTGACGGCGAAGACATTCGGATGGCCCCAATAATCGACGACGATCTTGTGCGCGCCGGAGGAGACATCGAGGATCGTCGACTGGCCGATGCCGAGGCTGCCCAGCTCGCGGCCGTCGATCCTGATCCTTGCCGGTGCGCTTGAAGCCGTCGGCTCGTCGGTGCGGACCAGCTTGAGCCGCGACGCCTTCGCGCCGAGCGGCTGGAGCGCCAGCGCGGCATTTTCCGGCAACGTGCTGCCGCAAGCCGACAGCAGCGCCGCCACCAGGGCGACGGCGCAAAGCGCAAAAGCAGTTTTCATAATTCACGCAATCCGATCATGCGGAACCAGTATAAATGGAAAATAAAAGCCGCACAGACGGGAATTGCGGCATCGGTTGCGCTGCAGGGCGAAAGAGTTGTGCAGCGCGGCATCAGCGTAAATTCCTACGCCTTTCGGACAGGTGGTAGGCCCAAATCGCAGGCGGGATCAGCTCAGATTCACCGGCTGCACCCACCAGCCGGGATGGGCATCGGTGATCGCCGTGGCGGCGGCCGTCGCCTCCGCCTGAGTGGCGAACAGGGCGTAGCAGGTCGGGCCGCTGCCGGAGAGACGGGCGAGCAGGGCGCCGCGCGCTCCGGCAAGCGCCGTCAGCACGTCGCCGATGACCGGGAGCAGACGGCGCGCGGGAATTTCCAAGTCATTGCCACGGCCGCGCGCGTAGGCAAGGAGATCGGCCAGGCTGCTGATCTTGGGGAGGACCGGCGCGGTGAGCGGCGCTTTGGACAGCGGCTCGGCGCTCAGCACGCGGAAGACGTCCCGGGTCGCCAGGGGCAGCATCGGATTCACCAGCACCGCGGGGACAGGTTCGATCGGCGCCAGCGGGTGCAGGCGCTCGCCGATGCCGGTCATGATGGCGGCGCGCGAGAGCAGGCAGCATGGCACGTCGGCACCGATTTGGCCGGCAAGCGGCACCAGCGCATCGAGTTTGCCGCGCGCTCCTTTCGCCGCCAGCAGCCGGAACACCGCCGCCGCATCGGCCGATCCGCCGCCGAGCCCGGCCGCGACAGGAAGCGATTTCACCAGCCGGAACCGACCGGCCGGCTCGTCGCCGCGCGAGCGCCAGAGCGCCAGCGCGGCGCGCTCGACCAGATTGCCCTCGCCGTCCAGCCCGGCCGCGAATGGCCCTTCAATGTCCAGAGAAAACGGCCCGCCCGCCCGGTATTCCAGCCGGTCGCCGAAATCGGCGAACAGCACGAGGCTTTCCAGCTCGTGATAGCCGTCCGGGCGGCGGCCACGGATCTCGAGCGTCAGATTGATCTTGGCGGGCGCAAGCTCGGCGCGCGGCCGGACGCGCCGGCGAGACCCAGGCGCCTCGGCGCCCGCGATCCCCTCTCCGCTCACTTCGGCTGCGGCGCCGGCGGCGTTTCCGAATTCTCCAGCGAAGCGCGGGTGTTCGGATCCTCGATCAGGCCCGATTCCAGCTTCTTGCGGATCTTCTTCTCGTCCTCGGGCTCCGGCTTCAGGTCGAGCGACTGCTTCCACTGGAACTGCGCTTCCAGACGCCGTCCGACCTTCCAATAGGCATCACCCAGATGGTCGTTGATGACCGGATCGTCGGGCTTCAGCTCGACGGCGCGCTCGAGCTGCTTCACCGCCTGCTGGAAATCGGCCTGCCGGTAATAGGCCCAGCCCAGGCTGTCGACGAAATAGCCGTCATTGGGACGCTTCTGCACGGCGCGCCGGATCAGCTCCATCGCCTCTTTGACATTGAGGTTCTGGTCGACCCAGCTATAGCCGAGATAGTTGAGCGTCAGCTCCTGGTTCGCATCGATGTCGAGCGCCTTCTTCAGATCGGCCTCGGCCTTGGGCCAATCCTTCATGCGCTCATAGCAGACGCCGCGCGCGTAATAGACCGACCAATGCGACTTGTCCGAAGCCCCCAGCCGCTCGATGGCCTGGGTGTAAAAAGTGACGGCCTCCGGATATTCCTTGTTGCCGCGCAGGAGGTTGCCGAGCGTGTAATAGGCGCGCATGTCGGCCGGGTAGGCGGCGACCAGTTCCTTCAGCAGCGTCTTGGCCTCATCGATCTTCTCCAGCGAGTTCAGATCGTAGGCCTTGCGGAGCTGGGCATTCAGCCAAAGCGGCGAAGAACGCGGCACCATGTGGAAGCTGTCGGCCGCCGCACTGTAATTCTTCATCTGGTCGTACAACTCGCCGAGGGCGTAATGGGCGACCGTGTAATCCGGCTTGGCGTAGAGCGCGAGCTGCAGATAGATCTGCCCGGCATCGACGACGCCGTCGCCCGCCAGCGCCTCGCCGATGCCCTGGAACACGTCGGCCAGACCTTCGGCGGGGCTGGCGACGTTGAGCGCCGGCTTCTTGCCCGCATCGATCTCGTCCGCCAGCGACTGAACCAGCGGGTTCGGCGAGGACGTGCTCATATGCGGCTCGAGGATCTTCTTGGCGAGCGCCTTGTCGCCCCAATAGGCCGCGTGCCGCGCATAGGCGACCGAAACGCGGACATTGCGCGGCGTCTTCTCATGCAGCTTCTTGTAGGCGGAGGCGGCGGTTTTGCGCTGGCCGGCGAGGTCCGCGATCATGGCGCGGTGCAGCAGCTCGATGTGCTGCGAGCCTTCGGTCTGGGTGGCGCCGGTGCCGCCGGTCAGCTTCATCGCGGCTTTCGACTGATCGCGGGCAAGCGCGATCCAGGCGCGGGCGAGATTGGCGGTCAGGTCGGCGATGGGGCCGGTGCCGCCCGCCTGGAACAATTTGTCCGCCGTGCCGTAATCTTTTTTCGCAAAAGCCTCGATGCCGAGGAAGAAACTGGCGACCTTATGCTCGTCCTCGCGATCGACGAGTTCGCGGGCCAGATCGCGCGCTTCGTTGAACTTGCCCGTGGCGACCTTGAGCTGGAAAGCCTCTTCGAGGATTTCCTTGCTGTGCGGGTCCTTCTCCAGCGCGTCCTTGTAATATTGCGCGGCGGCTTCATTATCCCGGATGCTGCGCGCCAGACGGCCCGCCAGATAGCTGCCGAGCAGGCTGTCGCTGTCTTCGAGCTGATAGGATTCGTCGGAGGGCGTATCGCTTTCAACGGCACCAACGGGCCGGCCGTTGGCGAAGACCGCGAGCAGACCGGCGAGGGCCAGCATCGACGCATTCTGTCTCAATCTGAAGGTCTTCATAGAACCCTTTTCTCTATAACCTTCGCCGCAGCATTGGCGCGATGGCGCAAAATTTAAGTGACAGTATCACAACAATATCGGCAAATCACCCTCAGCGAGTGTGGTTTTACCGACTGTTGGCCTGTGATAAAGGCGCGCTTGCGGCAATGCACAAGATTCCTTACCGGGCCTCCCGGCGATCCGAGGATGTCCCATGGCTATTCTGCAACAGAGGCCGAGATTGCGTCCCCGTCAAGGCACGATGCAGCAGCAATAGCGGCACGAGGCCGACTGCGACAATTGTGAGCGCCGCCAGCGCCGAGCGCTCGAATTGCTCCTGCGAGGCGAAATTGTAGATCTGGGTCGCCAAGGTCTCGAAATTGAAGGGCCGCAGCAGCAGCGTCGCCGGCAATTCCTTCATCGCATCGACGAAGACCAGCAAGGCCGCCGCGCCGACGGCCGGCCGCAGCAGCGGCAGATGGATGTTGGCCAGCATGGCCAGAGGGCCCGAGCCCAGCGTGCGCGCGGCAGCGTCGAGATTGGGCGACAGGCGTTGCCAGCCGGCCTCGATGGCATTCAGCGCCACGGCCATGAAGCGGATGATGTAAGCAAGCAGCAGCACGAAGGCCGAGCCGGACAGAACGAGGCCGACATTCACGCCGAATTGATCGTTCAGCAGGCGGCTGACCACATTGTCCAATGCGCCGAGCGGGACGATCAGCCCGAGCGCGATCACCGTGCCGGGAATGGCATAGCCGAGGGCGGCGATGCGGATGGCGTCCGCGGCAAGGCGATTGCGGGAGACGCGCAGCGCCGCGCCGAGCACCAGCGCCAGGGCGACGACGATGCCGGCGGCGGCGGTCGAGAGCGCGAGGCTGGTTCCCGCCGCGCGGGCGTAGTCGGAAAAGCCATATTGCGCGCCTTGCGCGATGACGCCGTCGATCAGCATTCCGACCGGGACGACGAACCCCGCCACGAACGGGATCGCGCAGGCAAGCACCGCGAGCCAGCCCTTCGCCGCGCCGAGGCGGAGTTCGGGGACGGGGCGGTCGCTGCCGGCGCTATTGAAGCGGCGATGGCGGCGGCCATAGCGCTCCAGTGCGATCAGCCCGACCACGAAGACGAACATCACCAGCGCCAGTTGCGCCGCGCCCGCGAGGCTGGAGCGCTGGATCCAGGCGGCGTAGATGCTCGAGGTCAGCGTCTGCACGCCGAGATAATCGACCGCGCCGATGTCGTTGAGGGCTTCCATCAGCGCCAGCGAAACGCCCGCCGCCAGGGCCGGGCGCGCCATCGGCAAGCCGACGGCGAAGAGCGCGCCGAGGCCGGTGCGCCCAAGCGTGCGCGCGACGTCGAGCGCATGGGTGGATTGCAGGGCGAAGCTGGCCCGCGCGGTGAGGTAGACATAGGGGTAGAGCACGGCGGACATGATGAAGATGGCGCCGCCGAGCGAACGGATCTCCGGGAAGGCGTAGTCCTGGTAGCTGGTGAAGCCGAAAAGGCTACGGATGGCGGTTTGGACGGGGCCGGTATAGTCGAGGAATTCGCCGTAGCAATAGGCGGTGATGTAGGTCGGCAGGGCGAGCGGCAGGATCAGCAGCCAGTCGAACAGGCCGCGTCCGGGGAAGCGGTACATGGTGACGAGCCAGGCGGTGCCGGCGCCGGCGAGCAGGGTGAATACGGCGACGCCGGTCATCAGCAGCAGCGTTTGCCGCAAGGCGAAGGGCAGCGTGGTCGCGAGCAGATGCGGCCAGACGCCGGGCGCGGGCGCAACTGCCAGCACGGCGACGGCCGCGATGGGCAGCGCCACGATCAGGCTGATGCCGATGGCGATGACCGGGAGCAAAGCCTCGGCGCGCAGAGTGCGGGCCAGGGCGCGTGTTGGGCTCCAGCGTGCGGCGCGGGTCGCGATCACGGTCGCGCCGCCGTGGGTGGAACTGGGGCGGGGGGTGCCTTGGCGGAACCCCGGCGCGTGGAAAGCTGGCGGTACGGCCGTGGCGCAAGGATGGGGTATACCCAATCGAACCGCCCCTCTGCCCATCGGAGAGGGGCGGGTTCATACCGTGTCGAAATGCGGGGCCGCGCCAGGGTTTTCATGGCGGCAATAGAGGCTGGGACGCCCAAGGATACAAGCACATTTCTGCAAGCCCGCAATTCGTGAGCGAGCGGGACGCCGTCGCCGCGCTCCGTCATCCTGAGTGGGGCGACGGCTGGCGGCGTCGGTATCATCAGCCTGTCATTGGGCCGGGTCGATCAGGACGTAGAGCTGCTTGATCTTGCCATCCTGGAAGACAGCGACGTCGGTTCCGGAGACGGGCGCGGGCTGCCCGTTGCCGTCGAGAGCGCGCCACCGCAACAGTGCCAGACCATGGTGACCCACGGCTGGGCCGAGGGGGGAAAATTGCGTCCCCGGCGGCAGGGAATCGAGCAGCGCTCCGACCGTTTCAGATATCGCATCGAGCCCGGCGACGATGCGGCCGTCCTCATAGAGCGTGCCGTCCGGCACCCAGAACTGGTCGAGCGCTCGCCGCCGCGCGGCGGCGTCGCGTTCCCCGAAGATCTGTTCTGCATTGGCGCGCAGGACCCTGTCGTAATCGGGTCCGACGGCTTCGGATTTTTCGCTACTCAAGGCATTTCCTCCGTTTCCAAGGCCCGCGCTGACCGCAAATGGCGCGCGGGCTCGGGCTACAGGCCCCCGCGGTTTGCGCCACAGCCTCACGCGCTTGCTTCCGACGACGCTCGCTGCATGCGTGCCCTCGCGCTATTTGCGGATGAAGGCGAGTATATCCTCGTTGAGCTTATCGGCATGCGTCGTCAACATGCCGTGGGGATAGCCCTCGTAGACCTTGAGCTCGCCCATCCTGAGCAGTTCAACCGAAAGCAGCGCGGAGTTCGCGATCGGGACGACCTGATCGTCATCGCCGTGCATCACGAGAACCGGAACGCCGATCTGCTTCAGATCCTCGGTGAAGTCCGTCTCGGACCAGACCCTGATGCAGTCATAGTGCGGCTTGACGGCGCCCATCATGCCTTGGCGCCACCAATTGCGGATCGTCCCCTCGTGAACGGTTGCGCCGGGCCGGTTGAAGCCGTAGAAGGGCCCCTTCGCGACGTCGAGATAGAGCTGGGCGCGATTGCCGGCCAGCGCCTCGCGATAGCCATCGAACACCGCCACCGGCAGGCCGCCCGGGTTCTTGTCCGACTTGAGCATGACGGGCGGGATCGCTCCGACAAGGACCGCTTTGGCCACGCGGCCGGGCTTCGCGCGAGCGACGTAGCGGGTCGCCTCGCCGCCGCCGGTCGAATGCCCGATATGTACCGCGCCTCGGAGGTCGAGCCATTCGACAAGGGTGCTGACATCGGCCGCGTAGGTGTCCATGTCGGTGCCGCGTTCGGTCTGCGAGGAGCGACCGTGTCCGCGCCGGTCATGAGCGATAACGCGGAACCCCTTCGACAGGAAGAACATCAATTGCGGGTCCCACTCATCCGAACTGAGCGGCCATCCATGATGGAAAACGATTGGCTGGGCATCCCGAGATCCCCAATCCTTATAGAATATCTCGGTTCCGTCGCTCATCGTCAAGATATCGGCCATTCTGTCTCCTGCTGGTTTTGTCGCGGACACCCGTCGGGGCGGCGCAAATCATCCCCGGAGGCGGCATGATGATCGAATCCGCGGCCAGCATATTGGAACTTAGTGCCGTAATTGTCTTTTGGTATCGCCCCGGCTGTCCGCCCGGGAAATCAGCGATCGCTGCTCGAGGCTTCAAGACACGTTTTAGCCGGGAAATCCCTTGTTAATCATGTACGGAGTTTAACCGGTCTCGCGCGCCGTGCGCTAACCGGAGGAGGAATAAGCTTTGCATAAATGTCGGAAGACGTCGGCTTTTTCCGCACTCATGTCGATGTCCTGCTTTGAGCGGCTGGACAGGCACTTCGCAACATCCCGGCGGCCGCCTTGCACCCCGCGTTGCGGGGCTGTCTCATTCGATTGATAAAAACGACCGCTTACGATCGGCCGAAACCGGCGAGAACCTCAACTTGGCGTTTGATGGTTGACCGCGCATGCTGGATTTGAACGACTTCTTCTACTTTGTCCATGTCGTCGATCGGGGAGGTTTTACCGCGGCGGGCCGCACTTTAGGCATCCCGAAATCGACCCTTAGCCACCGCATCCAGCGGCTGGAAAACAGCCTCGGCTTGAGGCTGCTCAACCGGACGTCGCGCCGGTTCGGCATGACCGACGCCGGGCAGGATTTTTACCGTCACGCGGCGGCGATGCTGCGGGAAGCAGACCTCGCCGAAACGACGATCCGGCATCGGCTCGCGGAGCCGGTCGGCACGGTGCGCATCACCGCCGGCGTCGCGATGATGCAATATGCGCTGCCCGACATCATCGCCGATTTTCTGGGAAAGTATCCCAGGGTCGACATCGTTGCCCATGCCGAGGACCGCGCGGTGGACATTGTGGGCGAGAATTTTGACCTCGCCATACGCGCGCATAACGAGCCGCTTCCCGATTCGAACCTCGTGCAGCGGACGCTCGCCCCTGCCCCATGGTTCCTGTTCGCGGGGTCCGACTATCTCGACGAGAACGGAGCGCCCGAAAGCCCCCAGGACCTGCGGCACCACCCATCGCTGTTCATGATGAGAACCAACGTGCTTCCGATCTGGCGGCTTCGGCACACCGGCCAGGCCGGAAACGAAGTCGTCCTGCCGCTGACCCCAAGGCTGCTGAGCAGCGACATGGTCGGTCTTCAGCAGGCAGCGATCAAAGGGTTGGGAGTGGTGGCATTGCCCGCTTACGTCTGTAAGGCCGCCCTAAAAGCGGGAACGTTGCGACGGGTATTGCCGGACTGGGTTGCGGGCGAGGCGACCATCACCGCTCTCATTTCCCACAAACAAGGGCTTCTCCCCTCCGTACGCGCCTTTCTCGATCATCTGGCGGCGGAGTTTCCGAAAACCCGCATGCTGTAGCGCCTGACGGCCGAAACACAGCCGAGACCACCCCGCGGCACCCCGGTCGCCGTGGCCAGACGATGTTGCGCCGACCGCTGCGCCCCGATCGATCGTCCAAAATCCAACAACCCAGCTTCCCAAACCACCCGGATTTACTTGGCCTTTCCCATCATTTAAAACCGCATGGAAACAAAAACGCCCGGCAGATCGCAAGTAAGACTGATGATCATTTAGCAACGCGATCTTCCAGATCCGCCAGGAAACAGAAAATATAGCAAGAAAAGGCGGCGATATGAACGCGATCGGAAATTTATGCTTCTGAAAACTGCATAATTAATTATCGCCAGGGCGGAACCGGCTGCGCAATCGCCACGTGCATGTGCGGATGCGGGGCGGTGTCGCGGAGCCACGCTGCCGTAGGGATGACGGCATCGAGGCGGCATCGGCAGAGCGCTGCCTTCGCGGCGCTAAGGCTCCGGCACTGCCACAATCGCCCTCCGATGGGCTAAGGGTTTTGGCCAGAAAGGCATGTCTATCATACCGACTCAAACCAAAGCGATCGCCTTCTCCCACCCGGTCTCGGACATCATAGCGGAGAGTCCGTCAACCAGCGGGTCAGACAAGGATGTTGTCGGTGAGCTGCTTGCCGAGGCGCTCGCGATCCTCGACCGCGATAGCGGCACGGCGCGGCGGTATATCGAGAGCGCTCAGCGTCTGCTTCGCGCATCCGTGACCGAGCATCGTCCGAAAACCGGGCACCTCGCCGACTGGCAGGTGCGACGCGCGAAGACGTTCATCCGTGACAACCTTGAGTCCAGCTTGAGGGTCAAGACGGTTGCCCAGCTTGTCCATCTGAGCGCGAGCTATTTCTCGCGTTCCTTCAAGGCGACGACGGGCATCTCTTACTCGGAATTCGTCGCCACGGAACGGATCAACCTGGCCAAGCGGCTGCTCCTCACTACGGATGCGCCGATCTCCGAGGTGGCGTTGATTTGCGGCCTCGCCGACCAATCTCACCTGACGAGACTGTTCAGCCGCGCCGTCGGATTGCCGCCTGACGCCTGGCGCCGGCAGGTGCTGGGGAGCACGCGATTCCCCCGCCGCAGGTCCGCGCAGCGCAGGGTCTATCGCCATTGCGCCAACAATGCCGGCAACGGGTTCCTGACAAAGCCGCAGATCGCGGGCCCCCTCCGGCCTCGCTAACGAGACCCACCAAATCATGCAAAACATTGGGAGATTGCCATGCACAAGAATGTCTTCACGCCGGACAACGCGGCAATGCTGCTGATCGACCATCAGATCGGGACGATGGCCTGGACCCACTCGCACGACATCAACCTGGTCAAGGCGAATGCCGTCAAGCTGGCCAAGATTGCGGCGGGATCGGGCATTCCTGTCGTGCTGACGGTCAGCATGGAGGACCATGTCCAGGGTCCGCTGATCCCCGAACTCAAGGAGATTCTCCCGCAGGCCTACGAGAACCGGATCAAGCGGCCGGGCATCGTGAATGCGATGCACCACCCGGAATTCAACAGCGCGGTCCAGGCGCTGGGGCGCAAGAAGCTGATCGTTGCCGGCATCACCACCGAGATCTGCGTGCTATTCCCCGTCCTGCAGATGCTGGACGAAGGCTATGAGGTGCAGGTGGCCGCCGATGCTTCTGCGTCCTACACAAAATATGGCGACGATATTGCGCTCCGGCGCATGGAAAAGGCCGGCGCGACGATCATCACCCATGACCAATTGATCTCGGAGCTCGCGGTGGATTGGCGGACGCCACTCGGGCAGAAGCTCTCCGGCATTCTTGCCTACCATTGATCGCGGCGGACGAAAGAGCGCCGGAGCGCTCTTTCGTTCCGTCGCGCCTCGCGGCCGGGACGAGCCGTCCCGGCCGCGGGTTCCACCATCACTTGCCCTCGGCGGGAGCGAACATCGGATCCGAGGCGCTGACCACCTCCCGCTGCAACACATCCCAATGCTCGGCGAGCTTTCCGTGCCGGATCCGAAACAGGTCGACCACGATCTGCGGCTCGGGCGCCCAACCGCGGATGCGGCCGTGGATCGCGACCATGTCCGCCTGCGCCACGACGATGCCCGGCTCGTAAAATACAGATTTGTCGAGATTTTCGACGATCGTCCGGAGCGCCTCGCGTCCCTGCGGTATCATCGGATTGTGCTGCCGGTAATCGGAGGCATAGAAGCGCTCGACCGAGCCTGCATCGTGCCGCTGAAACAGCGCCGTCATCGCCTCGACCACGAGCGCCTTGTTCCGGCGCGGCGCGTGATCGCTGATCGCATCCGCCTTTTCGCGGACCGTCATTGTCCCTGTATTCCGGAGCAGCGTTCCGTCCGGAAGCGTGGCGTAGGAATGGACGATGCCGGCGTCGAAGTCCTGCACATTGACCACCGTCGCGCGATCCGCCTCCTGCCAGCTTACCGCGAAGATGTTGTTGCCGAGATCGACCACCTGCGTCTCGACGACTTCCTCACGCGCATAAGGACCGTCCGCGATGACGAAGCGGATTCGGTCGGCGGCCTCCAGGTGGAGGGTGACGCCGAACATCGGGTGTGAAACGTCGACGACGAGGCCGACCGGATAATATTGGCTCATTTCAAATGTCCTGTCTGATCCTGCAATGCGGCTCGCGGCGCGGCACGATCAGTCTTTAAACGGTGTCTGGAGAAGCTGCATTTCCCAGCCGAAGGCCACGCCAGTCGCCCCGCCATGCTCGACCAGAACGCCAGCCTGCCCGGCAACGAATTCCTCCCGAGCCCAGTCGCGCTGCCACTCGCCGAGCACCGCCATCCAGGTCATCGGATTGCCGCCGGCACGGATCATCCGCAGCACGCCCATGTCATGCGCCTCCCGGCTGACTCCTCCCGAGGCGTCGGTGATGAAGGTGACGTCCCATCCTTCGCCGAGGGCGGTGATGACGGTCAGCACGAGACAGATCTCGGTCCATAGCGCCGCGATAACGAGTTTCTTGCGCCCTGTCGCGCGCACCGCCTCGACGAGCCGAGGATCCTCCCAGCTATTGATCGTCGTCCGGTCGATCGGTGCCTGATCGGGATAGACCGCCTGGAGGCCGGGGACGAGCTTTCCTCCCCTTGCCGCGAGGACGGTGGTGAGGATCGTCGGCACGCCATAGACCTTCGCCGCCTTGGCGAGTGCGATGACGTTGTTGAGCACCATGCTGGGCTCATGGCTGTGAAGATTGGCGAACTGGAACGGCTGGTGGTCGATCAGCAGGAGCACGCTGTCTTCCGGCGTCAGCAATGACTCTAGTCCGTTTACTGGTGTGGTCATGGCAATCTCACTGATAAAGGGATGATGGAGTGGGACGGCCGGCGGGAAAAGGCGCCGCGCGGGAAGATGCAGAGCTCGGTTCTCCCGGATCAGGGCGTGCCCAACTTGCGGTCAAGGAAGGCGCGGATCAGCGGAGCCATTTCGTCGAGCTTGTCCTCGAGCGCGAAGTGACCGGTATCGAGAAGGTGGAATTCCGCATCCGGAAGATCGCGCAGATAGGGATGCGCCCCCGCCTCGGGAAAGATCTTGTCGTTCTTGCCCCAGACGATCAGCGTCGGCGGCTTGCGCTCGCGGAAGAACGCCTGGATTTGCGGATAGAGCGGCAGGTTGGTGCGATAGTCGTAGAACAGGTCGAGCTGGATGTCCTTGTTGCCGGGCCGGTCGAGTCCGGCCTGGTCGATGACCCAATTGTCGGGACTGATGCGCGAGAGATCCTTGACGCCGTCGGTATACTGGAACTTGGTCGTCTCCAACGTCACCAGACTGGAGAGCGCCTCCCTGCTCTTGGCCGAGCCGTCTGCCCAATAGGTCCTGATGGAATTCCAGAAGTCCGTCAGGCCCTCGTCATAGGCATTGCCGTTCTGGACGATCAGGCCGGTCACGCGTTCCGGATGTTTGAGCGCGAGCCGGTAACCGACGGGCGCACCGTAATCCATCACGTACAGGGCATATTTCTGCGCGCCAAGCTGCCCCATCAAGGCATCGACGATATCGGCGAAGTGGCCGAAACTGTAGGCGAACTTGGTATGGTCCGGCGCGTCGCTCTGGCCGAAGCCGGGATAGTCCGGCGCAATCACCCGATATGTGTCTGCAAGCTGCGGGATGAGGTTGCGGAACATATGCGACGAGGTCGGGAAGCCGTGGAGGAGCAGCACCACTGGGCCATTGGCCGGGCCGGCTTCGCGGTAGAAGATCTTAACGCCGTCGATTGTCGCGGTTCGATAGTGGACGGTGACCGGCGCCTTGGCGGCGGCGGTGGCGGCTGCGGCCGCGTTCGGCGTCGCGGAGACGGCCGCCAGGCTGGCGGCGCCCGCCAGCAGCAATGAGAAGGCAATTCGCAACATGATCTGATCTCCATTTGGGTTCCGGCGGACGGCCCGTTCAAGCTCACAGCGGGCAAACGACTCGGAGCTTGCCTTCCCGTGCCCAGCTCAAAGTCGCTTTGGGTCAGCAAAGCGATTGCCGGCGCGACAGCAGCTTTCATCGCATGCGGGTTGCCATCAGGCGGGCGAAATACTGCTGTGGACGAGCTTTAGATAATTCTCGAGTTTCTCCCGATGATCTTCCATCTGCTCGTAAAATTTGACATATCGATCGAGCAAAATTTCAGCATCCTGCTTGTCGTTACCGGACGTGCGGCAAGCGCGAAGGCGCTGATTGGCAATGCGCTCCGCCGCGCGGCTGATATAAACATCGGTCAACACGATCTGATCGCGGATCAAAGATCTAATCACGGCATACTCCAAAGTCTTGCAGTCGGCTAAGCGGCTTATGCTTGCGCACCAAGCCAACGTGCATTTTTTTGCTTTCACTGATCGCGTTGGAGGCACACAAACCGGGCAGGGTTTGATGCTCATTCCAAGCTCAACTGTGTTCGGGCTCTCCACCCGACGTCACCGGGGATATTGACGAGCCCGGACTTTGTTTTCTTGAAGCGTGGTGCCTTGTTTGAAAACTGGTGCCGGGTCGTGTCGCATTGGGCGGCGGATACGTCGCCTGCCATGCCACTGGCGGTACGGTCACCGGCGCTTCGGCGTCGATTGGTGCGGAGCCGCGGCGAACACCTCCGCCAGCCAGTCGACGAAGACACGCACGCGCTGCAACAGGAACCGGCTCTCCGGATACAGCACCCAGACCGGCATCGATGGCGGCGGCAGGCCGGGCAGCACCTCGCGCAGCACGCCCTGCCGCAGCAGATCATGCACCTTGTAGCGTGGGAGCTGGATCAGGCCGAGCCCGGCGAGCGCGGCGGCGCTGTTGATCGTCGAGCCCGTCACGGTGACGAAAGAGGGCAGCTCGATCTGCTTGACCCCGCCGCCATCGCAAAATTCGAGCGGATCGCGCTGGCCGGACGGGTGCAGATAGCCGACCATGCGATGGCCCTGCAGATCGTCCAGGGATTGCGGCATGCCGTAACGCTCCAGATAGGCCGGGGTGGCGCAGGTCAGCCACTCGAAGCATGCGACCCGCTTGCCGACCAGCCCGGAATCCGCCGGCTCGCCCGCGCGCAGCACGCAGTCGACGCCCTCCGCGACGAGGTCGATCAGCCGGTCGGTCTCGCTCAGCCGCAAGGAAATGTCCGGATAGCGCGCGACAAATCCCGGCAGGGCCGGCATCACGAAATGCTGGGCGAGCGAGCCTTGCAGGTCGGCGCGCAGCGGCCCTTGCGGCGTGACATGCCGGAACGCCCCTTCCGTTTCGTCGAAATCGGCCAGCAGCCGGAGGCAGCGCTCGTAAAAATCGATGCCATCCGCCGTTGGCCGAACCTGGCGCGTGGTGCGGTCGAGGAGGCGGGTGCCCAGCCGTGCCTCCAACTGCCTGATCGCATAGGTGACGCTCGGTTTGGGGATGCCGAGGTCGCGAGCCGCCTGTGCGAAGCTGCGCCGCTCGACGATCCGGGTAAACAGCCGCATGGCATCAAGTCGATCCATTTCGCATCCCCGGCTCGGCTCCGCTGTTGAGATTTTTAGAATGGTCCGTTTAAGTCTTAACTCTCGAACTATTTGGGCGGTCAGTTATTTCTTTGGGGAGCAGCGTTCAAGAAGGCCGCTCGAGAAAGCGGCGGCCTCTGCTGTTGTGCGATGGAAACCTCGTCAGACAACGGAGCGATGATGGAAGATCAACAGCCCCGCCCGCCAGCGCATCGTTTTGGGGGAGAACTGACCCGGCGCGAAGTGGTCGCCGCTGCGGGCGCGGTGCCGCTCGCCGCGATGCTGCCCACCGCCGCCGCAGCCCAGTCTCACCTAGCCGGGCGCACCGGCCATAATGAGGCGACGGTCACGGTCCGGACGGTCATCAACGGCACGCCGCGCCACCTGGAACTGGACCCCCGCGCTTCCCTGCTCGACGTGCTGCGCGAGCAGCTTGCGCTGACCGGCGCCAAGAAAGGCTGCGATCATGGCCAATGCGGCGCCTGCACCGTGCATATCGATGGCCGCCGCGTCGTCTCCTGCCTGACGCCAGCCGTGCAGACCGACGGCGCGGAGGTGACGACCATCGAGGGCATCGCGCCCGATGACCAGCTTCATCCGATGCAGCAGGCCTTCATCGATCATGACGCGCTGCAATGCGGCTACTGCACGCCCGGCCAGATCATGGCCGCCATCGCCTGCGTGCAGGAGGGCCATGCCACGAGCCGCGAGCAGATCCGCGAATATATGAGCGGCAATATCTGCCGCTGCGGCGCCTATGTCGGCATCGTCGCCGCCATCGAGGACGCCGCCCCCAAGATGCGGAGGGCCTGACATGCAGCCCTTCAGCTATTCTCGTGCCCGCACGGCCGCCGAGGCGGTCGAGGCAATCGCCGCAGGCGGCCAGGGCACGCGCTTCCTGGCCGGCGGCACCACGCTTTACGATTTGATGAAGCTGAATGTCGAGGCGCCGCGCCGCGTGGTCGATGTCTCCGGCCTCGACGAACTCGCCGATTTCGATACATCCGGCGAGAGCGAACTGGTGTTCGGCGCGCTCGCCAAAATGAGCGACGTCGCCAGTGACGAGCGCCTCATCCGCGACTACCCGGCTTTGTCCGAGTCGCTCTGGAAGGCGGCCTCGCAGCAGCTCCGCAACATGGCGAGCCTCGGCGGCAACCTGCTCCAGCGCACGCGCTGCGCCTATTTCCGCTTCGGCGAACCCTTCCAGTGCAACAAGCGCAAGCCCGGCAGCGGCTGCGCCGCCATCGGCGGCATCGACCGGGGCCACGCTTTGCTCGGCGGCAGCGAGCATTGCATCGCCACCTATCCCGGCGACTGGGCCGTCGCGCTCGCTGCCTTCGACGCGGTGGTCGACGTGCTCGGGCCGAAGGGGCGGCGCAGCATCCCCTTGCAGGAGCTCCACCGCGAGCCGGGCGACAGCCCGGATATCGAGACAACGCTTGCCCCGGACGAGCTGATCCTGCGCATCCGCGTGCCGGCGACGGATGCCGGTCGCGCGTCGACCTATCACAAGATCCGCGACCGGGAATCCTATGCCTTCGCGCTTGCCTCGGCGGCGGTTGCCGTCGCTTTCGAGGACGGCGCGGTCAGCGAGGCGCGCATCGCCATCGGCGGCCTCGCCACCCGGCCATGGCGCGCGTTCGAGGCGGAGCGGTCGCTGATCGGCAAGCCGCTGACCGAGGAGGCCGCGAAGGCGGCCGGCGCGCGGGCGCTCGAGGGCGCAAAACCCGGCCATCACAATGCATTCCGCATCGAACTCGGCGCGCGCACCGTCGCCGATGCGCTGATGATCGCCAAAGCGAGGGCCTAATCCATGTCCGCAGCCCCTTTCCCCAATACCGCGCGCGTCGACGCGTTCGACAAGGTGCGCGGCGCGGCCCGCTACGGCGCCGACCGCAGCCCGCCCGGCATGCTGCACGCGGCGCTCGCGACCGCCACCATCGGCAAGGGCCGGATCGAGAGCATCGACACCAGCGCCGCCCGCGCGGTGCCCGGCGTCCGCCTCGTGTTGACGCATGAGGATCTGGCCTCCGAAATCAAGCCGGCGGGCTATCTGATGGCCGGCGGCTATGCCTCGAACGGCCTGCAGCCGATGATCGCGCCGGAGATTGCCTGGCGCGGCCAGCCGATCGCCATCGTCGTCGCCGATACGCTGCCTGCCGCCATCGAAGCGGCGGCGCTCGTCCGCGCCAGCTTCGCGGTCGAGCCGATCGCCGTGGAGCTGTCGGCGGAGGGGACGCAGACCGTGGTGCAGTCGGAATCGCAGCTTCCGAAGCCGATGTATGAGGACATCGTGGCGGGCGACGCGGACAAGGCGTTCGCCGAAGCGGCCGTCCAGGTGGACGCCGTCTTCACCACCCCGGCTCAGCATCAGAACCCGATCGAGCTGGTCGGCACCGTGGCCGAGTGGAAGGACGGCACGCTCATCATCCACGAGGGCACGCAAAATGCCGAGGCCATGCGGCACGGCCTTGCCCGCCAGCTCGGCCTGACGCCGGAGCAGGTGCAGATCGTCTCCCCCTATTGCGGCGGCGGCTTTGGGCAGAAGAACTCGCTGCAGATCTATACCCCGCTGGCGGCCGTCGCCGCGCGGCGGGTCGATCGGCCCGTGAAACTGGTGGTGCCGCGCGCGGCGGTGTTCCACAATTCCAGCTTCCGCCCGGCCAGCCGCCACCGCTTCCGCCTCGGCGCGGACAAGAGCGGCAAGCTGATCGCCGCCATCCATGAAACCGACTCCCAGTCCTCGCGGCACGACCTGTTTCCGACGCTCTATGCCGAGACCACCGGGCATATGTACGCGATCGACAATTTTCGCGGCCGGGAGCGGCTGGTGCGCACCGACACGCAGGCGCCCGGCTATATGCGCGCGCCCTTCGAGCACGTGGCCGCTTTCACCATGGAGAGCTGCATCGATGAGATGGCCTATGCGCTCGGCAAGGACCCGGTGGCGCTGCGGCTCGCCAATGACGCGTACGCCGATCCGATCAGCAAAAAACCATTCTCCTCGCGCCATCTGGCGGAATGCCTGACGCGCGGCGCCGCGATGTTCGGCTGGGACAAGCGGCAGATGGCGCCGGGCTCTATGCGCGCGCCCGACGGCACCCAGATCGGCTGGGGCGTCGCGGCGGGCTCGTACAAGGCGGCGACGGCCCCCGCCATCGCACGGCTCACGCTGACCGATCAGGGCCGGGCAATCATCAATGTCGGCGTGCACGAGATGGGCCAGGGCATTCGCACCGCGCTGTCGAATGTCGTCGCGGCCAAGCTCGGCATCGCGCCCGAGCTTGTCGAGGCTGAGATCGGCGTCACCGGCGCATCGCCGCAGCATCTGACCGCCGGCTCCTGGGGCACGGCGACCGCCGTGCCGGCCGCGAGCGAGGCGGCGGACGCCATGCTGAAGGCGCTCGCCGAGCTCGGCCAGAGCGACGCCGCCGGCCGCAAGCCCGCCGAACTGCTCAAGGCCGCCGGCCGGCCGTCGCTGAGCGTCGAGATCCGCCGCAAGGCGCCCGGCCATCCCGACCAGATTTTCGGCCGCCTCGCCTCGGGCCTGCCTTCGGCGATGGGACCGGCCTATCCCGAATATGTCAGCTTCAGCTATATCGCCCATTTCGTCGAGGTGCGGATCGAGCCGGGCACCCGCCGCATCCGCGTTCCGCGCGTCGTCAGCGTCGTGGATTGCGGGCGCGTGGTCAGCCCGCGCACCGCGACGAGCCAGGTCCAGGGCGGCGTGGTCTGGGGCATCGGCGCGGCGCTGCGCGAGGCGAGCGAGGTCGATCCGCGCTTCGGCGGCTTCCTCAATGCCGACATCGCCGAATATGTGGTGCCGGTGAACGCCGATATCGGCTCCATCGAGGTCGGCTTCATCGACAAGCCCGATCCGCGCTTGAATGAGGTCGGGGTGAAGGGCCTCGGCGAGGTGGTGATGGTCGGCGTCGCGCCCGCCATCGCCAACGCGATCTTTCACGCCACCGGCAAGCGCCTTCGCGACCTGCCCATCCGCATCGAGCATGTGCTCGATAAGGGCGATTTGTAGAGTCTCGCTACGTCGCGGACGCAGATCAGCACGCACTGCGGCAAGTGGAGAGGCGAGTAGGCCCCGGCTCTGACGGCCGGGGCGACGGCGATTCGGATGTCAGCGCGCGCCGCCGCCTTCGGTCTGGAGCCAGGCGGCGCAGCAGGCTTTCGCCAGATCGCGCACGCGCAAAATATAGCTCTGGCGCTCGGTGACGGAGATCACGCCGCGCGCGTCGAGCAGGTTGAAGATGTGCGACGCCTTGATGGCCTGGTCATAGGCCGGCAGCGCCATGTGGTGGCGCTGTTCATTGGCGCCCGGGACCGGCGCACCTGCGGCGAGCAGCGCCTGGCACTCCTTCTCGGCGTCGCGGAAGCGCTGCAGCAGCATGTCCGTATCGGCGAACTCGAAATTGTAGCGCGAGAATTCCTGCTCGGCCTGCAGGAAGACGTCGCCGTAGAGCACTTTCTTATCGTCGTCGCGACCGTTGAAATTCAAATCATAGACGCGGTCGACGCCCTGGCAGTACATCGCCAACCGCTCCAGCCCATAGGTCAGCTCGCCCGAGACAGGGTCGCAATCGAAGCCGCCGACCTGCTGGAAATAGGTGAATTGCGAAACTTCCATGCCGTCGCACCAGACCTCCCAGCCGAGCCCCCAGGCGCCGAGCGTCGGGCTCTCCCAATCGTCCTCGACGAAGCGGATGTCGTGATTGTTCGGGTCGATGCCGATCTTATACAGGCTTTGCAGATAGAGATCCTGGATGTCGGCCGGCGACGGTTTCAGGATGGCCTGGAATTGGTAATAATGCTGGAGCCGGTTCGGGTTTTCGCCGTAGCGCCCATCCTTGGGGCGGCGCGAGGGCTGCACATAGGCGGCGCGCCAGGGTTTCGGCCCGAGCGAGCGCAGCGTCGTCGCCGGGTGAAAGGTACCCGCGCCGACCTCCATGTCATAGGGCTGCAGGATGACGCAGCCTTGCGCGGCCCAGAAATGCTGCAGCGTGAGGATCAGGTCCTGAAAAGATTTGTCGGGGCGTAAAATGCCGCCCACAGCAGGCTCGTCACCGGACGTCGACGGCGTTCCGGACGGCTGGGGCAGAGGCTTCTTCTTTTGCGGAGAGGATTTTGCCAAAGGCTGCGCCTTGCTTGATGCAGCTTGGGATTTCACAGGATTCATGGAAATGGCCGCGCCGATTAAACCAGCGCGAACCCTAAAACGGGTCGCAAGCGGGGGTCAAGGACGGTCATCCCATGCGCCCGGGAAACCCCGGCTTTCAACGCGCTGCGCAATCGCAGATAACAGCGCTGCGGACGTGGAAAGGCGAGGCGCTAGCTGCGCCGCGCCATCCTTTGATCGCAGATCAATCCGCGACCGGGTAATAATGCCCCGTTTCGGCATCGAAACGCAGTTTTGCCGGCTGCCCGTTGCGGGCACGAGCCAGACTGCGCTGCGTGCGGCGCATTTCGTCGTCCACGCGGGCGACTTCACGCTTGAACCAGCGGCGGGCGGCGAACACCAGAGCCGCGCACATGGCGGCAACAACCAATAATTGCGACATCATCAAACACCTCACAGACGCACTACACATGGGTACGCGCGGCTAAAAACCAAATCTTGCCCAGATCGCTCTCGCTTCGATGGCCGAAATCGCCTCCTCGGCGAGCCCGCCGGCGGAGAATCCAGCCATGGAAGCGTTCAAGGCCGACAGCACGCCGGGACTGCGCCGGCGGAACAGGCCGCGCTCGGAAGACACCAGCCGAAGCCGGACGCTCTTGCCGTAGCGCTCTCGCATTTTCGTCCTGACGTCATTTAAGCCGTCGACGAGGCCAAGCTCAAGGGCGCGGCGGCCGGCCCAAAACTCGCCTGTGAACAACTGGTCGCCGGCGGCAGCGATGCGGTCGCCGCGGCGCTCGCGGACAAGGGCGATGAAATCCTCGTGGATGTCGGCCTGAAGCGCCTTCAGCCGGATGACGTCGTCCGGGTTTTCCGGCTGGAAACTGTCCAGCGCCATCTTCTTCTCGCCAGACGTGTGGACGCGCCGTTCCACACCGATCTTGTTGATGAGATCGACGAAGCCGAAGCCGGCGAAGATCACCCCGATCGAGCCGACAATGGAGGAGCTGTCGGCATAGATCTCGTCGCCCGCGCACAGGATCATGTAGCCGCCCGAGGCCGCAACATCCTCGGCAAACATATAGACTCGCACGTTTTTCTCCCGCGCCAGATCGCGGATGCGCTGGAAGATCTGGCGTGATTGCACCGGCGAGCCGCCGGGCGAGTTCACCTGGATGGCGATGGCGTCGTCGGCGAGCGCGAAGGCCCGGTCAAGGGTGGTCGCGACATTGGCCAGCGAGAGGCCCTGACGCAGGGGCGTGCCGGCGCCGATGACACCGGTCAGCCGCACGACCGGCACCACGGGGCCGCGTTTGAAAAGGCGCTTAAGTCTAGTGATGGGATTGATCATGGAAATCGTGGTCAGGGTCCGAAGTGAAGATGGGGGTAAACTGTGAATGAAGGCTTGCGCGGACAGGAGCCGGGCAGCCCGGCGCGCGAAAATGCAACAGTCCCGCCCGCCCGATCGTCCGAATGCCCATCGATCGCAAATGCTATTTGGAGCGCCCGAGTTCAAGACTGGCACCATCACGCAGGATCGCCTCGGCCTCGCGGACGAAGCCGTTGCCGGCGTGATGCAGGACCATGCCGCGCGCAAGGCGGAGTGGCGCGCGGCTGCCCTTGCGGCCGTGAATGAGCACGCGGCAGGCGGGCTCGCCCTCGCGCGGATAGAGCGGATAGACGATCAGGCCGCCGAAACGCCCCTCGCAATGGCGCAGGATGCGGGCCAGCGCGTCGGCGCGGTGGACGAGGGTGAGCGTGCCCTTCGGCTTCACCAGCGCGCCGAGCGATTTGATCCAGCGCTCCAGATCTCCGGTCTCCAGGGCGTGGGCGCGGCGCAGCATCGGCGCGGAAGGCAACCTGGCGCCGGCGGCGTCGAGGAAGGGCGGATTGGCGACGGCGTGGTCGAAACTGTCTGGGGCGAGGCCGGCTTCGAACAGGCGGCCGGGCGGCGAGGTCATGTCGGCGCAGAGATAGCCGGCGCGGTCGGCGAGCCCGTTGCGCGCCGCGTTGGCGCTCGCGAGGGCGCAGAGTTCCGGATCGATCTCGACCCCCGTCACCCGCGCGCCCTCGACCCGCCGCGCCACCGCCAGCCCAACGACGCCGCTGCCCGCGCCCGCATCCAGCACGCGCTCGCCCGGTCGCACCGGACAGGCCGCCGCCAGAAACACCGCGTCGATCCCGGCGCGCGACCCCTGCAGGGCTTGCGCGATCATCAACTGCCCGCCGAGAAAGGCATCCTCGGTGGTCGGCAAGGCGTGTGGCTCGCCGGTCTCAGTCGCCATCCGGGTCCGGCAATTCGATCTCGGCGTCGGCCAGCGCCGCGCGTGCGGCGTAAAAATCTTCGTCCCGGACCAGCATCCGCCGCGGCAGCGCGCCGATCGAGCCGTCCAGGATGCTCATATGCTCATCGGCCAACTCATGCGGAATATTCGCCTCGTTCAGCAGCGCGTCGATAAAGGACAGCAGTACAGGATCGTTGCTCCTGATCAGCTCTTTCATCATCCCTCCAAAAACGGGGCGGAACGGCGGATGGCCCGCGACGTTCCATCTCATTGACGCTTCTCCAAGCCGCGCCGATTTCAAAGACTTGTAGCCTCAATACAGGTCCGCCGGAAGGCACCATGATTACTTCGTCGCAAGGGCGACATGCCCGCTTGACCCAGGCTTGACGGCTGAGGCTAATAGCGCGGGCGTAAAAGCGTTCCATCGAGGAGGCGCAATTGGGTGTGGTCGTCACATTAGAGGAGCAGCGCGAGCCGCTCGACAAGCTGAAGCCGCTCATGGCTCTGGTCGGCGATGACATGGCTTCGGTCAATCGCATCATCCTCGACAAGGCGCGGTCCGATGTCGACATGATTCCCGAGCTGGCGCGGCATCTCATCGATTCCGGCGGCAAGCGCATGCGTCCGATGCTGACCATCGCCTCGGCTAAGCTCTGCGGCTATCGCGGGGCGGGCCATGTCAAGCTCGCCGCCGCCGTCGAGTTCATGCATACGGCGACGCTTTTGCATGACGATGTGGTTGATGAGAGCGACCTGCGGCGCGGCAAGGTCACGGCGCGGCTGCTCTGGGGCAACGAGGCGAGCGTCCTGGTGGGCGATTTCCTGCTCGGACAGGCCTTCAAGATGATGGTCGAGGTCGGCTCGATGGGCGCGCTGCGCGTCCTCTCCAATGCCGCCGTCGTCATCGCCGAGGGCGAGGTGCTGCAGCTCTCGGTGTCGAAGAACACCGCCACCACCGAAGACGAATATATGGCCGTGATCCAGTCCAAGACTGCCGCGCTGTTTTCGGCGGCGGCGGAGGTCGGCGGCATCGTGGCCGAGCGCTCGGCGGAGGAGCAGGCGGCGCTCCGGTCCTACGGCAAGAATCTGGGGCTGGCCTTCCAGCTCGTGGACGACGCGCTGGATTATTCCGGCGAACAGGCCAAGCTCGGCAAGAGCGTCGGCGACGATTTCCGCGAGGGCAAGATCACGCTGCCCGTCGTGCTGTCCTTCCGGCGCGGCACCGAAGACGAGCGCGCCTTCTGGCGGCGCACCCTGCAGGACGAGGAGCCGGGCGACGGCGATCTGGAACAGGCGATCGCCTATGTGCGCCGCTCCGGCGCCATCGACGACACCATCAACCGCGCCCGCCATTACGGCGCCATGGCCTGCGACGCGATGGCGATCTTCCCCGACAGCCGGGAGAAGGCGGCGCTGCTCGATGCCGTGGAATTCTGCATCAGCCGGCTGCATTAGCGGCGCGCAGGCCGCTAATGGAAAGCCCGAACGCCAGTAGCCCCGGCCATCGGAACCGGCGCTAAAACGTTGCGCGCCCCCCCGAGAGATCGAAGACGGCGGCGGTGGAGAACGAGCAGTCTTCGGAGGCGAGCCAGGTGACCAGCGCCGCGATCTCCTCGGCCCGGCCGAAGCGCCCCATCGGGATTTTCGACAGCATATAAGCGATATGCGCCTCGGTCATCTGCGAGAACATCTCCGTCTGCACGGCGGCGGGGGTGACGCAATTGACGCGGATGCCGGTCGCCGCCAGCTCCTTGCCGAGCGATTTGGTCAGCGAGATCACACCCGCCTTCGCCGCCGAATAGGCGCCCGCATTCGGATTGCCCTCCTTGCCCGCCACCGAGGCGATATGCACGATGCGGCCGTAATTGCGCGCGCTCATGCCGGGCACCAAATGCTTGGAGCAGAGAAACGGGCCGGTCAGATCGACGTCGAGCACGCGGCGCCAGTCGTCCAGCGGATAGTCGGCGATGGTAAGGTTCGGTCCGGTGATGCCGGCGCTGGTGACGAGAATGTCGATCGGGCCGATAGCGGCTTCGCTGCGGGCGACGGCGGAGATGACGGAGGCTTCGTCGGTGACATCGACCTGAATGGCGGTCTGGCCGAGGCAGGCGGCGGCCGCGTCGGCGGAGACGCCGTCGATATCCCAGATCGCCAATTTCGCCCCCGAGGCGATGAAGCGCTCGGCGGTGGCAAGCCCGATGCCGCGCGCGCCGCCGGTGATGACGGCGCTACGGCCGGCGAGGTCGATCTGGTTCATGGCGTTTCCTTGACGTTGTTGTTTTTCACCCCGCCTTCGCGCAGGGATCACACGCCTTGCCGCTCGCCCTCTATTCTCCCGGCACCACGGCCTTGACCTTGACCCGCACCTCGGTGGGGTATTCGGCCTCCTGCAAGCGGGCGGCGGCCTCGTTGCGGGCGCGGGTAAAATCGACATTGCGCACCACGTTCGCCAGATCCTCGACCTGCTCCTCAGGCTTGGGCGCGGTCAGCATGGTCCATAGCGCGGCGACGATGTACATCACCAAAGCGGCGACATGCTTGAAATCCTCGACCTCTGGCACCCACCACACGACGACGGTGAACGGAGCGAGCAATGCGAGGCCGATGACGAAGCGGGAGAGCCACCAGCCGGGGACGAGCGCGGCAAGCGGCAGCGTCCAGACCAGATACCACGGCCACAGATGGCTGATGGCCGAGAAGGAGACCGCCGCCATCACGGCGAGCGTGGCGCGCAGCATCTCCTCATTGTCGGGCTTGTTCCAATAGATATAGCATTGGTGCAGCGCGATGGCCGGGAAGACGATATTGGCAATTTCGCCGAACGGCGCCAGCCAGCCGCCGAAGGCATCGTCGAGCGCGGCGAAAGCATCGCTCGGCTGCAGGAAATGCCATTCGTTGATCAGCCGGACGCCGTCGAAAAAGGCGGTCGAGCGGTAGAAGATCGCCATCACCGCGATGGTGATGAGCGCCGGCAGGATCAGCCTCGGCGCATAGGCGCGCAAGGGCACGCGGTGCGAGCGCAGATTGTGCATGACGTCGATGAGGAAGAGCGGCGCCGTCGTGTATTTGGCCAGCGCCGAGAAGGCCAGGGCGACCGGCGCCAGCGTCTTCTTCTGCACCAGCAGCAGGATCCAGAGCAGCGCGGGCATGGCCATGACGATGTCATTATGGCCTTCGCCGACGGTTTGCAGCACGCCGAGCGGCACCCAGCCCACCACGGCCAGCGCCATGGGCCGCATGGCCGGCGCGGTCAGGGCCATGATCTTGTCGACGAGCACCAGCGAGGCACCCCAGGTTCCGGCCAGCACGGCCTTGAACAGGATGAAAGTGACCAGCAGGCTGCCGCCGGAGAGCGTCATGACGACGCCCGATATCAGCGCCCAGATCGGCCCGTAGGACATGGTCATCGGGAAGTGATCGAGCGGCAGCGCGGCGATCTCTTCGGGCGTGAATTTCACATGGTACGGATTGACGCCGGCATCGACCATATTGCCCCAGACGGCGGAGAGCCAGAAATCCTGGGTGAAGACCGGGAACGCCAAAAAGCTCGCCGCCGTGATGGCGAAGGCCCAGCGCAGCACGAGCCGGGCAGTTTTCTCGTCGTGCTCGTCATGGCCATTATGGCCGAGCACGAAGACCAGGATCACCGCGACGACGCTGGCCACGACCAGCGGCACCCAATGCGTGATGACGACGGCCAGCGGGCCGCCGAACCAGGCGCGGATGGCGTTGACCATTTCCACGCCGTAGATGCGATTGAAGAACAGGGTCGCATTGGGTGAGTAGGTGGCGTCCCAGAGCGCGGGGGTTTCGATGTAGGACAATGCCGCCATGGCGGCATAGGCCAGGACAGCCGTAATTCCCAGCGCGTTGACGCAGCGATGAACCGATAACCCCGCCAAGAATAGTCCCCCAACAAAAGAGGCCGAAGACGCGCCTCCCGTTTATACGTCAATCTGATGAACATTCGCTGTTGCGAACAGTTCGATCTTCGTTCTCCCCCGCGGACCTATTTTCGCTGTGAGGCGAAATCTGCCCGCAACCCCATCGCCGCCGCCGGCAAGGCATTGCCAACGACGCCGTTTTCATGGCCTCGCCGCCTGATGGCTGTCCCACCAACCATCAGGCGCCATGAGCTTTATAAAAGTTCAGCGAGAATTTCGCCGACGATCTGATTTCCTTCTCCGGACATATGGATGTCACTCATCCAGTACAGATCATCGGCGCGTATCTTGCGTTTCTGTAATTCCGCTGCGACGTCGTAATATTTTATTCCGAGCGACGACAAGTATGCGATCAGTTCATTGTAAAAATTCGTCGCATTCTCTGGCGGGTAGAGCGATGAAGGGCCCGGATGGGGCAGGATGAACTCCAGCGAATAGCCGTTGGCGAGCGCGTGGTCGCGCCACTCTTTGATGACGGCTTTATTCGCGTCGGCATATTTGAAGTTCGCATAATCCAGCGTGCCCCCCCGGGTTTGCAGGTATGTCAGCCGGTGCAGATCGTAGAGCTTCTGCCCGTGATAGACGACATATTTTTCGTACCAATCCAGCATCGGCTCTTCGCCGAGCACAGGAACGTGGCCCTCAAACGCCGGGACGTGGTTGTTGAGCGCGTGCAAGCCCGCATTCAGAAGTTGCGCCGAGATCGAATATTGCATTAACAGGCGCGAGACCGAGAAATTCGTGAGCTGGCCGTTCTCGCCGGTCTTGGCGGCGGCGCGCTCGGCCTGCATCTTGTCGAACCAATCCTGCTCCAGCTTCACGATCTCATTGTCGGCCGTCAGCATCTTCATGTCCGTCAGCCCGCCATCGACGACGGTGGAATGCGGATGCAGATAGTCGTTCATGGTGTCGGTCGGCGAATAGACGACGAAGACGCGCTGCGGGAAGCGTCCGAGCTTCTTGGTGATCTCGAGGAATTTCGAGAACTGGTGCCGCTGCCCGGTATGGGTGACGCCGCATTGCAGGATTTCGATATGCTTGGCCCGCTCGATGACTCTGGCCATCAGGTCTTCATATTTGGCATGGCCCCAGGCGATGCTGTCGCCCGCCCAGTACCAGAGCGTCTCCGGCAATGGGTTCGGCACGGGACGGTCGAAGCAGCCGATGGTGTTCGACCAGATATTGTAGCTGACGTCGTCGGTGTAATGGACGAGGTCGGTGCGCGGCTTTTCGGTCGGGATGATGTCGAAGCCGCGCTCCGCGTTAGGCTCGAAATAGCCGCGCGGATATCCCCGTCCAATCACTTCCGAGAGGAAGAAGCCCTGCCTGTAGCCGGGAAACTGCGCCGAAAACTCGTCCGGCAGAGCGAAGAACAAGATCGCATCGAGCACACCGAGCGTGAACAGCAGGATTGCCCCCTGGAGGGAGAGCGTTTTCAGCAGGCGGCGAATGCCGGGCATCCGCAGACGCTTGGTTTCCTGTTCGTGATCGGCGTAGGTGGCCATGTGATATCCGGTCTTTGTCCTGTCTCCGCGAACCCTTGCCCCCGAGGGGCCGAGCCGTCCGATCCGCTAATCGAGCTCGAACTTGTCCTTGTAGTCCTTGGCCAGGCTCTGGTCCTGGGCGTCCTTGCGCAGGATGCAATCACCGACGACGAGCGTTTCCATCTCGGTGCCCATGAAGCAGCGGAAGGCGTCTTCGGGCGTACACACGATCGGCTCGCCGCGCACGTTGAATGAGGTGTTCACCAGCACGGAATAGCCGGTGCGCTCCTTGAAGGTGCCAAGCAGCGCGCGGAATCGCGGATTGGTCTCCTCATGCACGGTCTGGATGCGGGCGGAGTAATCGACATGGGTGACGGCTGGGATGTCGGAGCGCAGCAGGTTCAGCTTGTCGATGCCGAATAGCTTCTCCTCGCCCTCGCCGGCGCTGCGGCGGCGGTTGCGCTTCACATCGGAGACGAACAGCATGTAGGGGCTGTCCTCATCCAGCTCGAAATAATCGGCGACGTCCTCGCGCAGCACGGCCGGGGCAAAGGGCCGGAAGCTCTCGCGATATTTGATCTTGAGGTTCAGCGTCTTCTGCATCTCGGGATTGCGCGGATCGCCGAGGATCGAGCGGGCGCCGAGCGCGCGCGGACCGAATTCCATGCGGCCCTGGAACCAACCGACCGCATCGCCCGCCGTCAGGCTATCGACGGTGCGGCCCATCAACTCGCCGTCCTTATGCACTTCGAAGCGGGCGCCGCTCGCCGCGAGCCGGCGCTCGATATCGCTCTGCTCGTATGCCGGGCCGAGATAGGAGCCCTGCATCCCGTCTAGGCTGCCATTGACATGGCGCCGCTGTCCCAAATGCACGTAGCTCGCCGCCAGCGCCGCACCGAGCGCGCCGCCGGCATCGCCCGCCGCCGGCTGAATCCACATCCGGTCGAAATGCCCGTCGCGCAAGATCTTGCCGTTGGCGACGCAGTTCAGCGCCACACCGCCCGCCATGCACAGATTGCGGATGCCGTAGCTGCGGGAGAGCTCGCGCGTCATGCGCAGCATGATCTCCTCGGTGACCTTCTGAATCGAGGCGGCAAGGTCCATCTCGCGCTGGGTGACGCGGCCTTCACTATCGCGGGGCGGCGCGCCGAACAGCTCATGGAACTTCGCCGACGTCATCGTCAGGCCGGTCATGTAGTTGAAATAGCTGAGGTCCAGCCAGAACGAGCCGTCCGGCTTGACATCGATGATGTGCTTCATGATGAGGTCGTAATAGCGGGGCTCGCCATAGGGCGCGAGGCCCATGACCTTATACTCGCCCGAATTGACCTTGAAGCCGGTATAATAGGTGAAGGCGGAATAGAGCAGGCCGAGGCTGTGCGGGAATTTGATCTCGCGCTTCGTCTCCAGCGTATTGCCGCGCCCGATCGAGACCGAGGTCGTGGTCCATTCGCCGACGCCGTCCAGCGTCAGGACGACGGCTTCTTCAAAGGGCGAGGCGAAGAAGGCCGAGGCGGCGTGGCTCTGATGGTGGCCGGCAAAGAGCAGCTTCTTGCTACCAACGGTGCCGGTCGCCGAAAATGGCTTCAGCGACTTGGTCAGCCCGCTCTTCTGAAACAGTTTTTCCTTGATCCAGACCGGGATCGCCGTGCGGAAGGATTGAAAGCCGCCGGGCGCGTTGGCAAGATAGGTCTCCAGAAGCCGTTCGAACTTGACCAGCGGCTTTTCGAAGAACGCCACGTGGTCGACCTCGTCGAGATCGACGCCGGCCGTGTCCAGGCAATAGCGGATGGCGTGTTCCGGGAACGCCGCGTCATGCTTCTTGCGGGTGAAGCGCTCCTCCTGGGCGGCGGCGACGATGCGGCCGTCTTCGACCAGGGCGGCCGCGCTATCGTGATAGAAGGCAGAAATTCCAAGAATTCGCATAGTCCGCTCCGGTGGGGCTTCAGCGCGATGAGGCAGGCGCGGCGAGACCGGGTCCCGCCTCTCGGCCGCCGCGATCATGCGGCGATCGGGGGGAGTCCATCGCCAAGCGATCGGCGGATCCTGCCTCAATGAACACCGGGAGCCCCCATCCTATTCAGCCGTCTCAACTGTTGCCGCGTCCCGCTTCCCCAGGGGCGCGTTTGGAAACACTCATCTCGTCGTTTGGTCCCATTTTGGGACAGAAATCTGGTGGCCAGCCGCGCGCGGTTGCGTGCGCCTGTCGCCTGAATGCGGTCAGAACTGGTTCTTCATCGAGGCAAGCTTGGCTTCGGCCGGGTCCGGTTCGAGCCAATAGGTGGTGGCGTCCGGCTCGCGCTTGGAGCGCAGCGGATCCGCGAAAAGGCGCATCAGCAGCCCCATCGGCACGATGGCGAGGGCGAACATCAGGAACATAACGATCGGATTGACGATCCGGCTCAGCAGCATGCCGAATTTGAACCAGATGAGGCTGAGCGGCTCCAGCCGCTGCGGCGCGAGCAGGCTGAAAGCCAGAAGGGTGAGCGCCACAATGAGGAAGAGCGCGACGGCCGCCGGATGATGCCGAAACATCACGCCCAGAAGCAGCGAAACGGCGACGAAGACGAGCCCCGTCGAGCGCGCCGATGGCGGCTTGACCTCTTCGTTCGCGCCGTAGGACTCGTGAAAGTTCTGCCGGGATTTCTGCTTCGCTTCCATAAGGCCCTATCCGCGATCTGCATCATTTTTAGTCAAATTGAAGCGATGTGTCATACCGCCCCGGCTTAGCCCATGTCCAGCCAATATGGTTAAGACGCGGCCAAGGCGCCGGAGGTTCAGCCCGCATGGCAGCATCTCCGGCCATTGTTCCGTAACGGGAAACAATGTCAGAATAAGATGAACGTGGCCCAAACGGGCGGGCCGGGCCGAAGTTCCGCCGTGGGTGGGAAGTCTGCGCGCCTATTTGCGCTGGCCGCCGGATTGCGGCCTTGCCGCATCATTAGGCGGGCAGAGGAAGATCGGCGGCTCGTAAGTGATGGGGCGGATGGTGAGGTAAGTGGTCGGGCGGCTGAGCCATGAGGTGTTGTCGACCGAGAGCCACGCACCCGTCGTGATGCCGACATGGCGGAAGCTGGTGCTGCCGCGCGCCGCCTGTTTCTGGCGCTCGCCGATGCGCGGGCGCTTGCCCTCCCATTTCGAATTCCAGGCGACCATGCAGCCGCCCTCTTGCGCCGCGGGCGGCCGCCAGCCGGCCTCGAAGGCCATGTCGTAGATGCCCTTGGCGTCGGCGGTGTATTTCGCCCAGGCGCAGCCGGCTTTCTTCAGGATGGCATAGACGACCAGCGCGCAGGAATTGAAGCCCGGCATGTCCCAATATTTGGTGGTGACGCGGGTCTCCGGCGTGTGGGTCTGAACGCCGTAAAGCAGTCCCTTCTTATTGGCCTCGAAGGCGTAGGGCGCTTCGCTGGCGGCGCGGATGATGGCTTCGCGCGAGCAATCGGCAGGCGCCTCGGCGACGCCGCTCGCAACCGTCCCGGCGCCGACGAACGGGCTGGCATTGGCCGGCTTGTGCCAGCCGCCGACCGCGTCGAGCGAGACGAAATCGCCGGTGTAATTCGGCAAGGGCGAGGCATCGATCTGGCGCGGCACCCGGGACAGCGCCTTCAGCAGGATGGCGTCCTTGCCCGCATCCTTGCGGCCATCGTCCTCGCCGCCGGCGGCGGCGGTGCTGAACAGGCAGGCTGCAAGCATCAAACCGCCAGCCCGCTGGACGGCCTGCCGCGAAATACACCCCGACATCATGCTCCGTCCCCTTGCCCCTCGACTGGAAAACTTTAAGGCGGCGCGGGGACGGTCCGCAAGATCAATCGGGTGACCGCCGAGTGTCACTCGACATAGGCGAATTTGATCAGGCTGCGCGAGCGGGCGATGAAATCGTCATTGTGGAAACGGCGGAGCAGCGCCATGAACAGCGTCCGCTTGGCGAGAATGCCGTAATCGCTCGCCAAAATCGCCTGCGCCTCCGGAATGATGCGGAAGGCGTAGCCGATCTTGCTGTCATGGAACATGCTGCCGACGAATTCGCCGAGCGTCTGGTGCTTGGCCCCGGCATTGGCGAGTTCCAGGAAATTGTCGACCCGTTCGATGCGCACGCCGTTCAGCATGTCGCGCGCCTTATGCACTTGCTCGGTCATGCGCAGGAACAGCGCCTCGAAGCTCGGATTGCCTTCGGTCTCCGCCAGCACGGCGTCGAGCGCGTCGGAGACGGCGAGCTGGGCCGACCGGGCGTGCAGGTGCAGGAGCAGATCGACAAGCTGGGGGTCGAGCAGATGCTGGCCGCTGAAGCCGAAGGCATTGCTCTTGCGGCTCTCGCCGGCCTCGGCGGAGCCGGGCGCGGGCAGCGGCTGCCACCGCCAGACCTGCACCGGGTCGACGATGTTCTTCAGGCTGCGGAAGCCGATGGCGGTGAATTGCGCGTGCATGCGGTTCTTGACTTGCGCATGCACGCTGTCGGTGAGGCAGATGCCGCCCGGCTCGGCCAGGGCTTCAAGACGCACGGCGATGTTGACGCCCTCGCCATGCACCTCGCGGCCCTCGACGACGACATCGCCGAGATTGACGCCGATGCGCAGAAGGATCGGCGGGTCCTGCTGCTTGGCGGCGTTGCGTTCGGCGAGATCCCGCTGGACCTCCATGGCAAATTCGACCGCGCCGAGCGCGCTTTCGAATTCGAGCAGCGTCCCATCCCCGAGCAGCCGGAATATCCGCCCGGAATGAGCCGCGATCTTCGGCGCCAGGATATCGGTCCGCAGCAGCTCGATGGCGGCGAGCGCGCTTTGTTCGTCCCGGCTGAGAAGCTGGCTGTAGCCGACAACATCGGCAGCCACGATTGTCGTGAGTTTGCGGCGCACACTCATCTCCTTTTGAAATTATTTAAAAAAACCAATTTTGGCGGGGGGACCCGTCAGCAGCGCAATGGACATGTCTGGGGTTTCGTCAAATCGAGAGCTTCCAAATTCCGTGGTCGTTAATCAGGTGAATGCTGCGATGAAAATTTGATTGTTACAAAATAACTTGAGGCTAATGGCGCCGGATGCCCCAAATGTGGTATAGGAGTGGCTTTCCGCATCCTGGCGATAGTATTCTAGCGGTTTCAACCTGTTGCATCTAGTCGAATTTACTCCGCATCCGGAGGAAATTTGTAATAGCTCTTCGACTAGGGCCGCTGGCGCCGGCCCTAGACGCGTCGAGACACGCCGCTCCGGGGAAAAATTTTGCTCGATTCTTTGCCCGGGTCGAGTGACGATACTGTCAGTCGGCCGCCGCGCAGGGTGGCGAGTCGGCGCGATAAAATGCCGTCTCCCGGCAAGAGGAGACGCTTGGGAGGATGCAAGATGTACGGCCTGATGATGAATGTGCCGCTGACGATATCGTCGGTGCTCGACCATGCCGAAACCTTCAACCGCGACGCCGAGATCGTCAGCCGCAAGCCCGAAGGCGGCATCCACCGCTACACCTACCGCGACGCCGCCGGCCGCAGCCGCAAGCTCGCCCGCGCGCTACAAAAACTGGGCGTGAACTTCCAGGACCGGGTGGCGACGCTGGCCTGGAACACCCACCGCCATTACGAGCTCTATTACGCCGTCTCCGGCAGCGGCGCCATCATCCACACCATCAATCCGCGCCTCTTCCCCGACCAGATCGTCTACATCATCAACCACGCCGAAGACGTCGTGCTGTTCGTCGACATCACCTTCGTGCCGCTGATCGAGAAAATCTTCCCCAAGCTCACGACCGTGCAGCACGTCGTCGTCATGGTCGGCCGCGCGCATATGCCGGACTGCGCGCTGCCGCTCCTGTGCTACGAGGATCTGGTCGAAGCCGAGAACGAGGATTTTGCCTGGCCGCAGCTCGACGAAAACCTCGCCGCCGCCATTTGCTACACATCAGGCACCACGGGCAATCCGAAGGGCGTGCTCTACTCGCACCGCTCGACCGTGCTGCATGCCATGTCCTCCTGCAGCGCCGACATATTGAGCCTGTCGAGCCGGACCTCCGTGCTGCCGGTCGTGCCGATGTTCCACGTCAATGCCTGGGGCATTCCCTATTCCGCGACGATGGCCGGATGCAAGCTGGTGCTGCCGGCGGGCGGGCTGGACGGCAAGTCGCTCTATGAACTCGTCGATGCCGAGAAGGTCGATCTGATGCTCGGCGTGCCGACGGTCTGGCTGAACCTCTTGCAATATTGCGACCGCGAGGGCCTGAAACTGGAGAGCGTCGACCGCCTGGTGATCGGCGGTTCCGCCGTGCCGCGCTCGATGATCAAGGCGTTTCAGGAGAAGCACGACGCCTTCGTCATCCAGGGCTGGGGCATGACCGAAATGTCGCCGGTCGGCTCGACCAATTCGCCGAGCCGCTTCACCGACCGGCTGCCGCTGGAGGAGCGCTACGACCTGCAGGTGAAGGCCGGCCGCGCACTTTATGGCGTGCAGATGCGCATCGCGGGACCGGACGGCGCGGCGCTGCCGAATGACGGCAAGAGCGTCGGCCGGCTGCTGGTGCGCGGCCCCTGGATCGCCAGCGCCTACTATAAGGAGGCGGAGCATTCCGCCTGGCGCGACGGCTGGTTCGACACCGGCGACGTAGCGACCATCGACGAGCAGGGCTTTCTGTCCATCGTCGACCGCGCCAAGGACATCATCAAATCCGGCGGCGAGTGGATCAGCTCGGTGGATGTCGAGAACGTCGCCATGGGCCACCCGGCCATCGCCGAATGCGCCGTGGTCGGCCTGCCGCATCCGCAATGGGCCGAGCGCCCGCTGCTGGTGGTGGTGCCGAGGGAAGGCGCCTCGGCGGACAAGTCTGAGATCTTGCATTTCCTGGCGCAGAAAATCGCCAAATGGTGGCTGCCGGACGACGTGATCTTCGTGCGCGAGCTGCCCCACACCGCGACGGGCAAGGTGCTGAAGCGGCAATTGCGCCAGGATTTCCACGATCTTTACCAAACCCCGGAAGGCCTGGCCGGCCAGACGGCGGCGGTTTAGGCGGGGTTGGCAAAACAGCCAGCACAATGCCTGCGGAGAGGCGAGTGGCCCCGCCTCCGACGGCCGGGGCGACGGAATAGGCTGTCGGGTTTCACGGGCACGCGAGTCCCGGCACGCCGCTCGGCAGCGACCGTCGAACGTACGATCCGCGTTCAGCTCAAGCCGTATTTCCGCATCTTGTCGTGCAGGGTCGTGCGGGGGACGCCGAGCGCCTCGCTGGTCCTTGCGACGTTCGACGACTGCCGCTCCAACTCGGTCGCGATCAGCACGCGCTCGAAATTCTCCACCGCCTCGCTCAGCGTCAGCTCGGCGCGGGTGCTTTGCCCGGCATCCTCGGCGTGACGGGCGATGCCGAGGGCGTTGCAGTCGGCGTGATTGCGCAGCTCGCGAGTGTTGCCGGGCCAGTCATAGGTCATCAATTGCCGGATCTGCTCGGGCGGCACGGCCGGGACCGGCTTGCCGTAGCGCTTGGCGGCCATCAGCAGGAAATGATCGTAGAGCGCCGGGATGTCCTCGCGGCGCTCGCGCATCGGCGGCAGCTCGATGGTGACGACATTGATGCGGTAATAGAGGTCGGCGCGGAATTTTTCGCGCGCGGCCATCGCCTTCAGATCGACCTTGCTCGCCGCGACCACCCGGCAGGAGACCGGCACCAGCTCGTTCGAGCCGAGCCGCTCGATCACCCGCTCCTGCAGCACGCGCAGCAGTTTGATCTGCATGTTCATGGGCATGCTCTCGACCTCGTCGAGGAACAGCGTGCCCTTATTGGCATATTCGATCTTGCCGACCCGCCGCTTCTGCGCGCCCGTGAAAGCGCCCGGTTCATGGCCGAACAGCTCGCTGTCGAGCAGCGTGTCGGGCAGGCCGCCGCAATTCAGCGCGACGAAATTCTCGGCGCGGCGGTGGCTGTAATCGTGCAGGCAGCGGGCGACCATCTCCTTGCCGGTGCCGGTCTCGCCGACGACGAGCACGTCGACATCGGCGTCGGCGACGTCGAGGATCAGCCGGCGCACCTTCTCCATTTGCGGCGAATGGCCGATCAGCCGCGCGGCGAGATCGTCGCCGTGATGCAGGCGGCGGCGCAGGCTCTCGACCTCCAGCGTCAAGCGGCGCTTCTCCATCGCGCGCCGCACGACCTCGACCAGATGGGACGGCGAGAACGGCTTTTCGATGAAATCATAGGCGCCCGCCCGCATCGCCTCGACCGCCAGCGCCACGTCGCCATGGCCAGTGATCATGATGACGGGCAGCTCGGCGTCGATGCCGCGGGCAAATTGCAGGAACTGCAGGCCGTCCGCGCCGGGCAGCCGCATGTCGGTGACGACCACGCCGGAGAAATTCGGCTTGATCAGGTTCTTCGCCCGCTCCGCCGAGGTCGCGGTGACGACGTCGAAGCCGGCGAGCTGCATCGCCTGCGCGCAGCCGAGCAGGACATTGGCATCGTCTTCGACGATGAGCACTTTCAGCGAGGCTTCGAGTTCAGGTCCCATGTCAAATTCCCGAGGGCGGCGTTGGCAGATTTATGATGAATTCGGCGCCACCTTCCCTGCGGCTCGAAGCCGAGAGCGAGCCGCCGAAATCGCGGATGATGTCACGGGATATTGCAAGCCCTAGGCCAAGCCCCTCGCCGGGCGGCTTGGTGGTGAAGAACGGCTCAAAAATTTTCTCGCGCGCGGCGGGGGGCAGGCCGATGCCGGTGTCGGCGACGCTGATGACGAGGCTGCTCTTGCCCGCCGCCTCGGCGCGTAGCGTCAGTGTGCGCTCCTCGCATTCGGCCATGGCGTCGATGGCATTGGCCATCAGGTTGACCAGCACCTGCTCCAGCCGCACCGGATCGCACCACGCGGTCAGGCCGCCGCGCTCGCAATAATTGTGCACTTTGACATGGGTCTGGATCAGCTTCTGGTCGAGCAGGAACTGCGCATTGGCGATCGAGAGCTTGACGTCCACCGCCTGCGGAAAGGCCGGCGACACGCGCGCGAAGGATTTCAGCGGCCCGATGATCGCGCCCATGCGGTCGACCAGATTGCCGATGATCTCAAGGTTCTTGCCGAGCGTCGCGCTGTCGCCCCGGCGCATGAATTCGACGGCGTTTTCCGACAGCGTCCTCAGCGCGCCGAGCGGCTGGGTGAGTTCATGGGTGATGCCGGTCGCGAGCTGGCCGAGCACGGCGAGCTTGGCCGCCTGCACCAGTTCGTCCTGCGCGGCGCGCAAGGTGGTCTCCGCCCGCTGCCGCTCGGTGACCTCGCTGCGCAAAAGCTGGTTGGCCTCGACCAGATCCTGGGTGCGCTTGGCGACCTTGGTTTCCAGCTCGGCATTGGCGCGCTCGAGCATCGCCTGCGCCTCGAGCCGCTGGCGCAGATTGCGCCGCCACATGTCGAAGAACAGCAAGACCAACACGAAACAGGCGGCGCCGGTTGCGGCGAAGGCGACGGCGTTCCAGGCGCGGGCATAGACCGGCCGCATGTCGGAGAACACGGTGATGCGCCAGCCATTCTCCGCCAATTGCCGGCTGACGGCGAAAAAGCTGCGCGCCTCCGCCGCCGCGGCGCCCTTGGGAAAATCCACCACCTGCGAATGGCTGAAGATGGAGCCGAGCGCGACCGGGAATTGGCCGATGGGCTGGCGGTTATATTGCCTCGTGCGGTCGATCTCGTCCAATTGCGCCTGGGTCAGCGGCGCCAGCGCCGTCAGCCGCCAGGCGGCGACCGAGGACAGGATGACGACGCCATTGCCGTCGGCGATGATGGCAGGCGTCTCAGGCGGCAGCCAGGCTTGTTCCAGCAGTTGCTTCAGCCCGATCTTGATGACGGAGACGCCGATCACCCGGCCCTCGTCGCGGATCGGGTAGGAGACGAAATAGCCCGGCTCGCCCCGCGTCGTGCCGACGGCGTAATAGCGGGCCGGGACGCCGAGCTGCGCCGATTGGAAATAGGGCCGGAAGGACAGGTCCTCGCCGACGAAACTGTCGGGCTGGTTCCAATTGCTCGACGCGCGCGTCAGGCCGTCGGCGGTCATCACATAGATGGCGATGCTGCCGATGAGCTGGTTGAACTGCTCGAGATGATCGTTGACGGCCTTGACGAGGCGCTGGTCCTCCGGATGCCGCATCAGCTCGACCACATCGGGGTTGAGCGGGATGGTCGAGGGGACGTGGGCGTAGCGGTTGACGATGCTGCCGATGGCGGCGGCGAACAGATCGAGCCGGTGATGCGCCTCGGTGCTGAGCGCTTCCAGCCCTGCCCGCTCGCTGATCCGATAGGCCAGCACGCCCGCGCCGATCAGCAGCAATCCGGCGCCGAGGACCGCAAACATTTTCCGCGCAGAACGATCGAGAGGCATGCAAAAACGCCTTCGGCTGCAATGGATAAGACTGTCTGCTTTTCAAACACTCCTTCCGGCGGCGGCAGCATTGCTGCGGGCAAGCAGATGCCACCGCCGCCAGCCGGTCGCTTTCTGCGATCAGTGGCTCAGGATTTTCGAGAGAAATTCCTGTGCCCGCTCGGAACGCGGGCTGCCGAAAAACTCGTCCTTATGCGCGTCCTCGACGATGCGGCCGCGATCCATGAAAACCACGCGATTGGCGACCTTCCTGGCAAAGCCCATCTCATGGGTGACGCACATCATGGTCATGCCCTCCTCGGCGAGCGCGACCATCACGTCCAGCACCTCGTTGACCATCTCGGGATCGAGCGCCGAGGTCGGCTCGTCGAACAGCATGCACATCGGGTCCATGGCCAGCGCCCTGGCGATGGCGACGCGCTGCTGCTGGCCGCCCGAAAGCTGGCCCGGGAACTTGTTGGTCTGCTCGACCAGCCCGACGCGCTTCAGCAGCGCGTGCCCTTTGGTGAGCGCGTCCTCCTTCGATCGCCCGAGCACCTTCTCCTGCGCGATCGTCATGTTCTCGATGATCGTCATATGCGGGAACAGCTCGAAATTCTGGAACACCATGCCGACTCGCGAGCGCAGTTTCGGCAGGTTTGTCTTCTTGTCGCTCAGCGAGATGCCGTTGACGGTGATGTTGCCGGTCTGGAACGGCTCCAGCGCGTTGACGCATTTGATGAGGGTCGATTTGCCCGAGCCCGAGGGACCGCAGACGACCACGACTTCGCCCTTGGCGACGCTCGTCGAGCACTCGGTGAGCACCTGGAACTCGCCATACCATTTCGAGATATTCTGGATCTCAATCAATTGCATACCTCGCCTGAAGACGCTTCACGATGCGCGAAGCCGTGAAACAGATAACGAAATAGACCAAGCCGGCGAATAAAAGCAGCTCGACCAGCCGGCCATCGCGGTCGCCCACCTTGTAGGCGGTGCCGAAAAAGTCGGAGAGGCCGATGACGTAGACGAGCGATGTATCCTGAAACAGGATGATCGCCTGGGTGAGTAGCAAGGGCACCATGTTGCGGAAGGCCTGCGGCAGGATGATCCGGCGCATGGTCTGCCCCGGCGTGAAGCCGAGCGCGAGCCCCGCCGACATCTGCCCGCGCGGCACGCTCTGGATGCCCGCGCGGATGATTTCCGAATAATAGGCGGCCTCGAACAGGGCGAAGGCGACGAGCGCCGAGGCCAGCCGGATGTCGCCGATGCCGGCGCCAAAAATGGCGCGGATGAGTTCCGGCGTGATCAGGTAGAACCAGAGGATCACCATGATCAGCGGCACGGAGCGGAACAGGTTCACATACAGCGCCGCCAGCTTCGAGAGGATGCCGACGCCGCTGATCCGGGCGACCGCGAGCACGGTGCCCCAGGCGATGCCGACCACGATGGCGACGGCGGAGATCTCCAGCGTAATCAGCATGCCCTTGAGCAGCAGCGGAATGGCGCCGGGAATGGATGACCAGTCGAATTCGTACATCACTTGCCCCCCATATAGCCCGGAACCCGCACCCGCCCCTCGACCACGCGCATCAGCGACATGACGATGATGTTGATCATCAAATACAGCGCCGTGACGACAATGAAGGCTTCGTAAGGCTGAGCGGTGTAGTCGACCAGTTGCTGCGCCTGACGCGACAGCTCGATCAGCCCGATGGTGGTGGCGACGGAGGAGTTCTTGAAAATGTTCAGAAATTCAGAAGTGAGCGGCGGGATGACGATGCGGAAGGCCATCGGCAGGAGCACGAAGCGATAGGTCTGCGGCAGCGTGAAGCCAAGCGCGAGGCCGGCGGATTTCTGGCCGCGCGGCAGTGAGTTGATGCCGGAGCGCACCTGCTCGGCGACGCGGGCGCTGGTGAACAGGCCGAGGCAGACGAAGGCGGCGACGAATTGCTGGAACAGCGGATCGCTCTGCTTGAAGGCATCGCCCATGCTTTTGGGCAGCAATTCCGGCATTACGAAATACCAGATGAAGAGTTGCACCAGGAGCGGGATGTTGCGGAACAGCTCGACATAGGCGGTCGCCGCGCCCGAAAGGAACCGGTTCGGCACGGTGCGCAGGACGCCCGCCAGCGAGCCGACGATCAGCGCCAGCACCCAGGCCGACAGAGAAAGGAGAACTGTGAATTTAAGACCTTCGATCAGCCAGAAAAGATAGGTGGTTTCACCCGATGGGACCGGGGAAAAAAAGATTGGCCAGTTCCAATTATAGGACATCGAGGCTTAGCCCTTCGAACAGAGGGTGAAGATCCGCCCGGACCCGCCGTGAGGCTGGTCCGGGACAGGGCTGGTCTGGACTGGACGGAAATTTATTCGAAGGCTTTGTCGTTCGGCGCGGCGTACAGCGCCTTCATCTCGTCGGAAAGCGGCATGCCGAGATTGAGGCCCTTCGGCGGGACCGGGGACTCGAACCATTTGGTGTAGATCTTGACGGCGTCGCCCGAGGTCATGGTCTTGGTGATGGCTTCATCGACCACCGCCTTGAATTCGGGATCGCCCTTGCGCAGCATGCAGCCATAGGCTTCCATCGACTGGGCCTTGCCGGTGACGACCCAATTGTCGGGCTTCTTGGCCTTGGCGATGGCGCCGTAGAGCAGCGCGTCATCCATCATGAAGGCGACGGCGCGACCGGTCTCCAGCGTCAGGAAGGACTCGCCATGGTCCTTCGCCGAGATGATGTTCATGCCCATCTTCTGGTCTTCATTCATCTTGCGGATGATGCGCTCCGACGTCGTGCCGGCGGTGGTGACGACGTTCTTGCCCTTCAGGTCGGGGAAGTCCTTCACGCCGCTATCCTTGGCGGTGACCAGCTTGGTGCCGATGACGAAGATGGTGGTCGAGAAGGCCACCTGGTTCTGGCGCTCCAGATTGTTGGTGGTCGAGCCGCATTCGATGTCGACGGTGCCGTTCTGCACCAGCGTGATGCGGTTGGCCGAGGTGACCGGCATCAGCTTGACGTCGAGCTTGGGCAGGTTGAGCTTGGCCTTGACCGCATCGACGACCTTCAGCGCCATCTCCTGCGAGTATCCTATGACGTTCTGGCCATCGTCATAATAGGAGAAGGGGATGGAGGATTCGCGGTGGCCGAGAGTGATCGTCCCGGTCTGCTTGATCTTGTCGAGCGTCGGCGACCCTTGGGCAAAAACCGGCGTCGCTGCGAGCGTTGCCGCGACGGCGATTGCGGGGAGAAAACTTGCGTATTTCATGACGTCTCCTTGGCGTTTTCAACGCGATTCGGGATGTTGCCCCTGGCTTCTTTTAGCAAAGCCCATGCCAGCCGAAAAGGAGCTGTACGTAATATAAAAATGAATGCGTTATCAATAACTTGCGCGGCAATATGCATCGGCTGCGCCGACCATCCGGCCCGAATGCGCGGTGGAACTGTCGGAAAACCGACATCGCTGAAATGAAGGCGGAACGAGCAAGGACGGGCTGGACCGGGGCTGATCGACGGCGCCCGGCCCCCGTCAACCATGCAGCCCCGGCGCCTCGTGGCCGGTCCGCGCCACATATTCCGTGTAGCCGCCATTATAGACCTGCACGCCATCGGCGGTCAGCTCGAGCACCCGGTTCGATAACGCCGCGAGGAAGTGCCGGTCATGCGAGACGAACAGCATGGTGCCCTCATATTGGGCAAGCGCCGCGATCAGCATGTCCTTCGTCGCCATGTCGAGATGGTTGGTCGGTTCGTCGAGCACCAGGAAATTGGGCGGATCGAACAGCATGAGCGCCATAGCCAGCCGCGCCTTCTCGCCGCCGGACAGCACCCGGCATTTCTTTTCGACATCGTCGCCGGAGAAGCCGAAACAGCCGGCCAACGTCCGCAGCGTGCCCTGCCCGGCCTGCGGAAATTCATGTTCGAGGGTCTGGAAGATGGTGCGGTCACCGGACAGCGTTTCCATGGCGTGCTGGGCGAAATAGCCCATCTTGACGCTGCCGCCGATGGTCACCGAGCCCTGATCGGGCTCATTCGCGCCGGCCACCAGCTTCAGCAGGGTCGACTTGCCGGCGCCGTTGACGCCCATCACGCACCAGCGCTCCTTGCGCCGGATCATGAAATCGAGGCCATCATAGATCACCTTGCTGCCATAGCGCTTATGGACGCCCTTGAGCGCTACGACGTCGTTGCCGGAGCGCGGCGCGGGCTGGAAAACGAACTGCACGGTCTGGCGCCGGCGGGGCGGCTCGACGCGATCGATCTTGTCGAGCTTCTTGACGCGGCTCTGCACCTGCGCGGCGTGGCTGGCGCGCGCCTTGAACCGCTCGATGAATTTGATTTCCTTGGCCAGCATCGCCTGCTGGCGCTCGAATTGCGCCTGCTGCTGCTTGTCGTTCTGCTCGCGCTGCTGGGCGTAGAAGGCATAATCGCCGGAATAGCTGTTGAGCGAGCCCGCATCGATCTCGATGATCTTGTTGACGATGCGGTTCATGAATTCGCGGTCGTGCGAGGTCATCAGGAGCGCGCCGTCATAGCCCCTCAAAAACTGTTCGAGCCAGATCAGGCTTTCCAGATCGAGATGGTTGCTCGGCTCGTCGAGCAGCATGGCGTCGGGCCGCATCAGCAGGATGCGGGCAAGGGCGACGCGCATCTTCCAGCCGCCCGAAAGCTTGCCGACATCGCCGTCCATCATCTCCTGGCTGAAGCTGAGGCCGGCGAGCACTTCCCGCGCGCGCGCCTCGAGCGCATAGCCGTCGAGTTCCTCGAACCGGGCCTGCACGTCGCCATAGCGCTCGATGATGGCGTCCATCTCGCCGGCGCGGTCCGGGTCGGCCATGGCCGCCTCGAGCTCCTTAAGGTCGGCCGCGACGGCGCTGACCGCGCCCGCCCCGTTCATCACCTCGACCACGGCGCTATGGCCCGACATTTCGCCGACATCCTGATTGAAATAGCCGATGCTGACGCCGCGATCGACCGCCACCCGGCCCTCGTCGGGCTCTTCCTCGCCGGTGATCATGCGGAACAGCGTCGTCTTGCCGGCGCCGTTCGGCCCGACAAGGCCGACACGCTCGCCTTTCAGGAGAGCGGCGGACGCCTCGATGAAAAGGAGATGATTGCCATTCTGCTTGCTGATGTTTTCGAGACGGACCATGACCACCGGGGAAGCTGAGGATACGTGCCGCCCTTATGGCACGGGAGACGCGCCGCGCGCAGGGAAATGGCCGCCGCGCGACAATGGGCATCGACACGCACGCAGCGCGGGGGGGCGGCGAAGGCGGCTTTCTGATTACGCAATGCCGGCCTCTGCAACCCGCCATCGGTGTCGGAACCGCCCGCTGCCTGATATGCATGGGCGATGCTCGACCTCCTGAAAAGAACCGCACGCCTGCTCGAAGAAAAGGCCGCCGGCCTACCCGTCGACAACCAGCGCCGCGCGCATCTCATCGCCCTGGCCGGCGCGACCCGGCAAGTCGCGCTGGAGCGAGCCGCGGCGCACCGGAAGCATCGGATCGTCACCCGGCTGACCCGCCAGGGCGTGCCCCGCGAGGAAGCCGAATTCGCGTCGCGGCTGGCATTGAAGGCCGGAGACCGGCCCTTCCGCCTCCATAACATCGTCGATCTGCCCGGAATCGCCGGCGCCGATGTCAAGGAAGCCGTCGTCAGGCTGCAGGCGCTCGGCGTCGTCGAAGCGGCCGACGGCGAAGACCTGGCGTTCCGCTTCGCGCATCGCTTCCGATGGGTTGCCGGGACGGCCGGCCCCGACATCGCGGAATAGAGTGGGATCGATGGGACGGCTCAGCCCGTGCGCCGCTTTCTCAGACTCACAAGTCGCCGCAGCCAAGCCCTCTCCCAGGGGAGAGGGGATCAGGCTGCGGATTGTCTGACTAACCTGCGTAGGCGGCCGGCCTAATGGCCGCCTCAATGGCCAAGGATCTGGCTCAGGAACAGCTTCGTCCGGTCGCTCTTGGGATTGTGGAAGAAGCCTTCCGGGTCCTGCGATTCGACGATCTGCCCCTGGTCCATGAAGATCACCCGGTGCGCGACCTGACGGGCAAAGCCCATCTCATGCGTGACGACCAGCATGGTCATGCCGCTTTCGGCCAGGTCGATCATCACGTCGAGCACTTCGGAGATCATTTCCGGGTCGAGCGCCGAGGTCGGCTCGTCGAACAGCATGATACGCGGGTTCATGCAGAGCGACCGCGCGATAGCGACGCGCTGCTGCTGGCCGCCCGAAAGCTGGCCCGGATATTTGTTCGCCTGCTCGGGGATGCGGACGCGCTTGAGATATTGCCGCGCCACCTCCTCGGCCTCCTTGCGCGGCACCTTGCGCACCCAGACCGGCGCCAGCATGCAGTTCTCCAGCACCGTCAGATGTGGGAACAGGTTGAACCCCTGGAACACCATGCCGACTTCGCGCCGGACCTCCTCGATATGCTTCACGTCGTCATTCAGCTCGATGCCGTCGACGACGATCGAACCCTCCTGGAAGATCTCGAGCCGGTTGATGCAGCGGATCAGCGTCGACTTGCCGGAGCCGGAGGGGCCGCAAATGACGATGCGCTCGCCCTTGGACACGAACAGGTCGATGTCCTTCAGCACGTGAAAATTCACGTACCACTTGTTGAGCTTGCTGATCGAGATGATCGGCGCGTCCGTCGCCTTGGCGGCGGCCGGGCGGACCGAGGGTTTTTCCGTTGGTTCCAGAATCGTCATGGTTTCGGCTCCTAACCCCGTTTCGAGGTGTCGAGCTTGCGCTCGATATGCTGACTGTAGCGCGACATCGAGTAAGTACATACCCAATAGATCGACGCCGCGAAGACATAGGCCTCGAAGTCATAGCCCTTCCATTCGAGCGAACGGCTCGCGGTCTGGGCCATGTTCAAGAGATCGAGGAGGCCGATGATGGCAACAAGCGAGGTGTCCTTGAACAGCGTCATGTAGGTGTTGACGATGCTCGGGATCGAGATCTTCAGCGATTGCGGCAGGATGATGAGGCCCATCTTCTTCCAATAGCCGAGCCCTAGCGAGTCCGCCGCTTCATACTGTCCGCGCGGAATCGCCTGCAAGCCGCCGCGCACGGCTTCGGCCATATAGGCCGATTGGAACAAGGAGATGCCGATCATGGCGCGCACCACCTTGTTGAGGTCGATCTCATGCGAGAAGAACAAGGGCAGCATCACCGAGGCCATGAACAGCACGGTGATCAGCGGCGCGCCGCGCCACAGCTCGATATAGGCAATCGAGATGGCGCGGATGATCGGCAGGTTCGAGCGCCGCCCGAGCGCCAGGATGATGCCGAGCGGCAGCGCGAAGACCATGCCGACGCTCGCCAGCGTGAAGGTGAGCAGGAAGCCGCCCCATTCATTGGTCGGCGCAATCGGCAGGCCGAGCCATTCGCCCTGGATCAGCGCATAGGCGATGAAGGGGAAGCCGAACAGCGTGAACAGGCCGACCTGCACCTTGTAGGGCGTGCGCGGCACGAGCAGCCAGGCGAACAGCCCGGCGAGCATGGCAAAGCCGAGCACCGGCCGCCAGACCTCCTCCGGATGCTGGCCGAAATGCAGGCCGAAAATGATCTGCACGAAGCGGACCTTGATGAAGGTCCAGCAGGCACCGCCCGGATTGGCCGCGCAGACGGATCTGTCGGTGCCCGAAATGTTGGCGTTGAACACCGCCCAGGACAGCATCGGCGGGATGAGCAGATAGAGAATGTAGATGCAGATCAGCGTGACCAGCGAGTTGGTCACCGAGCCGAACAGCCGCTCGCGCGCCCAGTGCCAGAGGCCGGTTTCGCTGAGGGGGGGCGGACGGCTGACGATAGGTTGGAAAACTACGGATTCCGCCATAAAACTATCTTTCCACCAACTGGACACGACGGTTGTAGACGTTGAGAACAAGTGAGGTCAGCAGGCTGAGCGTCACATAGACGCCGATGGTCATGGCGATGATGACCAGCGCCTGCCCGGTCTGATTGAGCGCGATGCCCGCCCACAAGCTGACCAGTTCCTCATAGGCGACCGCGACCGCCAGCGAGGAATTCTTGGTCAGGTTGAGATATTGATTGATGGTCGGCGGGATGATGACGCGCAGCGCCTGCGGGATGATCACCAGCCGCAGCATCGGCGCGCGCTTCAGCCCGAGCGATTGCGCCGCCTCCGTCTGCCCCTTCGACACCGATACGATGCCGGCGCGCACATTCTCCGCGATGAACGATGCCGTATAGGTCGACAGCGCGAACCAGAGCGTGAACAGCGGCAACGGCACCTGGATGCCGCCGGTCAAGTTGAACCGGCCAAGCACAGGGAATTCGAAGCGCAGCGGCTCGAACAGCGCGAACACCACCACCAGCAACCCGAGCGCGACGGCAATGCCGTAGAGCAGGCCCGGCGGGCGCTCGCCGGTCATATATTGCCGCTCCTTGGCCCAGCGATGCAGCAGGATGATGGCGAGCAGGCCGAGCGCCACGGCGGCGACCAGCACCCAGGGCGCCGCGCCGTCCATGAAGATCGGCTTGGGGATATAGAGCCCGCGATTGTTGAGGAAGACCTCATCGCCGATGCCCAAACTGTCCTTCGGGAAAGGCAAGAGCGGCAGGAAGACGGCAAAATTCCAGAACATGATCTGCAGCAGGACCGGGATGTTCCGGAAGGTCTCGATATAGACCTGCGCAAAGCGCGACAGGAAGAAATTCGGCGACAGGCGCATGACGCCGATGATGAAACCGATTGTCGTCGCGGCGATGATGCCGAGAATGCTGATCAGGATGGTGTTCTGGATGCCGATCACGAAGACCAGCCAATACGGACTTTCACCGAGCTTGAAGTCGATGAAAGGCGAATAGCCGACGGCGAACGGCGCCACCTGGTCTAGAAACTGGAAGCCGGTCTGAATGCCGCGCGCGCGCAGATTGCCGACGGTATTGTTGAAGATCGTAAAAAGCGCCCAGGCAACGAGCCCGAGAACCACCGCCTGAGCAATAACGCCCCGGACGGCGGGGTTTCGATAAAAGGGAATCCGGCTTTTCCCGCTCAAGGCACAAACCTCTCCATTCGGGCGTTGGAGGTGAACAACGGCGCCCGCCCCTAGGCGCCGCTGTCCACGTGAGATTATCGAAGCCGCGGCAAGGACTTGGCCGAGCCGCGGGACTTCAAAGCGTTACGCCATTAGCGCATCGGGGGTGCGTAGAGCAGCCCACCTTTGGTCCAAAGCGCGTTGACGCTGCCTTCGCGCTTCAGCCCCAGCGGGGTGATGCTGCGCTGATAGAGCTCGTCGTAATTGCCGACCTGCTTGACCGCGTCATAGGCGAAGCTGTTGGTCAGGCCGAGATTTTCGCCCATCTTGTCCTCGACGCCGAGCAGACGCTTGATGTCGGGGTTGGCGCTCTTCTTCATTTCGTCGACATTGGCCGAGGTGACGCCGAGTTCGTCGGCGGTGATCAGCGCATAGAGCGTCCAGGTGACGATGTCACGCCATTGCGGGTCGCCTTGGCGAACGGCCGGCCCAAGCGGCTCTTTCGAAATCGTCTCAGGCAGGATCGTGGCGCCGGCCGGATCCTTCAGCTCGGACCGGATGGCGGCGAGCTGCGACTTGTCCGACGTCAGAACGTCGCAGGAGCCGCCGTCGAAGCCTTCGCGGGTCTGCACCGAAGTGTCGTAGCCGATCGGCTTAAATGTCATGCCATTGACGCGAAAATAGTCAGCAAGGTTCAGCTCGGTGGTGGTGCCGGCCTGAACGCAAACGCTGGCGCCGTTCAATTCCTTGGCGCTTTTGACGCCCAGAGAATTCTTCACCAGGAAGCCCTGGCCGTCGATGTAGTTGAAATAGGTGAAGTCGATGCCGAGCGTGGCGTCGCGGGTCAGCGTCGCCGTGGTATTGCGCGACAACAGGTCGACTTCGCCCGAGCTCAGGGCGGTAAACCGCTCTTTTGCTGTCAGCGTGGTGAATTTGACTTTGGTCTTGTCACCGAAGATGGCAGCGGCGACGCCGGAACAGAAATCGGCGTCGATACCGACCATCTGACCCTTGTCGTTCGGCGCGGAGAAGCCCGGAAGCCCCCCGTCGATGCCGCATTTCAGAAAACCCCGGGCCTTGACGTCATCGAGCGTTCCGCCAAGCGCTGGCAAAGTCGCCAGCGCAAGGGCGGTAAGCCCTCCGGTCATAAGCTTAACGAGATGCATGTGCTCCCCTTCCTCTCAGGCTAAAAGCGATTACGAAACTGTGAAGGCATAAACCATGCCATGTGCTCGGGCCAGCGAAAGCCCGGCCAGCTTCCTTTCGACGCGGTTACCGGCGTCGGGCATTCTGCATATTCCGGCGCATACGCGCTATGCCTACCTGCGTCGGATAGACTAATTCATTGTCAGTTTTTTCAGATTGGCGTTCACGTCCGAGATGTTCGTCGTGAGAATCTCGAAAACCGAGCCCCAACTGGCGAGATAGTGAGTGTCGGAGGATGTGGAATCTGAAACGAAAATCCAGATGAACCACCGGTCTTCAGATGAACTGGCGCCGGGCGTCGTCGCGGACATGGTGACGGCTTGGCTCCACGTCAGATCCCAATAATCCCGGATGTCGGCGAAGAAGGCATAGGGGCGCGCCGGGTGCCCGAATGTGTTGCGGTAGAAGCGCCGGTCGAATTTCGACATCCGGAAAAGCACGTAGCCATCATAGGCGTCCGCATTGTTCTCGCCGAAGCGGGACACCCGCTTGGCGTAGTATTTATAATCAAGCTGGCCGGAGTTGAGCGCCGGGTCGGGCGCCGGCAGCGCCTGCACGAATTCCGACATCTTCTTGTTGCGCGTCAGATTTTCCAGCTCCGTCTGGGTGAATTGCCAGACCCAGACCCGCTCATAGGGGCTGCGCTTTGGTGGGCACTCCTTGCCGCGCGGCTGCAGGCACAGGTTCTTCACCAGATATTCCCGCACCCCGGCCGCATAGAAAAGCGGCGCCCCGTTCCTCAGATGCTCCTTGTGAGGAAAGGTGAAGCCGGTGCCGAGATATTCGTTGGAATAAAGGCTGAGCGTGTCGCGCAGCGTATCGGGGATGCCGGGAATTTCGTTGAGCAGCATGGCCGTGTAGATGTCGCGCCAGAATAGCGTCGTGTAATCGCTATTGTCTTGCGGATGGCGTCCGCCTTGGTTGCGCTTGGCGAGGTTGTTCGGCCGCTGGACATTGGTCCAGGCCAGCATCAGGCATTGGAAACGCAACTCCTCCAGCGAGGCGATCTTGTCCGCATTGGCCGGCTCGTTCTTGCCGGCGACCAGTTGCGCGCCCGTGCCTTTGTCGACGCAACTTTTGAAGTAGCTCTGAGTGTTTTCCTTCCAGATTTGCCATTCATCCTTCGGCTGCCAATAGGCGAAGATGAAGAACAGGAACACCATGCTAGTGACCAGCGCGGCACCCATTCGCAAAAATGACTTCGCATACTGGCCGAAACTTGTCTTTTCGCGCTTGAAGTCGAACACATACTCAAGGATTGTAAATAAAAATGCCGCAATCGCGGCAATCGCAGGCAGATTTTCTATGAAGGTCTTGGGAAGATTTTCGAACATAACGCCCCACAACATAGATTGAGTAAAGATTAATTTGTATCATGGGCCGGGCGGGACAGTAAATGTGGCACGTAATGCAAAAGCTACTCACGCCGGGGGCCACCGGAGCGACTTGGAAATGTCCGAAATTGAGACGGGAATGCCTGCGTGGCATGAGGTCAGCCGCTATTTCGCCGACGCTCAGCGCACGGTCTTGCCAGGAAGGGCGCGGCTCAGTTCTTCTCCTGTGCATCGGCCCGCCGCAAGATTTCCTCGGCCTTTGCGACATCGGTGCGCATCTGCGCGGCAAGGTCGGTGCCGGAGCGGAATTTAGCGTCAGGGCGCACGAAATCGATGAACTGGATCTTGATGCTGCGGCCGTAGAGATCGCCGTCGAAGTCGAACAGGAAGGTCTCCAGCAGCGGCGCGCCGGCATCGAAGGTCGGGCGCGTGCCCAGATAAGCCGCGCCGTGATGCCAGGCGCCGTCGACGCCGACCCGGACCGCATAAATGCCGTGCCGTAACGATTGTCCGTCAGCAAGGCGCACATTCGCTGTCGGAAAACCGAGCCCCGTGCCGCGCCCGGCGCCGGACTCCACGACGCCCTCGACCTGCCACCAGTCGCCGAGCATGTCGGCCGCGCCCGCGACATCGCCTTCGGCCAGCATTTCGCGCACGCGTGTGGAGGAATAGATCTCGCCGGAATTGCCCGCCGCCTCGACGATGGTGACGCCGAAGCCGAAGCTCTCGCCGAGCGCGCGCAGAACCGCCGGATTGCCCTGCCGTCCTTTGCCGAAGAAGAAATTATAGCCGGTCGTCGCATGGCTGATGGCGAGGCCGTCGACCAGGACGTCCTTGACGAATTCCTCGGCGCTCAGGCAGGCGACCGAGGCGTCGAATTGCAGTACCGCCGCAAGGTCTATGCCGCAATGGGCGAGCAGTTCAAGCTTCCGCTCGAGGCTGGTGAGCTGGAAGACCGGCTTGTCGGGCTGAAAGAATTTGCGCGGATGCGGCTCGAAGATCATCGCGCCGACAGGGGTGCCGGTGCGCGCCGCGCGTCTTGCGACATCGAGCACCGCGCGATGCCCGCGATGCACGCCGTCGAAATTGCCGATGGCGAGCGAGGCGCCCTTCAAACGCGCCGGAACGTCACGCCAGCCCTTGATAATGTCCATGCAGCCCCGAGCGTTTCCGGCCCCCGCGCTCGTCCTGCGTCACGCTTGGCGCGAGGGCACCATCAACAAAGCCTCGCCCTCCAATACCGTTTTGCCGCCGACCGAGCAATGGCATGTGAAAATGGCGCGGCGTTTGGCGGGCAGCAGCTCGGTGATGCGGGCGGTCGCGGTGACTTCGTCGCCGATATGGACGGGGGCGCGGAAATTCAGGCTCTGCGATATGTAGATGGCGCCGGGGCCGGGCAGCAGCGTGCCGAGGATGGTGGAGATGTAGCCCGCCGTCAGCGCGCCATGGGCGATGCGGGTCTTGAACATGGTGCCCGCCGCATAGGCCTCGTCGAGATGGATGGGATTGGTGTCGCCGGTCAATTCGGCGAAGGCGATGATGTCTTCCTCGCTGACGCGCCGCACATAGCGCGCTTCCATGCCGACATTGAGATCTTCGAAATGGTGGCCGGCCTTGCCGTCTTCGCTCATGAAATCCTGACTCCGCCAAACTGCCGAATTATTTTGCACAGCAACATGAATGTTGCACAGCAAAAAAGCATATGACGGTAAGCAAAGCTGTGCAATTCACCCAAGGGTGAAGGCCCGAACCTTACCGGAAGCCTGCGGGACGCCGAAATCGGCTCAAATCACCAGATAAGCTGGCTGAGCGCGGCGACGGGGCGGGATTTGCTGCCTTCGAATAGGCGGGCGATCTGCGCCGCTTCGACGCCTTCTTCGCGGCCGCCGGCCAGATGCACGCCGCTGGCGACGAAAACGCTGTCGATATTTTGTGCAACCGCGCCGGCAATATCGGTGTGCAGGCCGTCGCCGATGGCGAGGATGCGGTGCTTCGGCAGATCGGCCCCGCGCAGCTCGCTCACCAGCGCCATGGCGAGGTCGTAGATCGGCTTATACGGCTTGCCGGCATAGATCACCTCGCCGCCGATTTCCTCATAGGCCTTGGCGATGGCGCCGGCGCAATAGATCAGCCGGTCGCCGCGCTCGACCTTAATATCGGGATTGGCGCAGATCATCGGCAATTTGCGGGCGAGGCATTCGGCCAGCAGATCGGCGTAATCGGCCGCCGTCTCGGTCTCGTCGTCATAGAGGCCGGAACACACCACCGCCGCGCTCTCGGCGACGCCGCCGAGCGAGACGCCGAGATCGTCGAAGATCGGCAGGTCGCGCGCGGGGCCGATATGGAACAGCGTCTGCCCGGCCTTTTCGGCCATCAGGGTGCGCGTCACATCGCCGGAGGTGGCGATGCCGTCATAGCAATCGGCCGGAACGCCGACCTCGAGCAATTGCTCGGCGACGGTCTCGCGCGGTCGCGGCGCGTTGGAGATCAGCACCACCACGCCGCCGCCCTCGCGGAACAGCCGGCAGGCCTCGACCGCCGAGGCGAAGGGGCGCAGGCCGTTATGCAGCACGCCCCAGATGTCGACCAGCCACGCGTCATAGCGGCGCGAGAAACAGGCGATGGACTCCAGGACGGGGATGGACGGGGTTTCGATGCTCATGGCGTTTGCTAGGATCGGCCCGTCCGGCTGTCAAGTTTTGATCGGGTTTTTTGCGCGCTGACCACAGCGGCGACACCGCATAAGGGTTTACCGCAATGCAAAAAAAATGGCGCAATGCGGCGGAAATGTTTAGCCAGGTAGGATTATGCCGTGTTAATTATTGCACGCCATGTATCTCAAAGAACTCGATGCGAATTTGATCGTCGTGCTCGATGCGCTGCTCATCGATGCCAGCGTCACCCGCGCCGCCGAGCGTCTCGGCCGCAGCCCCTCCGCCGTCAGCCACGCGCTTTCCAACCTGCGCGAGATTTTCGGCGACGAGCTTTTCGTCCGCGCGGGGCAACGGCTAGTGCCCACGGCACGGGCGAGAAGCCTTGCCCCCGCCGTGCATGTGATCGTCTCCGGCATGGAGAGTCTGCTGCGCCCCGAAACGCCCTTCGAACCGGCGACGCTGGAGCGCACCTTCATGATCGCCTGCAGCGAAACCCGCGAGGTCACGCTGCTGGGCGGCCTGCAGAAGCAGCTCGCCGAGGTCGCGCCGTCGATCCAAATGCGCTGGCAGGCGCCGCAGGAGTCCTCCTATGTCGAGGACCTGCGCTCTGGCCACATCCATTTCCTGATCTATGAAGGCGCGGTCACCGGCGAGACCGGCGACATCTGCGTCACCCATCTCTGCGATGACGGCTATGTCGTGCTGGCGCGGGCGGGGCATGAGCTGACCAAGGCCAAGGACGCGGCGGGCAAGCTCGGGGCGTTCCCGCATGTGCTGGTGGCGGGGGCGCCGTGGCGGCCCGATCCGGTGCGCGCCCATCTTGCGGGGCTCGGCATCGATGTCGAGCAGAGCACGCAGGCCTCCTCGATCCTGGCCGGCCTGTTCTTGGCGCGCGAGAGCGATCACCTGATCGTCGCGCCGCAGGCCATTGCCGAAGCCGCCTATGGGCTCGGGCTGGTCGCCGTCGCCGAGGCCGCGCCGCGCCTGACGGTGCCGGTCAACCTGTGCTGGCACCGCAGCCACGACCGCGACGAATGCCATCAATGGATGGGCGGGCAGATCATGCGCTGGCACGAGCAGCGGCCGGCTTAGGCCGCCGCGTTCGCCGCCGCCGCGCCGTAGCGTTCTGCGAGCCGCCGCTTCAGCTCGGGGACGAAGCGCATCAGGCGGCGGTCTTCCTCGACATGCAGCTCATATTGGGCGAAGCGCTTGCTCAGCTTGCCCATGTCGACCGCGCCGCGCGCATCGACACGGCCCTTGGCGAGCTTCTTCGCCATCTCCTCATGCGAGCGGGTGATGTAATGATGCAGCCGCAAATAATCGCCGGTCGCATAGGCGGGATCCTTGTGCAGGCGCTGGGGGAATTTGACGCCATTGTCGTTGATAAGGATGGCGCCGTCTTCCTTGGTGTAGAACAGATGCGGCCATTTCCCGCCGCTGATCGCCACCGGATTGACGATGGCCTTGTATTTCAGCAGCCGGTATTGCTCGGTCCGATAGGGGAATGAGGCGCGCTCGAAATAGCTCTCGATGACGAGCCCGTCTGGCTTGGTCTTGTGACCGCCCGGCCCGAAGCAGATCCAGGGCAGGCTGATGCCCGGCAGGTGGTTGAAGCGCTGCATGGTCGAAACCAGCGAGTCGCCTTCAACCGGATAGAGGAATTCATCGATGTCGATGAAGGCCATCCATTGATAGGCCGAGCCGAAATTGCCGAGGGCGTGATTATAGGCCAGTGCCTGCGGATTGAGGCCGGCGCTGAAATTGCGCCAGGGCAGCACCGTCACCAGCCCGGCGCGGATGAAGGGCGTCAGGACCTCAGGGGAATTATCGGTGCTGCCATTGTCGTAGAGATAGATGTGGCGCACGCCGAGCATGAGATGGAATTCGAGCCATTCCGGCAGATAGAGCGCCTCGTTCTTGACGATGGCGGCCATGGCAATGCCGTCGGCCGGCTGCGGCGGCGTCGGCAGTTCCGTGAGCGAGTAGATGCCGGATTTCGGCTGCCCCTTGGGCACCAGCCCGATCATTTCCCGCAGCCGCTCACGCAGCAACAGCAGCCGCAACTCGAGATCGCTCGCTCTACTCACGCCCGTCTCCCTCGAACACTCACTTTGCTGAAGGCGTGGTAGACGATGGCGGCGGCGCCGTCCACAGCTTCGTGCACAGAGCGTATCGTTTGCTTAAGCGGTATGGCGGGAAGCGGCTTTCAGCCTTCGCGCACGGCGCCGAGCGGCCCGGTATGGATGCCGCATTCCACCTTGCCGCGGCCGCGCCAGCGGCCGGCGCGCGGGTCTTCGCCGGGGGCGACGCGGCTGGTGCAGGGCATGCAGCCGATCGAGGCGAAGCCGTGTTTTTCCAGCGGGTGCGGCGGCAGGTTCAGCCCGCGGAAGCGCTCGACGATCTCGCCCCGGCTGAGGCTGGCCAGCGGGTTGAATTTCAAACGCGGGCCATCGGATTCGACCACCGGAATGCCGGCGCGGTCGCCGCCCTGGTAGCGCTTGCGGCCGTTCGCCCAGGCGTCGAACCCTTCGAGCGCCTTGCCGAGCGGGCGCACCTTGCGCAGCGCGCAGCAGGCATTGGGATCGCGCAGATAGAGGTCGCCTTCGGCATCCTCGGCGGCGGTCTCGGCCGCGTCCGGGTGCAGGCTGCGGACGTCAGTGAGGCCGACGCGCGACCGCAGCAGGTCGCGATATTCGAGGGTCTCGGAGAAGAGATAGCCGGTATCGACCAGCAGCACCGGGACGGCGGCGTCGACCTGGGCGGCAGCGGCGAGCAGCACCGCCGATTCCGTGCCGAAGGAGGAGACGATGGCGAAGCGGCCATGATCGACCGCGCTGAGGGCGGCGGCGATCACCTGTTCCGGCGAGGCGTCGGTGAGGAGGGCGTTCAAGGCGGCGGCCTGCTTCTGCGCCAGGATCGGCGCCAGTTGCACCACCTCGGCGTAACGCTCTACGCCCACGTCCGGGACCACGACAGAGCCCGGCACAGGAGCCTTTTCCATAAACGCCATCTCAAACCCACCGAACCGATCTTTTTGCAGGGTGATGTTTGATATAAAGAACGATTTTGTCAATATTCAAACCGCCTCGGTGGTTTTCGCGCGGTTACACGAAAGCGTGACTTTCGCGCATCACAATTTCGCCACTTTTCGACATAGTCTGCCAATCTCCGGCGTTCGGGCAGCCATCTGCTGCGCCCGGCCCTCTCACACGGAGCCGTCTACATGGAAAAAACCTGGCGATCCGTCTGACACGCGGCACGTTTTAGCGAACGCCCCTGCTTCGCTCTGCCGCGCAAACTGACTTTCAGTTTCCTGAAATTCCTGCGGCATTGAGCGACACCATGTTTTCCTGGTTCGAAACCCGTATTGACCCCGTTCGTCCGTCGTCGCTGGAGACCCCTCCGGCGCATTGGACGCAGTTCTTCTGGCATTTCGTGCGTCAGGTCTGGCCCGGCTTCCTGGCCATCCTGTCGATGGGCTTTTTCGTCGGCATCATCGAAGTGTCGCTGTTCGCTTTCCTCGGCCAGTTGGTCGACCTGGCAAAGGCCGCGCCGACGCCGGCCGATTTCTTCAGCCAGCAAGGCGGAACGCTTCTGTGGATGGCCTTCATCGCGCTGGTGCTGCGGCCGATCTTCGCCGCTTTCCACATCATCGCGATCAATCAGGTCATCAACGCCAATTTCACCAACATGATCCGGTGGCAGACCCACCGCTATGTGCTGCGCCAAAGCCTGTCCTTCTTCCAGAACGATTTTGCCGGACGCATCGCCAATAAGATCATCCAGACCGGGCCGTCGCTGCGCGAGGCGATGGTGCAGATCTCGGACGCCATGTGGTTCGTGCTGATCTATACGGGCGGCGCCATCCTGCTGTTCTCGGAGGCGGACTGGCGGCTGATCGTGCCGCTGCTGATCTGGCTGGTGTTCTACGTGCTCTCGATGGTCTATTTCGTCCCGAGGCTGAAGGTCAGCTCGACGGCGATGTCGGAGGTGCGCTCGACGCTGACGGGCCGCATCGTCGACAGCTACACCAACATCACCACGGTGAAGCTGTTCGCCCACACCCAGGGCGAGGACGAATATGCCAAGGAAGCGCTCCTTGAGCACAACCGCACCTTCCATGCGATGCTGCGGCTGACGACCTCCTACGAAGTCGCGGTCATCATCCTGAACGGCTTCCTGATCGTCGGCACCAGCGGGCTGGCGCTGTGGCTGTGGAGCCAGGACGCGATCACGCTCGGCGCGGTGGCGCTGGCGACGGGGCTGGTCATCCGCATCAACAACATGGCCGGCTGGATCATGTTCGTGATGACCAACATCTTCGAGAATGTCGGCACCGTGCAGGAAGGCATGGAAACGATCTCGCGGCCGATCTCCGTCGTCGACACGCCCGCCGCGCGCGAGCTGCGCGTGCCGAAGGGGGAGGTCCGTTATGAGGGCGTCACCTTTCATTACGGGCGCGAGGGCGGGCTGATCGAAAATCTCACCTTCTCGATCAAGCCGGGCGAAAAGGTCGGTCTGGTCGGGCGCTCGGGCGCGGGCAAGTCGACGCTGGTCAACCTGCTCCTGCGCTTCCACGACCTGGAAGGCGGGCGCATCCTGATTGACGGGCAGGATATCGCATCCGTCACCCAGGATTCGCTGCGCGCCAATATTGGCGTGGTCACGCAGGATACCTCGCTGCTGCACCGCTCGGTGTTCGAGAATATCCGCTATGGGCGCAAGGAGGCGAGCGATGAGGAGGTCATCGCCGCCGCCAAGCGCGCCCATGCGCATGAATTCATCGAAGGGCTGATGGATATGCGCGGGCGCGCCGGCTACATGGCCCATGTCGGCGAGCGCGGGGTGAAGCTGTCGGGCGGCCAGCGCCAGCGCGTGGCGATCGCCCGGGTGCTGCTGAAGGACGCGCCGATCCTGATTCTCGACGAGGCGACGTCAGCGCTCGATTCCGAGGTCGAGGCGGCGATCCAGGAGCAGTTCAACAATCTGATGCAGGGCAAGACGGTGATCGCCATCGCGCACCGGCTGTCCACCATCGCCGCGATGGACCGGCTCATCATCATGGATCAGGGCCGCATCGTCGAAGAGGGCACGCATGAGCAGTTGCTGAAGCGCGGCGGCATCTATGCGCAGCTCTGGTCGCGCCAGTCCGGCGGCTTCATGATCGAGGACCGGGTGGCTTAGCAGCCCCCGCCTCACCACGCGCCCGGCGGTTTCGGCGACGGAGCCGCCGGGTTTTCACGCCTTCTCAGCCCGCGCAAGGCAGCCCTGGGAAAATCCAGCTTTTCCGGCGCCACCGCCGTGTTATTGCCGACATTATTCAAATTGCTGTTATTCCCGCTCCGGTGAGGCTATTCTTCCCCACTTGGTGACATAATCCCCCCATTGTTCTGGCCGGCGCGGCCATTCTCCGGGCGAGTATGAGCGATCAACTCAAAAAAATCGCGCAAGAGCAGGATGCCGGTGCCTTCCGGCAGCTCTTCCTGACCTTCGGCCCGAAGGTGCGGGCGATGCTCATGCGGCAAGGCGCGGACTCCGAGACCGCCGAGGAGATCGCGCAGGAGACGATGCTGGCCATCTGGCGAAAGTCGCATCTCTTCGCCGAGAGCCGCGGCAACATGGCGAGCTGGATCTACACCATCGCGCGCAATCTTCGCACCGATCGCGTCCGGCGACAGGTGGTCTGGCAGAATTTCTGCGAGGAGTTCGAGGTCTTGCAGCCGCCGGAAGCGCCTCCGGACGAGTGGCTGGCGCGCGAACAGGAGCGCGCCAGGGTCGGACAGGCGCTTGCGGGACTGCCCGCGGAACAACTCCAGATCATCCAGCTCTCCTTCATGGACGGCCTCACCCAGGCCCAGATCGCCGGAAAGCTCAATCTGCCGCTTGGAACGGTCAAATCTCGAATGCGGCTCGCCTATAGCAAGCTGCGCGGCTCCGTCGAGGGTTCCCTATGACGATACGCCACCACCCCCAGCCGGACACGCTGATGTCCTACGCCTCGGGCGCGCTCCCCGGCGCGATCGCCGGTCTCGTCGCCTGTCACGTCTCGATCTGCCCGCAATGCGCCGGCAGTCTGCGCCGCCTCGGGCTGGTCGCCGGGCTGCTGCTGGAGCGCGTCGCGCCGGAGGCTTACGGCGACGATTACGCGCGCCGTGCCGTCCATAGGATGCACGTCGCCGCGGCCGCCGCCGCCATGGCGCAGAAGAAGCCGAAATACCAGCCTTCCGACCGTGTGCTGCCGATCCCGCTGGCGCGCTATCTCGGCATGAGCGGCTCGGACATTCCTTGGCAATCGGTGGTCAAGGGGGTGCAGCAATATTGGGTCACGCTGCCGAAAGGCGCGGGCGAGATCCGGCTGGTCCGGGCGGCGCCGCGCATCCGGCTGCTGGCCCATTCGCATCGCGGCATGGAGCTGACCATGGTGCTGCGCGGCTCCTACCGCGACAAGACCGGGGAATATCACCCCGGCGACGTCTCCGATCTCGGCGAGGACATCGAGCACCAGCCGAAAGTCACGAGCCCCGAGGATTGCATCTGCATCATCGCCAGCGAAAAGCCGCCGCGCTATAGCCATTTCCTCGCAAGGCTGGTGCAGCCGTTCATGGGATTCTGACGCGGCATGGCGGGGGAATGGCGGGTCGCCTGGATTACCGGCGCGAGCACCGGAATCGGGCGCGAGATGGCGCTTCGGCTGGCGCGGTCGGGCGTGGCAGTCGCGGCCAGCGCGCGCAATGCGGAGGCATTGCGGGCACTCGCCGGCGAGCAGGCCGGGATCGCGGCCTATCCCGTCGATGTGACGGACGAGCCGGCCATGATGCGCGCCGTCGCCGCGATCGAAGCGGAGACGGGGCCGATCGATCTGGCCATCCTGAATGCCGGTCTTGGCGCCCCGCTCAACCCGCAGCGCTTCGACACCGCCACGGTCCGCAAGCTGGTCGAGACCAACTATATGGGCGTGGTGCACGGCCTCGCCGCCGTGCTGCCGCGCATGATCGAGCGCGGGCGCGGCCATATCGCGCTGAACGCCTCGATCGCAGGCTATCGCGGCATGGCCCGCATGGGTGCCTACGCTCCGACCAAGGCGGCACTGATCTCGCTCGCCGAATGCCTACGCGCCGAGCTGGACCGCTACGGCATCCGCGTCAGCCTCATCAATCCCGGCTATGTCGATACGCCGCTGAACCGCGAGAGCCGCGCGCCCCTGCCCTTCCTCATCACCGCCGACATCGCCGCCGACCGCATTCTTGCCGGCTTGCGGCGTGAGAAATTCGAGATCGCCTTCCCCTCGCAGACACTGTGGCTCGGCAAGACGCTCCGCGTGCTGCCCTACCCGGTCTACTTCTGGCTACTGCGGAACGTGCTCCAGCGCCGCCGGGCATCGCGCAGTCAATAAAGCCGGACCACGTGAGATGGAGTTGGGCGGCGGCGAAGTATCTCAATCTCTCAAATTGCGCAGCTTCCCCTCTCCCATGGGGAGAGGGTGGCGCGCGTCAGCGTGCCGGGTGAGGGGGTAATGCCTAACCGTAGGGTGAGGTCTTGTCCTACCGATAGGAATTACCCCCTCACCCCAACCCTCTCCCACTGGAGACCTTTGCGTATCGAAGGTCCTCTCCCCGTCGTCCCGGACGGCCGTCAGGCCGAGCCGGGACCCAATCATATTTCCG
>NZ_MWLK01000002.1 GCF_002198715.1 Rhodomicrobium sp. R_RK_3 | reverse complement strand
CTCCTCCCTCGCGGCCGACAGCGACGCCGGATCATCCAGGTCGAGCAGCATTCCGATGATCCCGGGCGAGGCTCCTGCCAGCTCGGCCAACAGCGATGGCGCTCGCCCTGTGACGATCACCCGGTTGCCGCGCGCGAAAAATGCTTCGGCGAGGCCGCGGCCGATACCGCTGGTGCCGCCGGTGATCAGGATGGTGTTGCCGGTCATCCGCATTTCGGCGTCGCCTCCGCAATCGGTCAGCCGAGCCGGGCCGACAGTTCGACATCCGCGCCAAAACCGAGCGACAGGTACCGGTCACCTTTTATATCGGCGACGCCTGCCCGCTCGAGGTTGCTTATTGGAGCCGCTCCTAAGCTCCGCGCGTGTGGCGCCAGAGCCCCGCCGCTTTTCCGCGACGGCGGGTCTCCGACGGCTTTTGCGGTTAAGCAAATTGTAGCAAAATACTCGCTAAGGTTGTGCCAAATCGGGATTCGGTCGCATTGCGCCGTGAGGCGTAGCGCGAGAGGCCGGCCGGCTCGGTGCCCTGAAGACTTTCACCACAAGCTTTTGGTTGGAAGGTCCGCGCCCCCTCGGGTTCGGCGACGGATGGGTATTGCCCGCTGACCGAGCAGGAGGTTGGAAGATGGCGCAATGGATGCAATATCAGCGTCGACGGCGTTCGGGCGAAGTGCGCACGGCCTTGTTCCGCGTTCGCGGCTTGATCCTGTTGATGCTCGCCCTCGGGTTTATTGCGTTCGGCGGCGCGTCGGCGATCGCGCAGCCCGTCGTCGGTTTCGTTGCGCCCGCGGGCGGCCCCGTAGCGGGTGGTACGGCAGTCACCATCAGCGGCACCGCTTTCACCGGCGTCACCGACGTGACCTTCGGCGGTATTCCGGTGACGTCCTTCGTGTTCATCAACCCGACGACAATCACCGCGGTCACGCCCGCCCATGCGCCGGGCCCTGTCGACGTCGCCGTCACCGCGCCGAGCGGCACCGGTACCGGCACGAACCTTTACCTTTATGCGGACGCCCCGACCGTCACCAGCGTATCGCCAGCCGGCGGGCCGATCGCGGGCGGCACAGCGGTCACCATCACCGGCACCAACTTCACCGGAACCACCAGCGTCCTCTTTGACGGCACGGCGGCGATCAGCTTCAGCGTCGTCAACAGCACCACCATCAACGCGCTGGCCCCGGCGCACGCCTTCGGGCCGGTCGACGTCACCGTCATTGCTTTCGGCGGCACGGGCACCGGCTCCGGCGTTTACACCTATGTGGCGCCTCCGACGGTCGCGAGCGTTTTGCCGAACACCGGCCCGGTCGGCGGTGGCCAGTCCGTCACCATTAGCGGCGCCAATTTCACCGGGACGAGCAGCGTGACCTTCGGCGGGGCGGCCGCCACGTCGGTCGTCGTGGTCGACGCATCGACCATCACCGCGGTCACCCCCGCCCATGCCGCCGGCGTGGTGGACATCATCGTCACCTCCTTCGGCGGCGTCGGCACCGGAGCGGCGATCTACACCTATGCGCTGGCGCCGACGGTGACCAGCGTCGCACCGGCGGGCGGGCCGGTCGCTGGGGGCACTGCGGTGACCATCACCGGAACAAATCTGACCGGCGCCACATCCGTCACATTCGGCGGCGCGGCGGCGACATCGGTCGTCGTCATCAACGCCACCACCATCACGGCGGTCACTCCGGCCCACGCCGCCGGGCCTGTCGATGTGACGGTTGTGGCGCCAAGCGGCACCGGCACCGGAACGGGCGTCTATACCTATGGAGGGGTTCCGACCGTAACCAACGTTTCGCCGGCGGGCGGCCCGATTGCAGGCGGCACGGCGGTGACCATCACCGGCACCGGCTTTACCGGCGCCACCAGCGTGCTGTTCGACGGCACCGCCGCGATCACCTTCAGCGTGGTGAACAGCACGACCATAAATGCGACCGCGCCGGCGCACGCCTTCGGCCCTGTCGACATCACCGTCGTCGCCTTCGGCGGCAGCGGCACCGGAACCGGCCTCTACACCTATGTCGCGCCGCCCACCGTGGCGAGCGTCTCTCCAAATATCGGTCCCACCATCGGCGGCCAGTCCGTCACCATCACCGGCACCAATTTCACGGGGGCAAGCAGCGTCACCTTCGGCGGGGCGGCAGCGACGGCCATCGTCGTGGTCAACGCCTCGACCATTACCGCGACGACCCCGGCGCACGCGGCCGGCGTGGTCGATATCATCGTCACCAGCTTCGGCGGCATCGGCACCGGCGCGGCCATCTACACCTATGCGCCATTGCCGACAGTAACCAGCGTCACGCCCTCGGGCGGGCCGACGACCGGGGGCACGCCGGTCGTTATCACCGGCACCAATTTCACGGGCGCGACGGCCGTCACATTCGGCGGCACCGTCGCGACTGCTGTCCTGGTCGTCAACGCGACCACCATCACGGCTGTCACCCCGGCGCATGCCGCCGGGCTGGTCGATGTGTCCGTCACGGTGCCGGCGGGCACGGGCACCGGGACCGGCCTCTACACCTACGGCGCGACGCCGACCGTCACCAATGTCACGCCGGCGGGCGGTCCGATTGCCGGCGGCACGGCAGTGACCATCACCGGCACCGGCTTCACCGGCACCACCAGCGTGACCTTCGGCGGTACGGCGGCGGTGACCTTCAATGTCGTCAACAGCAACACCATCACGGCCACGACGCCCGCCCATGCCGCCGGCCCCGTCGACGTCACCGTCACCGCCTTCGGCGGCACTGGCACGGGCACCGGGCTCTATACCTATGCGGCGGCGCCAACCGTGGTAAGCGTGGCGCCCGACACCGGACCGACGGCGGGCGGGCAGGCAGTCACCATCACCGGAACCAATTTCACTGGCGCGAGCAGCGTCACCTTCGGCGGCGCGGCGGCGACGGCGGTCGTTGTGGTCAATGCCACGACCATTACGGCCACGACCCCGGCTCACGCGGCGGGCGTCGTCGATATCGTCGTCACCAGCTTCGGCGGCACCGGCACCGGAACCGCCCTCTACACCTATGCGCCCGCGCCGACCGTGACCAGCGTTGCACCCACGGGCGGCCCGGTCGCCGGGGGCACGGCGGTTACGATCACGGGGACCAATTTCACCGGGGCGACGGCCGTCACCTTCGGTGGCACGGCCGCGACGTCTGTCGTCGTCGTCAACGCTACAACCATCAACGCGGTCACTCCGGCGCATGCGGCCGGGCTGGTCGATGTCTCCGTTACCGCGCCGGGCGGAACGGGCACCGGGACCGGCCTCTACACCTATGCCGCGGGGCCGACCGTCACCAATGTTTCCCCGGCTGGCGGCCCGGTCGCGGGCGGCACCGCTGTCACCATCACCGGCACCGGCTTCACGGGCGCGACCAGCGTCACCTTCGGCGGCACAGCGGCGACAGGCGTCGTCGTGGTCAACGCGACCACCATCACCGCGACCACCCCGGCGCATGTCCTGGGCCTCGTCGACGTCACAGTCACCGCCTTCGGCGGCAGCGGCACGGGCACGGGGCTCTACACCTATGTAGCGCCGCCCACGGTGCTGAGCGTGACGCCTAACAGCGGTTCGACGGCCGGCGGCCAAGGGGTCACCATCACCGGCACCAATTTCACCGGCGCCAGCAGCGTCACCTTCGGCGGCACGGCGGCGACGGCCATCGTCGTGGTCAACGCCACCACCATCACCGCCACGACACCCGCCCATGCCGTCGGCGTGGTCGATGTCGCCGTCACCAGCTTCGGCGGCACCGGCACCGGAACGGCCCTCTACACCTATGCCCTGGTCCCGGCTGTGACGAGTGTCACGCCGTCGGGCGGTCCGGTGGCCGGAGGCACCGCCGTGACCATTACCGGCACCGGCTTTACGGGCGCCACGGCGGTGACGTTCGGCGGCACGGCAGCGACCTCGGTCGTGGTCGTCAACGCCACCACCATCACCGCCGTCACGGGCGCGCATGCCGCCGGACTGGTCGATGTCTCCGTCACGGTGCCGGCGGGCACCGGGACCGGAACGGGCCTGTATACATACGGCGCGGCACCGACCGTCACCAATGTTTCCCCGGCTGGCGGCCCGGTCGCCGGCGGCACGGCTGTCACCATCACCGGCACCGGCTTCACCGGCGCGACCAGCGTCACCTTCGGCGGCACAGCGGCGACAGGCGTCGTCGTGGTCAACGCGACCACCATCACCGCGACGACCCCGGCGCACGCCCTCGGCCTCGTCGACGTCACCGTCACCGCCTTCGGTGGCAGCGGCACCGGCACCGGACTTTACACCTACGCCGCACCGCCCACGGTGCTGAGCGTCGCCCCGGCGAGCGGCTCAACGGCTGGCGGCCAGACGGTCACCATCACCGGCACCAATTTCACCGGCGCCAGCAGCGTCACCTTCGGCGGCACGGCGGCGACAGGGGTTGTCGTGTTCAACGCCACCACCATCACCGCGACGACGCCCGCCCATGCCGCCGGGACGGTCAACATCGCGGTCACGAGCTTCGGCGGCACCGGCACCGGCGTCGCCCTCTACACCTATGCCCTGGCGCCGACCGTCACCAGCGTGACTCCCTCCGGCGGTCCCATCGCCGGCGGCCAGGCGGTGACCATCACCGGTACTGATTTCACGACGGCCTCGGGCGTCACTTTCGGGGGGACGGCGGTGGCCCCATTCGTGATCGTCAACGCCACGACGATCACGGCGGTCACTCCGGCCCATGCCGCCGGGCTCGTCGATATCGTCGTCACCTCGCCGACCGGCAGCGGCACCGGGACCGGGCTCTACACCTACGCCGTCGCGCCCACGGTCACGGCGGTATCGCCGGATGCAGGTTCGATTACGGGCGGCACGGCGGTCACCATCACCGGCACCGGGTTTACCGGCGCGACCAGCGTCACCTTCGGCGGTGTCGCGGCGACGGGCGTGGCGATCGTCAACGCCACCACGATCACCGCCACGACGCCGGCCCATGCCGCCGGAACGGTGGACATTGTCGTTACCGGCTTCGGCGGCAGCGGCACTGGCACCGCGCTCTATACCTATTCCGTGGTGCCGATCGTGACCGGCGCCTCGCCAGGGAGCGGCCATATCTCGGGCGGAACCCTGGTGACGATCTCCGGCGCCAATTTCACCGGCGCGACCACTGTGCATTTCGGCGCCCTCCTCGCGACGAATATGACAGTGGTCAACGCCAACACCATCACTGCCATGACGCCAGCGCATCCGGCGGCAACGGTGAACGTGACGGTGACATCGCCGGCCGGCGCCGGGCAAGGGACCAACATGTTCAGGTTCGCCGCCGCGCCGACGGTCGCCACCGCCTCGCCCAATAGCGGCCCGGCCACCGGGGGGCAACTGGTCACCATCACCGGCACCGAATTCACCGGCGCGACCGGCGTCACCTTTGGCGGCGTGGCGGCGACGGGCGTGACGGTCGTCAATGCCAACACCATTACCGCTATTACGCCGGCCCATGCAGTGGGCGTGGTAAACATCGTCGTCGTCACGCCTTCCGGAGCCGGGACCGGCGCAGGCACCTACACATATAGTGCGGCAGGCGCCGGGGCCTTGTCCCTTGTCGTGACGACCGATCCGGCAAAATTCTCCAATGCGCGGCAGGTGATCGGCTACAGCTTCGAAGTGACGAACACCGGCTCCGTTCCGATCTCGGCGCTTTCCGTCTCAGATACGAGAGCCGGCGCGATTGTTTGCCCCGTAACGACGCTGGCGCGGGGTGCCAGCACCATCTGCACCGGCAGCTACACCACGACCGGCGCCGACATCATGGCGAGGCGTTTCTCCAGCGTCGCGACGGCCAGCGGCCAGGCCGGGGTGCTCGGGGTGTCATCCGCGGCCGTGACCACCGCCATGCTGCTGGATATCGATGCCGTCCGCCGGGTAACGTTGAAGGCGATCCGCAGCTTCATGGACCACCGGGCCAGATTGATCGCGTCGGCCTCGCCCGACACGTCGCGGATGCACCAGCGGCTGGAAGGATCGCTGTTCGGCGGCGAGAGCCCCGCCGATCCGGCGCCGGACGGCTATGGCGACGGCCGGCTGCCGGGCCGCTCGGCTCCTCCGGTCCTCAAGCTGGAGGGCGAACCCCGGGCCAAGGGCTTCGCGGCCGGCGACGATTTCCCGACCGCGACGCAGAAGAGCCCGCGAACCGGCATCAATCCGCTCGGCTTCAACGGCAACGCGGCGAACGGCATCGGCCAGTTTGCCTTTTCAACGAGCCTTGCAAAGCTCCGCCAGTCCGCCGCCGAAGCCGCCCGCGCCAAACAGGCGGCGATCGACGAGGAGACCGGGATGGGCTTCGGCAGCCTGCCGCGTGCGCGACCGACTTATGTCGTGCCGACTCCCGGCGTCGATGTGTGGGCGCAGGGTAGCATCTATTATTACGACGACGATGATTTTGATGCGCGCCAGCAAGGCCACGCGAGCTTGATCTTCGCGGGCGTCGACTATCTCATCCGCCCCGCCATCCTTGTGGGCCTGCTCGTGCAGTCCGACTGGGTCAGCGAGCGATCGGCCGGTCTGGGCACCAGCGCGAGCGGCAATGGCTGGATGGCAGGCCCTTATATCAGTATTGGCCTGACGCCTAATCTGTTCTTCGATGCGCGCGCGGCCTGGGGCCAGTCGGAAAACAATGTCGACCCGCTGGGTGTCTACACGGATCATTTCTCGACGGACCGGGGCCTCGTCTCCGCCAAGCTGACGGGCAACTGGTCCTACGGCCGCCTCTGGTTCAGGCCGAGCGCCGAGATCGCCTATTTCGAGGAAACCCAACTCAGCTACGTCAACGAACTGGACTTCAATATCCCCGAGCAGTCGATCTCGCTCACTCGCATCAGCGTTGGGCCCGAGGTCGGCTATCCGTTCGGGCTTGAGAACGGCTCCGTACTCGAGCCCTATGTCGGCCTCAAGGGCGTCTGGGTCAGCGCGCAATCCGAAGAGCCTGTGCGGCTCGATATCCCTGAAGGCGATGATGACGGGTTCCAGGTCCGGGTTGAAATAGGAGTGACGTTGACGTCGCGCACTGGGATCCTCATCCGCGGTTCCGGATCATATGAAGGTCTCGGTTCGGATCGTTTCAGCGCCTATGAGGCCTGGGGGTCGATCGCAATTCCGCTGAATTGAGCGAATAGCGCGCAACGAGCGCCCGGGCGCGCCTTTGATATCGAGCGCGCGCGTGCGGCCGATTTAACAGGCAGGCTGGGCCTCGAGGCCCGTTTGCAGGGCGGCAAAGGCAAAAGCTTCGCGGGCCTTTCATTTTGGGGCTGATGTTCCAGCGCGGCGATTTTGTCCGCCGCTTGCCCGCCTAAGAGCGTGATAACCCCCTCTTCGGACCTTCGGTGGTCAAGGAAAGCGTCGATACCGATCAGTTGAGTTTCTTGGACTTGTCCGCCGACGGACGGATGTTGCCCGGGAGGGCGCGTAATTGGATAGTCGACCAGTCATGCAGCCGCCGGCCGCCGATGCAGGCCATGCGAAGGCGATCCCCCTGGGAAATTCGCTACGGCTTGCGAGACACCGAAGAGTTCAACGTGGCTGGACAGCCCTGCGGTGACGAACGGTTTCTAAGAACACCCCTTTGGCGGGCGTGCCCTCCAAGCAAGCTCATGTGCCAGTTCGGGCCCAAGGTCTGATTGCCGGGCAATCCTCGCGGCGACAAGCAATGTCTCTTCGTGCGCATGGTCAACCGGCGCGGCCATATTTTCGAGCCCGCTGCGCTCAAATACGCGGAGGTCGCCGATGTCGCGAAGGCGGTCCAGGGGCTCTTCGAGCGCGGCTATCTCCGCGAATTGCGTGAGGAGGATTATGCCGCGTGGCTCTGCGTCATGCCGAAAGCACGGGTGCTCGACATCGCTCGCGGCGCGGACTGCGAAGGCCCCAGAAATTCATGGGCAAAACCGCGCCTCATGGAGCATCTGCTGACACACCTGCCGTTCGCCGACGCATTGCGCCAATTGGACCCAACCTCGCACGTCGCACTCGCGGGAACGCAGCCGCTGGAATTTCTGCTGTACCTGTATTTCGGAAAAACGCGGGAGGATCTGAAAAGCTTCGCCCTGCGCGATCTCGGCATTCTGCGCGTCAACGATGCGGGTCGTTCAAGTCGCGCTTCTCGGATGCGACCGAAGCGAGGGCCTGCTTTTACTACAGCCAATTGCTCGACACGCTCGCCGTCCCGACCCTGATCACCTTTGAGGCGGCGGCGCGGAAGCTGATCGAAGGCCCTGACGAGGGCGGCCAGGTCCCTGCGCGAGCGCTCGGCCTTCGAGATCTGCCAGTTTTTCGAGAAGCGGCAGCAGACCGACCGCGCCATCGAGCTTTATCTGGCGGCGCCGTCTCCGGGGTGCAACGAGCGCCTCGTACCGCTGCTCTACGCGTCCGCGCGAAGGGCGAGGCGAAAGCGTTGCTCGAGCGCATGATCGACGATCTCAGCAGCGACGACGAGCACGTCTTTGCGCAGAATTTCTATGCCCGTAAGTTCGACGACGCAGGACGGGCGCCTGCACCGCGCTGCTGCGCGCAGGCCGTCAGGTCGTCGTCGACGAGATCTATCGCGGCAATCTCAAAGCGGGTGTCGCGGGCGTCATGCGGCGCGACGGCTTCACGGTCTACCACGCAGAGAACCTGCTCTGGCACACTCTGTTCGGCCTGCTGTTCTGGGACGAGCTGTTCGAATCGGGCCAGTTGCACAGCGGCTTCGACTGGATGCCGCAATGCCTGAAGAACCGCAGCTTTGCCACGCTATTCGCGGCGGAGATCGCCGAAAACTCTGCACCTGCGCGGGGATGCGGCGGCACTATCCCGGCCACGGCTCCTATAGCCTCGGCAGCCTCTGCAGCATCTATGAGATCTCACTCGAACATCACGGGCGTTGTGCGACGCAGAAGGTGCCGCCAAGCTTCTCAACCTCATAAACCGGAAGCGCGAAAGCCATCCGTTGCGGGACGCGGCTTAATAGGCGTGCGGTTCATGTCATCGGTCCTGCAACTGTCCCCGACTGGCTGGCCGCACGGGATGCAACAGGCAACGAAGGCCCTTATTGCGGCGATTCAGTTTATTCCCCGAGCGCCTTAAGTGAAGAGAGCGCACTTCTGAGGCTCTGCGCAGTATAAGGCTTATTTACAAAAGCAATTTTGCCATGATGGTTAAAGCGCTCACTGACGACTTCAACTGGGTGCCCGCTGGCTATAACGATGGGTATATCGGGATAGATTGCGCGAATCTCATTGATGAGCAGGTCACCCGTCCGGTCAGGGAGACCGATATCAACGATCGCCGCATCTACGGCCCCTTTAAGGAGTTTAAGCTTGTTGACAGCTTCCGTCGCTGAGCCTGCGGTCTCGACGCTGAAGCCCAGCTCTCGCAACTGCTCGGCGGCGCTGAGCTGGATCAAAGGTTCATCCTCAACCAAAAGCACCCGCTTCAGCCCAGGTGGGGCATCTAGAATGTCCCTGAGCTTTGACGCCAGCGCTGCGTAGGTAAACGGCTTGGTTATCAGTTCAACGCCCGGGTCCAGGCGCCCCTCGTGGACGATGGCATTGCGCGCATAACCGGTCGTAAACAAAACTTTCAGGTCTTTACGCCGTTGCAGGGCCTCATTTGCGAGCTGCCGGCCATTCATGCCGCCGGGAAGGCCGACATCGGTGAACAACAACCGAATTTCAGGATGGGCTTGCAGAAGTTGCAACGCGGCAAGGCCTGTGCCTGCGTCGAGGATTCGGTATCCGAGTTCCTTCAACACGCTCGTGGTATACGCGCGCACATCTTCGTCGTCTTCGACGACCAGGATCGTCTCGGTCGCTTCGCTGGGAGGAGGCGTTAGCCCGGGTGTTGGTGCCGGGAGATCGTTTTCTGCCGCATGCCACCGGGGCAAATAAAGCCTGACCGTGGTCCCCTCGCCCACCTCCGAGTAAATTTTAACGTGCCCTCCCGATTGCTTGACGAAGCCGTAGACCTGCGAGAGGCCGAGCCCCGTCCCGTGGCCCACATCCTTCGTGGTAAAAAATGGCTCAAAGGCGCGGGACGCGACGTCGCGCGTCATTCCCGAGCCGGTGTCCGTAATGCTGATTACGACATATTGCCCGGGCAGGACCTCCACTTGGGCGGCAGCATATCCCTCATCGAGGTAGGCGTTGGCGGTCTCGATGGTCAGGCTTCCGCCGTCCGGCATTGCATCACGGGCGTTGACGGCCAGATTGAGAATAGCGACTTCCAACTGGTTGGGATCGGCGTGCACGCGCCACAATCCTCCTGCGAGGACCGTCTGGATGACCACTTGCTCGCCGAGCGAGCGGCGGAGGAGATCCGACATCCCCGTGACCAGTTTGCCGACCTCGACGATCTTGGGATCGAGTGGCTGCCGGCGCGAAAACGCCAACAGCCGTTGCGTCAAAGTGGCGGCGCGCTGGGCCCCCATCATCGCGTGGTTTGCGGATCGTTGCAGCCGCTCCGTGCTCGGGTTCGGGCTCTCCAACGCGCGCTGAAGGGATTCGAGATTGCCGATGATGATCGTGAGCAAATTGTTGAAGTCGTGAGCGATGCCGCCCGTGAGGTGCCCTATACCCTCCATCTTTTGCGCTTGGGCGAGTTGTTCCTGTGCCCGCTGCAGAGCGAGCGCGGCTTCGCGCCGTTCGGTGATGTCGCGGGTGATTTTGGCGAAGCCCAGAAGTGACCCGTTCTTATCGTGGATCGCGTCGATGATCGCGTTCGCCCAAAACAAGGTGCCGTCCTTGCGAACGCGCCAACCTTCCGATTCGAATTTACCGTCCTCGGCAGCAGTTCGAAGGGCGGCCGCTGGAAGCCCGGCAGCACGATCCTCGTCAGTAAAGAAGCGGCTGAAGTGCTGGCCGACGATTTCCGTGCTTTGGTATCCCTTGATCCGCTCGGCGCCTGCATTCCAATTCGTGATGAAGCCGCGGGGGTCAAGCATGTAGATGGCATAGTCGACCACACCATCGACGAGCAGGCCAAATCGGGTTTCCGCCTTTTCCCGCTGCTCGGCCTCGGCCAGCAATTTCGCGTTGGATGCTGCGAGCTGAGCCGTCCGCTCGGCGACCTTGGCCTCCAGGGATTCCTCGCTTTCGCGCAAGGCGACCTCGATGTCCTTCCGGCGTTTGATCTCGTCCTGCGCGGATCGGTACAGCTTGGCTTTGTCGATCGCGATCCCAGCTTGCAATGCGATTGCCGTCAAAAGTCGCTCGGCACGCTCGCAAAATCTCCCGACATCGGGGTGCCCGAAGAACAAGCCTCCCAGCACCTCGCCGGATTGGGATAACACCGGCGCGGCCAGGTAGCTCCGAACCGGCAAGTGCCCCTTCGGCATCCCGGAATATGGCTCGTTGCGTCCATAGCGCGGATCTTGGGTAATATCCGCTGAGCGGACAATGCCCTCGCCTCGGAAAGTCGTCCCGAACACCGCTGTGTTCCGAGGCATGGGGAACCCGGCGAAGGCCTCGCGCGGCACTCCCGATAGGGTGTAGAGGGTATAGGCCTCGCCGTTCTCATCGGTGACGTTGTAAAAGAACGACCCATAGGCCGCGCCGCATAGGTCGGTCGCAGCGTCGGTCACAAGTTGCACGACGCGTTCCAGATCCAATTCCGCAGCGACAACGGAACCGACCTCGTTCAGGGCCGCAAGGAGCCGCGCTTCATCGCGCAATTCCTGCTCGCCTAAACCGTGCTGCGACGGATCAGTTGGGGTCATTGGGACGCCTGCCCCGAACGAAATTACGGTCGATCGTTCGGATCGGATTCGCTACCGGGCGCGGGCCAGCCTTGGTCGGTGGAGTGGGTATTCTCTTCGCGGCCATATCGGCCGGGGCCGCCCTCATCCGGCTTGTGCCGCCAGCGGCCGCTTTGGCCCACATTGTCCGGCCGCCGCTCAAGGGGTTCCCGATCCTTGTCGGCGGGGACAGTTGCGGGTCGTTTGTCGTCCAGCTGGTTCGGCGATTTTTTATTTCGCATGAGGGCCTCCCATTGTTGACGTGTTAACGATATGGGTCGCCGCCAGTTCCGTCGCCGAGCTAGCGTTGCAAGCGAACGATCAAGCCATGGTTAGGCGGAATTTTCACCGTGCCTCCGACCGGCGGGGTCGATGCCAAACCGTCCGTGGTGAGGAGCACAGTCCCGGCCGGGATATTGGCTTCGCCGCCGCGCCCCGAAAGCTCGAGAATAACCAGTAGCCTGTCGTCGCCCGCGACCCGCTCGTAGATCAGCAGCGAGTCGGTCGAGGCAACCGGGACATAGGCCCCGCCCCACAAGGCCGGCTCGCGCCGGCGCAATGCGATCAAGTCGCGGTAGAGGTTGAGCAGGCTGCCGGGCACGGCCGCTTGCCGCTCGGCGTGGATGTCGCGCCAGTTTTCGCTGAGCGGCAGCCAGGGTTCGCCGCTGCTGAACCCCGCATTGGGCGCCGCCGACCAAAGCATGGGCGTGCGCACCGGATCGCGGCCAAGGCCGAGGCCCGGCACGTTGAGCTCCCAGGGGTCGCGGACGCGGTCGGGAGGAATCGGCACGTCGGCAATGCCAAGCTCATCGCCTTGATAGAGCGTGGGCGTGCCGCGCAGGGTCAGCAGCAGCATCGCTGCGACCCGCGCCTGCGCCATTCCCAGCCGGCTGGCCAGCCGCGGCCTGTCGTGATTGCCCAGCACCCAATTGGGCCAGCCATGCGCGGGCAGCCCCGCCTCGTAGGCGGCGATCAGGCTGGCGAGCGCGGTCGGCGTCCACGGCGTGCGTATCAGGTGAAAATTGAAGGGCAGGTGGAAGCCGTCGCCGGCGGCCCCGTAATAGGCCATGAGCCGGTCGAGCGGCAGATACGCCTCCCCGATCAGCACTCGGTCGCCGTCATAAGCGTCGGCGACCCGGCGCATGGCGGCTATCGCCTCATGCACCTCCGGCTGGTCCACCGTATGGGCTCTCAACAACTGGGCGGCCGGATCCATGCCCTCGTGCCATAGCGGGTTCACGGGATTATCGGCCAGATCGGCGCGCTCGATCAGATGATGGATGGCATCGACGCGAAATCCATCGACGCCGAGATCCAGCCAGAACCGCAGCACGTCCAGCATGGCCTCGACGACTTCGGGATTGCGCCAGTTGAGGTCGGGCTGGGAGGCAAGGAACGCATGGTAGTAATATTGCCCGGTCGGCTCGTCCCAGGTCCAGGAGGAGCCGCCGAATTCGGCCCGCCAATTATTCGGAGGGCCGCCGTCCGGCGCGGGATCCCGCCAGATGTACCAGTCCCGCCGGGCATTGCCCCGGCTGGCCCGGCTTTCCTGGAACCAGGGATGCTGGTCCGAGGTGTGATTGGGGACGTAGTCGACAATGAGCCTGATGCCGCGGGCGTGGAGTTCCTTCAGCAAGTGCTGGAAGGTCGGCATGTCGCCGAACAGCGGATCGATCGCGCGATAGTCACTGATGTCGTAGCCGAAATCGGCCATCGGCGAACGATAGAACGGCGAGAGCCATACGGCGTCGATGCCGAGGCCTTCCAGGTAGTCCAGCCGGTCGATGATGCCGCCCAGGTCGCCGACGCCGTCGCCGTTCGAATCCTGAAACGAGCGGGGATAGATCTGGTAGACGATGCCGTGCTTCCACCAGAGGAAATCCTTGGAGTCGCGCCGCGCAAGGCGTGCTGCATTCTCGCTGCTCATGACGATCTCCCCTCTGTCTCGATCCTCCAACGCGCCAGTCACCCTTTGAGTTCGCGGGCGCCGGCCGCTCGAACGAACCGGCCCGGTGAAACGTTGTCCGTCGGCGAAACGCTATATACCGCCAACCGTCTTCGCTCGTCAGGACCATCATGAGCGCACCGATCAGCCCACCGCCGGTTTTCGGCTCCGGCCGTCAGGAGCTTCCCGCATATCTGGCCAATGGCCTCGTCGGCTTGCGGGTGCGCGAGATGCCGCTGGCAGCGGGCATGGCGCTGCTGAGCGGCTATACCGGCGAGCACTACGAGCGCCAGATCGAGGCGGCAGCCGTTGCGCCCTATCCGGTGGCGGCGGATCTGGCGCTGGACGGCGTCTGGCTCTCCGACGTGCCGCAGCAGGTCGGCGAGCTCGAGCAGGCCTATGATTTCTCCGCGGGCGAGCTGACCACCCGGTTTTCCTTTCAGGCGGCGGGCCGGACCGCGCAGGTGGAGGTGCTCACTTTCTGCAGCCGGCATGACCCGACGCTGGTCTGCCAGGAAATCGCCGTGACCGTCGACAAGGCCTGTTCGCTCGGCCTGCGGGCGATCGTCGACGCGAGCGGCGTCGACGGCAAGGCGCTGAGGCACGCGCGCACCACGCCCGCGGAGGAGACCCCCGCCACGGATGGAACGCTGCTCTGGGAATCCGCCGGCGCGCTGTCGACCTGCGGCGTCGCCATCGTCACGGCACTCACCGGCGCGGGAGCCGGCGAGCAGGAGCCGAGCCGGCCGCCGCTGCGCGATCACCGGCTGGTGACCGACTATCAGGTCCGGGCGCGGGCGGGACGCACGGTCAGGCTACGGCAGATGGCGAGCATCATCCCCGAGGCGATGCACAAGATGCCCGACCAGCATGCGGCTCGGCCCGCCGCCAAGGCGCGCAAGGACGGCTTCGATAAGATCCGCAAGCAGAACCGCGCGGCCTGGCAGGAGCTCTGGCAGGGTAGGATCCGGCTGGAAGGCGCGGGCGAGCGCTGGCAAAGCCTGGCCGATGCCGCCTTCTTCTATCTCAACAGCTCCGTCCACGCCGCCTCGCCCGCTTCGACCTCGATCTTCGGTTTGGCGACCTGGCACGACTATCACTACTATTTCGGCCATGTGATGTGGGACATCGAGGCCTTCGCGGTGCCGCCCCTCTGCCTGCTGCAGCCGGACGCGGCCTTTTCGCTGCTCGACTATCGCTCGGCCAATCTCGAGGGCGCCAAGCGCAATGCACAGCTTTGGGGCCGCCGCGGCCTGCAGTTTCCCTGGGAGAGCGCCCCGCGCAGCGGCGAGGAGGCTGCGCCCCTGCCCGGCACCGCCGCCTGGCACGAGGATCATGTCTCGCTCGACGTCGCCTGGGCGTTTGCCCTCTATGCGGACATCACGGGCGATGCGGAATTCCTGCGGACGAAGGCCTGGCCGGTCCTGCGCGGCGTGGCCGAGTGGATTTGCAGCCGGGTCACCAAGACGCGTGACGGCTACGCCATCAATGACTCGATGGGCATCGCGGAACGCGAGGAGCCGGTCGACAACGCGGCCTTCACCAACATGGGAGCGGTCGTCGTGCTTCGCGCCGCGATCCGGGCCGCAGAGCGCCTCGGCTTTGCCGCCGCCCCGGCGTGGCTGGAAATTGCCGAGGGGATGATCATCCCCAAGCGCGGCAAGGCCGTCATTTCCCACGACGGCTACCGCGCGAATGAAGAGAAGGGCGCCACGCCCGATCCGCTGATGGGCATCTTCCCCTTGGGATTTCCCCTGAGCCCGGCCGAGGAGCAGGCGACGCTGGAGCTCTATCTGGGCTCGGCGCAGGATTATATCGGCAGCCCGATGCTCTCCGCGCTCTACGGCGCCTGGGCCGCGCGGGCCGGCCATCGCCAGCTTGCGCTGAAGCTGCTCGATGACGGCTACGGCCAGTTCTTGACGGGGCGGTTCCTGCAAACCCTCGAATATCGCGCCGACCGGTTTTCGGAACAGCCCCAGGCCGGACCGTTCTTTGCCAATATCGGCGGCTTCCTGACAGGCCTGCTTTACGGCTTCGCCGGACTGAAGCCCAGCTCCGGGACGCCCGAAAGCTGGGCCGAGCGCCCGGTCACGCTGCCCGCGGGCTGGACGTCGATCGAGATCGACCGGATCTGGGTGCGGGGCCAGCCGATGCGTCTGGTGGCGCGCCAGGGGGCGGAGCGGGCCGAACTGACGCCACTCTCACCATGAGCCCCTAGCCATGGCATGGCCTGCGGACCTCGGAACCCGGCGGCAGGGCTTCAGATTAACTGCTCACGAGAACGCGAGTGACCAAGGGCGAGGTGCTGGAGGCCTGGCGATAAACGGAACCGGCGAGGGAGAGACGACCGTGAAAGCCTTTTTTCGAGACAACGCCCTGACGCTCGTCCTGGCGGGGATGTTCCTCATCAGCGCCGTGGGCATGATCTGGTCCGGCCACGCGGCCTATAATGAGGAGCTGGGAAAGCATGGCTCGCCGGGGGTCGGCCTTCCGGCATATCTGATCAGCGGCGATTTTCTCTCCGCGCTGTTCGAGAACTGGGAGAGCGAATTTTTGCAGATGTCGGCCTATGTGATGCTGACCGCCATGCTGTTCCAGCGCGGCTCCGCCGAGTCGCGCGATCCCGACGATCCCGACCGGCCCGGTGACGAGCTCCCGGCGGCGATGCGCCACCGCCACCCGGTCCGGTCGTGGCTGTATTCCTATTCGCTCGGCATCGCGCTGGCCCTCATGTTCGTCGCGTCCTTTGCCCTGCACTGGTGGGCGAGCCTTGCGGCGGCGAACGCGGAGGCGCTCCGGCATGGCGGCGAGGCGCAGTCGCTCGGAAGCTACCTGTCGAGCGCGCAGATGTGGTTCGAGTCCTTCCAGAACTGGCAGTCCGAGTTCATGTCGACGGCGGTGCTGGTGGTGCTGTCGATCGTCCTGCGGCACAAGGGCTCGCCGGAATCGAAACCAGCTGCGGCAGCGCATTCCGACACTGGCGCATAGCGCCACAGCGGCAGTATCAGATCACTGTCAAGTCCGGCCACAATGACACGTCTGACTAACCGGCGGCCGCACGATACTTGCTTGGCGTCAGGCCGACGTGCTTGCGGAAAGAGACGGTGAAGTGGCTCTGGCTGGAGAAGCCGCAGGCCAGCGCCAGTTCGGCCATGGGCATCTGCGTCTCGATCAGCAGCCGCTTGGCACGCTCCATGCGGCGACGCTGGAGAAAGCCATGTGGAGCCTCGCCGGTTGCGGCCTTGAACATGCGGGCAAAGTGGAACTCACTGAGACCTGCTAATTCAGCCAGATCGGAAATGTGGATCGGCGCATCGAGATTGGCATCGATATAATCTTCCACGCGCCTGTGGACGCGAGGCGGGAGGCCGCCTTTCGCTATCAGTCCACCCCGGCCCGCTTCGCTGTAGGCTGTGATCAGATGCGCTATCAGCAGATGGCCGGCCGAGGACAAAGCAAGGCTCTCGGCCGGCTCCGCCCAGTCCTTGCCCAGGAAGGCGAGCCGAATGACCTGCTCCAGCATCGGATCGGTGAAGAAGGTTCGCTCCGGCAGCATGACCCGAGCCGGATCGCGATCGAGCGCCGAAACCGCCGCCCGGTCGAAGAGTGTGCTGGGAATGTAGAGATGGAACAGATCGATCGGCCCGGCGACAAGCCAGTCGCTGGTCTGGTTCTTGGGCATAAGGCACAGCGAGCCTGCGCCATGACTGCGCAACTCGCCGTCGGCCTTCCGGCGCCGGAAAGACTCGCCGCCCTGGATATAGAGACTGAGCGTGTGATGATTAGGCTGGATATAGCTGGTCTCCGCGGTTTCATTGCGCGACCAACGGGCGGCGGCCAGCCCCTCCCCGAAATCCCCGCAGCCACGCAGAGCTACGCCCTCGCTGGCGAGCTGGCGGAAAACGGCATAGGGCAATTGCCGCTGTTTCATTGGTCGTCCTTATCGGCAGAGCGCTTGCCGTGCATTCTACCAGAGCCGGCACGAGGGAAAATCATGCCTCTGATGGCCAAGCATCTTTACCGCAAGATTCCGACAAAAACCGCCGGAAGACGGAAGCCGCCCCGGCATGCACCGCGTAATCACTGCCAGGGCAAATCATAGGGGCGGCAGCAATGACCGGATTTCTTTTCAGTGTGAACGTTCTCGTCTGGGGATTCTCCTGGATCGCCATCGCCGTGCAGATCCGCGAGACGTCGGCGGAGGTCGCGCTGCTCTACCGGCTCGGATTGGCGGCGCTTGTGCTGTTCCTGGCGCTCGCCGCGACCCGCCGATTGCGCCGCGTGCGCCTGCACCAGCAGCCATATCTCGCACTCATGGGGCTCTGCCTGTTCTTCCTGAACTACCTGCTCGTCTATAACGGCACGAGCTTCATTCCCAGCGGCGTGGTGGCCCTGGTGTTCTCCACAGCCACGGTTTTCAATGCCCTCAACAGCATGCTGTTCTATGGCGACCGGCAGAGCCTGCGCTTCATCTTCGGCGCGGTGCTCGGTATGGCCGGGCTCGGATGTCTGTTCTGGCGCGATCTCACCCAGCTCGATCTCGGCAGTGCATCGCTGATCGGCGGCGCGCTGGTGCTGGCTGCGACCTACGTGTTCTCGCTCGGGAACATGGTCTCGCGGCGCAACAACGCCGCCGGCATCGATCTGCCAACCGCGACCGCTTGGAGCATGGCCTGGGGCACGCTGTTTCTGGCGGCACTTACCTTCAGCCGTGGCCAGTCTTTGCCGCTCGATCTGTCGTGGAACTGGTATCTGGCGCTCTTTTATCTGGCCATCCCCGGCACCGTCATCGGCTTTCTCAGCTATCTTGAGGTGGTGAGGCGCCTCGGCGCGCCGCTTGCAGCCTTCTCGACAGTGCTCTATCCCGCGATCGCGTTGACGGTTTCGACCTTTTTCGAGGGCTATCATTGGACGCCGGCCGCAGCGCTGGGCCTGCTGCTGATTGCCCTCGGCAACATGTTGGTGTTTGCGCCTGGGAGATTCTGGGGGATCGTCTCTCACGCCAGCCGCAGGATCGCCTACGCTTGGTCGGCTCGCGATCACACTTCCTTGTGAGGGACCTGCATTCTGCCATAGCCCCAGCGGCACCTTGCGCATCAATGCGAGCAAGGGCGCTGCGCGGTTCCTCATGCGTCATATGGTGCCGGCCTATCTCGAGCGCTGCCCGAGGGTCGAACTCGACCTGGTGAGCGAGGGGCGGCTCGACCGGCGGTCATCGTCCTCGTCATCATACCGGCTGCTGGAGGAGATCGAGATCCCGCGATCGCGATTTTGCTTCAGGCGCCCATCGTGCTCCGGGTCGCGCACCTCGCCGCGCCCGTCGTCATTCGATCGGCTGCGGGACGACCCCGTCGAATTTCGGCGATCGTCGTCGTCGTCATCGCGGCGGGAATTGCCGCGCGATGATGCTGCGCTCGTAAACCGTCCGTCGTCGTCGCGCTGCCGCCGTTCTTCATTTCGCATATTATTGGAAGGCATCCAACTCTCCGTACAGGTTAATATTTTCCGAGTTCAGCAAACGACGCACCTCTGGCGCGAGTTCCTTAAAATTTTAAATTTATGGTGGAAGGGGATTGGGTTCGGCAGGGGCGAGCTTGGCGGCGCTGCGCGGCGGATCGGACCGCACGAATTGCCGCGACAACAGCGTCCGCGGGGCCAGATCAACCGTAAAGCACTATGCCTGGTTCCTTGACTGCACCCGGAGAGCGGACCCACGGCGCGATCAAGGGATCGGTGCCTTGCTCTTGTGCGCTCAGCGCTTGGCTGGCGAATTCGCGTCGTGCAGCGGAGCCGATGTTTCAGCCTGGCCTTCCCTCAGGAGCCACCATCCGCCCACGAGCATCGCTGCACCCCAGGCGAGGAAGCCGAGATCCCAGTACAGCCACTGATCGATCGGCACTGTCTCATTGACGTGGTGCAAGCCGAGCAGATGATGATCGATCACACCCTCCACCAGATTGAATATGCCAAAGCCCATGAGGATCGACCCGGGCAGCAGCTTGCCCGACCATCGGATATGCTGCCTGCGTCCACTTCGCCAGAGAAGGGCGAGCCCGACGGCGGTGAAGATGTAGGTGCTGGCATGGAAGATCCCGTCCCAGACGATATTGAACCGCAGATTATCGAGATTGTCCGGAGGATAGCCTGCGCTCGACAGCATATGGTGCCATTGCAGGATCTGATGCAGCACGATGCCGTCGAAGAATCCTCCAAGGCCCAGCCCGAAGAAAATTCCGGCTGCGACCGGAAAATTGCGTTTGGCCGGATGCTGGTCAGGGTGCTGTCCGTCCATTCGCTCGCACCTAAATTGATAGTAGAGCCGTGATCATCACGAGGAAGACCCGCCTAGGGCGATGACATAGATCGAGATACCGGACATAGGCGACGGCTTTTCCACGGAGGCTCCCGACTGCAACTCGGCTTTGCGGGCGATCTCAACCCGTTCGGCGGAGGGCGTCGTGCCCGCGGCCTCATCGTCAGTACCGAGCGGAGCTGCTGCCGGGTCGGGCGCGGCGACCTTGTCGCCCGTTAGTCGCCGGTCGATATCGCGGCGCAATTGGGAAATATTGCCGGTCGTCGGCATGGACGCCTCCAGTCAGGCTCTAGCGGCCTTTGCTTCGGTGAACTTCGATATCGAGAAGACGGTTCCATCCGGCCTCCCAGCGATTGCGCGATCCATGACCTCCGTCTCGGAACCGGTTCGCACTGCTTCCGTTCTACTGGTCCGGAAACGCGAGGAGACGATCATGCCGCGTGGCGACAAGTCCAAATACACCGACAAGCAGGAACGCAAGGCCGATCACATCGCCGAGGGCTATGAGAAGCAGGGCGTATCCGAAAAGGAGGCCGAGCGCCGGGCCTGGGCGACCGTCAACAAGGACGACGGCGGCGGCAAGCAGCCCGGCGGTTCGGGCCGGGGCAAGGACACCGGCCATCCAGCCGCCCACAAGGGCGGAGAAAAGGGCGGCAAGGCGGCGGCCTCCCGCCCGGCCGCCGCCCGATCGGCATCGGCCAAGAAGGCCGCGGCGACCCGCAAACGCAATGCTGAAAAGGCTGGCGCTTGAGATGGAGCGGGGTGGCCCGATGGCGCTGAAATTCGAGTCGTTCTGAATCATCGAGGTTGATCATGGGGGGACAAGGCCTCGTGCACGGCCCGATCGGGGAAAACTCCCTGCATCTGTGCGTCGACATGCAGCGCCTGTTCGCGCCGGGAGGGCCATGGGCTGTGCCCTGGGGCGAGAGGGTGCTGCCGGCGATTGAGGAACTGGCGGCAAGGCATCCACGGCGAACGCTGTTCACCCGCTTCATCCCCGCCGACGGGCCCGGCGAGGCGCCCGGCATGTGGGCGCGCTACTACCGTCGCTGGGCGGACGTCACGCTTGCGAACATCGATGCCGGTCTGATCGAACTGATGCCGGCGCTGGCGCGGTTCGTGCCCCCGGCGAAGACACTCGACAAACGCGTCTATTCCCCGTGGACGGAAGGCCGCCTAGACGCGTTGCTCGAAGGGTCGCAGGTCGACACGCTCGTCATCACCGGCGGCGAGACCGACGTTTGCGTGCTGGCGACCGTGCTCGGCGCCGTCGACCGCGGCTTCCGCGTGATCCTTGTGACGGATGCCATTTGCAGCTCGGAAGACCGGACACATGACGCGCTGCTGGAGCTCTACCGCACCCGTTTTACCGAGCAGGTCGAGACGGTGACGATGGGCGAGGTGCTGGAGGCCTGGCGATAACCGGAACCGGCGAGGGAGAGACGCCCGTGAAAGCCTTTTTTCGAGACAACGCCCTGACGCTCGTCCTGGCGGGGATGTTCCTCATCAGCGCCGTGGGCATGNGGGCATGATCTGGTCCGGCCACGCGGCCTATAATGAGGAGCTGGGAAAGCATGGCTCGCCGGGGGTCGGCCTTCCGGCCTATCTGATCAGCGGCGATTTTCTCTCCGCGCTGTTCGAGAACTGGGAAAGCGAATTTTTGCAGATGTCGGCCTATGTGATGCTGACCGCCATGCTGTTCCAGCGCGGCTCGGCCGAGTCGCGCGATCCCGACGATCCCGACCGGCCCGGCGACGAGCTCCCTGCGGCGATGCGCAACCGCCACCCGGTCCGGTCGTGGCTGTATTCCTATTCGCTCGGCATCGCGCTCGCCCTGCTGTTCGTCGCGTCCTTTGCCCTGCACTGGTGGGCGAGCCTTGCGGCAGCGAACGCGGAGGCGCTCCGGCATGGCGGCGCGGTGCAATCGCTCGGAAGCTACCTGTTGAACGCGCAGATGTGGTTTGAGTCCTTCCAGAACTGGCAGTCCGAGTTCATGTCGACGGCGGTGCTGGTGGTGCTGTCGATCTTCCTGCGGCAGAAGGGCTCGCCGGAATCGAAGCCAGCCGCGGCAGCGCATTCCGACACCGGCGCATAGCGCCACAGCGGCAGTATTCGATTAGATTTCCGGCCGATATTTGTATCGATCGCGGATTTGCTCGTTAAAAAAGCGGCCCTTGGCAAACGCCTCCCGGAAGGCAGCATACGTCTCCGGCGGCACAGCTTCATAGTCATAGCGTTTGCCGCTCGCGACGAACCAGACGGAGAGAACACGGGTGGCGGGATCATACTTGGCTTTGCGGATGCATGTGGACGGCATGATCTGCTCCTCTACACGAGGCTCATCGGCATGTAGCGAATGATCACCTTCTCCTGCCGAAAGCGCCGTTCGAGTTCGGCGCGCCGGCTCCGCCATTCCGGCAGGTTGACCTCCTCGACCATCACCTCGAAAATGACGATCTCATCATGGCTGGATTGCCCGCCATTCCGCCAGACCCCCTCCGCGGGCGCCTGCAAATAGGCTGTGACGCCATCAAAACGGTTGGCGAGTTCGTCTTTGACGCGGTCGAACTCTTCCCGGGCGAACTGCCTGCCATCGTTGTCCGCGCTCGGAAGCAAGATCTGGAAGAAATGCATCGTGACGCCTCCATCAGATGGCGGTCAACGATTGCGCCACCATCCCATTCCCGGGCGGTCGTCAGGTTATCGGCGGGAGTCGTCGCGGCTGGGTTCGGCCGCCTTAAGGAATGTTATCGCGAGCAGGCATATCAACCCATTTCCGGCGTGGATTGCTAGCGGGCGCGGTCCTCTCTTGCCTGCTTGATTTGATGGCGCAACTGGCTCGCGAGCGTTCTTCCGGTTAGCTGAGCGACATCGAAGCCCTCACGCTTCAGGCGCGCTCTGATCTCATCGACCGAGCGGTAGCTCCCGGACGCAGCAAGCTCAAATGCGCGCTCAAGAGGGGTGGGACGCTCATTCATACGCGTCCTCCGCAGACGCCACCTCTAAATTCAGCGGCTCCTGCATTGCGGATAGCAGTACGCCCTGCGTTGCCGACTTGGGTACGAATGGGCTGCCCGGACACGCGTCGGAGGCAGGATATCCACTGTATTCGTCGCGGAAGCGCTGCCGGATGCCGATGAGGCCACGCAGCGGCTGCCCGCCGAGCTGATCGAGGCGACCCTGACCGGGGAGGGCAGCAGCTTTTCCGAAGTTGCGCGATGCGACGTGGAGATCGCCTCATTCGCCGGTGCCATGGCCGATATGTTCTGCGGCTCGGCGATGAAGTTGCCAGCGATGGCAGCCGCTAGCGGCAGGCCCATGTTCTACGCCGCTTCGTATCAGGGGTCAGCATGAAGTCGCCTGAGGTAACCTCGCCGGCTTGGCGCTTAGCGGACGGCGCGATACGCACAGCCGCCGCGCTGAAAGCGGCACGAGCGGGGATTCGCCGGCGGCCCGGCGCCGCTATTGCTCCGCGCCCAGGCGCGGGGTGCCCGAAGCCGGCCGCGTCATCGCGGGCCTTCATCCGGTCCGTTCGGGCGGGGCATTCTTGCGGGCTTGGTAACATTCCGCGGGCCGCTTCCGGTTCCGGAGTTTGCAAGCATCACGAGGTTTGACCCGACAAAGCCGCCTGCGCGCCGGGGGGAACGAAGATCTCGATCCGGTCTCGCCCGCCGCGCTTGGCCGCGTAGAGCGCCTCGTCCGCCGCGGTGATTAATCCGGCCGCAGAATTGATAGTGTCGCTGAGTTGGGCGAGGCCGACTGACATGGTAACGCGCTGCATGGCGCGGCCGCGGAACACGAAGCTCTTGCGTTTGATGTCCTGACAAATCTGTTCCAGGCGAGCCTTGGCGTCGTCCACGCTGCAATCAGGGAACACAAGCAGGAGTTCCTCTCCGCCATAACGGCAGGCGATATCGCCCGTCCGCATCTGATCCAGCAATAGGGTTCCTAGGCCGCTCAACACTGCATCGCCCGCATCGTGCCCTTGCGCGTCGTTGAAGGTCTTAAAGTGGTCGATATCCATGATCGCTACCGACAGCGGCTCATCGTTCCGCCGTGCCCGCCCGACCTCGCGTTTCAAGCTGTCGCTTAGATAATGCCGGTTGTACAAGCCGGTCAGCGCATCGCGTGCGGCCTGCTCGCTCAAAGTCTCGCGCAGTTTCAGATTCGACAGAGACAATTTAACGACGTCGCCGAAAGTCAGCATGAGTTGGCGCAGCTCATCGTCGATAACCGCGGTCGCACCGATATAGAGATGCAGCAAACCGCTGGTTTCCCCGTGCACCGTCAATGGCAGGCAGATATAGGGCCCGTGCGGAGGCGAGGTGAAGTGGCGGCAAGGGGTGCCGGTCGCGGGCTGGTCGACCTCATAGCGCCTCCCGGTCCGCAGCGCCCAGCAATCGTCGAACAAAAAATTCGGCAGCATCGCGGCATCGCGGCCCCAATGTGCAACATTTACCAATTCGCGCGTCTCTTGCCTGACCTGCGCCAGGCCGCCGCTGGTGCCGGGGAAGAGATTGGCGGCGCTCGCGGCAATGATCGGATATGCCTCGGTGCGCGCGTGGCAGGTTTGCAGGATGTCACTCAACTGGGCGATAGCACCGTGGTCGCCGGCGCGCCGCTCCAGTACCGCGACTGCAGCCATCATCTGCTCGTTCAGCACCGCGACCTTCTCCTCAGCCCGGCGCCTCTCAGTGATGTCCATGACAACAGCGATAACGGCGCGCTTGCCTTGAAAAGTCGCGAGCGCGCCTTGTGCGAGCGCATTCACGGTCCCGCCCTGCCTGCGTAATAACGTCAGCGCCAGTTCCCTAGAAAGTTCTCGTCCGGAAAACAGAGCCCCGATCGCGTCGCTGATGGCTGGTCGCTCGGCCTCGACGGTGAATTCGAGCATGGAACGGCCAATGGCCTCAGCCGGCGCGGTATAGCCAATCATCTCCGCAAAGCGCGGATTGGCATAGGCGAGCGTCGCGTCCTCTCCGACAATGAAGATGCCGGACATGCCCTGCTCTACCAGGGCTCGCAGCATCGCCTCGGCTTCGCGGCTTGCAAGTTCGGCGCTCTTGCGCTCCGTTATGTCTTGCGCGGTGCCGCGAATGCGCACGCGCCGGCCGTCCACGGGCTTTTGGAATTCGCCGCGCATCGAGATCCAGATCAGACTGCCGTCCGGCCTTGCACCTTCCAGGTCGATCTCGAAGGGGCTTCCCGTTGCATGACAAGCCAACACGGCCCCACGCAGCCGCCCAAAACTCGGAGGCGTGAGAAACTTGGAATGTTCCTCGATGCTTGGCGCCGGAAGTGCCACATCCCGGCCGAACATCCGGTACAGCTCCTCAGTCCATTCCAGCATGTCGGTATCTTCTTGCCACATCCAACTTCCGACATGGGCAAGTCGCTGCGCGATCCTGAGTTCTTCGCCCCGCTCCCTGAGCGCGGTTTCGGTTAGTTCCCGTTCACTGACGTCCCGGGCAATGCCGAGCGCGTGCCAGCTCCCGCCCATCTGGATCGCCGATACCGAAAGCTCGATGGGGAATTCGGAGCCATCCTTGCGAAGGGCGCTGAACGGGAGGGTCTTGTCCACCACAGGCCCCTGTCCGGTTAGAATGAAGCGTTTGTACCCGGCGATGGCTTTCTCACGGTAGCGCTTTGGCGTGAGAATCTCATGGACGCTGCGTCCCATCATCTCCTCTCGCGGATAGCCGAAAGCACGCTCCGCAGCGGAGTTCCAATAAACCACCCCATTTTCGGCATTTGTGATGATAATGGGGTCAAGTGCGCGATCTCCGATGGCGTTGAACCGCGCACTAGTCTCATCCAGAGCGATGGAGACGCTTGCACGGTCGTTCATCTCTTTAGTCAGGGTTCGGGTCACGTCTCGCAGGACTTTGTTCAGGCCAACTTGTTCGAGGCGCATGCGGATGTTTTCGCGGATCCGCTGATTATTTTCATGCCCCATCAGAGCCAAGACGACGGCAAATGTCGTGAGCAAGAATCCCATGCCGCCCGAGATGAGGCTGCCCTGCGCCAGGAAGGCGGCGATCATCGGCAGGACTGCGGGGACGATAAAGCCGTATAAAGCGGGCAGATAGGCGGAATCTCGCATGGTCGCGCCGGCGGTCATCCCTGCCAGCAGGAAGGCGACGAAGACGTAATACGCCGGGTCGTCGGTCATGAGCGCGACCGAGCCAAGCATCCCCCAGGCCAAGCCGGTGGCGGCGGCCCCGACTGCAAAGGCCCGCCCCCAGCGTTCGGCGTCGCGGTGCTCAGGCTGACTCCTCTGGAAGCGGCGCCATAGTAAGAACCGGGCAACGATAATTGTGGCAACCAGCGCAAGCCAGCTCAAGAGCGCCCAAAGTGGGTAGACCGGCGCGAGCAGGATCGCCGCGATCGGCGCCGTGATGAGATTGAACATCGGGACGATCGCCGCGCCGTATAGCAGCTGGATTTGCTCTGCTTTGATCTCCGCCGCCGATGGCTTCGGGAAGACCTCCGTTGGGCACTGATTCGCCGGCAACTGCTCCATAGTTGGATCCGAGTCATTTTGGAATATCAGGTCGATTCAACATTTTATAGCTCGCAAGTTAATGAAGTAGCAGGATTTCAACCTGAAAAATGTACAATTAATGTAGTAATTTTATAGCCAATATTTTTCGATAATACTGTATTTGCTCAGTATTGGCGCGCTTTACGCCATGAGAGCGGTAGGCGCCACATAGCAGTTGCGGGGGCTTCGCCGAAAGTCAGCGCGCTCGACGTGTCTTTAGAGAATCGTCTCAGCTAGGAAGAGAAGGGCTTCTCTCAACGACGTTTGCGGGAGTAAGGCATCAGGCTCGCATGCCTAGGAGATTCACCCTCCCGCCAAGAACTCGCTCATCCCTTTACGCAAGGCTCGCGCGGTAATGTCGTCCCGACGTCCGGCGTCATCGACTGACAGTCCGCGCACGACCGACGACATCGCTCGGGTCTCAGAATTGACTGCCAGCCGTTCGATCCGCGCTGTGATGATCCATGACTAAGATGATCATCACGATCAAGCGTCGCCAGAGCCAGGCGCGACATTCACCGGAGGGCCCCTCATGTCCATCCCGGAGGAGCGTCGCTATCGGTGTTCGTCGTATCGTACCCGCGCCCGACTACACTGGACCTTCGGTGGTCAAGGCGTCGATCCCGCTCAGGTGAGTTTCATGGACTTGTCCGCTGACGGACGGATTGTTGCCTAGGAGAGGGGGGATTGGATAGCTGACCAGTCATGCAGCCGCCGGCCGCCGACGCAGGCACTCCGAAGCCGATAGCCCGGAAATTCACTACGGCTTGCTATGGCCGAACTTGGCCTCAAGCGGGCGTGCCCTCCAAGCAAGCTCATGTGCCAGTTCGGGCCCAAGGTCTGATTGCCGGGCAATCCTCGCGGCCGCCTGGACGAAGAAGGCGAGCTGCGTTTCCCGCCGGTAAGGACGCCCTCATGCGGACCGCAAGCAGCCACCTACGAGCAGTTTTTCCCTGGGGTCAGACGCCACGCCGGCGGGGGCGACAAATTTTGACGCCGCGAAGTAAACGCAATTTCGCCCCTGTGTCGCCGCATTTGGTCCATGAAACCACGCCCTCGGACCGCAAACCTAAGCGTTGATTCTGAGTGTGCGCGCTCAAGCTCATCAAATAAACTGTATTGATTTCAGTAAATTAAATAGAAACTTCGTCCAGGCGGCACGCGAAGCGCCGACCGATGCGAGTTACCCACATCCGTATGAGCCCGAGCTTACGCATGGGCATAGATTTAGGCAACATCAAGGCAATTAAGGCGTAAACAAGGCGTGCAATAACAAAGCAAGGGATGTGTGGCATGCGTAAGCTTACTCGGCGAGACGAGAACTTGGGTGGTCTAACGAACGATAAGGTAGAGGCGCAAATCCTCGTAATGATTCAGGGTTCCGCCGAACCGATGTCGAATGAAGAGGCCTACGGCTACATTGAGAATATGGCGTCGGAGCTGACCCGGATAAGCGCGAAGATGGAGAACAGATTTCTCGCTTATTTGCTACACATGGCGGCTGAGGAAGCTCGCTCCAGCAAGGCGCGGGGCGATTGGACGGCTTCGGCGGCTTAAGCGGCCGGCAAGGGGCGCTCGCAACCTTCAGCAAATCCGAGACGGGCAGAACAGGCGCTGATGGGCTGCCAAAAAGCGGCAGTCCATCAGGTAGACCTCTCGCGCGCTAAATCTTGGGCTCAACATAATTTATGCCCGAAAAACCCAGGCTGCGAATGTCATAGCAATTCAGATTACCCGGGGTGCAGCGGTTGAGGACTTCGGCCTCATAGGAAAATTGCGTTTGCTCGATCACATTCACCCCGGCCATGGTGCGCGCGCGGCGCATGGTTTGCCCTTTGCCGGACACAATGCCTTCATTTCCAGCTTGTTCGGCGCATGCGGCGCCCATGCTAACCTGACCGCCAAAGGTCTCGTTGGATATGTTCTGGATTTCTTCTTGCACCACAAGCTTGGCCACCGACGCGTCGAGCGGCCGTGCCTCCGGCCACATCAGTATTGCGATCAACAGACAGTTCAAAAATACCGAGACGCCATAGAAATAACGCATAGAATCCTCCAATTTTTAGTGGTTTGGACTAATCGTTGCTGTAACTACGTCCTTATAAAGACCTGCCCGCTTGTTTGCGATGTCGAGGATTTTGAACGAAAGCGAATGCGACCTCAGACCCGCGCTGGGCATGCCGGCCTGTACGAGCGCGGCGTCTCCAGTCAGATCGGCGGCGGCACCGTCGACCTCCATCCGGTAGTCGACCGACCAGTTCTGGCCCGTGATGGGCGGATCAAGATTCAAACGGCTCTTGTGCTGAGAGCTGAGGCGAATTGTGTAAGCCTCGTTCGATTGTGCCTGCAGGACGACGGAGCGGCGCTCGCCTGAATGGAAATATCCGAAGTTGATGGATGTCGCCAAACCGCCGCCGGCGATGCTGACATTGGCAATCGGCTGGACCCGCTGCAGCAGGAGAATGGACTTTCTATCGAGTTCCGCAGAGCCGTGATCGGACAGCAAGATCGCGAGAAAATGATCGCCATAGACGCCGGGCGGGGCGAATTGACCGCGCCCGAGGAAGACGGAGTAGCTGACCGAACCGGTATTGTTGGGCAGGAGATTGGATGTTTGTAAGAGCTTGCCGGTGTCGAGCTGGGCGTCCTCGCTCTGCAGCAGACTGACACCCGCGGGCGTCGTCAAATTATAGTTGAGATACTGGCCCAGCCGGTCATTTGGAGGCGTACGGATCAAGGCGATCCGATACCGGCACCCTTCATCACTGTGATTGTGGACGCTGAGCGTTTGAGGCGAACGCGCATCCGTCGGCGCGAACGGGTCGTAATCGCTGAGGAAGATCCGATTGGATCCTACAATGTGGCCCTGGCAGCTTGCCTCCGCGAGTGGCGGCGGGACAGCCAGAAAAGACAGGCTGGCGATGAGGAGGCTGATCTTCATTATTTCACTCCGCCCTCAGGTTGGAGGTCGCCGAGGTCGACAAAACCAGTCGCCTCGGTTGGGATCTTCAGCGCGTAGCGGATGCGGGGATCATGGTTCATTTCGATGGTCCAATCGCCCGCGTTGAGCCCTTGTGCTGAAAATTTGCCGGCGGCATTGGTGAACAGCAGGATGCGCTTGTCCTGCTGCACCGGAGAGGAGGCGAAGCCCGCTTTGAAGGCGACCGGCTTATGGTCGTTGTCCAGGAGCACGCCCATTGCGGTCACGGGAGAATCCGAACCGATGGAAAGGGCAAACCCCGATTTATAGGCAGCAAAAAGATTGAAGGCGCCGCTACCCAGGTCATAGCCGACAGGAAGATCGTCTACATCATAGGCGAGATCTGTCGGTACATAGGCGGTGATGTCGGAGACGACCAACGGTCCGAGCCCGTCGGACGAGGCGCGATAGCTTTCTTGGAACGGATCGACATGGACGCCGCTGGCCGCCAGGTTCGGGTGCGTGTCGACGATGGCGAAGGCGCCGCGGATCGGCCGGCCGACGGCGACCTTGCCGTCGGCGAATGCGACACCTGTTCCGATATTGGCGGACGTCCGTGAACTGAGCTGGGTGGTGCCGAGGCGCTCGAATTGACGTGAGTGGCTGGCATTGACCTCGACACGGCTATTCGCGTAGCTGACGTCGGTTTCGAGAGCGTGCTCGATAGGATCGCTGCCGTTTCTCGGCAGGCGTTCCAAATCCACGTCGATGCTGGCCTGGGAGGCACCCTGCTGATATTCGGTGCCGATCGACATGGTCGCGGATCTCGCGATGCCATCATATTCCAAGGCCAGATTTGTCGATGAACTCGGCCGGAAGTTCAGCCGCGCAAGCATCGAGAAGCCTTCCAGCTCGCTCTCCTCCTGGCGATCCCTCCCGCTATATTCATAGCCGCCTGAAAGCCCTAGCATGAGTTCGGGACTGACGAGACGGGACAGCGAAAGGCTGGTGCCGAAACCCTGGTCCGCTTCGGATTGCGAAAACAGATAATAGCCCGAGACGCCCATGCTGAAGCGCGCGGGCAGCGGCTGCGACAGCGAGCCGTTGAGGCGGATCCGGGCCGGCCTGTCCGACACCTCATCCAAGGAGGAGGTAAAGCCTTTGCTTTGAAACTCAGCCCCCAAGCGAATCGTCCCAAGGCGTTCCCAGATCCTGTCCGTCTCAAGATCGAGCCCCGCCGCCACCGACCAGCCAAATCCGATTTCCACGCCCAAGGAGGTTGCTGCATCGAGGCTCAGCAGACCGAGATCGGTCTGAGTCAACGCGCCGGCACTATTGAGGGTCGCGCGCTTCGTCGCCTGGACGCCGAAGCTGGCGGTGAGCGTCTCAGAAAGGCCGGCGCGCAGCGAGGCTGAGATCGCAGGCTCCCCGTCTTCATAGTCCGGCTCAAACAGACCGACCGTCGCCGTCCGCCCCGCGGCCACCGACCACTCGGACAGGCCTGGTTCGAGGAGGGTGCGGTTGAAAAGGATCGTGAAATCGACGTTCTCTTCATTGCCAAACTCGTCTTTGATCACCAGCCGGATATCGTTGTTGCCCGCGCCGAGCGGCAGGTCGTCCAGATCGTATTCGCCCGGCGCGAGGCGGAGTCTTCGCACTTCGCTGTTGTTGATGAGCACACTTACCTCAGAAGGGCGCTCAACTCGGAAGGACCGCTTTCCGGTAGGCCGCACGTTGCGCATCGGTTGCAGATCGGCGTAGGACAGCTCAATCGCGACGCCGAGCAGAGGCGGCGTGACAAAAAACGGACCCGGATGAAGCAGCAAATCTCCCGCCGAGACGCGGATGGCTTCTTCGGGAAAATCATAGATCAGGCGGGTCGAGCGGCGCGTGACCGCCCCGTCGATGCTTACCTGACCGTCACCCTCCAGCACCAAACCCTGCCAACGGACGGCACCATCGAGCGACAAGGCTGGAAACTCAAATTGCTCGGAATAAGCCTTTTCGTCGGCGGAATAGGCAGCGCCGAAATGCACGTTCATGAAGCCGGTAAAATCGGCCGGGGCCCTAAGGTCGGCTGGCGATCTGCTGCTGGTGATCGATCCGGTCACTTCACCGCGGGGGCGCTGCTCGACCGTCGGCTCGATGGAGATTTCCAGATCGGCTGGGTTGTAGCTCGTCTTGAGACCCGCCTGCGTGATGTCGGCAAGATCGACATAGTCAGCGCCGGGAATTTTGCCATCGAGCTCTTTCAAAGCCTCCGCGCGAAATGCCCCGCGGATCGCCGTCAGCAAGCTGGCCTTTTGGACCCGCAAGGATTGGTCGGTGCCGACGAGCACGATCACCTCGCCGAGCTTGAACCCGCCATCCTTCACCGGCATGGTCAACTCCGTCGCCTTGGCAAAATCAGACGTTGCGGCGCCCGGCTTGGCCTCGATGATAGGCGGCGATGTAAGGGCGAGCAGGGGCTGGCTGAACATGCTGAGCACCGAGACAAACGCAATGCCGGCACCAAGAGCCCACTTTTGAACAAGCGGCACTGTAGATCTCCGGCCGGACGCATGAAAAAATCGCGCTCGAAGACAATTTCAATCGGTAGGGGACGTTCAGTTTGAGGTCGATGTTGATGCGTACTCAACCCGTGCATCGACCTTGGTTATTTGCAGCGGTATCTCCGCGCTCAGCGAAAATTTGCGCGTCCTGCCCGGTTGGACGAGGCCAAGGCCGATCATCTGGCGCAACTCGCCGCCGGTGATGGTCTTCGACCAGGTGCCGCTCGACAGCACGACCGCGCCGTCGCCCAGAAGCGCATAACGATTGCCGGCATTCTGTACCCGGATCACCGTGCGCTTGGCGCCTTTACCGTCCGCCACGAGGTTGGAGGAGACAAGTTTCAGAAGACTCTGCCCCGCTTGCGGCGCGACATTCACAATGACCGAGAAATTGAAGACAATCTGGACGCCGGATTTGCTCGCGCCGAGATCGACGGGAAGCTGGTTCACCGAAAAAATAAAAGTCTGGCTCTCCTTCAGATCGGGAGCACCGAGCCACTGCACGCGGAAGGATTGGCTGGCGCCGGCGGGAATGATTGCCTGCGCGGGGAATAGCAGGAATTGTCCGGCCGCGGGGTCGGATTGACTCTCTCCCTCCTCGTTCAGGGTGATCCGCGAGATCTGTATTTCCACCGGAATCGGGACCGCGCCGTCATTGTGCACGCGGAGCGTCGACTTGTTGGTCGCTCCGCTCGCTGTCAGTTCCATCGACAGAGGGGTAACGCTCATGGCCTGAGCGGTCGGGGCAGCAAGCTGCAGAAATGCAAAAGCGCAAAATATTCGAAAATAGCCGAAGCCCCTGACCGAAAACATGGAAACCCCCAAAATTGCATATAGAGTATAAAAGATCGCTGCTACATCAACAGCCCAACGTTGATGCGGATCGTGTCTTGGTAGTCGCCCTTGATCAGGGGCTTTGTGCTGGCGGGCGCTGAGATGATCATGGTCAGGTTGGCCAGATTGGCTCCGCCGGGCTGCGCCTGGACCGCCACGGGGCTGCCGCCTGCTGCATTCAATGGCTGGATCTGCACGGCGCCCCAGTTCGCGACCACCGTGTAGTCGACCCGGGAAAGGAACTCCCCGCTGCCGCTGACCGCGGCGTCCTGCGCACCGACCGGCATCATGCCGCCCTTGTCGCTTCGAATGCTGACGGTGGAATTGTAGTTGCACATGACCTGCTCGAAGTTGAACGTGACCGACCACGGATTGATCTTGGCGTCGGTCTGGTTCACCAGATTGCCGATCGTCGCCGTCCTGCCCGCGACTGTGGTGTTGGTCAGGGTTCCCGGCTGCGGCTCGGGCATCAGGCAGACCGGCTGTGCCGTTCCCTTGATGGTGAAATCGCTGGACTGGCTCTCGGCGGCGTTCACCCCGGCGGCGGCGCATAGCGGCAAAATTGCGGACGCGAGAGCATAAAACAAATGTGCGGTTTTCATGCTTTTTCCTATCGTTCTGGCGTTACTTGAAGGATGAACCGATTTGAAAAGGTAATTTGAGAATGATCGTGGCCTGGCCGGAGAGGCGCTGACGGCCGGCCCGCGACCGTCAGCATGCACCCTGCCTACACGCCGCCCCCCAGCAAAATCGATGGCGCCCCGAACCAAAGTGTTGAGCCGTTCCGTGGCATCGCCTTGTCCCTAGGTTGTGCCATGACCACGTCTAGCACCTCGGAGTGCGCCCTCATCAGACGCAACAATGCTTAGTAGGAAACTTACGCATCAAGCACTTATCGAGGTTTGGTTCGACGAGCGGGCGCCGCGAGATGGCCAGCTCCGGCGGGAGCGCTTGTAAGGTGGTCCTCACCGGACGCGGAGTGGCCTTGTCAGAAGATGGGCTGAAGACTGAGCGTAACGACGTCGGCATAATCGCCGGCGAGCAACTCCTGGGGGACGGACCATGAAAAGGCGAGCGAACCGGTCTGGGCGATTGCGATACCTTGCCCGGAGTCGCTGATAGCGCAGCTGCCGCCGCCAGTGAGCTGAGCGCTCCCGCAAGTATCGGAGATCCCTCCCGCATCGGTGAGGATTGATACGCGGAGCACATAAGGGATCAGCGCGGTAAACGGTGCGCGGACGATCGTGTGGCCGCTATTCCTGAGCCCGCCCTCCCGGGACCTGACGGCGTAACGGAACGGCGCATTGCAATAGAGGCCAAAATCAACCGTTCGAGTGCCGGATTTTGTCATCTGAACGAGATCAACGGTTGGAGCAACCGCGGTCAGGCGGCACTCCGTTTTAATCTGGCCTTGGAGTTCGATTGAGACCGGACCAGCGGCGAGGCATGAGCAGGACGAAATCGCCATGCCGACGATGGCGAATAGCAGGTGCCTCATTCGCTTTGAAGCTGCTTGAAACGGCCGGAAATTGCCGATCTTGGGCGATATCGCGATCATCCCGCGTTCTTGGGACGGATTGCATATCGGAAGCAATTCGCATTGCCACGTAGTTGAATCTTGCCTGTAACCTCAGGGCTCACGCTGCTAAGCGGCAAACAAGCGGGAAGAAGCTCCCCACATCCAGACATTCAATGCGCGCACTATAGACCCTCCAGAAAAAGTGGCGCTGGCCCAGTCCGATGCTGCTGGCGTTGCCCCCCCTGAGCACATCGGCGGTTGAGCGATCCGAGCTGGCCTGCCCCACATCGCGATACCAGTTCCTAAGTTAGAATCCGGCGCTCAGGTGCCAGCGTTAGAGCTGGCCGGAGCGAAGCGTAGGACAGGTCTAACGCTGGCGGCAAGATCGTTTCTGGGGCCGGCGGACGATAGCCGAGCGAGGAGTGTGGCCGGACAGTATTGTAATGCCGGCGCCAGCACTCAATCAGGACTTGAGCCTCGCGGAGCGTGGTGAAAATTTCGCCGTTGAGCAACTCATCGCGCAGCTTCGAATTGAAGCTCTCATTGTAGCCATTCTCCCACGGGCTGCCGGGTTCGATATAAAGCGTCTGCACGGCGATCCGGCCTGTGAACCGGCATGCAATTTTGACCCCCTGCCAGGGGTAATCGGCGTTCAATTTTGACCCCGTCCCCGATTGCTCATTCTCCCGCTAAGCGATTCGCGAGCGGGGGCTCAACGGGGGATGGTGAGGGTGGAGACGATCGGCCGTGTACGGCATGCCTTTCATGTCAAGGGCAAGACGATCAAGCAGATCTCGCGGGAGCTTCCCGTTGCATTTCCAATGGCATGCCGGAGCGCAGTGCCTTTATAATTTCCCCTGCGCATCGTCCGGGGGATCTTCATGTTTGTACCTTTTCTTTCAGCATTTAAACGGCTACTGTCGTAAACGCCAACGTTGGGGTCATTCACGCCATGCGGATTGCCGTACTTGCCTTGGAAGACCTGTTCGATTCAGGGCTCTCCGTAACGCTCGACGCCTTTGCCACCGCAAACGCTCTTGCAGGCAATTTGGTCGCGGGAACACCGCGTTTCGAGGTGAGGGTGGTCGGCGTCCGCCGGAAGGTCAGCTCGATGCACGGTCTGACGATCCCTGCGAAACCCCTCACGCCCGATCTGAAGCCGGACTGGGTGGTGGTTCCGGCGCTCAAAGCGACGACTCTGGAGACGCTGGTGCCGGCCCTAGATCGGGCCGACGTCCGTCAGGCCAAGGCGCAGCTCCTGAAATGGCGTTGCGAAGGCGTGCAGATCGGCGCTTCCTGCGTCGGCACCTTCCTGCTCGCGGATGCCGGCCTTCTCGATGGACGGGAAGCGACGACGAGCTGGTGGCTCGCGCCCCTGTTCCGGCAACGCTATCCGAAGGTCTCGCTCGACGAGGGCCGCATGCTGGTGCCGACAGATGTCGGCGTGACAGCCGGCGCGGCGATGGGCCATCTCGATCTCGCTTTGTGGCTGATCCGCAAGGCCAGCCCGGAACTGGCAACCCTCGTCTCGCGCTACCTTCTGGCCGACATCCGTTCGTCTCAGGCGTCCTACATCATCCCCAATCATATCGCGCAAGCCGATCCCCTCATCCTTTGCTTCGAGCGATGGTCACGGGAACACCTCCAGGAGGGTTTCTCGCTGCAGGGGGCCGCCAAGGCCCTGGGGACGAGCGCGCGCTCGTTGCAGCGCCGCTGCCAAGCCGTCCTTGGCAAGTCGCCGCTGGCCTATTTCCAGGATCTGCGGGTCGAGCGCGCGCAGTCGCTGCTTCACGGCAGCGGCCTCGACGTGGACGCCATCGCAGCCGAAGTTGGCTATCTCGACGGAGCCACATTGCGAACGCTCCTGCGTGAGCGCCTGGGCAGGGGCGTGCGGGATCTTCGTGCCGAATTGCGCTGAGCGCCGCCAATCTGTCCCCCGGATCACCTTCCTTGGCCGGCATTGGATGATGTTGAAGCGCGAAGCGGCGGGTCCGATATCGTTTGGCGTAAATGCCTCTAAAGATGGCAGATGCGACGATACAGATTGCAGCATCCAGGCACCATAATACCTCAATCACCAACTGGCCGGTCGCATCGCGACACGTCGACGCTCGGCTCGCGGCGGAGGCGGCGCTCGCGAATGGAGTGCAGAGACACGCGCAGATGTCATGTGCCGCCGCCCAACCACTGAGATGTTCACATGACTGAGCAGACCAAGGGCTTCGCTCTGATCACCGGCGCTTCCGCCGGGATCGGGGCCGCCTACGCCGATCGCCTGGCGCGTCGGGGTTACGACCTGATCCTGGTCGCCCGCCATACCGCTCGCCTGCAAGCCATTGCCGAGCGCATTGCCGCCGAGACGGGCCGCAAGGTCGAGACTGTCGTGGCCGATCTCGGCGACCGCGCCGACCTCGGGCGGGTCGAGCATATCCTGCGCGACGACGCGCGGATCTCCCTGCTGGTCAACAATGCCGGCCTCGGCCCGGTGGCCCCGCTATTGAATTCCAATGTCGAGACCATGAGCGACGTCGTAACGCTGAATATCGACGCCCTGATGCGCCTCACCTACGCCGCCGCGCCGAGATTCGCCGAACGCGGCGCCGGCTCTATCATCAACATGTCCTCGGGCGTGGCGATCGGCCCCGAATTTCTGAACGGCGTCTACAGCGCCTCCAAGGCATTCGTGCTCGCCTTCAGCCAGTCGCTGAGGCACGAGCTCGCGGACAAGGGCGTGCGCATTCAGGTGGTGTTGCCGGGCGTGGTCGCGACCGACAGCTGGGCCAATAACGGCATGCCGATCGAGACCTTGCCGCAGGAGATGGTGATGTCGCCGGGCGTCATGGTCGATGCGGCCCTGTCCGGCTTCGATCAGGGCGAATTCGTCACCGCTCCCTCCCTGCCCGACACGGCCCAATGGGACACGTTCGATCAGGCCCGTCGGGCGCTGTTCCAGAACCTGTCGAGTTCTTCTCCAGCCGCGCGCTACGGTGCGACCGTCGCTTGAGAGCCTGGCTCAAAAGCCTACCTCCGCGCGAGTCTTCTGAGGGTGAGTTGGATCGCGGCGATAGTGACCAAGGCGTGGAGTGCGTCGGCGAGGTTTTCCCAGTCCTTGAGGTGTCGGTTTCGTCCGAACCAGGAGAAGGTGCGCTCGACCACCCATCAGCGCGGTAGGACGACGAAACCGCTCATGGCGTCCGTGCGCTTGACGATCTCCAGCGTAGGCACGGGAGTTTGGCGACGGCGTTTACGACCTGGTGCGCGTTGTTGCCGCTGTCGGCCGATTTTGTTGCAAAAGTCAGGAGTGTGAGGAGGAGGCACTTGGTGCTTGAGCTGATTGAAGCCCTGGCCAACCCGGTTCGCGCCGCGCGCTCCATGGAGAGCGGCAGCGCCACCCCGTTCACGCGACGACGCTCACGCACCCGGACGAACTGACGCTTACGCCATGCACTTTGTCGTCATGTCCGGGGGATGGACGGCCAGTTTGGCAAGCCGGCGCCGATTTTGCGCGATCCGGCGAGGGTGAACTCGAACTGCGCGCCTCGCGGTCCCCGCAGGCGCAACAGGCCGAGACGCAGGGTGCGCTGAGATGCGCGAACAAGAGGCCAAAGACCTCTGTGTCGATCACTACAGAAAAGGAGATTACAATGACGCTAACGGGAAGACGGGCTCTGGTGACGGGGGCAAGCAGAGGTATTGGCGCAGCGATCGCAAAAGCGCTCGCCGCCGAAGGCGCGGATGTGGCGATCACTTATGAGAAGTCCGCGGAGATTGCCGCAGAGGTGGTCAGCGCCATAAAGGCGAAGGGGCGTAGAGCCGTGGCGATCCAGGCTGACAGCGCGGACGCCGCCGCAGTTCAGGCGTCGGTCGAGAAGACAGTCGCCGAGCTGGGCGGGCTTGACATCCTCGTCAACAACGCCGGGATTCTTCGATTGAGCGAACTCAAGGACATTTCGCTCGCCGACATCGACGTCCTCCTGAACGTCAACCTGCGCGCGCCGATCATCGCAAGCAAGGCCGCTCTGGCCCACCTTACCAAGGGCGGTCGCATTATCACCGTAGGCAGCTACTTCGCAGACCGCGTCCCTAATCCGATCCTCGGCGTGTACGCGGCAACCAAGTTGGCGCTGGCCGCGCTCACGAAGGCGCTGGCGCGGGAGCTCGGGCCAAAGGAGGCCACGGCCAACCTCGTGCAGCCGGGCTCTATCGACACCGACATGAACCCGGCAAACGGCCCGTACGCGGAGACACTCAAACAGTTCATGGCATTAGGTCGGTTTGGCGCGCCGGAGGACATCGCCAACGCGGTAGCGTTCCTGGCGAGCGCAAAGGCTCAGTACATCACCGGCTCGACGCTGACCGTCGACGGCGGCGCGAACGCCTAGATGCCAAAAGGGTCCGGGTGGACGTAACACCGCCCAGCCGGCCCGTCGCGGTGCTCTTCAGCCTTTACGCTAGATCGCTATGTCGATCCGTAGCATGCTTGTTGCAGCAGCATTCGCCTTGGACTCTCTGCCGGCCGCCCACGCCGATGGCCTGCGTCCGATTGATGCCAAGCATCGACCTCGGCGAGGTGTCCGGTGTCGCCTACTACACCGCCCATTCTCGCGCCGCTCATCCGAACCGATGAATCATGCAACCAGACCGGACGCAATATGCTCTGGGGCCGGCTGAGAAGGGAAGGATTCCCCAGAGTTCGGCCTGCATGCTTTCGCGATACCTTCGGCTCAGCCCGCGTAGGTCGCGATGCCGTTGCCGAATGACCAATTTTCCTTCCTCACCTCGATAAGGTTGATCAGCACATCCTCCGGCCGGATACCGATTGCCTGGACCAAGCCGTCAACGATGGACTTGTAGAATGCCTTCTTCTGATCGACCGTCCGCCCGTCGTTCCAGGTTACTTGTATTATGATGAGGTCGTTTGAACGCTCGATACCAAGATAGATAGGGTCGAAAAGAAAATTGTCGGCGTCGTGCTCGTTGATGATCTGGAAGCGGTCTTTCTCCGGAACGCCAACACCGATCATCGCCTCATAGACGACGCGACCGACATTCTGCCGATAAGCGGCATCCTTGCCTTTGAGCAAATCAATGCGAGCGAGGGGCATGTGAATCGCCTTTCAATTTTGATCGACACCATTGCGCTCTAAGATAGGTCATTCTGCATCTTGAGATCCGGCAGCGCCTCGGCTATCGACTGCACGGTCGCGACGCCCTCGGATCGACTGGCCGCCAGGGCGGGCCCAACTTCCAGCCCATGTGGAGCTGGCGATCGAGCTCCCGCCCTTTGGCGTTAGAGAGCGGGGTGAAGGTCGCGGACGGGGCTCACCGCTTCGAGGCGCGCCGCCACATCGAGCACCGTCGATTCCGCCAACCAGGAGGAGACGATTTGCACGCCGATCGGCAGACCGTCGTGGCTTGTTCCGAACCGCATCGCTAGGGCTGGGAGGCCGGTCAGGCTGAAGGGCGCAGTCGCACTCTGCACGTGAAATGGCGAAACCGTCTTGCCATCGACGACGAGCTCATTCAGTCCGTGCTTGGTCGCCGGGAACGGGGTCACCGGGCAAAGCAGCGCATCATATCGCTGGAAATAGCCGGCGAAGGTGTCGCGGAGACGCTCCACCGTCTGCTCGGCGGCGACGAAGTCGCCGATCGGCGTGTCAGGTGCGTCAAGGACGAATCTGGCATGCCTGAAGATCTGGGCCTCATGACCGGCGGTGACCCTCTCGAACTCGGGCCGGCTTTCCATCTGTTGAAGCTGCCAGAGGACGGTGCTGGTATCCGTCTGCTCCAGCAAGGGCAGGCGGACTTCCTCAACCTTGCAGCCGGTACCGCTGAGCGCTTGAGCCGCGGCCTTCACGGTGGCGACCACCTCCGGATCGATCGGTCCGAAGAAGCCCGGAGAGGCAAACCAACCCACACGAAGCGGACGGGTCGATTTCGGGCCGACCCCTGTATCCATGTCGGGCGAGCTGATTGAGAAGCCGTCGGCACCGTCGGGGCCTGCCATTAAAGAATAAGCGAGCGCCACATCGCGAACCGAGCGCGCCATCGGACCGATGTGCCACAAGCGGCGCGGCACGCGGGGCCACTGGCCTGTCATCGGCAGCCGACCGTGCGTGGCTTTAAATCCAACGACACCGGTATGCGCCGCCGGGCCGCGCAATGAGATCGAGAGATCGCTGCCCACGCCGAGTGGCGACATGCCCGCTGCGATGGCGGCGGATTCACCACCGCTCGATCCGCCTGGAGTGTAGTCAAGATTCCAGGGGTTGTTCGTTCGGCCCGTCAGGAAATTGTCCGTTTCGATCGAGTAGGAAAATTCCGGCGGATTCGTCTTTGCGATGAGGATGGCGCCGGCGGCCTTCAGCCGGCCTACTACGGTTGCATCAGTCTCGGCAACGCGTCCCTTGAAGATCGGCGAACCGCGCTGTGTCAACACGCCCGCGGTGTCAATTCCATCCTTGACCGTGAATGGTACGCCATGGAGAGGACCCAATCGAGCGTCCGACGTGACCGCCGCCTCGGCTTTTTTGGCAGCGTCCAGTGCGCCATCGGCCATCGTCACAATCGCGTTTACCTTGGGATTGACCTCGGCAATACGATCGAGATGGGCCTGCATGACCTCGACCGGCGAAAGCTCCCGTGTGGCGATGAGTTCGGCGATGCGGCTGGCATCCATGTGAATGATGGGATCAGTCATGACGTTGGTCCTACCTGTCAGTTGTTAGGTATAGACTTGGGCTTCCTTTTTCTCTTTTCAATCCCTACCTAACAATCGGTAGGATTGGGTGAGATATGGCGATGAACGCAAATGCGAAAGAAGCGATCCTTGCGGCGGCTCGGCGGATGGCTCAGGCCCATGGCTATGGCGGCCTGAACTTCCGTGACATCGGGGCTGACGTCGGCATCAAGGCGGCCAGCATCTACCACCACTTTCCCAGCAAGGCCGATCTGGGTGCCGCGGTGGCGAAGCGCTACTGGGAGGACACGGCGGGGGACCTTGAAGCGATTTCGGCGGCGACCGGCGATCCGATAAAAGCGCTCCAGGCTTATCCGGATCTTTTCCGCCAATCGCTTGAGGCGAATAACCGGATGTGCCTGTGCAGCTTCATGGCGGCCGAGTATGACGACCTGCCCGACGCCGTGAAGACCGAGGTGCAGGCCTTCGCCGATATTCACGTGGCGTGGCTCACTAGGATGCTTGCCGCGGCTTCCGTTGCTGGACGCGAGGGTGAGGCAAGCGCGCGCGCAATCTACGCCGCCGTTGTCGGTGCGCAACTCATGGCGCGGAGCCGTGCGGATTTGAGTCTGTTCGACGCGCTGATTGCTAGCTTTCGCGAATCTGGCCTGATCCCGAGTTGAAAGTCCTGCAAAGTTTGAGCCGATGAGGCCGCGCTCAAACCCGTGACCGGCGCAGCCTGTGTCATCGCCGATTTCGTAGCCCATGACCGTCGTCAATTGCCGTCGGCTCGGGTTGAAAGGCGGCGACAACGGTCGCCACCATGAGGATACCGACGGACAGCCAAAGGCCGGTACGGACGCCATTGGGCCCGTCGGAGAGCACGCCGCTGAGCAAGGGGCCGATGCACTGACCGATACCGAAGGCGATCGTCAATGCTGCGATCGCGGCCGTCCAGGCATGGGGCTTTGCGGCCCTGCGTGCGAACGATGTGACTGCGGCGACGACGGCGAGAACGGAACCGCCGAACAGAATGGCCGAGAGATAGGCCGCTATCGGACCGTGCCAGAGGAGTGGCAGTGCTGCCCCGATGGTGACGGTGCCGATCGTCGCGCAAGCCCCCCAGCCGCCTCGAAGACGGGCAAGGATCGGTCCCCAGGCGAACGCCGCGACGATTGCCGACAGTCCGAGGATCGCCCAAAAGACCGTGACCGATCGACTGTCAAATCCTTCGCTGGCGCGCAGATAGGCGATGATGAATGTTCCATAGGCAATATAGCCTGCGCCAAAGAGAGCGTAGGACACCAACTTGAATGCCATGAACCGGGCGGACCAACCGCCGCGCGCAGTGTGGACGCCGTAAGAAGGTTCTGGAGCTCGGCTCAAAACGAGCCAGCCATACAGCGTCGCCGACAGCGACAATACGCCGAGCACCAGCCAGCCGCCGCGCCAGCCCATCGTGGCAAGGAGCGGCGGGACTGCGAGAGCCGACGCCGTGATGCCAATCCCCGCCCCCGCGAAATAAACCCCAAGCAAGGTCGGCGCGCGCGCCCGGGACCCTCCTGCAGCGGCGGCCGATGTAAGCCCGGCGCCGGAGACGAAGGCGATGGCTCCGGTGACGCCGGCCAGCAATCGCAAGGCGAGCAGCACTGTAAAGTTTGCAGTGAGACCGGAGATCCCGATTGCCGCCGCAGTCAACAGCAGCCCGAGTATGAAGGCGACCTTATCACCGATGCGGCGGCCGATCGGTGCGGCCGCGAGTGCGCCGGCCAGATAGCCGGCGGCGTTCGCGGTGTTCATCGCGCCCGCATCGGCAAAACTCCAGCCGAGATCGGCTCGCATCGCCGGAAGCAAAAGCGCGTAGGCGAACCGCGAGAGTCCCAAGGCGACGGCCGGGCCCATGGCCAGTCCGAACACGACCCAAAGCGGGGTGAGGGCATGCCCGGTTTCCCGCTGTGGCTTTACGGCCAAGGCGGGGATCCGCTCCGGCGCCGGTTTCTCCATCGCCCGACGGTTCTGCGTGACCGCGCCGTCGTCGTGGTCTGACTTGAGGTGCCTGCCCATCGAATGCCTCCGGCGCCGCCCTGCGCAAATTATGCTTTTACGCCTGTCACGGCTTCGCCGAGTGCCATCAATTTGGCGTCGAGCTTGAGCGCGGCACGATGAACCGCCTCGTTTTCGAGGCCGCTCATCAGACTTGACGGCGTGTTGAAGACCAGCCGCGTCTTGCCATCGGGATGCTCGTAGATGGCGAGACGCACCGGCACGTCGAGGCCCGCCTCGACGTGATGCTCGATCATGGTGATCGCGATCATGGGATTGCCGATCGTGTACATGAAAAATCGCGTCGCATGCCCCTGCTTGGTGACCCATTCGCCATGATCGATCGTGAGAAACCGCGTGAACCCGCTCGGGCCCAAAACGTCTCGAACACGTCGCTCGAAGTCTTCCTGGTCACGCGAAGCCGCCGGGATTGCTGGCCAGCCCATTTGCTCCAGCGAGCCAACCTGCTCGTTAAAGGCCTCTACGACCGCATCGAACGGGCGATCAGTGACGAAGGTGACGTGCTCTACAGTGATCTGACGGATCATGCTTCTCTCCACGGATCGAGAATGGTGTGTTGCTCAACGCGCGTTGGTCTCTGTCTGGAGTACTTCGGAAAGGCTTGGATTTTCGGCGATGTCGCGCAAAGTCGTGCGCAATGCCGCGAGCGGTGCATCGCCGAAAAAGCACTGAAACTGTGCATGGGCTTTGGCCCAGTAGGGCCGGCCCCGTGCCACGGCGTCCCCTCCGACCGGCGTGAGCTGAATGAGCCGGCGGCGGCCGTCGCGCTTGTCCCGGCCAAGCGCGATGAAGCCATCGCGCTCCAACGGCCGAAGCGTCTGACCAAGCGCAGATCGCTCCATCGTCAGAATTTCTGCCAACTCGCTGACGGTCGGCGGCTCCGATGCACGTCGCTCAAGTTCGGAGAGAATATGGAATTGAGTGACCCGCAGCCCGGACGGCGCCAGCGCTTCATCGAAAAGCAATGTCAGCCGACGCGAGGCGGCGCGCATCGCCGCCGCGATGCAGGGGCTGGTGGAGTGAAGAGGCAAGCTCATGACATCGTATCCGCGAACGGGACCCTAAAGCGGGTATATCCCCATATCGCTCAATATAAGGGGGATATCCCCGCATCGCAAGCCTCATCCTTGAATTCGCATCCTGACTGGGCTCAGTCTTGCCGTCTATCTTGTGCAGTGCTCAGTGCCGGCGTGCAGATTTTGCTCGGCGGCCAAACCCCTTCGGAGAACGGGCTGAACGCCCAGCAATCGATTGCTGCTGGCCTTGGCCAGCAATTCGGTCAGCTTAGTGAGTAGCTTACCTGCCGCAATGCCCACATCCAGCCGACGCTGGAAATCCGCCCCGGCTATCTTTTCACCGTAAGCGGGCCAGCCACCCCACCTTGATCCTGGCTCAGGCTGGTTTTGCGTAAGCCCAGGGCATCAGCTCGTCGATGCGTGATG
>NZ_MWLK01000019.1 GCF_002198715.1 Rhodomicrobium sp. R_RK_3 | reverse complement strand
GTCCAACCTGCTTGTGCATCACCCGCCTCCGAATCAGAGCCTCGCAAGCCATCACTCAACCAAAATCGACTTACGCAAAGGTCTCCCATGGGAGAGGGGAAGGCCGCGGCGCGCTGTGAGGTCGGGGACAATCACGGCGCTCATGAAATTCGCTTCCGCATCATTCGATCCTGCCCTCCGGGTCATGCCCGCCCCCCATTTTATCCGCGCTGGTTCAGCATCACTTGCCGTCGGCGATTTTCTTCTGGGCTTCCGGATGGCCGAGTTCGGCGGCCTTCAGGTACCAACTCCGCGCGATCGTCGCGTCGGGCTTGGCGATCGAGCCGACCGGCGAGCGCGAGCGCACCTGCGGATCGTAGGTCTGCGCCATGTAATAGGCGCCCGCCGCGCTGCCCCGGCTGGCCAGATATTCGAAGATCAGCCGCGCCCCGGCGATGTCGTCGAGCGCCAGCGCGCCCTTCCCCCGCTTCAGCCGCTCGGCCTCCTCCTCGGGCGAGATGGTCAGCACCGGCTTGACCGGCTCGGCCTGAGGCTGCACGGCCGCGGTCTTTCCCGCCGATGGATTCGGCTGCGCCTGGGCAGGCTTGTCCGGCTTCGGGCTTGACTGCGCCTGAGCGGGCTTGTCCGGTTTCGGGCTCGGCGCCGCCTGCGCGGGCTTCTCCGGCTGAGTGCTAGGCTTCGCCTGTGCGGGCTTCGGCGCGGGCGCGGCGGGTTGCGCCTGCGGCGCGGGCTTGTCCTCCCGGGCGGCGGGTCGCAGCGCGGCCCCATCGCTCAGCGATCCGACCGGCGGCGTCATGGCCGGCGCGCCGGTGAGCCGCGCGAGAACGAAATTCTCCGCCCCCGGCTTCTTGTAGAAATCCGGCGTCTGCAGCCCCTTGGTCAGCTTGCGCACTTCGCGCTCGACATAGGTGCCGAGATCGAAGACGCGAACCTCGCGCTCATTGGCGAGATCGGCCGCGCCGTTCAAACCCTTCACCACGGCGTTGGTGAAGACGCCGTGACCGATTTCGGCCATCTCCAGCGCGTCCTGCTGGGTGTTGGTGGCGGAGAAGGCGACGATGGCCTCGTCGCTGGCGTCCTTCATCAGCCGCGAATTGAAGGCGCTGGTCGAACGGCAGGTATCGACGAAGAGCAGCCGGCGCCCCTTGGCGGCCTGCAGCGCGCCTTCCAGCACGCTCCATTTCACCACCGAGGAGGATTGCAGGACATTGCCGTCACCATAGCGGGCGTCGGTCGGCAGGAACTGGTAGCCGGTGCGGGTGTCGTTCAGCCCATGGCCGGCGACGAAGACGGCGACGGTATCGGTGTCCTTGGTCTGCACCAGCAGGTCGAGGACGTTCTCGATATTGGCCCTGGTCGGCTCCATCGCGCCGCCCGCGCCATTGACCAGCACGCGCTTGATGACATGCAGATGATGCTTGCCCATCTGCGCCTCGATGGTGTCGGCGAAGGCGCGGGCGTCCGCCCCGGCAAAGGCGAGGTCGCAGGCCGCATTGCCCTCCGGCCCGCATTTCCTCGGCAATTGCGGATATTTATCTGCGCCGATGGCGACGATATAGAGATTGTTGCGCCGGTCGAGCGCGCCCTCCCCGCGCTGGGTCACGTCGAGCTGGGCTTCGGCCAGCAGGTCGGCCTGGCTGTGCGCGACGAGGCGGACGCGGTTTCGGCCCTGCGCCAGCGGCACCTCGATGCTTACCGTTCCGCCTTCGCGGCGGGCGGTGGCGGTGACCTTGGTGTCGTTGACGAATGCAGAGAAGGTTTTTACCGGATCGCCGGAATTTTCGGCGAGCGCCAGCTCGATGGTGGTGGTGCCGGTGCTGGTCGAGCTGCCCTCGCGCGGCGAGACCACGGCGAGCTTGGGCGGCAGGCGCTTGGCCAGGTCCGGAATTTCGAAACTGCCGGTGCGCTCGGTATCGGCCTCCTCGACCGCCTGCGTGGCGCTGGCGAGGGTGATGGCGCGATCGACGATGTCGGGCCGGTAGAATTTGTTGCGGAGCTGGCTGGCGCTGATGAACTCGGGCACCTGATCCGGGCCTTTATTGAGCTGCCAGCCGAACATCCGGTCGCCATTGGGCGAGGAGGCGAAATAGCCCTGCGGCGTCCACACCACCCACTCGCCGTCCGTGCCCTGGAAGGCGGTGACAATCAGCTCGCGGGTCTGCAAATTCCACAAGCGCACGGTCTGGTCGGCGGCGCCCGAGACCAGGAAGCGGCCGTCGGGCGAAGGCGCAAAATCGCGGACCTGGCCGCCATGGCCGACGAAGGCGCCGAGCGCGCGGCCGGTCAGATCGAAGGCGAGAATGCTCTGCGCGGCGCCGAGCAGAACGGCCTGTCCGTCCGGCGTAAAGCCCATCGGGCTGTTGCCGTTGGTGCCGCTGTCGGCCCCGAGATCGATCTGGCTCTCCAACTCGCCGCCCCTGGAGATTTCCAGATAGCGGGTGTTGATGAGGTATTTTTCGACGCGCTTGAATTCCACCGAGCGGGAGCCGTGCAGCGGGTCGCGCCGGACATAATTCTGGTAGCCGCGCGCGGGCTTGTCCCAGCTATCGAGGCGGGGGCGTTCGCCGATCGCGGGGGGCGGCGGCGCGGCGGCCTGCTCCGGATCGATCTCCGGCATCACGGCCATCGGCACCATGCCCCGCGGCAGCACCATGCGCCGCGTCAGCGGCATCACCTTGTCCTCGCCGGTGCGGTCGATCGAATGGCCCCAGGCGAACGCGCCGCTGTCCCTCTCGAAGCCGACGGCATGCACGGTTGCGCCGGAGGAGCGCAGCAAAGCAGTTTCCTTGCCGGTTGCGGTATCGAGCAGGCGGATCGTGCTGTTATAGCCCGCCGCAGCAAGCCGCCCGTCCGGGGTGTGGACAAGCGGGCCGTTGCAGGTCGGGCGGTCGGTATTCAGCGGGTTCTCCTCCCACAGCTTGCCGTCACGGAACTCCTTGCCGCTGACCATCTCGACGAAATTGCAGCCCTGCATCGCGCTCGAATAGAGCATCCATTTGCCGTCCGGGCTGAAGCTGATTGCCGGGACCGCGGAATGTCCGAGCATGCCGCCCGGCCAGGCGAACTGGCGGATGAAGGCGCCCGTATTGCCGTCCCAGAGCAACACCCTGCCATCCTCGCTGCCGGAGGCGATCACCCGGTCATCGGGCGAGAAGATCACCGTCTTGACTTCGGCGCTCCACTTGTCCGAGTTCTTGTTTTCCTTCTCGAGCTGGGTCTTGTGCTCGGTCGATTCCGAGATCTGCGTGCCATCCGCTGCGTTCCACAGCCGTAGCGATTCATCGTCGGCGCCAGTGACGATGCGCGTGCCGGCCTTGTTGAAGGCGACCGTGTTGATCTTCTTGCTATGGCCGGTCAGTTGCAGCAGCTTCTGCCCCTTGTCGACATCCCAGACGATCGCCGTCCGGTCGGCGCTGCCGGAGACGAGCCGGCTGCCGTCGGCCGAGAAGGCCAGCGCGAAGACGACGTTGACATGGCCCTTCAGCACGCGGACCAGCTTGCCGGAGGGGAAATCATACAGGCGCACGGCCGAGCCGCTCAGCAGGTCGGCGTCGGACATGTAGCCGCCGACCGCCAGCCAGCGCCCATAGGCGCTGAGCGCCATGGCGTAGATCGTGCCCCAATCGCCGGGCGAGGTCTCGCCGCGAATGATGCGAACCGTCTTGCCGGTCGCCAGATCCCAGACCCGGACCGTCTTGTCGTTGGAGGCCGAGACGAGCTGCTTGCCGTCGGGGGTGACGGCCAAGTCGACCACATTGGCCATATGGCCGCCGGTCTCCAGCATCAATTGCGGCTTGTCATCGGCGCGCACCACGGGCCGCGCCCCGACCGTGACGCTCACCTGCTGCTCGGCGCCCCCGCGCATGATGGCGACGGTGACCTTCGTGCCCGGCGCCGTCGAGGCGACGATACCGAGGAAATCCTCGACGGTTTCGAGGCGCTTGCCATCGATCGCCACCAGGATGTCGTCGCCCTTCAGGCCGGCCGCGTCCGCCGGACCCTGGGCGACGGGCGGTTGCAGCAGCTTGGCGCCGCGCGGCTGGTCCCAGCCGAGCTTGTCGGCCTCTTCCTTGGGCACGGACCCGACCTGGACTCCGAACCAGCCGGTTTCCGCCTGCGCCACCGCTTGCAGGCAAGAGCCGATAAGTATAAGTGCCGCCACAAGGATCTTCATCCGCCCAATCCACCCGCAAACGTTGTATCGGCGCAAAGGCTGCAAAGTCGCCACAATATCGGCAATGCCGCTTGGTGGCGGATCGCATTCTTAAAACACAGAATGGTCTTTATTGTCGGAATTGGGTCCGTTTGATGACGTCTTGATCCCGGCCGCGGAAATTGACAGATATTGTCGTAATCCTTCAACCCAGCCGCGAATACATCGATCAGCACACGGCAAGTCGGGGCCGAAAACGCAGTCGCGAAGAAGGAGGCAACCCGCAGCCCACTCGGAGTGTCATTCCCGCGAAGGCGGGAATCCAGTACGCCGCAGCGCCGGAATGACAGGCGCGGTCCCACCATATGCACCGGTTACTGGATCCCCGCTTTCGCGGGGATGACAAAAAAAGGGGATTGGCGGTGGACGCTCTACCGGCGCGGGGTGGGGAACAATTGGCGTCCGGCAAAAGAAGAAGCCCGCCCCCGTGGGGTGACGGGGACGGGCTTCTCTGCTTCGCGGGGGGT
>NZ_MWLK01000018.1 GCF_002198715.1 Rhodomicrobium sp. R_RK_3 | reverse complement strand
GCTTCATCATGCCGATGGCCTGTGAACCGGCATGCAATTTTGACCCCCTGCCAGGGGTAATCGGCGTTCAATTTTGACCCCGTCCCCGATGGCTCATTCTCCCGCTAAGCGATTCGCGAGCGGGGGCTCAACGGGGGATGGTGAGGGTGGAGACGATCGGCCGTGTACGGCATGCCTTTCATGTCAAGGGCAAGACGATCAAGCAGATCTCGCGGGAGCTTCGGCTGGCGCGGAACACGGTGCGGAGCATCGTGCGCGGCGAGGAGACGCAGCACAGCTACGCGCGCAAGGCCCAGCCCTTGCCGAAGCTGGGCACCTTTACGGGCGCTCTCGACCGGATGCTGGAGGACAATGCCCGGCGGCCCAAACGCGAGCATCTGACGTTTCAGCGCCTTTACGAGGAACTGCGGCTGTCGGGCTATCAGGGCGGCTATGATGCGGTGCGCCGCTACGGCCGGGCCTGGGAGCGGCAGCAATCGATCCGGCAGGCCGAGGCCTATGTGCCGCTGGCCTTTGCGCCGGGCGAGGCCTACCAGTTCGACTGGAGCCATGAATGCGTGGTCATCAACGGGGTGACGACGATGGCGAAGGTCGCCCATGTCAGGCTCTGCCACAGCCGGATGCTGTTCGTGCGCGCTTATCCGCGCGAGAGCCAGGAGATGGTGTTCGACGCGCATGAGGCGGCGTTCGCCTTCTTCAAAGGCGCCTGCCAGCGCGGCATCTACGACAATATGAAGACCGCGGTCGATGCGGTGTTCGTCGGCAAGGAGCGCCAGTTCAACCGGCGCTTCCTGCAGATGCTGAGCCATCACTTGGTCGAGCCGACCGCCTGCACGCCTGCCGCCGGCTGGGAGAAGGGGCAAGTGGAGAACCAGGTGGGCGTGGTGCGCCGGCGTTTCTTCACGCCGCGACTGAAGTTCAGGAGCTACGACGATCTCAACGGCTATCTGCTCGACCGCTGCATCGCCTATGCCCGCTCGCAGCCGCACCCCGAGCAAAAGGACAAGACCGTCTTTGCCGTGTTCGAGGCGGAGCGGGGCGCCCTGATCCCCTGTCGCGGCCCGTTCGACGGCTTCCATGCCACCAGCGCCGCGGTGTCGAAGACCTGCCTGGTCCGCTTCGACCGCAACCGCTACTCGGTGGCTTCGTCCGCGGTCGGGCGGCCGGTCGACGTGCACGCCTATGCCGGCCGGATCGTCATCAAGCAGGACGGGATCATTGTCGGCGAGCATCGCCGCCGCTTCGGCTGCGACCAGATCGCCTATGATCCCTGGCATTACGTCCCGGTGCTGGCCAGAAAGCCCGGCGCACTGCGCAACGGCGCCCCGTTCAAGGACTGGCCGCTGCCGGGCGCCCTGGCAAAGGTCCGCCGCAAGCTGGCCGGCTCCGACGACGGCGGACCGGCAGATGGTGAAGATCCTGACCGCCGTGCTCACCGATGGCCTGCAGGCGGTGGAGGCCGCCTGTGCGGAAGCGCTCGCTGCCGGCATTGCCGGCGCCGATGTCATCCTCAATGCGCTTGCCAGGCGCCAGCAAGAGGTCACGGCTCCTCCGATCGAGGCGCCGGCACGGCTGGCGCTCAGCCTGCCGCCGGTCGCCGACTGCGCCCGCTACGACCGGCTGCGTGCGCCGGCCCTGGAGGCGGCACATGGAGCGCTCTGAGATCCTGGAGATGATGACCGCGCTGCAGCTTGCCGGCATGCGCGCGAGCTATGACGAGATCGTCTCGATAGGCATCAAGCGCCAGCACGGCATCGAGCGCGTCATCGGCGCGCTGCTCAGGGCGGAGATCGCTGCCAAGCAGGCCCGGTCCATCAATTACCAGATGGGCATCGCCAAGCTGCCGCTGGCCAAGGAACTGGCCGACCTCGAGCTGGGCGCCACGCCGGTCAACGCCGAACTGATCGAGCAGCTGGCCGGCGGCGGCTTCCTCGACAGCCAGCGCAATCTGGTGCTGATCGGCGGCACCGGAACCGGCAAGAGCCACATCGCCATCGGCCTAGCCCGCAGCATCATCCGGGCCGGCCGCAAGGCCCGCTTCTTCAACGCCGTCGACCTGGTCAACCGGCTCGAAAGCGAGGCCAAGCTCGGCCGCCATGGCCGCATCGCCGATGGCCTCGCCCGCGTCGATCTCCTCATCCTCGACGAACTCGGCTATCTGCCCTTCGCCCAATCCGGCGGCCAGCTGCTGTTCCACCTGATCAGCCGCCTGTACGAGCGAACCTCTATCATCGTCACCACCAACCTCGCCTTCGCCGAATGGCCAAGCGTCTTCGGCGACGCCAAGATGACCACCGCGCTGCTCGACCGGCTCACCCATCACTGCGACATCATCGAGACCGGCAACGACAGCTGGCGCTTCAAGAACAGATCCTGAGCCGAACACCGCCTGCCTGGCTCTGCGCTGTTCCGCTACGCTCCACAGCTCCGCGCTAGGCAGGCGAAAAAGCGCGCCGGGCAAGGGTCAATTTTGCACGCCGATTGGGGGTCAAAGTTCGGCGCCGATTGACAGTCGCGGAATTGTTTGGCCTGCGCGATGGAGTGGGCCAGGTCGAAATGCGGAACGGCCTTGCCAATGTCTCGAACATCCGGCGGCAGATCCCCTTCCGGAAACCGCCGATGAATTATGCGCTGTCGCCCGCGACATCGGCTCCGATCCCAGCAACATCCATCTTGGCGCCCATGCCACCCAGAACAATCGCCGTGTGTGAGGCCCGCATGTGTTTGGTGGCCAGCGAATGCCTGCCCTGGCGGCAAGGCAACGGCTGGAGCCGGCGTCCTGGCCGACAAGTGAGCGCCGTGCTAAGAAAATTATGTTTATCTGATCTCGCCAGGACCTAGGCCAGACTTTGGCGGTGTCGCCGAGGATCTATGGGGGAGGAATGTCATTTTGACTCCGACGGCAACGATGATGAAGCGCTCCCCGACGGTTGGACGGAGTTAACGATAACGCTACGACCTGAGCTTCTGGAGAGGGTCGATATAGATCCACTGGATGACCTTGAACCCCTGGTCTTGGTTATCTGTTCGGAGCATGCGGCACTCGCCCGAAAAACTGCGAACTTCCTGCGATCCTTGGCGGGTGGAAAACTAAGCAACAGTCCGCCGCAGGATCGCGGCGGCGTCAGTTGATCGGGGTCTTTCGACCTGAGGCGGTAGTGGCAATACGCAAGCTGCCGTCAGGTCTGAGGCGTTTCCGGCTAACAACCAAAAACGTCGGTCGGCCTTACGCCCGGACTACTCCGGTGCCAATGACCTGCCCAGTGAAACGATGGCCATCACGATCTTCCGTTCACGGCTTAAATCCCGACGAAATTCCACATGTGTGATCCCGTGCATTGGATAAATACTTGGCCACCGCGAAAAGGTGTGGAGTCTCGCTGTCGCTCCCAACGGCATCATCGTATCCGGCGATTGGAATGGCGAGATAAAGCTATGGGACGGGGAAACTGGCGCGTTTGTGGAGACGCTTGCTCGGCAGGCCGCGATGGTGAGCCATCTGAGCGTCACCCCGGATGGCAAGCGTATCCTCTCGACCACGGGCGCCGCGGGAGGTGACTTCGCTTCCCGTGTCTACGATCTTAAAAGCGGCAAAGAGATCCTCACCTATTCTGGCCACAACTTTATCGTCCTCGCCGCCGCTATCAGCCCGGATGGGCACTGGGCGGTGACCGCGGGTGGCAATAATAGCGAGATCCACATCTGGGATTTGCGAACGGGTGAACGCCGCCGAAGCCCCAGCGGACAGCCATTGATGCCCAGCGCGAAAGTGCAGCTCGCCTTTGCAGTCGGTTTTGCGAAAGATGGCCGCAGCATAGCTTGGGGAAATGAGGATCCCTGCCCCTTGGAATACAGCTGTCCCGGGACGCCCGGTGTGCTTCAACACGTTCTGGAATTACCCTCCGCCGAGATACCCTCACCCGTTTTCCGTCCCATCCGCGCTCAGGAGGTAAGCCGCTACCGCCGCGCGGAACTCAGCCATGGCGATTGGTCGCTCGGGCACCGTAGGGGCGGCTCCTTCGGGAATGATGCAATTCTCGAGATTAAACGCAATGGCAAGCTCGTGAAATCAATCGAGCGCCACCGGGGCAACGGTTATGGCCATTGGGCCTATAGCTTCACCCCGGATGGTCAAACGATCATTTCCGGGGGAAATAACGGCGTGCTCGCCGCCTATAATCGCGCGGGCGAGAAGCAGGGCGATTTTATTGGCCATGAGGACGTGGTCTGGGTCGTCGTGCCCTCGGCTGATGGCCGTTATCTTCTGACCGCTTCGGCTGACCAAACCATCCGGCTCTGGAGCCTCACCACCCGCAAATTACTTGTTACCTTATATTACGGCTCGGACAGCAATTGGCTGCTGTGGACGCCGAAAGGGTATTACATCGCGTCGACCGAAGGCGAAGGCTTTATCAAGTGGCGCCTAAACGAGGGACCAGGAGGCGTCGCCGTTCCACTGGTCGAAGCACAGTTACGCGCGCGATTTCATCGGCCCGACATTGTCGCTACAACCGTGCAACTTGGCGCCGAGGCCGAGGGTCAGCCTTAAGTGCGAACGAAACCGGATCCGCGAGCTTATCGAGCAGCGCTAAGGAATTCCGTGAGTGTGTCCTGACCGTTCGATGCCGGGAATGCCCTGGATCTGCTCAACGAGGAAGTCGACCAGCAACCGCACGCGGGCGATGCCAGCACGCTCGGGGACGATAAGCAGGCTCAGCGGGACCCGCGGCAGCGTATAGTCCTGCAGAATCGCCTCGAGCCGGCCGGCCGCCAGCAGATCCTCCACCAGCCAGCGATGGGCTGGTGCGATCCCGCGTCCGGCGACCAGCGCCTCGCGCGCGGCAAGCCCATGGTCGACCCGAAGGCGTCCGCCGAATACCACCTCATGGCGCGCGCCGCCCGGCCCTTGCAAAACCAGCGTCTCGCTTCCGGCGATGTTCGACATCCTGATACCCTCATGGGCCGACAAGTCCTCCGGGACGGACGGCCTGCCTCGCGCCGCCAGATAATCCGGCGCCGCCACCAGCAACCGCTGGGACTGGCCGAGCGGTCGCAGCTTCATGGAGCTATCGGTAAGCGGCCCGAGGCGCAGCGCGATATCGACGCCCTCCCGCACGAGGTCGATCCGCTCGTCGGTGAGGCTGAGATCCACTCCGATGCCGGGATAGCGGTCCTGGAAGGCGAAGATCAACCGGCTGACATGCAGCACGCCAATCGCCGCCGTGCAGGAGATCCGGATGGTGCCGGCCGGCTCGCCGCGCGTACCGCGTGCCTCATCGACAGCCTGCTCGAGGAGGCGCAGGATCTGAACGCTGCTGGCGTAGTAGCGACTGCCTTCTTCGGTCATCGTGACACGCCGCGTGGTCCGGCTGAGCAAGGGTACGCCGACAGCCTCTTCGAGCTCGCGCAGATGCCGCGTGATGGTCGACTGCCCGACGCCGAACTCGCGCGCGACCGCCGAAAGGTTCCCGCGCTCGGCCACACGGACGAAGCTGCGCATACGTTCGAAAGTGATGTCCGATCTATCCATTTTTCAGCACAATCCTATCCATTCTCCATGGCTAGCGGATAGTCGCCGCATCGTCCACATCAAGGCGCAGTTTCCACCATCGGATCGGTGCCACATGAAAGTGCTGCTCGTCTTTGCCCACCCCGAACCGCGCTCGCTGAATGGCGCGCTACGCGACATCGCCATCGCGGAGCTCAAGACCGGCGGCCACGGGGTGCAAGTGTCGGACCTTTATGCCGACCGCTGGAAATCCGAGGTCGACCGGACCGACTTTGCATCGTTGGCTCCGGACGCACGGTTGCGCGTGGCCGCCGCCTCGGGCGAGAGTTTTGCCGCCCATACGCTCACTGACGATGTCCTGGCCGAGCACGAGAAGCTCCTTTGGGCCGACACTTTGATCCTGCAGTTCCCGTTCTGGTGGTTCAGCATGCCGGCGATCCTGAAGGGATGGGTCGACCGCGTGTTTTCCTACGGCTTCGCCTATGGCGTTGGTGAGCACAGCGATACCCATTGGGGCGACCGTTACGGCGAGGGAACACTGAGTGGTAAGCGGGCTATGCTGGTCGTAACCACCGGCGGCTGGGAGGAGCATTACGCCGCCCGCGGGATCAACGGGCCGATCGACGACCTGCTGTTCCCGATCCATCACGGCATTCTCTATTACCCAGGCTACGAGGTGCTGCCACCATTTGTCGCCTACAGGGTCGATCACCTGGATGAAGTCGGCTTCGAGGATGTCGCCCAGCGCCTGCGCGACAGGATGCGGACGTTGGCCACCACCGCGCCCATTTCCTATCGGCGGCAGAATGGCGGCGACTATCTGATCCCGACGCTTCAGCTCCGGCCCGAGTTGGGCGATCCTGGCGCGACAGGCTTTGCACTTCATTCGACTGAGCGGGGATCCCTGCCTGCCCTGCCTGACCGGACCTGCTGACCTGGTCGAGCGCCCAGCACTTGAGGGCAATAAGCCTGGCGCGTTGTTGCTGACAGTCCAGGGGCGCCTATGCGAAACGCGAGGGGGCGCGTCAGAAGGCCCCTCCAGGCCGCCAGGGCGCCTCCTGGAGCGGCTGAAGCATCCATCGGCCACTTGGCTGGTGGCACACCCGCGGACCGCAGCCGCACGTCGGCGTCCAATGCGCCGATCTCGGATTTTCAAGCTTGGCGCGACGGGGTGCCGCCGATGATCTCGCTAGTAGAGATGAAGCGGGTCCCAGCGGCAGCTGAGAGCGGGCGCGCCATCCATGGCGAGGCAGGCAGGCTCGCCGGCGCCTTGCGAGGCGGCCAGCCTCGCCCGATTCAAAGGCATTCCTTGTCCGACGGGCTACCGTGCGACGCGCCCAGGCGGAGGCGGCGACCGGCGGCGGGCGACCGGCGGCGGGCCTTTGCATGCGGCTCCGCCTGGCCCCTTTGAAGAGCGCGGGCGGTGCGGTGACCCCGGCGAGGGAGGCGGATCGCGGAATCAGCTGAGGCCCGGGCGCAGCATCGACGTGGCGAGGTAGCTAGGCTCGCCGGCGCCTTGCGAGTTAGCCAGCCTCGCCGAATGAAGGGCATGCCGTCTCGCATGCCAATCGGCGCCGAACTTTGCCCCCCAATCGGCGTCCAAGATTGACCCCTGTCCGGCGCGCTTTATCGCCTGCCTGGCGCGGAGCTGTGGAGCGTAGCGGAACAGCGCAGAGCCAGGCAGGCGGTGTTCGGCTCAGGATCTGTTCTTGAAGCGCCAGCTGTCGTTGCCGGTCTCGATGATGTCGCAGTGATGGGTGAGCCGGTCGAGCAGCGCGGTGGTCATCTTGGCGTCGCCGAAGACGCTAGGCCATTCGGCGAAGGCGAGGTTGGTGGTGACGATGATCGAGGTGCGCTCGTACAGGCGGCTGATCAGGTGGAATAGCAGCTGGCCGCCGGATTGGGCGAAGGGCAGATAGCCGAGCTCAGCGAGGATGAGGAGATCGACGCGGGCAAGGCCGTCGGCGATGCGGCCGTGGCGGCCGAGCTTGGCCTCGCTTTCGAGCCGGTTGACCAGGTCGACGGCGTTGAAGAAGCGGGCCTTACGGCCGGCCCGGATGACGCCGCGGGCCAGGCCGATGGCGATGTGGCTCTTGCCGGTGCCGGTGCCACCAATCAGCACCAGATTACACTGGCTGTCGAGGAGGCCGCCGCCGGCCAACTGCTCGATCAACTCGGCATTGATTGGCGTCGCGCCCAGCTCCAGATCGGCCAGTTCCTTGGCCAGCGGCAACTTGGCGATGCCCATCTGGTAATTGATCGAGCGGGCAAGACCGCAGAGCAGCGCTGAGACCAGCCTAACGCCGGTTATGTAGTCAACTCTCCGATTGCATCTATCAGATCGACATGAGCTTGGATTCCCAGAACTGCCTCCGGGTACTCGGCATATCGGGTGTAATAATGAAACCCAGGTACAATATTGTCAGCAAGGCCAACTAAAAAAATAAATCGGGCTCCGCTGCGTGGCATATGGTTAGATCCAGCGGTAGTTGAAACGTCCAAGTCGTCTGCATTCCAGCATCAACGCCGCAACAAATTTCTAAGGGACCAAAAACCTTCCGCCATTTCTTTTTCTGAAATTGAAATCCTCTTGCTTCGCAGATTGCCCCGACAAATCCGTAAAAGTCCTTTTTTGTACTTGTCAATTCACCTACTGATATATGGAGCTTTTCTATTTCCTCCCTCTTGCAAGTCCTCATTTCAGTTTCAAGCCATTCTAAATAAGGGATGCCGTCTTTGGATGATGACAACATCATGCGTTTGAAATCTCTCAAACAACTGTCCAGAGGGAACCCATCCAATTCTTGTTTTCTTTTCACCCTTTCAGCAGCAAGGTCGTCCAAATATCTCGATCGGTATGATGTAGCGGCTACAGTTCGCCTATTTGAGCTTCCGCGACCTGCGGAGCATAAATATTCCAAGGCCACTTCGTCCCAATATTTCTCAAGTGAAGTTCGCTCCGGACAGAACGCAAACGCGAACTCCTCGAACCGTCGCGGCACCAAGTAGCCCCTCCGTTCAAGTAAGGCACCGGTCATGCCGCGCCCCGGCCATTGCGCTAACGTCATTAAAAGAGGTGCAAAGACTTTACCTCCCAAATGCGCGTCCTCGTCCACCCGGTAATGCTGCTGGGGGAATCGAAGGTCCACGCGGCCAAAATAGGCGTCGAAATACCTACCAAAACTTAGATTTCAGCGTCAGACTCATCGCAAGTAAGGCGATGAACGCGACGGTGCGCAACTGCCGCAAATGAGTGGTCATAAATTCGAGCCATTTGACGGTCGGCGGGCATCGCAATCACATCCGTTGGACTTTAGCGCATCCGAGCATCTCCGACTCGTGGGTAATAGCCGCGCCTCCGCCGCACCCGCCACCGATCGACGCGGCGCCTCCGCCGCACCCGCCACCTTCACCCCCTCGCGGCCGGCAATTCGATCGTCTGCACCAGACCGCCCGTCGGCGCGTTGGTCAATGTGAGCAGGCCGCTATTGCGCTGGATGATCTCCTTGGCGATAGCGAGGCCCAGTCCGGCGCCCTGGCCCGCCGAGCGCGCGGGATCGACCCGGAAGAAGGGTTCGAAGGCGCGTTGCAGCATCGCCTCGGGAATGCCGGGGCCGCGGTCGACGATGCGGATGGCGACGGCGCCGTGCTTCGCCGCGAGGCTGACCGTTGCGCCCCTGCCATGGGTGGCCGCGTTGATGACGAGGTTGCGCAGCGCCCGTTTCAGGGCCAGCGGCTTGATGTCGACCTCGGCCGGCTCGACGGCGGTGAGCGCCACGTCGAGCTGCAATTCGCAGAGCTCGGCGACCACCTCCCGCAGCAGAATGTCGAGACGCACGGGATCGCGGCCCTCCTCGGCGATCTCCTCGCGAACGAGCCGGATGGCGCTGTCGGCGATGCGGTCGAGTTCGTCGAGATCGGCGAGGAATTTTTCGCGGTCGGGCTCATTGAGGAATTCGGCGCGCAGCCGCATCCGGGTCATCGGCGTGCGCAGATCGTGGCCGGCGGCCGCCACGAGGCGCATCCGGCTCTCCATCGCCGTCTTCAGCCGCGAGGAAAGCAGGTTGATCGCTCGCGCCGTGGCGCGCACTTCGGCCGCCCCCGTCTCCGCCAAGAGCGGCAATTCGCCATGCGGACCGATATCGGCCAGCGAGCGCTGAACCAGCGCCAGCGGCTGGGTCAGCCGATAGACGGCGGTGACGACGACGGCCGTCGTTCCGGCCGAGACCAGCAGGATCCAGCCGATCAGCGCCGCCGACATGTCGGGGACGGGCGGCGGCATGGCCAGCGGCGTGACCAGCACCCCCGCGCCGCCGGGCAGGGCGATGGATGCGACCGGCCAGGGACTGTCCGGCGGCCGGGTCACGACGGCATCGGCCGGAAGGTGGTGCCGGCTGAGTGCGGCGCGCAATTCCCCGGTCATGCGATGCAGAAGGCGTCCCTCGGCCGGCCTTGGCTGAAGGCCGATCTCGGCGACCGGGGCGCCCGATGGCAAGGTGCCCTGGCGGCCCAGAATCAATCCGATCTGGGCGGCATCGGCATCCGCCCCGTCGGCGAAGCGGGGGCGTTCCAGCTCTAGCATGAGGAAGGTCAGGCCGGTGGCGAGGGCGACGACGACGAGGATGGCCCCGACCAGCAGGCTGATAATCTTGGCGCGCAGCGTGCTCATGCCCTGCCCTCCGCCGTCTCCACCGGCACGATGAGCTGGTAGCCGCCATTGCGCTGCGTCTTGAACAGCGGCACGCCGCTCGCCTCGCCAAGCTTGCGCCTCAGCCGGCTGATCAGCACGTCCACCGATCGCCCGAACGGCGCCGCATCGCGCCCTTGCGTGATGTCGAGGAGCTGGTTGCGCGAGAGCATCCGGCCGGGCCGCTCCAGGAAGGCCAGCAGCAGCTCGAATTCGGCGGCGGTGAGCGGCACGGTCTGGCCGGCGGCGCCGGTCACCAGGCGGCTCGCGGGATCGGCGGTCAGCCCGGCGAAATGGAAACAGCGGAAGCCGGGCACGGCCGGCGCCTCCCGTTCCGCGACCCGCCGCAGCACGGCGCGGATGCGGGCGACCAGCTCACGCGGATTGAACGGCTTGCCCATATAGTCGTCGGCGCCCAGCTCCAGTCCGATGATGCGGTCGACATCCTCCTTGAGCGCGGTCAGCAGGATGACCGGCGGCGCGGCGTCCTTGCGCAACGCCCGGCACAGATCGAGGCCGGAGGCGTCGGGCAGCATGACATCGAGCACGACGAGGTCGATCTTGGACGTAGCGAGGCAGGCCTCCATCGCCCGGCCGTCGCCGGCGGTCGAGACGCGGAAGCTCTGCGACACCAGGTAGCGCTCGAGAAGCGTCCGGATTTCCCGATCGTCGTCAACCACGAGGATGTGCGCGCCCGAGTCCACCTTGAACTCCACGATAGGCCAGCCTGCCCCGCGCAAGGCATAAAACGGGGCTGGGCTGGCACGGCGAACGGATGCTGGCGGTGTTCTCGCGCCTGCTAGCGGATTTTGACAGCGAAATCGTGGCGCGATGGCCCCGGTCGCGTGCATTGGTCGCTGGGCGGGAGGAAGGGGGCGCCATGCCGCACATGGGACGGCATGGCACTGACCGCCGTTCAGAGGGAGCTGACCGGCGGCGCCGCGCGGCTCGGCAAGACACCGCGCGGATTGGCTGGTCTTCGCTTAGCCAGAACCGCCGGGCAGGGGTGTGCGAGGCGGCAAGGTCGAGATTGCGGGAGGAGGATTGCCAAAATGTGGTGCAACATTGCTGCCTGTTGCTGCCGGAGGCGTATTTGTGTCCGAATATTGCTGAGCGGGCCAAGGCAATGCCGGGTTACAATTTTGTCCCCGCTGCCGATGCTGGGCTCTGGGTAAGTCTCGCCCGGCAAAGGGGAATTTTGGATGCAGAATGGGAGCCGGCTTGTTGCGCCGCGTCCCGTTCCCGGAACGAAATCGAGCATGCGCCGCGGGCCAAATCGCGGCGCACTTTCGCGTCGTCCCTCTGCCTGCTATGACAAATTCAAGGGTAGCAGGGGGAATGCGGTGGGACAGGCAAATTCAGGGCGTGGCCGATCTGGCCGGCTTCTCGGGATGGTGGCGCTTGCCGCCGTCCTGCTCCAGTGGCTCGCGCTCGGTGCCCGGCCGGCACGCGCGGCGGATGAGCCGGTCAGCGGCCGTCCGCTGACCATTGCCATCTTCGTCAATTCGGTCACCTCGCAATGCTTCTATAACGGCAATCTGGAAGCCATCACCCGGCTGGCGAAAGCCGCGCGCGACCGCGTCAACGCCATGGGCGGCGTCGCCGGGCGCCCGCTCGCCCTGCAATTCTTCGATGAGCGCAGCGATGCCAAGCAAGCGCTCGCCAATGTCCGCGCCGCACTCGCCGATCCGCAGACCATCGCCATGATCGGCATGACCAGCTCCGACCGCGCCAAGGAGGTGCTCGACGCCGCTGGCGGGGAGATCAAGGCGAGCGGCGTGCCGTTCATCTCCAACATCATGGTCAACTCGATCTTCGCGGACTATCCGAACATCTTCACCATGCGCGGCTCGCAGGAGGACGACAGCATCCCGGTGGTGGCGCGTTTCATCAAGGACATGGGCTTCAGCCGTCCCGCCTTCGTCGGGCTGAAGGACCAGCTTTTCAGCTCGACCCAGGGCGACGGGCTGCAGGAGAAGCTGGAGGCGCCCGGCTTCGTCGCCGATCACCGGCTGACGCTGAAGGACAATGCGGTCGATCCGGCCGAGGTCGCCGAGGCGGTGGCCGAGATCAAGGAGAAGGACGCCGATTTCGTCTATCTCAGCATCGGCGGCGAGCGCACCGGTCCCTTCCTCGCCGAACTGGCCAAGGCGGGCTTCACGCCGCCCGCCTTCGTCTCGGCGCGCATCGAGACGCTGCTGGCATCCAAGGAGCACGCCTATCCCGGCGACCTCTACCAATTGACCTGGGAAGGCCCGCCAGAGGCGTTCAACGACCGGCTGCGCCGGCGCATCTCGGCGACCGACACCGAAAACTGGATGTTCGAGGGCAAGCGCAACAAGAACGCGGCGGGCTGGGCGACGGGCGAGTGCAAGCCGCGCCCGAAAGGCTCGGAGACGGACGTGCTGTCCGGGCCGAATGTGCGGGCCATCGTGCTCGGCGCGCAGTTCGGCGACATGGTGTCGATGATCGGCGAGGTGCTGAAGCCGCTCGAGCCGACAGCCAATGTCGCCGCCATCCGCGCCGAAATCCTGAAGGCGATGGGCACGTCCTATGCCGCCGGGCGCGGCAATTTCCAGGGCGCGCTGGAAAACTGGTCTTTCCGCACAGGGTCGCGGGCGGCGGCGCGCACGCCCTTCATCCTCATGGGTCCGAAAGGGCTCGGCACCACGCAGCTTGCGCCGATCCAATATCTCGGCCTGAAGAACGATCAGCTCCGGCAGATCAAAACGCTGTACATGGATATCGACCTGACGCGCGCCTTCCGCGTCGACGACAACGAGAAGAGCTTCGCCGCCGATTTCTACCTGTCCATGCATGAGGGCAAGGGCCAGGGCATCGACCAGATCGAATTCGCCAATGCCTTCATCGACCCCAACAACAATGAGCGCCAGCTCTCGATCCGGGCGCTGCATCAGGGCGGCAAGAGCGGCGTCTATCCGGACGGCATGCGGATCTATGCGATCACCGGCAAGTTCATGTTCGAGCCGGATTTCGTGAACTATCCCTTCGACACCCAACGCTTCTCGATCGACATCCGGCCCAAGGTCGGCGATGCGCCATTCATCATCCAGTCGCCGCCGCTGCGCCTGCGCGACGACGTCGCCGACACCGACGGCTGGACGCAGAACGAGCAATATGTCGGCTATTACGAGGACTTCCTGCCCCTCATCGACGCCATGACGCACGATAAGAGCGTGGTGCCGTTCTACAAGGGCAGCTTCGTGTGGATCATGAAGCGCGAGGCGACCGATTATTTCCTGCGCGTCGTCATCCCGCTGCTGTTTATCATGGGCATCGCCTATCTGGCGATCTTCATCCCGAACTCGCATTTCGAGGCGGTGGTGACGATCCAGGTCACGGCGCTCCTCTCGGCGGTCGCGCTCTATCTGACCATCCCGAAAGTCGGCGCCGATGTGGCGACGGTGTCGGATCGGATCTTCCTGTTCAACTACATGATCGTCAGCCTGATGATCTTCATCTCGATCCTGCGGGTGAACCGGCCGCTCGAGCGCGTGCCCCGCTTCCGCGCCGGCCTCTGGCTATTCCATGTGATCGGGATTCCTCTCCTGGCGGGCGCCATGGCGTTCTACGTCATGCATTCCAGCTTCACCAGCGTCTCCGGCGCCAGCGCCACGCTGATGACCATGTGGGCGCGGCTGTGGCCGTGAGCTGCGCTGGCCAAGGCGCCCCCCGAGGTGCTTCGGCTCCGGGTGATGGTCTCTCCGAAGGCATTGATTCCGCGGAGGAGCAGCGGCGCCGCAGTCACAAGGGTGTACCGGCCTTCGCGATCCTAGCGGCTGGGGCCCGCCGCTATCGGCCGCCATCGCTGGCAACTTCCTCGCCGAGCCGCTGAAGGTAGGCGCAAAACATATCGGCCATGGCGCCGGCGAATGAGGCGATCTCCTCGTCGCTTCGCGCAACTTCGGAAAAGCTGCTGCCCACCCGGGTCAGGGTCGCCTCGATCAGCTCGGCGGCCAGCCGCTGCGTGGCCTCATCGGCATCCGGCAGTGCTTCCCCGACGAAACTCAGGATTAATGTCGAGCCGGCTTCGCGCGCCTCACCGGCTTCCGGCGCGTCGCGGTAGAGCGGCGCCGCGTCGCCGAGCGCGATGCGGACCTGCGCCTCCTCGCATTCCGTCTGGAGGAACGCGTGCACGAGCCGGCGCAGCCGCGCCGGCGGCGGCAGGCTCCGATCTTCGAGGATGCCGCGCAGCAGCTCCGCCGTGCGCTGCCATTCATCGGCCTGGAGGCGGAACAGGATCGACGCCTTATTGGGGAAATATTGGTAGATCGATCCGACGCTGACGCCGGCCCGCTCGGCGACACGCGCCGTAGTGAAACGGGCCGCGCCTTCGGCCCGCAAAACCTGAACAGCAGCCTCGAGCACGGCCGCAACGAGATCGTTCGCGCGGGCCTGCCTGGGCCGTTTTCTCAAGGAAATGCTAGGGTTTGCGCGGCCGGTCATCGGGTCTTCCAGGATGCGATTAGCGAAGCTGACGAACTCATCGTATTTCTCTGGCTAACGCAAGACAATCAGCAAGGACCCCCGATGACCACGATCACGACCAGCCCCGTCGCGCCGCTGCTCGACCGCCTGTTCGCGCGGGACGAAGCCGAACACCCGGGAGCGACGCCGTCAGCCGCGGCCTATTGGAGCAGCCTCAGCCGCGCGGATCGCGACGGCCTGATGCGCAGCCGCACCGACTATGCCGCCTTTTATGCGCTGATGAAGGACGTGCCGCTCGCCGTGTCGCGCGAAACCGGGCGGCTCCTCTACATGCTGGCGCGCGCTGCCCATGCCCGGTCGATCATTGAGTTCGGCACTTCATTCGGCCTCTCGACGCTCTACCTTGCTTCGGCACTGCGCGACAATGGCGGCGGCCGGCTCATCACCAGCGAGTTCGAGCCGAGCAAGGTGGCACGCGCGAAGGCCAATATCGCCGCGGGCGGCCTCTCCGACCTGGTCGAGTTTCGCGAGGGCGACGCACTGGAGACGCTGACACGCGATCTCCCAGACGAAGTCGATCTCCTGCTGCTCGATGGCGCCAAAGCGCTCTACCCGGACATCCTCGATCTCGTGGAGGACCGGCTGCGCCCTGGCGCACTCATCGTCGCGGACAATGCCGACTTCTTCCCGCCCTATGTCGAGCGGATGCGCGCAGCCGGCAGCGGCTACCTGTCGCTCGGTTTTGGCGCGGATGTCGAACTGTCGGCCCGGCTCGGCTGACCCGATTGCGGAGGCGACGCCGAAATGCGGATGACCGGCAACACCATCCTGATCACCGGCGGCACCAGCGGTATCGGCCGCGGCCTCGCCGAAGCATTTTTCGCGCGCGGCAACCGGGTGATCGTCACAGGGCGAGCGCCATCGCTGTTGGCCGAGCTGGCAGGAGCCTCGCCCGGGATCATCGGAATGCTGCTCGACCTGGATGATCCGGCGTCGCTGTCGGCCGCGAGGGAGGAGGCGCTTCGCCGCTTCCCAGAGCTCGACGTCGTCATCGCCAACGCCGGCATCTCGGGCAAGGAGGACCTCACCGCCGAGGTCTGGGACTTGTCCCTTGCCGAAGCGATGATCCGGACCAACGTTATAGGCGTGCTGCGCACGGCCGAGGCCTTCCTGCCGCATCTGCGCCGACAGCGCGAAGCAACGCTGCTGGTGACGGGCTCCAAGCTCGCCTTCCTGCCGTCATCCGCTTTTCCGACCTATTGCGGCACCAAGGCCTTTCTGCACTCGTGGATTCAATCGTTGCGCCATCAGCTGCGAGCGACGTCGGTCGAGGTGCTGGAGCTTCTGCCACCCCTTGTGGCAACCAAGATCACAGGTCCGCAGCAACTGACCGATCCCCGCGCCATGCCGCTGAACGACTTCATCGAGGAGGTAATGACACNAACCAAGATCACAGGTCCGCAGCAACTGACCGATCCCCGCGCCATGCCGCTGAACGACTTCATCGAGGAGGTAATGACGCTGCTCGAGGCGGGTGATCACGATCGAGGAGAAATTCTCGTGCAGCGGGCGCGCAGCGACCGCATGGCGGAACGGGATGGACGCTACGCCACTGCCTTCGCGGCGGTGAACCCGGTGTAGAGCGAGCGAGGCGCGCGGGGGGAACGGGATATGGAAGGCGGCTTCCAAGTCAGCGCGTGCGCTGAATGCCTTTGAACAGGAAATGCACATTCGGGAAATCACGGATGCGCATTGCCATTACCGCCTCAGGGTGAATTGACCGCGATCATCTCACGCCGCCACGATCCTGCGGCGGATTATCGCTTAGTTCTCCGCCCGCCGTGGATCGCAAAAAGTTCGCAGTCTTTCGGGCGAGTGCGTCAAGCTCTGAACGGATAACCAAGACAAGGGGCTCACGGTCATCCAGCGGATCTATGTCAACCCGCTGCATGAGGTCAGGTCGTAGCATCACCGTTAACTCTGTCCAACGGCCGGGGCGAGCTTCGTCATCATTGCCATCGGAGTCAAAGTGACACCCTGGCGCCCATAGGTGCTCGGCGACGTCCCTAAAGTCTGGCCTGGGCCCTGGTGAGATCAGATAAACATAGTGCATCGTTGATACCAAACGCGATTGCTCACTGTGGTCCCGATGTCTCCTCTCAGGGCGGCGGCGGCGTTCGTGGCGTGGGACACTGTACCCCCATTGCACCCCCCAGGACGCCGGCGCACGGCACGTCCTGCCCCACCTTCAAGGGCCTGGCTCGCTGACTAAGGACCACCGTCTGGCCGCCGACCTTTGAGACGTTCGCCGCGATGGCGCGATCTAACGCGCTCCTTCGCCGACGACAATGAACGGCGCCCAGGACGAAGGGTGCGCCTCGCGAGCGTTGCCCCCGTCGATCAGGGCTAGCATTGCCTTCCGCATGGCTTCAGCACGTCCCATCTTCTTGTCGCGGGCGATCTCGCGCATCGCTGAGGTGATGAGCTTGACCGTCGCGTCGGAGTCCACGGCCCAATGCGAAACCAATAGGGCACGCGCGTGGGCGTAGATGAAGGCACGGGCAAGGCCGGACAGGGCCTCGGCGTTGGGGGCCTGGCCTGCCGCCGTGTTGCAGGCCGACAGGATCACCCAGTCGGCATCGAGCCTGAGGCCCGCGATCTCGGAGGCGGAGAGATAGCCGTCATCGTCCTCGCTCGCCGTCGCCGGCGGCGTCAGGATCAGTCCGGGTTCGCTAGAGCGGCTCAACTCGCCGGCCATCGCGCCGTGCGTGGCGAAATGCACGACGCGGTATTTGGCCAGCTCTCCGCGCTCGCTCATGGCTTTCACATCGTGCTCGGTAGCAAAAGCGCCAAGGCGGATGTCGCCGGGGTTTGCACCGATGTCGCGGGCGACGCCGCACAATTCATCGGCGGTTTCCGGAACGGGAATTTGCCGCCGAATGTGCGAGACATCGGCAAGGCCGTTCCGCGTTTTGACCTGCCCCACCCTTTCGCGGGCGCCGAGCAATTCCGTCACTTGCCACCAGGGGTTTTTCGGGCAGCGCTGCTTGTCGCGCGCGAGCGCGGCGGAATTCACGTAGCGGCTGTCTGGACCGTCGAGCAGCGGATTGCCGAAGCCGATGAGGGGGGCCGGCGCGGCGCTTGGATTGGCCGCCGCGCGCAGCGCCTTGAGCGAGGAGACGGCGGGCAGAATGGAGACGGCGTGATCGCGGGCAAGCCAGGCGGTCTTCGCCCCGGCTTTGGGCGGCGCGGTCACCAGTACGGCGAAGGGCAATTGCGTCAGCGCACCTGATGGTACGATCAGCAGATGCTTGCCTTTAATGAGGTCCTCGGCCTGGCCGAACAGCGCCGTGTAGAGTCGGCTGGCGCGGGCCGGGTCGAAAGGCAGCAGTGCGCCCGGCTTGCCTTGGCCGGTCAGCTCGAGGCAACGCGATTCTCCCTCCCAAGCTGCCCGATCCAGCCCGCAGCGCAGTGCGGCAACCTCGCGGCCGAGGGCAGCCTTGCCGAGCTCGGCGCGTACCCAGCGCATCGCCGACTTGGTCACCACCCAGATGAAGGTCTCTTCCGGCGTTGGCATAAATCGGTCGTCGGTGTCGAGAAACAGCACCAGCGCCTCATCACCGCGGAGCTGCGTTTGCACCTCATCGACGGTGAGCGGCCCCGGGTTTGCCCGTGCGAAATAGTCCGGAAACTCGGTCTTCAACCTGCCGTCAATCGCGGCAAGTCGCGTGTCGATCGTGGCCATTCGCTCGCGGTTTTCGGCTTCGGCCTTAGCATCGCGCTTCGCCCCGTCCAGACCCAGGGCTGCGGCCAGGAGCTTCTCGCGCTTCTGCCACTCATCCGTAAGATCCTGCCGCTCCCGGATGAGCAATGTCAGCGCCGCATTCCCCTTGGCCCCGCGCACCGCCATCTGGGCCAGCGACTGGCCCGCTTCGGAGCTGAGAGCCCACTGGGCGGTCTGGAACATTTCGCGTGCGGGCTCTGTTTTCGGCGGGCTGCCTTCGGGCGCCAGGCGATTGACCGTTTTGACAAGCCCCAAAAACTGCCACTCCAGTCGCTGCGCTTCGCTTGCTTTTTTGCCTGTCATCCCGGGATCGAGCGCGCCGCGCCGGACGCGGCCGGCGATGGCCGCTGTACTGCGCCGCCAGAGTTGAGCAGCGCCGGGCCAATCGCGCCGAGCGAAATAGAGGGCGGCGAGATTGTTGACGCTCCCGAGCGTGTCCGGATGCTGCGGCCCCAGCGCCGCATCATAGCCCCCCAGTGCTCGTTGCAAGAGCGGCTCGGCCTCGCTATAGCGGCCCTGCGTCTGGTAGAGAAAGCCGAGATTGTTGACGCTGCCGAGCGTGTCCGGATGATGCGGGCCCAACGTCGCCTCGCGGGCAGCCAGCGCCCGTTGCAAGAGCGGCTCCGCCTCGCCATAGCGGCCCTGCGCCTGATAGAGAGAACCGAGATTGTTGACGCTCCGGAGCGTGTTCGGATGCCGCGGCCCCAGCGCCGCCTCACTGCCGGCCAGTGCTCGTTGAAAGAGCGGCTCGGCCTCGCCGTAGCGGCCCTGCGCGTCATAGAGCAAACCGAGATTGTTGACGCTGCCGAGTGTATCCGGATGCTGCGACCCCAGCGCCGCCTCGCGGCCAGCCAACGCCCGTCGAAACAGCGGTTCGGCCTCGCCATAGCGACCCTGCGTTTGGTAGAGAAAGCCGAGATTGTTGACGCTGCCAAGCGTGTCCGGATGCTGCGGGCCCAGCACCGCCTCAAAGGCTGCCAGCGCCCGCCGATAGAGGGGCTCGGCCTCGCCATAACGGCCCTGCATGTCATAGAGAAAGCCAAGATTGTTGACGCTTAGGATCGTGTCCGGATGCTGCGGACCCAGCACCGCCTCATAGCCCGCTAGCGCCCGTTTCAAGAGTGGCTCAGCCTCGCCATAGCGGCCCTGCGCGTTGTAGAGCAAACCGAGATTGTTGACGCTGCGGAGCGTGTGCGGATGCCGCGGCCCCAGCGCTGCCTCAAAGCCCGCCAGCGCTCGTTTATAGAGTGGCTCGGCCTCGCCATAGCGGCCCTGCATGTCATAGAGCAGGCCCAGATTGCTGATGCTGCCGAGCGTATCCAGATGCTGCGGCCCCAGCGCCGCCTCATAGCCCGCCGCCGCCCGCTTCAAAAGTGGCTCGGCCTCGCTATAGCGGCCTTGCGTGTTATAGAGAAAGCCAAGATTGTTGAGGCTTCGGAGTGTGTACGGATGCCGAGGCCCCAGCGCCGCTTCATAGCCCTCCAACGCCCGTTTATAGAGTGGCTCGGCCTCGCCATAGCGGCCCTGCGCCTGATAAAGAATGCCGAGATCGTTGATGCTTGAGAGCGTGTCCGGATGCTGCGGCCCCAGCGCCGCCTCGGCGAGGGAGAGGGCTCGCTTAGCGACTGCAAACGCCTCGGCATATTTTCCCTGATTGTAAAGCTGAACAACTTGGAGGTTGAGGGCCTGCACGTCCTTGGCGTTTTGAGCCCAAGCTGGACGTGAACCAAGTTGAGTCATGGTCGATGCGATGAGGAGGGAAACAATGAACTGGCCGACCCACGCGCGCAAAATAGCCCCCCTTGCAACGGCAAGAATGAATTCCGGCATTCTGCCCCACGGATATGGCAACGGCAATAAGGACGGGGCATTCGTGGATGTTGACGCAGGAATGTGTTGCTACTGGTTTTGGAGGCGGGGCCGAAAGTCTTGGACTGGCCCGCAACTCCCGATTGGGACCCACGAAAGACCTCACCGCCTCGATCCCGCGCTGGTTCTTGAAGCCGGAACGGTCCCCGGGCCGCAGGTGGCCGCTCGCTGCCGCCGATGCTCGACACGGGACTCGCATTCGGCGCAGATCAAGGAAATCGCCTTCACGCAGGATGGTCGGCATTGATCTCGGCCTCGCGTAACAGGACCATCCAGGTCTGGCATCTAGCGGAGATCAGCGCCAGCACCCGCAAGGCGATGGGCCGGGCGAGCGATGCGCCGCCGGGAAATACATCGGCCTTGCCAAGCGTGGCGCCTCGTGGATCGAAGAGAAGTCCCACTGGGTCCGGCCGCCCGCGATGCCGTAAGCGAGGCTCAGGATGAGGAGCGCAATGGACGTACAGCGCTTCAAAAAACTCGGCAATATGCCCCTGAAGCCCGCGTCAAGCGGTTTGGATCTGGCCGACTTGCTCGACAAGAAAGTCCGCCACCGTCTGAGCCGCTCGATGCAATCGGCGCGTGCCCGACACCAGGGCGAGCTCCGAGCAAGGCTGTTCGGGAAATCCCTCGGCCTGCAAGATATGGTGATCGCTCAACAGGGCGTTGACCGGAAGCACGCTGACGCCGAGACCGCTGGCGACCGCGGCCTGCACACCCATCAGCCCCTGGCTGGCATAGGCGATGCGCCATTGCTTGCCGGCCGCTTCGAGCGCCCGTATGGCGCGCTCCCGATAGATGCAGCCCGGGGGAAAGACAGCGAGCGGGATCGGCTCTTCTACGAGGGCATCCTGCCCGGCACAGACCCACACCAGCCGTTCCTCCCAGCTTGCGATACAAGGCCCATCTCCTGCTTCGCGCTTGATTAGGGCGAGATCGATATCGCCATTATCGAGGACGCGCCGAAGCCCGGTGCTCCAGCCACTGATCGTATCCAGCCGGATGCCGGGCGAGCTGCGCGCAAACCCCGAGAGCAGATCGATCAGGCGCCGCCCGGCAAAATCTTCGGGGACACCGAGGCGAACGGTCTTCGGCGCGGGTGGCTGGCGCAGCGCCTCCGCCGCTTCGGCGGATATGGTCAATAGCCGCCGCGCGTAGCTCAGCAGGATATCGCCCTCCTCGGTCGGCCGCACGCCGCCGGTCGCGCGATCGCGGATGAGGAGTCTTTGACCGACGGCGGACTCAAGCTTCTTGATCTGCAGGCTGACGGTCGATTGGGTCAGATGCACGCGCTCGGCCGCGCGCGTAAAACCGCCGGCATCGACGACGGCCGCAAAGGTCCGCAGCAGATCGAAATCCATCTTCATTGACAAAACCAATATCGATGATTGTGATATATAATTTCCAAATAAAGGGCTGGCTTGTCAATATCCTCGTAATTTTAAGAGGTTTCGGATGACAATGACGGGTCCTCGCCCCGAATGGCTTACCTTCGACTGCTACGGAACCCTCATTCAATGGGATGAAGGGCTGTTAGCGGCGGTGGATCGCATTCTCGCCCGCAGCGGCTTGGCGATCGACCCTCACCGCTTTATCGAGATCTATGATCGGCACGAGCACCGGCTGGAGCAGCAGCGCCCGGAGCTTTGCTTCAAGGATGTCGCGGCGAAAGCGCTGAGGCTTGCCATGGCCGAGCTGTCGCTTGTCTCCGGGGACAGAGACGCAGACATCCTGACCTCGGCCATCGGCAAGATGCCGCCCTTTCCCGAGGTCGTGGACAGTCTTGGAAGATTAAAGGCCGCAGGGTTCAAGCTGGCGATCATTTCGAACACCGACGATGCGATCATCGCGGGTAACGTCGCCCAGCTCGGCGGTCATGTCGACAAGGTCGTGACGGCGCAACACGCCCGAGCCTACAAGCCATCGGCCGAAATCTTCCGATACGCGTGGACGACTCTCGGCATTGAGAAGCATCAATTGGTGCACATCTGCGCGAGCCCGCATCTCGATCTTGTTGCCGCGCGCGCCCTCGGTTTCCGGGCGATCTGGATCGACCGCGGCACCGGGCGAAAGCCTCTCGGCGATTATGAGTTGGAGGCGGTGGCCTCAAGACTCGATCAGGTTCCGCAAATCCTTGCCGACGCCGGATGGATGTAACCAATATCGAAAGGAGGAATTTGTGGCTCACGAGCTGACCCGGAAGGAAACGGAAGCGCCCGCCGGCCTTCGAGGCATCCACCTCGATACGGATGAGATCTGGCAGGCGCGCGTCGATTTGGCCGCGTGCTTTCGAGCGGCTGCCCGCCAGGGGCTGGAGGAGGGAATTTGCAACCATTTCTCCGCGCTGGTCCCGGGGCATCCCGATTTGTTTCTCGTCAACCGGTTCGGGTGGGCCTTTCAGGAGATAACCGCATCGAGCCTTTTGATCTGCGATTTCGACGGTCATATCGTCGCCGGCGATGGTTACCCTGAAGCGACGGCCTTCTTTATCCATGCGCGGCTGCACCGGATGTCCCCGCATATCGGGGCGGCATTCCATACCCATATGCCGAATGCCACGGCCCTTAGCATGATCGAGGGGGAGCCGCTCGCCTGGGCGGGGCAGACGGCGCTCAAATTCTATGGCCGGACGGCCGTGGACGAGCGTTATAACGGCCTTGCCCTCGACGAACGCGAGGGCGACAGGATCGCGAGCGTCCTCGAAGGCAACGACATCCTGTTCATGAAGAACCACGGCGTCATGGTGTGCGCTCCGAACATCGCCGAAGCCTGGGACGATCTCTACTATCTCGAGCGCGCCGCCGAAGTGCAGCTCAAGGCCATGAGCAGCGGCAGGCCGCTGATCCCGGTCCCTGTGGCAGTCGCCCGCGACACCGCACGGCAGATGCGGGAGGGCGATCCGGAGAGTGCGCGGCTGCATTTGGAGAGCGTCAAGCGCGTGCTGGATCGCCTGGAGCCCGACTACAGATCCTAGTCCATGCCGCCGAGGCAACCGGGCGCGCGCGGCGGCCATCGGTGAGTGTCACAGGCCTGTAATCGTGACCGGCTATCAGCTCTGGAAACGTTTCCACTGACGGCCAGAGCGGACCATGCCGGAGCAAGCGACGGAGCGGCGCAAGACGATACGGGTGGTGGCCGAGCGCGCGGGCTGCTCGGTCGCCACGGTATCGCGGGTCATCAACGGCTCCGGCCCGTCGAGCGCCGACACACGGGCGCGGGTCGAGGCGGCCATCGCCGATCTCGGCTTCAGGCCGAATATTCTGGGGCAGTCGCTGCGCACCCAGCGCGTGCGCGCGATCGGCGTCATCGTTCCCAGCTTCACCAATCCGGTCTTCGCCGCCTCGCTCGCCGGCATCGAGGCGGTGGCGCGGGGCGCGGGACGCCAGCTCCTGCTGTCGGCAACCGACTATGATCCGGCGCATGAGGACGACAGCGTCGAAACGCTGCTGCACCAGCGCGTCGAGGCGCTGATCCTGACCGTCGCCGACGCGGCCTCCAGCACCGCGCTCAAGCGGCTGGACGGGGCGGGCGTGCCCTACATTCTGCTGCACAATCGGCCCCGGCAGCCGGGCCGGCGCGCCGTCACCGTCGACAATCACGGCGCTGCCGCCGGCCTCACCCGGCGGCTCATCGCGCTGGGCCATCGGCGCGTCGCCTATATTGGCGGCCCCTTCCGCACCACCGACCGCTCGGCGCTCCGCTTCGAGGGCTGCAAGGCGGCGATGGCGGAGGCCGGCCTCGCCGCCCCTGCCCTGCTGGAGCTGGACTATCTCGCCGGCATCGACGATCACGCCGCCGTCCTGGAACGCGCCCTGCCGAGGCTCGGCAACCCCACCGCGCTCCTCTGCTCGAACGACCTGCTCGCCCTTTCGGTGATCGCGGCGCTTCGCCTTATCGGACGCGCCGTGCCCGGCGATCTCTCCGTCACCGGCTTCGACGGGATCGCCTTCGGCCGCATGGTCAGCCCGTCGCTGGCCACCGTCGCCACCCCGACCCGCGCGATGGGCGAGCGGGCCATGCGCCGCCTCATGACCATTCTGTCCGGCGCGGAGGACACCGCCCCCGCCGTCGAGCTGCTGCCCTACGAGTTTCGCCCGGGCGGCACGCTCGCCGCCGTGCCGGGCGGGAGGGCTGGAAAAAGCGAGCGCCGCTCGCCCGCCCGGCCAAGCTGATCTTCAAGAAGGAGCGTTTCATGCTGACCATCCTGCGCGGCGCCGTCATCGGCCTCGCATTTCTGTTCTCGGCGCCCGCGCCGGCCGCAGCTGCCGATGCCATCTGCTACAATTGCCCGCCGCAATGGGCCGACTGGGCGTCGATGCTCAAGGCCATCAAGGCCGATCTCGGCATCGACATGCCGCACGACAACAAGAATTCCGGCCAGGCCATCGCCCAGCTCATTGCGGAAAAGGCCAATCCGGTCGCCGATATCGCCTATCTCGGCGTGACCTTCGGCATCAAGGCCAAGGCGGAAGGGCTGACCGAGCCGTTCAAGCCGCAAGGCTTCGACCAGATCCCGGAGGGGCTGAAGGACCCGGAAGGCCACTGGTTCACCATCCATTCCGGGACCATGGGCCTGTTCGTGAATGTCGAAGCGCTCGGCGGCAAGCCGGTGCCGCAATGCTGGGCCGACCTGCTGAAGCCGGACTATAAGGGCCTCGTCGGCTATCTCGACCCGTCCTCGGCATTTGTCGGCTATGTCGGCGCGGTGGCGGTGAACGAGGCCTTGGGCGGCAGGCTCGGCGATTTCGACAAGGCGATCGGCTATTTCAAGGAGTTGCAGAAGAACGCGCCGATCGTTCCCAAGCAGACCTCCTACGCCCGCGTCGTCTCGGGCGAGATCCCGATCCTGTTCGATTACGATTTCAACGCCTACCGCGCCCAGAACACCGAGAAGGGCAAGTTCGCCTTCGTGCTGCCCTGCGAGGGCAGCGTGGTCGTGCCCTATGTCGTAGGCCTGGTGAAGGGCGCGCCCAACAGCGCCAACGCCAAGAAGGTGCTGGATTATCTCCTGTCCGACAAAGGCCAGGCCCTCTGGGCGAACGCCTATCTGAAGCCGGCGCGCCCGGTGAAGCTCGACGAGGCGGTCGCGAAAAAATTCCTCCCCGATGCCGACTATGCGCGCGCGAAACCCGTCGACTACGCCGAGATGGAGAAGGTGCAGAAGGGCTTTTCCGACCGCTATCTCGCCGAGGTGCGCTGAGGTTTTCGCCTGATCGGATCACCGACCGCCCGGAGGCGTGCCTGCCGGGCGGTCCCTTGCCGAGTGCCCCATGACCCAGCAATCGCGCTTCGCCGTCATCCTCGTGCTGCCGCTGGCGATCTTCGTCGCGGCGTTCTTCCTGCTGCCGATGGCGCAACTGGCCATGCGCAGCCTCTTCAGTGGCGACGGGACGCTCACCTATGCCGCCATTCTCGCCACGCCGCGCTATCTCGCGACGCTCGGCGCGACGCTGGGCGTGGCCGCACTGACCACGATCCTCACCCTCGTGCTGGCGACCGTCGTCGCGCTGTTCCTCGCCCGCACCCGCTTTCCGGGGCGCGGCTTCGTCATCGCGCTGCTGACCTTCCCGCTCGCCTTCCCCGGCGTGGTGGTCGGCTTCCTGGTGATCCTCCTGGCGGGACGGCAGGGCCTCGTCGGCACAGTCTCGCAGGCGGTGACGGGCGAAAAAATCGTCTTCGCCTATTCGGCGGCGGGGCTGCTCGTCGGCTATCTCTACTTCTCGATCCCCCGCGTGCTGCTGACGGTGATGGCGGCGGCGGAAAAGCTCGATCCGGCGCTCGAGGAAGCCGCCCGCTCGCTCGGCGCGGGACCGTGGCGGGTGCTGGCCCATATCGTGCTGCCGGCGCTCGGCCCCGCGCTGACCGCTTCCGGCGCGCTGTGCTTTGCGACCGCCATGGGCGCTTTCGGCACCGCTTTCACGCTCGCCACCAACATCGATGTGCTTCCCATGCTGATCTATACCGAATTCACCCTCAACGCGAATGTCGCCGTCGCCTCGGCGCTGTCGATCCTGCTCGGCGCGATCACCTGGCTGGCGCTGACCATCGCGCGCTCGGCATCGGGCTCGGGCGTGGCGGCGGCGGGGTAGCAAGATGCAGCGCACATCGCCCCTCATCCGCGCGCTCGGCGCCGGCGTGACCTTTTTGGTCAGCGCCTTCATGATCGTCCCGGTGATCCTGTCGCTGGCGGCCGGCGTCACCGCCAATTATTTTCAGGGCATCTGGCGCAGCGGCGCGACCATCGACTGGGTCGCCGAGGTCTGGACCCTCTATGCCGGCACCGTGTTCCTGTCGCTGCAAATCGCGCTGGCGACCGTGGCCGCGACACTGCTGATCGGCGTGCCCGCCGCCTATGTGCTCAACCGGCATCCCTCGCGCGGCGCGCGCGCCGTGGAGGAAATCATTACCCTGCCGCTGGCCATTCCCGGCCTCGCCATCGCGCTGGCGCTGCTGGTGACCTATGGCGGCTTCGGCGATTTTCGCAAGAGCTGGGCGTTCATTCTCGTCGGCCATGTGCTCTATACGCTGCCCTTCATGGTGCGCTCGGTGATGGCGGTGCTCGCCGGCATCGACGCGCGCACGCTGGAAGAGGGCGCGGCAAGCCTCGGCGCAACGCCCTGGCAGCGCTTCGCCCATGTCATCCTGCCGAACGCCCGGCCCGGCATCCTTGCCGGCGCGCTGATGGTGATGACGCTCTCCATCGGCGAGTTCAACCTCACCTGGATGCTGCACACCCCGCTCACCAAGACGCTGCCCGTCGGGCTCGCCGACAGCTACGCCTCGATGCGGCTGGAGATCGCCAGCGCCTATACGCTGATCTTCTTCATCATGATCGTGCCGCTGCTGATCGGGTTGCAGCTCTTCGCCGCGAGCCTCGATCAGACGGGCGCGCGCAACCGGACCGGACAGCCTGCCGAGGAGATACGGCCATGACCGGCATCGCCATCACCGTCGAGGCTTGCGGCAAGACCTTCGCCGACGGCACGCGGGCGCTCTCGCCCATCTCGTTCGAGATCGGCGCGGGGGAGAGCATCGCCATCCTTGGCCCCTCGGGCTGCGGCAAGACCACGGCGCTGCGCATCATCGCTGGGCTGGAAGGCCCCGATCCGGGCGGGCGCGTCCTGTTCGACGGCGCCGACGTCACGCCGCTGCCGATCGAGCGGCGCAATGTCGGCATGGTGTTCCAGTCCTATGCGCTGTTTCCGAACATGTCGGTGATCGAGAATGTCGCCTATGGGCTGAGGGTGCGGGGCGTGCCCCGGCAGCCGCGGCTCGGGCAGGCGCAGGAGGTTCTCGCCATGATGCGGCTCGCCGAATTCGGCGGACGCCGCATCGACCAGCTCTCCGGCGGCCAGCGCCAGCGGGTCGCGCTGGCGCGGGCGCTGGCCGTCAAGCCGCGCGTGCTGCTGCTGGATGAACCGCTAACGGCGCTCGATGCCGCCTTGCGCGAGGATCTGCGCGCCGAGATCGACGGCCTGCTCCGCACGCTGCGCATTTCCTCGGTCTACGTCACCCACGACCAGGCCGAAGCCATGGTGCTCGGCGACCGCATCATCGTCATGGAACGGGGCGCGATCGCCCAGATCGGCACGCCTCGCGACATCTATTTCCGCCCCGCCAGCCGGTTCGTGGCCTCCTTCGTCGGCACGATGAACCGGCTAGAGGGCGCCATCCGCGGCGGCGTGTTCGAGACCCGCGCCGGACGGCTGCCGGTCGACCGGGCCGATGCGGCGGAGGCCGTCGCCTTCTTCCGCCCGGAGGCTGCCCGCCTGACGCCGGCGGACGGCGCCCCCTTGCGCTTCCGCGTCGCGCGCTGCCATTTTCTCGGCGCGGCGCAGCGTGTCTATCTCGACGCCGGCGAGGGCGCTCCGGCGCTCATCGCGGATACCGACAACCGCCGGACATGGCAGCCCGGCCAGGAGACCGGCCTTGCCGTCTCCGCCTCCGACCTCCTCTTCCTCTGACCTCGCGAGCCGCAACCGGCATGTACATCGCCCAGCTCACCGACACCCACATCCGCCCCAAGGGCCATGTCGCCTATGGCCTCGTCGATACCGCGGCCTTCCTTGCCCGCGCCGTCGACTTCATCGCCCGGAGCGCCTTGCCGATTGACGCCGTCATCGTCACCGGCGATCTGACCGATTTCGGCACCGCCGAGGAATATGCGCATTTCCTGGAGCTGATCGCGCCGCTGGCCGTGCCGGTGCTGCCGCTGCCCGGCAATCACGACGAGCGTGCCGCCATGGCGCTTGCCCTGGCACATATGGCGCCGTTCGGGCAGACGCAGGGCGATGACCTGTCCTACGCCGCCGATCTCGGGCCGTTGCGCCTCATCATGCTCGACGCCACCGTGCCCGGCGCGCCGCATGGGGCGGTGCTTCCCGTCCATCTGGCGTGGCTGGAGGGCGTGCTCGCGAGCGCCCCCGACCGCCCGGCGCTGCTCGCCCTGCATCACCCGCCCTTCCTGACCGGCATCCGCCATATGGACGTGCAGAATTGCCAAGGCGCGTCCGAGTTGGAGGCGCTCCTCATGCGCTGGCCGAACGTGCTGGCGGTGGTCTGCGGCCATGTGCATCGCTCGGTCCATACCAGCCTTGCCGGGCGCGGCGCCTCCATCGCGCCGAGCCCCGCCCACGCCGTCACCCTCGACCTCGCGCCGCACGCCCCGCCCAGCTTCCACCTGGAGCCGCCGGGCTTCCACCTGCATTGCTGGCAGGCAACCGAAGGCGGCCCCCACGGCCGGTTGGTGACGCATCTGGTGCCGATCGGTGCGTTCCCCGGCCCGCATCCGTTCTTCGACGCAAGCGGAAGGCCGGTCGAATAGGCGGGGTGCCACAATGGGAGAGGGAAGTGAAGCCGGCGGATGCGCAGGGTGTCCAAGGCTCCAAGCGTGCCGCGCCTTCCGGCGGACCCTTCCGGCCGCGCGAGCAGCCCGCTCTAAATCCCGGCCCCTTCCGTCCAGGCTGCGGCGAGCCGCCGGGCGCGGCTGTCGGAAATGCCGTAAATATCCGCGATGGCGGCCGGGGTGAGGAGCGCGGCGGCCGGGCCGCTGGCGATCAGCCGACCCTCCTTCATCAACACGATCTCGTCGGCGAATTCCCGGGCGAGCGCGATGTCGTGCAGGATGCAGAGCGCGCCGCCGCCAGCATCGGCGAAATGGCGGGCGGCTTCCAGGGCGGTGATCTGGTGCTTCAGGTCCAGATGGGCGGTCGGCTCGTCCATCATCAGGTAGGTCGGCGGCGTGTCGCCGGCGTGCCAGAGCTGGGCCAGCGCGCGGGCGATCTGCGCACGCTGGCGCTCGCCGCCGGACAGCGTCGAATAATCCCGGGCCGCGAGCGCGGTCAGCTCCATGGTGCGAATGGCGCGTTCCTCGGCGTGATCGCTGCGGACAGCGGAGCCGAAGGGCGCGCGGGCGAGCGCCACCACCTCATGCACGCAAAGGGCAAAATTCATCGGCGCGTGCTGCAAGACCACGGCGCGGCGCGTCGCCAGTTCGCGGGCGGAGAAGGCGGCGAGCGGGCGCCCGTCGAGCAGCACCTCGCCCTCGGCGGGACGCAGGTCCCCCGCCAGCACGTTGAGCGCGGTCGATTTGCCCGCGCCATTGGCCCCGAGAATGATGGTCAGCTTGCCCGGCGCCAGCGTCAGGCTGACATCCTGGATCAGCCGCGCACGGCCGGCAATGACTGTGACGCGCTTCAGCTCCATCGCCATCAGAACAGCTCCCGCCGGTAGCGCATCAGCATCCAGAGGAAGAACGGGCCGCCGAGCGCGCTGGTCAAAAGCCCAATCGGCAATTCGGCGGGGGCGACGGCGGTGCGCGCGATCAGGTCGGCGCATAGGATCAGCAGCGCGCCGAGCAGCGCCGAGCCGGGCAGCACGATGCGGTGGTCGGCGCCCGCGAACAGGCGGATGATATGCGGCGCGGCAAGGCCGATGAAGCCGATCAGCCCGGTCAGCGCCACCGCCGAGCCGACACCGAGCGCCACCAGGAGGATGATGACGCGCTTCATCCTCTCGACATTGACGCCGAGATGAACGGCCTCGCGCTCGCCGAGCAGATAGACGTTCAGCGAAGGGGCGACGCGCAGCATCAGCAGCACCGAGATCACCATCAGCACGGCGGCGGGCGGCAGGCTGGTCCAGGTAACGCGGCCGAGGCTGCCGAGACGCCAGAATACCAGCTCACGCAACTGGTCGTCGAAAGCGATGAAATTCAGATAGCCGAGCGCGCCATCGCAAATGGCGTTGATGGCGATGCCGGCAAGGATCAGCGCGGAGCCCGAGGCGAGGCCCGAAATCCGGCTCATGCCATAGACGGCGATGATGGCGATCATGCTGCCGGCAAAGGCGCCGAGCGGCAGGGCGAAAAGGCCGGCGACAGCGAGGAAGCCGGGCGCCAGAGTCTTGCCCGCCACGATAACGAGCCCGGCGCCGAGCACGCCGCCGCCCGACACGCCGATGATGGTCGGATCGGCGAGCGGATTGCGGAACAGCCCTTGCAGCGCCGCGCCGCAGACGCCGAGCGTCGCCCCGACGCATAGCGCCAGGAGCAGCCGGGGCAGCCGGATCGCCTGCACGATTTCGCTCGCCTGGGTGGCGGGCTCGCTGGACGGCCAGAGCGCCATCAGCGCGTCGTAAACGCTGATCTTTGCCGGTCCGATCACCAGTTCGGCGATGGCGGCGGCGACCATGCCCACCAGCAGCACGGCGAGCAGCACACGGCGGGAGCGATCCTGAGCCGCGCGCAGCTCGGCGAGCGTCGGCGGCTCGGTGCGGACGCCCGCCGCGCTGGTCACTGCGCCGCCTCGCTGCGGATGGCCTTGGCGAAATCGGTGATCGCCTGCGGCAGGCGCGGACCGAAGGCCAGCAGGTAGCCGCCCTCGCGGGCGACGATGCGCCTCGTCTTGGCGGCCGGGGTGAGCTTCAGCGCCGGGTTGGTCGCCACGCCAGTCGCGCCGCCCATATTGTCGAGCGTATGCGCCATCATGGCGATGGCATCGGGCGCGGCGGCGGCGGCGGCTTCGAGCGAGACAGCCTTGTAGCCGGTATGTTCGGCGAAGACATTCTCGCCGCCCGCCAGCGCGATCATGGCGTCGGCGCCGGTCTGGCGGCCCGCGGCCATCGGTGCGCCGCCCGCCGCCGCGATGATGAACAGCACCTTCGGATGGCCCTCCATCTTGGCGACCGCCGCTTCCGCCTCCTGGGTGTCGCGGCGCAGCTTCTCGCTCAGTTCCGCGCCGCGCGCTTCGACTTGCAGCGCCTTGGCGATGTCGGCGACCTTCTTCAACAGGCTATCGAGGGTGAAAGCCTCCGAAAGCTGCACGATCGGTACGCCGGCAGAGCGGATCTGCGCCAGCACTTCCGGCGGCCCGGCGGTGGCGGAGGCGAGGATCAGATCGGGGCGCAGCGACAGCACGCCCTCGGCGCCGAGCTGGCGGACATAGCCGACATCGGGCAAGGCGGTGACTTCCGGCGGGTAGAGCGAGGTGCTGTCGCGGCCGACCAGGCGCTTGGTCTCGCCCAGCGCATCGACGATTTCGGTGATCTCGCTGCCCAGCGCGACGACGCGCTTGGGGCCGTCCTCGGCGCGGGCGGGGGCGGTTGCGAGGAGGGCAAGCGAGGCGATCAGCAGGCAAAAGCGGAGCATTTGGTTCATGTGAGCACCCTTCCGGCCGGGCGCAAGCCTTCGGCCGCCTCGATCCATTCTGCCTGCATGATGTCTCCTTGGCTGGCATGGCGCGCGGCGTCTTCAATATCGCGATGGCGGCGGCTGATCCCGTTCGTTTCCTTCACGACCGGAGCTGCAGAGAATGCACGTGCCGGGCGGCAGCGCCTTCCATAAATTGAACATAGTGCATGTAGTTTGAAGAAATTGCTGTGCATTTCGCACAGTTTTATTGTTGAAACGCATGCATTGGGGCTTTTGGGAACGGCGTCGCGCGAGACCGGTCGAGAAGACCGGCGCCAAGCGCCACGCCGCATATTGGGGGACTTTATGCGCACCAATCTGTTGCGTTGGGGGGCTTATGCCTGCCTGATCGCCTGCGCGCTGCCGATCGGGGCATCGCGCGCGCAGGACAATGGCGAAGAGCAAGCGGCGGCGGCAAGCGGCGGCATCGCCCTCGATCCGATCACCGTATTCGCGACGCTGAGCCCGATCTCGGCCTTCGATTATCCGGGCCAGGTGAGCGTCGTGGAGCGCGAGGAGATCGAAACGAAGCAGGCCAATAGCCTGACCGATGTCATCAAGGATCTCCCCGGTGTGTTCGTCGATGGCGGCGCGCGCCGGTCGGGGCAGGCGCCGACGATCCGGGGCGCGCGCGACGAGGACATTCTCATCCTCATCGACGGCGTGAAGCAGAGCTTCATTTCCGGCCATGACGGGCGCATCTTCATCGAGCCTGACCTCTTGAAGACCGTCGAAGTCGTCAAGGGGCCGATGTCGGCGCTTTACGGCTCGGGCGCGCTCGGCGGCGTCATTGCGCTGACCACGGTCGACGCGGCCGATTTCCTCGCGCCCGGCGAGACCGCCGGCGTAAGGATCAAGGCCGGCTACCAAAGCGTCAACGACGAGTTCACGATCACCAGCACCGGCTTTGCACGCTCGCATGACGGCAAGTTCGACATCGTGTCGAGCTTCACCTATCGCGACGGCGGCGACATCGAACTGGGCAACGATACGACGCTCCCCGAGCAGGAACAGATCCAATCCTCGCTGCTGAAGGGCTCGGCCGAGCTGGCGCCGGATCTGAAGCTCACCGGCACCTGGGTGCATTACCAGAACGATGCGCTGAACCCGAACAATCCGCAGCCGGACACGCCGCCGACCGCGCCGGGTGTCGCCAACCCCAACGCGCTTGTGAACCGCTTCACGCAGAGCGACACCGTCTCCGGCAAATTGTCCTACGCACCGACGGGCAATCCGTTCATCGACGCCAATCTCCTCGTCTATTGGGCGCAGCACACCAATAAGGAAGACGATACGACCGGTCCCCGTCTCACCACTCGCGAGATCGAGACGACGGGCGTCAATCTGGACAACCGCTCGCGCTTCGACCTCGCCGACTGGGCCAAGCTCACCCTGACCTATGGGGCGGAATATTATGTCGACCGGCAGACCGGTACGGACAATTCGCCCATTCTCTCTAATGGCGGTCCGCAGCCGAAGAATGTTCCCAATGCCGACGCCACCTATTATGGCGTCTTCACGCAGGCGGAGTTCAAGATCGATCAGCCGATGAGCCTGCCCGGTGAGCTGAGCATCATCCCAGGCGTCCGCTTCGACGGCTTCGAAAACGCCTACAAGGATACGCAGGGCTACGAGGATTTCGAAGATAACGCGATCTCAAAGAAGCTCGGCGTGGCCTATAAGCCGGTGCCCTGGCTTCTGTTGTTCGGCAATTACGGCGAAGCCTTCCGCGCCCCCTCGTATACCGAGCTTTACGCACAGGGCACGCATTTCCGGTTTTCGACCAGCCCGTTCGGGCCGCTGGCAAATATCTTCAAGGAGAATCCATTCCTGAAGCCGCAGGAAGGCGTGACCACGGAAGGCGGTGTCGGGTTCGACTTCAAGGATGTGGTTCAAAGCGATGATCGCCTGACCATCAAGGGATCCTACTGGAGCACCGACGCCAAAAACTTCATCGACCTCGACGTCGATACGTCCGGATGCTTCCCGGGCCCGGGCCAGAACCAAGACCGTTGCTCCAGCCAGTTCAACAACAAGGACGCCGAGCTGGACGGGTTCGAGATCGGAGCGAAATACGATACCGCGCGCTGGTACGCGGGCGCATCCTTCTCCCATATCGACGGCACGGACAAGACCAACGGCAACTATCTCGGCGTTCTGCAGCCCGACAAGTTCGTCGTCGATGGCGGCGTCAAGGTGCCGGAGTGGTATTCGCGCTTCGGCATGCGGGTGACCTTTGCCGACGAGTTCACCAAGTTCAACCCGCCAACCAGCGCCCTCGACGCCCCGGAGGGCCCGCGCGCGGCCTATAATCTGGTCGATCTCTACGCGGTGATCGAACCCGAAGACGGCCCCTTCAAGGGATTCCGGCTCGACCTCGGCATCGATAACATCACCGACGAGGCATATGAACTGATCGCAGCCGACGTCTACGAAGAGGGCATCAACTTCAAGGCCGCCCTTGCCTGGACGCATAAATGGTGAGCCCTGGCGCTACCGCCTAAACGCGGAATCGGGGCGGTCCGGCCCCCAAAACCGGATTGCCCCCGATTGCGGAGCGGGACCGTCTCGACGCGGTCCCGCTTTGCGTTTCCCCCAGGGGCCGTTGACGCGCGGCGCGCGGGCTTCATAGTGGACCGAGCAACAACCGGCAGCGGCGAGGTGCATCATGAAGGCGCGTGGTCAGGCGCTCTACCCATTCGTCCCGTCCGGGCCGGATTTCGATGCCGCGCTGGCCTTCTTCGCCGATCTGGGTTTCGAGACGGCTTGGAGGCATGAGGGCCTGGCCGGGCTGAGGTTCGGCGAGGCGTTTTTCATGCTGCAGGCGATCGATGTGCCGGAATGGCAGTCGAACCAAATGCTGACGCTCGAGGTTAGCGACCTCGATCTCTATTGGCGCGAGATCGACGCGCTGGATCTGCCCGCCAAGCACCGGGGCGTCCGCACCAAGCCGCCGACGGATTTTCCATGGGGACGGGAAGTGCACATCATCGACCCGGCCGGGGTCTGCTGGCACGTCAGGCAGGGCGCTTCGGACGGGTAGGCTATGGGGCCTTGCGCCTACCCTGCCCGGCTCAGCCGTAAAAACTCGGAGGCTGCGCGCATGTCCGCGAACCGGGCGTCGCGGCGCGCCTTGGCTTCGGCGTCCTCGCCCCAATGGCCGGCCTGGAAATCCTCATCGACATGGGCGGCCGCCCAGCTCTCGTCGAGCGACAGGCGGCCTGCGGCATGAGCCAGCGCGATCACGGCCGAGCCGGTCAGCGCGGTCATCACATGCAAAGCGGTCAGTGGGAACGCCTCGAAACCACCGACGGCGGTGCGCATCGCGGCAAGGCTCGCCGTCGGCTGCTCGAGCGGCATGACGCCTTCGACCGGGACCAGCCGCGCGCCGTGATGGGTCTCAGCCCAGGCCAGCAGCGGGTCCCACGCCGCCTCCTGTCGGGCGACCAACGTCTCGGGGCTGCCGGCCCGATAGCAGGTCAGATCGCGCCCGGCAAAGGCGACGACATCCTCGGCGACGGCATCCAGATTGGGCGCGACCGCGTCGATCGCGGTGTTGGCGAGCTTGGTCAGCGGCATCGAATGCGGGTCGATCCGCGCGCCCTGGGCCCGCCATTCCTCGGCGATGGCCTCCGCCAGTGCCAGGGTCGGCAGTACCAGCTCGGCCCGGCCCGGCGTGCGCACCGGGCGGCCGTCGAGCAGGATGCGCCAGCCTCCGGAGGCGGCGGCGCCGGTCGCCACATCCTTATAGAATCGGCTGCCGGTCTCGGCATTGCTGTGCGTGCCATTCTTCATGCGGCGATGTCGTCCCGGCTCGGCATGAGCAGCGTTTGCAGCTCGGGGAAATCGCGGGCGACGGCGGCGGCGCCGGCTTCGACCAGTTCGGCCGCCTCGTGATAGCCCCAGCTCACGCCGATGGCTTCGACCCGCGCGGCGCGTGCCATCAGCATATCAAAACTGGTATCGCCGACCATGACGCTTTCCGCCGCGCCGACGCCGGTCGCCTCCATCGCCTGCAGGATCATCGCCGGATGCGGCTTCGAGGGTGCGTCATCCGCCGTCATGATGGTGGCGAATAGCCCTGAAAAGCCTTCGCGCTCGATCATCCGGTCGACGCCGCGACGGGACTTTCCCGTGGCGATGCCGAGCAGCACATCGTCCCGCGCGCCGAGCGCCAGCAGCCCCTCGCGCGCGCCCGGAAACATCGGCTCGGCGAGGCGCGCTTCCTGGCGCAGAGCGTTGAAGGCGGCGCGATATTCAGCGCTGAGCCGCGCGATGGCCTTGGCGTCGGCGGCGGGGACCATGGCCGTCATGGCTTCGGCGACCGACAGGCCGACATGGCGCAGCACATGGTCGCGGTCAGGCGCGGGGAAGCCGCTGGCCAGGAACGCCGCCCGCATCGCCTCGACGATCATGTGCTGGCTGTCGATCAGCGTGCCGTCGCAATCGAAGATGATGAGCTTCATTCATCCCCCGTTCCGTCATAGCGCTCCGGGTCGAGGCCGAGCAGGTCCCAGCTTCCCAGCATGTGCTCGGGCAGGGGCGCGGTGACGTCGAGCGGCGCGCCCTTGCCGCGCGGCACGATCAGGCGTCGAGCGTGCAAATGCAGTTTCATTTCGAGATCTTCGACGGGCAGGCCCTCGTCGCCCTCATATTTCTGATCGCCGACGATCGGATTGCCGATGATCGCCATATGGGCGCGGAGCTGGTGCTGGCGGCCGGTGACCGGCTTCAGCGACACCCAGGCGAGCTTGGTGCTGACGCGGTCGATGACGGCGTAATGGGTGACGGCGGATTGCGCCACTTCCTGCTCGCCGGGCAGCGCCTTGCGCACCTTGTCGCCGTCGGGGCCGGAGGCCTTCACCAGCGCCGCCTCGACCTTGCCCTGCGGCGGCTTCGGAACGCCCTTCACCAGCGCCCAATAGATCTTCTGCACCGAACGGGTCTGGAACAGCTTTCCGAGCCTCGCCGCCGACCCGCGCGTCTTGGCGACGAGCAGCACGCCGGACGTATCCCTATCGAGCCGGTGGACGAGGCGCGGGCGCTCGCCGAAGCGGTCCTCCATGCCGGCCAGCATGCCATCGATATGGCGCTTGGTCTTGGTGCCGCCCTGCACGGCGATGCCATAGGGCTTGTTCAAGACCAGCAGCTCGTCATCCTCGAACAGGATCAGGCTTTCGATGAAATTGCGGTCGGCCTTGGAGACGCCGAGCGGCGCCTTCAGCGACGGGCGCTCCTCATGCCCGCGCACTTCGGCATCGGCGAAATCGGCGAGCCGCCGCACCTTCACCTCGTCGCCCGTATCGAGGCGCGTATCGGGCTTGACCCGGCCGCCATTGACCCGGATCTGGCCGTTGCGCAGCAATTTCTGCATCAGCCCGTGCGGCAGCGAGGGGAAATTCGCCTTCAGCCAGCGATCGACCCGGATGCCGGCATCGGCCGATTTCACCGCTTTGATATCGTCTTTTACGTCAGCCATGTCCGAACCAGATAAAGCCCGGCGAAAATCGCCAGGATCGACAGGCCGACCGAACCCGCCAGATAAAACCCGGCCAGCCCATAATCCTTGCGCTCGACGAGCAACGCAAAATCCAGGGAGAAGGCCGAGAAGGTCGTGAAGCCGCCCAATATGCCGGTGGCGATGAAGACGCGCACTTCGTTGGTCATGTTGAATTTAAGCGCGCCGAGGGCAACCACAAGCCCCATGATGAAGCAGCCCACGATGTTCACCGCCAGCGTGCCCCAGGGGAAGTTGGTGCCGAAGAGCTGGGCGGAGGTGACATTGACGAGGTAGCGCGCCGAGGAGCCGATGGCGCCGCCAATCGCCGCAAGCAGGAGAAGCTTCATAAGGGGACTGCCGGCTCCTTCAGACTTCGCGCTGGATGAAGCGCTTCTTCAGCCGGCTGCCGACCAGGATGCCGATGAACACGCCGATCAGCGCCACGACCAGAGTAACGGCGATGCGGGCGATCAGGTCGAACTGGGCGACCTGGTCCGGGCTGACGAAGGTCTGCGTGCCGAGCAGCCAGTCGACGAACCAGCCGGCGAAGCGCGCGCCGACAAGCCCGAGGATCACGGCGAAGATGATCGCGAAAATAATCCTCATTTGACCTCCCAGAACCAGATCTCGCTGGATTTGTTGTAGCCGCCGAGCCAGCCGAACCAGGGAAACAGCATCTTGGCCGAGGTCCGCCAGCCGTTCCACAGGTCGATATGGTCGCCGGTCGGGCGGCTGGTGTCGGTGACGCGCCACCAATAGCCGTTGAAGAAGATGATGCCTTTGCGCCCGTCCAGCTCCTCGGCGAAATTGCTCGGCGTCGTCAGGCTGTAGACCGGCCCAATGCCGGCAATGCCGCCGCGCCGGAGGGCATTCGCCAGTTCCTTGGCGCGGATGAAATGCATCTCCTCGGCGGCGTGGTTGGTCAGCGTCGCCTGGTTGCATGTTATGGCGCCGCGCAGGTCGCCGACACTGACGCCTGACCGTTTCAGGCAAACGCCCATGCGGATGGCGCATTGATTGTCGAAATTGGCGATTCCCAGCGTTCTGCAGGGATATTGCTCGCCATTATTGGTGGGGTGGTTGTCCCAAAGCTGACTGAACGAAACCATACACCTTCCCCTCGAAAGCCGATGGCTCGCCCTATAGCATAGCCGCAAAGATTACATAAGCGGATTGGCCGAGGGGGCGGGGGTTTTGTTAGGTTGTGTTCCCTGGGTGCTCGACGCGGATCTTGCAGGTGCGTCGCCCGAACGGTGTGCCGAGGCCTCAAAACAAAATCCCCGCGAAGGCGGGGACCCAGTATTCACAAACTCGAAATTGGCACTCTGCGCAGCCTCAAACGCTGCGGCGTACTGGATCCCCGCCTTCGCGGGGATTTCGGAGAGTGTGTGGGCTGATCTGTTTCAGCATGCGCGGGCGGTACAGGGTGCGCCCTAGCTCTTTTCCTGACGCAGCTTTGCCCAGGCGGTCATGCGCTTGGCGATGTCCTTTTCCGCGCCGTGGTCGGTCGGGTGGTAGAAGCGCTCGCGCTCCATCTCGTCGGGGAAATAGTTCTGGCCGGAAAAGCCCTCGGGCGTATCCGGGTCGTACACATATCCCTCGCCATAGCCCTGTTCGGCCATCAGGCGCGTCGGGGCGTTGAGGATGTGCTTGGGCGGAGCCAGCGAGCCGTGTTCCTTGGCGGCGCGGGTGGCGCGGCCGAAGGCGGCATAAGCGGCATTGGATTTCGGCGCGCTGGCCAGATAGAGCGTTGCCTGGGCAAGCGCCAGTTCGCCCTCCGGCGAGCCGAGGAAATCATAGGCCTCCTTGGCGGCGGTCGTCTGCAGCAGCGCGTTCGGATCGGCGAGGCCGATATCCTCGACCGCCATCCGCACCAGACGCCGGGCGATATAGAGCGGGTCCTCGCCGCCCGCCAGCATCCGTGCCAGCCAATAGAGCGCCGCATCCGGGTCGGAGCCGCGTACGGATTTATGCAGCGCGCTGATCAGGTCGTAATGGCCGTCGCGGTTCTTGTCGTAGAGCGGGGCGCGCCGTTGCACGAGCTGGACGAGGTCTTCCGGCGACAGGATCTCCGCGCCGCCCTCGGTCGCGCCATAGACGCTCTCGGCAAGGTTCAGCAGCGTCCGCCCGTCGCCATCGGCCATGCCGATCAGCCGCTCGCGCGCCTCCGGCGTCAGCGGCAATGGCCGCTTCTCCAGCGCTTCGGCGCGCTGGATCAAGCCTTCAAGGGCGGTTTCGTCGAGACGGCGGAACACCAGCACCGTGGCGCGCGACAGGAGAGCGCCGTTCAGCTCGAAGGAGGGGTTCTCCGTCGTCGCGCCGATCAGGATGATGGTGCCGTCTTCCATGACGGGCAGGAAACCGTCCTGCTGGGCGCGGTTGAAACGGTGGATTTCATCGACGAACAGCACCGTGCCGAGGCCCATGCGCCGGCGGTCGCGCGCGGCCTCGAACAGCTTTCGCAGGTCCTGGACGCCGGAGTAAATCGCCGAAATCTGCTCGAAATGGAGCCCGGCATCCTTGGCGATCAGGCGCGCGACCGTCGTTTTGCCGGTGCCGGGCGGCCCCCAGAAGATCACCGAGCGAAGGCCGCCCTTCGCCAGCATCCGGCGCAGCGGCGCGCCCTCGCCGAGCAGATGCTCCTGCCCCGCGACCTCGTCGAGCGTTTTCGGGCGCAGCCGGTCCGCCAGCGGACGGGGCGCGCTTTTCTCCATGCCGGCAGCTTCGAAGAGGGTGGCCATGGCCCCTAACATAGTGTCGCCGCCGCTGAAGCCGCAAGGGGGCGTTGGGGGTGATGCTAGAGTGTTAGGGGCGATTGCCTGGATCGGCGGGGAGGCGGAACGCGCTCGGCAGCGAAGCCCTCTCACCCACCCGCCTGCGGCGGGAGCCCTCTCCTCGAGGGAAGAGGGCAAGCAGCGCGAGCGTTGATGGTGCGTCTCATGCGGCGCGGATCAGCGCTCTCCCCTTGCGGGAGAGGGCGGACGCGAAGCGGCCGGGTGGCATCCACGGCAAGGGGCGCGCGGCCCCTGCTACCCGCGCAGCACCGTGCGGATATCCTCGCCATTGCGGCGGATGGTGACGTCCCAGCCGCGCGATGTGCGCTTCAGCGCATCGACCAGATCGCGAACGCTGACGATGGGCTTGCCGTTGAGATTGACGATGATGTCGCCGGGCCTCAGGCCGACGCGGCGGGCGGTCGAATAGGCTTTGGTCTCCACCACCACGACGCCGGTGATCTGCTCGATCGACATTTCCTCCGCGACGGCGGGGGACAGGTTCGCGACGGTCGCGCCGGCGAAGGGGTTGACGCCATCGACCAGGGTCAGTTTGCGCGGCGTCGTCTCGGGCGCGGCGATCAGGGCCAGCTTCAGCTTCATGGGCTGGCCGTCGCGCGAGACCGCCAGCTCGGCTTCGCTGCCGACGCCCTTGGTGGCGAGGCGGTAGAACACCGCCTGCGCGTCCGCCGCATCGCGCCCGTCGACGGAGAGGATGACGTCGCGCGGCCTAAGCCCCGCCTTGGCGGCCGGTCCGTCGGCAACGACCGTGTCGACCAGCGCGCCGGCCGGGCGGTCGAGGCCGAGCGCCTTGGCGATATCAGAGGTGACCGGCTCGAGTTCCGCCCCGAGCCAGGGCCGCTCGACCTTGCCGCCGCGCAGGGCCGAATTGACCACCACATGCACCATGTTGGACGGGATGGCGAAGCCGATACCCTGCGAGCCGCCGCTGCGGCTGAAGATCGCCGTGTTGATGCCGACGACGCGGCCGTTCATGTCGACCAGCGGGCCGCCGGAATTGCCCGGATTGATCGCCGCGTCGGTCTGGATGAAGAACTGGTAGTCGGAGACGCCGACGCGGGTGCGGGCAAGCGCCGAGACGATGCCGCTGGTGACGGTCTGGCCGACGCCGAAGGGATTGCCGATGGCGAGCACGATGTCGCCGACCTCGAGCGCGTCGCTGTCGGCGAAGGGGATGTGCGGGAAATCCTTTTCGCCGCCCTCGATGCGCAGCACGGCGAGGTCCGTGCGCTCGTCGCGCAGAATGATGCTGGCCTCGAATTCGCGGGCGTCCGACAGCGCGACCTTGATGGCGGTCTCGGCGCCGCCCTCGCTCTGCACGACGTGGTTGTTGGTGACGACGAGGCCGTCGGCGGAGACGATGACGCCGGAGCCGAGCGAGTTCTGCAGCCGCTGGCTGGGGCCGCCGAAATCATCGCCGCCGCCGCCGAAGAAGCGCTGGAAGAACGGGTCGTCGAGGAAGGGCGAGCGCTGGCGGCGCACCTGGCTGCGGACATACACATTGACCACGGCCGGCGCGACCTGCTTGACGATCGAGGCGTAGGAGAGGGTCAGGTCGGCGCGGCTGCGCGGAACGGCTTTCTCCTGGGCATCCGCCGCGCGTTCAAAGAAGAGCGCACAGACGAAAAGGATGGCCGCCGCACTCATCCAGCGAACCCATCGAAGCCGCAAATTCATTCGGATTGCCCCATGCTCTGATCTTGCTCGAACGGCGCAGAGTTCCGTCCCTAGCAAACTCGGCGCCGGGCTTCAAGCGCGCGGCGGCAACGCGCCGCGCTTCAATTGGGAGGGTGGTGCGGCCGCCAAGGCAAAGCGGCCGCGAACAGGCTAGGCCGCAGCCCTGGCGCCTTCGGCAGTCTCGCCCGGAAGCGGGCCGGAATCCTGGCCCTTGGCGCTCTCGTCGCGGTCGACCAGCTCGATGACGGCGACCGGAGCGCTATCGCCATAGCGGAAGCCGGCCTTCAGCACGCGGGTGTAGCCACCGGCACGGCCTTGATAGCGGGGTCCGAGCGTCTCGAACAGCTTGGCCACCATCTTCTCGTCGCGCAGGCGCGAAATCGCAATGCGGCGGGCGTGCAGATCGCCCTTCTTGGCGAGCGTGATGAGACGCTCGGCCACCCGGCGAAGATCCTTCGCCTTGGGCAGCGTGGTGGTGATCTGCTCGTGCTTGATCAGTGCCGCCGCCATGTTGGCGAACAGCGCTTTTCGGTGCTCGGCCGTCCGGTTCAGCTTCCGGCCAGAATTGCGATGGCGCATAGGACTACCCTCAGTTCCTTCAACGGGCGAATGGCGGCTCCCGGCCGCCCGCCGCTAATATTGGTCTTCGAAACGCTTGGCCAGCTCTTCGATATTGTCCGGCGGCCAGTTCGGCACGTCCATGCCCAGGTGCAGGCCCATGCCGGCGAGAACTTCCTTGATCTCGTTCAGCGACTTGCGCCCGAAGTTCGGGGTGCGCAGCATCTCCGCTTCGGTCTTCTGGATCAGGTCGCCGATATAGACGATGTTGTCGTTCTTCAAGCAGTTGGCCGAGCGAACGGACAGTTCCAGCTCGTCGACCTTCTTGAGCAGAGCGGCGTTGAATTCCAGATCCGGCGCACGCTCCTCGCGGACTTCCTTGCGGGGCTCCTCGAAGTTGACGAAGATCGAGAGCTGGTCCTGCAAAATGCGGGCGGCGAGAGCCACGGAATCTTCCGGATTGATCGAGCCGTCGGTCTCGATCTCCATGGTCAGCTTGTCATAGTCCAGGATCTGGCCTTCGCGCGTATTGGAGACGCGGTAGGAGACCTTCTTCACCGGGCTGTAGAGGCTGTCGACCGGGATCAGGCCGATGGGCGCGTCTTCCGGGCGGTTGCGCTCGGAGGGGACGTAGCCCTTGCCGAGCTGGGCGGTGAATTCCATGCGCACCGTTGCGCCCTCGTCCACCGTGCAGATGACATGGTTCGGATTGAGGATGTCGACGTCGGCGCCGGCCTCGATATCGCGGGCGAGCACGACGCCCGGGCCTTCCTTCTTCAGCACCATGCGCTTGACGCCGTCGGAATGGATCCGCAGCGCCACTTCCTTGATGTTGAGGACGATGTCGGTCACATCCTCGCGCACACCGGCGATGGAGGAGAATTCATGCAGCACGCCGTCGATATGCACGCTGGTGATGGCGGCGCCCTGCAGCGAAGACAGCAGCACGCGGCGGAGCGCGTTGCCGAGCGTCAGGCCGAAGCCGCGCTCAAGCGGTTCCGCCACGATCGTGCCCAGGCGCTTGGGATCGCGGCCGGACGTCACGCTCAGCTTGGCGGGTTTGATCAAATCTTGCCAGTTCTTCTGCAGCACGGAGAACCTCGTTCTTATATGCAGTGTGCCAGCAAAGGCTGGCAGCTTGAATTCGTCGAAACGAACGCGGGGTCGTCCGCACGGGGCAAAGCGATCTGCCCGTCCCGGCGGGCTATTAGACGCGGCGGCGCTTGCGCGGCCGGCAGCCATTATGCGGTATCGGCGTCACGTCGGTGATGGCGACGACCTGGAAGCCGCAGGATTGCAGCGCGCGAAGCGCGGATTCGCGGCCCGAGCCCGGACCGGAGACCTCGACTTCGATGGTCTTCATGCCGTGCTCCATGGCCTTGCGGCCGGCGTCCTCGGCCGCCATCTGAGCGGCGTAGGGCGTGGATTTGCGCGAGCCCTTGAAGCCCATCGTGCCGGCGGACGACCAGGAAATCGCATTCCCTTGCGCGTCAGTGATGGTAATCATGGTGTTGTTGAACGAGGCAGCCACATGCGCCACGCCCGAGGTGATGTTCTTTTTCTCGCGGCGACGAACGCGCGTTTTCTCTTTAGCCATGCCATTTCGTCCTTAAACCGTCAGCCGCGACCAGGGCGGCACATGATTACTTCTTCTTGCCGGCGATCGGCTTGGAGGGGCCCTTGCGGGTGCGGGCGTTGGTATGCGTCCGCTGGCCATGCACAGGCAGGCCGCGGCGATGACGCAGGCCCCGGTAGCAGGCCAGATCCATCAGCCGCTTGATGTTCATCGCGACGTCGCGGCGCAGATCGCCCTCGACCATATAATCGCGGTCGATCACTTCGCGGATCTGCAGCACTTCGGCGTCCGAAAGCTGGTTCACCCGGCGGTCGCCGGGAATGCTGGTCTTCTCGCAAATATCCTTGGCCAGCTTCTCGCCGATGCCATGGATGTAGCGCAGCGCGACATCGACGCGCTTATTCGACGGAATATTGACACCCGCAATACGTGCCACGTTGAATTCTCCTTAGCAGGCGGTTGCTTGGTGCCTTCCGCCAATGTTTACCCGGCCCTCGCCGTTTGACTCTTGCAGTTGCGCCGGATTTTTGGAAAAATCGGCGTTATTCATTCCGACCGTGCGTCGTAGCAGCCAGCGGGAGCAATGCGCGGTAACAGATCGGGCCCGAACGAGGGATCATCCAGGTAAAACGATACCATCTCGGTGAAGAGCCCGTATTTAGCTGATATTCGGCAGCCCCGTCAACCTCCAGACACAATTCTTTCAACCAGCGGCGTTGGCGCTGAAAACCTCGTCGATTTCGTGCGACACGGCCTCGATCGGCGCTTCGCCGTCGACGATCGTTACCTTGCCGCGCGCCTTGTAATAGTCGATCAGCGGCGCGGTCTGCTCGTGATAGACCTTGAGCCTCGCCGCAACCGTCGCCGCATTGTCGTCGACGCGGCGCTTGAATTCATGATTGCCGCATTTGTCGCAAACGCCGTAGACCGCCGTCGGCTTGAAGCTGTCGTGATAGCCCTCACCGCATTTTGCGCAGGTGAAGCGGCCCGCGATGCGCTCGACCAGCCGGTCGTCCCGCACCTGGATCACAATCACCCGGTCGATGCCGCTGTCGCGGTCGGCCAGGAATTTATCCAGCGCCTCGGCCTGTTCGGCGGTGCGCGGAAAGCCGTCGAGGATGAAACCCTTCTCGTCGGTCAGGCCGGCCAGATGTTCGAAGACCACGTCGACCACTAGCTGATCGGGCACGAGCGCGCCCTGGTCCATAAAAGACTTCGCCTTGATGCCGACCGGTGTCCCGGACGAGACGGCGGCGCGCAGCATGTCACCGGAAGAGAGCTGGCGCAGGCCGAACTTTCCTTCCAGCAGCTTGGCTTGCGTCCCCTTGCCCGCGCCCGGCGGCCCCAGCAGAATCAAATTCATCAGCGCTTCGCTCCCCTTAGTTTGGCCTTCTTGATTAGGCCCTCATATTGGTGAGCGAGCAAGTGGCTTTGAATCTGGGCCACCGTGTCCATGGTGACACTGACCACGATCAGCAGCGAAGTGCCGCCGAAGTAAAATGGAACGCCGGCCGAAGAAATCAAGAGCTCGGGCAGCACGCAGACCGCCGCCAGATAGGCCGCGCCGATGACGGTGATGCGGGTCAGCACGTAGTCGATATATTCCGCCGTGCGCTGGCCGGGACGAATGCCGGGAATGAAGCCGCCATATTTCTTCAGATTGTCGGCGGTGTCTTGCGGATTGAAGACGATGGCCGTGTAGAAGAAGGCGAAGAACACGATGCCGAGCACATAGAGCAGGATGTAGAGCGGCTGGCCGTGACCAAGAATCGCAGTCAGCGAGGTCAGCCAGTCGGGACCGCCGCCGGCCGAGAAATTGGCGATGGTGATCGGCACCAGCAAGAGCGACGAGGCAAAGATCGGCGGAATGACGCCGGCCGTGTTCAGCTTCAAGGGCAGATGCGAGCTGTCGCCCTGGAACATCTTATTGCCCATCTGCCGCTTTGGATATTGCACCAGAAGGCGGCGCTGGGCGCGCTCCATGAAGACGATGAAGGCGATGACGCCGACCGCGCCGATGATCATGGCGATGATCAGGCCGGGCGAGATCGCGCCCTGGCGGCTGAGCTCCAGCGTACCGGCGAGCGCCGTCGGCAGTTCGGCGACGATGCCGGCGAAGATGATCAGCGAAATGCCGTTGCCGACGCCGCGCGCGGTGATCTGCTCCCCGAGCCACATCAGGAACACCGTGCCGCCGACCAGCGTGATGACGGCGGTGAGCTGGAAGAACCAGCCCGGATTGCTGACGATATTGGTCGCGCTCTGCAAGCCCACGGCAATGGCGTAGCCCTGGACCGTCGCCAGGAGCACCGTGCCGTAGCGGGTATATTGATTGATCTGCTTGCGGCCGGACTCGCCTTCCTTCTTCAGCGCCTCGAGCTGCGGCGACACCGTCGTCAGCAACTGCACGATGATGGAGGCCGAGATATAGGGCATGATGTTGAGCGCAAAGATCGCCATGCGCCCGACGGCCCCGCCGGAGAAGGTGTTGAAAATGCCGAGAATACCGGATTGGTTCTGCTGCACCAGATCGGCGAGAGCCTGCGGATTGATGCCCGGCAGCGGGATGTAGGTGCCGAGCCGGAACACCAAAAGAGCGCCGAGGGTGAACCACAGGCGCTTCTTCAGCTCCTCGGCCTTGCCGAAGGCCGCGAAATTCAGGTTCGAAACCAGTTGCTCAGCGGCGGAAGCCATCCGGAATACTCCAATGCCGATAGGCGCATGACGCGCCCGTCATGGCGTCCCGGCGATCGCTCGCCGAAAGGGACGCCAAAGATCCATTCTGCCTGTCACGCACCGGCTGTAAATCACCGCTCGGAAAGGGATATACGCGCACCCGCCTATTCGCCCTTCGCCGGCGCGGCTTTTTTCTTGGGGCGGCGCTCGGTGGCGTCGGTGTCCTTGACCAGCTTCAACAGCTTGATGCTGCCGCCGGCGGCCTCGACCGCCTTGACGGCGCTTGCCGTCGCGCCGGCCACCTCGATCTGCACCTTGGCCTTCAGCGCGCCGCGGCCGAGCAGGCGCACGCCGTCGCGCACGCGCCGGACGACGCCGGCGGCGACCAGCGCCTCGCCGGTGATCGGGCTCTTGGCGTCGAGCTTGCCTTCGTCGATGGCGAGCTGGATGCGCTCCAGATTGACCTCGGAGAATTTCAGCCGCAGCGGATTGTTGAAGCCGCGCTTGGGCATGCGCATGTGGATCGGCATCTGGCCGCCCTCGAAGCCCTTGATGGCGACGCCGGAGCGCGCCTTCTGGCCTTTGTGGCCGCGACCGGCGGTCTTGCCGAGACCGGAGCCGATGCCACGGCCGACGCGCTTGCGCGCCTGGGTGGCGCCTTCATTGTCCCTGAGTTCGTTGAGCTGCATCTGCCCGCCTCAAATCCTGTATGTTGCTAGCCGCGAAAGCCTATTTCGCCGCCGGTTCGTCGACGATCCGGACGAGATGGGAGACCTTCGCGATCATGCCGCGCACAGCCGGATTGTCCGGCACGGTGCGGCGCTTGCGAATCTTGTTCAGCCCGAGGCCGATCAGCGTCTCGCGCTGGTGAGCCGGGCGGCGGATCGGGCTGGCGATCTGCTCGATCACCAGCGTTCCACCCTTGGTCTTTGCCTTGTCAGCCATATCGAAAATTCCCTCGCGCGCGCTCTTTAAGCCTCTTGAGCCGCGGCGGTGGTGCCTTCGGCCCCATCCCTGCGGCGCGAGACGATCTCGCTGACCTTCTTGCCCCGGCGTGCCGCGACGGAGCGCGGGCTGTCTTCATGCTTCAGCGCGTCGAACGTGGCGCGCACCATGTTATAGGGGTTCGAAGTGCCCATCGACTTGGCGACGACGTCCTGGATGCCGAGCGTCTCGAACACGGCGCGCATCGGGCCGCCGGCGATGATGCCGGTGCCGGGAGGCGCCGCGCGCAGGATCACTCGGCCCGCGCCGTGATGGCCGGCAACGTCATGATGCAGCGTGCGGCCTTCGCGCAGCGGCACCTTGATCAGGCCGCGCTTGGCCGCCTCGGTCGCCTTGCGGATGGCTTCAGGCACTTCGCGGGCCTTGCCGTGGCCGAAGCCGACGCGGCCCTTCTGATCGCCCACAACCACCAGCGCCGCAAAGCCGAAGCGACGTCCGCCCTTGACCACCTTCGCCACGCGGTTGATGTGAACGAGCTTGTCGACGAACTCGCTGTCGCGTTCTTCGCGGTCCCGTTCTCGCGGTGCTCGTGCCACTGTCGTCCCTTTCGTCCGGTAAATAGCTATTCGCTTTTAGAAACTCAAACCGCCTTCGCGGGCGGCGTCCGCCAGGGCTTTCACCCGGCCATGATAGATATAACCGCCGCGATCGAAGATGACGGCGGAGACGCCCGCTTCGAGCGCGCGCTTGGCCAGAAGCTTGCCGACCTCGACCGCCGCGTCCTTGTCGGCGCCGGTCTTCAGCTTCTTGGCCAGGTCCTTGTCGAGAGTCGAGGCCGAAGCCAGCGTGTGGCTGGTCGCATCGTCGATAACCTGGGCGTAGATATTCTTGGACGAGCGGAACACCGAGAGCCGCGGCCGGCCATTGGCGGCGCTGCGCACAGTCTTCCGAACCCGGACCTTCCGTCGCTCAAAATTGGTATGGGCGCTGACGCTCATCGAAGTCTCCACTATTTCTTCTTCTTACCTTCCTTGCGGAAGATGAATTCGGTCGAATATTTGATGCCTTTGCCCTTGTAGGGCTCCGGTCCGCGATAGCGCCGGATCTCCGCCGCGACCTGACCGACTTGCGCCCGGTCGATGCCGCTGATCTGGATCTCCGTCGGCCTCGGCACCACGATGGTGATGCCTTCCGGGATCGGGTAGAGAATATCGTGGCTGTAGCCGAGCTGGAGCTGCAGCTCCTTGCCCTTCAGCGCGGCGCGATAGCCGACGCCGGTGATGTCGAGCTGCTTGGTGAAGCCCTTGGTCACGCCGCCGACGAGATTGTCGACCAGCGAGCGCGACATGCCCCACATCGAGCGGGCGCGCTTCGACTGATCGCGCGGCTGAACCTCGATCCCCTTATCGCCCATCTTGACCGTGACGTCGTCGACGAGGGTCACCGAAAGCTCGCCCTTCGGCCCCTTGACCGAGACGTGCTGTCCCTCGACCTTCGCGGTCACGCCGCCCGGCACCGGCACCGGCTTTTTTCCAATCCTGGACATCGTCCAAGCCTTTCATCTCAACGCGAGGCCGGAAGCCCCGTTAGAATATGCTGCAAAGGACTTCGCCGCCGACATTTTCAAGCCTGGCGCGGCTGTCCGACATCACGCCCTTGGGCGTCGAAAGAATGGCCACGCCAAGGCCGTTGGCGATGGTGGGCAGATCCCGGACCGAGGAATAGACCCGCCGGCCCGGCGTCGACACCCGCTTGATCTCGCGGATGACCGGCTGGCCGTCGAAATATTTCAGCTCGATCTCGATCTCGGACTTGCCGTCCTGATAATCGATGCGGGCAAAGCCGCGGATGTAGCCTTCATCCTTCAGCACTTCAAGCACGCGCTCGCGCAGCTTGGAGGCGGGCGTGGAGACTTTCGGCCTGCTCCGCATCTGAGCATTTCTGATGCGGGTCAGCATATCTCCCAAAGGGTCCGAAACCGTCATCTCTTTCCCTCTACCAGCTCGACTTGACCATGCCGGGGATCAGGCCGTTCGACGACAGATCCCGCAGGGCGATGCGCGACAGGCGCAGCTTGCGATAATAGGCGCGCGGGCGGCCGGTCAGCTCGCAGCGATTGCGAACCCGGTTCGGCGCGGAATTGCGCGGCAGCTCGGCCAGCTTCAGGCGCGCCTGGAAGCGCTCCTCGGCCGGCAAGCTCTCGTCCCCGGCCTTGGCTTTCAGCGTGGCCCGGCGCGACGCGTATTTCTTGGCGAGCGTCTGGCGCTTACGGTTGCGCTCCACCATGCTCGTTTTTGCCATGTTTTTCTTTTCTCCTCGTCCGCCAGCGTGGCCTTATTTGCGGAACGGAAAGTTGAACTGCTTCAGAAGCGCGCGGGCCTCGTCATCCGTCGGAGCCGTGGTGCACACGATCACGTCCATGCCCCAGATCGCCTCGACCTTGTCGTAGTCGATTTCGGGGAACACGATGTGTTCCTTGATGCCGAGGGCATAATTGCCGCGGCCGTCGAAACTCTTCGGGTTCAGCCCACGAAAGTCCTTCACCCGCGGCAACGCGATCGTGATCAGCCGGTCCAGAAACTCGTACATACGCGCCTGGCGCAAGGTCACCTTGGCGCCGATGGCCATGCCGTCGCGCAGCTTGAAGGTGGCGATCGACTTGCGCGCCTTGGTCAGAACCGGCTTCTGGCCGGCGATCATGGCCAGGTCGCGCGCGGCGCTGTCGACCTTCTTGCGATCCGAAACCGCCTCGCCGATGCCCATGTTCAGCACGATCTTCTCGAGCCGGGGCACCTGCATCGGGTTCTTATACTGGAATTCCTCGACGAGCGCCTTGCGCATTTCCTCGCGATATTGGCGCTTCAGCCGGGGTTCGTAGGCGGCTGCTTCAGTCATCGATCACTTCTCCCGAACGCTTGGCGTAGCGAACCTTGCGTCCATCGTCCAAAATTTTGTAGCCGATGCGGGTCGGCGCGCCGTCCTTGGGATCCTCGATGGCCAGGTTCGAAACCTGGATCGGGGCTTCCTTGGAGATGATCCCGCCTTCCTGGCCGGGCGTCTGCTTCTGATGCTTGCGCACCAGATTGATGCCCTGCACCACGACCTTGTTCTCGGTCGGGAAAGCCTTGATGACCTCGCCGCGCTTGCCTTTGTCGCGGCCGGCGAGGACGACGACCTTGTCGCCTTTTTTGATCTTCAGCTTCGCCATTACAGCACCTCGGGAGCGAGCGAGATGATCTTCATATGCTGCTTGGAGCGCAATTCGCGCGGAACCGGCCCGAAGATGCGGGTGCCGATCGGCTCCTTGTTGTTGTTCACCAGCACGGCAGCGTTGCGGTCGAAGCGGATCAGGCTGCCGTCGGGACGGCGCACGCCCTTGGCGGTGCGCACGACCACGGCCTTCATGACCTGGCCCTTCTTCACGCGGCCCCGCGGGATGGCTTCCTTGACGCTGACGATGATGATGTCGCCGATCGTCGCAAAACGGCGCATCGAACCGCCCAGCACTTTGATGCACTGCACCCGGCGCGCGCCGGAATTGTCGGCGACATCCAAATTGGTTTGCATCTGTATCATGTCAAATTCCTCAAACTCCGGCCCGCCTGCGCGGCATGCGCGCGCGGAAAATTCGTCCTTGTCGCCGCCCCGTCAGCCGGCCGGATCAACCGGCGGCGCGCGTCTCGGCCAGCACCACCCATTTCTTGTTCTTCGAAATCGGCGGACATTCCTCGATCCGCACGATGTCGCCCTCCTTGTGGGCGTTGGTCTCGTCGTGGGCGTGATATTTCTTGGTCAGCCGCACGGTCTTCTTCATCACCGGATGGGTGAACCGGCGCTCGACCTTCACGACGACGGTCTTGTCGTTCTTGTCGGAGACCACGACACCTTGGAGAATGCGCTTCGGCATGGGTTCGCCTTATTCCTTGCTTGCCGAGGCGGCGCTCTTCTGGCGCTCGACAGTTTTCACCTGGGCGACGGACCGGCGAACCTCGCGCACCCGCGCGGTGTTCGAGAGCTGTCCCGTGGCCTTCTGGAAGCGCAGGTTGAACTGCTCGCGCTTCAGCTTGATCAATTCGTCGCGAAGCTGGTCGGGGGTCAAATCCCGGATTTTCTCGATCTTCATGGTCTTATGCCTTCCCTGCCGCGACCGCCTGCTCGCCGAAGCGGGCGACGACGCGCGTCTTGATCGGCAGCTTGGCCGCACCGAGCCGCAGCGCCTCGCGCGCCACCACATCCGGCACGCCGTCGATCTCGAACATCACCCGGCCCGGCTTCACCCGGCAGGCCCAGAACTCCACCGAGCCCTTGCCCTTGCCCATGCGCACTTCGATCGGCTTCTTGGTCACCGGCAGATCCGGGAAGATCCGGATCCAGACGCGGCCCGCGCGCTTCATCTGGCGCGTGATGGCACGGCGAGCAGCTTCGATCTGGCGCGCCGTGACGCGCTCCGGCTCCATCGCCTTCAGCCCGTGCGAGCCGAAGTTCAAGTCGAATCCGCCCTTGGCATTGCCGCGGTTGCGGCCCTTATGCACCTTGCGGAATTTTGTGCGTTTCGGTTGCAGCATGGTCCTGCCCTTTACCTATTCCCGCCCGGCCCTTAAGCCCGGGACTCGTCGCGCCGGCCACGTCCGCCGCCACCACCACCGCCGCCGCTTTCCTGCACCTCGAGCGCCAGGCGCTCCTGCGCCATCGGGTCGTGGTCGAGGATCTCGCCCTTGAAGATCCACACCTTGATGCCGATGATGCCGTAGGCGGTCACGCCCAGCGCGGTGCCGTAATCGATATTGGCGCGCAGCGTGTGCAGCGGCACCCGGCCCTCGCGATACCATTCCATGCGCGCGATTTCCGCGCCGCCAAGCCGTCCGGAGCAGTTGATGCGGATGCCGAGCGCGCCGAGCCGCAGCGCCGACTGCACCGCGCGCTTCATGGCGCGGCGGAAGGCAACGCGGCGCTCGAGCTGCTGCGCGATGCTCTCGGCGACGAGCGTGGCGTCGATTTCGGGCTTGCGCACTTCGACGATGTTCAAATGCACCTCGGAGGAGGTCATCGTCGCCAGCTCGCCGCGCAGCTTCTCGATGTCCGAGCCCTTCTTGCCGATCAGGATGCCGGGACGGGCGCTGTGGATGGTGATCCGGCATTTGCGATGCGGCCGCTCGATGACGACCTTCGAAATGCCCGCCTGCCGCCGGGTCTTGGCGATATATTTGCGGATCTTCAAATCTTCCTGCAGCAGCCGCCCATATTCGCGGCCATCGGCGTACCAGCGCGAATCCCAGGTGCGGTTGATGCCGAGGCGAAGACCGATCGGGTTGACTTTTTGGCCCATCAGACGGACTCCTGAACTTCCTTCACGATCACCGTGAGCTGCGAAAAGGGCTTCATGATCCGGCCGATGCGCCCGCGCGCCCTAGGGCGCCAGCGCTTCATCACCAAATTCTTGCCGACGAATGCCTGCGAGACGACGAGCGAATCGACGTCGAGGCTGTGATTGTTCTCAGCGTTGGCGACCGCCGATTCCAGCGTCTTCTTGACGTCCAGGGCGATGCGCTTGCGCGAAAAGGTGAGGTCCGCGAGCGCCTTGTCGACCTTCTGGCCGCGGATCATCTGGGCGACGAGATTGAGCTTCTGGGGGCTGACGCGCATATTGCGCGTCACCGCCTGCACTTCCGTCTCGGCCAGGCGCCGTTCCTGTTTAGCCTTGCCCATGATTACTTCCTCTTGGCCTTCTTGTCCGCGCCGTGGCCGTAATAGGTCCGGGTCGGTGAGAATTCGCCGAATTTGTGCCCGATCATGTCCTCGGAAACGAGGACCGGAATGTGCTTCTGGCCGTTATAGACGCCGAAGGTCAGTCCGACGAATTGCGGCAGGATCGTCGAGCGCCGGCTCCAGATCTTGATGATCGCGTTGGAGCGGGTCTCGCGCGCCTTCTCCGCCTTCTTCAGCATGTACCCGTCGACAAACGGACCTTTCGAGACTGAGCGTGTCACGTCCTGGCTCCCTATTTCTTCTTCGCGTGACGGCTACGGACGATGTATTTGTCCGTCGACGGGTTCGAGCGCGTCTTGGTGCCCTTGGTGCCCTTGCCCCACGGTGTCACCGGATGACGGCCGCCCGAGGTGCGGCCTTCGCCGCCGCCATGCGGATGATCGATCGGGTTCATCGCCACGCCGCGGACCGACGGACGCTTGCCCATCCAGCGCTTGCGGCCGGCCTTGCCGATGCTGGTGTTGGAATTGTTCGGGTTCGACACCGCGCCGACCGTCGCCATACATTCGGCGCGCACCATGCGGGTTTCACCCGAGTTCAGCTTCAGGATGGCGTAGCCCGCGTCGCGGCCGGCGAGCTGGGCGTAGCATCCCGCCGACCGGGCGATCTGGCCGCCGCGGCCCTGGCGCAATTCGATATTGTGCACGATGGTGCCGATCGGCATGGCCGAGAGCGGCATGGCGTTGCCCGGCTTGACGTCGACCTGCTTGCCGGCGATGACCTTGTCGCCGACGCCGAGGCGTTGCGGCGCCAGGATATAGGACAGTTCGCCGTCTTCGTACTTGATCAGCGCGATGAAGGCGGTGCGGTTGGGATCATATTCCAGCCGCTCGACGACCGCGCTCATCTCCAGCTTGCCGCGCTTGAAGTCGACCAGCCGGTAATTGTGCTTGTGGCCGCCGCCGCGGCGGCGGGCGGTGATGCGGCCGAGATTGTTGCGGCCGGCCTTCTCCGACCGTCCCTCGGTCAGCGTCTTGATCGGCTTGCCCTTCCAGAGCTCGGAGCGATCCACCAGAACGAGCTGGCGGCGGCCGGGCGAGGTCGGATTATAGGTTTTTAAAGCCATGGCTCAACGCTCTTTAAGCTCAAAGTCCCGTCGTGACGTCGATGGAATGACCGTCTTCCAGCGTCACGATGGCCTTTTTGATGTCGTTCTGCTTGCCCGGAATGCCGCGGAAGCGCTTGTTCTTGCCGGCCCGGATCAGCGTGTTCACTGCCTTGACCTTCACGTTGAACAGACGCTCGACCGCTTCCTGGATCTGCGGCTTGGTCGCGCTCTTACGAACCTTGAAGACCACCTGATTATGCTCGGACGCGATCGTCGCCTTTTCGGTGATGACCGGCGCCACGATGACGTCGTAAAGATCGGCCTCGTTCATTTGAAGCGCTCCCCGATCGCCTCAAGGGCGGCCTTCGTCAGCACCAGCTTGCGCCGGCGCAGGATGTCGTAGACGTTGAGGCCGGCGACCGCGAGCACATCGATATTGGGGATGTTGCGCGCCGCCAGCGAGAAATTGCTGTCAAGCTCCCGGCCGCCGATGATCAGCGCCGATTCCAGGCCGAGCGCCTCGAACTGCACCCGGAGCGCCTTGGTCTTGGCTTCGCTGAGCTCGGCCTTGTCGAGGATGATCAGCTCGTTGCTTTTCACCTTCGAGGACAGAGCGTGCTTCAAAGCGAGCGCCCGGATCTTCTTCGGCAGCTCGATCGCATGGCTGCGCGGCACCGGTCCGAACGCCTTGCCGCCGCCGCGAAACTGCGGGGCGAGCTTGTTGCCGTGACGGGCGCGGCCGGTGCCCTTCTGCTTGTACATCTTCTGGTGGCGGCCCGAGACCAGCGAGCGGTCCTTGGCGTGATGCGTGCCGGCCTGGCGCTTCAGCAGCTGATAGCGCACCATGCGGTGCAAAATATCCGCGCGCGGCTCCAGCCCGAAAACATCGTCGGGCAGATCGACCGTGCCGGCCTTTTTGGCCTCGAGCGTCGTGACGTCCGCTTTCATGGCTTATGCTTTCCCATTCCCACCGGCGCCATTGCCCCGGATCGCCCCCGGCGTCGGCGCGCCTTCCGGCATGCCGGACTTGACCGCGTCGCGCAGCAGCACCCAGCCGCCCTTGGCGCCCGGAACCGCGCCGCGCACCATGACGAGGCCGCGGTCGGCATCGGTCTTGATCACTTTCAGGTTCTGCGTGGTCACCCGCACATCGCCCATATGGCCGGCCATCTTCTTGCCCTTGAACACCTTGCCGGGGTCCTGCCGCTGGCCGGTCGAGCCGTGCGAGCGATGCGAGACCGAGACGCCGTGCGAGGCGCGCAGGCCGCCGAAATTATGCCGCTTCATGCTGCCGGCAAAACCGCGGCCGATGCTCGTTCCCGTCACGTCGACCAACTGGCCTTCGAGGAAATGATCCGCCGTGATCTCCGCCCCGACATCGATCAGATTCTCGGGCGAAACCCGGAATTCGACCACCTTCGAGGACGGCTCAACCTTGGCGACGGCGAAATGGCCGCGCTGTGCGCGCGTCACATTCTTCACCTTCGCCAGACCCGCGCCGAGCTGCATGGCCGTGTAGCCATTCTTCTCATCGGTGCGATGGGCGACCACCTTGCAGTGGTCGATCCTCAACACCGTGACGGGCACATGCTCGCCGGCATCCGTGAAGATCCGGGTCATGCCCAGCTTCTGTGCTATTACACCTGACCGCATCGCGCTGCCTCGGTCCAAATCTCTTAGAGCTTGATCTCGACGTCGACACCGGCCGCAAGGTCGAGCTTCATCAAAGCGTCGACGGTCTGCGGGGTCGGGTCGACAATGTCGATCAGCCGTTTATGCGTGCGCATTTCAAACTGCTCGCGGCTCTTCTTGTCGATGTGAGGCGAGCGGTTGACGGTGAACTTCTCGATCCTCGTCGGCAGCGGAATCGGCCCACGCACTTCGGCACCGGTCCGCTTCGCTGTATTGACGATTTCCTTGGTCGAGGCGTCGAGAATCCGATGATCGAACGCCTTGAGCCGGATGCGGATATTCTGGCCTTGCATGTCCATTGCCTCGAAGCGGGGACGCCGTGAAGCGTCCCCTAAAGTTCACTATTTCAAAATGCTGGCAACGACGCCGGCGCCGACCGTGCGGCCGCCTTCGCGGATAGCAAAGCGCAGGCGCTCTTCCATCGCAATCGGCACGATCAGTTCGACTTCCATGGCGATGTTGTCGCCCGGCATGACCATCTCGGTGCCCTCGGGCAGCTTGACGACGCCGGTCACGTCCGTGGTGCGGAAGTAGAATTGCGGGCGGTAGTTGGTGAAGAACGGCGTGTGACGGCCACCCTCTTCCTTGGTGAGGATGTAAGCCTCAGCCTTGAACTGGGTGTGCGGAGTCACGGAACCGGGCTTGCAGAGAACCTGGCCGCGCTCGACGGCCTCGCGGTCGATGCCGCGCAGCAGGCAACCCACATTGTCGCCGGCCTGGCCCTGGTCGAGCAGCTTGCGGAACATCTCGACGCCGGTGACGACGGTCTTGGTCGTGGGCTTCATGCCGACGATCTCGACTTCCTCGCCAACCTTGACGATGCCGCGTTCGATACGGCCGGTGACGACGGTGCCGCGGCCCGAGATCGAGAACACGTCTTCGATCGGCATCAGGAAGGGCTTGTCGATCGGACGGGCCGGCTGCGGGATGTAGGCGTCGACCGCCTTCATCAGCTCCAGGATCGCCTTCTCGCCGATATCGTCATTCTTGCCTTCGAGGGCGGCCAGAGCCGAACCCTTGATGATCGGAATATCGTCGCCCGGGAACTCGTAGGAGGTGAGCAGTTCGCGCACTTCCAGCTCGACCAACTCGAGCAGTTCCGGATCGTCGACCATGTCGACCTTATTCATGAATACGACGAGCGCCGGCACGCCGACCTGACGGGCGAGCAGGATGTGCTCGCGGGTCTGCGGCATGGGGCCGTCGGCGGCGGACACCACCAGGATCGCGCCGTCCATCTGCGCGGCGCCGGTGATCATGTTCTTCACATAGTCGGCGTGACCGGGGCAGTCGACATGGGCGTAATGCCGGTTCTCGGTCTCATATTCCACGTGAGCGGTGGAAATGGTGATGCCGCGGGCGCGCTCTTCGGGCGCCTTGTCGATCTGGTCGTAAGCCTGGAAGGTGGCACCGCCGGACTTCGCCAGCACCTTTGTGATCGCAGCCGTGAGCGTTGTCTTGCCGTGATCGACATGGCCGATTGTACCAACGTTGCAATGCGGCTTGTTGCGTTCAAATTTTGCCTTGGCCATCTGGCTCTCCGTATCTTCTTAACTCTTGGCGCTTCGGTCCGGGCTCGCTTAAGCGAATTTTGCCTGGACTTCTTCCGCCACATTTTGCGGCACCTGGGCGTAGCTTTCGAAGGTCATCGTAAACTGCGCGCGGCCCTGGCTCATCGAGCGCAGCGTATTGACGTAGCCGAACATGTTGGCGAGCGGCACGAGCGCGTTCAGCACTGCCGCGTTGCCACGCATCTCCTGCCCCAGAACCTGACCGCGCCGGCTGGTGAGGTCGCCGATGATGCCGCCCAGATATTCCTCCGGGGACACCACTTCGACCTTCATGATCGGCTCGAGCAGTTTCGGGGCCGCCTTCTGGATGCCTTCGCGCAATGCGGCGCGGGAGGCGATTTCGAAGGCGAGGGCGCTGGAGTCCACTTCGTGATAGGCGCCGTCGACCAGCGTCACCTTCAGGTCGATGATCGGGAAGCCCGCCAGCACACCGTTATCCAGAACGCTCTTGAGGCCCTTTTCGACGCCCGGGACATATTCCCTCGGCACCGAACCGCCGACCACCTTGTTCTCGAAGACGAAACCTTGCGTCGGCTCGCTCGGCTCGATCACCAGCTTGACGCGGGCGAACTGGCCGGAACCGCCGGTCTGCTTCTTATGCGTATAGTCGATCTCCGCCTTGCGGGTGATCGTTTCGCGATAGGCCACCTGCGGCGCGCCGATATTGGCGTCGACCTTGTACTGGCGGCGCAGGATGTCGACCTTGATGTCGAGATGCAACTCGCCCATGCCCTTCAGGATGGTCTGGCCCGATTCCGGATCGGTCGAGACGCGGAAGGACGGATCTTCGGCGGCCAGCTTCGACAGGGCGATGCCCAGCTTCTCCTGGTCGGCCTTCGACTTGGGCTCGATCGCGATCTCGATGACCGGATCGGGGAATTCCATCCGCTCCAGGATGACGGGCTTGGCCGGATCGCAAAGCGTGTCGCCGGTGCGCACATCCTTCAGGCCAGCCAGGGCGACGATGTCGCCGGCAAAGGCTTCCTTGATGTCTTCGCGGTTATTGGCGTGCATCAGCAGCATGCGGCCGACGCGCTCTTTCTTGTCGCGCGTCGAATTCATGATGCTGGAGCCGGATTCCAGCTTGCCGGAATAGATGCGGCAGAAGGTCAAGGTGCCGACGAACGGGTCATCCATGATCTTGAAGGCCAGCACCGCGACCGGCTCGTTGTCGGCCGGCTTGCGCACGATGTCGTCGCCGCTCTTGACGTCGATGCCCTTGATCGGCGGCACGTCGAGCGGCGAGGGCAAATAGTCGATGACCGCATCGAGCAGCGGCTGCACGCCCTTGTTCTTGAAGGCCGAGCCGCAGAGCACCGGATAGAAGGTGCTCGTGCAGGTGCCCTTGCGGATCATCGCCTTCAGCGATTCCACATCGGGCTCGACACCTTCGAGATAGGCTTCGAGCGCGGCTTCGTCCATTTCGACGGCCGTCTCGATCAGCTTCTCGCGATATTCCTTGGCCCGCTCGAGCATGTCGGCGGGGATTTCCTCGTCATGGAAGGCCGCGCCCAGCGTCTCTTCTTCCCACACCACCGCCTTCATGCGGATGAGGTCGATGACGCCCTTGAAATCGCTTTCGGCGCCGTAGGGAAGCTGGATCACCAGCGTCTTGGCGGCGAGGCGCTTATGGATCGAGGCGACCGAGGCGTAGAAATCGGCGCCGATCTTGTCCATCTTGTTGACGAAGAACATGCGCGGCACGCCGTATTTGTCGCCCTGGCGCCAAACGGTCTCGGTCTGCGGCTCGACGCCCTGGTTGGCGTCGAGAAGAGCGACCGCGCCGTCGAGCACGCGCAGCGAGCGCTCGACTTCGATGGTGAAGTCCACGTGGCCCGGCGTGTCGATGATGTTGATGCGGGCGTCTTTCCAGTAAGCGGTCGTCGCGGCGGACGTGATCGTGATGCCGCGCTCCTGCTCCTGCTCCATCCAGTCCATCGTCGCGGCGCCGTCATGCACTTCGCCGATCTTATGGCTCTTGCCGGTATAAAACAGTATCCGCTCGGTGGTCGTGGTTTTCCCGGCATCGATATGCGCCATGATACCGATATTGCGGTAGTGCTCGATTGGTGTCTGGCGTGCCATCGTCCTAGATCCTAAGTAACCGATTACCAGCGATAATGCGAGAAGGCGCGGTTGGCTTCGGCCATCCGGTGAGTGTCTTCGCGCTTCTTCACGGCCGTGCCGCGATTGTTCGCCGCGTCCAGCAGCTCGCCGGACAGTCTTTCTTCCATGGTATTTTCATTGCGGCCGCGCGCCGCGCTGATGATCCAGCGGATCGCCAGCGCCTGACGGCGGTCCATGCGCACTTCGACCGGCACCTGATAGGTGGCGCCGCCGACCCGGCGCGAGCGCACTTCGATCGCCGGCTTCACATTATCGAGCGCTTCATGAAAAAGCTGGATGGCGTCGCGCTTAGCCTTGGCCTCGATCTTGTCGAGAGCGCCATAAACGATGCGTTCGGCCGCCGACTTCTTGCCCTCGTACATCAGGCTGTTCATGAACTTGGTCAGCACGAGATCCCCGTATTTCGGATCGGGAATGATGTCGCGCTTTTCCGCTCTATGCCGTCGTGACATGGCTCGTCTTCCAAATTTCGTTCAACTGCTTATTTCGGCCGCTTGGCGCCATATTTCGACCGGCGCTGACGCCGCTTGGACACGCCCTGCGTATCCAGCACGCCGCGGATCGTGTGATAGCGCACGCCCGGCAAGTCCTTGACGCGGCCGCCGCGAATGAGCACCACGGAGTGCTCCTGCAGATTATGGCCCTCGCCAGGAATGTAGCTCGTCACTTCGAAGCCGTTCTGCAGGCGCACGCGGGCAACCTTGCGAAGCGCCGAGTTCGGCTTCTTCGGGGTCGTCGTGTAAACCCTGGTGCAAACGCCACGCTTTTGCGGACAAGCCTGCATGGCAGGAACCTTATTCCGCTTCACCGGCGCCTTGCGCGGCTTCCTGATCAGTTGTTGTATTGTCGGCATGCGCCATCCAACCCAAGCAAAGAATGCCGTCGGTTCCAGACGCACCATCACCCGAAGGCTTGGCGCGATCTGACGACCGGCAAAAACGAGAGGACCATCCAGAACTCTTCCGGAGGGTCATACACCCAAGTCTGAATTCATTTTTTTCTGGCAGCGTTTAGGTCGCTGGACGCGCGAAACAGGGCGCACGGCGCTACTTGCCTGCCAAATCGGTTCGCGATAGATAGCCCTCCGGTTTTCAGGCGTCAAGCGTGATTATCGCCTATTTGCGCCGATTTCGGCTAATCTGTCTCTCAGGATGGGTTTTTGCTCGACAGGGCGCAGCCATTGGCCTTTATTCCGGCTGATGACCGTGATGAATTCCGGCTCAGGGAATTCCGGCTGCGTGCGAGCCATTATAGAGAGCGTGCGCGGTGGGACCAGGGCGGATGGGGCGTTCCGGTTCTCGACACTGGGGCATGGACGAGGCGCTACCGCGCGACCGCCGACATCGAGACGTGGCGCGGCCGATGAATTGATGGGCTGGGGATGGGAGAATTCTTTGCCTGGGCGGCGACGGGTTTGGTCGGGGGGCTGCAGACTTGGGCGGCGCCTCCCGATGTCCCGCCATCTAAGGAGAGCGAGCGCGCCGATGCCGGCCGAGTGCCCGTTCAGGCGCCGCCGATCAACCGGCAGCGCTTTTTTTTGCGTCAGCGCGACGGCCGCGAGATCGAGATCTTCCTGATCGATAGCGGCATCGGCTTCCGCAACGGCCACGCCGTCACCGCCGTCTGGGCCGCCAAGAAGAGCGCGCCTTACGGCCATTGCATCTATCTGGAGAACCACACCACCGGCGCCATCGCCCGGCTGCCGGAGAATATTTCCCTGATCCGGAATCGCGCGCGCTGGTGGAAAGTCGCGGTCTTCGGTTTCCTCGCCACCTTTCCCGCGGCTTTGGCGCTGCTGGGCTGGTTGATTCTTCAGCGCGGCCCAGCTTCGATGTATGATAAGACTTTCCTCGCCAGCGCGGCAATTGCGATGGTGCTGCTCTTCGTGATCGGCGCGGTCGTCTCCAAACTGGTTTTCGACTATTTGCGCGCCGACGACGACCAAAAAATATGGGTGGCCGCAGACAAAGCCCTGCTGAATGCCCGCAGAGTGCTCATTCAGAAGCCGATTGCGCGGAGATATATGTAAGTAATCTTACGATACAAGCCTCTCTCCTTTCATTCACCCAGCACCGCAGGCTACTCGATTTTAACGTTTGCGAGAGGTTCTAAACAGGCTGGGAATTCCTCTTGCGTAAGTCATATTTTTGCCGTTTCCTTGCGGCCTTCTTCTGATTTGAAACTGGCATTGAGACCTTGCGTGGGCTGGCACCTGAAGCGTAAACTACGGCATGACGGGATGGGGCGCATTGCAAACGGTTCGGCTATGTTTCGCCTGACGATCGCCGGCCGGCGAGGCATGGGCGTCGCCGCGGCGGCAATTCTTGGCTTCGGCCTGGCGCAAAGCGCAATCGTGCGTGCGGAGACGCCGGCTGACCAGCCCGTGGAGATTGCTCCGACGAAGACGGCGCCGGATGTCGCCCATACCGTGGCGGCATTGACTCATCAAGTGTACCGGCTGCTGGTGGAGGTCGAGGGCGCCATGAAGGGCGGCACTGCCTTTCTGGTGAGCGGCAGCCGGGTGATCGCCACGAATCACCATGTCATCGACAAGGGCACCGCCTACTCGGTCGGCTATGTCGGCGACAAGGGCTCGATCAAGCGCATTCCCTTGCGCGTGCTCGCGGTTTTTCCACAAAAGGATCTGGCGCTGCTCGAGGCGCTCGACGATCTGCCCGGACAGCCTCTGCCTCTGTCCACCGAATATCCCGGCACCGCCTCCGACCTGTTCGCCATCGGCTTTCCGGCCGCCGCCGATCCGCAGGGCGCGCTGTCCTGGTCGCAGGGCGACGACGAGACCTTTTTCCTCCCCTCCGTGCTGAAGGGCTATGTCTCGCGCGTGCTCACCAACCGCTGGTTCAGCAGCCAGTTGCAGCATCAGACGCCGATCATTCCCGGCTATAGCGGCGGCCCGCTGATCGACAATGACGGCGTCGTGGTCGGCATCAGCACCTCGATCCACAAGGAGGCGAACGGCATCTCCTACGGCGTGCTGGCCGCCGACCTGGCCGATTTCATCACCGCTTGCGGACTGCCGCTGCGCACGCCCGCCAAAGCCGGATCGCGCCCGCCGCTGCAGTTCAAGGGCATGCTGCCGGCGCCCGAGGCGATGAACACGCACTCCATTCAGAAGCGCGCCACGGTCGCCCCGGCCGACGAGGCCATGCTGGCGCGCGGCAACACGCTTTTGGAGCGCGGCGACATCGCCGCCGCCCGGTTGATGTTCCGCTACCTCGCCGACCGCCGCAACCTGCCCGAAGCCTATGCCGGCCTCGCCAAGACCTACGATCCGATCTACCTCAATCACAAAAAGGTGCTGGGCGTGTCGGGCGATGCCGTCAAGGCGAAGGAGTTTTACGAGCAGGCGGCGCGGCTCGGCAATTCCGAGCTCGGCAGCCTGAGCCTCGGTCCGGGCACCGCTTCGCTCGGGGGCTGCGACAACAGCCAGTGCAAGCTGGTGAACAGCTCCAACGGCCCGGTGGTGCTCTGCGAGAACACCGATCCCGCCCTCAGCGCCAAGAGAATCTCCCGGCAGCAATAGCCGCCGGGGGATGCTGCGGCCGAATATACCTTGTCGCCAAGCCGCGCCGCGCCCAATGTACGGCCATGACCCATCCTCAGCATGATGCCGTGATCGTCGGCGCGGGCCCCGCCGGACTGGCCGCCGCGCTTGCCCTGCGCCATGCGGGGCTGGACGCGATTTGCGTCGGACCGGCGCCCGCGCCGGGCAGGCCGGACCGCCGCACGACCGCGCTGCTGCACGGATCGGTTCGCTTCCTCACCGGCCTCGGCGTCTGGGAGAGGCTGCGCCCGCACGCCGCCCCGCTCGCCGCACTCCGCCTGATCGATCGCACGGGACGGCTGTTCCGCGCGCCCGACACCGCCTTCGAGGCGAGCGAAATCGGCCAGGAGGCCTTTGGCTACAATATCCCGAACGCGATTTTGACCGCGACCCTGTTCGATGCGCTCGGCACGGGGTTCGTTCCGAGCACCGGCGTCTCCGGCATCCAGCAGGACGGCGCGGGCGCGCGCCTCGCTCTAGCCGACGGCCACGAAGTGTCGGCCAGACTTGTCGTCGGCGCGGATGGCCGGCAGTCCTTCTGCCGCGAGGCCGCAGGGATCGGCACGCGGAGCTGGGCTTACGATCAGACCGCGACCGTCTGCGACTTCGCCCACGGGCGGCCGCATGGCGGCGCCTGCACGGAATTTCACTATTCGGGCGGCCCGTTCACGGTGGTGCCGCTCCCCGGCGGCAATTCCAGCCTCGTCTGGGTCGAGCGTCCCGCCGAAGCCGCCGCGCTCGCCGCCCTCGGCGACGCCGAATTCGCCGCCGCCATCGCCGCGAGGCTCGACGGCCTGCTCGGCGAGATCACGGAGGTCGGCCCGCGCAGCAGCTTTCCGCTTTCCGGCCTGATCGCCAAAAAGCTCACCGCCGAAAGGCTGGCCCTCGTCGGCGAGGCCGGTCACGTCATGCCGCCGATCGGCGCTCAAGGGCTCAATCTGGGCTTCCGCGACGTAGCGGATCTGGCGCGCTGCATTGCCGGCGCGACCGACCCCGGCGCGCCGGACGTGCTGGCGGCTTATGAAGCCGCCCGGCGCGGCGACGTGCTGACCCGCACTCTTGCCGCCGATCTGCTCAACCGCACGCTGACCTCCGGCCTGCTGCCGCTCCAGCTCGCGCGCGGCGCCGGCCTCATGGCGCTGTCGCTCGCCGGACCGTTGAGGCGTGCCGCAATGCGCCGGGGCATGGCTGCCGCCGGCGCGTAATCCGCCCGAACCGCTCCAGGACGACCGCTAATAGTTGCCGGAAAACGTCGCCCGACCCCGTACACATGTGATTTTTACCGCAGATCGCCGCGCGGCTTGACGGCAGCCGGCCGCATTGGCACTAAGCCCCGATGGCCTTTTTCCCCGCCAGCCCTTTTCGAATCGATCCCTCTGAATGTCCGCTCTTTTGAACCTTCGCTACCTCGCCGAATATGTGCTGCTGCGCGGTGTCATCGCCTTCGTGCGCGCCTTTCCGCTCGACATGGCGCGCGAAATGTCGGCGAGGACCTGGCGCCTGCTCGCCCCCTACGGGCGCCGCCATGCCCGCGCGCTGGACAATCTCGCCATCGCCTTTCCCGAAAAGTCGGCGGCCGAGCGCGAGGCGATCGCGCTGGAGATGTGGGGCAATCTCGGGCGGGTGATGGCGGAGACCATGCTGCTCGACCGCATTCTGAAACAGCCGGAGCGGATCGAGATCGAGAACCCGGAACTGCTCGGCCGCTATCAGGGCAAGATGGGCGCCGCCATCGCCTGCTCGCTGCATATGGGCAATTGGGAGCTGGCGATGTGGCCGCTGACGCGCGTCGGGGCCAAGCCCGCCGCTGTCTACCGCCTGGTCGACAATCCCTATATCGACCTTTATCTGCGCGGCCAGCGCACCGAACTCTATCCCGGCGGCCTGTTCGCGCGCGGCAAGATGAACGGCATGAAGCTCGGCCACGACACGGCGCGTATGATCGCCAGCTATGTGCGCGAGGGCGGGCGGCTCGGTTTCCTTGCCGACCGCTACGAGGCCAAGGGCATCAAGGTGCCGTTCTTCGGCAAGCCGGCGGGATCGAATGTGGTGCCGGTGATGCTGGCACGGCGGGCGGGCGCGCGGCTGTGGGCCGGCCGCTGCATCCGGGTCGGCAACGAGTCGCGCTTCCGGGTGCGCATGGTCGAGATCAAGGTGCCCTGGACCGACGACCCCAATGCCGACATCACCGCCGCGCTGGCGGCGCTGCAGGCCCAGTTCGAAGCCTGGATCCGCGAGCATCCCGAACAGTGGATGTGGTCCAACCGGCGCTGGTCCTGAAATCCCGCTATTCCGGCCCGAGGGTGGAGCCAGGGTTCAAGCCCGCTCGTTCGAGATCTCGATCAGATTTTGGTCGGGATCGCGGATATAGACCGAGCGGAGCGGCCCTTCGGCGCCGGTTCGGTCGACCGGGCCCTCTTCGATAGGAATGCCGGCCCGGCCGAGCGTCGCAAGCACGTCGCCGAGCGGCGTGAGAGCGATCAGGCAGAGATCGGCCGAGCCGGCGGTCGGCCTCAGCGCCTTGGGCTCGAACTCATGCCCGAGCTGATGCAGGTTGAATTTCTGGCGCCCGAATTTCAGCGCCTTGCCCCTCCCCGAAGGTGACGACCTCGAAGCCCAGGATGTCGCGGTAGAAGGCGCAGCTTCGATCGATATCGGCGACGGTGAGCACGAGATGGTCGAGGCGGTCGATGCGGATCATGACGCTATTCCCTGGTTGGACGGCTGCGGTGAGCGCGGCAGCGGGTGCGCGCATCTTCCGGTGACAGGAGCGTAACGCCCGGCGCCGGCGATCGGTTTTGCGTAGGCCCAAGCCTCCGACGCGCCCGCCCTCTCTCACCAGCACCGGACGAAGTTATAACGAAGTTGTGATTGGAGGTGCGCAGGAGATCAACGAAATTTGTTCGAATATACTTTGGTATGATAACTTAGCGCAAATCGAAACAACTGCTTTAATATCTAATTTACAGAGTTCTAGATTGAATAAGCCCGGCGGCGGCTTATGTCTCGCATGATACGAAACCTCTCCGATGGGGGGCAGACCTCGTGTCCGCCCGCCGCATCGAATCCATTCAAAGGTCGCCAGGGAATGATGAACAGACGCATGTTTTCCGCCACGCTCGCCGGTGCCGCCGCCGCCGCGCTGATCTCGGGCGCCCGGTCGCCGGCGAGCGCGGCGCCAACGAAGGCCAATAATGTCGTGCTGGCGCATGGCCTGTTCGCCGACGGCTCCTGCTGGAGCGAGGTCATCCCGCGGCTTCAGGCGGCGGGCCTCAACGCAACCGCCGTGCAGAACCCGCTGACGACGCTGCCCGAGGCGGTCGAGGCGGTGCGCCGCGTGCTGGCCCGGCAGGACGGCCCGACGGTGCTGGTCGGCCATTCCTTTTCCGGGGTGCTGATCTCGGAGACCGGCGTCCATCCGAATGTAACATCGCTCGTCTATGTCGCGGCCCGAGCGCCCGACGCGGGTGAAGATTATGCGGCCCTCGCCAAGACCTATCCCACACCGCCGGCATCGGCGGGCATCGTCTTCGACGGCGATGAAGGCCGGCTGAGCCAGGAAGCGTTCCTTCGGGATTTCGCGGGCGATCTGCCACGCGAGAAGGCCCTGGTCCTCTATGCCGTGCAACAGCCCTTCTGGAAGGCGCTGCTGGCAGGAAAAACCACGCAGGCCGCATGGCGTTCGAAGCCCAGCTTTTATGCAGTTTCGACCGAGGACCGCACGATCAATCCCGACCTTGAGCGCTTCATGGCCAAGCGCATGGGCGCCACGACCATCGAAGTGAACGCCAGCCACCTGTCCCTGATCTCGCAGCCGGATGCCATCAGCGGCCTCATTCTCGAAGCGGCCGGGCAGAAGCGGAGCTGAGCGCCTCGGCCGTCCGCGACGGCTCGACACCGAAGGAAACGGCATGTCCCGCGTCTTCATCACCGGCTCTTCGGAGGGCCTTGGGCTCAAGGCCGGGCAGCTTATGGCCGAGCAGGGGCACCGGATCGTCCTGCACGCGCGCAATGCGGCGCGCGCGCAGGATGCCCGGCGCGCGCTGCCGGCGGCGGAGGCGGTCGTCGAGGGAGACGTCTCCACCATATCGGGCGCGCGGCGCGTCGCCGAACAGGCGAACGGCCTCGGGCGCTTCGATGCGGTGATCCATAATGCGGGCATCGGCTATCGCGAGCCGCGTCGTATCGAGACCGAAGACGGCCTCCCCCACGTCTTCGCCATCAACGTGATGGCGCCATATCTTCTGACTGCGCTGATGGAGCGCCCGGACCGCCTCGTTTACCTGAGTTCCGGGATGCACCATCATGCGGGCGCCAATCTCGATGACGCCCTATGGGTCAAGCGGAGCTGGGAGGGATCGACGGCCTATGCCGAGAGCAAGCTGTATGACGTGCTGCTCGCCTTCGCGGTTGCGAGGCTTTGGCCCGGAATCTTGTCCAACGCGCTGGAGCCGGGCTGGGTGCCGACCCGGATGGGCGGCGCCGGAGCGCCCGACGACATCGATCAGGCCCATCTCACCCAGGCATGGCTAGCAGTTAGTGAAGACGCGGGCGCCCGCGTAAGCGGCCGGTATTTCTACCATCTGCGCCGGCGGGCACCGAACCCGCAGGCGCTGGACCCAGCTTTGCAGGACGAGTTGCTGTCGCTTTGCCGGGCCCTATCGGGGGTCGCGCTGCCAGCCGCGCCAGGCGGCTGATCCCAATCCCTCGCCATCCGCCGCTCTCGTGGCTTCGATGCAAATTGTGACAAAAATCGTGATTTTTGCATTAACCCTTCCTTGCGCCCCAATCGGCTGCGACCTAAAACACCGAGCTATCGGGGGAACTCTAAGCGCTTTGTAAACCTTAACGGCGTAACGTGGGCGCTTAGAACGGCACAGTGGGGAGAGCGTCTGGAAATGTACGGCATTCTTGCAGCCTGCATCGCCGTGATGGCGATGTTCTTGGGTCTTTTCGCCTTGAGCGTTGAAACGGATTCCAAGAGCCTTCAGGACAAGCTGGTGATCGAAAGCGTCGACGCCAGTTTCGCCCAGCGCGCAGAAAAGTAATCACGCCAGGAAAGGGCGCTCTTTTGGCTGGAAGTTGGTCAAGTCTTTGGCCCTATGCGGCGCCCGTTCTTCTGCTCATCTGCTCGAACGTGTTCATGACGATTGCGTGGTACGGACATCTCAATTACATGTCCGTGCCTCTCGCAACCGCCGTCATGGTGAGCTGGGGCATCGCCTTCTTCGAATATTGGCTGGCGGTGCCGGCCAACCGCATCGGCCATCAAGTCTATTCGGCGGCCGAGCTGAAGACCATGCAGGAGGTCATCACGCTGGTGGTTTTCGCCGTTTTCAGCGCCACCTATTTGAAAGAGCCGATCACCCTCCAGCACGCCGCCGGCTTCGCGCTGATCGTCGCGGGCGCGGCCCTGGTGTTTTACGCAGGCTAGCTGGGCCGCCGGCACGGTCCGCAGCGCAACACCAGCGTGCATACGCAATCGTCCTATATCATTGCGCTTGCCATTTCCGGCGCGGTGGGCCATGCGAAGGGCCTTCCGAGCCGAGGTGACCCTTGAGCCTGACCGCGACGCGACCCAGCCTATCCCGGCTGAACCCCCTGCCCTTGCTGGCATCCGGCCTTTCCGGGCTGCGGGGATGGCGGCGCGCGGCCATGGCCATCGGGCTCGGCGCCGTCTCGGTGTTGGCCTTCGCGCCGTTCCATCTCTGGCCGCTGCTGTTCCTGACCTTTCCCGGCTTGGTCTGGCTGCTCGACGGCATCGCGGCAGAGAATGGCACCGCCAAGCCGCGCTGGCGGCAGGCCGCCTTCGCCGGCTGGTGTTTCGGTTTCGGATTCTTTGTCGCCGGCCTCTATTGGATGGGCTTTGCCTTCTTCGTCGAGGCCGACAAGTTCGCCTGGCTGATGCCCTTCGCCGTCGCGGCGCTGCCGGCGGGGCTGGCCCTGTTCTACGCACTCGCCTGCGCCGCTGCGATGAGGCTCTGGCGCCCTGGCATTGCCCGCATCTTCATCCTCGCCGCCGCGCTCTTTGCCGCCGAATGGCTGCGCGGCAACATCCTGACCGGCTTTCCCTGGAATCTATGGGGCTATGCGCTGGCGGGCAACGATGCCCTGTCCCAAAGCGCCTCGATCTTCGGCATTTACGGGCTGACCTTGCTGGCGCTGCTGATCTTCGCCAGTCCGGCGGCGCTCGCCGGCTGCACGGCGCGCCCCGATGCCCGCAACTGGCCCTTGCCCGCGCTCTGCCTCGGGCTGCTCGCGATCGGCTGGGGCTGGGGCACGCTCAGGCTCGCCCCCGCGACGGACGTAGCCCAGCCGGGCGTCACCTTGCGCATCGTGCAGGCCAACATCCCCCAGGCCGAGAAATGGAAGCCGGAAAACCGGAAAAGGATTTTCGAACGCCTGCTGAGTCTCAGCTCCGAGCCCTCGGAACAGGGCGGCCCGATCACCCATCTGATCTGGCCGGAGACGTCGGTGCCGTTCCTGTTCATGCTCAACGGCGCCATCGCCCTGCCGGATGCCCGTGACGCGTTTGCCACACTCGTCCCGGAAGGTTCGTCGCTGATCCTGGGGGCGGAACGGGTCGAAGGCACGGCCCGCGCTGACGGCAGATATAATGTGGACCGGGTTTTCAACAGCCTCTTCATCCTCGATCCAGAGGCGAAGGTGCTCGGCACTTATGACAAGCTGCACCTCGTCCCATTCGGCGAATATGTGCCCTTCGAAACCGCGTTGACCGCCCTCGGCATCAAGCAGCTCACGCATATGAACACCGGCTTCGCGAGTGGCGCGACGCGCCGCCTGATGACGGCGCCGGGCGCGCCGCCCTTCAGCCCGCTGATCTGCTACGAGGCGATTTTTCCCGGCCAGATCAACGCGGAAGACGGACGGCCTCAATGGCTGCTGAACCTGACAAACGATGCCTGGTTCGGGATTTCGACAGGGCCGTACCAGCATCTGCAGCAGGTGCGGCTGCGCGCCGTCGAACAGGGCCTGCCGCTGATCCGCGCGGCCAATACGGGGATCTCCGCGATCATCGACGCGCATGGCCGGATCGCCGCCAGCCTGCCGCTCGGGGCGATCGGACATATCGATCACGCGCTGCCCGCTGCGCTTGCGGCAACACCTTACGCGCGATGGGGGGATTTTTGGTTAATCCTAGTGGCGTTTCTTATTTTCGTATTGTATAGAGTTTTAATTATAGTTGAGTGACCCAAAAAGAGACAAGCAACGCGAGTAATATGATCTCGCGGCGGGAATTGAGCATTACCTACGAGTAGCAACCATCGCTAACCACAATTTAGGGTTGAGTTCATAGTTTCTTGACGGGTGAGGCATCAGAAGCTTACAACCACGCATTGCATACGAAATTCTCAGTTTGGTGCAATGTGGCATTCACAGGGTAACAGGGCACAGTAGGGAGCAATGGGAACCGAACAAACGACGCCGGGGGGCATTGAGGATCGGCTGGAGCCGCAAGGGCAAGGCCGTAAACCAAATCCGATGGACATCCATGTCGGCAGCCGCGTGCGGCTTCGCCGGATGGTCGTGGGCATGAGCCAGGAGAAGCTCGGGGAGAAGATGGGTCTGACCTTCCAGCAGATCCAGAAATACGAGAAGGGGACGAACCGCATCGGCGCCAGCCGGCTGTTTCAGCTCTCTCAGATCCTCGACGTGCCCGTGCAATTTTTCTTCGAAGACGCGCCGATCAGCATGATGGGGCGCGCAGCGGCTCATGCCGCAGGCTTCGCGGAATCCAAGACCGAGGCCTTTCTTCTGGATTTTCTCAATAGCCGCGACGGCCTCGAGCTGAACCGCGCCTTTGTGAAGATCACCGATCCGAAGGTGCGCAAGCGCGTGGTCGAGCTTGTCCGGGCCCTCAGCGACGACGTCGTGCTCGACGCCGCGCCCTTGCGTCCCGTACCGGCTCAATCCGCGGACTGACACCGGCGAGTGCTGCTTTCCGACGCTTGCGTCCTGGGGGCGGAGGCCATATGGTCGCGCCCGATTCTTCACATGAGTGCACGAAGGGGGTTTTGGTGTCCCGCACGCATTATCTGTTCACGAGCGAATCGGTTTCGGAGGGCCATCCCGACAAGGTCTGCGATCAGATCTCCGATTCCATCGTGGATCTGTACCTGACCGCCGACCCCTATTCCCGCGTCGCTCTCGAAACGCTGGCCACGACCAACCGCGTCGTGCTGGCGGGCGAAGTGCGCGGCCCCGCCAGCGTCACGCATGAGGCCATGGAAGCGGCAGCGCGCGAGACGGTGAGGAAGATCGGCTACGAACAGTCCGGCTTCGACTGGCGCAATCTGGAAATCGAGTGCTATGTGCACGAGCAATCCAGCGACATCGCGCAAGGCGTCGACGCCGGGGAGAATAAGGACGAGGGCGCCGGCGACCAGGGCATCATGTTCGGCTATGGCTGCACCGAGACCCAAGATTTCATGCCGGCGCCGATCCATTACGCGCACCGCATCCTGCATGAAATGGCTAAGGCCCGCCATGCCGGCACCGTCACCGAGCTCGGCCCGGACGCCAAGAGCCAGGTGACGCTGCTTTATCAAGATGGCAAGCCGGTGAAGGCGACCTCCATCGTCGTCTCCACCCAGCATATCGAGGATGTCAGCCAGGACCGCGTGCGCGAAATCGTGCGCGGCTTCGTCGAGGGCGTCATCCCGGCGGGCTGGATGCCGCCGGAAGACGAATTCTACGTCAACCCGACCGGGCGCTTCGTTGTCGGCGGTCCCGATGGCGACGCCGGCCTCACCGGCCGCAAGATCATCGTCGACACCTATGGCGGCGCGGCCCCGCATGGCGGCGGCGCCTTCTCCGGCAAGGACCCGACAAAAGTCGACCGCTCGGCCGCCTATGCCGCGCGCTATCTGGCCAAGAATGTCATCGCGGCCGGCCTCGCCGACAAATGCGCGATCCAGCTCGCCTATGCCATCGGCGTTTCAAAGCCCTTGTCGCTCTATGTGAATTTCTACGGCACGGGCCGCGTCGATGAGCTGAAGCTGGAAAAGGCGCTCGGGGAAGTGATGAATCTCACCCCGCGCGGCATTCGCGAGCATCTCAGCCTCAACCGCCCGATCTACCAGCGCACCGCCGCCTATGGTCATTTCGGCCGCACGCCGGACAATGATGGCGGCTTCTCCTGGGAAAAGCTCGATCTCGTCGAGCCGATCAAGGCCGCGCTGACCTAAGCCAAGGGCGGGGAAGACCGAATTGGAACCAGCCCCGCTCGCCGCGGGACGGATGCTCATGCCGTCTGCCGCCGAACAGTCCGCCAGACCCCAGCGCGGCCGTCAGATTTACGGCCGCCGGGTCGGGCGTGCGCTCACCGACGATCTGTCCCGGCAGATCGCGGAACGCCTGCCGGCGCTGCGGCTGGATCTCTCCGCACCCGCGCCGCAGCCCGTCGCCAGGCTTTTCCCCGCGCCGGTCGAGGACATCTGGCTCGAAATCGGCTTCGGCGGCGGCGAGCACCTGCTCTATCAGGCGCTAAGCCACCCCCGTACCGGCTTCATCGGCTGCGAACCGTTCCTGAGCGGCGTCGCCAAACTCGTCCGCGGCGTCACCGAGTCCGGCCTCGAAACCGTGCGCCTCTACGATGACGATGCGCGCCATGTGCTGGGCTGGCTGCCGGAGTCCAGCATCGGCCGCGCCTTCGTCCTCTTTCCCGACCCGTGGCCCAAAAAGCGACACCGCAAGCGCCGCTTCCTCGGTGATGACGGGCTGTCCGCGCTCGCCCGCGTGCTGCGCCCCGGCGCGACATTGCGTTTTGCCACAGACATCGCCGATTACGCCGCGATGGTCACCGCCGCAATTGATTCGCGCGCCGATTTCCGCGCCGCGCCAGGACTCTACGCGGATCGCCCGGCCGACTGGCCGCTGACGCGCTATGCCGAAAAGGCCGTCGAGGCCGGCCGCGAATGCCGCTTTTTCGAATTCGAGCGCGCCTGAACCGGCCAGATGGGCCTAAGTTTTTTCCAAAACACCGCTACCGATTGGTAAACATGTCTGAAAACCCGCCCTGGCGCGCCCAAAAAGATGCATTTCCCGCAAGACAGCCTTGCGCGATCACGCAAAGTTGCCTAAATTATATTTGCTCATGATCATCTCGACTGTGGAGAGTGGGCCCCTACCAGGGTCCGCTCTTTCTTTGTTGGGGCCTTTCCAAAACCACTCGGAGCAGGATTTCAGGCAAGCGGCAATGGCTGAACCGTTTGATGGCGATTTGCATCAGCGCTTCACCCGCGAGAGCGGCGTAGCGGCGCGCGTCGCGGCGCTTGCGGAACCCGTGATCGAGGAGTTGGGTTTGCGGCTGGTGCGCGTGAAGGTCTCCGCCCAAAGCGGCACCACCGTGCAGATCATGGCCGACAAGCCGGATGGGGCGATCAGCGTCGACGATTGCGCGCGCATCAGCCGCCGCCTGTCGCCGCTTTTGGATACCGAAGATCCGATCCCGGGCGGCTATGTGCTCGAAGTCTCCTCGCCCGGCATCGACCGGCCTCTGGTGCGGCCCGCCGATCTCGACGATTGGGCCGGCTATGAAGCCAAGATCGAGCTGCGGGAGATGATCGACGGCCGCCGCCGCTTCCGCGGCGTGCTGGAGGGGTTCGAGGACGGCGAAGCCAGATTGCGCGTTGAGTTGAAGGGGCATGACGAGCCGCAGGTGATCGGCATCCCCGTGGCGATGATCGGCGAGGCGAAACTCGTCCTCACCGATGAGCTTTTGAAGATGGCCAGGGCGGCGCAAGAGGCGGAGAACGCCGAAGCGGGAATCGACCCTGACGACGAAAATTTGGAGTGATGCGAATGGCGCAGCAAGGTGTTAGCGCGAACAGGCTGGAACTGTTGCAGATCGCGGATGCGGTGGCGCGCGAGAAGTCGATCGACCGAATGCTCGTCATCGGCGCCATGGAAGACGCGATCCAGAAGGCGGCCAAGTCGCGCTATGGCAGCGAGAACGAGATCCGCGCCGAGATCGATCCCAAGACCGGCGAAATTCGCCTGGCCCGGCTGCTCGAAGTGGTCGAGGCCGTGGTGCAGGACGCCATCGAGATTTCGCTGAAGGATGCCAGGAAGCGCAATCCGGAAGCCAATATCGGCGATTTCATCGCCGAGCCGCTCCCCCCGCTCGATTTCGGCCGCGTCGCCGCGCAGAACGCCAAGCAGGTGATCGTGCAGAAGGTGCGCGAGGCCGAGCGCGACCGCCAGTTCGATGAATATAAGGACCGCATCGGCGACATCTCCAACGGCGTCGTCAAGCGCGTCGAATATGGCAATGTCGTCGTCGATCTGGGCCGCGCGGAAGCGGTCGTGCGCCGCGACGAAGCGCTGCCGCGCGAGACCTACCGCTATGGCGACCGCATCCGCGCTTACATTTACGACGTTCGCCGCGAGCAGCGCGGGCCGCAGATCTTCCTGTCGCGCACCCGGCCCGAATTCATGGCCAAGCTGTTCGCCCAGGAAGTGCCCGAGATCTATGACGGCGTGGTCGAGCTGAAGTCGGTCGCCCGCGATCCCGGCAGCCGCGCCAAGATCGCCGTGGTCTCCAAGGACAGCTCGATCGATCCGGTCGGCGCCTGCGTCGGCATGCGCGGCTCGCGCGTGCAGGCCGTGGTCAACGAGCTGCAGGGTGAAAAGATCGACATCATCCAATGGTCGCCGGACGCCGCGACTTTTATCGTCAACGCGCTGGCGCCTGCCGAAGTCGCCAAAGTCGTGCTCGACGAGGACGCCGAACGTATTGAAGTTGTCGTCCCGGATGACCAGCTAAGCCTGGCGATCGGACGGCGCGGGCAGAATGTGCGCCTCGCCTCCCAGCTCACGGGTTGGGACATCGACATCCTCACCGAAGCTGAGGAATCCGAGCGCCGCCAGAAAGAATTCAACGAGCGCTCCAACACATTCATGGAAGCGCTGGATGTCGATGAGGTCATCGCCCAGTTGCTCGCCTCGGAGGGTTTTTCCAGCGTCGAAGAAGTCGCCTATGTCGATGCGCATGAAGTCGCCGCCATCGAGGGCTTCGACGAGACGACCGCCGAAGAAATTCAGAGCCGCGCCGTCGACTATCTGGAGCGCCGCGAAAACGAGCTCGATTCGAAGCGCCGCGAACTCGGCGTCGCGGACGAGCTGACCGAAATCCCGGGCCTCTCGAAGGCCATGCTGGTGGCGCTCGGCGAGAAGGGCGTCAAGACCGTCGAGGACCTGGCCGATTGCGCCACCGACGACCTGACCGGCTGGAGCGAAAAGAAGGACGGCGCCTCGACCCGGCATAAGGGCTTCCTGGAGCCGTTCGATGTCAGCCGCGAAGAGGCCGAGCAGCTTATCCTCGCCGCCCGCGTTCACGCCGGCTGGATCGAGGCGGCGCCGGAGCCGGAGGAAGAGCCCTCCGACGAATCAGAACTTGCCGAAGGCGAAGCCGAAGAGGCCGCGCCGGCCGGCAAAGACGCGTGACACAGCAATTTCGCACATCGTCTGTGTCACCAGGGAAACAGTTTGACGGCATCGCTGACTTTAGGGCGAATAGAATTAGTGAATTTTTCCGGTGAAGAGGGTAGAGATAGGATAAGACCTGTCCGGCAATGTGCGCTCGAGCGGACACGCAGCCGGGAAGACGAGCTTTTGCGTTTCGTTCTCGACCCGGACAACCGGGTCGTGCCCGACATCAAGAGGAAGCTTCCTGGGCGCGGCGTTTGGATTACTGCCGAGCATGAGGCTGTCGCAAGGTCTGTCCGTCAAAAGGTCTTTGCCAAAGCGTTCCGGCGGGCCGTCGCGGTCGATCCAGATCTAGCCGATGTCGTCACGGATCTTTTGCGGCGCGCCGCTCTGCAAGATTTGGCCCTGGCCAATAAGGCAGGCTGCGTCGTCACCGGATTTACGAAAGTCGAAAAGGCGCTGAGGAGCGCCAGGCCGGTCGTCCTCGTCCATGCATCCGACGCCTCCCGCGACGGTGCACGGAAACTGGATCGGATTGGCCCGGTCCGTCCCGCAGATGGCGCGGACGGGGCAGGCCCCGTCACATGGTTTGCCTCCGCCGATCTGAGTTCGGCGCTCGGTAAAGAAAACGTCATCCATGCCGCCATTGCGGACGATGGCGCTGGCCGGAAGTTTCTCTGGTCGGCTAAACGTTATATAAGCTATTTGGGAACACGTCTGGCGGCTGCAGCGGTTGCGGACATGCCGGCACAGGATAAAGAATGAGCGAAACGAGAGACCCCGAAGACAAAGCCGGAAATGCCGGACGCAAGACCATCACCTTGAACGTCAAGAGGACGGTCGAGCAGGGCTTGGTGCGCCAGAATTTCAGCCATGGCCGTTCGAAATCGGTCGTGGTTGAGAAGAAGCGTTCCAAGCGGCCGATGAGCATGCAGGAAGCGGTCGCCTCGGTTCCGCCGGAGACGCCCGCCAAGCCCGTGGTGCCGGAGCCCCCCAAGCCTGCCCGCGACGCCTTCCGCAAGCCGAGGCCGGAATTATCCCAGGCCGACAAGCAGCAGCCCCGCAACGTCCTGCGCCAGCTCTCCGCCGGCGAGGTCGATGCCCGCGCGCGCGCGCTGACCGAAGCCAGGAAGCGCGAAGAGATCGAAAAGATCGAACGCGCGGAAGAGGAAAAGCGGCTCGCCGAAGAGGCCAAGCGCCAGGCCGCGCTCGATGCGATCCGCGCCGAGGAAGAGGCCAAGCAGGCCGCTCTCGCCGCGCTGGAGGCCAAGAACAATCCGCCGCCCGTCCAGCCGGAGGCGCCGGCGCCCGTCGCCGAAGCCCCCGCCGCCGCGAAGCCGGCCGGCGAGAGGCCGAGATCCGCGACCAATGTCACCGGACGCCGCGCCACGACGACCACGCCCAAGACCGGCGAGGCGGCGACCGAGACCACCGCGCGTCCGCCGCGCGAGGATCGCGAGACGACGTCCCGCGCCGCCGCCGCCACCGAGGATGATGACGGTCCCGCACGCGGCCGCCCCGGCAGCCCCGCGGCATTGAAGAAAAAGCCGGTCGAGCGCGCCCCCGTCAAGAAGGTCGAGGACGACCGCCGCGGCCGCCAGCGCCTGACCATCACCAACGCGCTCGACGAGAGCCAGCGCGAGCGTTCGCTCGCCTCGCTCCGCCGCCAGCGCGAGCGTTTGAAGAAGCAGGCGCTTGGGCCTGAGCCGAGGAAGAAGATCATTCGCGAAGTGCAGCTGCCGGAAGCGATCACCATCCAGGAACTCGCCAATCGCATGGCCGAGCGGTCGGTGGAGATCATCAAGTTCCTGATGAAACAGGGGCAGATGCACAAGATCAACGACGTCATCGACGCCGACACGGCCGAGCTCGTCGTGGCCGAATTCGGCCATGGCGTGAAGCGCGTCTCGGAAGCCGACGTCGAGGAAGGCTTCATCGGCACCGACGACGACACCTCCGAACTCGAAGGCCGCGCGCCGGTCGTCACCATCATGGGCCATGTCGATCACGGCAAGACCTCGCTGCTGGACGCCCTGCGCGAGACCAATGTCGTGGCGGGCGAGGCCGGTGGCATCACCCAGCATATCGGCGCCTATCAGGTGGTGACACCCGGCGGCGCGCCGATCACCTTCATCGATACGCCGGGCCATGCCGCCTTTACGGCCATGCGCTCGCGCGGCGCCAAGGTGACTGACATCGTCATCCTGGTGGTGGCGGCCGATGACGGCGTCATGCCGCAAACCGTCGAGGCGATCAATCACGCCAAGGCGGCCGGCGTGCCGATGATCGTCGCCATCAATAAGATGGACAAGCCCGACGCCGATCCGCAGCGCGTCCGCATGGAGCTGCTGCAGCATGAGATCGTCGTCGAAACGCTGGGAGGCGACACGCTCGAAGTCGAGGTCTCGGCGAAGACCCGGGCCAATCTCGACAAGCTGCTCGAAATGATCGGCCTGCAAGCCGAAGTTCTGGAGCTGCGCGCCAATCCGAACCGTCTCGCCGAAGGCGTGGTCATCGAGGCCAAGCTGGAACGCGGCCGCGGTCCGGTCGGCACCGTGCTGATCCAGCGCGGCACGCTTAGGGTCGGCCAGATCGTCGTCGCCGGCCGCGCCTGGGGCCGTGTCCGCGCCCTCATCAACGACAAGGGCGAGCATATCGCATCGGCCGGTCCGTCCGTGCCGGTCGAAGTGCTCGGCTTCGACAGCGCGCCGGAAGCGGGCGATCAGCTCGCCGTCGTCGAGAACGAAGCCCGCGCCCGCGAGCTGACATCCTACCGGACGCGCAAGCTGCGCGATCTGAAGGCGGTCGGGGCCGGAGGCCGCGGCTCGCTCGAGCAGATGATGAGCCAGCTCAGCCAGGCCGGTAAGAAAGAGTTCTCGCTCATCATCAAGGGCGACGTGCAGGGCTCGGTCGAGGCCATCTCGGCCGCGCTCGAAAAGCTCGGCACCGATGAGGTCGCGGCCCGCATCATCCATGCAGGCGTCGGCGGCATCACAGAATCCGACGTCTCGCTGGCCTCGGCCTCCAACGCGGCGATGGTGGGCTTCAATGTCCGCGCCAACGCCCAGGCCAAGGAACTGGCGGAGCGCGGCGGCATCGAGATCCGCTACTACAACGTCATCTACGACCTGGTGGACGACATCAAGGCGGCCATGTCGGGCCTGCTCTCGCCGACCATCCGCGAGACCTTCCTCGGCAATGCGGAGATTTTGGAGGTGTTCAACATCACCAAGGTCGGCAACATCGCCGGCTGCCGCGTCACCGACGGCAAGGTCGAGCGCGGCGCCAATGTCCGCCTGATCCGCGACAACGTCGTGATCCACGAGGGCAAGCTGTCGACGCTGAAGCGCTTCAAGGACGAGGTCCGCGAGGTCCAGGCCGGCCAGGAATGCGGCATGGGCTTCGAGAACTACCACGACCTGCGCAAGGGCGACATCATCGAGTGCTTCCGTTCCGAAGAGGTCAAACGCTCGCTTTAGCGGGCGTTTGACGGCCCTCGATGGTCTTCATCGCCACGGTGCTCGGCGCTTTCTATCTGCTGTCGGCCGTCATGGTGCTGCGGCGCGCGCGGCTCGAATGGCTGTTCGACCGCGCGGTCAAGTCGCTGGCCAAGGAGCCGGAAACGGACCATGGCCGCCTCGCCTTCATGGCGGCTTCGGCGATGTTGTACGGCGCGGCGGGCCTTGCCCTTCTGGCGAGGAGCGGCTTGGCCGTCTGGCTACTTGGCGGCGGCCTCGCCGTGCAGGCGCTCTATTACGGTGCGGCCTGGCTGCTGACCACGCCACAAGCTCCTGCCGGCGACGCGCACTGGACCAAGACCTGGACCGCGGCCGTGCTCAGCACCGCAGCCTTTGCCTTTGCGGCCTATGCGTCGCGGATGGGCGTGTTGAATTGAACGATTGCACCGCCGGTCCGGACCGGCTAAATGGCCGCTTCTTTTTCAAGCGGGGATGAGATGTCGAAACAGCAAGGCGTAAAAGGCCCGTCGCAGCGCCAGCTCCGCGTCGGCGAGATGATCCGGCACGCCTTCGCCGACATCCTCTGGCGCTCCGGCATCGCGGATCCGGAATTGCAGGGCGCCAAGGTCACCGTCACCGAAGTGCGCGTCAGCCCGGACCTGCGCAATGCCACCATCTTCGCCCTGCCCTTCGGCGGCGGCGACACCAAGGCGCTGAAGGACGCGCTCGCCCGCAACCAGCGATTCCTGCGCGGCGAGCTTGCCAAGCGGGTCGATCTGAAATACATGCCGAGCTTGTCGTTTCAGATCGATGAGACATTCGACGAAGCCGCGCGGATCGACGCCATCCTGCGCTCGCCGGACGTCAGCCGCGATCTGGACTGAACTCCCCACTCTCGGAGCGTTTCATGCGCCGTCGCAAAGGCACACCCGTTCATGGCTGGCTGGTCCTGGACAAGCCGCAATCGATCACTTCGACCCATGCTCTGAACAAGGTGAAGCGCCTCTTCAACGCCGACAAGGCGGGCCACGCTGGCACGCTCGATCCGCTCGCGACAGGCATCCTTCCCATCGCTTTCGGCGAAGCGACGAAAACCATCCCGCATGTGGTCGACAGCGCCAAGGAGTACCGCTTCCTGGTGCGCTGGGGCGTTGAGACGACGACCGACGACGCCGAAGGCGAGCCTTCGCGCGACAGCGCCGAGCGCCCGGGCCGCGAGGCCATCGAAGCGGCGCTGCCGGCCTTTCGCGGCAGCATCATGCAGACGCCGCCGCGCTTCTCCGCCATCAAGATCGAGGGCGAGCGCGCCTATGACCTCGCCCGCGACGGCGAGGAGTTCGAATTGCAGCCGCGCGTCGTCGAAGTCACACGGCTCGAAATCGCCGAGATGCCCTCGCCAGATGCGTGCGTCTTCGAGGCCGAATGCGGCAAGGGCACCTATGTCCGCTCCATCGCCCGCGACCTGGGCCGTCAGCTCGGCTGCTTCGGCCATGTCGCGCAGCTTCGCCGCACCCGCGTCGGGCCATTCCCGCAGGCACGCGCAATTTCGCTGGAACGGCTATTCGAATTGAGCAATAGTGAGGCCGGCCGCGAGGCGCTCCTTGGAGCGCTTCTGCCCGTTGAAACCGCGCTGGACGGCATCCCGGCCCTGGCTGTCAACGGATCGGACGCGGCGCAATTGAAGCGGGGCAAGCCCATCATCCTTCGCGGAAGGGACGCCCCCATCCACACTGGTCTCATCTATGCCACCTCGCGCGGAACGCTGATCGCGCTCGGCGAGGTCGAACAGGGAGAGTTGCGGCCCTCACGGGTTTTCAACATCCCGCTCTGATGGAACCTCATCCGATTTGAGGAGATTCCCGATGTCGATTACGCCTGAGCGCAAGCAAACGCTCATTTCCGAATATGCCACCAAGGCCGGCGATACAGGCTCGCCCGAGGTGCAGGTCGCCATTCTGACCGACCGGATCGTCACGCTGACCGAACATTTCAAGACCCACAAGGGCGACAACCATTCGCGCCGGGGTCTTCTGAAGATGGTCTCCACCCGCCGCCGTCTGCTCGACTATGTGAAGTCGAAGGACGAAAAGCGCTATCGGGACCTGATCGGCCGTCTCGGCATCCGCCGCTAGGCTCGCCCGTCCTCTGTAATCGTACTTATCGCCGTGGTGGCTGCGTTTGTCGGCCGCCGCGGCTATTGTCGTTGGCGCTGAAACAAGAGCAAAGCAAGGGGCTTAAGCCGGGCCGCCTCGTCACTTTCCTGAGGGTAGCTGCGGAAAGACACAGTCAACACTATTCTCCGGCGACAAATTCGGCTAAGGCTATGCGCGCTAAATAGCGAATGAAACAAACTCCCAGCGCAATCCAGCGCTTGAGACGAACTATCGGAATTTGAAGAATGTTCGAAATACATCGTGAAGAAATCACCTGGGCCGGCCGCCCGCTGAAATTCGAGACGGGCCGCATTGCCCGCCAGGCGACCGGCGCGGTGCTGGTCCAATATGGCGACACCACCGTTCTCGCCACCGTGGTTGCTGAAAAAGCGCCCAAGCCCGGTCTGGATTTCTTCCCACTCACCGTTCACTACCAGGAAAAGACCTATGCCGCCGGCAAGATCCCGGGCGGCTTTTTCAAGCGCGAAGGCCGCCCCAGCGAGCGCGAGACACTGGTCTCCCGCCTGATCGATCGCCCGGTGCGTCCCCTTTTCGCCGACGGTTTCCGCAATGAGGTGCAGATCATCGCGACGGTCCTTTCGCACGATCTCGAAAGCGAACCCGATGTGGTGGCGCTGATCGCCGCCTCCGCCGCACTTACCCTTTCCGGCGTTCCCTTCATGGGGCCGGTCGGCGCGGCCAAAGTCGCCTATATCAACGGCGAATATGTGCTCAACCCCACGGTCGACCAGCTTAAGGACACTGACCTCGAACTGGTCGTCGCCGGCACCAGCGACGCCGTTCTGATGGTGGAATCCGAGGCCAAGGAACTGTCCGAGGAAGTCATGCTCGGCGCCGTCATGTTCGGCCATGAGAGCTTCCAGCCGGTGATCGACGCCATCATCCGCCTCGCCGAGAACGCCGCGAAAGAGCCTTGGGACATCAAGGAACAGGTCGTCAGCGAATTCGAGGCCAAAGTTCGCAAGCTGGCCGAGAAGGAGCTGAAGAAGGCCTATGCGATCCCCGCCAAGACCGAGCGCCAGCTCAAGGTCGCCGAGGTCAAGGCCAAGGTTCTGGAAGAGCTGGTGACCGCCGATTCCGATCCCTCGCTGCAAAGCGAGATCAGCGGCGTGCTCAAATCGCTCGAAAAGAGCGTCGTGCGCGGCAATATCCTGAAGACCGGCAAGCGCATCGACGGGCGCGATCTCTCCACCGTCCGCCAGATCGTTTCCGAGGTCGGCGTGCTGCCGCGCACGCACGGCTCGGCGCTGTTCACGCGCGGCGAGACCCAGGCACTCTGCGTCGCGACGCTCGGCACCGGCGAGGATGAGCAGTGGGTCGATGCGCTGGAAGGCACCTATAAGGAAAACTTCCTGCTGCATTACAATTTCCCGCCCTTCTCGGTCGGCGAGACCGGCCGCATGGGCGGCCCCGGCCGGCGCGAAGTCGGCCATGGCAAGCTCGCCTGGCGCGCGCTGCACCCGGTGCTGCCGCCCAAGGAGCAGTTCCCCTACACGCTGCGCATCGTTTCCGAGATCACCGAGTCGAACGGCTCCTCCTCGATGGCGACGGTTTGCGGCTCCTCGCTGGCGCTGATGGATGCTGGCGTGCCACTGGTGCGTCCGGTTGCCGGCATCGCCATGGGCCTGATCAAGGAGGGCGATGAATTCGCCGTGCTCTCGGACATCCTGGGCGACGAGGACCATCTTGGCGACATGGATTTCAAGGTCGCCGGCACCGCGAACGGCATCACCTCACTGCAGATGGATATCAAGATCACCGGCATCACCGCCGAGATCATGAAGATCGCCCTGGAACAGGCCATGGGCGGCCGCATCCACATTCTGAACGAGATGTCCAAGGCGCTGCAGACGCCGCGCTCCTCGCTCGGCGAACATGCCCCGCGCATCGAAATGATCACCATCCCGACGGATAAGATCCGCGAAGTGATCGGCTCGGGCGGCTCGGTCATCCGCGGCATCGTCGAGGAAACCGGCGCCAAGATCGACATCAGCGACGACGGCACCGTGAAGGTTGCGGCCTCCAACCAGAAGTCGATCGAGGACGCGCTGAACCGCATCAAGTCGATCGCCTCCGAGCCGGAAGTCGGCACGGTCTATAAGGGCAAGGTCGTGAAGATCGTCGAATTCGGCGCCTTCGTGAACTTCTTCGGCGCCCGCGACGGCCTCGTCCACGTCTCCCAGCTCGCCGCCGACCGCGTCAAGCAGGTCAAGGACGTGGTCAAGGAAGGCCAGGAAGTCTACGTCAAGCTGATGGGCTTCGACGATCGCGGCAAGGTGCGCCTGTCGATGAAGGTCGTCGACCAGACCACCGGCCAGGAAATCGCCCAGTCCTCGGACGCGGAAGCGGCCACTGGCTGAGCCTGACGGCCTCTCCCCAGGGAGGCCGGCCAAAGATTTCTGCAAGATTAGAAAGCGCCGCGGCATCGCCCGGCGCTTTTTTGCATTGTGCCGCCCGATGGAACTGCCGGGAGCGCTACGAATTATCCTACCGAGATCCCCGCGCGCCAATCCGCGTCCCCCATCGGAGGTAAGAATGAAGCCCACGCCAAAATCCGTTAACGAACCTCGATATTCCGGTTCCGGCAACCGCGCCAACTCGACCAACAGTGCCGGCACCAACTCCGTCGCGCGCCGTCCGCGCCAGCAATCGAGCGGCCGTATCAGCCCCTGGCTGCCCATCGCGCTGGCTGGCTTTGCGCTTCTCGTCGTCGCCCGCGCGGCAGCCGCCCAAGAGCGGCACCGTCCCTGGCATGACCGCCTGCTCTCCCAGGCCAATAACCGCTGGCAAGGCATCTGGCCGGATCTGCGCGACACCGCCGAGGAAACCGGCTCGCGCGCCAAAAGCTGGTTCTACGACAACGCACCGTCGCGCCGCTCGATCTCCGACTTCTTCTCGTCCAGCAGCGACTGGCTGCCCGACGCCAATGTCAACAAGCGCCGTCTGATGGCGAATTTCGACTGGAGCAACCCGCCGCGCTGGCTCCGCGACATCGACCTGTCGACCTCGGGCAAGCGCCGCCGCTTCATCCGCGACTTGAAGCGCTATGGCAGCCGCCAGAGCGACAGCCTGATGTCCAGCCTCGGACTGCGCTAGGCGCTCAGGCTCCCGACGAATCAACAAACCGCCAGCCCTCGCTGGCGGTTTTGCCATGTCCGCGCCCTTTGAAGAAAATTGTAGATAGCTCCGGGCGCCCCAGTTTCACGCCTTGCGCTTTCCGCCGAACAGCAAAAAGCTCGGCATCAGTTTTTTGGCGCAGGGGAATTTCGATGTTCACATGGCTCATGGGCGCGTGGCTGCTCTACCACATCATTGCCGGCCTGCATCTCTATAATGGCGGCCCGGTCGCGACCGGCGCCAACGAAGCTTTTCTGCATGAGAGCCTGTATGTGCTCGACCTCGGCAGCCTGATCGGCGCGAGCGGGCCGGCATTCGTCATCACCTATGGCGCCATCATCACTTTCGGCATCCTGGTGGCGCTCTATCTGGAGATGGGCCGCATGGTGCGCTACGGCGTCGAGCGCAATTTCACCGGCAGCCAATATGACCTCTATGGCTCGATCCTCTTGCTGGTCGTCACCAGCATCGAGCTGTTCTTCGTGCCGCTGGCCTGGACCTCGGTTTTCGTGATCCTGTTCTTCGCCAGCATCATGGATGTGATGATCCATGTCCGCTATCTGCACCATTTCGTCGGCGCGAAGCGGGCTTAAGCAGGGGTCAAATCCTCCGCCGCCCCGGCCGTCAGAGCCGGGGCCTACTCGCCTCACCTCTTTCCCGCAGTGCCCGCGGATCGATGATTTGGTCCCGGCTCACCGCTTCGCGGTGTCCGGGACGACGAGGAGGAGAGGTTCGTCGAAAAGCTGGTTGCCGGCGCGCTACTCCGTGCCGTTCCGCGTCAGCAAAAACACCGCCTGCTCGCCGATCAGATTGTGCCAGGCGAGCGGCAGGTTCAGGCCCATGCGCTTGCCATAGGCGTTCAGCGCCACGGTCCGCTCGACCTTGGCGTCGACGGCCTCGGACAGCGCCAGAAAATCCTTGATCGTGCAATAGTGGATGTTCTGGGTCTCGTGCCAGGATTCGGGCAGGTTCGGCGTCACCGGCATCCGGCCATGCATGAGAAATTGCAGCCGGATGCGCCAATGGCCGAAATTGGGGAACGACACGATCGCGTGCCGCCCGATCCGGAGAAGCTGCTCCAGCACGTGGCGCGGATGCCGTGTCGCCTGCAAGGTTTGGCTTAGGATGGCGTAGTCGAAGCTCTTATCCGGGAAATGCACCAGATCACGGTCGGCGTCGCCTTGGATCACGGACAGGCCGCGCGCCACGCACAGATTCACGTTCGACTGGCTCAGCTCGATGCCGCGCCCGTCGACGTCGCGATTGACCTCCAGCAGCGACAACAGTTCGCCGTCGCCGCAGCCGATGTCGAGCACGCGGGCGCCCCGCGTCACCATCTCCGCGATCAGCAAATGGTCGACGCGGGCCGGGACCAGCGGGATAGTGTTCAGCGCGCGCAAGGTTAGGCGCTCGCCAGGATGCGCGCCGGCGCGGGCGCGATGCCGCGGCGCGCGGCTGCGGCGTTCAGGAAGCCCGAGACGGTGCCGAACAATTCCGGCTCGTCCAGCAGGAAGGCATCGTGCCCCTTGTCGGATTCGATCTCGACGAAGCTGACATTGGCGGCGACGGAATTCAGCGCCCGCACGATCTCGCGGCTGTCGCGGGTCGGATAGAGCCAATCGCTGGTGAAGGAAATCACGCAGAAGCGCGTCTTGATGTCGGCAAAGGCATTGGCCAGCGTGCCGCCGTGGTCGGCGGCGAGGTCGAAATAATCCATGGCGCGGGTGATGTATAAATAGGAATTGGCGTCAAAGCGGTCGACGAAGGTCGAGCCCTGGTAGCGCAGATAGCTCTCCACCTGGAAATCGGCGTCGAAGCCGAAGGTCAGCGTCTCGCGGTCCTGCAGCTTGCGGCCGAATTTCTCGTGCAGCGCCTTGGAGGACAGATAGGTGATATGCGCGGCCATGCGCGCGACCGACAGGCCCTTGCGGGGCAACACGCCCTCGTCGAGATAGCGGCCGCCGCGCCAGTCCGGATCGGCCATCACGGCCTGCCGGCCGACCTCGTGGAAGGCGATGTTCTGCGAGGAGTGGCGGGGGGCGGAGGCGATCGGCACGGCGCAAAACACCTTGTCGCCGTAGCTCGCCGCCCATTCCAGCACCTGCATGCCGCCCATCGAGCCGCCGATGACGCAGAACAGGCTGTCAATGCCGAGCCGCTCGATCAAACGCGCCTGCGCGCGCACCATGTCGCGGATGGTGATGACCGGGAAATCCAGCCCATAGACCCTGTTGGTGCGCGGATTGAGCGAAGCCGGCCCTGTCGAGCCCATGCAGCCGCCGATGATGTTCGGGCAGATGACGAAATAGCGGTCCGTATCGACCGGCTTGCCGGGGCCGACCATGGTCGCCCACCAGCCGGGTTTGCCGGTGACGGGATGCGTGCCGACGACATATTGATCGCCGGTCAGCGCGTGGCAGACCACGACCGCGTTGGATTTGTCCGCGTTCAGCGTGCCGTAGGTCTGATAGGCGATGGAATAAGGCGCGAGCATAGCGCCGCTATCCAGGGGAAGCGGTTCATCCTCGGAGAAATGCGCAATATCACACTGCGCCGTCGACGCCTGCGCCATATGCTATGGAGCCTCCCTCAGCCGACCCGGCCACCACCACAGGATTTTCGCGCGGGGGGCCGGGCGCGCGCGAAGGCTGCACGAAATTGGGGCAGCGCTTTGATGGTTAGCTAGGGTGTCGGCAGCTAAAGTCAATCTTTTCTTTGCATTCGACGCCATCCGATCCTATGAGTTCCGGCTGCTGCGGGCCATGTTAGGGTGAGCCCCGCGGCAAAAGATTTAAGGAGAGGGACGTGTCTCTGGCGCAAGGGCCGCAAGCGCGGCCGGGTGTATTCGAGATCGACGCCTATGTGCCGGGGCGCAGCAAGCTCCCTGGCGCCGGGCCGGTCATAAAACTGTCCTCCAACGAGACGCCGTTCGGTGCGAGCCCGGCGGCGGTCGCGGCATTTCGCGAGGCCGCCGGCCAGCTCGACCGCTATCCGGACGGCTCGGCGACGGCGCTGCGTCAGGCGCTCGGCACGTTTTACGGCTTGAACCCAGATCATCTGGTCTGCGGCGCGGGCTCGGACGAGCTGTTCCACCTGCTGGCCCAGGCCTATCTCGCGACCGGCGACGAGGCGATCTACACCGAGCACGGATTTCTGGTCTACAAGATCGTCATCCTGGCGGCGGGAGCAACGCCGGTCGTCGTGCCGGAGACGGATTTCTGCGCCAATGTAGATGCGATCCTGGCGGCGGTCACGCCGCGCACGCGCGCCGTCTTCATCGCCAATCCGAACAACCCGACCGGCACCTATGTCGCCTTCGGCGAGATCCGCCGCCTGCGCAAGGGCCTGCCCGACAACGTGCTGCTGGTGCTCGACGGCGCCTATGCGGAATATGTGAACCGCAATGATTACGAAGCGGGCATCGAGCTGGTCGCGACCACGCCGAACACCGTGATGACGCGGACCTTTTCGAAGATCTTCGGGCTGGCGAGCGCGCGCGTCGGCTGGGTCTACTGCCCCGCCGAAATCGCCTCCGCGCTGAACCGGATTCGCGGGCCCTTCAATCTCGCCGGGCCCAGCATGTCCGCCGCCATTGCCGCGCTGGACGACCGCGCGCATATCGAGCGCTCGAAGGCGCATAATAGCGAATGGCTGGAATGGCTGGCGAAGGAGATCCGGGCGCTCGGCATTCCCGTCACCGACAGCGCGGCGAATTTCCTGCTGCTGCATTTCGCCGATACGCCCGGCAAGACCGCCGCCGATGCCGACGCCTTCCTGGGCGGCCGCCGCATCATTACGCGGCGGCTCGAAGCTTACGGCATTCCGCAGGGCATCCGCCTGACGGTCGGGCTCGAGGATCATAACCGCGCCGTCGTCGCGGCGCTCAGCGATTTCATGAAAGGCGGGCATTGATGCCGGGCCCACATTTCGACCATGTCGCGCTGATCGGCCTCGGCCTGATCGGCTCCTCGATCAGCCATGCGATCCGGCGCGGCGGCCTCGCCAAGCGCATCACCGGCGCGGCGCGCTCGGAAGAGACGCGCAAAATCGCCGAGCGCATCAAGCTGTGCGACGCCGTCTATGCCGACCCGGCGGAAGCCGTGGCTGGCGCCGATCTCGTCATCATCTGCACGCCGGTCGGCGCTTTCGGGCCGGTCGCCGAGGCGATCCGCCCGGCGCTGAAGCCCGGCGCCATCATCTCCGACGCCGGCTCGGTGAAGACCGCCGCCGTGCGCGACATCGGCCCGCATATTCCCGAGGGCGTGCATTTCATTCCCGGCCACCCGATCGCGGGCACGGAACATTCCGGCCCCGAATCCGGCTTTGCCGAATTGTTCGACGGCCGCTGGTGCATCCTGACGCCGCTGCCCGGCGCCGAGCCGGAACCCGTCGCCAGGCTGAAGCGCTTCTGGGAGGCTTGCGGCGCCTCGGTCGAGATCATGACGGCCGAGCATCATGACCTCGTGCTCGCCATAACCAGCCACGTGCCGCATCTGATCGCCTACAATATCGTCGGCACGGCCTCCGATCTGGAGAAGGTGACGGAGAAGGAAGTCGTCAAATTCTCGGCCAGCGGCTTCCGCGATTTCACCCGCATCGCCGCCTCCGACCCCACCATGTGGCGCGACATCTTCCTCAACAACAAGGAAGCCGTGCTGGAGATGCTGGGCCGCTTCAACGAAGACCTCGCCGCCCTGCAGCGCGCCATCCGCTGGGGCGACGGCGATGCGCTGTTCGACCTGTTCACCAAGACGCGGGCGATCCGGCGGGCCATCATCGAGGCCGGCCAGGAAACGCCGGCCCCGGATTTCGGGCGTCCGCATGGCGCGACGGCCGAGAAGAAAAAATCGGCGTGAGCGCGGGCGGCGGCCTCTGGGTGTTCGGCTACGGCTCGCTGATGTGGCGGCCGGGTTTTCCCTATGAGGAGCGCCAGCACGCCATTTTCCCCGGCGGCCACCGGGCTCTGTGCATCTACTCGCATGTGCATCGCGGCACGAAAGCGGTTCCGGGGCTGGTGCTCGGCCTCGATGCGGGCGGCCGCTGCGAAGGCATCGCCTACCGCGTCGCCGATCGTGATATCCGCGCGACGCTCGCCTATCTGCGCCGGCGCGAGCAAGCCAACAATGTCTACCGCGCCGTCAATCGCAGCATCCTCCTGACCGCCAGGGACGGCGAGGACGTCCGCGCGCTTTGCTACATGGTCAACCGCCATCACCGGCAATATGCGGGCGACCTGCCGCTCGAAGTCCAGGCGCGGCTGGTGCGTCAGGGGCGCGGCCGCTCCGGCATCAATATCGATTATGTGGTAAACACGGTGCGGCACTTACGCGAATGCGGGATTTTCGACCGCCGCCTCGAAGCGCTGGTGAACAAGCTCGGCCACCACCGCGAACTCGGCCCATTTCGGCCTTTAAGTTGAACCCCGAAGCCATTAAGTGATGGTGACGGACCGCCCCCTTGGGAGCGGCCGAGCCTGAACCGCGGGATCACGGGAGCCAAGCCATGCTGGACCTCACGAGCATCAGGGGAAAGATCGTCGACGCAGCCTTGCGCCTTGCCGCCAGCAAAGGCTGGGACGGGCTGAGCCTCGACCAGATCGCCAACGAAGCCGGCGTCGGCCTCGCCCAGTTCCGCAAGGAATTCTCTTCCAAGGCGCATATTCTGGCCGCCTATACGCGCAGCATCGATGACGCCGTGCTGGCCAAGATCAGCCCCGCCGATGCGGCCCTTGCCCCGCGCGACCGGCTGTTCGACGTGCTGATGACCCGCTTCGAGCTGATGGCGCCGCATAAGGCAGGCCTCGCCCGCATTAAAGACGATCTGCAATACCGGCCCGGCGAAAGCCTCGCGCAGTTCGGGGTCGCGGCCCGCTCGCTCTACTGGATGCTGGCCGCCGCCGGCATCGACGCCGAAGGCACGCGCGGCGCGCTGCGGCTGCCGGGTATCATGGGCATTTATGCCCGCGTCTTCGACATCTGGCTGGAAGACACCGATCCCGGCCTTGCCCGCACCATGGCGGCCCTCGACAGCCGCCTGCGGCGCGGCGAGCGCGTCATGCAGCGCACCGACGACATCGGCGCGGCGGCGAAGCGGATGTTCAACAGCATCGTCCCGTCCCGGCGCGAGCGCGCCTCGGCCGGCGCGCCCGAGACTGCGGCCGCCCCCGCCCCATCACCCAACGGGCACACGCCGGGCGGCGGCGAACCCGGTCCAGCGCCTGCCCTCTAGCCACGGACAACAGAGCCCGAGCATGACCGAAACAGAGCCGCGCGGCACCATCAGCTTTGCCGATTTCGAGGCCGTGGATATCCGTGTCGGCACAATTGTCGACGCGCAGGCCTTTCCCGAAGCGCGCAAACCCGCGATCAAGATCTGGATCGATTTCGGGCCGGAGATCGGCGTCAAGAAAAGCTCGGCCCAGATCACCAGGCATTACGCACCGGATACGCTGAAAGGCCGGCAGGTCGCGGCGGTGGTCAATTTCCCGCCGCGCCAGATCGGCAAATTCCTCTCCGAAGTGCTCACGCTCGGCTTTCCCGACGAGGAGGGCGGCGTCGTGCTGATCGGGCCGAGTCTCGCCGTCCCCAATGGCGGCAAGCTGTTTTGACGCAGCGGGCGCCGTGCCAAAACCGTTGCCGGTGCTCGCCATTTGCTTATGGGTAAGTTCCGCAGGCCGATTTTTCGTAATCGCCTCTGCTGCGCTTCTGTGTTAATGCATGAGTTTAGCGAAGTTTTCGCCGCGCCCTGGAGGCACGCACGATCATGCCACAACGCGAAAGCGGCTTGGTCCGGACCGAATGAAACCGAAAGACCGGCATAGTCACTGGCGGCTTATCTGGCGTCAGGGCGCCTGGCAGAGTTTTACCTTTTTTGGATCACGCCATCGATTGTCGGCCCAATGCCGGTCGTCGAAATTGCGGTGCTGATCTTTGATTTCCGCCTCGCGCGCCCACGCTCCCCGCGTGGGTGACATAATCCCAACCACAACGAATTGCTGCTTTCCTTCGGTGAATCATCGATGCAATCCGAGTTGGCCGAGCCTGCCTTAGCGCAGCGCTCATTCTCCTATTTGTCCCCTAAATGCTACGTCGTCGGCGCCACCGCCAAGGGCGGTCATGCCGTCATCGCGCGCGAGCCGATCCCGGCGGGCGAACTCATCGGCGTCTGGAGCGGACGCATCGTCTCCTGGGAGGAGTTGCCCTTCCTGTCGGCGATCCTGAAGACCTACACCGTGCAGGTCGAGGAGGGGCTGTACCTCACTTCCTTCGACGCCGGCGAGCCGCCGGACTATGTCAACCATTGCTGCGAGCCCAATACCGGGCTCTCCGGCCAGATCTCGCTGGTGGCGATGCGCAACATCCTGCCGGGCGAAGAAATCACCTTCGATTACGCCATGGCGGACGGCTCGTCCTATGACGAGTTTTTCTGCAGTTGCGGAGCGCGCAATTGCCGGGGCCGGATCACCGGCAATGACTGGCGCGATCCCGCGCTATGGGACCGTTATCATGGGTTTTTCTCGCCCTACCTGCAGCGGCGGATCGACCGGCTGCGGCGGCGCTGACGGGTGCGGCCGGCCGGCCCATCCGTCAAAAAAAGCCGACAGTTGTTTTTTCGCTTTACATACGCGTTTATACGGCATAACGGTGACCACTTTTGACGGTCGGCCGACCGCTGGCCGTCGGAATCTCAGTCTCCGCAGCATGAAACTCAGCGGAATCTGAGTGAACCGCAGTCGAGTATTGAATCTATGAGCGTTTTTGCAGCAAAACTACTGATGTCGCGTGATGGGTTCGCCCTTTATATCGCGCATGGAAATATTGAGAGCTTGAAGTGCTGATGCACGTGAAATTACCGCGACCCAACCCCGAACCCATATGAGGAATCAGTAGAAAATGATGCTTGTCCGCACGTATGTTGCTCCCAGCCAGATTGAAGGCTTGGGCGTCTACGCAGATGAGTTCATCCCTTCGGGCACGCTGATCTGGCAATTCAACCCGAAATTCATTGCGAGCTTCTCGCCTAGCGATATAGAAGAGCTCCCGCCCCATACCAGGGAGTTCGTCGAAAAATATTCATTTCCCCATGTCGAGAACGGCAACCATCTCGTGATCGAGTTGGATAATGGCCGGTTCATGAACCATACGGAGCAGCCGAACACGGATTTCACCGAGTTCAGCCAAGGCTACGCCATTCGCGATATTGCCGCCGGTGAGGAGATCACCTGCAATTATTACGAATTCGACCCGAGCTTTGCCGGGGCCTTCAACACGACCTATTCAGGGACGCAGCAAAACGGCCATATCGCCGGCCAAAGCTGAGTCCCCCGCCGCATCAGGCGTTGAAATCGGCCTCGGCCCTTGGCGAAAGCGAAAGGGCCGAGAACACGCTGCGCACGATTCCCGCTCCGTCCAGCCCAGCCTGCTCATACATGCGCTCCGGCTTGTCCTGATCGATGAAGCGGTCGGGCAAGGTCAGCGTGCGGATCTTCAGGCCGCGGTCCAGAAGGCCGTCCGCCGAGAGGAAATGCAGCAATTGCGCGCCGAAGCCGCCGGTCGAGCCTTCCTCGATGCTCACCACCACCTCGTGATGGGCGCAAAGCTGGCGGATCAGCGCTTCATCGAGCGGCTTGGCGAAGCGGGCGTCCGCCACCGTGGTCGAGAGGCCGCGCGCGGAAAGCTGGTCGGCGGCGGTCAGGCATTCGGCGAGGCGACCGCCGAAGGATAACAGCGCCACCGCCGTGCCCTCGCGCAGGATACGGCCGCGCCCGATCTCCAGGGGCGTGCCTTCCTCGGGCATGTCCAGCCCCCAGCCTTCGCCGCGCGGATAGCGGAAGGCGGACGGGCCGTCATCGATGGCGGCGGCCGTCGCCACCATGTGGCGCAACTCGACCTCATCGGCGGCGGCCATGACCACGAAACCCGGCAGGCAGCTCAGATAGGCGACGTCGAAGGAGCCGGCATGGGTCGGCCCGTCGGCGCCGACGAGACCGGCGCGGTCGATGGCGAAGCGCACCGGCAAATGCTGCACGGCGACATCGTGCACGACCTGATCGTAGGCACGCTGCAGGAAGGTCGAATAGATCGCGGCGAACGGCTTATAGCCCTCGGTCGCAAGGCCTGCGGCGAAGGTGACGCCATGCTGCTCCGCGATGCCGACATCGAAACAGCGATCGGGGAATTCGCGCCCGAACAGGTCGAGCCCGGTGCCCGCGGGCATGGCGGCGGTCACGGCAACGATCTTGTCGTCCTTGCGCGCCTCCTGGATCAGGCTTTGCGCAAAGACCTTCGTGTAGCTCGGCGCGTTCGGCTTGGCGACGGCCTGCGCCCCGGTGATGACGTTGAACTTGTTGACCCCGTGATATTTGTCCGGGGACTTCTCCGCCGGGGCGTAGCCCTTGCCCTTCTGGGTGACGACGTGGATCAGCACCGGCCCGACATCGGCGTCGCGCACATTGCGCAGTACCGGGATCAGATGATCCAGATTATGGCCGTCGACCGGGCCGACATAATAGAAGCCGAGTTCCTCGAACAACACGCCGCCGGCCCAGAAGCTGCGGGTGTATTCCTCGGCGCGGGCGGCGCGGCGCTCCCAGTCCTTGGGCAGGCGCTTGGCGAGCTGCTTCACGAAATCGCGAATGGCCAGATAGGTGTGGCTGGAATTGATGCGCGCGAGATAAGCGCTCAGCGCGCCGACCGGCGGGGCGATCGACATGTCGTTGTCGTTGAGGATGACGATCAGCCGCTTGTCCATGGCGCCGGCATTGTTCATCGCCTCATAGGCCATGCCCGCGCTCATGGCGCCGTCGCCGATCACGGCGATGACGTGGTTCTTTCGCCCCTCGAGGTCGCGCGCCACGGCCATGCCGAGCCCGGCCGAAATTGAGGTCGAGGAATGGCCCGCGCCGAACGTGTCATACTCGCTTTCGGCGCGCTTGGTGAAACCGGCGAGCCCGCCGCCCTGACGCAGCGTGCGGATGCGGTCGCGGCGGCCGGTCAGGATTTTGTGCGGATAGGCCTGGTGGCCGACGTCCCAGAGGATGCGGTCGTCCGGCGTGTCGAACAGGTAATGCAGCGCGACGGTCAGCTCGACGACGCCGAGCCCCGCGCCCAGATGGCCGCCGGTCACCGACACGGCGTCGATCGTCTCCTGCCGCAACTCCCCGGCGATTTGAATGAGATCCTTCTCGGTAAATTTGCGCAGGTCGGAGGGGATTTTGATTTGATCGAGAAGCGGTGTCTTACTCGGAACCGTCACGAGGCAGTCTCCTCAAAAGTAAGCCGGCCCGGTCGGGGTCGGCCATATCCTCGTGATTAGACCCCAATCTTCGCCTCAAAATCACGGAAATTATGCCGTAACACTGTCATAATTGCCTTTTTATGAGACGAAATGTCACTGTCCGGCTTCCAATGGCACGCTGCCATTCGGCGCGCCTTGGGCATCCAAGGTGATCTTTTCAACCTTCGCCTCGATGCGCTGAAGCAGGCGTTCGCAATGCGCACGCAGGGCTTCGCCGCGTTCGTAGAGCGAAATGGACGGCTCCAGCTCGACGTCGCCGCGCTCGAGCTTGCCAACGATGGTTTCTAGCTCCTTAAGCGCCTGCTCGAAACTCAGCGCCTGAATGTCCTCATGAGTGGCAGGTGGCTTTGCCATGGAAATCCTTTCTCAGCGTTATTCTTGGCGCCGGTGCGCCGCTCAGCGCCCGGCATCCATAAGCGCGGCGACATGCACGGCAGTCGAACGGGCGAGCCCGTTGAGGCTATAGCCGCCTTCCAGCATCGAGACGATGCGCCCGCCCGACCATTTCTGCGCGACCTCGGCAAGCTGATAGGTGACCCAGGAAAAATCCTCCTCGACGAGGTTGATCTCGGCGAGCGGGTCTTCCTGATGGGCGTCGAAGCCGGCGGAGAGGATCAAGAGGTCGGGCGCGAAATTCACCAGCGACGGCAGGATCAGATCCTTGTAGGCGGCGCGGAATTCGCGGCCGCCGTCGCCCGCCCGCAGCGGCGCGTTGACGATGTTGCCGGCAACGCCCGTCTCCCCCGTCCGCCCGGTCCCGGGATAGAAGGGCGACTGGTGGCTGGAGGCGTAGAACAGGTTCTTCTCCGACCAGAAGGCGGCCTGCGTGCCATTGCCGTGATGCACGTCGAAATCGACGACGGCGACGCGCTCGGCGCCGTGCTTGGCGCGCGCATATTCGGCGGCGATGGCGGCGCTGTTGAAGATGCAGAAGCCCATGGCGCGGCTCGGCTCGGCGTGATGGCCGGGCGGGCGGACGCCGCAAAAGGCGTTCTGCACCTCGCCCGTCATCACCGCATCGACGGCGCGGGTGCCCGCGCCCACGGCGTGCAGAATGACGTTGAGCGTGCCGGGCGACATCGGCGTATCGCCGTCCAGATAGACCAGGCCGCGCGCCGGCGCGACGTTCTTGATGGCCTCGATATAGGCACGCGGATGGACGCGCGCGATGTCCTCCTCGGCGCCCTCGGGGGCCTCCTCGCGGATGAGCGCGTCGAACGTCTCATGGGCGAGCACTTTTTCGACCGCGCGGATGCGGTCCGGCCGCTCCGGATGGCCGGGGCCGGTGTCGTGCTCCACGAGGCAGGGATGGGTGAGGTAGAGTGTCGCCATGGGGCTAGGTGACCATGCTTTGCAAGATTCGGCAAGGCGGAGGGCGGGCACGCGGCCCGCTCGCGGCGGTGGCTAGGCGGTCAGCGCCTTCAGGCTGACCGGCGGAACGCTGTCCTCGGGGACGAAGAAATCCGGCGCGAGGTCCTTGCTCGGGTCGACGCGGTAACGGTCGAAATCGGTGACGCCGAATTCGCTCAACAGCGTGTCGTCGATCAGGAAGCGGCCGGTGAACTCACGCGAGGGCTGGGTGAAGATCAGATGCGCCGCGTCGGCCAGGATGTCGGGCTTGCGGCTCATGCGCATCAGCATATCGCCGCCGAGCAGATTGTTGACGGCGGCGGTGGCGATGGTGGTGCGCGGCCACAGCGCGTTCACCGCGATGCCTTGCGGCTTTAATTCCTCCGCCATCCCCAGCACGCACATGCTCATGCCGAATTTCGCCATCGTATAGGCGACATGCGGGCCGAACCATTTCGGCTTCATGTCGAGCGGCGGCGACAGCATCAGGATATGCGGGTTCTCCGCCTTGGCGAGATAGGGGATGCACAGTTTCGAGGTCAGGAAGGTGCCGCGCGTGTTGATCTGGTGCATCAGATCGTAGCGCTTCATGTCGGTCGCCAGCGTGCCGGTCAGCGAAATGGCGCTGGCATTGTTGACGCAGATATCGATGCCGCCGAAGGCCGCGGCGGTTTTCGCGACCGCGTCGGCAAGCTGCTCCTCATTGCGGATGTCGCAGACGAGCGGCAGCGCCTTGCCGCCCGCCGCCTCGATCTCGGCGGCGGCGGTGTAGATGGTGCCCTCGAGCTTGGGATGCGGCTCGGCGGTCTTGGCGGCGATGGCGACATTGGCGCCGTCGCGGGCGGCGCGCAGGGCGATGGCGAGGCCGATGCCGCGGCTGGCGCCGGTGATGAAGAGCGTCTTGCCTTTGAGCGTGTCCATGCGTCCCTGCTTGGCTTTCAGGCAAGCGCGGCGTCGGCCGCCTTGCCGTTGACGGTTTCATGCATGTTGAAGACGATACGCTTCAGGCCGCCGTTCTGCGGCGCCTGGGTTTCGGCGAAATGCCGGGCGAGCGCGATATGCCCGTCCGCCGCCGCGCCGGAGCCGTTGGCGCCGCGCGCCGCCGCCAGCGCNAATGGCTGCTGCGCAAGCTGGCCCAAGACCGCGCCGCCGCCAGCGCACCGCGCGCCAGGAACACGCCGCCCGCCGCATTGGCGAACAGCCGCCCGTAAGGCGTCGCGCCCGCCAGCGCGGCGTCGCGGTCTTGGGCCAGCTTGCGCAGCAGCCATTCCGTCGTCTCCTCGAGATCGGCGACGCTTTCGGAGAGGCATTCGAACATCGCGCCGAAAGCCGGCTCATTGGAGGCTTTTAGCTCGGCCAGCGTCGCCTTCAGCTCGCCGATGAACAACCGGACCGTCTCGCCATTGTTGGCCGGCAGCTTGCGCGCGACCAGATCGACATTCTGGATGCCGTTGGTGCCTTCATAGATCGGGGCGATGCGGGCGTCGCGATAATGCTGGGCGACGCCGGTTTCCTCGATGAAGCCCATGCCGCCATGCACCTGGATGCCCTCCGAGGCCACCTCGACGCCGATGTCGGAGCCATAGGCTTTCGAGACGGGCGTCAGCAGCGCGGCCAGCCCTTCGGCGCGGGCGCGGGCCGCCGGGTCGGCGCTGCTGCGGGCGACGTCCATCGCCATGGCGTTGACGGCGTAGATGGCGCGGGCGGCGGCGATCTTCGCCTTCATCGAAATCAGCATCCGGCGCACATCCGGGTGATTGATGATCGGCGTCATCTCGTTCGGCGGCGTGCCCTCGACGCTGCCCTGCCTGCGCTCCCGCGCATAGGCGAGCGCATCCTGATAGGCGTGCTCCGCCAGCCCGACGCCCTGCACCCCGACCGCCAGCCGGGCCTGATTCATCATGGTGAACATGTAGGTCAGGCCGCGATTGGGCTCGCCGACCATCCAGCCGATGGCGCCCCCGGCATCGCCGTAATTCAGCACGCAGGTCGGGCTGCCATGGATGCCGAGCTTGTGCTCGAGCTTGGCGCAATGCACATCGTTGCGCGCGCCGAGCGAGCCGTCCTCATTGACCAGGAACTTTGGGATCAGGAACATCGAGATGCCCTTGGTGCCTTCGGGCGCGTCGGGCAGGCGGGCGAGCACGATATGGACGATGTTCGGCGTCAGCGGATGCTCGCCGAAGGTGATGAAGATCTTGGTGCCGCTGATGCGGTAGCTGCCGTCGCCCTGCGGCACGGCCCGTGTCTTGATGAAGCGCAGGTCGGAGCCCGCCTGCGGCTCGGTGAGCTGCATCGAGCCGGTCCATTCGCCCGACACCATCTTCGGCAGATATTTCGCCTTCAGTTCCTCGGAGCCGTATTTCGACAGCGCCTCGACGCCGGCCTGAGTCAGCATCGGATTGAGCCCGAAGGCCATGTTCGCCCCGTTCCACATCTCGGAAACGGCCATCGACACCGCCAGCGGCAGCCCCTGGCCGCCATGATCGACGGGCGAGGGCAGCGCGTTCCAGCCGCTTTCCCAGAATTTGCGGTAGGCCTCCGCCCAGCCCGGCGGTAAGACGACCTCACCGTCCCTGAGCTGCGCCCGGTCCTCATCGCCGCTGCAGTTGAGCGGCGCCAGTTCCTCGCTGGCGAAACGGCCCGCCTCCTCCAGCACCGCCTCGACGGTCGCGGCGTCCAGATCGCCGAACATGCCGTCCTGCAAATGGCCTGAAAACCCGGCTATGCTATTGAGTGCGAAGGAAATATCAGCGACAGGGGCTTTATAGGCCATGACTCCTCCCCGGACATGCGGCTGCCCGGTTTTTCGGCAGCTTCGGTTAGTTATATAATGTATAGGGAATGGTCTTAACCGCAAGGATAGGTTCCGATTTCCACGGATGCCTTCAACCGGCCAGCGCCGCCGCCCGAAAATGCCCGTGATTACAGAGATTTCCCCGGAAAATATGCGTGAAGCTGCGCGGCTGATCCGCGCCGGCCGCCTCGTCGCGTTTCCGACGGAGACTGTGTACGGCCTCGGCGCGAATGCGCTGGACGGCGAGGCGGTGGCGCGGATTTTCGAGGCGAAGGGGCGGCCGCGATTCAATCCGCTGATCGTGCATGTCGCCGATATGGCCGGGGCGGAGGCGCTGGCAGCGTTCTCGCCGGACGCTCGGGATCTGGCGGCCGCCTTCTGGCCCGGCCCGCTGAGCTTGGTGCTGCCGAGGCGGGCGGAGGCGGGCTTAAGCGATCTGGTCAGCGCTGGATTGCCGACCGTGGCCTTGCGGGTGCCTGCGCATGACGGCGCGCGGGCGCTGATCCGGGCGGCGGGCGTGCCGCTTGCAGGGCCGAGCGCCAACCTCTCCGGACAGGTCAGCCCGACGACGGCGGTGCATGTCGCCGCCGATCTCGGCGACCGCGTCGATATGATCCTCGACGGCGGGCCGTGCGCGGAGGGTCTGGAATCGACCATCGTCGGATTTGCCGATGGCGAGCCGGTCCTGCTGCGCGCCGGCGCCGTCCCGCGCGAGGCGATCGAGGCGGTGCTGGGCCGCCCGCTCGCCGCGCATAAGGCGAGCGCAAAGCCGCAAGCGCCGGGGATGCTCGCCTCGCATTATGCGCCCCGCGCGCAACTCCGTCTCAACGCCGAACGGCCCAAGCCGGGCGAAGCCTTCCTCGGCTTCGGCCCGCACGCGGCGACCGCTGCCGCCTCGCTCAATCTCAGCGCCTCAGGCGACCTCCGCGAAGCCGCCGCCAATCTCTTTGCTCATCTCCGCTTGCTCGACGCGGCGGAAACCGCAACCATCGCCGTCGCGCCGATCCCCGAAGCCGGGCTCGGCGAAGCGATCAACGACCGGCTGCGCCGCGCCGCCGCCCCAAGGACTTGACAGCATGACCGCCAAATTCGCCCTCCCCGCCGCGCCTTCGGCCGACACCATCCGCGCTTTCACCGCCATCGTCGGCGAGAAATACGCGCTGACGGACGGCAACGACCAGGCGCCCTATCTGACGGAGTGGCGGCGGCTCTACCAGGGCAAGACCCCGCTCATCCTGCGCCCCGGCAGCACCGAGGAAGTCTCGCGCATCATGGCGCTGGCGAGTGAGACCGGAACCGCCATCGTGCCGCAGGGCGGCAATACCGGCCTCGTCGGCGGCCAGATCCCCTTCGACACCGAAGTCGTGCTGAGTTTGCAGCGCATGAACCGCATCCGCTCCGTCGATCCGCGCGGCAATGTCCTCATCGCCGAGGCCGGCGTGACGCTGGCGGGCGTGCAGAAGGCGGCCGAGGAGGCCGGGCGGCTGTTCCCGCTCAGCATCGGCTCGGAAGGCTCCTGCCAGATCGGCGGCAATCTGGCGACCAATGCGGGCGGCTTGCAGGTGCTCGCCTATGGCAATGCGCGCAATCTGGTGCTGGGCCTGGAAGTCGTGCTGCCGGACGGACGGGTCTGGGACGGCCTGCGCGCGCTGCGCAAGGACAATACCGGCTATGATCTGCGCGATCTGTTCATCGGCTCGGAAGGCACGCTCGGCATCATCACGGCGGCGGTGCTGCGGATGCTGCCGCAGCCCAAGAGCAAGGCGACCGCCTATGCCGCCCTGCCCGACCTCGACGCGGCGGCCCGCTTCTTCGAACTCGCCAACGATCTCGGCGCGGGCGAGCTGACCGCCTTCGAGCTGATGCCGCGCATCGGCATCGACTTCGTACTGCGCCATGTCGAGGGCACCCGCGACCCGATGACCGCCGAGCATCCCTGGTACGCACTGATCGAGCTGGCCAGCCAGCGCCCGGACGAGGCACAGGCGCGGGCCGAGTCGCTGCTGATGCAGGGCGTCGAGGCCGGCTATGTCTCCGACGCGGTGGTGGCCGCGTCGCTGACCCAGGCCGGCGATTTCTGGCGTCTGCGCGAAATGCTCTCGGAGGTGCAGCTTTATGAGGGCGGCAGCATCAAGAGCGACGTCTCCGTGCCCGTCGCCGCGCTGCCGGAATTTTTGGCCCGCGCCACCGAAATCGTCACCAAGCTGGTGCCGGGCTGCCGTCCGGTGCCGTTCGGCCATTATGGCGACGGCAACATCCACTACAATGTCAGCCAGCCCGAGGGCGCGGACAAAGCCGCCTTCCTCGCCCGCTGGGATGAGGTCACGCACGCCATCAACGAGGTGGTGCTGGAACTCGGCGGCTCGATCAGCGCCGAGCACGGCATCGGCCGCATGAAGCGCGACCTGCTGCCGGAGGTGAAGGCGCCGCTCGAGATCGAGCTGATGCGCCGCATCAAATCGGCCTTCGACCCGCTCGGCATTCTCAATCCAGGGAAGCTGCTTTAGAGCAAAGGCGTGGCCGCACCTCGCCGAAGGGTTTCCCTCTAGGGCATCTCCCTCTTGGCGTCCCGGACGCCCGTCAGGGCGAGCCGGGACCCAATCCCCGATCAGCCGGCACTGCGGCGAGACGCGACGCAAGTAGGCCCCGGCTCTGACGGCCGGGGCGACGGACGAAAGATTTTCGGATTTTTGCTGAGGAGAGATCTGACCGTGCGCTGGTCACGCACGCCGAATTGAGCCGCGCGAAATAGAATAGCCTCGGCCGCGACCGTCGCAATGACGCGGCCGAGGCGTCGGTGGGGTCATCGTTGCCACGAAAACCTCACCGGCTGCCCCGATCCTGAAACTTTACGACGCCAGCGTGCCCTTCTGCTTGGCGACATGGGTCGAAATCGCGTCCATCAGCGCCGGAGACAGCGCATCATAGGGCGGCAGGCCGAGCTCGTTCAGCCGCGCGCGGATCTCGCCCATCAGGCTCGGCGGCGTGCCGGTCTCGATCACCGAGGACACGAAGGCGGCGAATTCCGGTGCCGACCAGCCTTGCTGCGGCGACAGCTCGGTATGCACGAAGTCGAGGCCGTAGAAGGGATGGCCGGTGTTCTCGATGCGGCCATACATATGCGCGCCGCAGCCCTGGCAGGCATAGCGCTGGATGGCGGCTGAGGTGTCGACGATGGCGAGCTTCTGCCCGTTGGCGATCACCGAGACGCCGCTGCGCGGCGTGACCGCGATCTGGGCAAAGCGCGCGCCGGCCGGCTTCCAGCATTTGCTGCAGCCGCAGACATGGTTGTGCGCGGTGTTGCCGGCGATGGCGACCTCGACGCGGTCGCTGGCGCAATTGCAATAGAGCCGGCCGCCCTCGAAACCGGGCGTGCCCGCCTTGACGCCATTGTCCACCGCTGGATGAATTGATACGGCCATTGCCATCCTCCCTTGCTTGTTGATCCGATCGAGGAAAGACAATTTCCTCGCCGCCCTTTTGTCTGAAGATGCTAACACGCGCGTCTTGCCCGGATTAGTTTCCAGAATTCACTAGCGCCGTGAAACAGCGGCACGGATATAGCTGCCGGACCGATGGTTATCTCTTGGCGACTGTCGCGGGGAGAGCGTCACTTGCGGCAATTATTTCCGCGTACCGCCTCATTCCTTGGATGAGCGGGCGCCAAAGGAGTTGATCGGATGCATGGGTATTTTGCCGGATATTGCCGGCTGCCGCTGCTGGCACTCGCCATCGCAGCTTTGCCGGCCTCGCTCAAGGCGCAGCAGCCGCCGCCGCTCCAGCCCGGAACCGAGGCAACCGAAGCCGTCGGAAGCCAGGTCCAGCCGATGAAGCCGGATTGCCCGCCGGCCACCGAGGCGGGCGACCGGCAGAAGCAGCATCCCCCGACCGCCGGGCTCAGCGAAAAGGTGCCGACGATGACGCCGCCGGGCGACTGTCCGGTGCCGGCGCCGCAACCAGGAACGAAAAGCCAGCCGAAATAAGGGGCGAAGCGCCTATTGACGCGGAGCCCCCGCCCGATGCATTCAGCAGGAGAGCGCTGCATCGGGCAGCTCAGCTTGGCCCCGAGGGCTCCATGAACGGCTTGGCCGTATCGCATCTGTCATTCGGCTATGGAGCAAAGCGCGCGCTGGACGATGTCTCTTTCAGCGTCGCGCCGGGCCGCTTCTGCGCCCTGCTCGGCCCGAACGGCGCGGGCAAATCCACCTTGTTCGCCCTGCTGACGCGGCTGTTCCTGCCGGGCGATGGCCGCATCGAGATCGCCGGCATCGATCTGGCCGCCAATCCCCGCGCGGCGCTCGCCCGCATCGGCGTGGTGTTCCAGCAGCCGACCCTCGATCTCGACCTGACCGTGTGGCGAAACCTTGCCTATTACGCCGCGCTGCATGGCATCTCCGGCCGCGCCGCCAGGAGCCGCATCGAAGCCGCGCTCGACCGGCTCGGCATGAGGGAGCGCTCCGGCGAGAAGGCGCGCGACCTGAATGGCGGCCATCGCCGCCGCATGGAGATAGCCCGTGCGCTGATCCACGGCCCGGCGCTCCTGCTGCTCGACGAGCCGACCGTCGGCCTGGACGTGGCGGCGAGAATGTCGATCACCGCCCATGTCCACGCGCTCTGCCGCGACGAAGGCATCACCGCGCTCTGGGCCACGCATCTGGTCGATGAGGTCGAGGCCGACGACGCGCTGGTGGTGCTGCATCGCGGCCGCATCGTCGCCGACGGCACCATGGGCGAGGTGCGCGGCGGCTTGCCGGATCTGGCCAGCGCCTTCGCCAGCCTGACCCGGGAGGCCGCATGAGAGCGTGGCTGACCTGCCTCCTCGCCATCGTCTGGCGCGAGGCGCTGCGCTTCATCACCCAGCGCGAACGCTTCATCGCCGCGCTCGTCCGCCCGCTGATGTGGCTGGTCGTCTTCGCCGCCGGCTTCCGCGCCGCGCTCGGCCTGTCGATCATCCCGCCCTACGAGACCTACATCACCTATGAAGTCTATATCGTGCCGGGGCTGTGCGGCATGATCCAGCTCTTCAACGGCATGCAAAGCTCGCTGTCGCTGGTCTATGACCGCGAGATGGGCTCGATGCGGCTTTTGCTGACCAGCCCCCTGCCCCGCTGGTGGCTGCTGTTCTCCAAGCTCGTCGCGGGCACCATGATCTCGATCCTGCAGGTCTACACATTCCTGGCGGCCGCGGCGGCGACCGGCATCGTGCTGCCCTGGAGCGGATATTTTCTCGTGCTGCCCGCGCTGATCGTCTCCGGGCTGATGCTCGGCGCGCTGGGGCTGATGCTGTCCTCGACCATCGACCGGCTGGAGAATTTCGCGGGCGTGATGAATTTCGTCATCTTCCCGATGTTCTTCCTCTCGACCGCGCTCTACCCGCTCTGGAAGATGGCCGAGAGCTCGCCGATCCTGCACGACATCTGCGCGGTCAACCCGTTCACCCACGCCGTCGAGCTGATCCGCTTCGCGCTTTACGGCCAGGTGAACTGGTGGGCGCTCGGCTGGACCGTGCTGGCCTTCGCCATCTTCATGGCCGGCGCACTGCGCGGCTACGACCCCAGCCGCGGCATGATCCGGGGCAAGGCCGCGGCGGGAAGCTGAACGAGGGTCAGCGCCGCAGCGCTCGCCGGCAGGCCCGGTCCACGCCGCGCGCCGTGGCGCCACCCCGGCGCGCCGCGCGGGCGTAGGGAATCAGCGCGCGGATGATGGTCTCGGCGCCGGCCTTCAATTCCGTCCAGCCGCAAGGCGCATTCTCCCCGCCCGGCCCGGCCGAAATCGGCGGCAGCGCCGGAATATGCACAAATCCCGCCAGCGGGGGATCGGCGGCGGCGCGCGCTTGCAGCAGGCTCTGGTACAGGATGGCATTGCACAGATAGCGCCCGGCGTCGCGCGACAGCACGGCGGGCAAACGGGCCAGCCGCAAGCTGCGCACCAGCCGCTCGGACGGCACCGTCACGGCCAGCATGGGCGGCGCTCCCGGCCGCACCGACCGTCCCCCCGGCATGCGGCCGTCATGATCGAGCACCGGACGCGTCGCATTGAACGCCCGCGTTTCGACCTGGAAGCCTTTGGCGCGGCGGGCAACGCCGAAATGCACGATCGCGTCCGGGCGGATCGAGCGGATCAGCGCCCCCGCTTCGGCCGAGGCGCGGCGCCAGTCCGTCGGCAGAACGGCGGTGTGCAGGCTGACGCCGGCGCCGCGCAGCCGGTCGGTCTCGGCGAGATGGCCGATCAGCGCGGCGGAGGCGTTGAAGGGCACGCCCGGGAACGGCCCGAAGCCGGTGACGAGGATGCGGATTTGCGGCCGGACCATGCGCGATTTTCCAGCGGGCTGAATGCCGGCATTAAGCATGTTGCTCTGCCGCCGTTCTAAAAGCCCTTTGAGGGATTATAGATCGAAGGCAAGCTGCAGATCATTGCCTTTCCGGGATTTTGGAAAAATTGATGCGCGCGGCGCGGAGGGCAATCGGCAAACGGTTACGCGGAGGTTCGATATGATGCGGCATTTGACCTATCTGGCGGCTGCGGTCTTGGTCGCTTCTCCCTTGCCGGGCGCGGCGGCCGAGATGCGCGCCGCCTCGCGCGTCGACGCGGTGACGGTGTTCCCGAGCGGCGCCGAGATCGCGCGCCGGCTCGATGTCGCCGCCGAAGCCGGCTCGCATGTGCTGGTTCTCACCGACCTCCCCGCCGCGCTCGATCCCAACTCGATCCGCGTCGACGGCGAGGCGACCACCGCCATGGAAATCACCTCGCTCGACGCGCGCCGCATCCTGGTTCGCAAGCAGGGCGGCGACACCGGCCTCGCGCCGAGCGAGCGCAAGCGCATCGAAACCGAGATTCAGCGCCTGACCGATGAGCGCGCCGCCCTCGACGGCACCATCGCCGCCGCCGAAGGGCAAAAGGCGCTCGCCGAAAATCTCAGCCGCGCCCCGCTCGCCGCAACCGCGAAGACTGGCGACGCGCCCGCCGCCGCCGGCCCCGACTGGAATGCGATGTTCGACCTGATCGGCGCGCGGATCGCCGGCTCGGCCAACGCCGTTCATGAAGCGCAGGTGGCGCAGCGCGGCCTCGATGAGCGCATCGCGCTGCTCAAGGAGCAGTTGCAGCGCGAGCCCGCCGAGGAGCAGGAGAGGACCGAATTGCGGATCTTCGCCGACGCCCGCGCCGCCGTGAAGGGCTCGCTGCGGGTGCGCTACCAGGTGAAAGCGGCGGAATGGACGCCGATCTACGATGCGCGGCTGACCACCGGCGGCAAGGACGGGGCGGGGACGCTCGCCTTGGCGCGGCGGGCCAGCATCTCGCAATCGACGGGCGAGGACTGGGACGACGCCATGCTGACGCTGTCCACCGTCCGGCCCGACGGCGCGACCGCCGCGCCCGATCTTGCCGCCATGAAGGTCGAGTTCAAGCCCGAGTTGCGCTCGATCGGCAAATCGCTGGACGGCGCCGGCCGGATGGACATGCCGGCCCAGCAAGCCAAGCCGCGCCCGTCCGGGGAGGCGACTGTCAGCGACCGCGACGCGGACATCGAGGAGGCGCCCTATCAGGCCGCCTTCAACCTGCAGCAGCGCGTCACGGTCAAGTCCGGCGTCGGCGAGAAGAAGCTGCTGATTTCCGCCGACGAGCTGAAGCCGTTGCTCTATGTGCTGGCGGTGCCCAAGCTCGACGCCAAAGCCTATCTGCACGCCAAATTCACCCATGACGGCGTCGCGCCGCTGCTGCCCGGCGCCGTCTCGCTCTACCGGGACGGCGTCTATATCGGCCAGGGCCACCTGCCGCTGACGATGCGCGGCGAGGAAAAGGAACTCGGCTTCGGCCCGGACGATGCGGTGACGGTCGGGCGCGTGGAACTAGCCCGCGCCAAGGGCGAATCCGGCATCATCTCCAGCTCGGCCACCGACGAGCAGCATTTCCGCATCAGCGTCAAGAACCTGCATGATTGGGCGATGCCGGTGACGGTCATCGACCAGATGCCGGTTTCGGAGGACGAGCAGATCGCGGTCGAGCTCTTGCCGATGACGACGGAGCCGAGCGAGCGCAATTTCGACGACAAGCTCGGCGTCCTTGCCTGGAATTTCGAACTCGCCGCGCAAGGCGAAAAGGAAATCGCCCTCTCCTACGAGATCAAATGGCCGGCGAGGCGCGAGGTCATCGTCAGCGAATATTGAGCGCGGGCGTGCGGGCGGGGCGCGAGGAAATCCAGACCCCCGCCAGGATCAGCCCGAAACCGGCGAGATGATAGAGATGCAGATCCTCGCCGAGAAAGACGATCGCCAGGAGCGCGCCGAATAGCGGCACCAGGTGGACGAAGACGCCGGCGCGGTTGCCGCCGATCAGCTCGACGCCGCGAATATAGAAGATTTGCGCCAGGACGCTTGGCATGGTCGAGACATAGGCGATGGCCAGGATGGCGTGCAGCGTGGGCTGCACATGTTTGCCGGCGATGTTCTCGCCGATGAACAGCGGCAGCGTGATGACGGAAGCGACGGCAAAGGTGATGGTGGCAAAGCTCAGCCAGTGGATGGGCGGCTGCTCGCGCAGGATGCTGGTATAGACGGCCCAGACGATCATCGCGACCAGCACCCAGAGATCGCCCTCGTTCAACTGGAACGACAAGAGCAGATGCGGGTCGCCCTTGGCCAGCACGGTCAGCACGCCGAGGAAGGAGAGCGCGATGCCCGCCGCCTGGATCGGGCGCAGCCTTTCCCGGTAGATGACGAAAATGGCAATCGGGATCAGGATCGGGATGGCCGAATTGATGATGAGGCCGTTGATCGCCGTGGTCTTGCTGAGGCCGATATAATAGAGACTGTTGAAGGTGCCGGTGCCGAGCGTGCCGAGCAGGGCCAGCATCCGCCAATGCTTGCGGATCATCGGCAGGTCGCGCCTCAGCTGCCCCCAGGCGAAGGGCAGGATGATGAGCGTCGCCAGCGTCCAGCGCAGCCAGGCCAGCGCCAAGGGCGGCACGACGTCGTAAGTGCCTCGCGCAACGACGGAATTTCCCGCCCAGAACAGCATGGTCAGCACCAGCAGCACATAGGCGTTGTCGAAACCGCGCGCGATGAGGGATTGCTTATTTTCCGGGCGAACGCTCTCTTGCATGGCGTTGCATTACGCGAGCCAGCCCGGCACGTAAAGTTTTGCCGGCGAGCCTGCCGATTTTTCGGTCATTCCGCCGCGCCCATGACCGCTCGCGGAACGGCGTGCCACGCGTTATAGATAAATTCTCTCCGTCTGCCGCAATATTCGCGCGGTGCTCTGAGCTTGAGGAAATTTTATGGCGAACGTGGCGGTTGTCGGCTCGCAATGGGGCGATGAGGGCAAGGGAAAGATCGTCGATTGGCTCTCCGAACGGGCCGACATTGTCGTGCGCTTCCAGGGCGGGCACAATGCCGGCCATACGCTGGTGGTCGAAGGCATCACCTATAAGCTCTCGCTGCTGCCGTCCGGCGTGGTGCGCCAGGGCAAGCTGTCGGTGATCGGCAATGGCGTCGTGGTCGATCCCTGGGCACTGGCCAAGGAGATCAACGGCCTCAAGGCCCAGGGCGTCAACATTTCGCGCGACAATCTGCGCCTCGCCGAGAATGCGACGCTGATCCTGCCCTTCCACGGCGAGCTGGACGGCCTGCGCGAGGGCGCGGCGGGCGTCAACGCCATCGGCACCACCAAGCGCGGCATCGGCCCGGCCTATGAGGACAAGGTCGGCCGCCGCGCCATCCGGGTGATGGACCTCGTCAATCTGAAGACCTTGCGCGCCAAGATCCACCGCGCGCTGACGCATCACAATGCGCTCAGGCGCGGCCTCGGCGTCGAGGAGGTTTCTGGCGATGCGCTTTACAATCAACTCGCCGCCATCGCGCCGGAGGTGCTGCCCTATATGGACCGCGTCTGGCAGTTGCTCGACCAGCACCGCCGCGAGGGCAAGCGAATCCTGTTCGAGGGCGCGCAGGGCGCCATGCTCGACATCGACCACGGCACTTATCCGTTCGTGACCTCGTCCAACACCGTGGCGGGACAGGCGGCGACCGGCTCGGGCCTCGGCCCGCGCTCGGTGACGCATGTGCTCGGCATCACCAAGGCTTATACGACGCGTGTCGGCCAGGGACCGTTTCCGACCGAGCAGTCGAACGAGGTCGGCCGGCAGCTCGGCGAGCGGGGCCATGAATTCGGCACGGTGACGGGGCGGCCGCGGCGCTGCGGCTGGTTCGACGCCGTGCTGGTGCGGCAGGCGGTGAAAGTGTGCGGCATCGACGGCATCGCGCTGACCAAGCTCGACGTGCTGGACGGGCTGGACGAGGTGAAAGTCTGCGTCGGCTACCGGCTGGACGGCGGGGAGATCGATTATCTGCCGGCGGCGCAAGGGGCGCAGGCGCGGGTCGAGCCGATCTATGAGGTGCTGGAGGGCTGGAAAGCCTCGACCGAGGGCGCAAGGTCGTGGGCCGCGCTGCCGGCGCAGGCGATCAAATATGTCAAGCGCCTGGAAGAATTGATCGAAGCCCCGGTGACGATGCTGTCCACTTCGCCGAAGCGCGAGGACACCATTCTGGTCAACGATCCGTTCGAGGATTGAGACAGGCGGGGCGCGGGCAGCGGAGGGAATGTCCAATCGCCTGTGCCCTGCATGATCCTCCTGATCGGTCGGCCATATCCGTTCTGATCTAAACTCAACTCCCGCACGTGCAATGCTTGGCGTGGGCATCGCGGATCGCCTGGAGGCTACCGTTCAGGCCGCGCCAGAGCCGGTCGTAGCGGGACTGCGCCGCGCCGAGCCGGAGCGCTGCCTCGATGGAGGACATCGCCTCCCGCATCGCCTCGCGCGTGGCGGCGGGCATGTTGCCGGTTTTGGGGCCGATGCCGTCCAGCATGCGCAACGCCGCGTAGCCATCGGGCGCGGCGCTGACCTCGGCGATGCGGTCCTTGGAGAAATTGCCGACACGCATCAGGGCGAGGATCAGTGCCTTGTCATCCTCCGGCCCGTCGCTGACGGGCTTCAGCGACGCGAGCGTCGCGCCGCCCCAGGCGGGATGGCCGCCGGACGCGGCGCGCACGGACTCGAGCAGCGCCTCGGCCTTTTCGCGCGACATCGCCCGCGCGGCGCCGGCCAGCGCGGTCAGGCGCTCAGCGCGCTGACGCAGCGGCGCCAGCCGCTCGTCATAATAAGCGACGAAACCGATGGCGCCGGTGCAGAGCGCCGGATTGGGCTCCTGGGTAAAATATTTGTTCAGATCCTCGGCCACCTTCGAGATGGTCCAGCCGTAGCGGCCGTTCTGGCGCAGCGCGCTGTCATAGCCCGCGCTGACCAGCTCGCCAGCCTCGATGAACACCTCGCGCTGGAGCTTGGCGTCCGCGCCGGCGGTTTCGGACACGCGGCGCGTGTCGCGCCTCGGCGATGCGGGGCGGAACAGCCAGTTGCGCGGCATGGATTTGTCCGGCTGGGCGGCGGCGCGCCAGGTCTCGCGCAGCATGTTGCCGCCATCGGCGCCGATCCGGGTCAGCGCGGCGTGATAGGCGCCGGCGCAATCGGCGACGGGCCAGGCGATGGCGACGCTGTCCTCCGCCGTGCTGTCGCCGGTGCGCGGCGCCCGCAGCGTCAGCTTCAAACGGTTGGCCGGATTGCCGGCGGCGGCGCGGAGCTTGAATTCGACCAGCACGATGCGGTCGCGGCCCTCCCGGAGACCGGCGATGCGCGCCAGCGTCGCGCCGCCCTTCTTCTCCGAGGTGACATCGGGCCCCGTCACCGAAACCACTTCGCCGATTTCGGCCTCGGCGACGAGTTCGATCGCCAGCCCGCGTTTACCGGTGCCGGCACTCGAGAGTTTTAGCTGCGCGAAGGTCGAGCTGCCGGGCGAGGACGGCGTGCCGATGGCGGAGGCCGTCAGCTCGCCGCTGACCGGGCCGGCGCGCATCTGCCGGGGCGGCTCGGCCGGCGGCGCGGCGCGGGTGATGTCCGGCATGGCGGCGGCCGGCGCGGGGCGGGGACCGGCTGCTTCGGCTTTGGCGGCGAGGAGGGTGCCCGCCAGGACAGCCATGGCGAGAGGAAAGCGCAAACGCATCATGTGACTGCTCGTCCCTAACGCAAAACAACAAGGGGCCGTGGCGGGCATCCTACGGGACTCATCGTAAAGAAACCGGCGCATCCCGGCCGCGCGGCGCGGACCGGCAATCGCTGCGAGGCGGCGCAAGCGCCTGGACGGATGCGTTTGGCAGTCGCGTTGCGACCAGCGGCAGGCAAAATAAAACACTGCCGCCTTTGGGGACGGCAGTGCTTATAACCCCGCATTTTGCCCAACGCTTGCGAGCCCGGCACGGATCGCCGCAGCCGGTGCGGATCCCGTCCGGCGCAGCCGGCAGGATCTTTGCGTTCAAGCGAATTTTCTTGGCTGGGCGGGAAGCCATTGTGCTTCGGACTTCCGCCAACCCCTTGTTGAGCGGGAATTTGCCCCAAGCGGGCGCCCAGCGCAATTGGAAGCAGGACGCCCGAATCGGATTTCTGGGCGGCCCTATATTGAATTATGGCGGTGGCTGCGGCGGCTTCGGCTAGGACCGATCAGTTACCTTGCCGGAGGCGCCGAACGCCCGTCATGCAAGCGCCGGCGATCCGCGATCGATTAGCCTTTGGCTTTTCAGACAAAAGTCAGGGGCGGAAAAAGGCAAGGGCCGCATCGCGCGGCCCTCGATCTTGGCACCCCTTAGCGAGGGCCCTATTTCGCCATGATTAAGGCAGCGCCAACGCCTTTGTGACGGAAATGCTACAAGGCAAGGGCTTCGCGCTTCGCCGTTTTCGCATGGATCATTGCGATGTCGGCGCCTCTTTCGGCGCGGCGGTCTGGCGCCCGGCGAGCCAGCCCTCGAAACGTGCCGTGAGCGCCGCCTCATTGGCACCCCACCAGCCGCCATCGAAGGCCAGCGCGCTCTTCAAATTGGGCTCATGCGTGGGCAGATAAGGCTTCATCTCGAGATCGAGCTCGGCGTGCTTGCCGACCAGCTTGACCGCCGAGCGCCGCGCCGGGCCATAGGGCATCCACCGGGTCTGATCGGCGAGCGGTCCGGGCGTGGTGGCGAAGCGGAGGAATTCCTTCGCCGCCTCCTGATGGGCCGCGCCGCGCGGGATGGCCCAATAGTCGAAGGCGTAGATCTGGTGATCCCAGAGGATTTCCAGCGGCTGCTGGCCGCCGACAATGGCCATGAAGGCGCGCCCGTTGAAGGCCAGCCCCATCGCGGCCTCTTTCTTGACGATACGGCCGAAAACGTCGGACGGCTTGTCCCACCAGAGGATGTCGTTCTTGATGGTGCTGAGCTTGGCGAAAGCGCGGTCCTGGCCCTCCGGCGCCGAGAGCACCTTATAAACTTCGCCCGGCTGGACGCCATCGGCCATCAGAGCCAATTCGAGCGAATAGCGCGGCTGTTTCGGCAGCAGGCGTTTGCCGGGAATCTTGCTGGTGTTGAAGAAATCCTCCAGCGTGGCCGGCTTGCGCTTCAGGGTCTTGTCGAACACGATGACGGCGGACCAGGCGACGCTGGCCAGCGCGCAGGGCTGGATAGCGCCGGGCAGGAAGTCCTCGGCGGCGGACGCGCCGTCGGGGGCGCTCTGCAGCAGGGACGCGTCGAGCGGTTCGAGCAGTTTCTCGGCGCAGGCGCGGGCGGCCGTCTCGCCGTCGATGTCGACCAGGCTCCATTCGGGCTTGGCGCCCTGCCCTTTCAGCACGTCATAGCTGCCATCATAGGTAACGGCGTTGATCTGATAGCCGAAACGGGCGGTGAAGGGCTCGAAATACGCCCGCTCCTGCGACTCGCCATAGGCGCCGCTCCAAGTGGCGATCTTCAGCGTGACGTCCTTGGGATTGAGCGGGGCGGGCGGCGGAGCGGCGGGCGCCGCGACGGCCGCTGCACCGGTTGGCGGTTCGGCTGGTTCGGGCTCGACCTGGACCTGGGCCGGTGCGGCGGGCTCCGGTTCGCTCTGGACCTGGGCTGGCGCCGCGGTTTCGGGTTCGCTCTCGGCCTGCGCGGGTGCCGCAGGTTCGACCAGGGGCGTGCCGGTGGACGGCTCGCTCTGAGCCTGGGCGGCGGGTTCGGCGGGCTCCGCATTCGCCGCGCCGGTCGCCGGTTCGGGATCGGTCAGATCCGGCTCGGGAGCGGCAGGCTCCGCAATGATGGCGGGCGCTGCGTCCAGCGGCGTCGCATTTTCGGCGGGAGCGGCGGTCACCGCAGGGTCGACGGCTTCGGCGGAAGGCGGCGCGGCGGCCGCGTCAGCCTCCGGCGGCGAGGTCTGCGCGCTCACCGGAAAACACAACAGCGCGGCTGCGGCGATCGTCAGCGCCAGCCCTGAAATATCCTGTGGTCTTCTCACCTTAACCGTCCTTCTGCCCTGGTCTATCCGCGCTTTGGCCGCCCACCCTAAAGCATTCTCCAGCGGAGTGGATATCGATTTACTGCCGCAAAATTCCCATGCCGGAAAGCCTTGAGCCTTGCCTGGTCGCGTACATTCGGAACGGCTCAAGCTCTAGCGCAAAAAACCCGGCCAATGCGACCGATTTCCTGCATTTCTCAACCAGGAATATTACTGAGCGTAAAACACACCAGTGGGTTGAGAATGTGGCGGCGCCAGCCGCTTTATTGGACGGCAAGCAGGTTTTTCACCATGCCCCAGGTGGTGCTGCCGTTGCCGCCGGCCCGGCTGGAGCGCTCGCTCGAGCGGATCGCGGGGCGCAGCCACGGCCCTTTGATCGAGAGGCTGCTTTCGGCGCCGGTCTGCTGGCGCGGCGCGTCGGCCGCCGCGTCATCGCCGGCATTCGGGCTGACGGTGAATTTCCAGTCCAGCGATTGGCGCGCCAGATCGACCTCGCCATTGCCGCGCACCACCGAATTGCGGTTGGACAGGCTGAGCTCGCTGCAGCGGATCTGGCCGGATTGCAGCGAGAGCTGAGCCCGCATCTCGTCGAAATCGGAGCGGGCGAAATCTAGGCCGGTCCAGCCATCGACACCGTCGGCGCCGGCCGAGCGGGCAAGTTGGGGAATGTCCAGCCGGATCTGGCCGCCGTCGGGAAAACCGAGCCGGGCGCTTCCGGTCGCGCTCGACAGAAGCTCGTCCGGGCTGCCGCCTTCGGCCTGGGCCTCGATATTGGCGTCGGCGCGGCCGTCCAGCCAGTCCCGCTGCGAGAGCGCCTGCAAAAGCTGGGCGGCCTCGACATTTTCCGCCGTCAATCGGGCACGGGCCATGGCGCGCGGACGGCTCAGGTCGAGCTCGACATGGCCCAGCATCGATCCCTCGAACAGTCCCAGTTCCGCGATCTCGACCGAAACCAGCCGCGCCTTGCGGGTCACGGTGAAGGCGGCGGAGCCGGAGGCGAGCGCGTCCCAGCGCACGCTCCTGGCGGAGATGCCCAAATCCATGTCGATCGATTTGGCAAGGCTCTCAGCCGGGGATTCGGGCGGTGAGGCCGGCGAGGGTTCGGCAAATCCGGCTTGCCAGATCGGGCGCAGATCGAGCGCTTCGAAGGCCAGCGAGCCCTCGAGACGGCGCGCGGTTCCGGCGGCGTCCTCTAGCGTCAGGGTCAGGTCGCCGCTGGCCTTTTCCGCCCCGAGCGACAGGGCGGCGGTTTGCAGGCTGAGCGTCGCCCCGCTGAAATCGAGCTTGCCCGCAATGCCGACCGCCTTCTGCAATTGCGGCGCCCCGTTCACCCCGATCCATTTCGCAAGCTCGGCCGCGTCCGGCGTGTTGCCGTTGACATCGCCCGAGGCGGTGCGCGACGGGCCGAGCTGCGCCTGTCCGTGGAAACTGGCGCTCAGCAGGCGGCTGGTCACGTCGAGCCGGATCGGCACCGCCGCATCGCCCGCATCCGGGGCGACCGCGCTGGTGACGAGGCGGCCATGCACACGCTCGCCGTTCCAGGCAAAGACGCCGTCCGCCGTAATCATGGCGTCGGATTTGCGGGTATAGACGCCGATCCCGGCGATCAGCAGGTCGCGGCGGGACGCATCGGGCGCGTCGATGAAGGTGATTCGGCAATTGGTCAGGCTGAAGGCGTCGAACGGGTTGCGGTATTGCGCGGTCAACAGGCTCCTCAGCGCGTCCGGCAAATCATCGGTGCCGAAGCCGACCGCATCGGCCTGGGCGTTGTAGATCTTGATCTTGTCGAAATCGAGCGTGCCGGTCAGCAGGTTGGTCCAGGCGATGCGGGCCATGACCCGTTCGGCCTTGAAGAGCTTGATGTTCGGAAGCCCTTTGAAACTGGCGATTTCGACGTCTTGGAGATTGACGGATAGCGAGAAGAAGCTTTCGATGGAAACGGGCCCTCCGATCGTCACCCGCGCCCCCGCCCAGTCGTTCAACTCAGCCAGGAGCCGCGCCTTGACCGGTTCGGCGTTGATCAGCGAAGGCAGGATCGCGACGAAAATCACCGAAGGCAGAAAAAGCCCAATGAGCGCCAGAAGGTAACCGAAAAAGGGGACTTTCAATCTCATACGCGCTCAATCATGATTTAGCCCGCTCAGGCGGGTCTTGGCACGACGGCCCCTGCCGGGGATCGCTGCAATGGGAGGGGACCGCCAGGGCGGTCCAGTCCGCTGCACATAGGCAGCGAACGTTGGGAGAGGCAAGACATGTTTGACGAAAAGCCATTATGGGTGCCTGGAGAAGATCGGATCGCGGCAAGCACGCTTACCGCCTTCATGCGCTATCTCTCCCGCCACTACGGTGCCTATATGGCGGATTCGCCCGACCTGCACGCCTTCTCCGTGCGGGCTCCAGAGGTATTTTGGCCCGCCTTGTGGGATTTTTGTGGCATCATCGGGGATAAGGGCGCGCCACCTTACATTTTGCATGCAGACAAGATGCCCGGCGCGCAGTTCTTCCCCGCCGCCCGCTTGAATTTTGCCGAAAATATGTTGGCCCGGCCCAATGGCGGCGACGCGCTGGTGTTCTGGAGCGAGGACAAGGTCAAGCGCCGGGTAAGCTGGGAGGAGCTAAACGGCCTCGTCTCGCGTTTCCAGCAATTCCTGACCGCGTATGGCATCGGCACCGGCGACCGGGTGGCGGCCATGCTGCCGAACATGCCGGAAGCCTTGGCGGCGATGCTGGCGGTGACCTCGCTCGGCGCGATCTGGTCGTCCTGCTCGCCCGATTTCGGCGTCCAGGGCGCGCTCGACCGTTTCGGCCAGATCGAGCCGAAACTGTTCATCTCCTGCGACGGCTATCATTATGGCGGCAAGGAGATCCGCACCGCCGAGAAAGTCCGCGACATCGCCGCCGGGCTGCCCGGCGAGCCGCTGACCGTGATCGTGCCACTGCTCGGCGAGGTGGACGCGGCGGCGGCGACGGTCGGCAATGCGGTGAGTTTCGAGGCGGCCCTTGCGCCCTACGCGGCGGGCGCCATCGAATATCGCCGCCTGCCCTTCCAGCACCCTCTCTATATACTCTTCTCCTCCGGCACGACGGGGGTGCCGAAATGCATCGTGCATTCGGCGGGCGGCATCCTCTTGCAGCATTTGAAGGAGCACCAGCTCCATTGCGGCATCAAGCCGGGCGACAAGCTGTTCTACTTCACCACGCTCGGCTGGATGATGTGGAACTGGACTGTGACCGGCCTCGCCAGCGGCGCGACGCTCCTGCTCTATGACGGATCGCCCTTCCATCCCGGCCCGGAAATCCTCTTCGACTATGCCGACGCCGAGGGTATGAATATCTTCGGCACGTCGGCAAAATATATCGACGCGCTGAAGAAGGCCGAGGCCCGCCCGCGCGACACCCACCGCCTCAACAGCGTGCGCATGATGACCTCGACCGGCTCGCCGCTGGTCGCGGAAGGCTTCGACTATGTCTATGACGCGATCAAGCCGGACATCCAGCTCGCCTCGGTCTCCGGGGGCACCGATCTTTGCGCCTGCCTGGTGCTCGGCAACCCGAACCTGCCGGTCTGGCGCGGCGAGATCCAGGGGCCGGCTTTCGGCCTCGCGGTCGATGTGTTCAGCCCGGACGGCAAGCCGATGGCCAGCGGCAAGGGCGAACTCGTCTGCACCCGGCCGTTTCCGTCGATGCCGGTCGGCTTCTGGAACGATCCGGGCGACCAGAAATATCACGACGCCTATTTCGCCCGCTTCGAGAACATCTGGCACCATGGCGACTTCGCCGAATGGACGCCGCATGGCGGCATCATCATCCATGGCCGCTCGGACGCGACGCTCAATCCAGGCGGCGTGCGCATCGGCACGGCGGAGATCTACCGGCAGGTGGAGAAGCTGGAAGAGGTGCGCGAGTCGATCGTGATCGGGCAGGACTGGGACAATGACGTGCGCGTGGTGCTGTTCGTGGTGCTGCGCGACGGGCTCGAACTGGACGACGCGCTGATGCAGAAGATCAAGCTGCAGATCCGTAATGGCGCGACGCCCCGTCATGTGCCGGCCAAGATCATCCAGGTGCCGGACATTCCGCGCACCAAATCGGGCAAGATCACCGAAATCGCCGTGCGCGATCTCGTGCATGGGCGCGAGATCAAGAACAAGGAGGCGCTGTCCAATCCGGAGGCGCTGGATTTCTATCGCGGCATAGCCGAGTTGAGAACCTGAGGCATGATGATCGACCCTATCGAACTGACGCGCGAGCTGATCCGCTTCAACACCATCAATCCGCCCGGCAACGAGACGCCCTGCGCGGAGCATATTGGCGGCATTCTGGAGCGCGCCGGTTTTTCGATCGCCTATCATCCGATGGAGGACGGCCGCGCCAATCTGATCGCGCGCATCGGCGGCGTCGCGGGCAAGAAGCCGCTCTGCATGTCCGGCCATACCGACGTGGTGCCGCTCGGCGCCGCGCCCTGGAGCGTCGCGCCCTTCGCCGCCGACATTGCCGACGGCAAGATTTTCGGGCGCGGCTCGACCGATATGAAAGGCGGCGTCGCGGCGATCGTCGCGGCGGCGGTGGAGCTGGCGCCGCGGCTCGAAGGCACGCCGGGTCTCGTGCTGGTCATCACCGCCGGCGAGGAGCGCGGCTGCCAGGGGGCCAATTTCCTGGTCCAGCAACCGGGCGTGCTCGGCGAGGCCGGCGCACTGCTGGTGGCGGAGCCGACCTCGAACCGTCCGCTCAACGGGCATAAGGGCGTGCTTTGGATCGAGGGCCGCGCGACGGGTGTCACCGCGCATGGATCCACGCCGGAGCATGGCGTGAACGCGGTCTATAAGGCCGCGCGGGTAATCGGCAGGCTGGAAGGGCTGAAGCTGGAGGACGGCCGCGTGCTGAAGGGCGGCTTGCCGACCCTGAATGTCGGCTGGTTCCATGGCGGCATGAACATCAATTCCATTCCCGACGAGGCCAAATTCGGCCTCGACATCCGCATGGTGCCGGGCCTCACCGACACCGAGGTGCTGGCACAGCTCGCCGAGATCGGCGGCAAGGATGTCGCCTTCACGCGGCAGGGTTATTCCGAGCCGGTCTTCACCGAGCCGAGCGATCCGTGGATCGCCAGCGTGCATGAGGTGATGGCCGAGATCACCGGCGAGCGTCACGCTCCCGGCATCGCCACCTATTTCACCGACGCCGCCGCGCTGACCAAGGCTTACGGCAATCCGCCAACGATCATCCTCGGTCCGGGCGAGGCCGAGATGGCCCATCAGACCGACGAGTTCTGCTACATCCGCCGCATCGAGGAAGCCACTGCCGGCTTCACAGAGATCGCGAAGCGCTGGTGCGGGGTTTAACGGCCGGCCGAGCCGGCCGGCTTAGCGCATCCGCGCCGACAAAGATCCGCAGCTTAGACTACTCCGCGAGTGCGTCTTCTTCTCGTCGTCCCGGACACCGCGAAGCGGCGAGCCGGGATCCACTCGCCGATCCGCGAGCACCGTGCCAAGCAAAAGGCTAGTGGGCCCCGGCTCTTACGGCCGGGGCGACGGATGAGAGATCGCCTCAGCAAAAATCTCCGCGAACGCCGGGGGTCCAGTGCTCCATCGTGCAATCGGCATGCAGAAATCCGATTGCACTCCGATGAATACTGGATCCCCGCCCTCGCGGAGATTTGGCTGTGCTTGGACAGAGGCGGACAGCCGCCGGGTCCTGCGCACCTCCCTCTCCCAATCTTCAAATTATGTGGAGCGCCATCGTCAAATCTCGGCAACGGCGCTCCTGCCGGGCGATGCGTGGAAGGATTTCCGCGCAGGGCTCGTCGTAGCTCAGCTCATTTTTTGGAAAAATCGGCTCAGAAGCGGTCCGTGCCGGGCCAGGAGCCCATCTGGAACGCGTTACGCTGGGCGCGCTGCTGATAGCGGACCTGGCGGTACTGGCCGTCGAAGCGCTGCGAGCGCTTGGCCGAGCGGACGCGGTGATGCTTGCGGACGACCCGGCCATTGCCGAGTTCGTCGTCATAGCGGGCGCTGGTCTGCGTCGTGCGGTAGACGGCGCGAGCAACGCGGACGTTGCGCCGCTCGGCGCGGGCAACACGGACATTGCGCCGCTCGGCGCGGGCGACGCGGACATTGCGGCGCTCGGCCCGGGCAACGCGCTTGCGGACCTGAGCCGCCGCGACGCGGCGCGGCCGGGCTTCGTTGGAGGCGTAGGTTTCGCCGCGTCCGAGCACGCTGATGCAGACCGAGGCGAGACCGTCCATGCCGAGGACGTTCTTGGCGCCGCGCGACAGGTCGATGATGCGGCCGCCGATGAACGGGCCGCGGTCATTGATGCGGACGACGACCGTCCGGCCGGTGCGCTGATTGCGGACCTGAACCTTGGTGCCGAAGGGAAGCGTCCGATGCGCGGCGGTGATGCCGTCCGGATTGTACCGCTCGCCCGTCGCCGTCCGTGCGCCTTCATGGTACCACGACGCCGTGCCGCATTGGGCATAGGCCGCAGTCTGAGACACGCACACACCAGCGAACGCAATGGCACACACGCGGAACGATTTATTGCTGAACATCGCAACCTTTCCTTGTTGGTCGGGAAGGGCGACGGTAGACGGGGGAAATGAGGCAGGATTGAGAATGTATTAACGCATGGCTGCCATGCAAAATTTGCATGAGTAATCCGCAGTCGGTGCCGTGAAGTGTCTGCTTATGGGAAAATACGGAGGTCGTTGATTTTCAGAAATTTTCTGTCAACGTACTGTAATTATTAGCTGATTGGCGACCATTGGGCACCGTTTCCGGCCTCGGACTCCGTATCATCCTGATCCGCTCCCGCCGGTGCCTTGAGAATCGATGCAATACGTCGAAGGGCGATTTCCACATGAAATTTAGTTACGGCGGAAATCAGGATCGGCTTCTTTCGGGCTGCCTTTTTTAGCGCTTCGGCCTGCGCGGCGGCACGTTCCGGGGGCACGGTATCGCATTTCGACAGGGCGACGATCTCGCGTTTCTTGTCCAATCCGGCGCCATAGGCCCGGATCTCGCGGCGCACGATTTTATAGGCTTCGGCAACGTCCTCCTCATTCACATCGACCAGATGCAGGATCACCCGGCAGCGCTCGATATGGCCCAGGAACCGGTCGCCGATGCCGACGCCTTCATGCGCGCCTTCGATGAGGCCGGGGATGTCGGCCAGCACGAAATCGACATCGTCGATGCGCACCACCCCGAGCTCGGGATAGAGCGTCGTGAACGGGTAATCGGCGATCTTGGGACGCGCCGCGCTGACCGAAGCCAGGAAGGTCGATTTGCCGGCATTGGGCTTGCCGACGATGCCGGCGTCCGCAATCAGCTTCATGCGCAGCCAGATCGTCATCTCCTGGCCTTCGAGGCCGGGATTGGCGCGTCGCGGCGCCTGATTGGTCGAGGTCTTGAAACGCGCATTGCCGAAGCCGCCATTGCCGCCCACGGCGAGCAGCACGCGCTGGCCCGGCTCGGTCAGGTCGGCAATCATGGTCTCATTGTCTTCGGCGAAGATCTGGGTCCCCGGCGGCACTTTCAGCGTGACGTCATCGCCGCCGCGCCCGGTACGGTTGGAGCCCTCGCCATGGCCGCCGCGCTTGGCCTTGTAGTGCTGCTGGTAGCGGAAATCGATCAAGGTGTTCAGATTGGCCACGCATTCGGCCCAGACGTCGCCGCCGCGGCCGCCATCGCCGCCATTCGGCCCGCCGAACTCGATAAATTTCTCACGCCGGAAGGCAACGCAACCATTCCCCCCATCACCGGAGCGGATGTAGACTTTGGCTTGGTCGAGGAATTTCATGGAATGCAACGCTTCGGGGAAAAAGGGGTTCGGGCCGCCATTGGCAGCTGCAACCTTATTACATTTGCGGTAAATGCGCGAACTTCACGCGACGCGATAGAGCGAGATTCGGATGATCGAGGCTGACGCCATACATTTCCTGAAAACCACCCATTGCAGACTGGCTCGTCAGCAAGACTTATCCCCAAACAATTCCGAGGTAAACCACTGCTTTGGCGCGCTGGTCAGCAAGCTCAAGCAATGGCATATGGACGGCTTCGGCGGCGACCTGCTCAACCATCCCGACCTCGCCGAAGCGGCGCGCGACCTGCCGCGCATCTGCGCCAGGGCCGAATATGAGATGGAGAAATTCTGGTCGCAGAAGATCATCGATTCCAAAGCCCCGAACGCGACGCTGGCGAGCTTCCCCTATTATAATGATTACGACAAGCTGGTCACCGACGAGGTCGCCCTGCTCGGGTGCAGTCCGCGCCAGGTGCTGTTCCTCGGCAGCGGCCCGCTGCCCCTCAGCGCCCTGGTCGTCGCCAAGCGGCACCCGGACGCCAATATCGTCTGCATCGAGCGGGACGAGGCCGCCTGCCAGCTTTGCCGGACGATCGTCGATCTGTTCGACCTCGATGCGCGCATCAGCGTCGTCAATTCGGACGCCAATACCTATAATTCGGACAGCGTCGATCTCATCGTATGCGCGGCGCTGATCGAGGATTTCAATATTTTCGACTCTATTCTTGCCTCGCGCGCGGAATATATCCTCGCGCGGGAGGGCGACGGCGTCGTCGAATTCTTTTACCGGCGTCATTGCCAGCCGAATTCCCTGTTCTGTCTGGCGACGACGCTCAATTCCAGCGAGAATAAGCTGGTGACGTCGAAACTATACCGGAAATGTTGAGGCCCGGCGCGAGCCGCCGATGCGCGCGCAAACGGGCTTGCGCGGCGGCGCGATTGGCCCGATATAGAAAGCGGAAGGTTGGCGGCAGACGAGTTGCTCGCCAATCGGGTCAGGTCCGGAAGGAAGCAGCCCTAACGAATCCGACTCGGGTTGTCTGCCGGCCTTCCACCCAATCCCCCACAGCGCAAAATTCCGGTCACCGGCTCGCCGTCGCGAGCGCCGCGCCAAACGCGATGAACAGCGTGCCGAGCGCGCGGCGCACGGTGGTGATGCGCTTCTCCGACGACAGGAAGCGCCGAATCTTGCCGCCCGCGAATGCCAGCATCAGATGGTTGGCGAAACACATCGCGGCATAGGTTAGCGACATGATGACGGCTTGCGCGAATAGTGGCTCGGCGCGGTCGATGAAGGGCGGGAACAGCGCCGCCATCAGCACCAGCGCCTTCGGGTTGGTGATCGAGAGGAAGAAGGCCTGCCGGAAGAGTTTGGCCCGGCTCATCACGGGGACGACGTCGCCGGGCAGCGAGATTGCCTTGCCGTCGATCCACAGCTTGATGCCGAGATAGGCGAGATAGGCCGCGCCGATGATCTTGATGATGGTGAAGGCGGCGGCGGAGACTTCGAGGATGGCGGCGAGGCCGAAGGCGATGAACAGGCCGAGTGCAGTGAGGCCGATCGAATTGCCGAGCGCGGAATAGAACGTCGCCTGCGGGCCGTAGCGCAGCGCGTTTGAGATTGCCAGCAGCATGCCCGGCCCCGGGCTGAGCACAGGCAGGATCGCGACCGCCATGAACAGCAGCCATGTCTTGATGAGCATTTGGGTTTTTCGCCTCCCAGCAGGCAAAGATAGGGCAGCCGCCGCGCCCCGAGCTGCGCGTTTCGCTCATGGCTTGTATGCGGCAGGGCGAGGGCCGAAGCGCTGGCGGCACAGCTACTGTGTATGCTTGCGACTCGCTCCGATGATCAATTGCAGAAGCCTCACGCCAGCAGGGCGCGGCGCTGGCTCCTAGCGGCAAATGCCAGGGCCGCCTGGATGTCTTCCTCGACCAGTTCCGGAAAATCGGCCAGGATCTCCTGGTGGCTCATGCCTGCTGCAAGATAATCGAGCACGTCGGCCACGGTGATCCGCATCCCGCGAATGCAGGGTTGCCCGCCGCGCTTCCCGGTTTCGATGGTGATGCGATCAAAATCGATGGAGGTCCGCTCGTTTATCTCATGTCCTGTGCGCCTAGACAAGCTGTGTACCTCACATTGTCCCAGTCAAGATAAGCACTCGCCACGAGGATCCCAAACAATCAATAAAAAAGACCCAGACCGCATCACCCGGTCTGGGTCCCAATTTGCCCAGGCAGTAGAAACCGGCGTCAGTTCTTCGGCGGATTGACCAGCCGGATATAGGGCTTTGGCTGCTTCCAGCCTTGCGGGAACTTGCCCTTGGCTTCCTCGTCGGAGACGGCGGCGGTGATGATGACGTCGTCGCCCTGTTTCCAGTTGGCGGGCGTCGCAACCTTGTGCTTGGCGGTGAGCTGCAGCGAGTCGATCACGCGCAGGATCTCATCGAAATTGCGGCCCGTGGTCATCGGATAGGTGAGGATCAGCTTGATGGTCTTGTCCGGCGCGATGACGAAGACATTGCGAACGGTGGCGTTGTCGGCCGGGGTGCGGCCTTGCGAGGTCTCGCCCGCGCCGGCCGGCAGCATCTCGTAGAGCTTGGCGATCTTCAGGTTCGGGTCGCCGATCAGCGGGTAGTTCGGCGCAAAGCCAGTCACGTCGCGAATGTCGTCGGCCCAGCGGTTGTGGTCCTCGACCGGATCGACGCTGAGGCCGAGGATCTTGACGTTGCGGCGATCGAACTCGCTTTTCAGCCCGGCCATGGTGCCCAGCTCGGTGGTGCAGACCGGGGTGAAGTTTTTTGGATGCGAAAACAGTACGCCCCAGCTATCACCGAGCCATTCATGAAAATGAATATGTCCTTGGGTCGTGTCCGCTTCGAAATCGGGCGCGACCTGACCGAGTTGCAGAGCCATTATGTGCCTCCGTGCGATGCCCTTTGGGCTGTAATCGGGGTCGAAATATAGAAAACCATTCCTCCTTACGCAAGCAACCTTCGTGGCAGAGCGAATATATTTTCGTTACAGCGGCAATATCGGGATCAAAAATTTAATTCAAGCTAGCTGCGCGCTGAATTCAGTTTCGGGGCCAGCTTAAAACCAGATGCAGCAGGGCAAAGCGGCGACGCGTTCTGGTCGCCCCTCGCTAAAGCGGATCGGCTGTGTTGGATTCGGTCGGCGCCGTCATCCTTGATGGGCCTGCCGTAACGCGGCTGGATTCCCGCCTTCGCGGGAATGACAAAAGAGGATGCGTCGCGCCCAGCGTTCCGACTAAATGCACCCGCTCAAAAGGCTGCTCTTACATCCTGCATTTTCTCACACGCGGTCGGGGGCCGCTCAGGCTGCCCGCCGGTTTACCGGCTGCGGACCATGCAGCGCATCGCGCAGTTCCCGCTGGCGGAGTCTCGCCTTCTCGATCGCCGCCGCCTTCACCGGGCCGTAGCCGCGGATCTGCTCCGGCACCGAGGCCAGCGCCGTCGCGGCGGCCAGCGTCTCGGGGCGCAGGAGCTGGGCGATCTCGTCCAGCATCGCCTCGTAATCGGCAATGAGCTGGCGCTCCTGGCGGCGCTCGGCATTGTAGCCGAAGACGTCCCAGCGGCTGCCGCGCAGGCCCTTCATCCGCGCCAGCAGGCGGAAGCCGGTCATCATCCAGCCGCCGAAGCGCAGTTTGCGCGGCCGCCCGGTCTCGGGGTCGGGCTTCGAAAACAAGGGCGGCGCGAGGTGGAACTCCAGCTTGTAATCGCCCTCGAATTCGCGCGCGAGCTGGCGTTGGAAGGAGCCGTCCGTATAGAGCCGGGCGACCTCATACTCATCCTTATAGGCCATCAGCTTGAACAGGTTCTTTGCCACCGCAAGTGTCAGCGCCTCGCTGCCGGGCGCAAGCTTTGCCTCGCGGGCGCGGATCGCCTCGACGCGGGAGCGGTAGAGCTCGGCATAGGCGGCGTCCTGATAGGCGGTGAGGAACCGGACGCGGCGTGCGATGGCCTCGTCCAGCGTGCGAGACAGGCTTTCGCCTTCGATGGGCTTGGCGCGCTTTGCGACCAGTGCCGCAATCGGCGCTTCGTCGATGGCGAGCAGGCGGCCCCAGCGGAAGGCCTGCTGGTTGGCCCCGATGGCGACGCCGTTCAGCTGGATCGCCTCGTTGATGGCCTCGGCGGAAAGAGGCAAGAGGCCCTTCTGATAGGCAAAGCCGAGCAGGAGGATGTTGGCCATCGCCTTGTCGCCGGTCAGCGCGGCGGCGTAGCTCTGCGCGTCGATGAAATTGCAGGCGCCCGCCCCTGCCCTGTCCTCCAGCGCGCGGCGAAGCGCGACGGCGGGGAGCGAAAAGTCGGGCGTGCGGGTGAAGTCGCCGGTCATGGTCTCGTGCGGGCTGGCGACGATGCGCGTCCGTCCGGCGCGCACCACGCTGAGCACCTTGCCCGATCCCGCCACCAGCAGGTCGCCGCCGACCACCAGATCGGCCCCGGCCGAAGAGGCGCGGATGGCGTTGATGTCCTCCGGGCGCTCGGCGATGCGCACATGCACGGCAACCGGGCCGCCCTTCTGCGCGAGGCCCGACATATCGATGATGCCGGCGCCCTTGCCTTCCAGATGCGCGGCCATGCCGAGCACCGCGCCGACCGTCACCACGCCGGTGCCGCCGACGCCCGTCATCACCATGGAATAGGGACGGTCGAGCGAGGGCATGGCGGGTTCGGCCGGATCGGCGAAGGCGGCCGCGTCCGGGCCGCTCTGCCGCTCGGCTTTGCGCCGCTGACCGCCATGCACGGTGACGAAGCTCGGGCAAAAGCCTTTTATGCAGGAGAAATCCTTGTTGCAGGCGTCCTGGTCGATGGCGCGCTTGCGGCCGAACTCGGTCTCAACCGGCTCGATGGCGACGCAGTTGGACTGCACGCCGCAATCGCCGCAGCCCTCGCAGACCAGCTCGTTGATGAGCACGCGCTTGTCGGGATTGGGGAACGTCCCGCGCTTGCGGCGGCGGCGCTTTTCGGCGGCGCAGGTCTGGTCGTAGATCAGCGCGGTGACGCCGGCGGTCTCGGAGAGCGAGCGCTGCACCGGGTCGATGTCGTCGCGATGGGCGATGGCCGCGCCCGCCGGGAACTGCCCGGCGGAATATTTTTCGGGCTGGTCGGAGACGATGGCGATGCGCTTGACGCCTTCCGCCGCCAGCGCGTGCGCCATCTGCGAGACGGTCATGGCGCCGTCGAGCGCCTGCCCGCCGGTCATGGCGACGGCGTCGTTATAGAGCAGCTTCACCGTCATGTTGACGCCGGAGGCGACGGCGGCGCGCACGGCGAGGCTGCCGGAATGGATGAAGGTGCCGTCGCCGATATTCTGGAAGACGTGGCGGCGGGTCGAGAAGGGCGCCTCGCCGATCCAGTTGGCGCCCTCACCGCCCATGTGGGTGAAGCCCTCGGTGGCGCGGTCCATCCACTGCACCATGTAATGGCAGCCGATGCCGGCATAGGCGCGGGCGCCCTCGGGCACGACGGTGGAGGAATTATGCGGGCAGCCCGCGCAGAAATAGGGGATGCGCTCGGCGACCGACTGCGCCGCGCGGGCATGGCGGTCGGCGGCCTCGAGTTCCTCGATCTTGGACGCCATGGCGGCGGCGTGCCCCTGCACGGCGATGCGGCGGGCGAGCGCCAGCGCGATCTGCACCGGCTCCAGCGCGCCTTTGGCGGGCAGCAGCCAGTCGCCCTTCTCGTCGCGCTTGCCTATGATGGCGGGCGCATTGGCGAGGCCGTAAAGCTGCTCCTTGAGCTGGGTCTCGATCAGCGCGCGCTTCTCCTCGACCACCATGATGAGGTCGAGCCCTTCGGCGAAGCGGCGGATGCCCTCCGGCTCGACCGGCCATGTCATGGCGAGCTTATAGAGCCGCAAGCCGTAATTGGCGGCGGTGACTTCGTCGATGCCGAGGAAATCCAGCGCCTCGGCGACGTCCTGATAGCTCTTGCCGGTGGTGACGATGCCGATTTTCGGCGCCCGCCCGCCGGACAGCACCATGCGGTCGAGCTTGTTGGCGCGCAGGAAGGCGAGCACGGCGGGGAGCTTATGGTCGTGCAGGCGCGCTTCCTTGGCGAGCGCGGTGTCGTTGACGCGCAGGTTGAGTCCGCCCGGCGGCATCGGGAAATCGGAGGGGATGACCGGATTGACGCGCCCGGCGCGGCCGTCGATGATTGCGGTCTGCTCGATATTGTCCTTCACGCATTTCAGCCCGACCCAGACGCCGGCAAAGCGGGAGAGAGCAATGCCATAAAGACCGTAATCGAGGATTTCCTGCACATTGGCCGGGTTCAAGACCGGCATCATGGCGTCGACGAAGGCGAATTCGGATTGATGCGCGGAGGTTGAGGACTCGCAGGTGTGGTCGTCGCCCATCAGCGCCAGCACGCCGCCATTCCGCGAGGTCCCCGCATGATTCGCATGGCGGAAGACATCGCCGGAGCGGTCGACGCCCGGCCCCTTGCCGTACCAGATGCCGAATACCCCGTCATAGGCGCCCTCGCCACGCAATTCGGCCTGCTGCGCACCCCACAGCGCGGTCGCCGCGAGATCTTCGTTGAGGCCGGGCTGGAAGACGATGTTGTGCGGCTTGGTGTATTTCGCCGCGCGTAAAAAGGTCTGGTCGACGCCGCCGAGCGGGGAGCCGCGATAGCCGGTGACATAGCCTGCCGTGTTGAGCCCGCGCGCGGCATCGGCGGCCTGCTGCATCATGGCGAGGCGGACGATGGTCTGCGTGCCGGAGATGTAGACGCGCTCGGCGGCGAGATCGAACTTGTCGTCGATACCGACCTTGGCAAGGGTCATGCGGCGCCCCTTTGGCGGATTGAGACTTGATCCTTAGTATATGGCAATCCAGGGAGAAGTCTCACCCGCTTGTTGCGGGGGGCCCGGGACGTGGTGCGCGGGACGGTCGGTGCGGGACTTCTGCATCTTTGCGCTGCGGCACTCTCTCCCGTCGTCCCGGACACCGCGAAGCGGTGAGCCGGGACCCAATGGCGGAACCGCGAGCGCTGCTGCAAGAGGAGAGGCAAGCAGGCCGGGCTCTGACGGCCGGGGCGACGAATATGCGCATAGTGCGGAGCGCAAGCGGTCGGGCGGGGCGCTACAGCCGATCCGCCACGACCCGCGCGTCATCTAAGGCCGGAAGATCAGCGTGCCGCTATTCGCCTTGCTCAGCTCATCCTCGGTCAAATTCAGCCTTATGCTTTCGCCGGCCTTATACAGGGCGAGCTGATCCGCATAGAAGCGCGATAGCGGATGGCCGCTCTGGCCGGTGGCGATGATGAAGCGCGAACGGCTGGGGTCGGCGAGGTCGTAGACGCCGCGGAAGCCGGCGCCGGAGCGCCGGACCAGCGGATGGTTGTCCTCCGGCTTGCCGAGGCCGCCGCCGCGATTGACCGAATAGAAGCCGCCATCGCTCGGGAAGGAGACGCCGAACAGCGCCCGGAAGCCGGGGACGTTGTCCAGCACCTGGTTCTCCATCTCGGCGACATGCTCGTCGCCCCAGCGCCAGTCGCTGACATCGGTGCCATATTCGTCGGTGAGTTCAGCGAGCGTCTGCTTGAAGGCGCTCTTGACCGCCAGCATGCAATCGGCGCCCGCCTCCTCGGCATCGCAAAAGCCGGCCGGATCGCGCAGGATCGAGACGACGACGGAGGCGTTGAGGCCGCCGACCGAGGGCGCGATCGAATCGAGGCTGGCATCGAGCAAATCCTCATTCATGCGCCGCAGCCACCAGTCGAGGATCAGCGGCTCGGGCCGGTCGCGACTGGCGGTGAAGTCCCAGCTCCGCAGCAGGTCGAGGGCCTGCCGCTCCTGCGGCGTCTCCGGCTGCAGCTTCAGCAGGAACGGCACCAGATCGCGCGCATGCGCCGCCTGGATGTCCATCTGGATCGAGGACATGCTGGCCAGATCGTGGCGCGGCTTGGCGCTCAGCCGCTCCAGGATGCGGATCGCCCGGTAGCCGGCGGCCTGGTCGCGGCCGAACCAATAGGGGTAGTCGCTATCGACCACGGGATTGTTGGCGTTGACGATGGCACCGGCGGGCGGATTGAAGAGCTGCGGCCAGCCCTCGAATGGGATCATGCCGGTCCAATCCGAGGCGCCGCTGCCGCCCTCCGCCGGATAGCGGCCGTCGCCGGTCTTGCGGATCGGCACGGCGCCGGCATTGACGAAGCCGATATTGCCGGCCCGGTCGGCATAGACGATGTTCTGCGCCGGCGCCGTGTAGAGTTGCAGCGCGGCCATGAACTCATCCTTGGTCTTGGCCAGATTGATGCGGTAGAACGCCTCGGCGGTGCGGTCGGCGGTGCTGAAGCCGGTCCAGGCGAGGCTGATCAGCGTGCCGTCGGCGCCGAGACCCTGCGCATCGGCGATCGCGTCCGAGATCACCGGCCCGTGCCGCGTCTCGCGCCGGTTCAGCTCGACATCGCCCGCGCCCTTCACCTTGATGACGATGCGCTCGGAGCGGATCGATTGCGGCCCGTCCGGTGTCTGGTAGGTGCCGGCGCGGTCGGGCGTCTCGGTCTCGACGAACAGGTCCTGCGTGTCGCTGTCGGTCGTGGTGCTGCCCCAGGCGATGTGCTCGTTCTGGCCGAGCAGCACGATGGGCGTGCCGGGCGCGGTCGCGCCGGTGATGGTGATCTCGGGGGTGGTGATCCGCGCCAGATACCAAAGGATCGGGATGTTCAGCTCGAGATGCGGGTCGTTGGCGAGCAGCGGCTTGTCGGTGATGCTGCGGGCGCCGCTGATGACCCACTCATTCGAGGCGCCCGCTCCGACGCTCGGCAGCGCCAGCAGCCTGTCGAGCATGGCGTCGCTGGCCTTGGCGAAGCGCGGCCCGCTCGCGCCGAACACCGCGCCGCGCGTCACGGCGCTGCTCAATTCCGGCTTCAGCGTCACCGGCGATTCGGGAAGTTTCGGCGGGTACATGCGCTCGGCGCGCTCAAGGCCGACGCGGGCCGCGAGGCGCGCGCGCGAGGCGTCCTGCCGCCAGTTGGCGCTGAGCTTCCAGGCCATGGCCTTGCCCCAGACCAGCGAATCCTCCGGCCGCCAAGGCTCCGGCTTGAAGCCGAGCACGGTGTATTCGACCGGCAGCGCCTGCCCGCTCTCGGCGAGCCAACTGTTTACGCCGTCCGCATAGGCTTGCAGATACGCCTTCACGTCCGGGGCCAGCGCGGCGTAGGAGGCGCGGCCGCTGCCGGCGAGATCGAGCGTGCGGTAGAGCCGGTCGAGCGACAGGCCGCGCGGGCCGATGATTTCGGCGAGCCGTCCCTCGCTCACCCGGCGGGTGATGTCCATCTGGAAAAAGCGGTCCTGGCTATGCAGATAGCCGAGCGCGCGGGCCGCGTCGGGCAGGGATTTGGCGAAGATATGCGGCACCCCGTGGCGGTCGCGGACGACGCGGACATCGGCGCCGAGGCCCTTGAGCTGCACGTCACCGGCAAGTTTGGGAAGGGCGCGGCTCCACCAGACATAGCCTGCGCCCGCGCCGATCACCGGAATCGCGATCAACAGCGCCACAAGCCAAATCACGATCCGCCGGGCTCGTCCGCTCATATGCATCTCCTTGAATCTCTGCTCGCGCGGCAGTATGGCAGCCAAATGCGGCAAACGACATGGGTGATTTTGATACGGTGGATATGCGCTGGAGGGTGAAATTTTGGGTTACAAACGTCATCTCCAAGTCAAATTTTCGCGCCGGCGTTCGAAGGCGATACAGTGCAATGGCAACATACAAATAAATCTTCTAGACGGATGCTCAATCGTTACAGAGCCTAAGCTTCGATAGATTGGATATTTCCCTCATAACGTGCAATTATTTCAGACATTCGCGCTGCGGTTTCAAGTTTCTATGTTTTATTAACTTTGCGAATTAAACCAACATTAAGCGAGGCGGCGTAAATTGGCGAGGTCGAGGTCAAGTCGTTTGTAGAGAGTCCGATGACCGAACAGTTCAGACTGCGCGTAAAATATGTGATGGGGCCGGATGGCAGCCCGCTGACCATTGCCGATCTGCCCCCGGTCACCACCAAGAGATGGGTCATCCGCCGCAAGGCCGAAGTCGTGGCCGCCGTTCGGGGCGGGTTGCTCAGTCTCAGCGACGCCTGCAACCGCTACCGTCTGACGGTGGACGAATTTCTGAGCTGGCAGCGCTCGATCGACCGGCACGGCCTGCCCGGCCTGCGCGCCACCCGCGTCCAGGACTACCGCGCTTAATCCTTCGAATCCCGGGGATAAGGCGGGGATCGGCGACGGGACGCCGGCGCGCTCTCATTTACACAAACCGCTGTTGCCGCTAGCCTCGCGCAAGCTCGGGACTGGCGGAGTGTGCAGTGGCACTGCCGAAGATTTGCACCATCGGCTATGAAGGCGCGGCGATCGAGGATCTGATCGCGACGCTGAAAAGCGCGGGCGTGACCCGGCTTTTGGACGTGCGCGAGGCGCCCTATTCGCGCCGCGAGGAATTCACCACCGACACGCTCGCCGCCGCCCTCGCCGATTTCGGCATCGCCTATACGCATCTGCGCGCTTTGGGCAACCCGCCGCCTGGCCGCGAAGCCGCGCGCGCCGGCCACGCGGCCGCCTTCCGTGAGATCTTCGCCGCGCATCTGGACGGCCCCGAGGCGCGCCGGGCGCTGGCTTTTGCGGCGGCGGAGACGGTGTGTCTGCTGTGCCTGGAGAAGGCCGCCTCGCACTGCCATCGCGGCATGGTCGCGGCCCGCATGCACGCCCTGTCCGGCCAGGAAATCGTCAACCTGAAGGTTCAGGCGAAGCAGCCGCATCCGGCGCAGAGCGCGTTCGATTTCTAGGCGGCTCGCAGGGCTCTTCCACGCAACGCTTGCGAACGCGAAACCGGCCTTCCGCCGGGGCGCAGGCGACTTACTGAGTTGCTGCGGAATCGCGCGCTCAGCTTCCGCCGGACCGCTTTGCTCCCCCTACCGGATCGACGATCCGGGGCTCGGCTCCTGGCTGCCGGACCAGCCGCTGGCGGAGGTCTGCACCGCGCCGGCCGAACTCGTCTGCGGGCTGAGCGCCGGCACCGACGCGTAACCGCCGCGAGCCTTCGGCTCCTCGCATTCGCCCCGGCCGAAGATCCAGGTCTCGACATCGCGCTTCAGACGCGCCGCCAGCTCGACCGGAAAGGACTGGTTGCGCGTCGAAATCAGCGTGTTGTCGTTGAAGGGATAGAACTGCACGATGAAAATCTGCGCCTGCGGACCCTGGCCCGAGCTGATCGTGACCTGCTGCAAGGGGGTCAGGCCGTCGCCCGTCTCCAGGGTCGCGGGGGTGGTGTCGTATTGGTAGCCGCTCAGCAAGGGCGAGGCGCCGCTGAACCAGCAGACCTTCATCTGCTCGGTGAAGGATTTCTGCACGGCTTCGGGCGTGCCGAAGGAAAGGCGTTGGGGTTCGGCGCCCTCGATGCGGGAGAGGACGGGGTCTTTCTTCGCGCAGCCAGCCGCAAGCATCACGAGCAGGCACGCCGTGCCTATCGATGCCTTACGCAATGGCCACTCCCATCCCCCGCAACAATCCCCGGCCGCTGAACTATCAGGCGAAATTGTCAAAATTGGAGCGGCTGCCGCCGGCGCCGGAGGCACCCGCCCGAACTGCAAGGCTCTGAAAACGGAGGCAACGGTGATCTGCATTCTTATGATTTTAATCTGGAAAATTCGCGGGACGCTTGCGCTGCCGGCAGGCCTGTCAGCATTCCGGCTTGCCCTTCGCCCAGCGGGCGAGGTCGGCCTTGAAATCACTGTCCATCTTGGCGTCGAGCCGTCGGTTCTCGGCGCGCACGGTCGAGCCGCCGCCGATGTCGCTGCTGATCTGGATGCGGAAGGCGAGCGGACCGCGCCGGCCTTCCTCGTCCTTCTTGAAAATGATGATGGTGGCGTCCTTGTCGCCCGGCGCGACGTCGGCGTGGAAACCATGATCGGGCAGCTTTGTTACGCCCGGCTTCAGCCAGCAGGCGCGGATCTGCTGGGCGAGCACGCTGTAGACGCCGACCGGATCCTGCTCCCATTGCACCGAATCCGGTGCATAGGCGGCGGGGGCGGCGAAAATCTTCACATCGCCAAGGCTCGGCAGCGACAGCCCGGCCGTTTTCTTGGACGCATCCTCGGGGGCCGCGGTCTGGGCGGGCGCCGGCGATGCCTTCGCCGCCGTGGCGGCCCCGGGTTTGCGCCGCCGCTGCTCGCGATCGGGCACGGGCGGCGCATTGGCGACATCGACGCCCTTATCCGCCGCGATCGCCGCCGCCTCCTGGGATTTGGCCTCGTCGGCACCATCGTCGAGCAGCGCCATTTTCGGCAAGCCGCCAGCGGTGCAGGCGTTCAGCCCGGCAGCCAGCATCACCCCCAATAGCGTTGCCATCGCGCGCATGAAAAACCCCCAACCGTCTCCATGGTGGCCGAGCGCAGGCCCATCCAATAGATTGGCCCGGCGCATGCGCTGCCCTGGAGCGGGTTTCGTGATCTAGTCCCTGAAATTTTCGAACTGCAGCGGCATTTCGATATCCAGGGTCTTGACGAAGGCGATGACCTCCTGGAGGTCGTCGCGCTTCTTGCCCGTTACGCGCAGTTCGTCCCCCTGAATGGCGACCTGCACCTTCATTTTGGAATTTTTTATATCCTTGACGATGCGTTTGGCCAATTCCTTGTCGATGCCGGTCTTGATCTGGACCGTCTGCCGCACCGACTGGCCGGCCGCCTTCTCGACGGTTTTGTAGTCGAGCACGCCGGGCTCGATCTTGCGCTTGGCCAGATGGCCCTGCAGCAGCTCATGCATCTGCTTGAGTTTGAGATCATCATCGGCATGGATGACGATCTCGAGATCCTTGCGCTCGATCCGGCTTTTGGAGCCTTTGAAGTCATAGCGCGTGGTGATCTCGCGCGCCATATTCTGGAGGGCGTTGTCGACCTCGGCCAGATCGGTCTGCGAGACAATATCGAATGAGGGCACGACTCGAACTCCTTGCGTCAGCCCTAGTGTTGGAATTTTTAGGGCCGGCGCAAGAAAATCCGCCGGTCTGTTCACAAGGCCGGCGGCGGGTTTGGGCGGTGTCGGCGGTCGCGCTTAGCTGCCGAGCGTCCGGTTGGCGAGGGTTTGCATCAGGCCGAGCGGCACGGCGAGCGCGTGCGGACCGGCATGGCTGCGGTCGTGCTCGATCAGGCTGCGCTCCTCGACCAGTTCCGATTTTTTTAGCTCTTCATTCGATTCGGCCAGTTCCGCGCGGGCCTCGGCAAGCTTGGCTTCGAGATCGCCGATCGAGGCCAGAAGATTGTCGCGCCTCTGCCGGGCGGCCTTGGCATAGGTCGGATAGGCGAAGTGATTGACGTCGCGGATGTTACAGGCCTCCTCCTCGACGCGGATCTGGTGGCTGAGGTCGTCGGCCATGCGCCTGAAGTCGACGATCATCATCTCGATCTCGGCGATCTTCTGCTGCTTTTCGTTGACCTCGAATCGGCGCAGTTTCAGCAATGTGTCGTTGGATTTCATCGCGTGCACAAGCTCCCGCCGCCGTTGGCGGCGAGCACTCCTCTCTGGTGGCGATGTCACAATCGGCAAGTCATGCGGCATCGCGGATTGGCCCAGAAGAATGATGCTCGCGAGACATTAAGCGGTGGTAAACCACAAGCGGTGCGTTGCGGCCACAGCGCCAATCCTTCTGATATAAAACCGGTGCGCAACCTATGGATGCGTCACAAATTCTGCTAATTTTCGTTTGCGGGTGATTCGGACGGCGGCAAGCGCCGGCCGTTGACGGAAGGCGCGGCAAAACCGGAAGTTTCCGGCCCATGCTGCGTGGACGACGAAGGCAAGCAGCATTTTTCGAGCTGTTACGGCCAAATCCATGGCATGCGGGCTTTATTCGCTTCGGCAACGCGAGTATGATTTGCGTGCGCCGGATTCCATCCGCCATGCCCGCGTTCTGTCATGGTCTTGCGTATCATGAGTCTCAGCCGAATCGGACCGCGTTTTCCGCGTTATGCACGCTAAGCGTGTAGTAGGTATGAGTACCCAGGGCCGTCCGGCCCCATCCAAACTCCCGGAGTTCAGTCTTTTGTTAACCTGTTCCGTTTACTTTTGACTTCAAATTAACCCTGCCCAATCGCGTGCTGCAAGCGATGCGAGGCGATCCGGCTCGCTGGGCTTCGATCTATAAGAGGAAAGAGGATGAGGGTATTGCTTATCGAGGACGACCGGGCGACGGCCCAAAGCATCGAATTGATGCTTCAGTCCGATGGCTTCAATGTCTTCACCACCGATTTGGGCGAAGAGGGCGTGGATCTCGGCAAGATCTACGATTACGACATTATCCTTCTCGACCTGAACTTGCCCGACATCAGCGGTTACGAAGTGCTTCGTACGCTGCGCGTCAGCAAGGTAAAGACGCCCATCCTGATCCTTTCCGGCATGGCCGGCACGGAAGACAAGGTGCGCGGCCTCGGCTTCGGCGCCGACGACTACATGACCAAGCCCTTTCACAAAGACGAGCTGGTGGCGCGCATTCACGCCATCGTGCGCCGCGCCAAGGGCCATGCGCAGTCGGTGATCAACACCGGCGGCCTCGTCGTCAATCTCGACACCAAGACGGTCGAAGTCGGCGACGAGCGGGTGCATCTGACCGGCAAGGAATATCAGATGCTTGAGCTGCTTTCCCTCCGTAAGGGTACGACCTTGACCAAGGAGATGTTCCTCAATCATCTCTATGGCGGCATCGACGAACCCGAGCTGAAGATCATCGACGTTTTCATCTGCAAGCTGCGCAAGAAGCTGGCGATGGCGACCGGCGGCGATCACTACATCGAAACCGTATGGGGACGCGGCTATGTGCTGCGGGACCCTAAGGATCATTCCTCGGCCGCCGCTTAGCGCTTCCCGCTTCCGGCACCGATCAAACACGCTGCCGCCGGTCCCGGCGGCATTGCAGAGCGCGGAAGCATGGGGTTTCCGTGGTCACTGCGACCGGCAGGGCTGGCCGGATCTATTTGCAGTCGCGCCTGATATTTCACGATCGAAGGTTTTCGCCCGCACCCATGTCAGATGCGGGCCTGCGTTGAGCTTATGCGCCGACGCTAGAATACACGCCCTGTGCCATGCTGCCGTGACGGTTGCGGTGCTGCTTCGCTTGCGCCTGGAGCCATTGCTGAAGCCTGCGTCGAACGCCTTGCCCGGAGCTGTCCTGTGCGGAGAGCGGGCGCGTTCGAGGCTCGCCGCAAGGGGCGCGGCCTCATGTGGCGCCCCTTGGGCAAGTGCTCTATCGCCGTCGGCCCAGATAGCAGCGCCATCATGGCCACCGGCAGGAGGAGGCACAGGCGCGGGTTTATTTTCCATGCAAGGCGAGAGGGCGCAGGAGCCCGGCCCGATGGGACCGGGACAAAACGCCCGCCCTCTGGCTGGAGCATGGCTTTGCAAAGACGAGTCCCGCGCCCGTCGGGTTTCGCGGACCGCGTCTTACGCGGGCCGTTGGCCGGCCATCGCATTCTTGACCATCGCCACCACGGCCGTGAGCACCGGTCCGCCGACGCCGCCCGCGATCACCTGCGTCAGCAGCGTGCCGAAATCCAGCCCGGCCGTCGTGCCGAGGGCGGTCGCGCCGCCGGTCATCATGGCGCCGGCGAGGCTGCCGCCACCCAAACCGCCGAGCGCGCCGATGATGGTATTGCCCAGCGGGCCGAGATCGAGCTTGCGAACCGCGTTCGCCAGCACATTGGCGCCGCCGGCTCCCGCGACGAGTTGAATGATGAGATTGATAATGGTCGCAGTCATCGTCTGTCCTCCACCGTCAAGGCCGCATCGGGGACAGCTTAGGCGCGAGGTGCAAATGAAGCGTCGCGCGCTTCGTTAGGATTTTGCTGGAAAGCGCGCGAAGGGCGGCAAGCGGGACGGCGTTAAGCCGTCAGCCCAAGCTTTTCGAATTTCGCGGTGAGGATCGAGCGGTCGAAGGGCTTGATGACATATTCATGCGCGCCGGCCTCGATGGCGCGGGCGATGCGGGAGGGGTCGCGGTCGGCGGTGCAGAAGATGATCTTGGTCTGGCCGGCGAGAGCCCGGTCCTTCAGCGCCTGCAGGAACTCGAAGCCGTCGAGATAATCCATCGACCCGTCGAGCAGCACCGCGTCGGGCGTGCGCTGGTGGCATTTGATCAAGGCGTCCTGGCCGTTCTCGGCTTCGGCCACGTGGAAGCGCAGGTCCCGCAGGATCGAGGCGGCGGCCCGGCGGATGACGGCGCTGTTGTCCGCGACGAGACACAGTTTCCGGGGCGAGAAGCGGGAAATGAAATGACGCAGCACGGGAAAGGCTCCGGACGGGGACCCGTGGAAGAATCTTCTCCCGGATCCTTCAAGTTTTAGCGAATCGACTTGGCTTGAAACACAATATCCGTGCCGTCTTTCCGCACGGTTAACGCCAGGCGCGACGCTTGGGCCATGCGCGAGGCGTAATAGCCGACGATGGAGCGCGGATCGACATCGGCCGGGCGGCCGGCGAACATGTCCTCGATGCCCTCCGGGATGCGCGCGCCGCGCCCCGAACAGCGGATCTCGAAATTGGGCGCCTCGGCATTGCCGGTGACGTTGACCTTGAGGTCGCCGCCGGCGGGGATCGCGGTCATGGCGACCGTGACCAGCGTCAAAAGCACCCGCACCTTGGTCTTCTCCAGGCCGCCGGCAAAGGTCTTCCAATGCAGCTTGTGCTTGCCCTCCTCGACGAAGCCGCGCACGACGCTGCCGGCATGGGCGAGATCGACGTCGCTGCCCAGCGCCGAGGAGGCGCCGAAGGCGAGCCGCGCATATTCGAGCCGCGCCCGCGCCACCGAGGCGCTGAACTGGATCAGCTCGAAGGCGTAGGCGCGCGTCTCCTCGTCGGTTTCCTCCTCGAGCAGCTCCAGACCGTTGCTGATGGCGCCGACCGGACCGACCAGATCATGGCAAATCTTGCTCGACATGAAAGCCGCAAGATGTAGATCGTCGAGAACCGCAGCTTCCGACATGAGAGCCCCCTGGCGTATCGCTGGTCGTTGTGATTGCACGCGGCTACAATAGCGTTATGTCGGGCCGCTGATAGCCATGTTGCCCCAAGATCGCTACTGCTTTGCTCGGATTCAGCATAACAAACTGTTATCAAAATAAAATTTTATCGCTAATTTGGTGGATAAAGAGCGACTTAACCGTGAGCGGGCAGCCGATAGGGCGCGAATCGACGGCGACGCACTGTCGCCATCCCTGTCGTGGCTATATATCTGTTTCAGTCAGGCCAGCATTATGGGAAGCGGATTTTCATGCGGGACGAGGACATTAAAGAGCTGGCAGCGGCGCTGATTCGAACAGCCCAGAGCACCGGCGAGTTGATCATGCGCTATCGCAATTCAACGGCGGAGGTGAGTTTCAAGGAAGACGGCAGCCCAGTCACCGATGCCGACCGGGCGGCGGAGGAGCTGATTCTCAACGATCTGGCGCGGCTCGCGCCGGGCATCGTCGTGGTGGCGGAGGAATCGGCGAGCGTCATCGGCGACGCGCTCGATCCGCAAAAATCCTTCTTCCTGGTCGATCCCCTCGACGGCACCCGCGATTTCGTGCGCGGCGGCAAGGATTTTACCGTCAACATCGCCCTGATCCGGCAAGGCGAGCCGGTTTTCGGGCTGATTTACGCCCCCGCGATCGAAAGCCTTTATCTGACGCCGGCTGTCGGCGAGGCGGTCTCGGCGCGGCTTTCGCCCTCGCGCGGCGAGCAGGAGGCGCTGCAAACCACGCCCTTGCGCACCCGCGAGCCCGAGCCCGGCAAGCTCACCGCGCTCACCAGCCGCTCGCATTTGAACGAGGCGACCTCGCGCTTCATGAGCGGCATCAATGTCAGCGAGACGCTGCAATTCAGCTCGTCACTGAAATTCGGCATGCTGGCCGATGGCGGCGCCGATCTCTACCCGCGACTCTCCCCCACTTCGGAGTGGGATACGGCGGCGGGACAGGCGATTCTGCATGCAGCGGGAGGCTATGTCGTCTCCGAGGCTGGCACGCCGCTGAAATATGGAAAAATCGGCGAGAATTTTCTCAATCCAGGCTTTATAGCCTGGGGTCGGCGCAACACGGCGCTGGACTTGGGCGCAGCCAAAGTTTAGTGGCATTTCCTGGTTAACGATCTTGGGGATCCGAATCGCTTTTGGCTGAAGCGATCGGCAATCAAAGCGAAACCTTCTCGGCGTAAGGTGATGCAATCCATGAAGGCGAATCCGATGCAAGACAGGCGCAGGTCCAGATTTGCCGCGGTTTCGGCGCTGCTTCTCGGCGCGTTCGCGGCCTCTGAGGCGTTGGCGCAGTCGACGGCCGGGCAGCCGGTTAATCCGCAGGTCGCGCAGGCGCAGAAGGACGAATATCTGCCGCCATGGCAGCGCGGCCAGGGCGGGCAAGGCAGCAATGACGGCCCAGCCGAGCCGCAGCGCATCACCCCGCCCGGCAGAAGCAGCCAGCCGCAAGCCGCGCCGCCGCCATCGGCCGACGTCTACAACAACCGCTACGACAACCAGCCGAGCAATCGCTACGACAATCAGACGGGGTCGAACCGGGATTACCTGCCGCCGCCGCAGGACCAGGGCTATAACAACGCCCCGCCCGCGCCCTACGAGCAGGACACCTATTCCTCCAACGAGATCGTGGCGGAAGGCGAGCGCTTTTTCGGCGGCGTCTCCAAGGGGCTTGCCCAGGTGATCGAGCACACCTTCTCCAAGCAGGGCCGCCCGAACGGCTATATTTTGGGCGAAGAGGCCGGCGGCGCCTTTGTCGCGGGCCTGCGCTATGGCGAGGGCATGCTTTACACCAAGAACGCCGGGCTGCACCGAACCTATTGGCAAGGCCCGTCTTTCGGCTATGATTTCGGCGCCGAGGGATCAAAAACGCTGATCCTGGTTTATAACCTCCACAATGTCGACCAATTGTACAACCGCTTTGCGGGCGTCGACGGGTCGGCCTATCTGGTCGGAGGCGTCGGCGTGACGTTTCAGACTTATGACGATGTCGTTCTCGCGCCGATCCGTTCCGGTGTCGGTCTCCGCCTGGGGGCCAATGTCGGCTATCTGAAATATACGAGGACTCCAACCTGGAATCCGTTTTAGAGTACCCACCGCAGCGGCTGGTTATGGGGACCGTCCGCCAAAGCCGCAAGCCTTACGGGCTTTGCGGCTTTGCATTGCTTTTTGATCCCCACTCGGGCATGAGAGGGAGCCTTGCCACATGATCGAGTATGCGTTGCTGATCATGCTGGGCTTTTGCGTAGGCGGCCTGATCGCCTTTCTGCTGGCGCCCACGCTATGGCACCGCGCCGTTCGCCTCACCACCAAGCGGCTGGAGGCGACGATGCCGATGTCGCTGTCCGACATCGAGGCGGACAAGGATCTGCTCAGGGCCTCTTATGCCATCAAAATCAGGCGGCTTGAGGCCGGATTGAGCAAGACGCGCGATAAATCCGCCAACCAGCTCGTCGATATCAGCCGGCTGCAGATGCAGATCGGCGAGTTGCAGGACACCATCGCCGCGCTGCAGACCCAGCTCGACGAGCGCCGCAACGCCGCCGCCGTGTTCGAGAACACCATCCGCAAGCGCTTCCCGGAGCTGGAGAACGCCGTAGCGGCGGCCAAGGTCGCGCTGGACGGACGGGCCTATGAGGTCACCGACCTGACCAGCAAGCTGCGCCGCCGCGAGGAGGCTCTGACCATCGCCCAGCGTTCCGCCGGACAGCAGCAGCACGAGATCAAGAGCCTGCGCGAGACGCTGGAGAAGGCCGGATCCGACACCACGGGCCGCTTCAAGCGCCGCCCCGCACAATGGACGCTGGACGAATACCGCTCCGAATATGACCGGCTGAATGTCGAGATGTCGAAGATGCGCGAGCAACTGATTCTCGGCCATGAGCGCGAGGCCGGCCAGATCGCCGTGCTGCGCACCGAATTGCAGCAGCTCGGCGAACAGATCATGCATTCGGTCGCGGCGCAGGAACGCCACGAGGCGGTCAGCCGCAAGGCGCCCGAGCCCGAGCCGAAGCCGTGGCCCGGCACGCGCGCCGACACCGCGCCGGCCAGTCCCCGGCGTGGACTTCCGGGCCGCCCCGCCGGCAAGGCTCAGCCCTGGCCGGGCGAGAAGCCGAAGGAAGCCCCCGCCGCCGTGACCGCGCCCCGCCCCGCCGCGCCCGCACCGGAAAAGGTCGAGGCGAAAGCGGCGGCGAGCGACAGCACCGCACCGGCCGCCCCCTCGCCCGCGCGCCAGACGCGTTCGCGCTGGACCGAGCCGGCGGTGCCGCAGCAGCCGGCTGCGCCCGCTCCCAAGCCCAATGGCAAGACCGGCGAACGCTCAGCGGCGGCGGAGATCGAAGTCGCGCCTGCGGCAGCCCCCACAGCATCGCCGATCACACAGGACAAGCGCGACGCATTGCGCGTGCTGCTCGATCGCGGCCCCCGGCAGCCGGTCCGCAGCGGCGAGGCGGCCAAGCAGGCTCCGGGCGAGACCGGCCGCTATGGCGTCGATGTGATGGAAGACGCGGTCACGGCCCTCAGCAAGGAAGCCGCGCAGACGCTGGACGTCGAATTCGAGGTGGTTTCGGACGCGCCGCAATCCGGCGGCGGCAATCCTGCGCCAAGTTCAGAAGCCCCGCCCAGCGCTGCGGATCCAAAGCTCGACCAGGTGCTGCGCGAGATCATCGAGAGCCGCGCCTCCGCTCAGGCCGCCCCGGCGGAGGAGCCCGGTCCCAAGGCCGAGCCCGCGCGGAGCACTCAGACCGCCAGCCAGCCGTCCGAGGAGGATGAGGGCGGCGACCAGAAGCGCACCCTGCTCGACCGCCTCCGCGTCACGCAAGAGCGCCAGACGGGCTGACCGCTTCCGGCACTCAGGCTTGGTTCAGTGATCGATCAGCTCATTGGGCAGCGTGGCGATCGGCGCGGCGCGCGCCGTCCGGCAATGGCTCAGCCCGGAGGTAGCGGCAACAAATGTTGCGGCGCGATATCCGGGGCTATTTTTTATTGCCGAGCCAGCGGCGCGCTTTAACCTGCTGTTCGGCCTGGTATATTGCGACGCGCGTGCCCCCGAAAGCCGGTTCGGACGCCCATCCGTATAATTCCGCAGGCGGACAAACCGCTTCCTTGCGCTGCGCTGCGATGCTAGCCTTTGACGCTTCCAGCTTTCGGCTTGGAGGTACGGGATGCGTGCCATTTGTACGCGCTGCGGCACATGCCCCATCCGCTATCAGAGCATTTGCGGAGCCTTGACGGATGACGAGCTGTCCCGGCTCTCCGTCATCTCGCGGCCGAGGGTGGTCGGCGCGCATCAGCCAATTTTCCGCGATGGCGACGAAGCCGAACAGTGCTTCAACGTCATCAGCGGCGTGGTCAAGCTGGTGAAGACGCTGGCCGATGGCGAGCAGCATATTGTCGGCCTGATCTACCCGCCGGATTTCCTCGGCCGGCCGCTCGGCGACCGGCACACTTACACGGCGGAGGCGGCGACCGATGTCGAGATCTGCGGCTTTCCGCGCGGCGCGTTCGAGGCCGTGCTCGAAGCGCAGCCCAAGCTCGAGCGCAAGATCCTCGAATTCACCGTGCGCGAGTTGGATCTGTGCCGCGAATGGACGCTGCTGCTGGGACGGAAATCCTCATACCAGCGTGTCGGCAGCTTCCTCTATATGGTCGCGCGGCGGACGGCGCGATCCGGCTACGGCTATCGCCACGAGGGCGTCGTGCGGTTCCGTCTGCCGTTCACGCGGGCGGAAATCGCCGATTATCTCGGGCTGACGCTGGAGACGGTCAGCCGCCAGTTCAGCCGGCTGAAGGCGACACATATCATCGCCATGCCGGCCAGCCGGGATGTCGTGGTGCCCGACATGGCGCTGCTGGCGCGGGCGGCGCGGATCGACGCGGGCGGGGACGGCCGCTACGGAGCCGAGCCCGGGCGCCGACCGCTTTGAAGAGCGGCGCCCGGGGAAAGCTCATCAGCTATTCATCGCCGTGTTGGGCGTGAATTTGCTCACAAGCTCGTTCATCGGCTGCAGCAGCCGCCCTGTTTCCTGTGCATATTCGGACGCGAGCTGGTTCAGGAAGGCGAGCTGGGTCTGGCCGAAATCGGCCGGCGACCGGCACCGGGCGAGTTGGTCCGGCAATTCCAGGTAGTTTTCCCAGCGCCGTCCCATGAAGCGGCAGAGCTCGATCTGCTGCTCGACGAGACGCTTGAACACCTCCTGGCCGCCTCTTTGCAGATTGGCCACCGTCTGCTCATAAGCGGAAGTGACCGGATCGGTCGAGGCGGCTTGCGCCTGGGTGAGTTTTTCGTAGTGCTTACGCCAGCTTTCGATGTTGTCGAGATACATGCGCAAGGCTGGCGCGAAGTCGAGATCGGCGCGCTGGCCGCCCGAGGATTGACGGTTCATTTGTTCCTCCTCAACGCAACACTTGTTTCAGGATGCTTGTTTTTAGGGCAGGCTAACCCGCGAGCCGCTGGCATTCTTTGATAAATATCAATCTGAACGGGTGGACCTGGCCGATCCCCACCTAGCCGCGTAAAAAAGCGGCGCGGATCAATCCCCCATATGGGCGGTGTAAGCGTTCGTACTTAGAGCGCCATAGGTTGGGCAAGCCTCAAAAACCCGCAAGCGCCCCGTCGGCGCGGGGATCGGTGGCTCCGGAAATCACGCCCGCCGCGTCGATCGAGACCATCCCCGCGTGCCCCATCATGTCGTCGAAGGCGCCGGCGATCTCGACGTCGTGCCCGGCGGCGCGCAGCGCCTCGACGAGCTGTGGCGGGAAGCGGGATTCCAGCTTGAGGTTGGTCGCCTCGGCGCCCCAGGTGCGGCCGAGCAGCCAGCGCGGCGCGGTGACGGCCGCCTGCATGTCCTCGCCGAACAGGACATGGCGGCTGAAGATCGCGGCCTGAGTCTGCGGCTGGCCTTCGCCGCCCATGGTGCCGTAGGCGAGCGTGCGGCCATCAGCGAGGCGGGCAAGGGCGGGGTTGAGCGTGTGGGCGGGCAGGCGGCCGGGCTCGAGCGCGTTCGGACCGTCAGCGAGGGTGAAGCTGGCGCCGCGGTTTTGCCAGAGCACGCCGGTCTCGGGCAGCACGAGGCCGCTGCCATATTCCCAAAATATGCTTTGGATGTAGCTGACGACGCAGCCATCGGCATCCGCCGCGCCCATCCAGATGGTGTCGCCGGGGAGAGCCCGATGCGGCCAGGGCGCGGCGCGGGCCGGATCGATGGCGGCGGCCTCCTGCGCGAGGATTTCCGGGCTCAGCCAGTCCTGCCAGCCGGGCGCCATGCGGGCGGGATCGCCGAGATGGGCGTTGCGGCGGATGAAGGCGCGCTTGGTCGCCTCGATCAGCCCGTGAACATGGGCAAAGCCCTCCGCTTCGCTGACGCCGAGGCGCTCGAAGATGCCGAGGATCATCAGGGAGGCGATGCCCTGCGTCGGCGGCGGCATGTTGAAGATCTCGCCCGCAGCGAGGCGGACGGACACCGGATCGACGCGGCGCGCGGCGAAGGCTTCCAGATCCTCGAGCCGCAGCGGGCTGCCCGCCGCTTCGAGGCGGCGCGCCAGCAGCCGGGCGAGATCGCCGCGATAGAAATCGCCGAGCCCGGCTTCGGCGAGACGGGTCAGCGTGGCAGCGAGTTGCGGCTGCTTCAGCAGCGATCCGTCGGCGGGCAATCCCAGCGGCGCATAGGTCTCGGCAAAGCCGGGGACGGGTTCGAGCTCGTTCCATTTGCTGGCGGTCAGCTCGGCCTGGGAACGCGTTACGATCACGCCGTCGCGGGCGTGCCGGATGGCGTCGGCGAGCAGCGCGGCGACAGGCAGTCTTCCCCCCGCCTCGCGCGCGACCGCCGCCGCCTCGGCCCATCCCGCGACCGCCCCCGCAACCGTCAGCGCCGCGCGGGGCCCGCGCGCCGGGATCGCCGCATCGCCGTGCGCGGCGTAGAACTGCCGCGTCGCCAGCCCGGCGGCCGGACCGCAGGCGCGGATGCCGATGGGCGCGCGCCCCGGCAGGGCGATCAGCCAAAAGCCGTCGCCGCCGATGGCGTTCATATGCGGATAGGTCACGGCGATGGCCGCCGCCGCGGCGATCATCGCCTCGATGGCGTTGCCGCCCTCGCGCATGGCGCTGACGCCCGCCTCCGCCGCAAGATGATGCGGTGCCGTCACCATCCCCTTCAGACATTTTCGCGCACGCAGCACTGAGGGCGTCCTCCGAATATCGCTCGATGAAGCGGTGAAAAACGATCGCTTCGGCGCGTGGCCATGCAAAAGGCGTTCCCCTCTCGCGCGGCTTGCCCTAGCCTTGACCGGAACGGCGGTCCCGATCCCGGCATGAGGGTAGCGTGCTTCACATCGATGCGCATCAGGTCAATGCTCTGCTCGACTGGCCCTCGCTGATCGCGGCCATGCGGGAGGCGCATAGCACGGGGCCGCGCCCGCAGATCGGCGACATGATGCTCGGTCCGGCGGGTCGCACGCTTCTGGTGCGCGGCGCGTTTTTCGAAGGCGTCGGCATCGGGCTGAAGGCGGTGACGGTGTTCGAGGCCAATGCCGCGCGCGCCGTGCCGAAGCCGACCGTGCAGGGCGAGTTCCTGCTGTTCGGCGAGGAGGACGGCAGCCAGCTTTGCAGCATCGACGGCGCAGCGATCACGCCCTGGAAGACGGCGGCCGATTCCGCCTTGGGCGCATCCTTGCTGGCCCCGCCCGCGCCGAGGGTGATGACGATGGTCGGCGCCGGGACCATGGCGCGGCCGCTGATCGAGGCGCATCTTTCGGCGCGCCCCTCCATCGAGGAGATCCGCCTCTGGAACCGCACCCAGGCCAATGCCGAGCTTTTGGCCGCGACGCTGGACGGCCTCGGCCCGCGCATCCGCGTCACCGGCGATCTGGCCGAAGCCGTCGCCGCCGCCGACCTGATTTCGGCAGCAACGCTCTCCGTCGCACCGCTCATTCGCGGCGAATGGCTGAAGCCCGGCGCGCATCTCGATCTTGTCGGCGCCTTCCGGCCGGACATGCGCGAGGCGGATGACGCGGCCCTGCTGCGCGCACGGATCTTCGTCGACGCGCGCGAGACCACCATGCCCCATATCGGCGAAATCCGCATTCCGCTGGAGGCGGGCACCATCACGCCCGCCAGCATCGAGGCCGACCTGTTCGACCTCTGCCGGGGCTTTGCCGTCAACCGCGCGCCTGCCGACATCACGCTCTATAAGAACGGCGGCGGCGCGCATCTCGATCTGATCGTGGCGCGGCACATTTTCGCCCGCGCCACTGCCGGACCCTGACCGCCGGCTTCACCGCGTCTTCATCGGCACTTGCAAGGATGCCCGCGGCGCAGCCAATGTCGGAAGCCGAGCCGCAACGCCTGCCGGGATAGAACCATGACCATACGCAATCTGGAATATGCCCTCGAACCGAAATCGGTGGCGCTGATCGGGGCGAGCGAACGGCCCGGCTCGGTCGGGCTGACGGTGATGCGGAATCTGCGCGCGGGCGGCTTTGCCGGGCCGATATGGATGGTCAATCCCAAGCACCGGCGCCTCGACGGCACGGACTGCTATCCCGATGTCGCCGCATTGCCCGGCACGCCCGATCTGGCGGTCATCGCGACACCCGCCGCCACCGTGCCCGGCATCGTCGCCGAACTCGGCCGCAAGGGGACGCGGGCAGCGGTCGTGCTCAGTGCCGGGGTGGGGCGCGAAAACGGGTTGCGCCAGGCGATGCTGAGCGCGTCGCAGCCGAGTTTGCTGCGCGTCATCGGGCCGAATTGCCTCGGCATCCTCGTGCCTAAGATCGGCCTCAATGCCAGCTTCGCCCATATTGTGCCGAAACCCGGCCATCTGGCCCTGCTCTCGCAATCCGGTGCGGTGATCAGCGCCGCGATCGACTGGGCGGCGGCGCGCGATATCGGCTTCAGCACGGTCGTCTCGCTGGGCGACATGGCCGATGTCGATGTCGGCGACATGTTGGACTATCTCGGCGGCGATCCGAATACGACGGCGATCCTGATGTATCTGGAGACCATCACCAACGCGCGCAAATTCCTCTCCGCCGCGCGCTCGGCGGCACGCGCCAAGCCGGTCGTCGTCATCAAGGCCGGGCGCAATGAAGCGGCGGCCAAGGCGGCGGCAACGCATACCGGCGCACTGTCAGGCAATGACCGCGTCGTCGAGGCGGCGTTCAAGCGGGCGGGGCTGCTGCGCGTCGATGGCCTCGCGGAGTTGTTCGACGCCGCCGAGACGCTGACGCGGCTCGGCCGGGTGCATGGCGACCGGCTGGCCATCCTGACCAATGGCGGCGGCGCCGGCGTGCTGGCCGTCGAGGCGCTGATGCTCCTGGACGGCAAGCTGGCGGAGATCGCACCCGAGACCATGGCCAAGCTCGACGCCGCGCTGCCCAAGACCTGGTCGCGCGGCAATCCGGTCGATGTGATCGGCGATGCCGGGCCGGAGCGCTATGAGGCGGCGCTCGCTGCCCTGCTCGATGATCGCGGCACGGATGCGGTGCTTGTGATGAACTGCCCGACGGCGCTCGCTTCCTCCAGCGAGGCGGCCGAGGCGGTGATCGGCGTGGTCGAGGCGCGCAAGCGCCCGCAGCGCGGCACGAAGCCGGTGCTCACCAACTGGCTCGGCGAGAGCACGGCGCGGGGCGCGCGAAAACTGTTCGCCGAGGCGGGCATCGCCACCTATGAGTTCCCCAACGACGCCGTGCGCAGCTTTTCCTATCTCACCGGCTACAACAAGGCGCAGGACGCGCTGATGCGCACCCCGCCCAGCCTGCCCGACGCCTTCGAGGCCGACCCGAAAGCCGCGCGCGCCGCCATGGCCGCCGCCGAGAGCGCGGGCCGCGCCGTGCTGACCGAGCCGGAGGCCAAGGCCGTGCTCGCCGCCTATGGCATCGCGACGGCGGAGACCCGCATCGCCAGGGACGCGGCCGAGGTCGAGAAAATCGCGGCGCAACTGCTCGCCAAGGGCAGCCGGGTGGTGGTGAAGCTTTTGTCGGAGGAGATCTCGCATAAATCCGATGTCGGCGGCGTGGTGCTCAATCTGGAGAGCGCGGCGGCGGCGGCGAAGGCGGCGCAGGAGATCGCGGCGCGGGTCGCCCAGCAGCGGCCGGAGGCGCGCATCCAGGGCTTTACCGTGCAGGAAATGGTGCGGCGGCCGGGCGCGCATGAGCTGATCGTCGGCGTCTCGGAAGATCCGATCTTCGGCCCGACCATCCTGTTCGGCGCGGGCGGCACCGCCGTCGAAGTCATCAAGGACACCGCCGTGGCGCTGCCGCCGCTCGATCTTGCGCTCGCCAAGGGCCTGATCGGCGAGACGCGGGTGTCGAAGCTACTCAAGGGCTATCGCGACCGCCCCGCCGCCGATCTCGACGCCGTCGCCATGGTGCTGGTGCGCATCTCGCAGCTCATCACCGACCTGCCTGCCGTCGCGGAACTGGACATCAACCCGCTGCTCGCCGATGAGCGCGGCGTGGTGGCGCTCGATGCCCGAATCAAGGTCGACTGGGCCCATGCGCAGGTGCCCGCGCCCAACCCCTATTTCGCCATCCGGCCCTATCCCAACGGCTGGGAGAGAACCGAGACGCTGGGCAATGGGCGCTCCGTCCTGCTGCGCCCGATCCGCCCGGAGGACGAGGGCATCTACGGCGATTTCCTCCGCTCGATCTCGCCCGCCGACCTGCGTTTGCGCTTCTTCTCGGTGAAGAACGAGTTCCCGCATCAATTCGTCGCCCGCTTCACCCAGATCGACTATTCGCGCGCCATGGCCTTCATCGCCGTCGATCCGGCGAGCGGAGCGATGCTCGGCGGATCGCGCCTGATCGCTGACCCCGATTATGTGAAGGGCGAATATGCGGTGATGGTGCGCAGCGACCTGAAAGGCCAGGGCCTCGGCTGGGCGCTGATGCAGCATCTGATCGCCTATGCCAAGGCGGAAGGGCTGCAGCAGCTCCATGGCGACGTGCTGGTGGAGAACACGCATATGCTCTCCATGTGCCGCAGCCTGGGCTTCAACGTGAACTGCGCCACGGATGACCCTATGCTGTGCAAGGTGACGCTGCCGCTCGCGGGGTAATCCATGTACCAAAATCCCCGCGCAGGCGGGGATCCAGTACTCCGCAGCATTTGTGGTTACGCAGAGAGCCTATTTCGAGTTTGTGATTACTGGATCCCCGCCTGCGCGGGGATTTCGTTTATTGTATGCTGGTGAGAGCCAGCACCACTACCCCTGCTGCGTCAGAAACTTCTCGATCTCATGGATCGGCATCTTAACGTAATCCTTGGCGATCTCGGTCTTGATGGCCTGCTGTACGGCGGGGCTGAAGGCGGTGCGGAGGAAGCCGAGCGCGCGCGGCGCGGCGACGATGACCAGCGAGCGCGTTTCCTCATTGCGCACGGCCTCGTCGAGCCGGCGCGCGATCATGCCCAAAAAATCGTCCTCGGCCTGCAAATGCCAGTCGGTCTGCTCGACCGAGGACCGGGAGGCGCCCTCCGACTGATGCACCCGGCCGGGATGGTCGGCGCCGAGCGCGCTGGTGCGTTCGACGTCGTGCTCGTGCGTCTCCTTGGTGCGCAGATTGGGGAACATGGCGTCGCCCTCGTTCTCCAGGATCAGCGCCTTGCGGCCGTCGCAGACCAGCACCCATTCACCGGATTTGATTTTGATCGCTTCCATCGGCTTCTCCTTCTTTTCGGACCGCCCGGCGCAGCGGGCGGCCAAGACAACAACTCGGAAGCGCCGCAGGTGTTCGGGCGCAGGCGCCGCAGCGGTAAGGAAAGAGTAATTCCGGGCCGAGCCGCCGACCGATGCCGCATGCGAGCCGCTGCTAAACCCGTCCCCGTCCCTCCGTCGTCAGAAAGGATCGCGCCGCGCCTTCGAGGCAAAGCGCCGTCAGCCTTCCGGTGAAGACGGCGCCGGTGTCGATGGCGATTCGATTGGGGTGAAACTCCGGGGCTGCGACAGGCGTATGGCCATGCACGATGATCTTGCCGAAATCGCCCTGATGGCTGAGGAAAGGATCGCGGATGAAGGTCAGGTCGGCCGCTCTCTGCGCGCCGAGCGGCACGCCCGGCCTCACGCCGGCATGGACGAAGAAATAATCGCCGATCTCCCGCGACACCGGCAGCCCCCGGTAAAACGCCCGGTGCGCTTCCGGCATCGCCCGCCGGAACGCGGCGAGGATTCTCTTTGCATCGAGCCGCCGCAGCTCGGTCTCCGCATCGATCTCCACGCCGTAGGATTTGATGGTTGCCAGCCCGCCATTCATGGCCCAATTGTCAAACCAACCCGGTCCGCGAAGGCAATGCAGCAGGATGTCCTCGTGATTGCCGCGCAGAAATGCGGCGTCGAACCTCTCGGGCAGGCCGGTGAGCAGCCGCTCGACGACGCCCCGGCTATCCGGCCCGCGATCGACATAGTCGCCGAGGAAGATCAGCATCGCTTTCTCCGCCGGCCAAGCCGCCTCGCGCGCTTCGATCATGCCGAGCAGCGCGTCCAGGAGATCGAGCCGGCCATGGATATCCCCAATCGCATAAACCCTTAAGCCGGGCGGAATGCTGGGCGGCGTCGCGGACGCGTCTGCTCTCGCCATGCGCCTTCCTCGCGGTAAAATTGCAGGCCCGCCGAGCGGCTTAGCAAGAAAACCCCTCTCCCGCCAGCGCTGCGGCCGCTTCGCGGTTAAAGCGAAACACTATCTTGCATTCACCACCCGCATGGACAGCCTATCAAAATTTTGGCACACTTCCGCCGCTTACTGGACGTAGGCACGCCGCCACTTGCTTGGCCGATGCCGGACAAGCGATCGACACAATGACGTTGCGGCATGGTGCCAACCCAGCAGTCTTTCCGGACAAAACGTCATCCGAGGTGCGATTGGTTTTCTGCCTCCTAGAGGCGGAGCGAGCGGTTTAGATATAGAGGAACGGGGGAGGAGATGTTTCGGCCGGGCAGGCTTTCGTTCTTTTTCTTGCTCTCGGCCCTGGCCTTGTCCAGCTCAAGCGCCGCGCAGCAGCGCGCCGGCACCGAGCCTGTCCCGACCAATCCCTACGCCGCCGCGAGCAATTGGACGCTTGGCATGATGACCGGCGAATTGGACGGCACATCGCTCCGCATGGCCAATGAGATCGCCGTCGCGCTGAACGACGGGCCCAATTTACGCGTCGTGCCGATGATCGGGGAGAGTTCGATTCGCAACGTGACGGATTTGTTTTACCTGCCCGGCGTCGACGTCGCCATCGTCCAGTCAGACGTCTTATCGAATTTGCGCCGCACCAAGCGAATGCCCGGCATCGAGGACCGTCTGAACTATCTCGCCAAGCTGCATTCGGAAGAATTTCACGTTTTGTCGCGTATGAAATATCTGTGCCTGGCTGAATTGACAGGCCGCAAGGTGAATTTCGGTCCAGCCGGCAGTGGCAGCGCGCTGACGGCCGAGGCCGTCTTCGAGGCGAGCAAGGTGCAGGTCCAGCCGCAATATTTGGACTATCCGACGGCGGCGGACAAGCTGCGCCGGGGCGAGATCGATGCGACGGTGTTCGTCTCGGGCAAGCCGGCCCAGGCCTTCGAGCGCATGCACCATCAGGACGGGGTGCATTTCCTCGATGTCGATTTCGCCGATGAATTGCAGCGCGATTACCTGCCGGCGATCATGACCCATGACGATTATCCCGACCTGATCGCGCCGAACGAAACCGTGAGCACCATCGCGGTCAGCGCGGTGATGGCCGTGTTCAACTCGCCGCCGCGCAGCGACCGCTACCGCAAGCTGGAACGCTTCGCCGACAGCTTCTTTTCGAAATTCGAGCAGTTTCGGCAGCCGCCGCACCATGTCAAATGGCGGGAAGTGACGCTTTCGACACCTGTTCCAGGCTGGACGCGCTTCCCTGCCGCCCAACAATGGCTTAAAGATCATCCGGAGTCGGCTGCGGCCCGGTCGGGGACGGCGTTGTCGCTGGGGCTGGAACCCGGCGGATCGGAAGCGGCACGGCTACAGCTCATGTTCGAACGATACACCCGCGACCGTGGTCCGGTGTCCGGAGACGATCGCGAGAAGCTTTTCAAGGACTTTATGCGCTGGTATCAGCAAGGAAACCTGAATTAGCCATGGCGATGGGCGCGCGGCGCCGGCTAAGGCTATCGGGACTCGAGTAAGGGGCGTCTTGGAATGGATAATGACGAAAAGCTGACCTCTCGCCACGAGGACACCCTTCCCGGCGATGACGCCGATGCCAAGACGACGCCCGAGGACGGCGCCGGCGATATCCCCATGCCGCCTTACGAAGCGGCCGAGGAGGTGAGCGAGCGCGCCAATAATACGATTTCCTTTCCGAAACCGCCCCATGTGAGCGCCGCCGCCCGCATCGAGGCCAATTTCGGCATGCCCGATTTCGATTTCCCGGAACCGCCGCGCAGCGCGCCGCCGGAAGATCTCCGCTCCGGCGCCGGCATCAGCATGAGCGCCGATGACGAGCCGCCGGCGGTCGAGCCGTCCGCGCCGCGCAACGGGCTGGACATGCCGCTCGGCGAAGATACCGGCTGGGACAGCGTCGACCGCATCGAGCGCCCTGCGCCGCTGCGCGCCCGCGCCGAGCGCCCCGAGCCAGCCTATGAGCCGGCGCCGCCTCCGCCGCACCGCGCCGAGGCCAATGTGATGCCGTTCCCAGGCGCCGCCATGCCACGCGCGACGGTCGCGGCCGACCCCGCGCCGTCCGACATGCTGCGCGGCATGAGCGATGGCGGGCGCGGTGAGCTTTTTGCCGGACGCGCCGAGGAGCTTCCCGAACCGCAGCCCGATTTCGACAATGGCGGCGGCGACGCGCTCGCCGATGCCGTGCAATCCGCGCTGCGCAATGTCTATGGCGGCCAGCCGGTCGACCGGGGCGAGGATCCTGAGCCCGGCCCCGGCGGCTACACCGTCGCCGAATCGCTGATGCATGCGTCCTCCGCGGACCGCGTCAATCCGGACCCCTCCTGGTCGGAAAGCCCCACCGCCTGGTCGCAGCAGCAGCAACAGGAGCCGGAGCAGAACGAGGATTACTACGAGAGCGAGCGCGAGGAGCCGGCCGGCGAGGCCAGCACCGAAGCCGTGCTCGACTATCTCTACGGCCAGCGCCGCGCCGATCGCGGGCGGCCGAGCGCCGGGCTGTCGGCCGATTCCTCCTTGCGCGATTTCGGCGAGGCGGCGGGCTACAGCCAGCAATGGCAGGACGGTCCCGATTATGACGACCGCGCGGTCGGCGGGGGCCATGGCGCGCTGCGCGATTTCGGCGATGCGCCCTATCGCGGCGGCCAGCCCCGCTATGCCGATCCCGGTGACAGCATCTTCCTGCGCGACCCCGATTCGAGCTATCGCGGCGATCCTTCGGACGATGCCGAATGGGCCCAGGTGCCCTATCTCTCCCATCCGGGCGCGGCGAGCGGTCAGATCTACCCCACCGCCCTGCCCTCGGGCGCGACCGAAGGCAGCCTGTCGGCCGGCAGCCCCGATAGCGGCCATTTGCTCGGCGCGGCCGGACTTGGCCTGATCGGCGGCATCGCGCTGGCGGGCGTGCTGGCGGTGTTCGTGTTCAATTCCTTCGTCGATGAGAACGATCCGAACAATCTCGGCGGCTCGCAAAAGGTCGTGGAACGGTTGAGCGCTCCGCCTGCCGACACGGCCCCTGCGCTGCAACCGCAACCGGCCGCGCAGATCACCGTGCCGCGCCAGGCCGTGATCCAGCCCGAAGCCGCGCCCGCGCCGGTGGTGACGCCCCGGCCCGTGCCGCAACCGGCTCCAGCCGCCCAGCGCCTCAGCGCCCAGAATGCCTCAGGCGTGGCGGGCGATTCGATCTCGCTCGATATCAGGGTCGCCGATTCGCCCGACCGCGACGAAACCCTCGTCAGCCTGAAGGGCCTGCCCTCGGCGGCCAAGCTCTCGACCGGCATCGATGTCGGTGGTGGCCAGTGGCTGCTGCCTCCGGCGCGGCTTCGCGATCTGACGGTTGCCCTGCCGCGCGGCGCGGCCGGCGAATATGATCTGGAAGTGCAATTGCTGCAGGACGATGCGCAAACCAGCCTGTCCGATCCTGTGCCGTTCCAGCTCAAGGTGAACGACCGGACGCAGCAGACCGGCCCCTCCGGCACGGCGACGCGCAGCACGCCGGTCTCGGTCGGCGCCAATTCCGGCGAGGCCGCGCGCCTTGCCGTGCTGCCGGACGAGACGCCGCAGATCGAGACCGATTTCGTCACCCAGATGCTGATCCGCGACGGCAACCGCCTGATGCGCGACGGCGACATTGCCCAGGCCCGCAAGCTCTACGAGCAGGCCGCCGCCACCGGCAATGCGGAAGCCGCCCTCGCCATGGGCCGTTCGTTCGATCCCAGCTATTTCGAGAAGCTGCAGGTCAAGAGCGGCAAGCCCGACCCGGCCACCGCCTTCGAATGGTACAAGAAGGCGCTCGAAGGCGGCCTGGTGACGGCCCGCGTCAAGATCGACGCACTGAAGCAATGGCTGCAGAGATAGGCTGACGCGAACAGGCGCGGCGTCGATGGACGCCGCTGCCGCCGAGGCGGGTCCTCCTCGCTCTGACGCTTCGGCGGGACAGCATTTGCCGCGGATCGGAAGAAGGCCGACGGCTGCGTCCGTCCCGCTTTGGTGAGAGAATCTCGCACCTCAACCCGCTCCAAAAGGAGAGAGGGAGTTCCGCTGCGGATCGTGGCGGCGGTGCATTTTTCCCGTCCACCTAAAGTGGTCCCTCGTCAGCCTCATCCTCGCGGGATGACAAGAAACGGGGACGTCGTCACTCTCGAGGGGATCATTCTGGCTGGACACAACGCGGCCGAGCGCGAGGAGCGGCCACCACGCTTGCCCTTGCACAGCCGAACCCTCTCGGAGGAGAGAGGATGGCGGCGGATCGCGGTGGCGGCGCACTGATCCGTGTCCGCCCAAGCGATCCCGCTTTGGGCCTCAGACTCGATCGGTGCATGTCGATGGTGATCGGAGGCGATCCGGGCTCCACCTCGCGAGTCGAGGCGCAGCCCTTTTCGCATCAGCGCGAAGACATCCGCTGCAGGCGGGTCTCGGCCAGCTTCGAGCCCATCTGCTGGGCCAGCTCGTACCATTTCCGGGCCTGCGCCAGATCGGCCTGGATGCCGCCCGCGACACGCATCGCCGCCAGTTCGACCGGGTCGTATGTGGCGCCGAGCGCCAGCGCGCCCTCGCCCCAGCCCTCGTCCGCCGCACGCTTGTAGAACAGGCGCGCGACGCTGAGATTGCCCACCTTCAGGCTCTCGTCGCCCTTCTGCATATAGAGGATCACCCGGTCGAGCGCCTCGCCGGTCGGGGCCGGCTTGACCAGCGGGGGCGCCGTCCGCTCGGGCTGCACGGTGGGGGGCAGGTCGGCCGGGGCGACATAGGCGGTGGTCGTCTCCGTGCTGGAGCGCGCCGGAGGCGGCGAGACCTCGCGCGGCGCTGGCGCCTCTTGCCCGATGACCAAACTGGATTTCGCCTCGGCCAGAACGTCGCCGGCCAGCGTCACCAAGGAGATGGAGAAATCGGTGCGTCCGACCGCGCCGGTAGGCGAGGCAATGCGCAGATCGCCGATCTCGGCGACGGGAATGCCCCAGATCCCGGATTCGAACAGCCGCCCGTGCGACAGTGCGATGGTCGAGGGGAGGCCGCGGATCAGGATCATCGCCCGGCGCGGAACGGCGCCGCGCGGGGTCACCTTGATCGGAACCGGGCTCTCGGTGGCGGTCTGAACCTGGATCAGCGCGGGGACCACCACCTGGATATCCCCCGCGGACTGCGCGTTGACACTCACATATGCGGAACTCGCCAGCCCGGCGGCCAGCGGCACGGCGAGCAGCCAGGATGACCTGACCGCCGCAACCCGCACCCGTTTCCATCGACCGTGCAGAAACCCGCTTCTCAAGCCGCTTTGAGGCATGGGTCTACTCCGTAAGCCTGCCACGCTTCAACTCACGGCAGCGCCTGATGGGCGCCGCCGTGGACCCTCTTGCCTCAATTCGTGGACTTCTTCTTCTTCCAGTCGATGAATTCCTGGAACAGCCGCTGCTCTTCGGTGACCTCTGCATGAGGGTTGTCGGGGCCGGCGCCGCCGGCCGAAAGGTTCGAGGCGGTATTGGCGATGCGCTCCTTGACCTTCGCCTCAGCCATGACCTTGGTGAGCATCTTGTCGGCGAGCGGATAGCGCGTCCAGCCCGGCACCGTGCCAGCCAGGTTGATCTCCTTCCACTTCGGATGGAACGGCGCCTGGCGCAGCTTGTCGAAGCGCTCGAAGAAATACTGCACGAAGCGCTCGAGGCGGCGGTAGCGGTCGGTGCCGATCGGCCAGTTGTAAACGGCCAGCACGACCTGGTTGCCGATGGTTTCGACCTCCTCGCCGTCCTTCATCAGATTCGGATAGTCCTTGTAGCTGATGGTCGAGGGGACGTAGTAATCGGAGAACTTCTCGCTATAGGGAATGGCCAGGAAGTGGAAGCCCGGCTCCGGCGCCATTTTGGTGAAGAAGTCGTTCGGCTTGCCGCCCGAATGCACCAAACCTGCGATTTCCCCGCTCTTCATCTTCTCGAAGGCGATCGTATTGTTGATGAACACGGTCTTGACGGTCACGCCCATGCGCTCGAACACGATCGGGCCGGTGATGGTCTGGCCGGCGCCCTTGGTGCCGAGGCTGACGACCTTGCCTTCGAGATCCTTGATGGTTTTGATCTCAGGCCGGACATAGATATACAGCTCGCTGACGAACATCGGCGAGATGTAATTGATGCGCTTGTCGATATTGCCGATATTGCGGCGCTTCTTGAACTCTTCGAAGACGTCGGCATGCGTGATCGCAATGTCGATGCCCTTCAAATACAGAAGATCGGATATGTTTTCCGTGGCGCCGTAGGTAAGCACCGGCAGAACGCGAAGATTCTCGCCGTCGTCGAACGCCTTGCCCAATTCGGCGGCGAACCGGCTGAACGTGCCTTCGAGAAGGCCGCCGGCGACACCAACCGTCCAATTGTTGATGCGCGTGACCAGTTCGCTTTCGCCCTCGGTATTTGCCGTCGGCCGGGCTGCGCCCGCCTGAGCAAGGGTCAGCGGCCGGATCGGGTCTGCATCCGCTGCGCTCGGCACTGACGGCGCGGCGGTTTGGGCCTGGGTCGGCCCAGCATAGGAAGCGAGTAATGCCGAAATCAGTGCTACTGAGGCGAGCAAACTGCGCATCAATAGGTCTCCGTGATGAGTAACAACCAGCTTTGAATTGATCCCGCGGGATGGGCGGCATCCTGCACCCGTAGTCGGGCTGACGCGGGAGACAGTAATAGATTAAAATTTTAAGGGATTGTGAAAAAAATACGTAATTGCGACAAGTTTTATCGAAAAATTTCGAAATGCATTAAACAGCAGCAACCTTGAAGAGGTCGCGACGATTTTTACCACGAAAACCTGCCCAGAACACGTGGAACGGGCAGTTTCAACACGGCAAATCTGCATTCATATCTAATTATCGCCAAGAGTTGTCATTTGTCTTTTATGACTTACCCTTGCGACATAGCGTCTCGCAATTGCGTCATCTTGGCGACCAGAAGCACCGCTCCGACACTGCACGCCGATGCGGTTGCAATTGCGATGGCAAATGGTGTTGGAGTTCCAGCAAACTAACGCGGTTAACGCAATTGCGCTACACTTCCACGTAGAAACACTTACGCCCTGGGCAAATAAGCGGCCAGAAAGCAGCGCACCGCGACGCCGACGACATGGCGGATGCGCTCCTCGGAGGGCGGCGGCGCCGAGGCAAACATCATCGGCTTGAACAGCGTCGATTGGCAGGCATCCAGGAACTGGGCGGCAGCGATTTCGCAATCCTCGACCACGAGGGTTCCGGCCCGGCATTGGGTTTCGAGATAATCGCGCAGCCGGCCGACCCCGGTCGCCGGTCCAGCATCATAGAAGCGCTGGCCGAGATCGGGCATCCGCCCGGCGATGCTGATGACGGTGCGCAAGGGCGACAGCCGTCCGGGCTGGCACAGGAAGCGGACAAAGGCGCGGCCGAGCCTGGTCAGCACCGCCTCGACGTCGTGGTCGGCATGATCGAGCGAGAAAACCTGTTCAGCCTGTGCGCGGCTCTCGGCCTCGAAAATGGTCTCGAACAGTTCTTCCTTGCTTTGAAAATAAACGTAGAGCGTGCCCTTGGAGACGCCGGCGCGCCGGGCGATCTCGCCCATGCTGGCGGCGTCGAACCCCCGCTCGAGGAACACCGCCCGCGCGCCTTCCATGATCTGGCGCGATTTCGCACTGTCCTTATGGATCTCCGGTGTCTGGGGCGGTGGGTCGGATAGCTCGTTCATCGGGCGCACTCGAGGCCAAAGGTTTGGCCGAATTTGGTCATGGTCGGCAGATAATTTGACCGAACCGTTCGGTCAAGTCTTGAAATAGCACAAAAGAGGGATTATTCAAATCGTGACCGAACCGTTCGGTCATAATTTAACACCCGCCGGGGGTGAGAAGGCAATACCGGCGCAAAATGGGGCAGGAGAGTTTCGTGGCGGAGCAGCAGGAACAGAAAGTGGCAAGCTTTACGGAGCGCGGCGCGATCTCGGCATTGCAGGCAAAGGACACGGCGGAGCGGCCCGCTCCCGGGCCCAAGACCCCGGTTGCGCCTCCGAGCTCCGCGCCGCCCCCGGGCCCGGACGCCGCGCCCGAGGCGAAAGCGAAGCCGCGCTCGTGGAAGCGCTCGGCGGGGCTGGTGATCGCACCCCTGGTACTGATCGCGGCAGGTCTTTACGGCTACAATTACTGGACCTTCGGTCGCTTCCAGATCTCCACCGACGACGCCTATATCGGCGCCGACATCGCAACGGTCTCGGCGAAAGTGTCGGGCTACGTCACCTCGGTCGAGGTGACCGACAATAGCGAGGTCAGGACCGGCGACGTCATCGCCCGCATCGACGATGGCGACTACCGCCTCGCGGTGCAGACCGCCAAGGACAAGATCGCCATCCAGCAATCGACCATCGAGCGCATCGCCCGGCAGATCACGGCGCAGGCCGCAGCGGTCGACCAGGCGAGGGCGCAGCTCGTCTCGGCCGACGCCGAGGCCAAGCGCGCCAAGCTCGAGCTCGACCGCCAGCAAAATCTGGCGACCCGCGATTTCGGCAGCCGCCAGACGCTCGAAGGCGCCGAGGCGACCGCCGCCCGCGCCGAGGCCGCCGTGCTCGGCAACAAGGCGGCGATCGAGGCCGCCATCGCCCAGGGCGAAGTGCTGAAAGCCGAGAAAGCCGAGGCCGAGGGCACGCTCGCCCAGCTCCAGACCGCGCTTGCTATGGCGGAACGCGATCTGTCGTTTACAACGATCAAGGCGCCGTTCGACGGCGTCATCGGCAATCGCGCCGTGCAGAAGGGCGACTATCTGCAGCCGAGCGCCCGGCTCGCGAGCCTGGTGCCGCTCGATCGCGTCTATATCGATGCCAATTTCAAGGAGACCCAGCTCGCCCGGCTGCGCCCCGGCCAGGAGGTCGGCGTCGAGGTCGACGCCATGCCGGGCCACGTCTTCCACGGCAAGGTGGTAAGCTTCTCGCCCGCCTCCGGCCAGATCTTCTCACTGCTGCCGCCGGAAAACGCGACCGGCAATTTCACCAAGATCGTGCAGCGCCTGCCGGTGCGCATCGAGGTCGAGCAGCGTGAGGGCGAGCATGGCGTTTTGCGGCCCGGCATGTCGGTCATCGTGCGGGTGAATACGCTCGACGCTCCCGCCGGCCAGCCGCTGTTTGCCGAGGCGAAGCCCGCGTCACCGTCCGGCGCGTCGAAATGAGCGGGCCGCTGCCATGGCGAACGTTCATACATTGACCCCGCGAGGGGCCGCGCCCGCGGCTCCTCCCGTTCCTCCGGCCCGGGCGGCGGCGGACCGCATCGACCCGCGCCGCTTCGCCGCCTTCCTCGCCATGACATTCGGCATGTTCATGGCGATCCTCGACATTCAGATCGTCTCGGCCTCGCTGTCGGAGATCCAGGCGGGGCTTGCCGCCGGCCCGGACGAAATCGCCTGGGTGCAGACCTCCTATCTCATCGCCGAAGTCATCATGATCCCGCTTTCGGGCTTCCTGTCGCGGGCGCTCGGCACCAGGACGCTGTTCACGGCGGCGGCGGCCGGCTTCACCATCGCCAGTTTCATGTGCGGCCTTTCGACGACCCTGGAAGAGATGATCTTCTGGCGCGTCATTCAGGGCTTTGTCGGCGGCGGCATGATCCCCAGCGTCTTCGCCGCGTCCTATTCGATCTTCCCGCGCTCGCGCATGGGCCTGATCACGCCGCTGATCGGCCTCGTCGTCACCCTCGCCCCGACCATCGGCCCGACCGTCGGCGGCTATCTCACCGATCATCTGTCGTGGCACTGGCTGTTCTTCATCAACATCGTGCCCGGCATCTTCGTCACCATCGCCGCCGCGCTGCTGATCGATTTCGACAAGCCCGATTACAGCCTGCTCGATCATTTCGACTGGCTCGGCTTCTTCGCCATGGCCGGCTTCCTGGGCGGGCTGCAATATGCGCTCGAGGAAGGCCCCCGCAATGACTGGTTCGACGATGAAACCGTGGTGCTGTTCACCGTCATCTCGGCGATCTCGGGCCTCATCTTTTTCTGGCGGGTGCTGTCGACAAAATACCCGATCGTCGATCTGCGCGCTTTCAGCAACCGCAATTACGCCGTCGGCACGCTGTTCAACTTCATCCTGGGCTCCGGCCTCTACGGCCTGACCTATCTCTATCCGGTCTATCTCGCCCGCATCCGCGACTACAACGCGCTGCAGATCGGCGAGACCATGTTCGTCACCGGCCTGACCATGTTCCTGACCGCGCCGCTGGTCGGACGGCTGCTCGGCCGCGTCGATCCGCGCTATCTGATGATCACCGGCTTCATCAGCTTCGGCATCGGCACCTGGTGGATGTCGAACATCACCCATGATTGGGGCTTCTACGAGCTGCTGCTGCCGCAGGTGTTTCGCGGCTTCGGCCTGATGATGGCGATGATCCCCGTCAACAACGTCTCGCTCGGGACATTGCCCCCGGAGCGGCTGAAGGACGCCTCGGGCGTGTTCAACCTGACCCGCAATCTCGGCGGCGCGGTGGGGCTTGCGGCGCTGAGCACGCTGCTGACGCACCGCACCGACTTCCACGCCGCGCGGATGCAGGAGAGCCTGACCTTCGCCCATCGCCCCGCCATGGAAATGCTCGAAGGCCTCACCCAGCGCTTCCGCGATTTCGGCAGCGACGCCGCGCCGATGGCGCTGAAGCAGATGCATCTCCTGGTGCAGCGCGAGGCGCTGGTGATGTCCTTCGCGGACATCTTCCTGTTGTTCACGCTGCTTTTTGCCTTCCTCGCCGTCCTGGCGCTGATGGTCAAACGCCCCACCCCCGCCGCCGCTCCCCCGCCCGAGGCGCATTGAGGCGCAGCCAAGCCCTCTCACCATGGAAGAGGGAGTCAGGCTTCGGATTTTGAACGGCTGCGTGTAACCTGGCCAATTTCGCGCTCAATCGAGCGACCAGCCAATACGCCGTCATTAGGCCGCCTCAGACGTTTTGTAACCATTGCCAAGCCGTGCGCTGCGCCTTTAACGGCGGAAAGACGAAAACTGGCGGGGTGTCATCACATTGTCGTCTGAATCGGACAAGGACTTGTAGTCTTATGGGCTTACGGATCGACAATGACTTCGTTCGAGGCAGCCGCCGCCTTATTCTGCTTTCTTGCCACGCTCATCCATTTGTTCAGCACCGGATCGGCACTTCTTCGCTTCCGGGGGCCGGAGAGATCTCGATCTTCAAGCGCTACTCCGGACGTCACCATCCTGCGGCCGGTCTGCGGCCTTGACCCACATGATGAATTGACATTGCGCTCCGGCTTCGAGTTGAACCCGCCCAACTATCAGCTCATCTTCTGCTGCGCCCGCTCCGATGACCCCGTTCTCCCCGTCGTCGACCGGCTCATGCGCGCTTATCCGAAGGTGCGGGCGCGGATCCTGATCGGCGAGGAAACCGGCACGGCCAATCCGAAATTGGGCAATCTCGTCAAGGGCTGGCACGCCGCGCCCGACCCATGGATCATCATGGCGGACAGCAATGTGCTGATGCCGCCGGACTATATCGAGCAGCTCTTCGATCGCTGGCGCCCGGACACCGGCCTCGTCTGCTCGCCGCCGATCGGCTGCATGCCGGAAGGCTTTTGGGCGCAACTCGAATGCGCCCTTCTCAACGGCTATCAGGCGCGCTGGCAATATACGGCGGACAGTCTGGGCCTGGGCTTCGCGCAAGGCAAGACCATGCTCTGGCGGCGCGCCGACCTCGAGGCGGCGGGCGGCATTCGCGCGCTGGCGGACGAGATCGCCGAGGACGCGGCGGCAACGAAACTGGTCAGGCGGCTCGGCCTGCGCGTCCGGCTGGTCGGGCGTGCGTTCGGACAGCCGCTGGGGCGGCGCAGTCTGCGGCAGGTCTGGAGCCGCCAATTGCGTTGGGCGCGGCTGAGGCGCGCGACCTTTCCGGCCTGCTTTACCCTGGAGATCTTCGCCGGCAGCCTGCCGCCCTTGCTCGCGGGCCTCTATGCCGCCGACGCTCTCGGGCTGGCACCCGGCGCGCTCGCCTTGGCGCTCTGCGCGCTCTGGTTCGGCAGCGAAGCCCTGCTGACGCGAGCGGCAGGCTGGCACCTGAGCGCCGCCTCGCCGCTGGCCTGGGCACTGCGCGATCTGATGCTGCCTGTGCTCTGGGTCGGCGCCTGGGTGGGCGACGACTTTAGCTGGCGCGGCAATGACATGCATCTCAACGCCGCGACCGTACCGCGCGGCCGGCAAGCGAATGGCTGGCTTGGGATTGGCTAGGCCGGCGGCCCAGCGTCTGCCCTGGCGCCTCACGCCGCCTAGCGCCTGAGCGGTCCGCTGCAGAAAAAAGCGCCATTATCGCGTCCGTGTCATCGGGATTCGGCCAATCTGGAGACCGGGGCCCCGACGCTGAAGGTTACGGTCTCGACGGCGATGGCGAGCACGATCCCAGGTACGATCAGCCGGACTCCACGGTCGCATCCTGAGTTGGGTGCGGGGAGATGCGGTTTCTCCGACCCGCCCAGCGACAGGCCGGTCGCGCGCGGCTAAGCCAGATGTCAGGCCTTCGCCTTCAAGTTCGAGCAATGCCTTACGGGTGCGCTGGCGCGAGTTGCCTGAGGAGAGACTTTGCCTCTTCGCGCGCCGGGTTGGCATTGGCGAGGTCGGTCAGAAGCCGCCGGGCGCCGTCGCGGTCGACGCCGGCAAGGGCCGAGGCCAAGGACAGCAGTGGCATGTAGGCGGGATCGAAATCGGGGCTTTTCTGCACGGCCGCCAGGAGTGGCTGACGCACCCTCTCGACCATTTTGCGGATGTCCTGCGTCGGGTCCACGCCTATGCCGGCCTTCAGGAACTGGTTGCGCGCTTCCCAATAGGCCGCAAGCCGAGCCGTCAGATCGCCGCTCGTCGTGGAGCCGAGGATCTGGCCGGGCTGCGGCTTGAAACGGTCGATGAGTGCAAGAAGCCGCTCGCTCGGCGGCCCCATCGGCCTGTAGACGGTCGAGGGCGCGTGGAAGGCAACCAGCGGCCGGTCGTCGGTGTTGAGAGGCCCATTGCCAGCGAAGGCGTGCAGATCATCGGCGCCGGCTGCGAACGTCCCGAGCAGCGCATAAGGCGTGTCCAGCCTCAGCGCCGCAAGTTTCTGGCGCAGCGCGGGCTCGGCGAGCCGCCTTTCGAGGGCGTCAGCCGTGACGCGCAGAGGCTTTCTGCCGCCGATCAGAGCGAGGAGCGGCGTTTGCAGGCTGTAATGCGCCAGATAGGCGGAGGCATCGGGAAAGACGGATTGGAAGGTCCGCACGATCACGGCAAGCGTCTCCAGGTCGAGCTGGTGCAGCGGCAGCCATTGGCAGAACAGCCCGTCCTCGGCGAGGCGGGCGCGGATCGCGGCAAAATGCTCCTGCGTATAAAGCGAGCCCGAGCCGTCGCGCGCCGGATGGAAAAGGTCGGCGATGACCACGTCGTAGCGCTCCGGCGTCGCCTGCACGTAGCGGCGGGCATCGGCGACGGCGAGGTGCAGACCAGGCGCCCGCGTCAGATCGCCGGTGGCGGGCTCGAAATAGCGCAGCAGCGGAAGGATTTCGGGGACGAGTTCGACGCCATCGGCGCGCAGGCCCGGAAAATCGGCGGCGCCTGCGAAGGTCCCGCCCGTACCGATGCCGAGGAACAGCGCTCTTTGAGGGTTGGGGTGCAGCAGCAACGGCAGATAGGATTGGCGCCGGTCGGAGAAGGCGGAGGCGGTGCTGCCCATGCGGAAATGATTGTCGACCTTGAGGTAGCGTTCATCCCGGGCATCGGCAACGACGCTGACCGAGGCGAGCACGCCGTCCACATGGGTAATGATGCGTCCTCCCTGAGGCGCCGTGACAAAGCTCAGGTCCAGCGGCATGAGCGCGAGCGCCAGCGCGGCAGTGGCCGCCAGTCCAGGCATCAGCCCGAAGCGCAGCCCCGGCAGCGGAGCCAGCAGCAGCAGGTAAGCGAGGCTGACGGCGACCAGGGCAAGGCGCGGTCCGGCCCAGGGCAGCAAGAGGACGCCGAACAGGAGCGGCGCGGCGGCGGCGCCTAGAGTGTTGATGGCCAGCGCCCGGCCAAGGCCGCCGTCTAGCCCCCGCGCGGCCTGCGCGAGATGGCTGAACAGGCCGCCCATGACAATCGTCGGCGGCAGGAAGACCAGCATCGCCACGCCGAGTTCGGCGGCGACCGAGCCCGCGAATGTCCGGCGGAAAACGGAAAGCAGCCCATCATAGACAGCAGGAGCCGCGTGAAGCGCAAGGATGCCGGCGAGACAGGCCGCGCAGGCCGCCGGGAGCAGGCCGGACAGGCCGCCCTCGACGCTCCAGCTCCGTCCGAAGCGCTGATACGCGGCCGCACCGAGGGCCGTGCCGAGCAGATACACGGACAAGGCCGAGGCGAAGGTGTAGACCGTGTTCTCCATCACATGCGCCAGCACGCGGATCGCCAGCACCTCATAGCCGATGCCGATCAGCCCCGTCGCGAACAGCATGATCCAGAGGCGCGGAGCGGGTGTCCCGGCTTCGCCCTGTGCGTCAGGCTCGGTCGCGGCGGTCTCGCTCCGACGCGCGATCATCAAGACCGCTGCCGCGCAGAGCACATTCGCGGCAGCGAGCACGAGCAGCGTGCCGCTGATGCCGAGTTGCGGAACGATCAGGAACATCGTCAGCAGCGTGCCGGCGAAGGCACCGAACGTGTTGGCCGCATAGAGGCCGCCGACCTCGCGCCCGCTCCGCGCAAACTGGGCCCGCAGCCGCTCCATCGCAGGCAGCGTTCCACCCATGGCGAAGGTCGCGGGAAGAAGGATGAAAAACGGCAGGGCAAAGGCGACCGTCCAGTGGTAGACGGGCGACGGGTCCGTTCCGATCAGCGTCGCGGCGAAACGGTTCGCCAGCGGGATGAGGCTGGTCAGCACAAGCGACCAAGCTCCAATTGCCAGCTCGAGGCCCGCATACCAGCGCCCCGGGTAAGACGTCCGCGCAATCGCCCTGTCGAGCACATAGGCGCCCAGTGCAAGGCCGGAAAAGAAAGCTGCGATGACGGCGAGAACGGCAACGATCTCGTGCCCCAGCCCGACCGCGAGCATCCGCGCCCAGACGATCTCATAGCCGAGCCCGGCAAATCCGGACAGGCACAACAGCGCATGCAGCAGCGGGAGAGAGGTAGGTCGGCTCACGGCATTCCGATCTGGCTTATCGCGCCTCCCCGGTTGGAGAAGGGCGACGGTGACGACAATCCTAAAAAGCGAGGGGAGAGGGAGCCAAGCCCCCTCCCCCATGATCAAACGCTCATCGCGTGATGGACCCCGCCGGAGCGGCGCGGCCTATTGCACGTCGATGAAGATCGGATTGCCGAAGAACGACAGGTCGCTCCAGCCTTCCACGTCGAAGTCGAACTTGCCGGCGACATGGGTCGGGCAAGCCGCGTCGGCGCAACGGATGTTGGCCGAGCCGATATTGTCGGCGAGCGGGTTGCCGTCGGCGTCACGCTTGAAGGGCGTGCCGGCCGGCAGGTTGCTGCCGCGAACGCGGATATATTTGTCGGTGGTGACGCCGCGCAGGGCGAAAGCCATCGTCTTATACTCGCCGTTGGTGGTCCAGCGCAGCCCGCCATTCTTGGTCCAGGTCGCGGCGATTTTGGTCGTCGCGGGAGCCAGCGGGTCGCGATATTGGTCGAAATTCTGCACCGGATCGTAGGGCGCGTGCACATCGCCCTGGATCAGGTCGACCTGCGCGACTTCCGGCTTGTTGATCGGGAGCTGGATGCCGAGCGGCAGCAGCGCCGGATTGTTGAAGCTATAGGGGCTGAGATTGGCGCCCGCGGGATCGCGGATCGACAGGGTGATCAGCACATCGGCGCCCCGGCGGACCTTGAGCGTCTCGCCCATGGTGGCGCAGGAGGTCGCCACGCAGGCCTTGAACTGCATCTGGTCGATCAGATCGCCCATGGCGACGAAGCTGTTGCCGCTGCGCAGGCCATTGACGATGTCCTGGGACGGGTTCGGGTTGGTCTCGCTGCCCTTGCGCACGAAGGTCCAGGTCTTCTGATACTCGCCCGGCCAGAAGTCGTTGGTCGAGGCGACGTCGAACGGCGCGAAGCTGCCCCGGCTGTGCCAGTCGGACGAGGCGAAGAACCAATAGCGGCGACCTTCCGACAGCATGGCGTCCCACATGGTGCGGATGCCCGGCTTGCAGAGCGTCACACCGGCAGGATTGGCGTTGTCTGGAATATCGGGGAAGCGGCCGCTCGCGGCGAAATCGGCCACGGTCAGCGGCTGGCCGTTGAAATCCAGACCCGGCCGTGCGGATTCGGCGGCGGCGTAGCAGCCCGTTCCGCCATAGGTCCACTGGCCGGCGGAACCGTTGGGGCTGCGGCCGGCGCTATACTCGCCGCGATTGTCGGACGCCTGATGGCCCGGCTGGCTTTCCATGCCGAAGGCGATGTCGGGCGAGGCGTTGTTCCAGTCGCGCAGATGCTCGACATTGAAGCCGCGGTTCTGGGCCGGGACGAAGGCGCCGGCGCGCTCCAGGTGAGCCGGCACGACATAGCTCTGGCCCGGATATTTCTGCTGCATCCAATGAACGGCGGCGGTCGACTTGACATGGTCGCCGTCATCGGCGGTGTTGATGCCGCGTGTGCTGAGCGTGCCGTTGTAATTGGCCGGACCCTGATTGGGGTCGGTCGCGAAGCGGTTGACGAGCTTGGCGTTGTTGTCGGCGCTGATCTCGCAGGTCCAGCCCTGGCCGCCGCCCTGGCTGGTGTCGTTGCTGGAGACGGCAAAGCAATATTCGAACTGAGCGAGCGCGGCGGCATTCGGGTTGGCCGCGTCATACTGGCCGGCAATTACCGAGCTGGACGTATGCTCATGCGCGGGCACCACCCATTCCATGCCGGCGAAGACCGGCTTGTTGGCCAGGTTGCGCTGCTGGACATGAACCGGGAACTGGTATTCCTGCAGGCTCTGCCAGCGCCACATGGCGTTACCCGACGGCTTGGGATCGCCCTTGATGGCGGCCGCGCCGACCGTCTCCACCCACAGCTTGCGCTGGCCGGAGGCGAAATCGTCGAAGCGGCAATCGCGGTCGCCGGTGCCGCTGTGATCGGACTGGATGAACCAGTCGAGATAGGTCAGCGATTTCTGCGTCAGCGTCTGCACGGAGGTCGCGCCGTCCGAGCAGGTGGTGTGATTGTGGAAGTCGCCGGACATGTAATTGCCCGCCGCCGTATATTTGCTCTGGAACGAGTTGCTCCCGGCCGTCTGGGCCGAGGCCGGCGCCGCCAGCGCGAGCGCTGACGCCAGCGCAATGATGCTGGCGCTCCCGAGTTGCACGTCTTTCACGTCTTTCATTCTGTGTACCCCCTTCTACCGACATGCGATCCCACCTCGCCCGGAGCGCGACTGACATCAGCCTGTCACTCAATTGCGAGATCAATGCGAATGCACTTTTAGGCACCCAAGGTAACGGCTTCATGAAAATTATATGAAAGTTCAAAATCCTCTGGCATTACACCGGGATGGGTCAGTGCTGGAGTCGCATTGCTGCGGTTGCGCAAATGTAAAATTTTTACGACATGAAATTACATTGACTGCGACTTCACGCTTGCTATAGCCGGATCGAATCCGTGCCCGAACCCGATCGAAACCCCTGCACCGCGAACCCGGAGATCTTGTCGCTCATGAACAGGTCCTCATTGCTGCGGGAACCGCTGCTGCATTTCGCGGTGCTCGGGCTGCTCATCTTCGCGGTCGACGCCTACCTGCGCTGGCAGGCGGACGAGCGGCACGTCATCCGCCTGGACGCGGGCGTCGAAAAGTCTCTCGTCTCTCTTTTCCGGGAAGGGCAAGGCCGCGAGCCGACCGAGGCGGAGGTCTCGATGCTCGTCCACCGCTGGCTGCAAAACGAGGTCTATTACCGCGAGGCCCTGACCATGGGGCTCGACAAGGGCGACGAGATGATCCACTCGCGCCTGATCCTGAAAATGCGCGAAGTGGTGCTCAACAATATCGTCGTATCGCCACCCTCCGAGGAGGAGCTGCGCGCCTGGTTCGAGGCCAACCGTTCCCGCTACGAGGTGCCAGAGCGCTATGATTTCAGCCAGGCGCTGGTGGCGGGTGACGCGGGGGCCCGCGAGGCGGCAGAGAAGGCGCTGCCCGCGTCTGATGGCGAGCCGGTCGCCGCGCCTTACGCCGACCAGCTCCGCAGCTATGGCGAGCGCAGCCGCGAAAACATCGCCGATATGTTCGGCGAAAGCTTTGCCGTTGCCCTCCTTGCCGAACGGGCGCCGCAATGGCGCGCCGTGCAATCGCCGCTCGGCTGGCATGTCGTCCGCCTCGATGCCGTGCATCCGGCCGTCCCCGCCACCTATGAGACGATCAAGGCCAATGTCCGGGCCGATTGGGAGGGCATGCAGAAGACCGCCGCCGCCTTCGAGGCGATCAGGGAGATGCGCAAGCGCTACACGGTCACCGGACCGGGAATGAAATATCTGGAGATCCAGCCGGCCGAGGTGCCCAACCCGGCTGATGCATTAGAAGCCGCCCCCACCGTCGCCACCGCCAAGCCCGGGCAGCCCTCATGAGACGAGGCGCAGCCCTCCTTGCCCTCCTTTGGATGGCCTTGCTTGCCATCGCCGGCGCGGCTTACGCGCATGAGACGCCGATCGCGGTGCTGCGCATCAAGCAGGAGACGGCGGGCCGCTACTACGCACAATGGATCTTCCAGTCCGACAAGGGCCTGCCGGCGCCCACGGCGGTCTTCCCGCCGCATTGCACCTATGAGGCGCCGCTACTCGACTGCGGGTCGCGCGGGCTCGTCGGCATGTTGAGCGTCGAGCAGCTCGACCAGCGCTATTCCGGCGTGGTGATCCAATTCACCCGCGCGGGGGAGAAAACGCAGGCCTATACCCTGACCCCCGGCAGCCCCAGCGTCGCCTTCGGCCCTGGCGGCGGCAGCAGCCTCGCGGCCCTCGCCGATCTCATGCGGGCCTATATCCTGATCGGCTTCGAGCACATCCTGCTCGGCGTCGACCATCTGCTGTTCGTGCTGGGCCTGATCTGGCTGGTGCGCTCGCGCTGGATGTTGCTGAAGACGATCACCGCCTTCACCATCGCCCATTCCTTCACCCTCGCCGCCGCGACGCTCGGCTGGGTCGGCGTGCCCGAGCGCGCCGTCAACGCGGCCATCGCGCTCAGCATCGTCTTCGTCGGGGCGGAAATCATCAAGCTGCAGCGCGGGCAGATCGGCCTCACCGTCCGGCATCCCTGGGTCGTCGCATTCGCCTTCGGTCTGCTGCACGGCTTTGGTTTTTCCAATGCCCTGACCAAGCTTGGCCTGCCGCAGGACAGCATCGTGCTGGCGCTCCTGTCATTCAATATCGGCGTCGAGATCGGGCAAATCGCCTTCGTCGCCGTCGTTCTTGCCGTCCAGTGGGGACACCGCACGATGATGGTGCATTTCGACCGCCGGCTCGATCCGGTCCCGGCCTACGCCATCGGAGGGATTGCGATGTTCTGGTTCCTTGGCCGGATGAGCATGATGTTTACGTCCTGAGGGGGAAGCCATGTCGAGACATTCACCAACCCTATTCGCCGCCACCTTGGCGCTCGTCGCCTTTGCCGCCGATACGGCCTTCGCCCATACCGAGACCGGCGTCGCGGGCGGCCTCGTAAGCGGTTTTTCGCATCCGCTCTTCGGTCCCGATCATCTCGTGGCGATGGTGGCGGTTGGCCTTTGGGGCGCGCAACTCGGCAATCCGGCGATCTGGGTGCTGCCGATCGCCTTTCCGGCAGTCATGGCCGTCGGCGGCATCCTCGGCGTCATGGGCGTGGCGCTGCCGCTGACCGAGATCGTCATCGCCGCCTCCGCCATCGTGCTCGGCCTCATGGTCGCCTTCTCCATCCGCCCGCCGCTCGCGATCGCTGGGGTTATCGTTGCCGCTTTTGCCGTCTTCCATGGCAATGCGCATGGGCTGGAACTGCCCGAGGCCGCCAATCCGCTGGCTTATGGCGTCGGCTTCGTGACCGCGACGGGCCTCTTGCATCTGTGCGGCATCGTGATCGGCCTGCTGATCAAATTGCCGGCCGGCGCGCATCTCGTTCGGGCATGCGGGCTGCTGATCGCGGCGGTCGGCTGCTATTTCCTGGCGGCCTCCGCAGGCCTGACGGCATGACGCGGCACATCGGCCGTCTCGCGGGCGTGTTCGCTTGCGCATTGCTCTTTCCAGGCACGGCGCAGGCTCATCTGGTGAGCACCCGCTTCGGCGACTTCTATGACGGGATGCTGCATCCCGTCACCTCGCTGGAACATATCGTGCCGTGGCTGGCGCTCGGCCTGCTGATGGCCGCGCGGCCGCAAGCGGGGCGCTGGGCGCTGCTGGCATTTCCCGCCGGCCTTGCCATCGGCGTGACGCTCGATGCGGCGATGCCGGCGCTGCCCGGCTTCGGCACGGCCAATCTGGTGTCCATCCTGGTGCTTGGCGGTTTGGTGGCGCTCGATCTGCCATTGTCGGCCGCGGCCTTCGCGGTCATCGCCTGCGCGCTGGGCATCAGCCATGGCTATGTGAACGGCACGGCGATGGCGGCGACGACGAACCCGGTGCTGTTCGCGCCCGGCGTTGTCATGGCGGGCTATCTGATGATCCTGCTGACCGCCGCCGCCGGCGCGTTCGTCACGCGCCGATGGAGCGCCGCCCGCATCGCCCTGCGCGCGCTCGGAAGCTGGATCTTCGCCATCGGCGTGATGATGCTGGGCACGGCTCTCGCCTGAGCCAGGGGCGCGGCATTCCTAGGCGAAATTCACCCGGTAGCCCCAACTGTCCAGGCTGTTGGGGATTGCGTTGAACGCGATGGTGACGCGCTGGCCGCCCTTATTGACCGGCGCCTCATGCAGCAGATAGCTCGGGAACAGCACCATCGCGCCCGGCTCGACCTCGGGCATCTGCCATTTGTCGGCGTTGAACGGCCCCATCTGCACATTGGGACCGGCATGGCGGAAGATGAAATTCGTGCCGCCGATATTCTTATGGAACACCGTACGGGCGGACGGGTGCGACGGCGTCAGATAGATCACGCCGGAGATGAAGCTATTGGCATGGGTGTGGATGAGCTGATGGCCGCCGGTCTCAAGCACATTCACCCACATTTCCTTGACCGTCCAGGCGAGGCGTTCGCCGAACAGCACCGCGCCGAACTCCACCAGCTTCGGCGCGATGAGGCGGGCGATCTGGGCATAGGCCGGCTTGGTCTGCGGATTGACGGGCTCGGAATGCGACAGGAGCCCCGTCTGGGCGTTTGCGGCCTTCCGCGACTGGAGCGCGTCCTCCAGGCATGAGGCGACGAGGCCGCCGTCCAGCAGTTTGCCGACGATCAGGAACGGTGTGGGAAACAGTCCAACGACTTCATCCATGAGCATTCGCAAGGTTGGGCGGTTGCAAGGGGCCTCCAGACCGCGTGGGCCGAGCGGAGGGCGGCATGGTCAATTCCTAGCCTCCCGAGATGACAGCCGGATAACGGCGGCGCGTCACGATAATGCGATGCGGGGCGCTTAGATTGACCGACACAACGGATCAGGGGAGAACCGATGCTGGCCGATGAGGGCGCGCAGCGCGGACCGGGGTGGCGCGCCGCGCTGCTGGGAGCGCCCATCGGCGCATCGATCCTGGCGCTATCCTTTGCGCTGCTCGATCCGGCCCCTGCCCTCGCCTCCTGCCTTCTGGCGGCGGCGATGGCCGCGATTGCCATCTCCGACGCCCGCAATTTCATCGTGCCCGACATCCTGTCTCTTCCCGCGATCCCCGCAGGGCTTCTGGCAACGGGCTGGCTCGGCGTCCCGCCCGACGACGCCATCGCCGAGCATCTCGGCGCGGCGCTGGTGGCGGCCTTCGCGCTCTTCGCGCTGAGGTGGGCCTATGCCGCGCTTCGAGGCCGTGAAGGGCTGGGGCTCGGCGACGTGAAGCTCGCCGCCGTCGCCGGAGCCTGGAGCGGCTTTGCCGGCCTTCCCACCATAATGCTGCTCGCCTGCGTGGCGGCGATCGGGGCCGTCCTCGTCATGAAGGCGAGCGGCCGCGCCGCCGTCACGGCCATCACGCCGGTGCCTTTCGGCGCCTTTCTCGCCCCCGCGATCTGGGTGGTTTGGTTCGCCCAGGCCGCCGGCTTCCTGCAGGACGCCGCTCTCGCCTACGCTATTTGAACTGCGCTGCTTCCTGCCTGCCACCGGGCGCCCCGTTGGACGGGGCAAGAAACTGCATGCGCGACCGGAGCTCCTCGGCGGCATGGCTGGCGTCGCCCGATCCGGCGATGATCTTGGGCTGCAGAAAAACGATCAGCTCCTTGCGCACCTTCTTGCTGGAATTGTCGCCGATGATGTCGCCGAGATAGGGGATCTTCTGCAGTCCCGGCACGCGGCTTTTCTCCTTGTCGACCTGCTCGCTGATCAGACCGCCGAGCACGACCATCTGGCCATGCTGCACGGCGATCATGCTGGAGATGCGGCGCTGCGAAATCGTCGGCGTTAGCGTTCCGCCTTCGCCGCTGGTGGTGCTGTTCACCACAGAGCTGATCTCCTGCTCGATATCCATCGTGACGAGCCCATTGGTGTTGATGCGCGGCGTCACCTTCAAAATCACGCCGGTATCGCGGAACTTGATCTCATTGATGAGCGGCGCATTCGACTCGGTGGCGTTGGCGATCTGCCGGGTGGCGATCGGCACTTCGTCGCCGACCTGCAAGGTCGCCGTCTGATTGTGCAGCACCACCACGGAGGGCGAGGACACCACGCGCACATTCGTCTCCGAGGCGATGGCGTCGATGATGAGCTGCGGCGAGTTCGCCGCCGATCCCAGCACGAAATTCAGGCCCGGCAGGGTCGGCGCGATGCCCATGGTCGAGCCGGTGCTGAAGCCGAGCGCCCCGTAACGGCCTTTGCGCTTTTCCAGGAACACCTGCACGCCGTATTCGAGCGAGTCGTTGAGCGTGACCTCGGCGAGCGTGGCATTGATCAGCACCTGCAGCGGCGCCCGGTCGATCCGGTTGAGCACGCCGAGGATCTTGCGATAGGTCCGGCCGGGCGCCCGGATCAGCAACTTGTTGTTGATGTCATCCGGGACGATGCGGATCGCGCCGGAGGAGACGTTCTCGGCGGAGAACGCCGCTTCGCCATCGGGCTGCGGATAACCGGAGGCAGCGTCGCCGCCAGCCAGCGCAGACCGCTGCGGCGACTGGCCATGCTGCGGATCGCCGCCGCCGGAGGCCGCGCCCAGGCTGCCATTATCCGAGGTGCCGATCCGCGTCGCCGCCTTATTCGGCGCGACCTCCGTTTCCTCGGCGGCGCGCACCGTTCCGCCATTGCCGCTGCCGAACATCGCGTTCAGCATTTTCGCCAGATCCTTGGCCTTGCCGTTCTCGACCCGGTAGACATAGAAGCTATCGCCCTCCGCGCTGCTGCGGTCGAGCCGCGCGATCCATTTGCCGGCATTCTCCAGCAGGGCCTTTTTCTGCGTCAGGACGAGCACGGCATTCAGGCGGTTGACCGGCTGGAATTTGATCAGCCCGCTGCCTTGCCCTTCGGCCTGGAAGACCTCTTGCAGTTCATTGATGATCTCGGACGGAGCGGCGCTTTTCAGCACATAGATGCCTGCGGACTGGCCCTTCATCCAGTCGACGTCGAACATGGTCGCAACGTCGATGAGCGACTGGCGCTCCTGGCTGGAGCCGCGCAGGATCAGCAGGTTCTTATGGACATTCGCCTGAACAGCATTCTCGTCGCCCGCGAACGAGCCGAGCATCCGGATCATGGTGTCGGCGGAGATGAATTTCAGCGGCAAAATGGCGACGCCAAAGCCCGGCCCGATCCGGCGCCGTTCGGCAACGTAGTCGACATTGGCGCCGGGCGCGCGGCCTCCTGTCGCCGGGACGATCCGGTAGGCCGGACCCTCCGCGATCAGCGCCCCCCGGTTCATCGCGAGCACGGTTTCCAGAATGGTGAGGAGTTCGGCACGGCTCACCGGTCCGCCGGTCGAGAGCGTGACAGTTCCCTGCACGCGCGGATCGTAGACGAATGGAATTTGCAGCGTGTCGGTGAGGATCACCTTGGTGAGGTCGGCGAGGCCGGCATCGCTGAAATTCAGCTCATAGCCGTTGTTGCCTTTGGCTATGCCTTTAACCTCGGCGCGCCTGGCGACAGTCTGGTCACTGCCGGGAAATTCCGCGCCCGCGTCGGCGGAACGGTCGTCACTCGCGAACTCGGTGCGGGACGGCGTCGGCTGCTGGCCGCGTGCGGAGAGGTCCGCGCTCGCCAATTGGTCGACGAGGTCCGGGGCTTTGCCCAAGGAGGAGCAGCCGCCCACGAACATGCAGGCAAGGACCGCCAGAAACGCCTTATGCCCCCAAATCATCGGCCGGGTTCCACTCGTACTCTGCCGCAGGCGCCGTTTCCGGCTGTTGTGATGAACCCACGCTGATTGCCCCCATGCCCGGCAGGTGCCGGGCACACCCATGGAGCCGCGGGCTGAGCACCGGCTCCAAAATCCTTCTCTGCTAGGCCAATCCCCCTGTCACATCGCCATTACGATTGGCGGTGTAGGGTTGGATTATAGGCAGGGGGCCACACGCCATTATGACAGTTCCGATTCTTCCATCCGGTTTCGGGGAGCATCTGCTGGCGCTCGGCCTCTTGTCGCCCGCCGATCTCGACAAGGCGCTCGGGCTGTGCGCCGATGCGGACGAACGGCTCGTTCCCGTCCTGCGCAAACTGTCGCTCGTCGAGCCCGAGGCCCTGCCGCGCCTGCTCGCCGAGCATTACCGCCTGCCGCTCGCGGCGGACGAGCAGTGGAGCAATATTTCCTTCGATCTCAGCCGGCTCTCCCGCAGTTTCTTGCGCGACAACAATGTGCTGCCGCTCGGCGATGATGGCGACGGCGTGCTGCTGGCAATGGCCGACCCCACGGACGCCGGTACGATCAAGGCGGTGCGGCTGGCTCTGCAGCGGCCCGTCCGTCCCGTGGTCGCCGCCGCCGAGGATATTCAATCCGCCATCGAGCGCCTGACCCGTGACGCCGCCGAGCCTCAGCTCTGGCAGGACGATGCTGCGTCGCAGAGCTCCGACGAGAATGTCGAGCATCTCCGGGACATCGCACTCGGCACGCCGGTCGTCCGCTATGTGAACCAGCTTTTCCAGGATGCCGTTCATGCCCGCGCCACCGACATCCATATCGAGCCGTTCGACGGGCGGCTGACGGTCCGTATGCGCATCGACGGCATGCTGCGCGACGTCGCCGCTCCGCCCGCCGCCATGGCGAAGGCCATTGTCTCGCGCGTAAAAATCCTCTCCGGCCTCAACATTGCCGAGCGCCGCCTGCCGCAGGACGGCCGGGCACGCATCCGGCTGGAGCAGCACCGTCTCGACTTGCGGGTGGCCACCATGCCGACCATCTATGGAGAAACCGTCGCCATTCGCCTGCTCGACAATGTCAGGCGCACGCTCGATTTCGCCCGGCTCGGCTTTTCCAAGCGCGACGAGGAGATCGTGCGCGGCAATCTCGAAGCCCCTTACGGACTCGTCCTGGTGACGGGACCAACGGGCAGCGGCAAGACCACGACGCTCGCGACCGCCCTTTCCGTGCTCAACCAGGGCCACCGCAAGATCCTGACGATCGAAGACCCGATCGAGTATGAGATCGCCGGGGTGAACCAGACCCAGGCCATGCCCGAGATCGGGCTGACATTTGCCGCCGCGCTGCGCTCCTTCCTGCGGCACGATCCCGATGTGCTGATGGTCGGCGAGATGCGCGACGGCGAGACGGCCGCCATCGGCATCCACGCCGCGCTGACCGGCCATCTGGTGCTGAGCACGCTGCATACCAACACCGCCGCAGGCGCCATTCCCCGTTTGCTCGACATGGGGATCGACGCCTTCCTGCTGGCCTCCTGCCTGCGCTGCGTGATCGGCCAGCGGCTGGTCCGGGTGCTGTGCATACATTGCAGGCAAGCCGAGCACGCAGCGGAGGGGACGAAACAGCTCTGGCGCGCGGTCGGCTGCGAGCGTTGCTCCGGCACCGGCTACAATGACCGCATCGTCATCGCCGAAGTGCTCGACGTCGACGAGGAGATCCGCAAGCTGATCCAGCCGGACAGCCGGCCGGGCGACATCCACGCGGCAGCCTGCCGACGCGGCATGACGCCGATGCTCGCCGACGGCCTGTCGAAATGCATGCAAGGCATCACGACGCCGGAGGAAGTCCGGCGCGTGGCGCTCGATGTCTGATCACGCGAGGCACAGCGTGAAACTGTTCCGCTACACCGCGCTCGACCGCTCCGGCGGTAAGCTTGCCGGCGAGATGGAAGGCGACAGCCGCGACAGCGTGCTCGCCCATCTCCAGACGCTCGGCCATTTTCCGGTGGAGGTGAGCGAGACCCGCAAACCCGCTCCGGCGCCGGGCATGACCGGGTTTTCCGGGCGGCCTTCCTCCAGCCAGCTCACACTCCTCACGCATGAGCTGGCCATGCTGCTCAAGGCCGGCCTGCCGCTCGACCGCTCGCTGCAACTGCTGGCAACGGATGCGGGCTCGAAATCCCTGTCGCAGCTCGTCATGCGCCTGCACGCTGAGATCAGCGGCGGCAAAAGCCTGTATGAGGCGATGGCCGCGCAGGGCGGCGTCTTCCCGCCTGTCTACACCAACATGGTGCGCATCGCCGAGGCGAGCGGCACGCTCGACGCCGTGCTGGAGCGCATCGCACAGAGCCGCCAGCGCGCCGAAAAGCTGCGCGGCAAGGTGCTCTCGGCGAGCCTTTATCCCGCGCTGCTGGTCACGGTCGCCGTTGCCGCCGTAGTGCTGATGCTCGTATTCGTGGTGCCGCGCTTCAAGGAGATGGTGATGCAGGCGGGCTCCGAGGCCCCGGCCGCCGCCGCCGCCGTTTTCGCGATGTCGGACTGGCTGATCGCCAACGGCGTGATGCTGCTCCTCGCCCTCTGTGCCGGGGCAGCCGGGCTGACATTGCTCATGCGGCAACCCTCCTCCCGCGAGGCAACCGAGACGGCATTGCTCCGCCTCCCGCTGATCGGCCACATCGTCAGGCTGAGCCTGACGGTCGCCTTCTGCCGCACGCTCGGCGTGCTGCTGGAGAACGGGGTGGAGCTGCCGGTCGCGATGCGTCTCGTCCGCGACGTCAGCGGCAACCGTTCGGCGGCGGCTGCGCTGGAGCGGGCCTATGACAATCTGCGCAAGGGCCGCAGCTTCATCGATCCGCTGGCGCATTCGGGCCTGTTTCCGCCGGTGGTCATCAACATGCTGCGGGTCGGCGAGGAGACCGGCGGCCTCACGCGGTCGCTGCTGCACATGGCCGATCTGTTCGAGGACAAGCTCGACACCTCCGTGCAGCGGACGCTGACCCTGCTCGAGCCTGTCATAATTCTTTTGGTCAGCGGGTTTATTGCAACCGTGATCATTTCCATTCTCAGCGCTGTCATCAGCATCAATGACCTTGCGCTCTAGCCCGGGGGGACCAGCGGTGGTGTTGAACCTATCTTCATTGCGGCAAAGCGGCGCGCGCACGGGCGAAGCCGGTTTTACGCTCATCGAACTGCTGGTGGTGATGGTCATCCTCGTTTTGCTGGCGGGGCTCGTCGCGCCGAGGGTGATGGGATATCTCGGCAGCTCGCGCACCAAAACCGCCAAGGTCCAGGTCGAGAGCATCAGCACTTCGCTGGAGCTGTTCAAGCTCGACATCGGCCGGTATCCGACCGAGCGCGAGGGGCTGGGCGCGCTGATCGAACGCCCTGGCAATCTGGCGAGCTGGAACGGCCCCTATCTGCAGAAGAACAAGGTTCCCGACGATCCCTGGGGCCGGCCCTATCACTACCGCACGCCCGGCCAGTCGGGGCGGTTCGATATTTATTCCTTCGGCGCGGACAATCAGCAGGGCGGCGACGGTGAGGACCAAGACGTCATGAGCTGGTTATAGGCCCGCAATGGCACTCGCCGAGCGCGCACCAGCGACCGACAAAAGCAGCGGATTCACCCTGCTGGAACTGCTTGTGGTGATGGCCATCATCGTGCTGGTCCTCGGCGCCGTCCCGCTGCTTTATCGGTCGGCCTCGCCAGGACAGGAGGTCAAGGCGCTGGCGCGGCAGACCGCGTCGCGGCTGCGCGACCTGCGCGCGCTCGCCATGGCGACGCAGACCCAGCGCGTCGCGACCATCGACACGGCGGCGCGCCGCATCGGCTTCAGCGACAACCGCGCTCCGATCCTGGTGAAGACCCCGATCGGCCTGACCGTCACCGCCGCAGAAGATGCGGCCCGCTCGCCGACGCGCGCCCGCATCCGCTTCTATCCCAATGGCAGCTCCAGCGGCGCCACGCTCGCCTTTCGGTCGGGGGTACAGAATCATGAAGTCCGCATCAATTGGCTCACCGGCCGCGTCTCCACCCAGGCAACACCTTGAACAGCCGCTCGCACCCCGCGCCCGGCGACCCTAGCGCCGGCTTCACCCTGCTCGAGACGCTGACGGCGCTGGCGATCCTCGCCATTGCCATGGTGAGCCTGTTCCAGGCGCAATCGACCGGCTTGCGGACGGCGGGGGCGGCCGATGCTTATGGACGCGCGCGCATCCTTGCCCATTCGCTGCTGGCGAACGCCTTGGGCGGCCCGGCTGCCACCGGGCCATTGCCTGCCGAAGGGAGGGATGGCGCTTTCCGGTGGTCCGTAACGGTCTCTCCGGCGCGCGAGCCATGGGCGTCCCTGCGGTCCAAGCAGCAATGGCAGATGCACCACATCAGCGTAAGGGTTGCGTGGAGCGGCGGACGGCTGGTCGAGTTGCACGGCCTCAAGCTGGTGCGTCCCGCGCGCGAGGCCGGGTGATGGAGCGCGCGCGCGGCAACGAGCACGGCTTCACGCTTATCGAGCTGCTCGTCAGCATGACGGTGCTCGCCGCGATCATGGCGCTGCTCGGCGGCATGCTGCACGTGCTGGGTAAGAATGCCGATGCCAATGCGGGCCGGATGGAAGCGCTCGATATGACTGCGCGCGCCCTGGACCTGCTCGCCCGCGACGCCGCAAATCTTCAGCGCGTCACGATGCTATCGGGCGGGCGGCCGGCCTACGTTTTCTCCGGCACGGCGGAGCGCCTGAGCTTCGTCGCGCTCGAGCCGCCGCATCCCACGCAGGCGGGCCTCTATTTCATCGACTATTCGGTTGCGCCCAACGGCACTGGCTTCGACCTGATCCGCGCCCGCGCGCAATATGTCCGAGATATGCAGCGCTTCCCAGGCGCGACGCCAGCGAACCGCGTTCCCTTGCTTCAGAGGCAGCGCGCCTATCGCTTCGCCTATGGCCGCGCGGGGCCGGGCAAAACGGCATGGTACGCCGATTGGCCGTTCACAGAGCGTCTGCCCGATCTGATAAGGCTTGAGGCGGCGGGCGTCCCGGCGGTGCCACCGATGACCGTCCGCATTCGCGCGAGCGCCGAACTCGATTGTCTCGCGCCTCAAGCCAAGCTGTGCAGTGCCAAAACGGCTGGCGAGCTGCGCCCGCAAAACGGTGCCTCTCAGCATGAGGCCGCGAGATGACGCACCCCGCGACCATCGACGCCCGGCGACCTGGGGAGCGCGGTCTCGCGCTGCTCGTCGTTCTGTGGATCGTGGGGGCAGCCGCGCTGCTGGTTTCGGCCTTGGGCGCAACCGTTCGCAGCGGGGCCAGCTTCGTCAGTAGCGAGGTGCTGCTGACGCGAACCGAGGCATTGCTCGATGCGGGTCTGGAGATCGCCGCCGCGCGGCTTATCGACGAGGACACCGCCCATGCATGGCCGGCAGACGGCAAATGGCACCGCATCGCCTTCGCCGGGGCCGAGCTGTCGATCGCCATTGACGATCCGAACGGCCTCGTCGATCTCAACCAGGGCCCGGAGGAGGTGTTGCTCGGTCTGTTCACGCAGGCCACCGGATCGGAGGATGCCGCGAAGCCCTTCCGCGACAACATCATGCGTCGCCGCGCAAGCGGAGATGGTGGGCCTGCCGGTTCTCCCGCCACCTCCGTTGGCAACGCGGCATTTTTGGACGTGACCGATCTGCGCCAGATCGAAGGCATGACGCCCGAGCTCTACCGGCGCGTTGAGCCTTACGTCACCGTCTACAGCCGCGATGGCCGTATCGACCCGTTCGCCGCGCCGCGGCCCGTATTGGCCAGCCTTCCCAAGCTGAGCGCCCTGGATATCGACCGCTTCATGGCGCGCGACAAGCTCGGCACGCGTTCGCCCGATCTGCTTCCGCAGAGCCTGCAAGCGGCCAGCGGCTATCTGGCGAACGAGCCCGGACCGGCTTCTGTTGTGTCCGTCGTGGTGCGCTGGCCAGCGAAGGCTTTCGCGCTCGGCAAGCGGTTCGTCATCGCCACCGGTTTGGACCAGGACGCGCCTTACCGCCTGCTTTCGGTCAGAGACATGCCTCTTGGCGATGAGGATCCAGGCTCATGACGCCCATGCTGAATGCGCTTCGCGCACTGCGGGGCCTCTATGGCTGGTGGCTGATGGGCCTCAGCGCTCTGATGACGAGGGTGCCGTTGAAAGCCAAACCATGGGACATCCTTTTGCTGTTTGGGGAGAACGGCATGGATGTCATCGCCAGGAACGGCGCTACGGCGAGCCAGCAGGACAGCCAATATGTCGTGCTGCGCCTCTCTCCGGAGCAGGTGCTGGAACGCCGCGTGCAAATCCCGAGAGCCGCCAGCGACGTCCTGGAACCGGTGCTGCTCAACCAGATGAGCCGCCTGGTTCCGTGGCCGCAGCAGGAGACCTCCTACGGCTTCGAGATCATCGGCAGCGCCAACAATGCGCCCGACCAGCTCGACATCCGCGTCGTCGCCACGACCAGGACCGTCCTGGATGGCGGACTAGCCCAAGCGCGCGCCCTGGGCTTTGCGCCCGCGGTCGTCGATTTCGCCGCCCCCGGAGCGGCGCGCACCGGCATCGAGCTGCTGTCCCTGGTCCGCGATCCGCGCGAAAAGACGGCGAAGCGGCTGCACAGGATTTTTTTGGCGCTTCTGATCGCTGGGCTCGCCACCGGCTGCCTTGGGTTCGTCGGAAGCTGGCGAAGCGCGGGAGAAGCTCAGGAGATTGAGGCGCGCATCGCCGCCGCTCGCACCCGCCTCGCCGCGTTGAAAAGCCTCAATGCCGAGAGCGCGAGGCTTGCCGAGGCCGTCGCGCCGCTTACCGCCCGCAAGGCCGGCGAACCCGCTGTCGTCATCCTGCTGGAGGCTCTGAGCCGGGCTTTGCCCGACGGCGCCTATCTGACCGAGCTGGAGATGCGCGGCGGCCAGATCCGGCTGCTCGGCCAGTCCGGCGACGTGACCGCGCTGATCGGCGAGATCGAGGGCACGCCGCAATTCGAAAAAGTCGAATTCGCCGCGCCCACCACCCGCGACGCCGCCGCCGGCACGGAGAGCTTCACCATCGCCGCGCAGGCCACCGGCGCGGCTCCAAATCGGAAGGAAGATGGCGATGCCCGCTAGCGCTCAAGACCGGCTTCTCGCGCTCGGACTGCTCGGACTGTCGCTCGCGCTGCTGGTAGGCTTCGCCGCCTTTCCCTTCCTGGAGCAGCCGCAACGAAGCCGGGAGCTGGAAGAGAGCCGGGCCCTGCTGGCGGCCCTGGAAGCGCAGGTAGCGCGCCGGTCGACCACGCCGGGCGCGTCACTCGCCGATCCCGCGAGACTGTTGCTGAGCGGAGAGACGACGGGCATTGCCGGCGCCGGTTTGCAGAAGATGCTGAACGACGTGGTCGCCGACGCCAATGGGACAGCGAGCAGCTATCAGCTCCTGCCGCCGGAGGAGGCCGGCGGCCTCGAGCGCCGGTCGCTCAGCCTGCTGGTCAGCATCGATATTGCGGGGCTGCGGACGCTGCTGCACCGCATCGAGACCGGCTTGCCGCTGCTGTTCGTGGATGACGTCACGATGCGCGTGCCACATGCCGCCTCCGGCGAGGCACGGACCGACGCGGGCGGGCCGATTGAGGTTACGTTGCAGGTCAGCGGCTTCGCGCCGAAATCGGGAGCCTTGCGGCCATGACGAAGAACCGCGCGCCATGGCTCATCCTGATCGCCCTCGCCATGGGATTGCTTCTCTGGCTGGATCGAGGGGCGCGCCAAGCCGGCAATGAAGGAAAAAGCCGAAGCAGCAATGGGGTGGTGATGCTTTCGCCCATCGACCGCAATCCCGCTCGGGACGCTCCCGCCGCGAGGCCGATCCATCTGCCAGATGGCGGCTTGGACAACCCCTTGGCGGAGCTCGATATCGAGAGCCTGAGCGCAACGGTGGAGCGGCCGCTTTTCGCGCCGAGCCGCCGCCCTGCGCCCGCGCCGGACCTGACCGCTGCCGCGCCGCCTCCGATTGCGCCGCCCGCTCCGCCGCCGCCCGCACCGCCGAATTACACTCTGCTCGGCGTCATCAAGGATGGCGGCCGCGCTGTCGCCTTGCTTAGGAATCGCGACGATGGCCGCAACATCCGCGTCGAAGCCGGAGATGTGATCGGGACCTGGGAAATCGCCAATGTCAGGGCGGCGGCGGTATCGCTACGGCGCGCGGACGGCGCCTTGCATGAACTGCGTCTGGCAAAGTAGCGCTGGCCGGATTGCACGCCTGCCGGGTCAATCATGACTGGAAGGCGGGTTTGCCCCGATTGCCGGCGGCGGCTTGCCGCCTTTCGCAAGCAGAATCACCTTCTCCACCCCCGATGCGTTCTCGGCCGACCGGACGATGACGTGGTCACGGTTGCGCAAGAGCCGGGCGAGGACGTCGTAAAGGCTCCCCGACATGGACGCGGCAATCGCCTCGCCCTGATCGGCTTCGGCAAGACCGGCGATCTCGAAGCCATAAGTCTGGCGGAGTTCGCGCAGGACGCCAACGACAGTGACGTCCCGAATGCGCAAGGTGATGGACTGGCGGGGCCCGCCGTTCTCGATCGTCACCTCACCTGCATGGACCGGCGTTCCCAAAGCACAGCAGAGAAGGACGCTAGCCGCCACGGCTCGATTTCCGGATCGGCAAAAGGGCCGCGCGGCAGGCTTCATGCTCGGCGTCCTAAGACATGAGGCGCGGCGCCGTGCGGGCCGCGCCTCTCGCTGCTGCAATCGTCAGGTCTTATTTGAGCGGTTCGTCGTTGTAGTCGCCGAACTGGTAGCTTACGCGGGCGCGGACGGTCCAGAAGTCGCGATCATAGTCCCGGTCGAAACGGATACCGCCGTCGCCGATCTCCGTAGCCTCATCGTCGAAGGCATAGTACAGGCCTTCCACGCCCAGGCTCCAATTGCCGTCCAGCTTGTACTCGACGCCGCCGCCCGCGACCCAGCCAGTGACGCTGTCATCGAATGGCTTGGTGCCGTCCGGATATGTCAGCTCACCGTTTAGGAACGCGACGCCGCCGGTGCCATAGATCAGCAAGGGGCCAGCCGCATAGCCGAGACGGCCGCGGATGCTTGCCAGCCATTTGTCGTCTTGCTCCGCAAGCTTAAAGCCTTGGTCTTCGACATCGCGCTTGCCGCCGAGTGCGCTGATATCACCTTCGACACCGAGCACGATATTGGAAAGCTGCCAGTTGTAGCCAACATGGACACCCGCCAGAAAGGCGTTCTCGGCATCGCCTTGCTCGCGCGTGGTGAACGTTTCGCCAGCAGTGACAGCGAGGTTAAAGGTCGTGTCGTCGCCGACAACGGCGCCGGCATGAATACCGGCATAGAAGCCGGCCCAGTGGATGGCTGGGGCGTCGTAAGCCCCGTCCTTGAGGCTCTCGCCACGCGAATAGACGTCAGCCGCATTCGCGGACGACATGGCACCGGCCAGCAGGGCAGCGCCGAGAAACACGACTCTCGATTTGAACACGGAATTCCCCCAAAGATCTCGTCGTGATGTTGGCCATCACCGGGGGCACGCTATTGCAGGGGCACAGGGGCTGGTAGCAACCCTGGGTTCCAGCATATGATTTTAAATTCAATCATGAATTGTATATCATACACGAAAATGCAATAAACCGCGTAATGTGCGGAGAATTCAATCGCTTATTTGCCGTTGCACCCCAGCCACAACCCTGTTTGGCAAAACTGTCATAATCTCCGGGAACCCGGAACGACCCCAAAATACTCGGATACGTGGTCTTGGGCGGGGTGATTTCAAATGGAACGTCAGTCGCGGCGTATCCTCTTTTTGTCATTCCCGCTAAGGCGGGAAACAGCATCTTTGAGGAGCACGCTGTAGACCCGGCTGGATTCACCGGAGGCGGCGGCGACCATTGGCCCCCGCCTCGCGGTCATTTGCCTGAGATGATCAGGAGGCGATGCCGCTGTCTTCGTAATCGGTCGTGTGGTTCAGCCACCAGGTCTTCAGATAGTCGTGCGCACCGTCCTTCACCACGCCGTCATCCGTAAAACGATCCAGGATGCTGTCGGCAAACTGGTCGGATTCATGCTTGTCGCCGTTGACGAGCGTGAGGATCAGGCTGACCACGCCGAACACGCCGGCCACGATGAACAGCGGCCCGGCCGCGATGCTGCCGAGCGCGCCAAAACCGGCAAGGCCGCCCAAGCCGCCCAGGATGCCCGAAGCGATGCCGAACGAGCCGCTCGCGATCTTCAGCTTGTCGCCGGACCCGGCGCCGGACACCACGTCCATGATGCCGGTCGCAATGCCGAGCGCGCCGCCGATCACGTCCATCGCCGCGCCGAGCGACTTCACGAACAGGCCCGCCCCCGCCCGCTCGAGCTTGACCGGCGCCAGCTTGGCGTCCGGGCTGGAATTCAGGAATTTCTCGACGGAGCCTTCGACCAGGGTCTGCGCGGCGCTGGCTCCAGACGGGGACGAGATGAATTTGGAGTCCTTGAAGCGGTCCAGCATCAGCTTGCGTTCGCCTGTCGCCTGGGGCGCGCCATCCCGGCTGAGCAGATCCAGATCGCCCACCACGCGATTGATCGCCTCTTCCGACATGCCGCCCGCCCGCAACCTGGTGCGCAGCGACGCTTCGTCGGTCACGGCGACATCGGGGGCCTTACCCTTCGGATCCTTCAGATCGAGAATTTGGTTTGCCCGGACGAAGTCCTTATAACTGTCGTCGACGCCGGTCATGTCGTAGAGGAAGCCAAGCCGCTCCTCATTCGAGAAAACGGTCGTGTTGGGGACCTTGTCGCCGTAAACGGCTGTCGTATCGAAGGTTCTGGCATGCTCCACGATCCGGTCCGCCAGCTTGTCGAAATCATAGCCGATGTCGTTCCAGAGCCGCAGCGAATCGGCCTTGACCTTCTTCAGGGCCTCGGTCACCGCCGCCTTATCCTTCAGATCGACGCCATTCAGTGCATCGGCAACGGCCGAGAATGACGGCTGGAACTGCGAGGAATACTGGACGAGGCCGCTGAAGCCGGGGAGGTCTTTGAAGTCCTTATAGAAATCTTCCACCCCATTATAGCCGACCGCCTTCAGCAGCTTGCCGATCGCCGCCGTCGGCGCCTTGATCATGCTGGTCGAATAGGACAGGACCAGCGAGATGTTCTGCATGAGGCCGAGAACCTCGCGCGGGTCTCCCGCCAGCAGGCGATCGCGTGCCGGGCCGTCGGAGGCATAGGTGAGGATGGCGCCGGCGATGCCGGCCGATCCCGCGAACGTGCCCCACATGCCGGTGGCGCCCATCGCCTTGACGAAATTCTTGGCGTTGCCGTCCGTCAGCTTGTCCATGACGGATTTGAAATCGAGCTTGTCGGTCGCGCCGGCCAATTTGAAGGCGCGCGCGAGCGACAGCCAGTCTTCCCGCGTCATGTTCGACAGATTGCCGATCAGATTGAGCGGGCCGCGGGCCTTCATGAGGTACTGGCCGACGACCTGCAGCGAGGAAGCGAGGTTTTCGTCGCTGATGTCTTTCAGATCGGTGTTGGCGATCGCGTCGACAGCCGTGGCCACGCCGAGTTCGCCCAGGGCCGACTGCACATCTTCCGGCGGCAGCAAACCGCCCAAGGCGCCGAAATATTTCTCGATGAAGGCCTTCTGCTCCTCGGGGGTGCCGGTCCGGTACTCCTTGCGCCCCTCCTCCGAGCGCGTATAGGCGAGAGCGGCCTTGGCCCATCCGGTGCCGCTGGCGCGAGGGGCGTTCTTATGCGCCTCGTTGTTTTTGTCGAATAGCGTGATCTTGCCGTCGATCATGACGAAGTTTTCGGCGATGACCTCATTGGTCTTTTTCGCCAAGTCCTCACTCATGGTCTTGGTGAAGTCGCCGTCCTTCAGCAGCTTTGTAAGCTCTTCGTCGACCTTCGTTTTATCGAGAACATTTTGGCTGAACTCGTCGCCTGAAATCGGCGCATCGAAATGATCCGGGTTGGACCAGCCTTGCGTCGTGAGATGTTTGGCCAGGATAAGGTCGTAAAACTTACGCTGCTTGGAGTCTTTCGGCGCGTCCTTATATTGCTCGAGAAGCTTCTGGAAGGACAGATCGCTGATCGTTCCCTGCTGGCCGGGGAGCTTTTCGTCACCGATATATTTGAAATAGTCTTCGCTCCACGGCGTCGGCGTGTCCGGGTTCGCGAACAGGTAGTCGCTGATGCGGTTCGCGTCAAAGGCGAGCTTGCCGTTCGAGGTGGTGAGGATCTTGCTGTCCGCGATCGCCTTCACTTCTTCGGCGGTGAGCGATTTGCCGTCGTCGGCCATGGCCGTGACGATCATTTGCGCCTGGTCTCTCGTCAGCAGCTTTTCGTCGCCTTGAGAAATCCCATCGGTCGCATTATCCAGCTCTTCCGCATTCAGCCGCCCGTCATGATTACCGTCATAGGCCATCAGGGCTCCGGGCAGCTTCTCGGTGGGCATCTTGGCGAGGGCCAGGGTGCCTTCGAGCCGCTCGCGGTCCGGCGTAGTGCCGGAGCGAAGCCGCGTCGTGGCGTCTTTCGCGGTGATGACGCCGTCCTTGATGATGCTGCCCATCTGATCGAGATTGAGCAGGCCGTCCTTGCCATAGGCCGAGACCAGGACGCGCGCCTGCTGCGCGTCCACCAGCTTGTTGTCGAGGAAGATCGCGTCCGTCGCCTTGTCCAGCTCTTCGGCGTTGATGGTGCCGTCGTGATTGTCGTCGAATGCAAAGAATGTTTTCGCCAACCGGTCGTCCGGAAGCTTGCCGAGATTGAAGTTCTTCAGGCTTTCGCCGTCCCGGTAGATGATCCCATCCTCAAGCATCTTCTTGATCTGGTCTTCATTGACCTCGCCTTTTTCGCCATAGGCGGCGATCAGGAGCCGCGCTTGCCGCTCATCGAAGAAGGCCCCGAGCTCTTTGACGTTGAGGCCGCCGCTATGGTCTTCGTCCTTCGACATATAGGCGTTCTGCTTGGCGGGCAGATTCTTGAAATTCACCGTGCCGTAGAGGGTCTTCTTGTCGGGCGAAAAGCCGCTGCGCAGCGGTGACCGGCCGCCTTCGACGATGAACGAGCCGTCGTCCATCGCCTTCTTGACCTGCTCGGCGTTGATCAGGCCGTCCTTGCCGTAGGCGTCCACCAGGGTGCGGGCGTCGTCCAGACTGAGGCTCTTCAGGCGGGCGTGCTTGCTGAAGATATAGTCCATGCCATCATGAAATTCCTCGGCGGTCATCAGGCCGTCGCCGTTCTTGTCGCCGGTGAAAAAGGCCCGCGCCTTGTTCTCGGCCGGCATCTTGCCGAGATTGATGTCCTTGTATTTGTCGCCGTCGCGGACGATGACGCCATCATCGACGGCCTTCTGGAGCTGCTCGTCGCTGAGTTCGCCATTCGTGCCGTAAGCGGCCTTCAGAATGCGGGTCTCGCGCTCATCGATGCCGGGAACATTGTCCCCGCCTTCCACGGCCGCGATCATGATGGGCGGATTGAAGCTGCCGTTCCCCAGCCGGAGCCGGTTCACGGTTCCGGTCCCTGGGGTTATGATCACGCCACCGAGATAAGCCTGCGCGATCTCGTCGAGCGACAGTTCGCCATCGCTGCCCCCGTAATCCTCCACCAGCTTCGTGCTGTCCTGCCCTTCAGCAAGGCTCCATTCGCCATTGGCCTCTTCACCAAGATCGTCAATCTCTTGCTTTGACAGCGTCTCGTTATTGTCGGCATCTCCTTTAATCATCGAGACGGAAAGCTCGAAGGCCTTTTGGACTTCCGGTCCATACTCCCCCGCAAGGGCGCGATCTTTGTCATAAACCGTTGGATTTGCTGCGGGGCGGGCTGCGACTACCGGCATTGCTTGCTCCGAAACCATGAGCTTTCGCGATGTAATTAAGTTCTCATGATGCAGAACCTGTTTCTACAGCAAATACCCGGCTTCCTGAAAAAACACATTATCACTTCGATGCGCATTATTTGGAGCTTGCAGGGTTTTTAAGCATCTTGCCTATTCATTAGGCGGCGCGTATGTGGGCCGACTTTCCCAAGTATTTGAAAGAAAAAGCTTCTTCTTTCGACGATAGACAGCGTGACGCTGTTGGCTGCACTTCTCCACTCATGACCTGTTCGGTGACCATCACCATCAATCTCCTTGATGATGAACCAGTCCGTTAGGGCGCAGCAAATACTGACTGCTATCAACGCCGGACTGGAGCAGCTTCGATACGATCGAATTCGGTAAGACACATCCGCGAGATGAGACTGCATGGCTCAACCGGCGGAATTGATGAGCGCACTGCCCACGGCAATCGACAGAATGACTGCTCAAGGGGCTGAGATGCGATGCGTCCGGATACGCTCCAGATCACGCCGGAAGGAAGCCCGTCGCCGCCATGTGCCAAGGTTCGTGGACATCGATCGACGCGGATGCCGCGCCCTCGTGGCACTCACTGAGGGCCGATTTGCGCAATGCGGGCGCAATAGCCGGACGACCTCCCTGCCTTCACAGGGGGTAGTTGGGATGTCCGCGAATGCTGAGAGCGTCTGCGCCGTGTGATCGCATCGAGAGAGGAGTATCGGCAATGACGCGAACTCATGACGCTGACACGGCGGCTGGAGCCCGGCTTGAGCCCGACGTGCCGAAGACGATGCGGGCAGCGGCCATCGACCGATTTGGCGGACCCGAAGTCATCACGATGCACTCGCTTCCGACGCCCGCCCTTGATGCCAACGAGGTGTTGATCGCAGTCGACACCGCCGGCGTCGGGATTTGGGATGCTGAAATGCGAGAGGGCGCAATCGATGGTGAGGCGAAGTTCCCACTCGTTCTCGGGACAGACGGGTCGGGAATTGTCGTAGGCCTCGGAGCGACGGTTCGCCGCTTCTCTCTGGGCGACGAGGTTTACTCATACAGCTTCCTCAACCCCAAGGGCGGCTTCTACGCGGAGTATGTCGCGGTGCACTCCGAGAAAGTCGCCCCCATACCCAAATCGCTCGATCTCGAACATGCCGGAGCAATCCCGACCACGGGGCTGACGGCTCTGCAGGGGATCGAGAATGCGATCCACCTCCGCCAAGGCGAAAGCATTATCGTCCACGGTGCAACAGGCGGCGTCGGCAGCCTTGCCGTCCAGTTCGCCAAGTGGCATGGCGGGCGCGTTCTCGCGACCGTATCCAGCGATGACGGAGTGGATTTCGCGCGCCGGCTCGGCGCCGACGAGGTCGTCAACGGCCGGATCGAGGACATCGCCGCCGTCGCGCAGCGCTTCGCGCCCAAGGGCGTCGATGCCGTTCTCGCCCTGGTCGGTTCCGAAGTCGAGCGCTGCATCGATGCTGTGCGAAAAGGCGGTCGAGTGGCGTATCCCAATGGCATCGATCCTGAGCCCAAGAAGCGTCCGGGTATTGAAATCCTCGCCTATGACGCAGTGGCGGGCGTCCGCGAATTCGAGCGCCTGGAACGCGCTATCGTAGGTTCTAAGCCGGTGATCGCAATTGCCCAGGGCTTTCCCCTCGGCGAAGCGGCCAGGGCCCACGAGCGCCTCGCCCAACATCACGTCCTCGGCAAGATCGTGCTCCGCGTTGCCGCATGATGCGACGGCAGGCCCCGGCCCATCGCGCGAACGTTAGGAGGCTCGAATGAAGATCTTTGAACTCACGGGCGAGTACGGCACCGACCATCCGAAACTCGTCGAGCGCCCTGATCCAACTTAGCTTGTTCGACTTACTGCCACTCACAACCCAATCGAAGGTCCGATCATGCAGAACGCCACGAGACGTAAGCAAGCAGGGCCCCGACCCTACTCCGGTTTTGACCAGATGCTCATTGGCGGCAGGTGGCGGAGCGGCAGCTCGAAGCGGACGCTCGAGGACCGCAATCCCTATAGCCGAGAGGTCATCCTAGCGATTGAGCAGGCGAACCAGGGCGACCTCAACGATGCCTTTACTGCCGCCCTCGAGTCGCACGAGCACTGGATGTCCAAGCTACCGCTCGAGCGCGCGCAAGTGATGCGGCGCGCGGCGGATGTGATGGAGTTTCGCCGAGAGGAGATTGTCGATTGGCTCGTCGCCGAAGCCGGCAGCACGCGCCTCAAGGCCAATCTCGAATGGCAGTCGGCGCACGCGATCCTGCAGTGGTCGGCCACGGCGCCTTACCTCGTCGAGGCACCCAACTTGCCCACCGACATTAAAGGCAAGGAAGGCCGGGTCTATCGCAAGCCGGTCGGCGTCGTCGGCGTCATCAGCCCTTGGAACTGGCCCCTCCATCTCTCGATGCGCTCTGTGGCGCCGGCCCTCGCCGTCGGCAACGCCGTGGTCATCAAACCGGCCAGCGACACGCCCGTCACGGGTGCCTTGCTGCTCGCGAAGATCTTTGAGGAGGCTGGGCTCCCCAGCGGGGTGCTCAATGTCATCGTCGCCGGGGGCAGCGAGATCGGCGATGCCTTTGTCGGGCACCCCACGCCCCGGGTCATTTCGTTCACCGGATCAACGCCTGTCGGCCGCCATATCGGCGAACTCGCATCGCAGGCGCCGATGCTGAAGCGGGTTGATCTGGAGCTTGGCGGCAATGGTCCCTTCGTCGTGCTCGACGACGCCGACCTCGATCATGCGGTCGAAGCGGCGGTTTTCGGCAAGTTCCTGCACCAGGGTCAAATCTGCATCGCCATCAATCGGCTCATCGTGGACGATCAGGTCTACGACCGCTTCGTCGATCGCTTCGTCGAACGGGTCAAAGGTCTGAAGGTTGGCGATCCCAATGATGCAAGCACGGTGGTTGGTCCCATCATCAACGAGTCTCAAATGAAGCGGCTTCTCGCGCTCGTTCGGAACGCTCGCGATGCGGGCGCCCGGCAGGTGCTCGGCGGTGAGCCGGATGGACTTGTTCTGCCGCCTCACGTCTTTACGGATGTGAGGAATGACATGGAGCTGGCGCAGCGCGAAATATTCGGTCCGGTCGCGCCCATCATCCGCGCGCATGGCGAGGAAGACGCCTTGAGGATCGCGAACGGCACGGAATACGGGCTGGCCGGGGCGGTCTTCACGCGCGACCTCGAGCGTGGCGAGCAATTTGCCAATCGCATGCAGGTCGGCATGGCGCACGTCAACGATCAGTCGATCGTCGACCTGCCCAACAGCCCGTTCGGCGGCGAGAAGAATTCCGGGATCGGCCGGTTCAACGGTCACTGGGCGATCGAGGCCTTCACGACCGATCAGTGGGTCACGGTTCAGCACGCTCCACGCCGCTATCCCTGGAACGCGAACGAGGTACAGGGTCCGTGGGCCTGAAACGCCGCTATGTATTGGCTCTTGATCATGACGCATTTCGGCGACAGTCGACGCATATCAGATCTTCCATGACGGCTCTCCCAAGAAATTCGGGATCGATCCGCCCAAGCTGATTTCAACATTAAAAGTTCACGCCTGAGCAACCATCGATGGCGCTGCCTTGATGGCCATCAGTGTCATCGGAACTCCGCTCTGATGTCATGCGTTTTGCTGGCTGCGGCGGATGTAAATGTTAGAAATTAACAAGCCTCGTACTACAAAGGTTACGGACGAGACTCCGGGGGGGTTCGTTCGCGTGCGTGGCGCACGCGAGCACAATTTGAAAAGCATCGATCTTACCATTCCCCGCGATGCCCTCGTTGTGTTTACTGGCGTGTCCGGCTCAGGCAAATCATCGCTGGCGTTCGGCACGCTCTATGCGGAGGCGCAGCGGCGCTATCTCGAATCCGTCTCGCCCTATGCGCGGCGTTTGTTTCATCAGATGGCGGTTCCCGAGGTTGACGAAATCGATGGCCTGCCCCCGGCCGTGGCCTTGCAGCAGCAGCGCGGGTCGCCGACCACGCGTTCTTCCGTCGGCAGCGTAACGACGCTGTCCAACCTGCTTCGCATGCTGTATTCGCGCGCCGGCGATTATCCACGGCACCAGGCGCATCTCGACGCCGAGGCTTTTTCGCCCAATACGCCAGCGGGCGCCTGTCCCCGGTGCCATGGGCTCGGTCGGGTCTACGAGGTGACCGAACGCTCGATGGTGCCGGATGATTCCAAAAGCATTCGCGAGCGCGCGATCGCAGCTTGGCCGCCCGCCTGGCATGGCGGCAACCTGCGCGACATGCTGATTTCGCTCGGCCACGACGTTGATCGTCCGTGGCGCGAATTGCCGAAAAAAACCCGCGACTGGATCCTGTACACGGACGAGCAGCCGGTGGTCCCGGTTTACATCGGGTATGACGCGGACGAGGCGCGAAGGGCGATCAGGCGCAAGGAGGAGCCCAGTTACCGCGGCAATTTCTCCAGCGCCAGACGCTATGTGCTGAACACTTTTGCCACCACTGAAAGCGCATCGATCAAGAAGCGGGTATCGCGCTATATGGTAAGTACCGAATGCCCGCTCTGTCATGGCAAGCGGCTTCGCCACGAAGCGCTGTCGGTCAAGTTCGCCGGCTTCGATATTGCCGATATCTCCAGGCTTCCGCTGGTCAGGCTGTCTGACCTCCTGCGTCCCTATGCCGAGGCCACCGCCCCTACCCTGACCAAGCTGAAGGTGGAGCATCCGGAGAAGGCGTTGGTGGTGCATCGGATCGCCGAGGACCTATGCAGCCGCCTCACGGTCCTGCTTGACCTCGGGCTTGGCTATCTTTCGCTGGAGCGGAGTACCCCGACGCTTTCTCCGGGCGAACTGCAGCGCCTGCGGCTGGCAACCCAAGTGCATTCCAATCTGTTCGGCGTCGTCTATGTGCTCGACGAGCCCTCCGCCGGACTTCATCCCGCGGACACCGAGGCGCTGTTGACGGCGCTCGACCGATTGAAAGCGTCCGGCAATTCGCTGTTCGTGGTCGAACACGAGATCGATGTGATCCGGCATGCGGATTGGATTGTCGACGTCGGGCCCGGCGCCGGCGAACTCGGCGGCCATGTGCTCTACAGCGGTCCGCTGCAAGGGTTCCAGCACGTAGAGGAATCGCAAACCCGCCGTTACCTGTTCGGCGACGAGATTGTGTCAAACCGAACGCCGCGCTCGCCCAAGAGCTGGTTGCGATTGCGTGGTGTCACTCGCAACAACATCCATGAACTCGATGTCGATTTTCCTTTGGGAATATTCACCACCGTTACTGGCGTTTCCGGCTCGGGCAAGTCGAGCCTGGTGAGCCAGGTCCTGGTGGAATTGATTGCAGAACAGCTCGGCCATCCCGTCCCCTCGATCGACGATGAAGGCGACGAACTCGAGCGGACCGTCGTGACCACACTCGGCGGCCGGATCGTGAGCGGAATGGAGGGCGTCAAGCGATTGGTGGTCGTCGACCAAAAGCCGATCGGACGCACACCACGGTCCAACCTCGCGACGTACACAGGGCTGTTCGATTACGTTCGCAAGATCTTCGCGGCCACCAAGTCGGCGCGCGCCCGTCACTACGACGCCGGACGCTTTTCCTTCAATGTCGCCAAAGGCCGCTGCGAGACCTGCGAGGGCGAGGGCTTTGTTTGCGTCGAATTGCTGTTCCTGCCCAGTGTGTATGCACCGTGTCCGACCTGTCATGGCGCTCGCTACAACGCCAAAACCCTTGAAATAAAATACCGCGACAAGACCATCGCCGACGTCCTGGAAATGACGGTCGATGCCGCCTTCGCATTCTTTGCCGAGGAGGCGCACCTGCGCCGGTCCCTCGATGTGCTGCGGCAGGTTGGCCTGGGTTATCTGCGACTTGGCCAGCCGGCGACGCAGCTTTCCGGCGGCGAGGCCCAGCGGATCAAGCTTGCCACCGAGTTGCAGCGGGCGCAGCGTAGCCAAACGCTCTACGTCCTTGACGAGCCCACCACGGGACTACACCCGGCTGACGTCGAGAAGCTCATCGCACAACTCGACGGGCTGGTCGAATCCGGCAATACCGTCATCGTGGTGGAGCATGACATGCGCGTCGCCGCCGCCAGCGACTGGGTCATGGATATCGGCCCTGGTGCAGGTGACGAAGGCGGTCATGTGGTGGCGTTCGGCACGCCGGCCGAGGTCTCGGGATCGCCCATAAGCCGCACCGCGCCATACCTGTCGCGTTTCAAGGCGCGGCTCGCAGCCGACGCGTCAGCGTCAAATCGCGTCGCGGCACTCAGTAAGGCGGATTCGGCCGAAATGCGGTGTCGATGAAATCAGGCGGCGTCCTTGTTCTCGGCGCCCTTCAACACCACCCATCTTTCGAGCGCGTAGATGCCACCGGTTGTTCGTCTCCTCCAAAATCGCAAGTGATCTCTGCCGGCTCTCGCCGAACTGCGCGATTGCGTCGCCTGATCGTGATGGCCCTCACGTTAAACCGGCCGACGACCATATCAAGTCTCAGGCGGTCCCAACCACCCACGCGGCTCAAAAGTCATCCGTATTATCCGAATCTTCGGAGGCGGGCGTCTCAATTCGGACACTCATGCTCCTGGGTAAAACTGCAAGTACAAAAAGAAGAGGGGGGAAAAGAAACGACGCCACCATCCAGAATAAGCCAGACCGATTCTTTGCCCGCGCGACAGTTGCGCCGGCAATGCCGGCGATCAGAGCGGAGACGAGATAAAGCGTAATCAACCATCCGGACGACATGTATCCCCACCCCAAAGTTCGCCCAGCGTGCCCGATGCCAGCGACGCGCCCAAACCCATCTTGTTCGGGTCCTGCCAACTTTGCATCTCACCAAGCTTCGCGACGCGCCCGCACTTGCCAGGAGGCGCAGTTCGCCCGAGTGCGGAGGTCCAGCCAGGAGACGCGTGGCGTCTTTGCATTCGTGACCATTGCAACCGCCTTTTCGAGGCGCGCTGGAACTTTCTTCCGCGCGTAAAACACCCCATTCGAGTGACGTACGATGCCCATGATCAGCCGCATTTGATCGCACCGTTTGATACCAGTGCGGCAGGCTAAGATGTTGATTTTGGCTAAGTTAGACCTGTTTCCAAGAAACAGGAAATTGGCGCACCCAAGAGGATTTGAACCTCTGACCTTTGCCTTCGGAGGGCAAGTCGTTGCCAATGGAATCAACTACTTAGAACGTCACCAGCACTCATAAGCATGCACGTGAACATTGGAGAAATTCAATGCTGCGTGCTAATCGCGTTCTAGGCGATAATGCCGACGAAGTCACCTTGCAGATTTGCATCCCCGCGGCAGAGGCTTGGTATAAGGCCGTCATCGCCGCCAAGATGCCGGCCCGTGCAAAACTGATTTGCTGCATGCTCGTGCAGCAGACATCGGACCGCGGCGATTTCATCACCCCGAGCTTTGCGAGACTCTGCGCAAACGTTGCGATGGATCGGCGCACCGTCAAGAAGCACGCTGAGTTCGCTAAGCGGGCTGGCCTGATCGAGATAACCGCCGGACCGGTCTATCGCCCTCTGTTTCGTGAGGGTGGGCAATGAGCATCGCTAGCGCCATCTTCCGCAACGGTGCCCCCTTAGAAGGCGGGTTCACCGTGCTCCCTAATGCTTGCCTGCAAGACTACAGCCTGTCGCTGGCGGCGCATGCCTTGCTGCTGCGGACACTATCGCTCCCGCACAATTGGGTCTTCCACAAATCGTGGGCGATGAAGAAGCATGGCATAGGACGGGACAAGCTGGACAGCCTGATGCGTGAGCTTTGCGAGGCAGGCTATGTCAGGTTCGAGCGGCTGCGAAATGCCGACGGTACGCTAGGCCCATCGTGCTTCACGTTCACCCACACCAAGGGGGCCTTTCACCAGGTGGAAGGCGACGCCGGGCAAGATCTGCCCGAAGCCGCTCCGAAGGTAAGTGGTTCTATCGAAACGGTTTTTCACCAGGGCACTGAAAAGCCGTTTGTGGTTGAAAAAACAGGCTCCAACCACACCCTGAAAAAACCATGTCAGGCGGAATCCGCACCTACAAAAGAAAGAGTCTTCTTAGAGAAAAAATATATAGAAAAAGGCGCACGCAAATTTGAAGCGAAAGCGGAGCCAGCCACCGGCCGAGACCACCGGCAGCGCGGCGACGCGCCCGGCGTGCCTTTAGGTGTCGAGCCGCTGGAGATGTGCGACCGACTCGTTGACAAGCTTCACATGGCGGCACGAGGCTGGGACAAATACGCGCTGCTCGCCGAGTTCAAAGCCGAGATGGCCGGCCGACCGCGGCCGAAAGACATGGTGAACGCCTGCGCGCGCTGGGCAGTCACTCGTACCAGAGCAGGTGCCGCGTGAATTCGTGATTGATGTTTCTTGTCGGCCTTGCCGGGCGCTGCTGCGGTTTGCCAACCGGTTCCGACACCAGGACAGGAACGCGCCGAGGTCTTGTGTTGCAGGCAATCGCCCGCACCCACGATGAACTGCGAACGCGCGCCCCATAGCCGCATTCAGCGCTGGGGACGCGCGATCGGGCAGGCCGGCATAACTGCGCTCGACCTGACCGAGCTGATCCGCCTCCAGCGGATCGTCATCGAGGATCAGCGTTTTACGCGGATGGGGCTTCGACTGGAGGGCGGCTTTGTCGGTGAACATGAACGTGCGACCGGAATGCCCTTGCCGGACCATATCGATGCCAGCCCACAAGACCTAGACAGCCTCATTCATGGCTTGGTTGCATTCGACATGGGAGCCGGTAGTGAACGCGATCCCATTCTTGCTGCAGCCTGCCTCGCGTTTGGTTTCGTCTATATCCACCCGTTCGAAGACGGCAATGGTCGCCTGCACCGCTACCTTATTCACTACACTCTGGCGCATCGGAAATTCCATCCGCCGGGTGTGGTCTTCCCAGTCTCTTCCGCCATTCTCGATCGGATCGATGCATACCGGACAGTTCTTGAGACCTATTCAACGCGCCTGCTCCCGGCCATAGAGTGGCGGGCGACGCCTAATGGCAACGTCGTGGTGACCCACGAAACTGCGGATTTCTATCGCTACTTCGACGCAACGCCGCACGCCGAGTTTCTGTTTGCAGCGATCGAGCAGACAATTTTCGAGGATCTGCCGCGGGAAGCGCGGTTCCTGGTCCGCTACGACCAATTCTGCTCCCGACTGCAATCCATCGTCGACATGCCTGATCGCACGGTGGATCTCCTGTTCCGCTTTCTAAGTCAGCAAGGAGGAACCCTGTCGAAACGAGCGCGAACACAAGAGTTCGCCGCTCTCACTGAGGATGAGGTTCACGCCATCCAACAGCTTTAGAAGCCGTCAGTGACTGACGCTGCCCCCCAATGCACGCGCCAGTCTCTGCCGGGCGCGGGACTTTCCACGGCAAAAACTGCCATTCCAAACTGAAATCAGATCGCGCTGTGGGCCAGGGCTGTCGACAGCGAGGTGGATTCCTCCTGGGATCAGGGCGAAGTTAATAGCGGAGGACCTGGTCCCAGGCGCCGCTGGGAATGCTGCAGAGTGATGAGTGCGTTTCCGTAACCGGCCGCCCGAAAACGCCACCGGATTTTCTCCCCGCCCATTGAACCGCTCGCGCATTTCCCGCCACCTATTCCGCATGAAACCGTTAGGCGGCGGAATAGCAGCGCAGGCCAAGGCGCGGATCCTCGAAGAGTATCTCGTGGCATCGGCGCGGCTCGGCGATCGCAAGGCGCTCGCCATGCTCGTCGAGCGCTGGAACGGCAAATTGCTCGCACATGGCTGGCGGCTGCTCGGCGACCGCGAGGCAGCCAGCGACGCCGTCCAGGACGCCTGGGCGGAGATCGTCCGCGGCATCAGCGCGCTTGAGGACGGGCGCGCCTTCCCGGCCTGGGCCTACCGGATCGTCTCGCGGCGCGCGGCAAGGCTGATCGGCGGCATTCAGCGGCGGCGGCGATTGGTGGAGGCGATCGCGGCCGAGCCGCCACCCGCGTATGCCGAGACTGCCGAGCCGTCGGATATCGATGCGTTGCGCGCGGCGATCCGGGCGCTGCCGGCCGGCCAGCGCGCCGCGGTCGCGCTGTTCCATCTCGAAGACATGAGCGTCGCCGAAGTGGCGGTCGCCCTCGACGTTCCGGCGGGCACGGTCAAGACTCGCCTGATGCATGCAAGGCGCACTCTGCGCGCCGTGCTCGAAGGAGGTAGCAATGAGCGATCTGGACAGGTTGATCGACCGGGCGATTGAGGAGGAGGAGCGCGACCTGCTGCGGCGGATCGGCGAGGAGCCGGGCTTTTTCGGCCAGGTATTCGGCATCTTCAGCGGCAGGGCCGGATGGGTGAACGCCGTGCTGTTCGCGGTGCAGACTTTGCTTTTTGTCGCAGGCGTCTGGGCAGCGTGGATGTTCTTTGCCGCTGTCGATCCGGTCACGCAGTTGCGCTGGGGGCTGCCGTCCTCGGTGCTGCTGCTGACGTCGCTGATAATCAAGATGGCGGTGCTGCCGACCATCGAGGCCAACCGCGTGCTGCGCGAACTGAAACGGCTCGAATTGCAACTCGCGCGCGGCCCTGGACCGGCGCCGAGGATCGACTAAGATGCGGAAGGCAGCCGGCGGGGGCAGCCCCGGCGGCTGCCGCACATTATTACTGAATCGTCTCGCGCACCTGCGGAAATCCGCACGTCCGCAGTCGCGTTTACAAATTCGATCGACGTTGGGCGCTATCGGGCAGGAAGGGCGTGCCGTCCCAATATCGCAGACGGATGATTTCATCGTCCGGCTTGTAGCGATCGGGTTTCTCCGGGTTGTCCTCGATCCAGATAACACAGACCGCGCCTGCAACTTGGTCTGTTCCCCTGAACCGATACCAATTTGATTAAGAGAAGCCGGCTATTTCCAACCCGATGAAGGGGGACGAGGAATGGCACGGAAGCGGTTTACCACGGAGCAGATTATCGGGATGTTGCGCGAGGCGGAGGTTCGCCTCGGCCAGGGGCAGTCGATTGGTTTGATCTGCAAAGGCCTGAGCCTTTCAGAACAGAGCTATTACCGGTGGCGGCGCGACTATGGCGGGCTGATAGCCAAGACCAGGCAAAACGACTGAAGGATTTGGAGCGCGAGAACGAGCGGCTTCGGAAAGCGATATCCGAGCTGACCTTGGACAAGCTGATCCTGAAGGAGGCGCTTGGGGGAAATACTAAGCCCTTCCCGCCGCCGGGACTGTGTCCGGCGCGCGCGCTCCCGGATTGATGTCTCGGAGCGCCGTGCTTGCGCCGTGATTGGCCAGCCGCGCGCGACGCAGCGTCGGCGGCCCATCATCCGCGAGATGAAGAAGCGCTGACTGCGGCGATCATCCGCTGGCGACGACTTACGGTCGCTACGGCTATCGCCGGATCACCGCGCTGCTTCGCGTCGAAGGCTGGCGGGCGAACCTCAAGCGGGTCTATCGCATCTGGCGGCGGGAAGAGCTCGAAGTGCCGCAGAAACAACCTAAACGCGGCCGTCTCTGGCTGAATGACGGGTCGTGCATCCGTCTTCGGCCGGAGCGCACCGGCCATGTCTGGTGCTATGATTTCGTCCAGGACCAGACGCAAGACGGCCGGCTGTTCCGCCTGCTGACGGTCGTTGATGAGTTTACGCGCCAGTGCCTCGCCATCGTCACGGCGCGCAAGCTGAACTCCGACGATGTTCTGCATATTGTGAGCGCTTGTCGCTCACGATAAACGTTCGCTTCTGCCTGACCGAGCTGTTCACCATCCATGGCCCGCCGGAACACATAAGATCCGATAATGGCAGCGAATTTACCGCCAAGGCGGTGCGCCGCTGGCTCGGCCGGATTGGCGTGCAGACCTCTATATTGAACCCGGCAGCCCATGGGAGAATGGCTACAATGAGAGCTTCAATTCGAAGCTGCGCGATGAGTTGCTCAACGGCGAAATTTTCACCACGCTCCGCGAGGCTCAAGTCCTGATTTTTCAGCTGCGCTTGACTGGCTGTATTCTGAAAAGCCGGGGTCACTCGGCCTGCATTATCGATCCAGCGCGATGTCTCACGCAAATCGGGTCGGATCCGGTTGCCGGCTGGCTCCATGGGCTGGCCAGTTTCGGACCCTATCAAACTTTGATGCGGCATGGTGCGGTCGGTGCAGCAAAATGCGGAATAATGCGGGATAGTGCGGCCAAACTTGCGGGCAAGATATGTGATGTAGGCCTACATCACGCACCAGGAACTCGCCGCCGGCTCGATTAGGCACTTTGAAAGGGCATAAAACTTGTACTAGCGGGGGCAGCGCTGAGCCGCTTCGGGCGCGCCGACGTCCAGAAGCTTGATCTTCTGCTCTTTGACCTCAATCGTGTCACCGTCGACGGCGGGGTGCCTTTGATGATGTCCGCGGCAGGGGCCGCCCGCCCGGAGGCGGCAAGCTTGCGGCCTATGCCGGGTGAAAGTCGTCGAGGAGGAGTCGGACATCACCATGCCCGAACTGAGCGCCCGGCTGATGAGCGAGCACGGGGTCCAAGCCGATCCGGCGACGCTGTCGCGATTCTACGCCAGCGCGGCTTTACCCATAAAAAACGCTGATGGCGTCGGAATGCGCTCGCGCCGTTATCCGGGCTGAACGCCGCCTGTGGATCGACCGCGGCCAGCCCAGAATGCGGCTTGAGCCGCATCCAACGCTGGCGAATGCCACCCGGCGCCCCTATCGTTTTCAATTGTAACCAGTAAGGAAGCTGGCCGCGCGCCGCTCCGAAAGGATCTTCGCAATGACTGCATCAGACGAACTCATCGCCGCCGCCCGTGCCCTTCTCCCATATCTGCAAACCTCCACCGATCTGGAAGCAGATATGTCCGGGAAGACTCGTGGCGAGGTCATGGCCACCTTGCAGGCACAGATTGACCGAGAATACCGGTCCAGAGGCGAGCGTCTCCGCGATGAAGCCGAGAGGGTCGATGCTGAGGAAGCCGCCATCAGAAGATTCAGAAAAGCCGTGGCGGCAATGGACGGCTGATTGTTCCAGAGGGAACCTGTGGCAAAGCTGGCTGCGCCGCCCGGTGGCGCCTGCCCCAGCGGACTCGTAGGACGGTCAAACTGCCGGTCTTGAGTAGCGGCGTATCGCCTGCGGCGGCTGACCGAGAGTCCGCAAAGAGGCGCGCCGCATCCTCTCGTGGTAGGAGGCTTTAGGGGGCTCGTGATACCTCATCAGGAGGCTTGCATGACACTAGGGAGCCAGGAAACCGCGAGTGTCCTGTAGACTTCCAGGAGGCGGGGGATAGGGAGGATATCCTCTATGGATGGTCCCAAGGGGGGTAGCCGATCGTCCGCGATCATCCGTAACTTCCGATCCTAATTCCGATGACCTGCGAGCCGCAGGCCCCGCGATACCTGAGTAGGGCAGGCGAAAAAGTGCGTCGAACCGGGGTCAATCTTGGACGCCGATCGGGGGTCAAAGTTCGGCGCCGATTGACAAATGGCGGCGCAGTTTATCGCCACGAACGGCTTGTTGCGCCGCGGACTGCATGAGTGGATGGCATCCGCGCAGACCTCCTTGCCGGTGCCGCTCTCGCCGGTGATGAAAACCGTGGCTTTCGAGGCGGCGGCCTTCGGTGTTAGGTGCCGAGCGCCAGTTGGCCGGTTTCAATGTCCCTTGTTCATGAGAAGGGCGCGCTGCCTAGAGCTTTCGTAGTGCAAGGACTAGCGGGGAACGGCGTTGCCCACAACGTTCGACCGCCTTTCCATTATTCGTGCCACGAGCCAGGTTGGTCTTGCGCGGTATGAAAAACCCGCAGAATTTCGATGCGATCGTCTCGCACTCGGTACGGAATAAGATAGGGGAGCCCAGGTACGCTGATTTTCCGGATATCGTCGATTTCCGTCGGGCGCCCCATGCCTGGGTGGACCTTCAGCCGCGCGACCAGCGTCCTGACCTTTTGCGCAACAGCACGGGCGGTTCGCGCATCGCGCTCCGCGATGTAGGCGCGAACCTCCTGCAAGTCCGCGACGGCGCGCGGCAGCCAGACGAGTTTCATCGCCTTTTCTTGATCACCACATCGGGTTGAGGAGGAACGAGTTCATTCTCGGAGCCCCAGCTGTCGAGCCACGCGTCAACGGCCCGATCGGAAACAAACGTGCCTTCGTCAGCCTCTTGACCTGCCTGCTGCAATTCCCTTATTTGCCATGCGTTGCGCTGCAGGTAATCGGTGATCGCCCGGGTGGCGAGATAGGATTTCGAGCGGTTGGTTGCTTTCGCGAGAAGGTCGAGCTCGGCCTTCAGGTCCTCCGGCAGGCGCACGGTGAATATGCCATTTGACATGTGGTTGCCCTCAACGGATGACGTATTACCGCGTATTACATTGCCATACGGAGTGAGCATGGTCAAGGTCGCGGGACGTTAGCAGCGTCATCCCTCTGCTCGGCAGGTTTGTGGTGGCAACCGGACCAAATCAAGTGGCGACATTGGCGACCGCGTCACCCTTGGCGTTGCCGCCGACCAGATTCCGGTTTCGCCTCATTGCTGCCGGTTTGCAATAATCGCGAACCTTCCGCACCCGACGAATTGCTGCCGAACGGGCAACCGGCTCTGGGTATGATCGCCGCGCAATGACCACCGGCCCAGCATCAATGCGGTCGACGCCTCGGGACTCGACCGCATCTCTTGCTATCGCATCGCCGAACATGCGCCTCGTCGGCCGACACCGTCGGAGTCGCGTCGACGCTACAAACATTGCGGCGATCGCGCTCGACCGGTCTACCTCCCGAAGCAGAATCTCACCGGCGTGGCCCGACTGTCCGAGGCCGCTTTTTCCAGCCCAAGCCGACCAAACGCACCTCGTGATGCCGACCTGCCCGAGGTGGGCTATAGCCGGTCCGCCTGCACATTGGGGAGTCGCGTCGATGACCAAAGCCCCGTTTGGGCGGTATGGCGCTTGAGAGACGCTAGACCACGCGCCGCGACCTCCGGCTTTGGGAGCACAAGAGACTCCGAGGCGGCGACTGTGGCTCCAGCTTCGCCGCAGGAAGAGACATTTGCCGCCATCTCGCATAATTCGCGTCCAAACGCAGGCGAGCTTTAGGACATGTCGGTCCGCATTCCCAAAGCCGAATAGATCTGCGGCCGCGCACCATCGAATATTGGCGCCCGTGTGAGCAACGCTATCGATCTCCGGCCATTGCTAGAGGCTCACCGTAAAGATCGCCGTGTTTCTCAGGCGTACGGCAAGATGATCGATCCAGGCGCGCACCTGTGGCGGCAGGCCGGTGCGGGTGGTGAACACCAGATGCACAAGGCCCTCGGGCGCCTGCCAGTTGGGAAACACCCGCACCAGATGGCCCGCCTGCAACGCCTCGGCGCAGTTGTGATCCGGGAGCAGGGCTATGCCCAGGCCGGCGATTGCGGCCTCGCGTAAGGAAGTGAAGTCGGCGCAGGAAAAGCGCGGCTCGTGCGTGACGCTGCGGATCTCGCCATCGGCACCTTCGAGCCTCCAGATGGCGGGACCGAGCGAATCGGATGTGCTCAGCGTCGGCAGCGCGGCGAGCGCGGCGATGTCTCCGCTCTCCGGCAAGGCGTTCGCGACGGCCGGGCTCGCCAGCAGGATGCGCCGGCTTTTCGCGAGCGTGCGCATGGTGAGAGCGGCATCGGTGTCCAGCTTCAATCGCACGCGCAGGGCCACGTCGATGCGCTCGGCTATGAGGTCCACTGGGCGGTCGATAGCGACGATCTGCACACTCACACGAGGGTAGAGCCGCAGGAAATCGGGTAGCCCCGGCATCACCACTTCCACCAGCCCCGTCGGGCAGGAAAAGCGCACCAGTCCGCGCGGCTCGCTCTGGCTGGCCGCAACGACGGCTTCGGCGCGCTCGACGGCGGTCAGTGCGCTGCGGCAGTGCTCATAGAATGATTGACCGATCTCGGTGATGCGGAAACGGCGCGAGGTACGCTCGATCAGCCGTACGCCTAGGCGTGCTTCCAGCTCCGCGATCCGCCGGCTCAGCTTGGATTTCGGCACGCGCAGTGCCCGGCCGGCCGCCGCAAAGCCGCCATGCGCGATGACCTCGGTGAAATAATAGACGTCGTTGAGGTTCTGCATGCGGCCCGGCTGGCGTTTCATTGATAGAACGCAAGGTATCAGAACTGCGGACTACCCGCATCATCGTCCTGAATTTATCTCAGTTGCCACCACCGAAATGGTTCGTGGAAGCACAATGGAGAGCGCGATGAGCGGGAAACTCGAAGGCAGGGTCGCGGTGGTTACGGGGCGCGCGACGGGCATCGTCTTGCCGTGGCCAAGCCGTTCGCGGCAGAAGGCGCACGGGGTGTTCGTCACCGGGCGCCGTCCGGCCGAACTTGACGCCGCGGTGAAGGAGATCGGGCCGAAAGCCATCGGCATCTGCAGCGATGTGTTGCAACTAGCCGATCTCGACCGTCTCTGCGACGCGGTTCAGCAGCATGCCTCGCATATTCGCGGACGGTAAACGTCCGCTTTGACTCTTTATCTTGGTTGCGGATGGGGAAACGTCCGCTTCTGCGCGCGCAGGCGGACGCACTGACGTGGCGCGCCCCTTCGCCATCGGTTTTAGGATTGAAATCACATGAAATGGAATGTTCTCAGCAAGGCTGCCATCCGCCATATAGCAATCGCCGTCATGGCCTGCGTCATGAATCTGGGAAGCGGCGCGCCCCAGGCGCAGACCGCCAGGCAAGACAGCATCGCGCGCGGCAAATATCTCGTCGAATTCGGCGGCTGCAATGACTGCCACACGCCCGGCTACTTCTTTGGAAAGCCGGACGCCTCGCGGCACCTGGCGGGCTCCGACGTCGGTTTTGAAATCCCGCAGATGGGCGTTTTCGTCGGGCCGAACCTGACTCCGGACAAGGATACGGGCCTTGGCAACTGGAGCAAGGCGCAGATCATCACGGCCCTGCAAACCGGTGTCCGTCCCGATGGCCGCATCCTGTCGCCGAACATGCCCTGGCGCGCCTTCGCCAGGCTCACTAAAGCCGATGCCGAAGCGATCGCCGACTATCTGAAGAGCCTTCCGCCAGTCCGCAACAAAGCCGCCGGGCCGTTTGGTCCGGATGAGAAGGTTCCGGTCTTCGTGCTGACGATCCGGCCTCCGGCGGCGGACGCACAGCCAGCACGATAGGTTCTCGACGCCGCGCGGCATCACGACCGCCCGCTCGACTGCGGCACAGGCGGCATGCAACAGGCGCTTGGCCAAGCCGATCAGGCAAGCCGTCCTGAATCACAGCAGATGAATGGAGAAAGTCGATGAAGACTGACAGCAAGCGCGCATTGGTGGTCGGCGGGTCCACCGGTATCGGCCTGGCGATAGCGCGGTTTCTCGCCGAGCGGGGCGAAACCGTGATCGTCACCAGCCGGGATGCGGGCCGGGCCCGCGAGGTCGCGGCGCAATTGGGACCGCTGCACGAGGGCTTGGCGCTCGACCTCGCCAAGCCGGACGGCATCGCAGGGCAATTGCGGGGCCTGGCCCCGCTCGACCATCTCGCGCTAGTCGGCTCGGAGCGCGATCGCAATACGCTCGCGAACTACGATATCGCGACCGGAACCAGCGCCGTGATCGTCAAGGTTGTCGGCTACACCGCCGTGATCAAGGTGCTGATGCCCCGCTTTAACGCCGGCGCCTCGATCGTAGTGCTGGGAGGCATCGCGCGCCGTGTGGGGTATCCGGGCTCCACCTCCACCGGCCTGGTGAATGGCGCTGTCAGCAGCATGGCGCAGACGTTTGCGGCCGAACTTTCACCGACCCGGATCAACGCGCTGCACCCCGGCGGCGTCGCCGACAGTCCCGCCTGGGAAAACGCACCCACGCCCTATCTGGAGACGCTGCGCAGCCGCACCGCCAGCCGCGCGCTGGTGACCATGGCCAATGTTTCGCATGCGGCGGCGTTCCTGTTCGACAATCCGGGCGTGAACGGCATCAACCTGGAGGTCGATGGCGGGTTTCCGACGTTTTAACGGGTGCAGTCGCCGTCATGGTCGCCCCGCATCCGCGTCACCGACACCGGCCTCGCTTTCTATGAGCGATGTCGCGCCATGCTTGCCGAAGCCGAGCATGCTGAGGTTTGTCTTGCAGGCCCAGGCCGAGCCACACGGGTGGATCCGCTTCAGTTGGGTACGACTATTTCCGTATGGCAGATCGCCAGCGCCGAGGGCTGCCCATGGGGCCGCCGGACGATCGTGCTCTTTACCAAAGCGACGTGCCCAGGCTGCGGAGCCCCGTATGTGCCGCCCAGCCCCCCCAAGAGCCGAGGAAGCCTCCCGGCCATCTGCCGCCGGGTTCTATCTGATCCCCGGAGTTTCCAGGCCTTTTGCCGCGTGCGGGCTGGGTCGAACTATCGTCCAGACCCGATTTCCCGCTCTGAGAAGCCTCCAGCCCGCGCCGTCTGGCGACGGCGCGGCGACGATACTGCTATCAAGCTCACCGACGACTGGCCCGGCATAGCGCCAATCACCGACGAGGAGGTCAGGCGTCATCGAGGCCTTCTTCGGCGACCTCTCGACGAGCCTTTCGGTTCATTCCTCATGGGGCAAAGAAAAAGTCACAACAGCACTTCCTGTCGGATGAACGTGATAAGCGCCCTCATGCCCGCGCTTAAATGTCGGTGGCGCGGATAATACAGGCAAAGGCCCGGATAGGGCGGCGTCCAGTCGGCCAGACATTGGACCAGAGCGGAACCCGCCAGATCCGCCTCCACCACCCACAGGGACACATAGCCCACGCCGAACCCCGCCAGCACGGCCTCGCGGATCAGCCGCGAACTGTCGAGTTCCAGGCGGCCCCGCGTATCGACGGCGAGGGCCTCGCCATGCCGCTCGAACTCCCAGCGATACTGGCGGCCGGAGGGCAAGCGGAGCTGAACGCAGTGGTGCAGCGCCAAGTCGGCGGGCGAATTCAGCGGCGGCGCATCCGCCAGATAGCTCGGTGCCGCGACCACGATATGCTGCAGCTCCGGTCCGATCGGCACGGCGACCATAGTCGCGGGCACGAGCGCCTTGGCGCGAATGCCGCAATCGAAGCCGTCGCGTGCGATATCCACCAATTTGCCTTCAGAGACGACCTCAATGCGCATCTCCGGGTTGGCCTGCAGGAAGCGCACCACCACCGGCGCCAGGATCTGCTCGGTCGCGGCGGATGCAGCGTTGATGCGGATCAAGCCGGAGGGGCGTTCGCTCGAGCCGCTGACTGCCCGAACGGCCTGGTCAAGCTGGGCAAGCGCGGGGACGAGGGCCTCGACGAACCGCTTGCCGACGTCGGTCAGCGAGACATTTCGGGTGGTGCGGATGAAGAGCTGCACATTCAGCCGCGCCTCCAGCCCCGCCACGGCGTGGCTCAGCGCTGAAGGGCTTGCCCCAAGGGCGCGCGCGGCGGCGCGGAAGCCGCCATGATGGGCGACGGCGGCGAAAGCCGCCAATTCGGCCGGCGTTAAATCGGACAATGTTCGATAAAGCTCATTACTGCGTGCCATATGCGAGAGCTAATACAAACACTCATCGCGTGCCATCTTCGTTTCGCGCTTTCCGCAACGGAGATCGAGATGGCTTCCTTCACCACGAACTTTGGATTTTCCTCAACTGCCAGCGAGGTCCTGCATGGCCTTGATCTGTCCGGCAAGACTATCATCGTGACGGGGGGAGCCAGCGGCATCGGAATCGAAACCGTGCGCGCGCTGGCCGCCGCCGGCGCGGCTGTCACCATCGGGGCCCGCCGCCCCGATGCCGCCGAAAGCGTCGCGGCGGAACTGCGAACAGCGACGCGGAGCAACGCGATCGAGGTTCGCGCGCTCGATCTCGCCGATCTGGCCTCGGTGCGCGCATTCGTCGCCGGCTGGGACAAGCCGTTGAATGCGCTGGTCAACAATGCCGGCATCATGGCGCCGCCCGACCTGCAGCGCACCAACGAGGGGCGCGAGCTGCAATTCGGCACCAACTTCGTCGGGCATTTCGCGCTGACTACCGGGCTACATGCCTGGCTGCGCCGGGCGCAGGATGCGCGCGTCGTCTCCGTCGCCTCGACCGGCAATCTGTTCGCCCCGGTGTTCTGGGACGATCCAGATTTCCGTTTCATCCCCTACCATCCGCTGCTCGCCTATGCCCAGTCCAAGACAGCCTGCATTCTGCTGTCTGTCGGCATCGCGCGCCAATGGCATGCCGATGGGATCACGTCCAATGCGCTGAACCCAGGCGCCATCGCCACCAATCTGCAGCGTCATACCGGCGGCCTGCGCACCCCGGAGCCTTATCGCAAGACCCCGCAGCAGGGCGCCGCGACCTCGGTTCTGCTGGCGGCCTCGCCGCGTCTTGCCGGGGTCAACGGCCGCTATTTCGACAATTGCAATGAGGCCGACAGCGTCACCGAGCGCGGCAGCGACCCGCCGGCGGGCGTGGCGCCCTATGCGCTCGATCCGGGCAATGCGGACCGGCTTTGGGAGATGGCCGCCGCGATGATCGCGGAATGATGAACCGCAGGCTCGGTCGCTGATAAGGCGTAACGCCAATTTCTCCTCTAGGCCCGAGATCGTTCGACTGAGCTTGGACTTGGAGTCGCGCAAGGCGCGCCCGGCGGCGGCCAAGGCGCCGTGCGTCAAGATGTCGGCGAAGTAGGCGTAGTCGTTGAGGGTGATCCGCATCAGCGTTCCTCCAGTAGAACGCTAAGTGCCACATTCGCTGACTACACGCATCATCGTTCTGACTGCATCTCTTCGTCATCACCGGCGCTCGGCCGCCCAAGGAGACAGACCATGAATAACAGGTTCAGCAACAAGGTCGTGGTGGTGACTGGCGGCTCCAGCGGTATCGGCCTGGCCGCGGCGAAGGCGTTCTCAGCCGAGGGCGCTTCGGTGTTCATCACCGGCCGCCGGCAGGAAACGCTCGACGCCGCCGGGAAGCAGATCGGCGGCCGCGTCACCGCCGTCCGGGGCGACATGTCGAAATTGGCCGACATAGACCGGCTCTACGACACCATCCAGCAGAAGCACGCTCAGATCGACGTGCTGTTCGCCAACGCTGGCGGCGGCGAGATGGTCCCCCTCGGCGCCATCTCCGAGGAGCACTATCAAAGTACGTTCGACACCAACGTGAAGGGCGTGCTGTTCACGGTTCAGAAGGCGCTGCCGCCGCTCAAGGACGGCGCGTCCATCATCCTTACGAGCTCCACCACCAGCATCTCCGGCACCCCTGGATTCAGCGTCTATTCCGCGACAAAGGCGGCGGTGCGCAACTTCGCCCGCAACTGGATGCTCGACCTGAAGGATCGTCATATCCGCGTCAACGCGGTCAGCCCCGGCGTCACCGACACCGCCGGACTGGACGAGCTGTTCGGCGGCGGCGCGCAGGCGCAAGGCACCCGGGATTATCTGGCCGGCCTGATCCCCGCCGGCCGCGTCGGCCAGCCCGACGAGATCGCCAAGGCGGTGCTGTTCCTCGCCTCCGATGACCCCGGCCTCATCAACGGCGTCGAGCTCTTCGTCGACGGCGGTCAGGCCCAGATCTAAGCCATCACCGGGCCGCCCTCGGTGCGATGTGACAGCCCGAGGCCGCGCTCCCTTCCAAGGAGACCATCATGATCCAGTCTGCGGAATCGGCGGAGCGTATCCGCCAACTGCTCGACCGAAACCTCCAGGAGGTCTTCGGCGAGAGCGACGATGCGCGGCGCCGCGCGGCGATCGACGCGCTCTGGGCGGAGGACGCGGTCCTCTACGTGCCGCCCGGCGTGATTGTCGGACGCGATGCGATCGACAAGTTCGCCGGCGACCTGCGGGCGACGCATCCGCATTACGTCTACACGCCGCATGGCGCCCCACAGGTGCTCCATAACGCCGGGCGTCTGGCCTGGGGGTCGGGGCCCATTGGCGAGCCCCCCGAATATACCGGCTGGGACGTCGTGATCGTTCGCGATGGCAAGATCGCAGCGCTCTACGTCTTCCTCGATGAGGCATCGGAAGAGTTTCGCCGAGCCACCACACACCCCGCGGTTTGATCCGCATTCCCGACAACACGCTCGCTCTCTCCAGGGGCGGGCCCCGGCAGCAAGGAGTTGCCCTGTGTTCACTCCACTATCGCCCGACCTCCCATCGGCCTCGCGCCGGCAGGCCCTACGCAGCCTAGCCGAAGGGTTGGCGGTCGCCACGCTGGCTGGCCTCTCATCGGAGGTCCGCGCGGACGTTGGCGCGCCCGTAACGTCGGCAGCGCCAGGCGCCGTCACCCCGTTTCGCGTCGCCGTTCCGCAAGCGGCCATCGACGATCTCAAGCAACGTCTGCGCAGGGTTCGTTTTCCAGAAAAGGAGACCGTGACCGATTGGACGCAAGGTGTGCCCCTGAATAAGGCCAAGGCGCTTATCGCCTATTGGCGCGACCGCTATGACTGGCGGCGCTTCGAGCGGCGTCTCAACGCGGTCCCGCATTTTCGCACCGAGATCGACGGGCTGGGCATCCACTTCATCCATGTGCGGTCTAAGCATCCGGAGGCGCTTCCGATGATCCTGACGCACGGCTGGCCAGGTTCGGTCGTCGAGTTTCTGAAGGTGATCGGGCCGCTCACCGATCCCACCGCCTACGGCGGCCGCGCCGAAGACGCGTTCGACGTCGTCATCCCATCGCTCCCGGGCTTTGCCTGGTCGGGCAAGCCTAGCCAGACCGGATGGACGGTCGAGCGGACGGCCCGCGCCTGGGCCACCCTGATGCAACGCCTTGGCTATACCCGATGGGTTGCTCAAGGCGGGGACTGGGGATCGGGCGTCACGCATGCGCTGGCCCATCAGCAACCCGCCGGCCTCGCCGCGGCGCATGTGAACTGGCAGTTCGTCATTCCCGAACACCTCCCCGAGCACCCGACGGCCGAGGAACGGGTCGCCATCGAGGCCTTCCAACGTTTCACGGGCGATGGCTATGGATACTTCCGCGAACAAGCCACCCGACCGCAAACGATCGGCTATGCGCTAGCCGACTCGCCGGCCGGGCTGGCGACCTGGATCTACGAGAAGTTCCAGGCCTGGACCGACAACCGCGGCGATCCGGAAGACGCCCTGAGCCTCGACGAAATGCTCGACGACATCTCGATCTACTGGTTCACGGACACAGCGGCCTCCGCCGCCCGGTTCTACTGGGAGAATGCGCGAAACGGCCGTGGCGTGAACGCCGGGCGCATCGAATTGCCGATGGCGGCAACCGTGTTCCCGCGTGAGATCTTCACGACGACCAAGGCCTGGGCGCAGGCGCTCTGGCCTAACCTCATCTACTGGAACAAGGTCGATCGCGGCGGCCATTTCGCGGCCTTCGAGCAGCCGGCGCTTTTCGCCAGCGAGATGCGCAAGGCGTTCATCACCATTCGCGGCGGGTAAGCGGGCCGCCGCCGTTACGGCTCCCGCGCTCCGCGTACCTTCCAAGCCCCTTCGTGCAGCCGAGCCCGTCTCCGGATCGGCGGCATGACTTCTCACGCCCGGACACGGCCACTGCAACTCAGATGAAGGATCTAAAGAGATGAATACCCAGACCTATGCCGACGCTCCGAGCGCTGCGGCTTTCAACCTGATCTCGACGCTCGTTCCGCTCGTCGGCCGCGGCATGATCAGCGCCATCTTCTTGCTGTCGGGCCTGTCGAAGATCGCCGCGCCGGCTATGACCATCGGCTACATCCAGTCCGTCGGCCTGCCGATGCCCGGCGTCGCTTTCGGCCTGTCGACGTTCGTGGAACTCGCCGGCGGCCTCGCCCTGCTGCTGGGCTATCGCACGCGCGCCGTCGCGGGTGTGCTGGCGCTGTTTTCACTTGTCACCGCGGCGTTCTTCCACAGCGTGCTCGGCGACCAGAACCAGTTCATCCACTTCTTCAAGAACATCGCGATTGCCGGCGGTCTGCTGCACGTCGTTGCTTTCGGCGGCGGCCGCATTAGCCTCGACGCCCGTCGCGGCTGATGGACAGGCCGGCCGTCAGCCGAGACCTGGACGGCAAAGGCGGCGTCTATCTGGAGGACTGCCCGTGGTGCCTGACGAGGGGCGTGCGCCCTACGGCCTGAAATCCTGGGCGCTCGGCGTGAGCGTCGCCGATCGACTCTGGTCGTAGTGCGAGACCATGACGGGCGTGCGCGCGCCAACGAACGGCGCGTAAAGCGGGTCCGCAAGTTTCGCTGAACACCGATTGAGACTGCCGCATCGTGGATATTTCGCGCCAGCGCCAAGCGCCGTTGGCGGCGTGTGATCAATATTAGCAAATGGAGTTGAAAGTGACGACTTTGTCGAAGTCGAACGACGTTCGCGATCTTTTGGTGGATCCCGACGCCGAGGAGGGCTTTACGACCACCTCGTGGGGCGAGGCTTCCCGCACGCGACTGTCTGGACTTTCCCCAGTTTAGAGCTCGGCGGCCATGGCCGCATCGCCGACGGCCTCGCCCGCGTCGATCTCCTCATCCTCGACGAACTCGGCTATCTGCCCTTCGCCCAATCCGGCGGCCAGTTGCTGTTCCACCTGATCAGCCGGCTCTATGAGGGAACCTCTATCATCGTTACCACGAACCTCGCCTTCGCCGAATGGCCAAGCGTCTTCGGCGACGCCAAGATGACCACAGCGCTGCTCGACCGGCTCACCCATCACTGCGACATCATCGAGACCGGCAACGACAGCTGGCGCTTCAAGAACAGATCCTGAGCCGAACACCGCCTGCCTGGCTCTGCGCTGTTCCGCTACGCTCCACAGCTCCGCGCCAGGCAGTCGAAAAAGCGCGTCGAACCGGGGTCAATCTTGGACGCCGATCGGGGGCGGATTGCCTCATCGCAAATGTTACCCGAGACCTGACCGCCAGGACTTGGGCTGGGTCATCAAATCGGCTCGATGGCGCCGATGGCGGACAGGATCAGCATGGGTGCACGGCGGGAGGTTGTGGCGGCGGTGGCGGAACGCTACCGGTCTGGCACGCGGGGGGAGAAGGGGCGCATTCTCGACGAGCTTTGCGCGGTGACGGGGTGGCATCGCAAGCATGCGGTCCGGGCGCTGCGCGGCGTCGGCGGCAAGGCCGCGGATCAGCCGCGCCAGCGGGCTTGCCGATATGGCGCCACGATCAAGGATGCGGTGATTGCGTTGTGGGAAGCGTCCGATCGGGTTTGCGGCAAACGGCTTGTCGCGATGATCCCGGCTTTGCTCCCGGCGCTGGAGACGCATGGCCGATTGAGGCTCGACAGCCAAGGCCGGGCGCTTGTCCTGGGCGTGAGTGCCGCGACCATCGATCGGCTGCTGGTCGCCACCAAAGTTGCGGCCAGCGGCGGCTGGAGGCGGCGGGTCGGGTTTTATTCGGCTGTGCGCCGCGAGGTTCCAATCCGGACCTTCAATGACTGGAAGGATCCAGCCCCTGGCTTTTGCGAGATCGACATGGTCGCGCATGGCGGCACGTCGGTGGCGGGCTCCTTCATCCAGACGCTCACCATGGTCGACGTGGCCACGGGCTGAACGGAGTGCCTGCCGCTGCTGACGCGCAAGGGAGCACTCAAGACCAGGGTGCGGATGCCCTCCATGCTCGACCCGCACCTCGCCGCGATCGAGGACTGGCTTGCCGCCGAGCCGCAGCTAACGGCGCTGGCCATCCTCGGCCGGCTGACCGAGCGGCATCCCGATCAGTTTGGACCGCGGCAGCACTCTATCGTGCAGCGCCTGCTGAGGGGGCTGCGAACCAAGCCCGCGCAGCAGATCACCGCTGCGCTGCCGCCGACCAGACCGCCCCGCGCTGTGGACGGCTCGGGCTATGCAGGGCCCGACCCGACCACAGCCCCTGCCTCCGAGTTCGGTAACATTCTCAGATGAGGCAATACGCGGGGTCAAAGTTCGGCGCCGATTGACAGAAAAGGCGTTTGCAGCGGCGGGAAGCAGGGGCTACAGCCCGGATGCTGAAGGCCGGGGGGCATCTGGCCGAAGCTGCACGGCAAGCCGCCCTACGCTCATTGGAGAATCCTAAAGTGCCGGCGAGAAAAGGACCGAAGCACCAACCACAGATAGTTTATGTGCTGCTCATTGGGCTGGTGATCGCCAAGCAGCACGATATACCCCAAGCGGAATTAAAGTTCGGCCTACTGGGTCAATCAGGAGACTTGCAAGACGCCATGAAAGTCATTTCGTTGTCGGTTACTGGCCTGAATGGCTCTGGCTGTTGCCTTTTGCACAAGCTGGCGCCCCCTCGTGCATGGTCAAACTTCACGGTCCGCACGTGCGCCTGCATCGGCGGGGCGTTCGGCAGTTAAATCCGTAAAAACAGAGAGTTTGAAGTTCGTTTTGCGGCAGCGGGAACCTGTACACTCCCTGCCAATTCATCCGTGTTTTTTAGCTGCCGTGGCACGCCGCCTTCGAATTTGGTTGGTCACAACGGCTCTCGAATAAGCGTGGTACTTATCGTGTTCTCGTATACTTCATGTAGCTCCTGGCAACATCATCCGCTGCCGGACGGCACCCTCAGGCGTCGAGCTTTAGCGAGTAAGAGTAGAAGTGCGTGACCGGCTTGCCGGGTGGCCATCTTCACATATCTTGCCCGCATGTTTCGCCGCACCATCCCGCATTATTCCGCATTTTGCCGCACCGACCGCACTATGCCGCATCGAGGTTTATAACCGCCCGAAACTGGCCAGATCATGGAGCCAGCGGGCAATCGGCAAGGTTGTAATTGCGTCGACGCGTTTGGTCTACGAGCTTAGATCCGGGGGCCGCATGAGCGGATTATCGCACCTCCGCATATGCGCATATGCGCAATGACAGTCTCGATGTTGGGCCTTTCAACACCGTCGGATCTATCGATTGCCGCCAAAAATGCTTGTAAGGTCCAGGACCATGGCTCCGTAATGCGCCGCTATGGTCCTGCAGCAGTTTCTACGGCGTAGAGTGACCAGGTCGGGCATAGCCGGTATCTCGACTTCACCGGGGGGGGCCTTAACCCGTGTGAATTTGGCTGCTGGCAATAGGTTTGTCTTTTGTTCGACCCCGACGCCTGTCGCCCACGAGCAGTTCGGCTTTGCATTTAGGGAGCCGTAACGAGGTTCCGCCCTCCCTGGGGAGCCTCCCCTCCCCGGCTTCCCCAAGGTCCTGACAAGGTCCTGACAAGGTCCTGATCATGTCTGGAGCAAGATCTTGCCACAATATGGTCCTGCCAAGGTCCTGACATTGCGCAGATGCGCAATTGCGGAATGCCGCATTGACGCAGCACCCGGATTCTGAAATGGGGTCGTTGCCGAATAGTGTTGGCGGTTGCCCATCATTCAGCCCTAAGTTGTGCTGCCGCGCGCGCGACGCATGATGCCGTTGCGGATGCCGCAAGCCGAAAAAATGGCCCGGCGTTGATGGCTGGCATAGGCATTGCCGGTATAGACCCGGCGTGTCGTCGCCGATGCGACGGCTCGTTCACACCGGCCGCGGTGACCATCAGCCGGTCCATGGCCTCTGCTTTTGCCGTGCTGCGCCGTCCAGCCGGCCTTGGGATCGTACGCCCAAACCTCGCAGTTGCGGAGTTGCGGCTTTACGGATCTGGGCTCTCCGCAATAGCAAAAATGCGAAATTGGGAGGGCCGCAGTAGCGAGAATACGGAATAACGATTTTCCCTAATGACGGAATTTCGCAACGTCCAGCGGGTATAACTTCCGGCCTCCACTTGCGACCTGGGGGCACCGCTCGCCGGGCGAACAGGAGGCTTTATGACACCTTAGGAGGCCATCAGGAGGCTTGCTTGACACTAGGGCCCTAGGAATCCGCGAGTGTCCTGTAGACTTCCAGGAGCGGGGGGCCGACATCACTCTGCGCAGGACTGAAGTGTATGCAAGATGGGGTGTTTCTATGAGATCCGGCAGAAAACGCAACGCTCCAATCTCCCTGGCCGACATTGGCCGGGATCGTGTAGATCGCCTTGCCTATCTCCTGCCGACCGCGCTGACTAGGAAGCCGCTTCTCAGCCATGCGGTCGCCGCGCGCCCGCTGCACGAGAATTTCTCTTCGATCGTGATCACCCGCCTCGAGCAGTGTCATTACCTCCTCGATGAAGTCGTTCAGCGGCATGGCGCGGGGATCGGTCAGTTGCTGCGGACCTGTGATCTTGGT